>JAEYKW010000048.1 GCA_023408075.1 Bacillota bacterium | reverse complement strand
GAGGGTGTGATGGGGTAAATCGCGCCGACGTCCGAAAACGCATATGCCACATGGGCAGCGGCCGTGTTGCCATCGATCGTTTGTTTGTTAGCCATATTTATCCTCCTTAAATGATTGGAATCATGATTAAACGTATTTATCCAAAAAGGACGAGCTACTTGCCTAGAAAGTAGTCTGTTCACAATCTCAAATATTATATATTCTTTAGAAAGAATGGTCAACATTCATCCCTTGAATAATGGCACGGTTGAGCAAGAATTCACGAACATTTTGCATTTGCGGCTTTGCATGATCATGAGAATTATCAGAAAAGGTAAAGCTTTGAAGCGATAGCCGGAAGAATTAAGCAGATGTTGAGAGAAACAGAAATAATGGCAGCATGGTGAACGAAAAAAGATATGGCAGACAATCCTCAGTCATTCACTGCAGCCGATGGCAGACAAACTGAGAAATACCTGAAGCAGCCGGAACAACAGTAAAGGAGGGGCAGGGGGTACGGCTTTTAAACGCCGTTTGATGGGTTCAGCGAAATCCAGCCACCGGCTTAATCGGTGGTATGATTAGCCTTTGAAGGGTATGCGGCTGGTGGCGCGTTCGTCAATTGCATGCTTTGCTCAAAGACTGCTAAGCCGGGATATCAATCGAGCTTTGAGCATAGAGGTGTTTTCTGCCATTCATACTGCCAAAGCTGGCGGATATTCAGGTGAAAGCCAATAAAAAAAGCGCGGCGGGACGTACCGCCGGCGCCGCGCAGTATGCTGTGATTATTGGGTGGGCTCGGTACTGAGCTCGTGTTCAAACGGAGCGGTTTCGAGACTTTCGAGCGCCAGCCCCGCGCCGATAGCCACGGCATCGAGCGGATGCTCGGCGCGCCGAACGGGCATGCCCGTCGCTTTGGCAACGAGCCTGTTGAAACCCTGAAGCAAGCTGCCGCCGCCTGTGAGTACGATGCCTTCGTTGATGATATCCGCCGCGAGCTCGGGCGGTGTCTGTTCGAGCACACCTTTGATGGCATCAATGATGCTCTGGAGAGGCTCACAGAGCGCGCTGCGGATGCTTTGTGAATCCACGGAGATGGATTTTGGCAGCCCTGAGCCGGTGTCGCGGCCGCGCACCTCCATGGTTTGATCCTTGCCTTGGTCCACCGCGCTCCCGAGCGTGATTTTAATCTGTTCCGCCGTGCTCTCGCCGATGATCATGCCGTGGTTCTTTTTAATATGTTTTAATATCGCTTCGTCCATATGGTTGCCGCCGATGCGCAGCGACCGTGCGGTCACAATACCGCCGAGGGAGATGATCGCGACTTCGCTCGTACCGCCGCCCACATCCACCACCATGCAGCCCTTGGCCTGATGCACATTGAGCCCCGCGCCGATTGCGGCGGCCATGGGTTCGTCGAGCAGCAGCACTTCTTTCGCGCCGCATGCACGGGCTGCTTCCTCGACCGCGCGCTTTTCCACCTCGGTAATGCCGCAAGGAATGCAGATAACGAGCCTCGGGCTGCGTTTGACGATCCCCTGCGGCAAGGCTTTGCCGATAAAATATTTGAGCATGATTTCCGTCGTGTTATAATCCGCGATGACGCCATCCTTCAGCGGGCGTACGGCCACAATGCCGCCGGGCGTCCGGCCGATCATCTTTTTTGCCTCTTCGCCCACGGCCAGTATATCTTTATAATTGTTGTTTTTCATCGCCACGACAGAGGGCTCCCGCAGTATGATTCCCTTGCCTTTCATGTAAACGAGCGTGTTCGCTGTACCGAGGTCAATCCCGAGGCACGGCGCCATAAATGAAAACATAGTAACCTCCATATTATGCTAATGCTATAATTCTGCCTATATAAGCTGTTTTTATACATTTAATTTTGACAAAAGTGATAAAGGCGGGTGTTTTGGGATGGCCGGGAGCTCAGCGTTCAGCGTGGTTCGGCCGTCGCCTGTTTTTTCCCTTGTCATCACGCGCCGGGGGAGTTAAAATAGATGCATACTTTATTTTTCTTTTCTTGTGGGGCCCCGGCGGCGTGAGTGCCGATGGGACGGGTGGTGTTGGTGGCAAACTTCATAAAGGATGGGTATACTCTATGGACAAACCGCGGCATCAGATGGAGGTCAGTGGCCCGCCCCGTCGAAAGTACCGTTTTAACGCGAAAAAATTCGGAATCACGTTCATATCGATCGGCTGCGTCGCTGTGCTTATCGCGTTGATCGTCCAGCATTTCGGGAACCAGCCTGCATCCGCTTATTCCGGGAAAGCACCGCAAAGCTCGCAAACGAAGACGACGCAGCTCAATGTTCTTGACGGCAAATGCGTTGTTATTGACGCGGGGCACGGCGGGTTCGACCCGGGTGCAATCGGTGCTTCGGGAATGCAAGAGGACGCGCTGAATCTTAAAGTGGCCAAGCTGCTGCAAAAAGGCTTCGAAGATGAGGGCGTACAGGTGATTATGACGCGCAGCACCGATGACGCAATCGCGGAGACGAAGGATGAAGACATGGCGGAGCGGCGTCGCATCATTGAGGAGAGCGGCTCGGATATCGTCATCAGCATCCACATGAATTCGCATACCGACTCGTCTGTGAGCGGCCCGCTTGTGCTGTTTATGCCGGGCTCGGACAAGGGCAAACAGCTTGCGGAAGACATTATGGGCTGCATCAACGAAGCGCTGGGGGCCAAGGGCAATGCGCGCGCTGAAGACCTTTACGTATTAAAAAGCGGCGATCAGCCGTGTGTGCTTGTGGAGTGCGGGTACATCAGCAACGCGATGGAGGAAGCCAACCTCGCGCGTGAGGAGTATCAAAAAGAGATTGCGGATGCGATTCTCAAGGGAGCAGCCGCGTTTTTCGGCGGCTGACAGTCCAAGTCAAACACGGCGTTAGGTTATAACGGCGGATGTGACGATTGTACAATCAATCAGAATAAACAAAAGGCCGCTTTTCGCGGCTTTTGTTGTGTGCTCAGTCACACTCATGTCATCATTATTTTACTCAAGGTGTTTATATCAGCCAACCGTTTCGATTAACAGATTGTCCACATCTGCGTTCATAATGTGGGGCAAATGCTGCTGAATCCGGTCGAAGGGCCAATTCCACCACTGTAGTTGCTGTAACTTTTTGATGGTCTCTTCATTGAATCTTTTTCTGATCTCTTTTGCGGGAACACCGCCTATGATGGTATACGCAGGAACATCCCTTGTCACAACCGCTCTTGCCGCTATGACGGCACCGTCACCAATGTGAACGCCGGATAATATGACGGCCTCATAGCCTATCCAAACATCGCTGCCGATAACAATATCACCCTTATTGTCCCAGGCGGAAGTGACATGTTTTTTGTCTAAATTCCATTCCTCATAAAATATCGGAAACGGATAAGTTGACAGTGACTCAAGCGAGTGATTGGCGCTGGTAAAAATAAACTTCGCACCGCAGGCAATAGAACAGAACTTGCCGATAATCAACCGGTCATTGTTGACCGGAAAGTGATACAGCACGTTATTCTTTTCAAATTGCCTCGGGTCAGAAATAAAATCATTATATATCGTATAATCCCCAACAAGGATATTGGGATTTGTCACAATATTTTTTAAATAGACCGTTTCAAAGTCGTTAGTACGCGGATATATTTTATTATCCGGAATAGTCACACAAAAACCTCCAATTGATTTATTTTTATTTAACTATTCCGGTAACTGAAATGCACATTTTCACCGCTGCTTTTCTCCTTTTATAAGACTGACTTCCCATTCGTGTTATAAATCGCATTCCGAAGCTTTTGTATTGTTAACTAACCGCGCTTTTCGCGAACGCGCCCGCCTGCGCCAATTCTTCTTTGTTTGGATGCCGAAGATTCATAAACAAAAACTTGCCCTTGCACAAAAAGCTTTCCTCATCCACTGATATGCCCTGATTTTTGAGCAGTTCTTTCATAAGCCCCAAAGCTTTTGATTCTTTGATGCTTGTGGAGAACAGCACCACACGCTTTGCTTTTTGCGGCGTTAACGCCTGAAGGAACGAATCCATTACGGGGTCGAGCTTGCCGCCGTAAACCGCGCCGCCGATGAACAGGACATCCGTCTTGTTATCGAGCGGATATTCCTTAACCGGCTGCGCCGTGCAAGAAAGCGCTTCTGCGATGGCATCCGCCACCTTTCTCGTGTTTCCCGTGACCGAATGGTATATGACCGCAGTCGACATGACGATACCTCCGTTGGATTATTTAACAATATTATATCATAGGAACACACTGTATTGTTGAATATAGTTAATTTAATAATTATATTTGTAAACATTTGTGATTATGCTAGAATAGTTAATATCATATGACTCAGGGGATACTGTAATGAATCTATATTTAGCTGTTATCGCCGATGTTATCAAATCTCGTAAATCTTCGGATATGAATGATATATCGCTTCGAATCCAAGAGATAAACGGTGCTTTACCGGACGAAATACTTATCCCTTTTAAATGCATGAGAGGGGATGAGATAGAAGCAGTTCTCATGACAGAACGTAATTTCATGAGAGCAATACGAACTTTAAAATACCATCTTCGACCTTTAGAGGTTCGGGTGGGATTGGGTATCGGACAAATGGATATTGATAATTATATCTTGCCTCCGCTCGATCCTTTTCTTCTTAGCGGAACAGCCTTTTATGCGGCGAGAGATGCCGTGGATCTCATTGGTCACGTTAAAGAGCAAGAATCCATTGTATTAAAAAGTGAGCCAAAATTGGACAGCCATTATATGAACAACTGGAATGTTATGCTCAGATTTTATTGCAGTATCTTAAACAACTGGAATACCGAACAATGGGATGCGGTTATGTCCTATGAGAAACATGGCTCAATGGTGGAAGCGGCAAATGAGCTTAACAAGAAATATCAAAGCATACAACGTTCTATAGAAAGAGCAAACTGGAACCTTATTCGTGATAGTGAGCTATGGATGAAAAAAGAAATGAGAACAATGCTCGATCAAATTAAGAGACTCTAGAAGCTATCACCAAAAACGGTTGCAACTACGAAATGCAACCAAAAACGGTTGCAACTATGGGCGCATCTATTGATGGTTGTTTAATTCAGAATATCCTGTTGACGTTATATATCGTAGGGGGATGACTATGTATCTTTCTATCTTTGCCTTGGCCACAGCGGCACATCTCATGAGTGATTTTTTATTTCAAACAACTAAAGTGGCGGAACAAAAAAAGTGTTTGAAGAATAAAAATGGTTGGCTAGCGATGGGTAGCCATATTGTTATCACATTTTTAATTAATATGGCAGCTTTTTTTATGCTGTTGAGTGGTTGGGGGGTAATGCTCAGCGTTATATCAGTGACAGTAATTCATTTTATTTTAGACAGTCTTAAGACCCTCCTGAATGGCAAGAAGTACTCAACATTAATTTTTGTGTTAGATCAGGCATTGCATATCGTTTCAATAGCAGTCATTATATACTTTTTGATAGGTTATCTAGGACAACCTTCTGTTGGTTACTATGAAATTATAAAAAATACATTATCCCTGCCGGATTGGAATATAACGAATGACAATGTCGTTTGGACGATCGTTGTTGGTATTGGGTGCATTTGGGGCGGCTCTTATCTTATACGATATATTTTAGATGATTTAAAACTTAACCTAAATTGTGATGAAGAAGACTCAGCACATCCGGGCAAATGGATTGGCATCCTTGAACGTATCACAATACTAATACTAATCCCATTAAATCAGTGGGCGGCGGTTGGATTGTTGCTGACGGCCAAGTCTATTGCGAGGCACTCTAAAATGGATGATGAGCGATACGCTGAGTACTACCTTATTGGAACACTACTAAGCTTTATTATTGCCATCGTCTGCGGGGTACTGATTGCGGGTATATGGAATACTTGATAAACTGATTGTATCCATCCACTAACCCAAAAGCCCGAAGGCTGGTACCTTTGGGCTTCATCATCCTAACTTCTATATCTCTTTAAGCATATTATACAGCATATTCAGCGGCAGCCCCATCACATTGAAATAATCGCCGTGAACGGCGCTGATAAACTTTCCGCCGTATCCTTGAATCCCATACGCGCCCGCCTTGTCCATCGGCTCGCCCGTCGCAATATAATCCCGAATCTCTTCGTCAGACAGCGGCGCAAACCGCACGCGCGTCATGTTGACATCGGCATGGGTGTGACCCTTGTAAATCACCGCCACGCCCGTATACACGCGGTGCTCGCGGCCTGAGAGCATTTTCAGCATCTCTGCTGCCTGCGCTTCGTCGCTTGGCTTTCCGAGCACGCGGCGGTTTACCGCCACGAGCGTGTCCGCCCCGATCACGAGCGCCTCCGGGTACTGCCGCGCAATATCGGCCGCTTTGTCCACGGCGAGCATCTTCACCTGCGCCGCGGGCGTGCCCGTGGCCGTCTCGTCAATGCCGCTCGGTATGATCTCGAACGCTGGGATGATGTAGGCCAGCAGCTCTTTTCGCCTCGGCGAGGCCGACGCGAGTATCACGCGTGTGTTTGGTTTTATGCTCATGTTATCAGTTTGCCACCTTGCATGCGTTGCTGAGCTTATCCATGTTCGCGATGGTGCCCTTGGGGCACACCTCGGCGCATATGCCGCAGCCGGTGCACTTGTCGTAATCAATCACGGGCAGATTGTTCACCAACACGATTGCGCCTTCGGGACACTTCTTCGAGCAGATGCCGCACGCGATGCAGCCTGCCTTGCAGTTGACCGTCACCGCCTTGCCTTTCTCGGTCGTGCGGCAGCTGATGAACACGTTCTTGTTCTGCGGCATCACTTTGATGACATGCTTGGGGCACTCCTCAACGCATTTTCCGCAGCCGGTGCACTTGGTCTCGTCCACCGCCGCGATGCCCTTGTCGCTCAAATAAATAGCGCCGAACGGGCAGACCTTGCCGCAGGTTAATAGCCCCACGCAGCCAAACGCGCACGATTTCGGGCCGCCCGCCACAAGCGCGGCCGCGCGGCAGTCGGAAATGCCCGAATACGTGTACTGCGAGACGCAGTTCTCGCTGTCGCCGCGGCACAGCACACGCGCCACGATCTTTTCACCGGGCGCGGCTTCTACGCCGAGCAGCTCCGCGATTGCGTTTAAGTTCTCGCACGAGAGCGCGCTGCACTGGCTTACTTGCGCCTCGCCTGCGCAAAGCGCCTTGGCAAGGCCGTCACAGCCCGGAAAACCGCAGCCGCCGCAGTTGGCACCCGGCAGCAGCTCGCGCACCTTTTCGATATTCTCATCGGTCTTCACCGCCAGCAGCTTGGCTGCGATGGCAAGGCCAAGGCCGAGCAACAGCCCCAGACCCCCAAGGACGATGACAGGCCATAATATTTCATTCCACATGTTTCAGACCTCCGTTATACGAGCCCTGAGAATCCAAGGAAGGCAATCGCCATCAGTCCCGCCGAAACGAGAGCGATGGGAAAACCCTTCAAGGGCTCGGGGATGTTCGCCAGTTCGAGCCGCTCGCGGATGCCCGCAAAGAGCACAATGGCCAGCGTAAAGCCGAGTGCGCCGCCGATGCCGTTAACGAGCGACTGCAGCAGGTCGTAACTTTCGTTGATGTTGAGTATCGCGACGCCGAGCACCGCGCAGTTGGTGGTGATGAGCGGCAGATACACGCCGAGCGCGAGATACAGCGAGGGCACCAGCTTTTGCAACGCCATTTCCACAAGCTGTACGAGCGCTGCGATCACAAGTATGAACGCAATTGTCTGCATGTATTCAATCCCGAACGGGACAAGCAGATAATACTGGACAAGATATGTAATCACAGACGCGAGCGCCATCACAAACGTGACCGCGAAGCCCATGCCGAGCGCCGTCTCCACCCGCTTGGATACGCCGAGGAACGGGCAGATGCCAAGGAACCTTGAGAGAATGAAGTTGTTGACGAGTATTGAGCTTAGCAGCAGCAGCAGTATGCCTGAAATCCCTTCCATTCGTTAACGCGCTCCTTTCTTTTTTCTCTTCATGCCGATGAAGTTGATAAGCCCGAGCAGCAGCCCGAGTGTGATGAACCCTCCCGGCGGGAGACTCAGAATCGTCGCCCCCTGAAAACCGTCGCCAAACAACGATATACCGAAGAACTCGCCTTTGCCGAAAATTTCCCGGAGGGTCGAGATGATGAGCATCGCACCCGTAAAACCGAGCCCGATCCCCACACCGTCGAGCAGCGAGGCAAATACGCCGTTTTTGGACGCATAGGCTTCGGCTCTCGCGAGTATGATGCAGTTGACCACGATCAGCGGTATGAATATGCCGAGAGATTTATCCAGCGCGGGCACGAACGCCTTGAGCAGCAGCTGCACCACCGTCACAAACGCCGCGATAATCACGACGTAGGCCGGGATACGCACTTTGGAGGGTATGAAATTGCGCATCATCGCTATCACGACGTTGGACCCCACCAGCACAAATGTGGCCGCGAGGCCCATGCCGATGGCGTTGGACGCCACCGTGGTGACCGCGAGCGTGGGGCACATGCCCAGCACAAGCCGGAACGTCGGGTTTTCCGTAAACATGCCGTTTTTAAGCACGGCCATGGGTTTCACTTTGTTTTTCATTGCGCACCTCCCGCCATCTGTTTATAGAATTCGACGACCGTATTCACGGCATTGATGATGCCCTTGGATGTGATCGTTGCGCCCGATATGGCTTGAATTTCATTTTCACTTTCAGCGGGCTGCTTGACGATTGCGAATGGCTGATCATACGACTTTCCCGTATCGAATTGAGGCAGCAGCTCCTCGGGTGCTCTTGAGCCAAAACCGGGCGACTCATTGTTGCTGCCAAGATTCACGCCTTTGACAAACCCGTCGGCTCCAATGCCGATCGACAGGTTGAGGCCCGAGCTATAACCTTTGGTCACGACAGCCGCCGTGATGCCGATGGGATTGCCGTCCGCATCGAGTGCTTCAAAGACTTCCTTTATTATGGCGTATTCCTCGGGGATATCCACATCCAGTTTCCTGAAATCAACCGCATCGGGGAACACGGCCTGCCGCGCCTGTGTGGCTTCCTTCAAAGCTTGCTCGGCGATGGGGTCTTTGGTCACGCTGTTGACAACACCGAGTATGACGCCCGCGATAATCGTGATGATGAGCAGTTTTAACGTAATGACGGCGATGTTTTTCATTTCACCGCACCTCCAAACCGCTTGGGCATGAACGCCTTATCGAGCAGCGGCACCACGAGGTTCATAAGCAGTATCGAATACGATACGCCCTCGGGATACCCGCCCCAGAGACGGATGACGCTGGTCAGCACGCCGCAGCCCACCGCAAACACGATTTTACCGGTGCCGCTCATCGGCGAGGTGGTGTAGTCCGTCGCCATGAAGAACGCGCCGAGCATCAGGCCGCCGCCGAGTATGTGGTACAGCGCGTCGCCCGTGAACAGCCCCTGCGGCCCCGCGATCCATGTGAACAGCGCCACCGTGCCGATATAAATCACGGGGATGCGCGGATCGATCACGCGCCGTGCGATCAGGTAAAGGCCGCCGATAATCAGTGCTATCGCGCTTGTTTCACCGATACAGCCGCCGATGTTGCCGATAAACATGTCCTGATATGACGACAATGCTTCGCCCATTTTCAGCGCGCCGAGCGGCGTTGATGAAGAAACCGCATCGACACCCGGGATCGTCCATGTCGTCATGGCTGTCGGCCATGAAACAAGCAGGAACGCGCGTGCCGCGAGCGCGGGGTTAATGAAGTTGTGCCCGAGACCGCCAAAGCACTGTTTGACGATCGCGATGGCAAATGCCGAGCCGAGCATCGGGATCCAAAGCGGCACAGACGGCGGCAGATTGAGCGCGAGCAGCAAACCGGTCACAGCCGCGCTGCCGTCGCCGACGGTCACTTTTTTATTCATGAACAGCTGCAGCACCAATTCGGTGAGTACGGCGAATGCCACGCTGATCAGCACCACCCACAGCGCATTGAGACCGAAGATATAGACGCCGAATGCCGTTGCGGGCAGCAGCGCGATGATTACGTCACGCATGATACGCGATGTCGTCTCACTGGCGCGCACATGCGGCGATGAAGACATAATGTACTGGTCCATATACACCTCCAAAATAAGATAAGGTAAATTATTTCTTGCGTTTCTGCATGATCTGCGACTTCGCGAGGCGCATTTCCTGCACGAGATGGCGATTCGCCGGGCAGACATAAGCGCAGCTGCCGCATTCCATGCAGTCGAGCACGTGCGTTTTTTCCGCATCCTCAAAGCGCTCATGCTCGGCGTAGTCGCCCAGCAGATACGGGAGCAGGCCCATCGGGCAAACCATTACGCACTTTCCGCAGCGGATGCACGCCGAAGCCTGCGCGCTTTTGGCCATTTTCTCATCAAGAGCCAGCAGCCCCGATGTGCCCTTCATCACAGGCGCGTTCAAGTTGTGCTGCGTGATGCCCATCATCGGGCCGCCCGCGATGACCTTTTCGACCTTGCCGGAGAATCCGCCGACCTGCGCAATTACATGTGAAATCGGCGTGCCGAGGCGCACGAGCAGGTTGGACGGGCTGCCGACACAGCCGGTTACGGTGACGACGCGCTCATAAAGCGGCAGTCCCTTTTCGATGGCGAGAGTGATCTGGTAGACGGAACCCGCGTTAACAACCACGGTGCCCACGTCCATCGGCAGCCCGCCGGACGGCACCTGCCTTTTTGTGACTGCGTAGATGAGCTGCTTTTCAGCACCTTGGGGGTACTTCACGCGCAGCGTATCCACATTGATTTTCTTGCCCTGCACCGCTTTGGAAACGGCGGCAATTGCGTCGGGCTTGTTGGCCTCGATGGCGATATAAGCCTTCTCCACACCGAGCACCTTCATCACGGCTTCAAGGCCGCGGACGATCTCGTCGGGATGCTCAAGCATGAGCCGGTGATCGGCGGTTAAATAAGGCTCACATTCCGCGCCGTTCACAATCAGCGTATCAATTGTCTTTTCGGGCGGCGGCGAGAGCTTGACATGCGTCGGAAAAGCAGCGCCGCCCATCCCCACGATACCGGCGCCCTTAATGATATCAACAATCTGTTTTGAAGATAACGCCTCCAGGCTGCCGGGGCTTTTGATGTCGGGGGACAGTCTGTCCTCAAAATCGTTCTCGATAACAACAGCCATCATTGAACGCCCGGAAATATGGGGGCGTTGTTCAATGGCTTTGACAGTGCCCGATACGCTTGAAAAGCACGGCACACTCACATAACCGCTCGCATCGGCCACCATCTGCCCCATATCCACCTTGTCGCCAACGTTGACGACGGGGACGGAGGGCGCGCCGATATGCTGGGAAAGCGGCAGCACGATCTCATTTGGCACACTGCAGACCTCTATCGGACGATTATCCGACAGCGTTTTGCCATGATGAATGCCTTTAAGAGGATGAATGCCGCCCCTAAATGACAGTTTTTTAGCCATACGGTCTCCTTTATCATTTAATAATCATTCCCGGACAAATTATTATAGCATAGATGTTTCGGGTGTGGATATGTTAGTATGTGAAAAAAATATAATAATTAGGTAGATAATCATGTCAAAAATAAAGCATTTTGGTGATCAAGATTTCACAATCTGCAGTTCGTATAAAATCTTTCAGGGTTGACTATGATAGTTAAAACCGGCCCTTCGGATAACAAAAAGACGATGTTTACAAACAAAGTCTCTTATGTTATCATAAACTCTGATTTTAACCGTTTACACTGCTTGGCGAGTATCCGACGCTTTGCATTGTTTACGGGGTTTTTACTAACAGGAGGAAAAAATGGATAAGGAAAAAAAGGCGGGTATTATCTCGCAGTTCGCCATCAGTGCGGGCGACACGGGATCGCCGGAAGTTCAGATTGCGCTGCTGAGCGAGCGCATCAACCATCTCAACGATCATTTAAAGACACATTCGAAGGATCACCATTCCAAACGTGGTTTGCTGAAAATGGTCGGTAAAAGGAGAGGCTTGCTGAACTATCTTAAGAAAAAGGACATTGAGCGTTACAGAGAAGTGCTTAAGGGTTTGAACTTAAGAAAATAACAAATAATAGAGCGGGCGACCGCTCTATTATTTGTTCAAAAAAACATGCCAAGCTGCATGGGGCATGCGTATGGGGCATACGCAATGCTGGTAAGGAAGAAGGAGAAGTAGAAAAATGGAACACAGAGTATTTGAAATGGAATATGCCGGCAGAACGCTGACGGTGGAAACGGGCAAGTATGCCCAGCAGGCTGGCGGCACATGCTTGATGCGGTGCGGCGATACGGCCGTGATGGTGACGGCAACGGCAGCCAAAACGCCGAGAGACGGGATCGATTTTTTCCCGCTCAGTGTTGAGTTCGAAGAGAAAATGTATTCGGTCGGTAAGATTCCGGGCGGCTTTATCAAGCGCGAGGGCAGGCCTTCCGAAAAAGCGATTTTAACATCGCGCCTCATCGACAGGCCGATACGGCCGCTGTTTCCCAAAGGATATTACAACGACGTTCAGGTGGTCTGCACCGTGATGAGCGTAGATCAGGACATCATACCGGGGCCGCTGGGCATGATCGGTTCGTCGGTGGCACTGTCGATATCGGACATCCCGTTTTTGGGGCCCACAGGCAGCGTGACCGTCGGCATTGTGGACGGAGAGTTTGTGCTGAACCCCGATGCGGCACAGCGTGGGAAAAGCATGCTTGACCTCACAGTCTCGGGTACAAAGGATGCCGTGATGATGGTGGAAGCGGGCGCCAATGAAATCAGCGAAGACCAGATGCTCAACGCGATACTGCTCGCGCATGAGGAAATCAAGAGGGTTGTCGCATTCATTGAAAACATCGTGAGCGAAGTGGGCAAGCCGAAAGCCGAACCCAAGCTGATACTCGTCGATAAAGAGCTTGAAGAGAAGGTTAAAGCTTACGCGACCGAAAAGGTTGCTTACAGCATCGATACAACCGAAAGAAAGGTTCGCGAAGAGCGCACCGAAGAAATCACTGCCGATGTGCAGACTCATTTTGCGGAAGAGTATCCGGGTATGGAAGCCGATATTGAAAGCGTGCTTTACTCGCTGCGCAAAGCGCTTGTCCGCGACAGAATCATCAACAAGGGCATCCGCCCTGATGGCCGCGCTCAGGACGAGATTCGTCCGATATGGTGCGAGGTGGGCATTTTCGCGCGCACACACGGCAGCGCCGTGTTTACACGCGGCGAGACGCAGGCGCTCACGCTGACAACGCTCGGTTCCGTGAGCGAAGCCCAGCGGTTGGACGGCCTGTCGGATCAGGAATTCAAACGCTATATGCATCACTATAATATGCCGCCGTATTCGACCGGCGAAGCCAGGCCGATGCGCAGCACGAGCCGCCGCGAAACAGGGCATGGCGCGCTGGCGGAACGGGCGCTGATTCCTGTGCTTCCGAGCGAGGAAGAGTTCCCGTACGCAATCCGCACGGTGTCCGAGTGCATCAGCTCCAACGGATCGACTTCGCAGGCGAGCATCTGCGGCAGCACGCTGTCTCTGATGGACGCGGGCGTGCCGCTCAAAGCGCCGGTGGCCGGCGTGGCGATGGGCCTCATCAAGGACGACGAGACGGGCAACCTCGCGATACTGACGGACATTCAGGGTCTGGAAGATTTCTTTGGTGATATGGACTTCAAGGTGGCGGGTACGCGCAAGGGTATTACCGCAATACAGATGGATATCAAGATCAAAGGCATCAACAAAGAGATACTGACGCGTGCGCTCGCACAGGCGAACAAAGGCCGCATGTTCATACTCGACAAAATGGTCGCCGTACTCGCAGAGCCGCGCCCGAATCTCTCGAAGTATGCGCCGCGCATTTACCAGTTCACGATCGATCCCGAGAAGATCCGCGAGGTGATCGGCTCGGGCGGCAAGGTCATCAACAAGATCATTGCCGATACGGGCGTGAAGATCGATCTCGAGGACGACGGCCGCGTGTTCATACTCTCGGCGGACGAAGCGGCGGCGGATAAAGCCAGAGCCGCAATCGACGCGATTGTCAAGGATGTTGAAGTCGGCAATGTGTACCTCGGCAAGGTGGTGCGCATCATGAACTTCGGTGCGTTCGTGGAGCTCGCTCCCGGCAAGGACGGCCTCGTGCACATCTCCAAGCTTGCCAATGAGCACGTCAAGAAGGTGGAAGACGTCGTCAACATCGGCGATGAGATTCTCGTCCGCGTGGTGGAAATTGATAAGCAGGGCCGCATCAACCTGACGCGCAAGGGCCTGCTGCCCGGCGACAAAAAGGGCGACGCCAGACCGGCTGAGACCGAAGACAAAACTGAAGAATAAAAAAGATACATAGAAAAGGCTGCGCATGCAGCCTTTTTTGATGCCCGGATATCCTTTTTGTCGATATTCCACTTTGTTACTGTCGCTTTGCTCTCCGCTACGCAGTGGATTGAATGACCAAATCAGTTGCTTTTCATAATCATCACTCAAGCGGCTATACCCGGCAGTAAGCGGAACGGTCGCGACCCTTCCGCCTTTGAACCGATCTAATTTTTAATGATATCGGAGTGGCAGGTTTTCGGAGCATAGGCAGAAGCCATCCCCATAGATTTATGAGGGGCGATCACGTGTGCCCTTCAGGGTATGGATCGCCCGCAGGCATCAGGAATCAGCATTTATATTTGAGAACTTGGCGGCAACAAAAAAGGCTGCTCTCGCAACCTCTTTTTGATGTTCATGCTTACGGTATTGTCGTTCCCGCGGCAATCTGCGTTTCACCGGAATTCGGCGGTGTTAACGCAGGGTCTGGCCCGTTGACGTATGTGGTGCCGTTCTTGAGGTCCCATGTATAGCTGTGGAATTCCTTCACCGCGACCGGAGTGCCATCCAGAGCAATATAGTGAATAGACGTTTTCACCTTGCGGCCCGGGCGTGATTTTGCGTATTCGTATGCCTCTCCGGGTGCCAACACCTTGCCGTCGCGCGCGACTGTGCTGTTGTATACGAAGTTCATCACAGGTTCGCCGAATGTGCCGAGGTCTTCAAAGGAGAAATCGCGTATCACCTGACCGTACTCAGGATCATCCACAATGGGGCCGTACATCTCCACGGTGGCTGTTTTCTTGACGGGATCGATATACGAGACGATATAAACGGTCGCGGCATACGGATTTCTGATTTTAAGATCTGGACTGCCCGAGCTGATTGTCGCGTCCAATCCGAACGGAATGTAATCCGACGGGATTGAGTGATGGGTCGAATCCTTGATATCGAGCGCCGAGCGGATGGCCGCGTTGTAGGTCGTGCTGGATATCTGGCAGACGCCGCCGCCGGGCTGATCCACATACCCACCGTCCACAATGCCCGACGCTTCCTTCCAGCCTCCGGCGAGTGTCCGGTTCCCTGCGGTTTCATTGATGGACCATATTTGGTCCGGCAGTATCTGCACGCCGTTCACGATGCCCGACAGTTTGGTGACATTCCAATTGCGGTTGTAACTGTCATGCCGTGAAAAGCTCGATGTCCAGGAGGATATCAGCTGCGTATCTTTCTTAAGGTCTTCCACACTGATTGCGGGTTTTATGGGTTCCTCGGGTGCTGTGATATTGGCATAATTGCCGCTTTCGATCTGGTTCACCACGTCGTCCACCACCGCTTCCATATTCACCGAAAGGCCGTCAGTGCCTTCCGTGTAGACGAAGCGCGAAATGCTGGCGTCCTCGGGTCTATAGTCATCGACGTATTGATCGTTGTTCCAGTATTTATACCTGAGCTTACTCGGCATCTGATCGTCGGGTATGCGCGCGAGTTCGGGGCGGTCCCACTGCTTGCCGGATGCAGCCGCTTCAATCATTGCCTGCGGATCCTGCACATAGGGCGTGCCGTCGGCCGTGTGGCCCCAAGGTGTGAATGTGCACGAGGCATCCACGGGCGGCTTGTCCAGAGTAGCTTTAAGCGGCAGCAGCACCGAAGCGATCTGTTCACGGTTTGTGTTGGTGGTGACGGCAAACGAGACGCCCTGTGTTTTTGCCTGCTCTATCGCCTGTTTCCTTTCCTCCAGAGAACCCGTATTGCCAAAGGCCATCGCCTCTTTCAAGACGTCCTCATAATCGGTCGCGACACCGAGCTCCTCGCCGGTATACGCAAAGCTTTGTCCGGCGGCGTTAAAAGAAACTTGTATAGCGGAAAGCAGGTCGGCAGGGATATTTGACGTCGCTTCGCGGGCTTGGTCCTCACTCATGCCAGAAATATCGATGCCGTTGACCGTGATGCCCTCAAGGGCCGTGGTGTTGTTCATAATCCGGTTGTTGAGTTCATCCGTGATGAATATATATGCGGCACCCGCGCCCAAAGCGAGGATCAGCACACAGATCAGTGCGATGGCAAGGCCTTTTTGACTCTTCTTCTTTTTCCTGGTATAATTTGACTTCATGTTGATCTCCTTAAAACCATCAATACCGGTGCAGATGCGACCTGCATGGACGGCACCTCATAAAACCTTGATGTAATACCATAATCTATTAACTACATATGTCGTTGTACGATATAATAGTTATAATGTTTTGGCCAAGCCCTGTCAAGGAAATAACCGTTAAGCTTTTATGACGTTATCGTTAACGAAATATGTCTGTATCTTTGATGCCAAATGCAAATTGTAAAAAGCAGTATGCTGTCTGCCTATAGGAGCAGAGCCGGAGAGGCGCTGCATTGCAGATTTTGATAAGACCGGGGCAATGTGACGTTGACAGATCATCATATACGTGATATATTTCTCACATGATGTTATAAATATATCACATTGGAGGTTGGTTATGAAACGAAACAAGCTGGGCTTTATGTCGCTCCTTTCACTTTTGGGGATATTGGGCATTGCAGGAGATGAGTCGATGCTGGGCTTTTTCGGCTTCGCATGTTACATCCGTTACTTCTTTGTGAACCCCGATGAACTTTTTCTGCAAAACGTCAGGAAAGCGGCGAGCATCGGTTTCTTTTCCGGAGTGGGGGCCACGGGCGCTGCGTTTGTGCTGCATTACCTGTTTCCGGCGTTTCTGGCGAGCAGCATCGTACTCGTGTCGTGTTTTGTCGTGTCGGTAATCTGTTTCACCATAGCGCTTTTGGCACTTGAGATTAAAGAACAGCAAGGGTGATGACAATGGCGTTAACAACAAAGATACGGGAGCACAGGGCGAGGCAGAGCATGACGCAGGACGAGCTCGCGGCGCTGGTGAATGTGCGGCGGGAAACAATTATTAATCTGGAAAAAGGGCGTTATAATCCGTCGCTGAAACTGGCTATGGATATCGCCAGGGTTTTTTCATGCACGGTGGAAGACCTGTTTTTCTTCAGCGAAAAGTAAAGCGCGAAAATATAATGGTTGCCGATAGACACATGCGGAGCCGACGACCTGTTTCATGGGGCAGTTCTTTTTTTGCGTTGGCATTGGCACCCACTTGCGTCAACAGCGGTTTTGCGTTAAGTTGTAGACAAATAAGATGACTGCGAAAGGACTGCGTATGGGAAAAACACCCGAAGAAACCAAAGTGGTGATGACGGAGCTCGTGCTGCCCGGCATGACGAACCTACTCGGCAATCTGCTCGGCGGAGAGCTCATGCATCGTATGGACATTGCGGGAGCGCTTGCCTGCATGCGGCACTCGGGGGCGCAGGTGGCCACTGTCGCCGCGGACGCGCTTGAGTTCAAGCATCCGGTGCGGCAGGGGGAGATGGTCAGCGTTGAGGCCAAGCTCATTTGGGTCGGAAAAACGTCGATGAAGGTGAAAATCACCGCGACTGCGGAGAATCTCGCAACCGGTGCGGTGATTGTGACCAATGTGGCGATGTTCACGTTTGTGGCAATGGCCAAGGACGGACATAAAGCCCATGTGCCCGATCTGCTGCCTCAAACGGAGCAGGAAAAAGAGGATTACCTGCGCGAGGAACAGGCGTATCTCTGTCGTCATGATCGGAACGGATCATAAATGAGAGGATTGAGTATGGACGAAATATGGCTGGTCTTATTTGTCGTCAATTTGTCTTTGCTGTTTGTCCACGAAATGGATGCGGTCAAAAACCGTGAGTGGCGTATGTTTATCATTCTGAAAAACATGGAAGATGAGAAAGCCGGCCGCATCTTTCAGGTATTGCACATCCCTTTGTATGCGGCGGTGCTGCTGCTGCTGTTGTCTCCGGCAAGACAGGTCATGTTTTATGTTTTGGATATCTTTCTGATTCTCCATGCCGGTATTCATTTTTGTTTCCGGCATTATGAAAACAATGCGTTTACATCGGTGTTTTCAAATTTGGTTATTTACATCATGGGTGCTGTTGCCGCCGTTCATTTAGCGGGCACTTGTTTGACCGCATAGCGGCGGCATTAAACGGACGAAAAACAAGGCCCTGTTACCGGCTGCCCGGTTTTCAGCTTCCGATGCGTCCGTTATAGTCCACCAGCGGGCGCACATAATCCTGATCCATCAGCGTGGACGACAGCAGAAAATCCGCTGTGGCTTGGTTCATCGCCACCGGGATGTTATAAAGCACGGCGATGCGCAGCAGCGCCTTCACATCCGGGTCGTGCGGCTGCGTGGTCAGCGGGTCCCAGAAGAATATCAGAAAGTCCACCGCCAGATCGGCAATGAGCGAGCCGATCTTCTGATCGCCGCCCAAGGGGCCGCTGCGGTACGCCTTCACGGGCAGCCCCGTCTGCTCTGAGACCATTTTGGCCGTGGTGCCCGTGCCGCAGAGAAAGTGGCGCTTGAGCACATTTTCGTTTTTTTCCACCCAATCAATGAGATCTTGTTTGCGGTTGTCATGCGCGATCAGCGCTATGCTTTTTTGTGCGTGGATCGTATGTGTATTCATACTTTATTCCTTTATATTGTTTTATCATATTATATATCACCGCGCGGCGGCGTGGCAACGCCCGGGTGCACGTACAATTCAAACTTTACGTCTTTTTAATTTTCCAACGGTGAAAAGACTTTCGCAAAACGGCCTAATAAGCATTTGGCAGGCATATTTACACCACTATCACAATACTAATAATTAAATCAATTCGTTGCATTAAGGCGGTGTGATTATGCACATATTTGTCGTAAAAAAGAAGACCATTATACGCGCTGCTGTTTTCCTGCTGCTCGTCGTGGGCGCCATCGTTTACACGCAGCTTGCGATGGGTGACGCCGCACCCGCTACGACCACGGCCGATTCCATGCCGATTTGCCGCGTGGCTGGAGATGAAAAAGCGGTTGCGCTCACTATTGATACGGCGTTTGGCGAGGCGGACTATACGAATGATATCCTCAAAACGCTGAGTGACGAGAGCGTGCATGCCACGTTCTTTGTGATGGGGCTGTGGATGTCCGAAAATCCTGAGGCAGTGGACGCGATGGCTCAGAACGGGAATGAGATAGCCAGCCATTCAATGAATCATATGCGCTATACCGAAATGACCGCCGATGAAATATTGGCAGACGCCAAGGACGCGGCGCAGATGATCTTTGACAAAACCGGGTACGACACGCGTGTGATCCGCATGCCGTATGGGGCTTTTGATACTGCGAGCATCACGGCGCTTGAGAGCGAAGGGTATATCCCCGTGAAATGGAGCCTTGACTCGAAGGACTGGAAAGGGCTCGATGCGCAGACGATTGCGGACGATGTGCTCGCACAGGTGAAAAGCGGCGATATCATCATGTTCCAGAACAACATGGCGGCCACGCCCGAGGCGCTCCGCGCCGTCATTCTCGGCCTGCGGGAACAGGGCTTTGAGATTAAACCCGTGTCCGACTTGCTGCTGGACGGCGATTACGTGGTGGATGCGACCGGCACACAGAGATACTTTGAAGATTAATGAAAAATTCGAGGATGAAACATGCAGGATACGACGAACAGCGTCAGCATCGCGGGGCGCCTCAGCGGCCTTGAGCTGTCGCACAGGATATACGGAGAAGCGTTTTATACTTTTTTTCTGGAATGTGAAAGGCTCAGCGATAAATCCGATGTGCTGCCCGTCACGATATCCGAAAGGCTGCTCTCAAAGCACCCGCTGGGCGGCGGCGAAATCGTGCTCGTCCGGGGGCAGCTTCGGTCTTACAACAAGCTGGTGGACGGCAAGGTGAGGCTGTATCTGACGGTGTTTGCAAGGGAGCTTGCGGAAAGCGGCACATGTGTCAATGAAATTGAACTCAAAGGCTTTGTATGCAAGCCGCCCGTCTTTCGTGTCACGCCTTTTGGGCGCGAAATCACGGATATGCTCGTGGCGGTGAACCGCGCATACAACAAATCAGACTATGTGCCGTGTATCGTTTGGGGCCGCAACGCCCGCTTTGCCTCCGGGTTTGAAGTGGGCGACAAGGTGGCGCTGCACGGGCGCGTACAATCGCGCCAATATGAAAAAGCGCTGGAAACCGGCGAGAAGACGCTGCGCATCGCCTATGAAGTCTCCATTTCGAGGCTGCAGAAGGAATGGTAAAATGGCGCGTTCTTCGCGTCCCGCATAAGCGGACATGCCCTGCTCCATTGCAAAAACTTGTTAGACTGGGTGAAATGGTGTTATAATGCAACGTGATATTCTTTTAAGAAGGGCAGAAGTATGAAAAGTAAAAGACAAAAATATGACGTCGCGATTATCGGAGGGGGTATCAGCGGTCTGATGGCTGCGTACCGTCTGTCCGTCAGCGATCCGTCCTTGCATATAGTCCTCATTGAAAAGGGTGCGGCGCTTGATGCACGGCGCTGCCCGATGATTACGCAAAAGCTCGGCAGCTGCCTTTACTGCCCGCACTGTGCCATCATGGAGGGCATGGCGGGTGCCGGTGCGTTCAGCGACGGCAAATATGTGATATCCACCGAATACGGCGGCTGGCTCACGGATTACTTAAGCCCTGCCACGGTGATCGATTATATCGAGCAGGCAGACAAGGTGCTTGTGGGCTTTGGCGCTTCGATTGAGCGCTATCAGCCTGATAACGAGCTTAAAAAGCTCTGCATTCAGCACGACCTGCATATGCAGCAGGCGGAGCTTAAGCACCTTGGAACCGATGCGAACTATGAAACGATGAAACGCATGATCGCGGATGTCGCGGAGCGCGTGGAAATACTCACGCGTACCGAGGTGACGGACGTGGATAAAGACAGCCACATGCTGTATACGCCGGACGGCGAAATTTCGGCGGATGTCATTTTGTTTGCGGTGGGGCGCGTGGGCAGCCGTGCGTTTGCGCAGTGGTGCCGCAAAAACGGTGTGGAGATGACGAACAACCAAGTGGACATCGGCGTGCGCGTCGAGCTGCCCGCGATGGTATGGGAGCATTTTTCTCAAAAAATATACGAACCGAAGATATGGTACAGAAGCAAGCGCTATGGCGACGTCACGCGCATGTTTTGCTTTAACGAGCGCGGCAGCGTGGTTATGGAGAACACGGACGGCGTGCTGACCGTGAACGGGCATTCATATAAAGGGGAAGACAAGAAGACCAAAAACTCCAATTTTGCGCTGCTCAGCACCATCAAGTTTACGCAGCCGTTCAAAGACCCGATTGAGTATGCGCGCTATGTGGCATCTCTCGCGAACCTGATCAGCGGCGGCAGTGTGCTGGTTCAGCGCCTTGGGGATCTGGAGACGGGGCGGCGCAGCGACGCGGCACGGCTCAAAGCCTCCACAACGGTGCCCACGCTCAACGTGGTTCCCGGCGACTTAAGCTTATGCATGCCCAAGCGCCAGCTCGACAACATTATCGAAACGCTGCATGCACTGGACGGCATCGCGCCCGGCACAGCCAACCACGATACGCTGCTTTACGGCATCGAATGCAAATATTATTCTGCGAGGCCCGCATCCGAAAATTTTGCGCTCAAAGGCTGCAGCAACATTTATGCTGTGGGCGACGGGGCAGGCTTCACGCGTTCGCTTTCCCATGCCGCTGCACACGGCCTCTATGTGGCGGATCTGATATTGATAAATAAGACGGAATAGTGGGTCGCTGGCTCATAAGGGACAAAAGATGGCATCATTGATAAAAAACAAGGCAAAAGGCACGTTCGAAAATTACCGGCTGGACGTGACATTGCCGATATACAGGTTCTTTGCGGTTTTTATTTCCGTGTTCAATCTGTTTTTGCTGATCCCTGACCTGATTAACCTCCAAACGGAATCTGCCTGGTTGGTGATTGCGGCACGGTCGCTGTATTCGGCGGCGCTGCTGAGTACGCTGTTTTGGATCGGGAGGGTGAGGACTTTCTTTGCCCGGTCAGTCTTTGTCACGTTTTATGAGCTGCTTGCGTTGGTCATTTTTTTATTCGTGTTCTGGTATTATCCGCGGCCCGACTTCTTCATCCAAATGCTCGGTGTGATGGCAATCATCATGGTGATTTTTATGGTGCCGAATTTTTGGCTGCTCGGAGTGGGCGTTGCGGCCCTTTCGGCGGCGGGGTTTCTGATTTTTGCGGGTATCAAGATGGCATCTTTGCCATCGAATCATTTGCTCGCCGGTATTGTTTATCTCGCATTTGAGGTTGCCGTCGGGGCCATATTCGCGATGCTGTTCAGAAGGTATCAATACCGTGAGTTTGTGGCCAAAACGGAGCTTGAGCGAATCTATTCCACGGACCCGCTGACCAAGATCGGCAACCGCGTTAAGCTTGAAGAGGAAGCCGAAAAATGGCTGGCCAGCTGCGAAAAGGACAATCTGCCGCTCAGCATGGTGCTGATGGATGTGGACAATTTAAAGCTGATTAATGACAGCCACGGGCATCTCGTGGGCGATACCGTGCTCTATGAGGTGGCCCAGATACTGCGTGCACACTTAAGAGACAATGATGTTTGTGTGCGCTGGGGCGGCGATGAGTTTGTGCTGCTGCTGCCGTGTATGAGCGCCGAGCAGGCCCATAGTGTGGCGATGCGCATCAGGGACGCCGTCACAAGCTACGAATTTTCCGCGCGCATAGATGTATCGTGCAGCTTCGGCATCACACAAATGCAGCGCGGGCAGAGCTTGGAGCAGCTCATCGCCCAAGCGGACAAATCGATGTACCGCGCCAAGGAAAACGGAAGAAATACGATTGAGGTGAGCGGCACGTTGCAGGCATAACAAAGGCCACACGGCTCGTGCCCAATCCGAACTGATTGCCAAATAAGCTGAACATACATGTAGTAAAGGGCTTGCCACCTGCTTCTCACAGGCTGCAAGCCCTTTGCTTTGCCTTCAGCGGCGGCTGTTATCAAATCTGTCCGCGCATTCTTGAAATGCTCGATGGGAATGTCTGAGCAGAACACCTCACTTTTGAGCAGGCTGAAGAGGGGTATTATCCGGATTCCCTTACGGCGTAATGCTTTATAGATGCTTGGCTAGATGGCCTTCCTGTTAAAGATAGGCAGGTTCAGCGCGTAGATAGCCCCGCCTAACACCAGGCAGGCGAGAATTTGAAACAACGCACCGGGCTGGAAAATGATAAGGTTAAAGAACCCGATCAATATCGTGCGCAATGGCGCAATCGGTATAAAAACGGCAAGAACAGCTGCAATGAAAATATCGACTGTCCAGCCGATCCACGAACCCTGCACCGCTGCCAGGGTATGGGCACACACAGCCAGCAGGAACAAAAATGCGAACTGCTGGAAGAAGACGGCTGCCGGGCCATGCGTGCTCCAGCCGAACACGGTCAGCAGATTGAGCACTCCCTCGAAAGCCTTTGCATCGGTAATGAAACGGTCATAGGTGTAATAGAGCAGCGTGCTGATCAGGGCAACAGCTCCGGACAAAATAAGATAGGTCACCAGATTTCCCTTAAAGAAACTTTTGCGCTTGCCGCCAAGATTGACAATCCTGCGGAAATTCTTCGTTGCAATATATACAGCGGCAAACGGTATAAAAAGCCAGAGATAATTCCCTATACTGATGATGGTTTGGGAGTCTCCTGATGCTGTGACTATTTTGATAATGTCCTGCACCAGCATCACGAGGAAAAGGACCCCGATAATAATATACGGGACTTTTAAATTTTTAAGGTTCAGCTTGCTGATCATCCACACGCTCTTATTCATGGACACACCCTCCTACGATATTGATAAAGAAATCCTGCAATGTCAGCCGGTCCAGCCTTACACCTTCAGGCGGTTCAATCCGATTGTCATAAATATGAGCCGCCAGCATGCTGCCGACGGAGGTCTTTCCGATGCAGTTCAGGCTTTTCAGGAGCGGAACAACGGATTCAGCCGGGCCGGTGAGCGTGTAGGCCTTTTCATCGATATCCCCGATATCGGTGTGCAAAAGAATTTCTCCGTTGTTTATGATAATCAGCCGCTCGGTGACTTTTGCGATTTCATCAATTAGATGGGTCGAAACAATGATGATGCGCGGATGCTCCTGGTAACTTTCTAAAAGAAGCGTGTTGAACTGTGCGCGCATAATGGCGTCAAATCCTAAAACCGGTTCGTCCAGCAATATGATTTTCGAGGTGTTGGCAAGCGCCAGTATCGTCGTCAGCATTGTTTTCATTCCAAAGGAGAGCGATTTATACTTTTTATCACGTCTGAGATCGAATCGGTTGACCATTTTCAGCGCGAACTCTCTGTCAAATCCCTCTTGCAAAGAAGCTGCGGTATCAATGAGGTCAGCCACCCGCATATTAAACTGCTCAGAATTGCCTTCAATAAAATTCACACTTTCCGGCATATGGCTGGGGAGTACTTTTCGGCCATCGACGGCGATCCGGCCTTCCGTGGCTTTGATATGCCCGGCAAGCAGCTTCATAAAGGTTGTTTTACCCGCTCCGTTTTTCCCAAGCAGGCAATAGATTCCGTCCTCAGAGATGGTCAGCGTCATACCGTTTATCGCGGTTGTGCTGCCATATCTTTTTGTTACATCGACAAAATCAATCATCAGACAAAGTTCCTCTTTCTTTAATAATATTGATGACCTCATCCACAGAAACTCCAAGCGTCTTCGCTTCCGTGAGCAGGGAGTCTATAGTGGCGTTCAAAAAAGCACCCCTGCGGCGTGCAATAATTTTCTCGCGCGCACCATCCGCCACACACATGCCGATGCCCGTCTTTTTGTAAAGGATGCCCATGTCGGTCAGCTTGCTGACGGCCTTTACAGCGGTGGAAGGGTTCACGGAATACAGCTTTGCAATTTGCGTGGTGGAAACGATCAAGTCATCCGTTTTGTATACACTTGTAATGATGTCATTCTCGATTATTTCCATAATCTGCAGAAAGACAGGTTGACTATCATTCAAACGATGCACTTCCAAATGCTTATTGGTTAATGACATTAGCCATTAACCTAATTTTAATTATATCTCGCCCATTTGTCAAGAGATTGTTGGAATGCCCGCTCAATGGGATAGTTCCTCCGGGCATATTTGATCTTTTGATTGTCATATCATAGTCTGGCCGGGCCGGCACACACGTTGCGCCCCATTTTGTCGGCATAAAACAAAAGCGGCGCTGGAGTTCAGTCTATGGGCAGGCTTTTTTTATAATTTTTGCGGAGGGTATTGACCTTCCTCTTTGTGTAAGGTTTATAATCATGCTGTACTGCGGATATGAAAAGGAGCTTAAAGCCAATTAATCTGGAAAAACAGGATACCAATGCGGGTTTGGTTGTTTACGAAGCCCGCTTGAAATATTATACTTATAAGGCATAAGGAAAGTGGAGGTATTATATGATCGAAATTGTAAACGTGTCTAAAACGTACGGCGGCAGAGTCAAAGCCGTTGACGACATCTCGCTCACGGTGGAATCCGGGTGCATTTACGGCTTTCTCGGGCCCAACGGCGCAGGCAAGACCACCACGATTAAACTGATTACCGGCATTATTCAGCCGGACAGCGGCACGATCCGCGTGGACGGGCGCGACACCAAAACTGATGCGCTGGGCGCCAAAATGAACATCGGGTTTGTCCCCGATGATCCCAACATATTCTTACGTCTCAAGGGCATTGAATATCTTGCCTTCATGGCGGATATTTACGGCGTATCCTCGCGTGACCGCAAGCCGGTTATTGACGAAATGGCTAAGCGTTTTGAAATGACGAATGCGCTCGGAGACAAGATACAGAGCTATTCGCACGGTATGCGCCAGAAAATCGTCATCATGGGCGCGCTGATCCATCAGCCCAAGGTCTGGATACTCGACGAGCCTATGACGGGACTAGATCCCAAATCGGCGTTTGAGCTCAAAACGATGATGCGCGAGCATGTCGATAAAGGCAATACGGTGTTCTTCTCGACGCATGTGCTTGAAGTGGCGGAGAAGGTGTGCGACAAGGTGGCCGTGATCGGCTCGGGTCACATTCTCTATGCGGGCGGCATTGAGGAAATGAAAAAGAGCGGGCATGCTTCATTGGAAAAAATGTTTTTGGAGATGACGCAAAATGCATAAAATATTGATTCTGACAAAGATATTGCTCAAGGGCGGCGGGGGGTTCACCGGCGGCTCGGACAGCAAAAAGGCAAAAAGCCGCTGGTGGCTGATTCCGCTGCTGCTGTTTGCTTTCGGCAGCTTTGCGTTCTCCATCGTGTTCATGACATTTGGGCTTTATGACTTCTTGGCCCCGATCGGTGCTGCCGATGCGATCGTTTCGCTCGCGTTTGGTGCCACGTCTCTCGTGGTTTTTCTTTTCGGCGTGTTCTATGTTGTGTCGGTGATGTACCACGCGGACGATGTCTCGCTGCTGCTCGGTCTGCCGCTGCGCCCGTATCAGATACTCGGCGCGAAGTTCGCCACGCTCGTGATCTACGAATATATATTTGAAGCGTTTATACTGCTGCCTATGCTCGTGGCTTATGGTATTAAGAGCGGCGCGGGCGTGCTGTATGTGGCTTATTCGGTCATACTTTTCGCGCTGTTGCCGATTATCGCGCTCGTGATGGCGGCTGTGATCGTGATGCTTGTGATGCGTTTTACGCGTTTCGGCAAGAACAAGCAGGTGTTCAATTTTGTCGGCGGCATCATTGCGATAACGGTGGCGATCGGGTTCAACGTGTTCATCCAAACATCGGTGCATAACATCAGCAGCGATCAGCTGTTGGCTTTTGCCACAGGTCAGTCGTCACTGTCGGTGATTATGAGCCGAATATTCCCGGGCATCGGTTTCGCGTCGGTGGCGCTGTCTCAAAGCGCGTCGCTCACGGGGCTGTGGAACCTGCTGCTGTTTGTGCTCTGCGCGGCGGCAGCTACGGGTGTGTTCCTGGGGGTCGGGCAGCTTATTTACTTCCAAGGCCTCGCAGGCGTGACCGAGTCGGCAGCCAAGAGAAAAAGTCTGTCCTCCGAAGCGTTTGAAAAGAGCACCGCACGCGCGTCGGTCACCAAGGCCTATGTTTTAAAAGAACTGCGGCTGCTTGTGCGTTCGCCCATCGCGTTTTTGAATTGCGTGCTGATGAACTTCATCTGGCCGGTGCTGATACTCGTGATGATGATGGGATCCGGCCAAATCGATTCGCTTAAGCCCTACGTCACGACGATGGACAGCGGCCTTCTGATTGCGATACTCGTGGGCATGGGCGCGTTTATTTCCAATGCGAATCTGATTACGAGCACGGCGATTTCACGCGAAGGCAGAACGTTCTATTTTGCCAAATTCATACCCGTCAGCATGAGCAAGCAGCTTGATGCCAAGGCGCTGTCGGGCATACTGCTCTCGGGCGTGGGCATGGTGCTGCTGGCTGTGCTCGCCGTAATCATCGGTGCGGGCATTTTGACGGCGGTGGTGGCTCTGGTGCTGAGCCTCGTCGCTTCGGTTGGAAGTGCGTATATGGGTTTGCTCATTGATGCGGGGCATCCCAAGCTCAATTGGATGAACGAACAGCAGGCGATCAAGCAGAACGCGAACGGCATGCTCCAAATGCTTGTGGGCGTGATTTTCGGTGCGGCGATCATCGTTCCGGTGGCGCTCGCGGGCATGACCGACATACTCGCAGTTATCTTCGTGGCGGCTTTGGTGCTGATCGTGACCGTGGTCGTCAGGCAGCGCGTGATCAAAGGCTCCGCTGCCAAGCTGGAGCAAATGGATGTTTGATTTTGTATCTGTGGTGTGATATTGTCGATATGATATCAATATTGTAAATAAAGGAGTGGATACTATGGTATTTGGAATAATCGGCGGCATCGTGCTGATCCTCATCATCTGGATTATCGCCTCATATAACGGCTTTGTAAAGCTTAAAAACAGCATCGAGGAAGCGTTTTCCACGATGGATGTCTATTTGAAAAAGCGCTATGACCTGATACCGAACCTCGTGGAAACGGTAAAGGGCTATGCAAGCCATGAAAAGGAGACGCTGGACCGTGTGATCTCGGCGCGCAACATGGCCGCTTCCGCCACCACGATGGAAGGGCGCATTGAGGGTGAGAACCAGCTGCAGGGCGTGCTCAAAAGCCTGTTCGCACTCGCCGAAGCGTATCCTGACCTCAAAGCGAATACGAACTTTCTCGAGCTTCAGGGCGAACTGAGGCGCATGGAAGAAGAGATTGCGAATTCGAGAAAGTACTACAACGCAATCGTCAAGGAATACAATACCAAGCGGGAGATGTTCCCGAGCTCGATCATTGCTGGCATGTTCCACTTCGATAAGAAACCGTTGTTTGAAGTGGGCAGCGAGCAGGAGAGAGAAAACGTCAAGGTTCAGTTCTAACGATTTAAAGCAGCAGCGGGCGCAGACCGGACGGGTTTGCGCCCGTTTCCGCGTTTGCAACGGGTTCCCGATGACGCGCAAGCGTTTCAGATGTTTAAGGAGGGCTCATGAAGAGACTGCTATTGATGCTGCTCATTGCCGTGCTCGTGCTGCTTTGCATACCCTGCACAGCTTTGGCGGATGAGGCTTATGAGATCACCGATTACAGCGTCCGTATCAAGGTTCTCGAAAACAATGTGCTCGATGTGGAAGAACGGCTGACTGTGAATTTTACGCAGGAACGGCACGGCATTTATTATAATCTTCAGGTCTCCGGCGAAGCTTTCCATGACATAAACGGTGAATTGGTTCCCACCGCATACAGCCAGAAGATCTATGATTTCAACGTTGCAGGTGCTCCGTTTGAGCTCTCGCAGGAGGGTGATTATCTGACGGCGAAAATCGGCGACCCGGATAAGCTGATATCCGGAGAACAGGAATATATCATCACATACAAATGTCAGGCGGGTGATGATGGGTTTAGTGAGTTTGATGAGTTTTACAGAAACATCATCAACTGCGCCGTTGGCGATACCATACAGAACGCGAGCTTTGAAATTGAGATGCCCAAAGACTTTGACGCGTCAAAGGCGGGTGTCTCTTTGGCAGCGTACGGGGATGCCGACAGCGGCGGCGTCGTTTGGGAAAAGGACGGCAATACACTAAAAGGGTATGCAACGCGCCCCATCACGGGCGGGGAAATTATGACGGTGCGCATTGAGCTGCCAAACGGGTATTTCAATGCAGCCAATGCGTATCTGCCCAATTATTTCATTCTTGTGTATACAATTCTTAGATTGCTTCTCAGGGCATAACCGCTTTTATTCATGAGTGGCCGGAGCCCCTTTTCTTTGGCCATATGAAGGAGGAATTATGAAAAAAATATTATTAATACTGCTCGTTGCCGCGTTGGTACTGGTCTGCGTGCCCGTCACAGCGCTGGCTGATGAGGCCTATGTGATTACCGATTATGATGTCTACATCAAGGTGTCGGAAAACAACGTGCTCGACGTGGTGGAACGGCTGACACTCGATTTCTCGTTCGAAAGGCACGGCTTCTATTACGATCTGCAGACATCGGGCACAGGATACCGCGATATCAACGGGGAGAGCGTGGCCACCCAGTATGACCAATATGTCTACGATTTCAATGTGCAGGGAGCTCCGTTTGAGCTGTCGCGCAGTGGCGACTTTTTAACCGCAAAGATCGGCGATGCAGACACGCTCGTGTCCGGCAAACAGGAATACGTGATTTCATACAAGTGCGCCGTGGGCGATGACGGCTTTGATGAGTTCGACGATTTCTACAGAAATATCATCAACTGCAGTGACGGGGATACGATTCAAAACGCGAGCTTCATTATCGAGCTGCCTGAAGATTTTGAAGAGTCCAAAGCGCATGTCTCGCTGGCCGGATACGGGTTCGCAGACAGCAGCGACGTGGTATGGGAAAAGGACGGCAACACCTTGAAGGGGCACGCAACGCGTCCCATGACGGGCGGAGATATCATGACGGTGCGAATCGAATTGCCCGAAGGCTACTTCGTGAACGAGACGATACTGGAACCGTGGGATTATGCGATTTACATCATCAGCGGGCTGCTCGTGCTGATTTCGCTGATGCTTTGGCTCGCTTACGGGCGCGACAGCAAAATTTTCCCGACGGTTGAGTTCTATCCGCCGGACGGCATGACATCGGCGGAGGCCGGATACGTGATAGACGGCTGCGTGGACGACAAAGACGTGGTGTCGCTGATACTTTACTGGGCGGACAAAGGATACTTAAGAATTGACGAAAAGGACAAAAATGAGTTTGAGCTGGTGAAATTGAAAGAACTCGAAAAAGCGAAGTCTTATGAAAAGACGATGTTCAACCGGCTGTTTGACAACGGCGATGCGGTGGCGATTTCGAGCCTGAAGTACAGCTTTTATACAACGATGTCCGCCACGAAAGCAGGCGTCATTGATCATTTTGAAAGCACAAGCGAGCGGCAGCTGTTTACCAGGCAGTCAAAGCGGGCGCGGGCGTTTATGGGACTGGTAACGATGCTGCCCATCGCCATTGAGCTGTTCAGATATACGTACAACTATACCTACGATCTGATAGCTGCGCTGATAGCCACGGTTGTGGTGAGCCTGCTTATCAGCATCCCGGTTTTCATGCTGGTGAAGGTGGCGGAAAAATGGCGCTCGACAAAGAGCAGCAGCCGCACGGCGAAGCTGATCGTAGCCGTTGTGCTGCTCGGGGTTGCATTGCTGGGGTATACGGTGGTGACGCCGCTCGTGTTCTTCGTCAGATCGTGGACCGTGATTGCGGTATCGGCCGGAGCGACGCTGATCATGCTGCTGCTGACATTGATTATGAAGAAGCGCACCAAAATGGGCGGCGAATGGCTTGCCAAGCTGATCGGGTTTAAGCACTTTATTGATAAGGCCGAAAAGGACAGGATACTGATGCTTGTGGAGCAAAACCCGTCATATTTCTATAACGTGCTGCCGTATGCTTACGTGCTGGGCGTGACGGACAAGTGGGCAAAGAACTTTGAAGGCATTGGTATTGAGCCGCCAAGCTGGTACAACGGCTACTACAACTCGCAGATGTTTAACGCATGGTTGTTCACGAGCATGATGACGCACAATATGTCTCATTTCCAGTCGACCATGGTGTCAAGGCCGACACCTCAGGGCGGCAGCGGCGGTTACTCGGGCGGCGGCGGATTTGGCGGCGGCGGATTCTCGGGCGGCGGATTCGGCGGCGGCGGCGCGGGTGGCAGCTGGTAATTATGGCATAACATGAAGGTCCCTTTGTGGTGAAGGGGCCTTTTTTGTGGCCTGTTTCACGCAAAATAAATTAAATAAATGCTAATATAGAGTAAAATAGGCCTCGGAAGCTATTCTTGTTATAATTAAGTAAATGTGATAGAATAAACAAATTCCATGATAAGTTAAGCAATAACATGCATCAATCGCCGGTCTTCTTAGAGTTATTGCGAGCAGATTCACAGCTATATTTAAAAAACGTTTATCAAAATATTTATCGTAAGAGATGATTATTATGGAACACATCAAATTATTATCCGGCATTCAAATTGATCTGTATCGCACAATTATGGACAACGAGTACATGCACGTCTTTTTTAAGGACCGGGAATCGCGCTTTATTGACGTCAGCCTTGCGCAAATACAAGGCCTTGGCTGCAATTCGCCTGAAGAGGTGATCGGGAAGACCGATAGCGATTTCTTTTCTGAGAATTTTTCGACTGAGGCAAGGCAGGATGAGCTTAAGGTCATGGATACAGGCGTGCCGCTGTTGAATAAAATCGAACGGCTGATTTGGCTTACGGGCGAGGTATCCTGGATGCAGGTGAATAAGTATCCGCTTTATGATGATAACGGAAATATCATGGGGACATGGGGCACATCGTTTAATGTGACTGCGATTACCGATGAAAAGCGCCGCCTTGAAGAGGCCAATACCGAGCTCGTGGATGTGGGGAATTTCTATAAAAGGCAGTGCGTTATCGACGATATGACAGAGCTTTATAACCGCCGCAAATTCTTTGAAGAATTGAAGAACGAATATGATAAAATCAAAACACATAATCAAAACAGCGAATTCTGCATCGTGTTTTTGGATGTGGATAATTTTAAGACAATCAATGATCGTTTCGGGCATCAGTTCGGCGATTTTATAATCAGCGAAACCGCCGCAATCATCCGCGCAAACGTTCGGCCCGAAGATACCGGTTTTCGTTTCGGAGGCGATGAGTTTCTCATCATTCTTAAAGGTGCAAATAAAGAAGAGGCCCTGTTCATACTCGAGAAGATCAGCGGTAAGCTGAGAACGACAAGCTTTACCAAGAACGGGGCCAGCACCAGAATTACGATCAGCGGCGGTATTGCCTCCTCTTCCGAAGCCGGCGGCATTGACGACTTGATACGTTTTGCCGATATCCGGTTGTATCAAGCCAAAGAAAAGGGCAAGAACAAGATCGTACTGTAATGGCATGGGTGTTATAAAGCTGAGATGCGGTGTTTCACTCTGCTGCGTGCACAATAAATAGCCCTCATCTTGAGCAGATAGTCGTATTCTTGACAGATTCATCGCCGGTTTGTATAATTTACCATGAAGTATTAATATCAGATAACAAATGATGTTCACAGCAAGAAAACCACAAAAGGGGAGAGGTCTATGGATAATGCGGAGAGGGCCGTTGCCGCCAACGATTTCTTTATGGATATGGAAAGGCAGGCCCGAAGAGGCGAAATAATCGTCAAGGTGATCGTCATCAGCAGTTATGTTTTGCTGGCCATCGATGTTATACTGAGCTTCATTAACAGAACATTTAGTCTGCTGAGTTTGATCATATGGGTCTTACGGGCTATCGTCTATTATAAGCTGTATACTGGAAGAACCTGGGCTAAATGGTTGTATATAATCGTTTCTGCGATCGGTGTTGTTTTTTCGGTGATACTACTCGTCCAACTGGTGGAGGCAGCCATGCTGCTTGGGCGTGCTGACGTGGATCTGTCCAATTCAGTAGCTGTAGCGTTGTGGCTATCCGTAGCAATCACCGCGGCTCAAACCGTATTTTGCGTCTTGCTCATACGCTCAAAAAGCGTGAAAGAGTTTCTTTACAGACAAATGGCGGGCGGCTGAGCCGTTCGTTATCAGAATAAAATATAGAAAATTCAAAAAAGCAGTGATGATGTCAGAGTCACTGCTTTTGTTTATTGCTGTGATGCAAACGGGCTCATCTTTGTTTTCCAATCATGGCTTGCGATGCAAATGAAAGAACTGTATAATTTTAAACTGGGGCTGCCAATAAAGCAAAGGATTGGGATATGGAAAAGAAAACAGCATTGTACGACCGACATCTGGCGGCAGGGGGGAAAATGGTGCCGTTTGCGGGATATCTGCTTCCGGTACAATATGAAAGCGGCATAAAGGCTGAACATGAAAACGTGCGCACACGCGCCGGACTGTTTGATGTGTCTCATATGGGGGAATTCATACTTGAAGGCAACGATGCGCTTGCGACCCTTAATTATTTGCTGACCAATGATTTTACCGATCTCAAAACAGGATACGCACGGTACAGCCCGATGTGTTATGAAAACGGCGGCACCGTGGACGACATTATCGTCTATAAATTATCGGACGATAAGTATTTTGCCGTTGTCAACGCGGCCAACAAGGATAAAGACTTTGAGTGGATAACGTCTCATCTGACGGGAGATGTGAGCCTCAAGGATATCTCGGACGAAACATCCCAAATCGCGCTTCAGGGGCCGGACGCCGCTGCGGTGATGGCGAAGCTCGCCCAACAGGAATTTATCCCGCAAAGGTATTATACGTTTACGGAAAAAGCGGCTATCGACGATCGCGCGTGTCTGATATCAAAGACTGGCTATACGGGCGAGGCGGGGTATGAAATCTACTGCCGGAATGAAGATGCGCCCGCCATCTGGGACATGCTGTTGGCGGCGGGCAACGCGTACGGCGTGATGCCCTGCGGTCTCGGCGCGCGCGATACGCTGCGCCTTGAGGCGGCGATGCCGCTCTATGGGCACGAACTCAGTGAGCAGATCACGCCCGCAGAAGCGGGGCTGTCATCGTTCATCAAACTGGACAAGCCGGACTTCATCGGCAAGCCGGCGCTTATGATGCCGCAAAAAAGAAAGCGGATCGGGCTAAAGCTCACGGAACGCGGCATTGCGCGCGAGGGCGCAAAGGTGCTGGACGGAGATAGCGAGATCGGGTTTGTGACATCCGGTACGATGTCTCCGACGCTTGGCGAAGCGGTTACGATGGCGCTTGTTCCGGCCGGTTTTAATGGGCAGGCGCTGGCAGTGGAAGTCCGCGGAAAAGGAATCGGTGCGCGGGTGGCCGAGCTTCCTTTTTACAAAAGAAATAAATAATTTATTGGAGGACAATATGAACATACCAAATGAACTTTTGTATACAAAGAGCCACGAATGGGTGCGGGTAAAGGGCGACGGAACGCTCAGAATCGGCATCACCGATTTTGCGCAGAAACAGATGGGGGATATCGTTTTTGTCGAGCTGCCGCTTGTAGGCGACACGTTCGCCGCAGGCGATGAGCTGGCGGTTATCGAAACGCAAAAAGCGGCGTCGGAGGTGTATGCACCGGTGTCCGGCGAGGTGACTGCGGTCAACGAGGGCGTTATTGAAAAGCCCGAGCTGGTCAACGACGACTGCTATGGTGCGTGGCTCGTGGAAATGAACGCGGAGGCGCAGGGCCTCATGTCTGCCGCGCAATACGAAGAATTCCTTAAGAGTGAGGAACACTGAGCATGGACTATGTTCCTGCCACACCGCGTGAGACAAAAGACATGCGCCAAAAGCTTGGTCTGTCTTCCGTGCGGGAGCTGTACGCCGACATACCGGAAGAGCTGCTGCTCAAAATGCCGCCCGATATCGGCCCGGGACTCAGCGAAATCGAGCTGATGCGCAGCGTGCGCCGCATTGCCGGTAGAAACCGGGTTTACGAAGATGTGTACATGGGCGCGGGTGCATACCGCCATTTTATCCCCGCGGCAGTGGATGCGCTCTCAACGCGCGAGGAGTTTGTGACCGCCTATACGCCATATCAGCCCGAAATGAGCCAGGGCATACTGCAAAGCATATTTGAGTTTCAGACGATGATCTGCGAGCTGACGGGAATGGATGCCGCCAACGCGTCCGTTTACGACGGCGCGACGGCGGCCGCCGAAGCCTGCCTTATGACGCGCGAGAGAAACCGCAGCAAGGTGCTCATCTGCGGCAGCGTATCGCCGCAGACCGTGCAGACGATACAGACCTATCTGATACCGGCCGGAATGGAGCCGGTGGCCGTCGGGACCACTGGTGGCGCGGCTGATTTGGATGATCTGAGCGCCAAGCTCGATGAGAACACGGCGGCGGTTTTGATGGCGTCGCCGAATTATTACGGCATTATTGAAGATATCGAGCCCATCGCAGAGGTTACCCACAATGCGGGTGCCAGGCTGATCGTCTCGGTGAACCCGATTGCCTGCGGGCTGCTCAAAAGCCCCGGGAGCCTCGGCGCGGATATCGCGGTGGGCGAGGGCCAGCCGCTCGGGATACCGCTTGCGTTCGGCGGGCCGTACCTCGGGTTCATGGCGTGCACCGAAAAGCTGACAAGAAAGCTGCCGGGCCGCATTGCCGGGCAGACGCAGGATGCCCAAGGGCGGCGCGCGTTCGTGCTGACGCTGCAGGCGCGCGAACAGCATATCCGCCGCGAAAAGGCGGGCAGCAACATCTGCTCAAATCAGGCATGGTGCGCGCTGCGCAGCGCGGTTTATATGAGCCTGATGGGGCCGCAGGGCCTCAAGGCCACGGCGCAGCAGTGCTGGGCAAACGCTCATTATCTGCAAAAACGTCTCGAAGAAATCGGGTTTGCGCGTATTCACAGCAAAGAGTTTTTCCATGAGTTTGTCACGGACTGTCCGGGAGATTATGCCCGGATACAGTCATTGCTCGATAAAGAGAGTATACTCGGAGGGCTGCCGCTCGGCGACGGCAAGGTGCTTTGGTGTGCGACAGAGCTGAACGGCAAAGGGCAGATCGACAGGCTGATCCGCGTCATGAAAGGAGCGACCGCATGACACAGGATATGAAGCTGTCGTTTGAGAAGAGCAGGCTGGGACGCCGTGCGGTGCAGCTGCCGGACAATGAACTGGTGAGCGCTTTTGCGCCGGGCCCCGAGCTGCAAAGAGACGGCCTGCCGCGCTTGCCCGAGCTCAGCGAGGTGGACGTGGTGCGCCATTATACGGCGCTTTCCAAGCGTGCCTTCGGCGTGGACGACGGGTTTTATCCGCTCGGCTCGTGCACGATGAAATACAATCCCAAGGTGAACGAGGCGGTGGCTGCGTGGCGTGAATTCGCGGATATACACCCGTCTCAGCCTGTGGAAACGGTGCAAGGGTGCCTCGAAGTGCTTCATCGCATGCAGGGGATGCTCAGCGAAATCGCAGGGATGGACGCGACAACGATGCAGCCCGCAGCGGGGGCCCACGGTGAATGGACAGGCCTGCAGCTGATACGCGCCTACCATCTGCACCGCGGCGACACCAAGCGCACGACGGTCATCGTGCCCGATTCGGCGCACGGCACAAATCCCGCGAGCGCAGCGCTTTGCGGGTTTGACGTGGTCAATGTGCCGTCCGACGCGGACGGATATATGGATCCGGCAGCGCTTGAAGACGCGATGGATGAGTCGGTCGCGGCGCTGATGCTGACCAATCCGAATACGCTCGGCAAGTTTGAAAAGAACATCTTACAGATATCAAAGATCGTGCATGATAAGGGCGGGCTGCTCTATTACGACGGCGCGAACATGAACGCGATCATCGGCACCGCAAGGCCGGGGGATATGGGCTTTGATGTGGTGCATTGGAACCTGCATAAAACGCTGAGCACACCGCACGGCGGCGGCGGCCCCGGCAGCGGCCCGGTCGGCTGCAAATCGTTTCTCGAAAAATATCTGCCTGTGCCCGTCATAGAGGAGGAAAACGGCGTATACCGGCTGACCGAAGACAGGCCGCAGAGCATTGGCCGGGTCAAATCGTTCTACGGGAACTTCCTCGTGGCCGTCAAAGCGATGTGTTACTTACTGGCGCTGGGGGCGCAGGGCATCCGAAAGGTCAGCGAGCACGCGGTGCTCAACGCGAATTATATGCTGGCTGCTCTGCAAAAGTATTCGGCGTTGAGCTACAGCTCGCCGTGCATGCACGAGTTCGTGATGGACTTGAGCGCGCTCAAACAGCGCACAGGCGTATCCGCACTCGATGTCGCCAAGGCGCTGATCGACAAGGGGATTCATCCGCCGACGATGTATTTTCCGCTGATCGTGCACGAGGCGCTCATGATTGAGCCCACCGAGACGGAATCCATAGAGACGCTCGATGAGGCGATTCGGATGATTGAAGACGTGATTGCCCAGGCACAGACCGAGCCTGAAAAGCTTAAGGACGCTCCTGTGACGACGCCTGTCGGGCGGCCGGACGAGGTGGCGGCGGCAAGGAAGCCGGTATTACGGTATTGGTTTGACAGTGAAGAATAGATAAATCTATGATAAGAGAAGAGCTTCGATAGGGGTTCTTTTTTTGTCACACAGAGACAAAAGCTTAGAAAGGCTTGATCAGAAATCTTCTGATATCGGTTATGCAGCTGTGCATGATTGACGATCTTGCTCAATGAGATCAGGTGGTGCGCATCGCCGGATGAGGTGACAAGCAGAATCTGTTCAAACGAACAACCTTATCAGTCGCATGCCAACCGCTTTATAAGGGAGCGGTTATATCATCGGCTGTGACAATCAGTCAGCAGCAAATATGTGCGGGCACCTTAATACGCTTTAAGTTGCCGGGTGCACTGGGCTTCGTCTGCTGATGAATCATCAGTTGGCGGGATTCTCTTTTGAATCACAGCAAGACAGGCTTACTATACACATAAATATATTTTCTGAAATTATTCAAAAAACACTTGAGCCTAAAGTTACTATATGGTTTATGGTTAGGTCAAAGTAAAAAGACATCGGAGGGAAGCATCATAGATAAAACGGTATTGATAAAAAAAGCCAAAGCAATCGTCACGTGCGATGGCGAAGATCATGTGTACTATGATTCCGATATTTTGGTACAGGGGCCTAAAATCGTTAAAATCGGGGCTGATCTGCAGGATCCCTGCGACGAAGTCATTGATGCGTCGGATAAATTCGTTTATCCGGGCCTCATCAATACGCATCACCACTTTTTTCAGACTTTTGTGAGAAACCTCAAAACGATCGATTATCCGAACATGACCGTGCCGGAATGGCTCGACAAGATATATAGAATTTTTCAGATGGTTGATGACGAAGTCATCTATTATTCCTCGCTGACCGCGATGGCGGACCTCATTAAGCACGGCTGCACCTGCGCCCTCGACCATCAGTATTGCTATACGAAGCTGACGGGCAAGGCCCCGGTAGACCGCCAGATGGAAGCGGCGAAGCTGCTCGGCATACGCTACCACGCGGGCCGCGGCACCAACACGCTGCCGCGCAGCGAAGGCAGCACCATGCCGGACAACATGGTGGAAACCACGGACGAGTTCCTGAAAGACTGCGAGAGAATCATCGGCCTATATCACGATCCGAAGCCGTATTCGATGGCGCAGATCGTGATGGCACCCTGCCAGCCGATCAACTGCTATCCGGAAACATTTATTGAGACGGTGACGATGGCGCGCGATAAAAAGGTGCGGATGCATACGCACCTTGGCGAAGGTGAAAATGAGATTATGCTCAATCGCTGGGGCAAGCGCACGCTTGATTGGTGCGGCGATATCGGGTTCATAGGCGGCGATGTGTGGATTGCGCATGGCTGGGAGCTGACTCCCGGCGAATGCGGTGTTTTGGGCAAGGCGGGCACAGGCGTATCCCATTGCCCGAGCCCCGCGATACTCGGCGGGTTCCCCATACTGCCGATGAGGCAAATGGAGGAGGCGGGCGTTTGCATCAGCCTTGGCTGCGACGGCTCCGCCACCAACGACAGCTCGAGCCTTCTTGATTCGATGCGCACCGCGTGGATGATGCAGGCCTGGCACAGCAAGCAAAGGGGCGGCTGTATCTCTCCTTACGACATGCTCAAAATCGCAACCGTCAACGGTGCCAAAACGCTCGGGCGTGCGGACCTTGGGTCTCTGGAACCCGAAAAGGGTGCGGACCTGTTTATGATCGACACCGGCGCTTTGGAGCTGACAGGGACGCTGCACGATCCTAAAAACCTGCTAGCGCGCACAGGGGTGACCGGAAACGTCGCCCTGACCATGATCAACGGTCAGGTCGTTTATAAAGACGGCTTACTGACCGGTGCGGACGAACGGGAGCTGGCCCGGCTTGGGGAACAGACCTGCACGCGGGTTCTTCGTGACCGCTGTGACGCGTTTCATAATCTGTACTAACTGGCAATGACGCCATTTCTCTATAGATCATTATATATTTGGAGGAAAAGTATGAAGAAGTTTATTATTCTTGCTCTCGTTTCTATACTGGCACTGTCCTTTGCGGCTTGTGCCGGAAGCCCTGCTGCCAGTCCCGCTGCCAGCCCGTCATCGGAGGACAGCGCTTCGGGTGAAAAGACCTTAAAGGTGGCACTTTGCATGTCGGGTGCGGCGAACGATCAGGGATGGAATCAGGCGGCTTATGAAGGCTCCAAAGCGGCTTGTGAGAAATACGGCTTTGAGCTGGCTTATACAGAAAACCTTGAAATTGCGGATATCGTTGCGGCCTTTTCCGACTATGCAGCCGCGGGCTATGACGTGATTATCGGTCATGGCTTCGAATTCGGCGATCCCGCGCTGGAAGTCGCGAAGACGTATCCCGATACGAAATTTATCTGCACCGAGTCCGACGCGGCTGCCGACAATGTGGCCTCTTATGTGATGGCCTGCGAACAGACGGCATACGTGGAGGGCATTATTGCCGCCAACATGACCAAGACAGGCAAGGTCGGCGGAATCGGGCCCATTCAGGGCGACTCTCTCGTGAAGATCATCAACGGTTTTGAAGACGGTGCCAAATCCGTCAATCCGGATATTGAAGTTCAAACGGCATGGACAAACTCCTTTGTGGATTCTCAGTTGGCGCAGGAAGCCGCCACAGCCATGATCGAAGCCGGTGTTGACGTGATCAAGCACTGTGCGAACGCCTGCGGCAACGGGGCGATCAGCGCTGCGGTGGATGCCGGGATATGGTGTCAGGGCGACTCGTACGACCAGAGCTCGCTGGCTCCCGATAACATTCTCGATTCGGCCCTTTATAAGCTGGATGTTGTTCTGGATATCGCGCTGGGGTCCGTGAAAGACGGCTCTTTCAAGGGAGATGTCTACAACCTTGGCATGAAGGACAATGCCGTTGCCGTGCTGTTGTCCGATAACCTGCCCAAGGATGTGGCTGCAACCGCGCAGAAGGCGATTGACGACATTATATCGGGTGACCTTGAGGTTGTCCGGGATTACACCGTTCGCAATTAATCAAATAAAATCAAAAGTATCGGCCGATTCAATCGGCCGATACTTCTATAAAGGGGCTTATGCTATACAGTCTCTTGCAAGGGTATCCGGGCCGTTCGCGCGGCCTTATCGAAGGAGAATACATATGCCCATTCTCGAAATGAAGAATATCTGCAAAGCGTTTGCCGGTGTGTACGCCAACGAAAACATCAGCATATCTGTGGAGAAGGGCAAGATCAATGCGCTTCTGGGAGAAAACGGCGCAGGGAAAACCACGCTCGTCAATATTCTGTTTGGCATTTACACGGCTGACAGCGGCACTATTCTATGGAAGGACCAGCCGGTTCATTTTGCGTCGCCCAGAGATGCGATAGAAGCAGGCATCGGCATGGTGGAGCAGCATTTTTCACTCGTTCAGAAAATGACCGTGCTCGACAACATCATTTTGAACCTTAAGGAGAACGGCTTTGTGCTGGACAGGGCGGCGGCAGAAAAGCGGGTGGTTCATTTGGCGGAGAAATACGGCCTGACCGTGAACCCGAAAGCGCGCATCTGCGACCTGTCCGTCGGCGAGCAGCAGCGTGTGGAAATACTCAAAGCGCTTTACCGCAATGTGGAGCTGCTCATTCTCGACGAGCCGACCGGCGTGCTGACACCGCAGGAAACGGCGCAGTTTTTCGATGTGCTGAGAAGCCTGAAACAAGAAGGGTATGCCATCATCATCATCACGCACAGGATGAGCGAGATCATGGCCATCAGCGACAGGGTGACAATTCTGCGGGACGGCAAGAAGGTCGTCGATCTGGTGACGGAGCAGACCAATCCCGGAGAGCTTTCCCGGTATATGATCGGCAGGGATATCAATGAGAGCTATGACTTTGCGGTCGGTGCCGCGAGTGAAGAAATGCTGATTTTGGATCATGTCTCTTTATCGAGAAAGAGCCGGTCGCATCCGCTGCACGACGTCAACCTGCGGGTTTGCAAAGGCGAGATTTTAGGAGTCGCCGGCGTTGAAGGCAACGGCCAAAAAGAGCTGGCCGAAGTTATCACGGGCATTCAAAGGCCCGGTGAGGGCGCGATTGTGCTGGATGGCGTGACGGTCGGCAAAACGTCCGTGAAAAAGCGCTACGAAGCCGGTATCGGCTATATATCGGATGACCGTCACTGCGACAGCCTGATTGTGGATATGAATGTGACGGAGAATCTGATGCTGCGTGAATACTGCTGTGCGCCTTATTCGCGCCGCGGGATCATCAACAAAAAAACAATGGCTCAAAATGCCGGGGAGAAAATGAACAAGTATCAAATCAGGGCTTCCGGCAAATCGGGCATCGGCACGGCCGTCAAATTGATGTCGGGCGGAAACCAGCAAAAGCTGATCATTGCGCGGGAGCTGTCGGACAACGCCAAGCTGATTGTCGCGAGCCAGCCCACCCGCGGCCTTGATGTCGGCGCAACGGAATTTGTCCGCAAGATGCTCGTGGATCAGCGCAACAAGGGGAAGAGCGTGGTTTTGATTTCCGCCGATCTTGAGGAGATCATGACGCTCTGCGACCGGATTGCGGTGATGTTCGGCGGCAGGATTGTCGGTATATTAGACAGAAGCGAAGCCACGATACAAAAAATCGGCCTGCTGATGGGCGGCATCACGGGAAAGGAACAGACGCTATGATACAAAAGGATAAGAAGAAGACAATCATAGATATACTCAAAATTCTTGTGATGACGGTTGTTTTGACGACCGCGCTGATACTCGTCTGCGGAGCCGATCCGCTGGAAGCCTACGGGCTGTTTTTCAGAGGTATATTCGGCAGCTTTTCAAGCTTTTCGGAGATTTTTGTGAAGGCGTGCCCGCTCATACTGACGGGCCTTGGGTGCGCGATCGCTTTTCGGACCGGCTTCTTTAACATCGGTGCCGAAGGCCAGTTTTATGTGGGCGCCATGGCGGCCACAATCGTCTCACTCGGGCTGCCCGATGCTTCGGGTGTGCTGCGCATTATCATTTCACTCTCGGCCGGATTTATCGGCGGCGGCCTTTGGGCGCTGATTGCGGCGTTGTTAAAGGCCAAATTCAATATATCCGAAATTATCGTCACGATCATGCTCAACTATATCGCTATTAATTTTCTGGGCTTTGCGGTACGGTCCTTTCTGATGGATCCGGCGGGCAATGTTCCCCAGTCGCAAAAAATCGCGGAGGAAGCACAGCTGCCTGCGCTGGTCGGTTCCACCCGGCTTCATGTCGGTGTGATCATTGCGCTCGTCTGTATTGTGGTTGTCTGGTTTCTGATGGAGAAGACCACTGTGGGCTACGAACTCAAAGCGGTCGGTCTGAACAAACGCGCGGCGTCCTGCAACGGCATTTCGGTTGTTAAGAATGTGATTCTCTCGGCTTTCCTAAGCGGTGGGTTTGCGGCGCTTGCGGGCGGCATTGAAGTGATGGCCGTTCAAAAAAAGCTGCTCGAGGGAATTTCGGCCGACTGCGGTTATACGGCGGTGCTGATTGCGTTGATTGCGGGCAACAAACCCGGCGGCGTATTCGCGGTGGCCGTGTTGTATGCGACATTGCAGATAGGTGCAAATTCGATGCAGCGTCAGCTCGGTATTCCGTCGGCGATTGTGAGCATTATCATCGGCGTCATTGTGGTGCTGATTCTTGCAAAAGAACTCTTTACTTTTTCCCGAAAGAAAAGAAACATGACCGACAGTCTGAAAACAGGGAGGTAAGGAAATGTTAGAGCAGATTTTATCCGTCGGCTTTCTGACCGCATTTTTGTCTGCGGCTGTCCGCTTGGCGGTGCCGCTGATGTATGCGGGTCTCGGAGAAACCATATCTGAAAAAACAGGTATTTTGAATATCGGCATGGAAGGCGTCATGCTGAGCGGTGCGTTTTTTTCGTTTGCCGGTGCCTGGTATTCGGGCAGCATGATTGTCGGCCTGTTTTTCGGCATTATGGGGGGCGTCGGCGTCAGCGCGCTGCATGCGTTGCTGACGGTCAAACTGGCCAAGGATCAGTCTGTCAGCGGCCTTGCGCTGAACATGATGGTGCTTGGGCTCACAAGCTTTTTGTATAAGCTCGTGTCGTCCGGCCAGAGCTACCAGCAGATCGAGACGTTCCAGACCATACAGATTCCGTTGCTTTCACAGATTCCGATTATCGGCGAAGCCTTCTTTAACCGCGATATTCTGACCTATTTGCTTTATATACTGTTGATTGCGACGCTGCTGTTTTACAGGAAAACGAAGCCGGGCCTGTCGTTCATATCCGTGGGAGAGCATCCGCGGGCGGCGGCATCGGCAGGCGTGCCGGTTCATCAGTATCAATGGATATCGATGATTCTCAACGGGATTTTCGGAGGGATCGGGGGCGCGTATCTCGTGCTTGTGCAGCTCGGGGTATTCACCGAAAACATGACGTCCGGGCGCGGCTATATCGCGCTCGCCACGGTTATTCTCGGGCGGTATACGCCGTTTGGTATGTTCGGCGCGGCGCTGCTGTTTGGCGCGGCGAATGCATTGCAGATTCGGCTGCAGACCATCGGCGTCTCCGTTTCGCCGTATCTGCTCAACATATTGCCCTATGCCATCACTCTGATTGCCATGCTGGGCGCGATAGGCAAGAACAGCCAGCCCGAGTCTCTCGGCAAACCCTACATCAAAGGCTCGAGATAAGCTCTGCCAGAATATAGAGCATGGATAGGCCGCCGCATATGTGTTACACTGACAACAATCAGCGTGAGGTGTGCTGATTCTGGTATGGACGGCATTATTCGGAGGCAGCTATGAAGGAATACCTCAATGTAGGTGAAATGGGCAAAATATTCGGGCTCGGCGTACAGACGCTCCATTACTATGATTCGATTGAGCTGTTCCGGCCGGTTGACCGGGATGAGCGAACCGGGTACCGCAAATACCGGTTTGATCAGGTTTATCAGCTCGCTTGCATCCGGTATCTGCGCAAGATGGGGTATTCGCTTGATGATGTGAGAAAATTCATGGATTCGCGCAATCCTGAAGACACCTTGGACTTGCTTAAAAAGCGCTCCCAGACTTTGCAGAAAAACTGGGCGGAGCTCATGCAGATTGATGAAGCCATACAGCGCAAAATCCACTTCATTGAGCGCAAGCGGCTCAATCTTCAGCTCGACGCCATCACTATGCGCTGGTTCCCCGAGCGCTATTATATACCTCTCGGCAACGAAGATAACCTTTACATGAAGGACACCTTTTATTTGTACCCGACCATCGCGTTTTATGAGAAGGACCTTAAATATTTCGGCGCTTATCTTGACGTATCGGTGGATGGGCTCAATGTGGACAGTATGGGCGTTGACCCGCAGATCACATCCGTGGTTCCCTCCGGGAATTATCTGGTGGGGTATCATAAGGGGCCGTATGAATCGGTGGAAAAGAGAATTGGGCAGATGCGAGGCGCGCACCCGCAGCTGAAGCTTGGCATATGCGCGATCAACTTCAATATTATTGATCAGTTTGTGGAGAGAGACAACGAGAATTACATCACGGAGATACAGATACCGATAGAAGAGGGCTGATGAGGGAAAGACATTCCGATTACCGCGCAGATAGGTGATTCTGTTCAGCCATCTGGGCGAAGGTTTTTAGTTCTGCGTCGCAGAATGTGAAAAATCATTGGTGTTATACTGTAGTGAACAAGTTGTATATTTAACTATAGCCTAACTGAAAGAACATTATTCAAGGAATGCCCATATAATGGAGACAAGCAAATTCTCTCGAAAAAAAGAGCCAAGGATATTCCATAGCCCTATCTAAAGCATCTTCAATTTAAAAGTTTAATGTTGAAATATTCCAAATCATCTAATGAGTGTTGAATTTGTTCTTTGGAATATTTAAGACCTTTTATTTTCTGTACTCCATTAATTATACTTTCTTTTGATTTGTTTTCCAAATGATCATATGCATAAATAGCTGTTGTCAATAACTCTAGTTCTGACGGAGATTGACCTTGAAAATGCTCAATCAAAACATCAATTTCTTTCAGTTGCTCTGTAGATAGTCCATTAGGTTTAACAAAAAAGTTTTTTTCGTCAATACTCATTAAATGAGAAAGACCTGAATAATCAAACTCGATTACGCCGTCTGCACTTAAAAATGTAGTGGCTGCGTCTAAAATAGCGCTATAAGGACCATAGAAATGCAACCCATATTCATAACCTAAATCAATACCTTTTTGTTCAATTAAATAAATCATCTTTTGTAAAATCTTTTTCCCCGGTTTCTCGCCCCATATATCATTGATTCTTTTTATTACATAGGCCGCATTATTTGATATACTTGTCATCAGTTATTATCTCCTCCGTTTAAAAGTTCACTGACGATTCTTTTTGCGTCTGCGGCAAGATGCTTGTCTACATAAAGTCGTCTTATATTAATTGGCTTAATAAGGCTTTGAAGTAATATAGATTCCGATGCAATACTTGACGGCGTATCCATATAGTTAACCAGTATCGGGATTCCTTTGCCACTGCTCGCATTGTACTCTTCCAATGTAGGAATTTTATGCGGCAACTTACTAGCTGTGTCTTCAAGTATATCACAGTCTAACTGTTCTTTCAATTTATTCTTAATAAGACTACATAGTAGATAGTCATTTCCTTTTAAGTACTCACGAACATCGTCTGGATATTTAGAGTTGGGTAAAATACGAGCTATGTTTTCAACAAGAAGTTTGTCAAGATATCGCCGAGTCTTATGGAAATATACTTGGATGAACATAAAATATCTTGCAATAACAAACTCTTCAAAAACGTGAATACCTCCTCTCTCGACAGCTAATTGCATAACGTTGTCACTTTCTTTGACATAAACGGTTAAAGAAGAGAGTAATTTATTTAGGTCATACATTCCATAATTGACACCACAATAATATGAATCTCTTAATAGATAGTCCATTTTGTCGCAGTCAAGTTCACTATCCATAAAACTTTTCAGAAATTTATAATCAGGCATTATATAGCTGGGATCCAATTCGGGATTCTTCTCACCATAAATTAGCCATAATAGCTCTGGAGTTATTCTGTATCTTTCATCTACACTATATTTTCGACAGCAATCATCTCCAATGTCTCGAATATATTGTGAAATTTCAGTCTGACAAATGATTTTCTTAGTAAAATCTTCGTGTTCTGTACCGCCATCAAAAAGTGCTTCAGACCCATGAGAAAATGGGGCATGGCCAAGATCATGTGTCAATGCAATTAATCTTAATAGTTGCTTATACCACTCTTTACGAGTATTATCGAAAAGGTCTCTCTCCTGTATCGATTTATAGTTTTTTAATGCTGACTCAAAAGACTCTGTTACTAAGTGCATTACCCCTAAAGAATGGCCGAAACGGGTATGCTCCGCACCGGGATATACCAAATAAGTTGTTGCCAAATGCTTTATATTACGTAATCTTTGAAAAGGCGGAGAATCAATGATTTTCAACTCAAGACTGCTAACTTCGATAAATCCATATATAGGATCTCGAAATTGATATGGCAATGTGTTCACCTCATTCTAATATAATTTATCAATTAGAATCTGTTTAACTAGGGTCTGCTGAATAACGCAAAGTCCCAGCAGCAAAGGCAAATAAAGGCGTTTCATGGTATAATAAGTGCAGGTAAAACAGTCAAAACAGCGAAAAAACCTTGCACTTGGAGCCGCTATG
>JAEYKW010000046.1 GCA_023408075.1 Bacillota bacterium | reverse complement strand
CAATCACAAGCGAAGCGCCGAAGTTTCTGGCTCTTTCATAGATCTCGCGCACCTGCCCGCGCTCCGGTTCGGAGGGTACGTCGCCGATGAGCAGCACGTCCGCCTTCTTCTTCAGGCGCTCAGCGAGCTCCTCCACGCGACCGGTGGACATCACACCGCGGTCGGAGAGCAGCAGCACCTTCTTTGCGCCGCATTCTTCAATAATTGCTTCCGTTTCAAAACGGCTGTTCGCACCAACACGCACATGATGCGGAAGGTTCAGAGCATACATGATCAGTTACCTCCTTCATTCGGCTGGCGGTTGTTCGCCAGCACCACGCCATAATGAATTGCGTTGATCAGGCTCAGCTCACTTGCCGTACCCTTGCCGGCCTTGCCGAAAGCCGTGCCATGGTCGACAGAGCTGCGGATGATCGGAAGACCGAGCGTAATATTGACGCCGGCAACGTCGTTCCACTTCTTCTTTTCCTGATCCCAGATGAAGCCGACAACCTTCAGCGGGATGTGTCCCTGATCGTGGTACATTGCCACAACGATATCAAAGCCGCCGCCTCTTGCCTTGGAGAACACACTGTCGGGAGGATACGGTCCCGTTGCGTCGAAGCCGAGCTTCTGTGCCTCCTCGATGGCAGGGGGGATCTCTTCGATCTCCTCGCGACCGAACATGCCGTTTTCGCCGGCGTGCGGATTCAGACCCGCGACCGCAACGCGCGGATGTGCAATGCCGAGCTCCCGGCAGGTCTTGTCTGCCAGCTTGATGACGCTCAGGACGCGGTCTTTCTTGACCCGGCGGCAAGCCTCTGCCAGAGAGACGTGCGTCGAAACATGGACAACACGCAGATTGTCGTGCGCCAGCATCATGGAGTATTCCTTCGTGTTGGTATAGGTCGCATAAATCTCGGTGTGACCGTTAAAATGATGTCCTGCCAGATTCATCGCTTCCTTGTTGAGCGGCGGCGTGATCGTTGCGTCCGCTTCGCCGTTCATTGCAAGCTCAATGACCTTGACCACGGACTCAAACGCGGCGTTACCCGCCATGGCGGAAACCTTGCCGTACTCCAGCTTCGACATATCCACATCGTGCATATCAATGACATCGATGCAACCATACTGGAAGCGTGCTTCCGCAGGTCTGTCTACCTTATGGAGCGTCAGCTTGCTGTTCGTGATCCGCAGAGCATCCTGCATCACGCCGTAATCCGCCGCAACAACCGGGCGGCACTCGTCATAGATTTCGGGCTTTGACAGGGCCTTGACGATGATCTCGGGACCGATACCAGCGGGATCACCCATCGAAATTGCCAGAATGGGACGTTTTTTCTCCATACATTAAGCTCCTTCCATTGCCATGTCCGCATGGCAGTTCTGTTGGACTGAATCAATAAAATCCGTAATGGTGCTTTCTTCGCCGAAGCCGCCGGATTTGGTAACAACCATGATCTGCTTTCCGTCGAGTCACACACGGTTGACCGGCACGCCCGGAACAAACTCATAGAGGATCTCCATCGAGCTCGTGTGCAGCTCTTCAAGCACATGGTAAGCCGTCTCGCCGCCCATCATAAACAGGACGTCGAAGCCATGGGCGCTGACAATCCGCCGCGTCAGCCGGGCGATCACGTTGACGATCAACGGGGCGCTGATCTCGCCGTTGGTCGTTTCCTTGCGCTCGCCGCCTGCTTCAAAGAGCGAACTGACCGCCAGGACTAGTGTCTGTACGCCGCTTCGCATAACGAGCTCTGCCTGATCGGTGCAGCGTGCGATCTCCGCTTCCCTGTTTCCATGGAGGCAATGCGCAACGTCAACACAGACGCATCCGGTATTTTCCTGCTGCATGAGCCTTTGGATCTGGCTTTTTGTGGTGGGATGACTGCTTCCGGCAACAACCAATGTGCGGCAGCCGCGCAGCGACATGTGCTGCGGGCAATCCGCCGTCTGCTTTTCAGACTCTGCCAGATATGGCAGCAGCCCCGCCGCACCAGCCGGAAGCACCCGAAGCGGCAGCCGCTTCATAGCCTCAGCCGCGACGCGCAGATGCATTTCATTCGCGCCGTCGAGCAGAACGACATTGCAGCCGTTTTTGTAGCACGCGGCAATTGCCTGCGCCGTTTTCTCCGCGCCCTGCTGCAAAACCTCCACCGAAACCGTCCCCGGCCGCAGGCCGTCTGCCTGCAGCCGATCGAGCGCGGCAAGCCCGTCCTCCGACTGCTCGGACGAGACAAGCTTTCCATGCAGCACCAGCCTGTGATTATCCGGCACAGCGGGCGTCAGAACCACCAGATCATATTCCAGCGCGTCGAGCAGCGCGAGAATCTCTACGCCTGTGTTTCCGCGCAGCATGGAGTCCACCTTTTTGTAGACCAGCGACCACGCTCTGTGCTTCAGCCGCGAGGCAACCTCATACACGCACCGGTAGGCGTCCTGCGCCGCCATAGCGCGGGAATTTGTAGTAAGTGCAAGGACCAGATTCCGACCCGAGGCGGGAAGTACGGATTTGCTTGGTTCCATCAGCACTTGAATGGAACGGCCGGTTCCGCATAGCTTCACGGCGGTATCGCAAGCGCCGCTCAGATCGTCTGCAACAATTGCAATCAAGTGCAGTTCTCCTTTCCCTGTGACTTTTTTCTCCTGCTCAGGCGCCGAGATAAGCCTTGCGGACCTCTTCGTTGGCCTTAATCTCGGCTGCGGGGCCGGAAATTGTGATGCGGCCGTTTTCCAGAACGTAGGCGCGGTCCGCAATGCCGAGCGCCATGTTTGCGTTCTGCTCAATCAGAAGAATGGTCTTGCCTTCCTGTTGCAAGCTCTTGATGATGCGGAAGATTTCCAGAATGATCAGCGGTGCCAGACCCATCGACGGCTCGTCGAAAAGGATCATATCGCCGCCCGTGACCAGGGCGCGGGCGATGGCCAGCATCTGCTGCTCACCGCCGGAGAGCGTTCCGGCCGACTGTTTTTTCCTTTCAGCCAGCCGCGGGAAACGGACAAAGACATTTTCGAGATCCTGCGCGATTTCACTTTTCCCGCGCCGCAAATAAGCGCCGAGCTCAAGGTTCTCCAGCACCGTCAAGGCCGAAAAAATTCGTCGGCCTTCCGGCACCTGCGAAATGCCCAGCTTCACGCGCTCCTGCGCCGACGCGCCGGTGATGTCCTTGCCGTCCAAATGAATTGTGCCGCTTGTCGGCTTTTTTAAACCCGAAGACGTATGCAACGTGGTCGTTTTTCCGGCGCCGTTCGCGCCGATCAGCGTCACAATTTCTCCGTCGTTAACGGTTATGGATATGCCTTTAAGCGCCTGAATGACGCCAAAATGAACATTGATGTCCCTGATTTCAAGCATTGGCCACATCCTCCCCCAAATACGCTTCAATAACGCGCTTGTTCGTTTTGATTTCGTCGGGCGACCCGTGAGCGATCACCTTGCCGTAGTCCATCACGTAGATGCGTTCGCATATCTTCATGACGACAGACATATCATGCTCAATCAAAAGAACCGTCAGGTCAAAATCCTTGCGCAGTTTGGCAATCGTCTCTGTGAGCTGAGCCGATTCGGCGGGATTCATACCGGCTGCGGGTTCATCCAGCAGCAGCAGCACGGGGCCGGTGGCCAGCGCGCGCACGATTTCCAGACGGCGCTGTTCTCCATACGGCAGGTTCTTCGCCATTTCACCGGCTTTGCCGCCAAGATTGAATATATCGAGCAGCCGCATGCTTTCCTCGCGAATTCTTTTCTCCTCCCGCCGAAAAGACGGCAATTGCAGCAGCCCGGAGAAAATGCCGTAGCTGATATTCTGATTCATTGCGATACGCACGTTATCCAGCACGGTCAGGTCTTTAAATAGCCGGATGTTCTGAAAAGTTCTCGCCAGCCCGGCTTTGCTGATTTTATACGGCTTCATCCTGTTGAGCCTTGTTTGCTTATCGTCTCGGCTGAGTATGATTTCTCCCGATGTGGGCTCATAAATACCCGTGAGCAGATTAAAAACGGTTGTCTTTCCGGCGCCGTTCGGCCCGATCAAACCCACCAGCTCGCCCTTTTGCAGCTCCATTTTTACATCCGACACAGCCGTCAGGCCGCCGAAGGATTTGGTTAACTTATCTACGCTTAATATCGCCATAGTCACACTCTCTTCTTCTTAAATGTCTGCCCGATCTTGTTAAACAGCTGGAGCGACACTTCTTTGGAGCCCATAAGTCCCTGCGGTCTGAATATCATGATGACGACAAGCATCAGCGCGTACAGCACCATGCGGATCTCGGCAAAGGACTGCAGCAGCGTGGAAATGAGCGCAAGCAGTATAGCCGCCAGAATAGAGCCGGATATGCTGCCGAGGCCGCCAAACACCACGATGACCAGTATATCGATCGACTTGAGGAAGCCGAAATACTCGGGCTTGATGACATAAAAGAATGACGAGTACAGCGCGCCCGCTATGCCTGCGCAAACCGCGCCGATGACGAACGCCATAACCTTATACTTGGTTGTGTTGATGCCCATGGAATCAGCCGCGATTTCATCCTCGCGAATGGATATGCAGGATCGGCCGTGCGTTGATTTTAAGAAGTTGGTAATGAGCACAACGATGCCCGCTGTAAACAAAAACAGCCAAAACCAGTTCACATTCCTCGGAATGCCGCTGAGCCCCGCCGCGCCGTTCGTGATGTCGAGATTGACAAACACGATGCGGATGATCTCCGCAAGCCCGAGCGTCGCGATGGCAAGATAATCGCCGCGAAGGCGCAGCGTCGGCAGGCCGACGAGTATACCCACAATCCCCGCTACGACCGCCGCCAGCACAATACCGATCAAAAACGCGCCGGTTGCTCCCAGCGATGACGACATGTTGAGCATGAATATGGCGCAGGTGTACGCGCCGATAGACATAAAGCCCGCGTGTCCGAGCGAAAACTGGCCCGTAAAACCCGTTATCAGGTTAAGGCTGACCGCGAGTATGATATTGATGCATATCGTGACCAGCGTCGTGAAATAGTAATCGTTTAAAATGCCGGTGAGCAGCAGAACCTGAACGACGGCAAAGGTGAGTACGATGAGTATTGTTTTGACCAAGGCTGAATTGAGCTTCTTCATGTCACACCTTCTCCCTGATATTTTTGCCGAGCAGACCGGCCGGTTTCACGATAAGAATCAGTATCAGTATGGCAAACACGACGGCGTCCTTAAACAGCGAACTCGCGTATCCGGCCACCATAACCTCGACCATGCCGATGAAATAGCCGCCGATCATCGCGCCGGGAATGCTGCCGATGCCGCCGAACACCGCAGCGATGAACGCTTTCACCCCGGGAAGATACCCCATAAGAGGGTTGATCGACGTATAGTAGACGCCGACCAGTACACCGGCCACACCGGCCAGCGCACTGCCCAGCATGAACGTAAAGGATATCGTGTTATCAACGTTAATACCCATCAGACGCGCGGCGTCCGCATCCTGCGAAACGGCTCTCATTGCTTTTCCGAGTTTCGTTTTCTTGACGATAAATTGCAACAGTATCATCAGGGCGAGCGTAATGCCGACGATAAAGAGATTCTGCATGGGAATATTGAGTGTGCCGACGCTGACCTTTTCAGCGAGCAGACCGGTGGCGGCGGGATAAGCGCGCACGTTGGGACCAACCAGAAACATCATACCGTATTCTAAGAACAAAGACACGCCAATCGCGGTAATCAAAACGGTAATTCGCGATGCATTGCGCAACGGCTTATATGCCACCTTTTCAATCACCGCACCAAGAATCAGGCAAAGCACCATCGCGATGAGCATAGAAGGTATAAGGCCCAAATTCAATGATGTCATGCAGAAAAATCCGGCATACGCGCCGATCATATAAACGTCGCAATGGGCAAAATTGATAAGCTTTATAATACCGTAAACCATCGTATATCCCAGTGCGATAAGCGCGTATATGCTTCCAAGCGAAATACCGTTGATGACCTGTTGTAAGAACTGCTCCAAATTATTCCCCTCTTTCACCTTATCAGCGTCATGGTCAATAAATAATAATTAATATAACATATTTTCAGAGTTTTTTAAAATTATTTTTGCGCTTAAATATTTCCAAAATATAAAAGTGAGAGCCTTTAAAAAGGCTCTCACTTATGTGACAGCATAACGTTTTTTACAGACCAGCCTTCACGCTGCTGACAGCTTCGCCGTTCTGCATTTCAATCACAACGATCGATTTGACAGGGTTGTGGTTCTCATCCACGCTGAACGAACCCGTGACGCCCGCGAAATCCTTTGTGGAGGCCAGCGCATCTTTCACAGCTTCGCCGGTCGCATCGGAAGCACGGCTGATCGCGTCGCATGCAAACTTGGCAAGGTCGTATCCAAGCGCGTTGAACGCATCGGGGTCTTTGCCGTATTTATCGTTGAACGCCTTGATGAAGTTCACAACCGCCGGGTCTTCGTCGAGAGACGAATAGTGGTTCGTGAAGTAAACATCGCTCAGTGCGTCTGCGCCCGCAAGCTCAAGAAGGCTCGGGGAATCAAAGCCGTCTGCGCCGAGAATCGGCACGGTGACACCAAGAACGCGCGCCTGCTTAATGATGAGACCCGCTTCGTTATAATAGCCGGGGATAAAGATGGCGTCAAAGTCCATATCCTTGATCTTTGTCAATATGGCGTTGAAATCCGTATCACCCTTCACATAGGCTTCTTCCGTCACAATTGTTCCGCCGTTGGCCGTATATGTTTTTTTGAAGCTTTCCGCAAGGCCTTTGCCGTAATCGCTTGAGCTGTCTTTAATGATCACAACGTTTTTGGCCGAAAGATTGTTGAGCGCGAAATTCGCCATGGCCGTACCCTGATAAGAGTCGTTATAGCAAATACGGAACGCATATTCCTTTACGCCCGAAGCATCGACGGTAACATCGTCAGCCGTCGCGGAGCCAGAGATAACGGGAACCTTGTTGTCGTTGGCAACAGGAATCTCAGCTTTGAAAGCGCCAGAGGTGGCAGGCCCGAGTATCGCAACAACCTTGTCCTGTGTCATCAGCTTTGTGGCCAGCGTGGTGGCTTCCGCAGCGTCCGATTTGTTGTCATACTTGACAAGCTCAACCGTCTGGCCATTGATGCCGCCAGCCGCGTTAATCTCATCAATCGCCAGCTCGATGCCGTTCACTGTGCTTTGGCCGTAAGACGCGACATCACCGGAGAGTTCCATGTTGATGCCGATCTTGATCGATTCGCCCGAAGCCGGAGCACTGTCTGACGGCGCTGCGCTCTCACCAGACGGGGTTTCCGAGGCCGGGGCATTTGTATTGTTTGACGGCGCACACGCTGAGAACAGTGACATTACCATCAAAAGAGTCATCACTACGTACAGAATCTTTTTCATTTGTTATCCTCCTTTTTCTCTTAAGGAATAAATTATACCTAATAATAGACTTATGAAAAGGTGATGTCAAGGAGTTTGAGCACAGTAAAAAAAGGATATAATCCCCATCAAGCGCCAATTTTACACAAGTATGATATCGCGCCCGCCGCCGGTGATACAGCGGCCGCCGTCCGGCGTCACGACAAACGTATCCTCCACGCCGACCATGCCCACGCCGGGCATCCCTTTCTTGGGTTCAATCGCGAGCGCCATGTTCTCCATCAGCGGCTCCGTGCATCCGTTCGCGATGACGGGCCATTCATCCACATGCAGGCCGATGCCATGCCCGAAAAATTTGGCCTGCCTGCTGCCATAGCCCATAAAATTGCGTTTAAAGTCCGCATCCAATTCGTTGTTGACGGTATTGTATATATCCACCGGTATGGCACCCGGCTGCAGCATAACGGCCAAACGGCGCTGGACCGCAATACAGGCCCTGTGCGCTTCGACAACATCGCCGGAGGGCTGCTGCTTAAAGCTGTAAACCTGCGTTTTATCGCTGTGGTACCCGTTTATCCCAAAACCGATATCCACAAACACGAGATCGCCTGCTTTGAGCTTGCGTTCACGGCTGCCCAGCAGCGGAACCGCGGGTGATATACCGGCTGCGCCGCCCGGGCCGTCGAAACTCGTGGGATAGAGTGAATTCTCACCAAAGGCCACCTGCCCCACCACCATCTCCGTCTGGAACATCGCAAAACGCGACACCCCGTGATAGCCCCGTTTCACCATCGCGTCAAACATCTCGCCGACGAGCTCCGCCTCGCTGATGCCTTCCCTGAGCATGGACGGCACCACGTTCTCCAGGAATTCGCAGTGCGCCTTTCCCGACTCTTCCATCCAGTAAAGTTCATAGGGCGATTTGATCGATCTGACCGCCAGCACCGTTTTATCAAGCGCGTTGACCGTTTCCATATGAAAAGTTTTCGTGAGCCGCTCCATGATCGCAAGTGTCATGATCTCTTTTTCTATGAACGTATGGCCAAGCTCGCTGCCGAGCACGGCGGCCGCATCGCGGTAACTATTCATGGGATAAAGCCCGTCCACCGGCGATTCGTCCCGGGCCCTCTCAAAGCTTCTGCGGACAAAATAATAGATTTGTCCGTCGTTCTTTATAACCAGCAATCCATCCTGCATGGTACCGGTGAAGTAATATTGGTTGACCCTGCTTAAAATGAGAGCCGTGTCCCATTCCGGGTACTCATTGTTCATCGCGAAGCAAAACCGCTCCAGCCTCGTATCGAGTTCTTCTCTGTTGAGTTTCATACAAGCTCCCCGCTGTCCCCTTTAACCGTTATTTTGTCCATCCGTCCGCTTTATATTGATTGCACAGACAAAGGGCCTGCAACTGAGCAGGCCGCCGAAACATCAAACACAAACAAGATAAGCGAGCGTTATCTTAAAAACCCTTTGAGTATCGTATCCTCGGCTTCCTGCTCGGAAAGGCCGAGAGACTCAAGCTTTAACAGCTGCTGCGATTCGAGACGGCCGATTGCCGCTTCGTGGATGAGCTGCGCATATTCATTGTGCGCGGAAATACGCGGCGTCGAAATCACCGTGGCCTCATCCATGATGATGGCGTCGCACTGTATGTGCCCGCGGCACGCGTTCCTGCCGATTAGGTCAAACGAAAAGTCCTGTTTGGAATGCCCTCTTGCGACGGAGCGCGAAATAATCTGTGCGGAAGAACCGGCGCCCGGCATGTCGATGCTGATGCTCGAATACGCCTCTTCTTTTCCGTCGGTCAGCAGCCTTTCGGTCACCACCAGCTTTGCGCGGTCGGAAAGGTGCACCTGCGTATCGCGCCGCGTGCTGTCCACGCCGCGTATTTGTATCAGCTCCAGCTCCACCGTCGCGTCCTCTTCCACATGCAGTATCGTTTTGGGGTTTAGCACCTTATCGCCTGCGCCGTCGCCCGAGCCGTAATGTTTTTCCACGTAGCGGATACGCGCGCCGCGGCGCACAAAAAACTCATGGATACCGTCGTGCTGAGATTTGTCTTTACCCGCGTTGTGAATGCCGCATCCGGCGACGATCATCACATCGGCCCCTTCTCCGATTTCAAACGTATTGTAAACGAGATCGCTCAGCCCCGAGTTTGTCACGATGACGGGAATATGCACGCTTTCGTTCTTGGTGTGCGGCTTCACCGTGATGTCGATGCCCGGGCGGTCGAGCTTGTTTGTGATGTCAATGTTGACCGTGGTGGCGCGGCCCGCCTTTTCTCCGTTTTTCCGGATGTTATAAGCGCCCTGAGGAACGCCGTGCAGGTCGGCAATCTGTTCGAGCAGCAGCTCATCCAATGCATTCAACATCGCCAACCTCCACCTTTCCGCAGTTCGCGCTGCATTCGCATCCGTCCACAATGCCCCGTCCCATGATCTCGTCTCGAGAGACACGGCGGCGCAGCGACCCTGCGGACATCAGTAAGATTTCATCGGCGAGCTCGAGAATCCGCTCCTGATGCGAGATAATCACAATCGTGGTATCGAGCTGTTCGTGCATAGTTTTAAACGTCTCGGCCAGCTTTTGAAAGCTCCACAGGTCAATACCCGCTTCGGGCTCGTCAAACACGGCGACTTTAAGCTTGCGGGCCAGCACCGAGGCAATCTCTATGCGCTTGATTTCGCCGCCCGACAGCGTGCCGTCCACGTCGCGCTCAAGATAATCCCTTGAGCAAAGGCCGACGCCATAAAGCAAATCGCAGATGCTTTTGGGATGTGCGCCCGCAAGCTCGATCAGTTCTTTCACTTTTATGCCTTTAAAACGCGGCGGATGCTGGAACGCGTAGCCGATACCGAGCCTGGCTCTCTCCGAAATGCTCAAGGACGTGATATCCTCGCCGTCCAGCGCGATGGCCCCCGCGTCTGGCATCTGTATCCCCATGATCACGCGCGCGAGCGATGATTTGCCGCTGCCGTTCGGCCCGGTGATCACATATATCTTTTTCTGCTCCATCGACAGGCTGACACCTTTGAGTATCTTCGTATCGCCGACAGACAGAGTGATGTCACTTAAACTAAGCATGTATCCCTCACTATCGCTTTTTCTTGCACGATTATAATACATATCGGCATAATAAGGCAAGTTTTCTCTTATGTCTTCCATTTGCAAAAAGGAATATTCTGCTGTATGATAACAATAATATCATGTCCCTATACTCTGATTCATATTAATAAGGAAAAGGAGGTTCATAATAAAGGATTCCCCCGCTATTATATTGGTTATTCTTAAGTACCATCCTTTATTATTGCTGAAAATGAAAATCGCATTGGTTATGGATCAGTTCGACAACCTGAACAACGGGACGTCGGTGTCGGCTGCTCGTTTTGCTGCGCATTTGCGCGCGCGAGGTCATGAGGTGCGTATCGTTTCCACCGGGCATGAAGCGCCGGATAAATTTGTCGTACGCACAAAAAAGAGCCTTTTCAATCCGATATTCCGCGCACATGGCATGGCTTTTGGCCGCGCGGATAAAAAGACGATTGAACGGGCGCTCGACGGTGTGGATATTGCGCATCTCTACCTGCCCTTTAAGCTTTGCCGCCAGACGCGCAGAATCGCAAAGAAGATGGGCGTGCCGCATATGGCCGCGTTTCACTGCCAGCCCGAGAACATATCATACAACATCGGCCTGAAACACCGGCTGCTGCCGTTTTTCCTGTATCACTCGTTTCGCCTGAAATTCTATCGGTATATCCGCGATATCCACTGCCCGTCAAAGTTCATCGCGCAGCAGCTTAGAAAGCACGGCTACGGCGCAAAGCTGCATGTGATTTCTAACGGCGTGGATGAGGCATTTCAGCCTTTGCCCATCGAAAAGCCGCATGAATGGAAGGATAAATTCGTGATTTTAATGGTGGGCCGCCTCTCCGCCGAAAAGCGTCAGGATCTCATCATCAAAGCCGTTAAGAAATCGACATACGCGGACAGGATACAGCTCGTTTTTCTCGGCAAAGGGCCCCGGCAGAAAAAATACGAAAGGCTCGGCAAGTGCCTCCCCAACCGGCCCGTTTTTCAATATGTGAGCCAGCAGGATATCGTGAGGATATACAACCAGAGCGATTTGTATGTTCATGCGGCCGAAGCCGAGATTGAAGCCATCGTCTGCCTTGAGGCCATTGCGAGCGGCCTTGTCCCGGTGATTGCCGATTCGCCGAGGAGCGCGGCGCCGCAGTTTGCGCTTGACGGACGCAGCCTGTTCCGCAACAAAGACGCGGGCGACCTTGCAGCGAAAATCGATTACTGGATTGAGCACCCCGAAGAACGCGCGCGGATGCGCGAAAAGTACCTGCGCGAGGCGCAGGAGTACGCGATACAAAACTCAATCGATAAAATAGAAGCGGTTTACCGCCGCGTGATTGCCGAGCAGAAAGCCACCGAAGAAGACGCCGGCGATTTGAACCGCCATGTGATGCATATGCCCACGCCGTTTGTTTACCGTGTGGATACGCATTACCGGTTTGTCAACCGCAATATCTTTTTCCGCATCGGTTCGACCTTGCTTTTTTACCTGATTGCGCTGCCGCTGCTCGATATCGCCTCGAAGCTGTTCTTCGGGCTCCGGATTGAAGGCAAGAGAAACATGCGGTATATGAAAGGCGGGGCGGTCACGGTGACCAACCATATTCACATGCTCGACTCCCCCATGGTGGCGTGCTGCCTGTTCCCGAGAAAGCCGTTTTTCGCCGCGCTCAAAAGCAATTTTGAAATCCCCGTCATCCGGCATCTTGTGCGGCTGCTCGGCGGCGTTCCCATCCCCGAATCGCCAAAGGCGCTGCATGCGTTTATGGAATCGATGCGAAAAGAGCTGGAGCAGGGGCATATCGTCCATTTTTATCCCGAGGCGTCGCTCTGGCCCTGGCACGACGAGCTGCGCCCCTTTCGCAACGGCGCGTTTCAGCTTGCCGTCCAGTCGAACGTGCCCATAATTCCGATGGTGTTTACCTACAGAAAGCCGGGCGCGCTGAGAGGAAAGCTGCGCAAGAAACCGCTGATCACGCTGAAAATCGGCGAGCCCGCCTATCCGGGCGATCTTGGCACAGAGCGTTCGCGCGTGCTCGAAATGAGAACCGCCGTCCGGCGCACAATGGAAGAGATGATGGTGCAGAACAAAAAATCGGCCTCGTAAGCGACGCCGCGAAGCCGATTTGCATGTAAAGCGCGTTATTGAATGGAGCCTTTGTCGTCGATTGCTTACGTTCCATCGATATGACACACGTCACTTTTTAGCAGCCTGACGTCTCCTTATTGGGAACGTCAGGCTGTCAATAAGCCCAAGCAGCTTCCCATTCCACCCCTTCGAGACAGTCAGATGCTCTATCCCAAAGAGATAAATCGGGAAGTGTCATGAAATACCCGGGAAATGACCGGTCATAAGCCTTTTCCCCCCAGTCACAGCCCTCCTTATTCGTGTCGTCGTCAGAGGGGCCACATAAGAGTGTTTGATACTCTGTGACATTTCATTGTTGGGAACGTTTTTTGTTGTATAAGAACTTTTGACGTCTATCACCGATATCTAGGCGGTCATCTCTTCTTGCTGGTCCGGCAAGTAATAAAAGTCTCGAAAATCGCCGCTGCGGCTCAGCAAGTCTTCAAACGGCCCGATATCGGCAATCCGTCCGTCCTGCATGAATATGATCTGGTCGTATCGGCTCAAAAGCTCGGGCCTTAAGTTGTGCGTGATGGTGAGCAGTGTCAGATCGTTAAGCCCCAGCAAACCGCTTTCAATCATATAAGCCGTCTGCTTGTCGATGGCGGCGGTTCCCTCGTCGAGAATCAGTACCGGCGTTTTTTGCAGCAAAGCGCGCGCCACGGCGACGCGCTGGCGCTGGCCGCCCGAGAGATTGCTGCCGTTTTCACCGGCGAAGGTATCAAGGCCGCCCGTCATATCCTCAACAAACAGGTTGACGCCGCTTTGCTCCAACGCATTTTTCATCTCTTCATCCGAAAACGGCCTGTGCAGCGCGATATTGTCCTTAATGCTGCCGCTGAACATATAAACGTGCTGATGAATCACCGAAACCATGCTGCGCAGCTTCCCGATATCCAGCGCGCGGATATCGTCCCCGTCAAAACGGATGTCTCCGCGATAATCCGCATAGGTGCCGGTCAGCAGCTTGGTCAGCGTGGTCTTGCCGGAGCCGCTGTGTCCCACTATCGCATATTTTCTGTTTTTGCACAGCTCCAGTGATACCCCTTTGAGCACAGGCGTCATCTCATCATATGAAAACGCCACATTCTCAAGCCGGATATCTTTTTCAAATGCGGGGGCCTGCGTACCCGTGAACGCCGCGTCTTCGTAGTCCGTCAGCGCATCAAGCCGGTTCAGCACCGGTTTGATCCCCTGCACCTTGGGCATGCCGTCCATCACAAGCATCAGCGGATTCACAAATGAACTGCTGAGCTGAATCAGCGCAAGCAGCACACCCGCCGATATGTCGCCCGTTAATATAAGATAAGCGCCGATGAAAAAGCCGGAAAAGACCGTGATATAAGCCAGCACCTCGGACACACTTTGATTCAGCACGGTCAGCCTGTCGGCACGGTATTTCGCCAAAGCGCTGTCGTTGTTTTGCAATTCGTATTCGGACTTAACCTGCTGATCCATACCGTAAGCCTTGACCACTTCATAGCCCGACAAAATATCTTTCACCTTTGCCGTGAAGTCGGAGATTTTTTTCGAGACGGCATTCTGCCTGCGCTGAAGCGCTTTGCCGAAAAACATCGGCACGGCGAACATCAGCACAAGGCAGCCAATCAGGCATAGCCCGATAATCACATTGATTGTAAAAAGAACGACCACCGCGGTTAAAAACATGACCGCGTTTTGGACGATGACAAGCAGCGGCTGAATACCATTGTCTTCAATGAGCTTGATATCGTTGGTGACGGCGGATAAATAATCGGCTGTGTTGACGCTCGAAAAGTCCTGCATGTTGCGGCGCAGTATGCCGCTGAAAACACGGCTTCTGAGCTGCCGTATGATTCTGCTGATCAGTAGCTTGTCGAGCATGGAAGACACAAAGCTCAAAACGCCGAGTCCCAGCAGATACGCCACGGAAATGATGATGATGCGCTGAAAACCGGCTGTATCCCCGCTGACGGCCGTATCCGTCACCTGCTGCAGAATCATAGCAATGAAAACGTATGCCGCCGATACCGCTGCGCTCAGTGCAAAGGTGACAATAAACAATAACTTATTGACCCTGATCAAACGAATCATAAAGTCTCCTCCAAATATATTAGACGTTAATCTAATATTATATCAATATTAGATGCGCGTCAATATAATTAGACAAAAATAGAAAACCACCCATTGCCAATGGACGGTAAGATTGATGAAACAAACCAACTGTCATTCCATCCACCACGTAAGTGAACGCATCCCATGATAAATCGCCATAAACATGGGATTTCAGTCCACTGCGTTGTCGATGCTCTGTCGTTCACTCAGAACGATCATGCGCTAACGCACACAGTAAGCGGAAAGCCGCATGATCGGTCATACTATCCACTGGCGCAGTGAATGAATATTGCGAATAAAACATAGTGGACTGGATGACCGATTGAGTGACTTTCCATAGCCATGAAACTTCTTATTTTGTTATGGACGGCAGATGAGATTCGGATTAAACGAGAGACTTTTCCATCGATTTGATAAACCGGCGGACGGCTTCATTTTCGAGGCGGTAATACACCTTTGCTTCCTGCTTGGTGACACCGACGAAACCGCAGGTCAGCAACACGCTCATGTGGTGCGACATCGTGGCGGCGGTAAGCCCCAACTGCTCGGCGATTTCAAGATTGTACATGGGCCTTTTCTTTATCAGCCGAAGTATCTCGAGACGACTTGCGTCCCCCAACGCTTTTAAGCACCGCAGCATCATGCCCTGATCTGACGCATCCTGACTGACAAGCATCGAGCTTAAAAGCCCATAGTAACAGGTATTGGAAAAAATCATTTGGGAAACCGGGAAAGCGAGCGAAGGATAAACATCCGCCGTTTTAGACAGCGATTTTTTCATCTTGCCGAACAGTTCCGTTTTTTCATCTCTCACCACGGCTGTGTATTGGCCGATCAGCTTCTTTAAGGGCGCGCTGACTTTGCTCTGCGCCGCTTCAAAAGCGGCATAGTTGGCGGTGATGCTGTCAACAAGCTGCCCGAAGCGGGCCTTCGGGCTGTTGAACATTTGCAGCAGCTTCCACTTCTCGCTGTCGGAAAACGGGCATCTTTCCAGAAACGATAATTGGCCTTCACGAGAGCTTATGCCGCTATCCGGCTTGAGCTGATACAGCTCGCATATCAGTTCAATAATTTCCGCATTGATTTCACCGTCTTCAAACCTGTCAATCTCATGTATGCGGTCTCTGTCTTCCACAAGCAAACTTAATACCACCAGGAGCAGCCCCGTTTCGATGCCGTCGAAGAAAAGAGCATCGCCGGTGCCCGGCTGATAATGTCTGCTGAACTCCTGAACATAATCGTCAAATACGGCCATGTGCCTCGAATAAAACTCGTCGCCGTTTATCCCCATTTCACCGAGGGCCTGAACCGTCTCGCTTTTTATATTGTCCGCATTGCGGCTCGCCGATATCAGCCCAACGGTTTCAAAAAGCGGGTCGAGATGATCAAAATACGTATTCGGCAAAATTCTTCACCTCTTAAGCCAAGCATATTAGATAGATATCTAATAATGCGATTATAATTCAGATCGCGGCGGCTGGCAAGTTTTTTAAAGCGGCCATAAAAGAGATATATTGCTTATCGGTCACCGGCGCTGTTATAATCGGCTTAATTATGAACCGAGGAGGTCTTTATGCCTTCGTTGTTTGCTTACGGAACGCTCTGCAATCAAAACGTACAAATCCTTATGTTCGGCAGAACACTAAAAAGCCGCAGTTATGTACTTGAAGGATATACGTTGTGCCGATGTGACGACGGCTTTTATACGGTAAAAGAAAAGGCCGGCTCACGTGTGGCCGGTAAAATTCTTGATGTGACCGATGAAGATTTGCTCATCGCCGATGAGTGGGAGCTCGTGCCGCTGTACGAACGCAAGCAAATGCATGGCGATGCCGGTGAGTACTGGGTCTATATTCGCAGCAATATATCCGACGTTGTAGATGAAATCGCGGGCGGTTTCAGCGCTTACCCCGAAGAGGAGCTTTTGGACATTGTCCGCGACTTTATGGCGCAAAGACAGGCCCCTTAGTTTCCGTCAGTCAGCATCTGCGGATTCAGCATCTCAAGCCCGCCATTCTCAAAATGGGCCGAATAAACCGTTTGCGTCCCGCAGCAGACTGACACATCGTATATGCAGTTGACGCTCTCCTGTATTTCGCGGTTCATGCCTTGTTTGGATGGCGCCATGAGGCTGCCGAACGATGTGCTGCGCGCAATGATACAGAGCCTCAGCTTTCCTTTTTTGAGTTCTACGGTGAGGCCGCCGTCTCCCCTGTTGATGCCGAGCACCTTGGCACCGTTATAGGTTGCAAAGCGCAGCTGCCTGCCCTGTGCATGCAGCACGGCAATAAGCCCCGTAAACCGTATCTTTTTTATGGGAATGCGTGCAATCGCGCAGACCAGCGCATCTTTGCCGCTGCCGCACTGCATCCATATCCAACTTTCGGGGAATTCCTCTCCCCAATCCTTCTCAATATAACCGTCCGCATCGTCAAACGAAAGCCTGCCTCCCTCAAAGCACACGTCGCCGGATACGCTGTGCCAAAGGCTCAGTATACCGTGGTTGCACTGCATTTTCGGAAGGTAAGAAAACGGCCCCATGACGGACGGGGACAGGAGATTCGTATGCAAAGGAACATGGCCGGTGTACCGAAGATTCGCCGTGAGGCCGATTTCGGGTATGCTCAAATTCAATTCCTGATTCGAAAAACAGTTGCCTCCTATGCACAGCTCAAAACGCCGCGGATGACAAGCAAACTCGCTGGCCGGGTACGATAAAAAATAGCTCTGGTGCCCGGCGCCGAAAATAAGCTGTATAAACGCAATGTCTTCGCCGCTCTCGGCGCCCCGAAAAATGCCCGGTATGGCCACAAACACGCCATTGTCGCACGATTGCTTGAAATACCACCCTTCAAAATAAGGACGGCTGGAAGGCTTGCCGTGATATCGTGCAGGGGAAAAGGGCAGCAACCGATGGCTCATCGGCTAAAGCTCCTCATCGGCGCGCTTGAGCGGCTCAATCGCGGGGTTTTCCATCACGTCCCCGGTCATGGAGAAGCGCGACCCGTGGCACGGGCAGTCAAACGAACGCTCCTCCGCATTGTACTCGAGCGGGCACCCGAGATGCGTGCAGTGGGCTTTAAAAGCAACGATGTGTCCGTCCTCATCCTTGTAGACGGCCAGCGCGCGCCCGTCTATCCGCAGCACAGCGCCTTCGCCGGGCTTCACATCGTCTAAATTGCCGACCGGAATGGACGCGTTGCCTGCCGTGAATTCATAAACCGCTTCGCCCGCCTGCTTCACAAACCCGCCGGCAGATGCGATGGGCGAAAAGCGTTTGGGGCTGAATACGGCCCTGATATCGGTATCAATTGTGTTTACGTCGGTGATTTCATCGGCGATCATCATTGAGGCGGCTGCGCTGTTCGTCATGCCCCACTTATCGTAGCCTGCCGCGACATAAATCTGCGGTCCGTGCTCGTACACACTGCCCACATACGGAATATGATCGAGCGTTCGCCCGTCCTGCGCGGACCAGCCGTAAACGGCTTCGGCACCCGGGAATGAGCTTTGCAGGAATGCATGCAAAGGCTCAAGGCCCGTATCCTGCTGATCTTCCTTGGCCGTTCTGTGTCCGAAGCCGCCCACCAGCAGCCACGGTTCACCGTCAAGAGACGCCGAACGCACGGAGCGCACCGGGTCTCCCGCATTGATGTACATGCCGGACGGCCCCTGCTGCCGTGCGGCAATTAAGTATGAGCGCCGCTGATGGAGCCGGACAAAGAAGGTGCCCGGAAATTCGAACATCGGATACCCCGTTGCGAGCACCACCGCACCCGCATGAACCGCTGCGTTTTCCGTATGCACGGTGATGCTGTGCTCATCACGGTCGAGGCCTATCGCTTTTGTCTTTTCGAATATGGGGACGCCCATGCTGCTCAAGCTGTCTGCGAGAGCGTATAAATATTTGAGCGGGTGAAACTGCGCCTGATTTTTCAGTTCGAGCGCACATCGGATATCGTAAGGAAGCTGCGTCTTGCCGACAATCTGTCCCTCAATGCCCAGCCGCTCATAAGCCGCCATTTCGTCGATCACGTCGTGCTCTTCCGAGGCCGTCAGCGCGTAAATATACGCGTTTTGCGTTTCATAGTCACAATCGATATTGAGTTCATCCACAAACGATTTGATCAGCTCGAACCCTTTGTTGTTCGCCGTATAATACGCGAGCGCTTTGCTGTCGGACAGCTTGGAAAGCCGGATGTCGTGCTGTACCGTGATTTTAGCCGTCGTATGCCCGCTGGTGCCGCTGCCCACCTCATTCGCTTCAATCACAGCCGTGCTCACGCCCGCGCGTGCCAGCAGCAGCGCCGTGGTGATGCCCGTAAGGCCCCCGCCGATGACGACGACGTCGTAGGCCTTTTGCAGCGGCATTTGAGGAAACTGTGGTTTATGTGACGTGTTTATCCAAAAAGACTCTCTTTTCATGTTCTTCTCCCGGTTTAATGCGTATCCTTATTCTGCCGCAAAATAAAAAAACCATGTAAAAAAATGTTTAACATGGCTTAGACGATTGATAAATTTCAATTTTGATCGCCGCGCCACAAATCGGAATCTCAAAAACGCAGCAGCATGGAATACATAGAAAAAAGCCTCCTTTTTGAAAGAGGTTAGGCTGCTGACAAAGTACTAAAAGTCATTTTGAGTGAGTGTAAGCGATCGACTACGCAGTGGACTAAAATCCCATGTTAAACGCGATTAGCCATGGGATGCTTTCCACTTCGTAGTCACGTCGCTACGCTCCTCAGCATGACAGGGTGGGTTTTTTCATCAAGCTGGCCTCCTTTTTAAAAGGAGGTGCGTACGCAGCGCGACAGAGGATTGTCATTGTTAAAGTAATTTCCAGATCAATCCTCAGTCAGCTTCACTGCCGACTCCTACGAGGAGCCTTAAAAACGCGGCAGTTTGAAATGCATAGAAAAAAGCCTCCTTTTTGAAAGGAGGTGGCGCGCGCAGCGCGACGGAGGATTGCAGATGTACATCGCGGACGGCCAATGCTCTCCCCCGCACTCGTTATAGGCTAAAATCGATACAAGATCAACAAGCCAAATGTTTATCGCAACCCGTCAATGCTTCTTATCAAAATCCCGCATGAACATGTTTTTCTTTTTCATGAGGCTGTCGGTGCTGTCAAACCCAAGGCGTTTGAGCATCTCAAAAACAAACGGGTTATCCACCGGCGTTTTCTCTTCCGTGCGCGCCGCATACTCATTGACATTGCGCGTGCCCTGCTCTTTATCAATGATGATGCGCGGACCGCCGACGCAGCCGCCGACGCAGCCCATGCCTTCCAAAAAGTTGGCGTCCAGCCTGCCCTCCATCACATCTTTGAGCATCACCTTGCATTCGGGCACGCCGTTGGCCTGCCGCGCTTTCACCTGCAGCTGCCGTCCCGGCGCAACGCGCTTCACCGTTTCGGCGACAGCTTCGCTGACGCCGCCCGTGCGCGCATAAAGCCGCCCTGATGCGGAGGAATGGTCTCTTAAGTCTTCTTCGAGAGTTTTGGGTTCAATACCGGCCGCATCGAATATATCGGCCATCTCGCGGAAGGTGAGCACGTAATCCACCGCGTCCGCAATATCGGCCTGCCGCGCCTCGGCCTTTTTCGCGATGCACGGGCCTATGAACACCGTTTTTGCGTCGGGATGCAGATGCTTCACGGCCCGGCCGCTGGCCACCATCGGCGATACGGACGGCGGCATATGCGGAATTAGCTCACCGTACACCTTTTCGATCATGCCCACCCAGAGCGGGCAGCAGCAGCTGGTGAGCACAAAGTCCTCTTCCTTCTTTATCGCCGCATCGAATTCGAGCGCTTCCTTGAGCGTCAGTATATCCGCAAACAACGCCACCTCAATCAGCCCTGAAAAACCGAGCATCTTGAATGCGGTACGCAGCCGCCCCGGCGTCATATCCGCGCCGAACTGGCTTAAAAAAGCGGGCGCAATCAGCGCGTAAACGGGCGTATTATTGTTGATCAGATCAAAAATGGGGACAACCTCTTTGATTTCAATCAGGTTGTGCGCATCGCAGGCGATAATACACTCTCCGCAGCCCACACAGCTATCCGCAATCACGACATTGCCGTCATCATCCCTTGACAGCGCATTATAAAAGCACACGTTTGTGCATTTCTCATCGCCGCAGCCGCATTCGCCAAGCCGCACCACGGGCGGATATTTCTTTGGGTTGAGCAGGCAATCCAGTGAGTGCATATCACAGCTGCTGTTTGTCATCGAATCCATGTCGTTCTTAATGGCGGCCGTGACGGCCTTAAAATAGAGTTCATCAAAGTTGGTCATCGTCTGTACTCCTTATGTATGGTAATATGCGCCGCCAGTCTTTAAGACGCTGCTCAAAGGTGATGGCGTGGGCAGGGCTGGTCGATCCGAGCCTCTCAAATGCGATTCCGGCAAACTCAAAACCGACAAACCGCGCAAAAGTCGTGTACGCCTTTTGTCCGTTGAAAAATACGTGCGTGATTTGCGGATAGGCCGCAAAGAAAGACGCAAAATCATTGACAACCGCGTTCTTGATGTGGGCGTCGAGGCTGGATTGCCTTTCGCAGCTTTCAATCACATCCCACAGGGCAATACGATGGCGCAGCAGCATCGCAAGCCGGTGCTGATAGTCTTCCTGTTCCGGTTCATTGAGCAGCGCGCTCATCAGCCGCCAGAAAGCGTTTTGCGCATGGCCGTAATACTGCTGCTTTCGCAGCGATTCCTTGCCGGGTATCGAGCCGAGTATCAATATACAGCAGCCCTCGCCCGCAACGGGGCCGAATGAGTGAATCGTATTCATGGCTTTGCCTGCTGCGCGAGCTTCGCAAGGCAGCGCTTCACAATGTCCCTGCTCATTTGCTCGTCCTCATCGAAAAGCTCAATACGAAAGTGCCGCACGCCCAGCGCCAGATATTCCGCCGCGTTTGCCTCGGTGACGCGGCTGTGAAACACATGCGTCCGGCAGCCGCTATCCATGACCAAAGGATACTTATTTCCCTGCAAATCTTCAAGGCTGAAGCGTTTTTGCTTGCACAGGCCGCACGAGCTTTTTCCGAGCGCTCCCGAGAGCGCGCAGTGCCGCATGGCCATGAGCTCATGCCGCACATACAGGAGAGCTTCCACAGGCGCAGGCTGGCCGTTATGCTCTTGGTACGCCGCCGCCATCCGGGCTGTCTGCGTCATATCGAGCTCGGGCGGCAGCGCCGCGCGCTGCGCGCCGTATGAAACAAATACGGACAAAGCCGCAGAATTAAGAGCATAAACAGAATGGTCGAGTATCACATCGTTATCCTGCGGATAGAGGTGCAAGCCGCCATGGTCGGCTACGAGCAGACGCTCGCCGTGATAAGGCTCCGGCATTGGAGCGAGCCTGTCCGTCCTGAGCCGCAGCTGCGGATATGCGGCTTTGTTCTCATAATAAAGCGTTTCGTTATCCGTATAGATATCACCCGTGACGATATCCTTGACCGCGTCGAACTGCGCGGCGCGGCGCACCAGCACATGAAGCCTGGGGCCAGACCCGTCAATATCGTATTGAACATTCGGGAGCGGCTCGCTGCTGATACGAACCGGCGGCACAGCCGTGCGCATTTTCGTCAGCGTTTCCGCAGCGTCGCGGCGCAGCGCGTTGAGCGCGCTCTTGGCGGTAAATATGTTTTGATCCGCGTCGATAGTCAAGTCTTTCAGCTCATAAGGCGTGTCGCCGAGCTTTGATATGCTGCCGAAAATATCATTATGGGGCGTCGGCGCTGTGCGGCTGAGCTCAACCGGCTGGCCCAGCGAAACGGCTTCGCGGCCGTCCCCGTCTCTCAAAGCGAGACCAAGGGGGTCTCCCGCCTTTGCGGACAGAGTGCCGGTGACCGGCACACGCCTCGTATCCTTCGCCTGCAGCAATTTTAAAAGGACGGCATCGCTTGTTTTGACCACGGTATCCCCTGCCGCCGTTTTTGCTTTTGCGTCCAGCTCAATGATATCACCGGCCTGTGCCAAGGCTGTGAGCAAACCGTTCTTATATATTTTATTGCAAATAAAGCCGTCGTCGCTGCGCTCAAACTTGATGCCGTCGCCCTGACTGAGCGCCGCCGACAACCGCAGCTTGATTCTGTCATTCTTGACCGCCAAAACGTCTCCGAGCGGCGTGCCGCGGTGATTCGGCCGGTCTTTGCTCAGCAGCGCCTCTCCCTTCACGCCAAACAGATGGGCTTTTGAATAGCCTCGGTTAAAAAGGCTTAAGAGGGCGGACATGTCCTGCTGATCGGGCTGCGCCTGACGGCCTGCCGCGCAGTCGCGCAGCAGCTTGGCATATATCTTCGTCACAAGGCCGACGTACTCGGGCGATTTCATGCGTCCTTCAATTTTGAAGCAGCCGACTCCGGCTTCCAGCAGTGCCGAAACATCGTCGAAAAGGCCGATATCCTTGGGGCTCAGCAGGTATTCGCCGTGAGTCTCGTACTGTTTTTCCGCTTCATCCAGCAGCTTGTAGCGCATGCGGCAGCTTTGCGCGCAGGTGCCGCGATTGCCGCTGCGTCCGTTTGTCAAAGCGCTGAACAGGCACTGGCCCGAATAGCAGATACACAGCGCGCCGTGCACAAACACTTCTTTTTCTATGGGGCATTGCAAGCTTTTGATCTGGTCGATGTTCATTTCACGCGCGAGCACCGCGCGTTTCATCCCAAGGCTCTGCGCGAACCGAAGCGCCGCGTCGCTGTGGTTGTGCATCTGCGTGCTCGCGTGCAGCACCGCATCGGGAAAACGCCGGTGAACCGCCGCAATCATGCCGACGTCCTGCATGATGAGCGCATCCGCACCGGCTGACAATACGGTTTCCGCATGCTTAAGAAAAGCCTCGGTCTCACTTTCGTAGACCAGTGTATTGACCGTCACATAAACCTTAACGCCGTATGTGTGCGCATAGGCGATCGCATCACCGAGTTCCTGATTGGAAAAGTTGCCGGCAAAAGCGCGGGCACCGAAGCTCTTTCCGCCAAGGTAAACCGCATCAGCGCCGTTTTGCACCGCCTGAACCACGGACTGCATGTCTCCGGCGGGTGCGAGTAGCTCATATTTCATTGACTGCTCCGCTTTTTTTATCAGTATACCATAGCTTGCGCCGTCGATGCATGCTTTTGATAGGATAACCCTGTTTTAGTCAAGCTCTGCTTGGCTGTCTCCCGTGGCTTTGCGAATATCACCGGTTCAGCTGTCACTGCCGACAACCGTATTCACGCGCAATCATGGCTACCGGGTCATGTCAGTCCGCTGACAACGGCGGCATATTCACTGATTTTTATCACAAAAACAGGGTTCCCCGCAGGCAATAAATGACGCGCAGTCGGCGTTACCGTGTCGCATCATCATGAATATACAGCGGCTCATCGATGGCCGATACAAAACGGGACAGCGTATCAACGTAATATAAGTACAGCTCATGCAAAGCTCTCGTGCATACCGTATACAGCAGCCTTCTGTCCTCGGGCTGATGATAATCCGTATCATCAGCCGACTCGACCAATACGGCGTCAAATTCAAGTCCTTTGGCAAGATACGACGGAATCACGACGATATCGCCGTGATAGACTTCGTTCTGATTGGAAATCAAACAGATATCCAAAAGCGGCTTCAGGTCTTGATAGACAGTCTTGCATTTGGAGGCCGTTTTGCAGATCACCGCAATGAGCTGATATCCTTTGTTCTTTAAATCAAGGATATCATCCGCCATTCTCTTATAAACGCCGCTGATATCAGCCTTAACAACCCTTGGCTTTGCCCCGTGCCTGTTCAACTGCTCCGATTGCCCCGGGGAAGCCAGCAGCTCTTTACAGTAGTCCGCGAGCTCTTTGCTCGAACGATAACTCTTTGTCAGCGCTATCTTTTTCGAACCCGCGTAAGCGTCTGAGATGGTATCAAAACTCCCGATATTCATATACCCGTTAACGGTTTGGTTGACGTCGCCGAGAATCGTCATATTGCTGTTTTTAAACACCGTCTTGAAAATTTCATATTGCACGGGCGTATAGTCCTGTGCCTCATCGATGATGACATGCTTCACTGAGGCCGCAGTATCCTCCCCTCCAAGCGCCGTTTTCAGATATATCAAGGGTGCCAGGTCCTCATAGTTGATGATCCCTTCGCTAAACGCACGAATTGTATATCCGGTCAACATGTTATAGTCTTCACGGCTGCTTATATCAAACGCTTGCAGCAAAGCTCCGAAATTCTCAAACAAATTCAAATACAACGGGCAGATTTCAAAAGCCGTCATCCGAATAATATCCTCTTTAGCAAGCTCATACGCTTCCTTTATGTCCCGGCTGCCCATTTTATCCGCATTGGCATCCTTCTTTAAAGCATCACTGACTCTTCTTTCTTCATACTCTTCCAAAAGCCTGAAAAGACGCTCACGTATCTTCCCCAGCCGGTTGGCATAGGGCAAGCGGCTCGACTGACTTTTATAAAGCTGGTATATTTCGTCTGCAGAGATCAGAATGGCGTTATCATAAACAACGTCTTTAAATTTCAGCACCGCTCCGCTTTCAAGATACCGGATATACTTTTTTAAGATATCCAGATACAGCAGCGATGATTTGAATTTGATACATTCAAGCCTGACATCATAGGCTCGATCCAAAGTCAGTATATATTCCATCTGCTGATTCATTGTTTCTATTTGCAGGTCCGTGAAAAAAGCATTTGAGAAAAAATCCGCAAATGTGCTTCTGCGTATATTCTCTTCCCCCAGCTCGGGCAGCACATGAGAAATATAGTCCTCAAACACATGGTTCGGAGAAAAAATCAGTATATTTTCCGATTTGACGGTGTCCCGGAACCTGTATAAAACGTATGCGGCTCTGTGGAGCGCGATTGACGTTTTGCCGCTCCCGGCTGGGCCCTCAACGATGAGTATTTTATCCTGACTGTTTCTGATGACGGAATTCTGCTCCTTTTGTATGCTTGCCACAATCGTTTTCATTCTGTTGTCTGTGCTTTTGCCGAGCAGTTCCTGAAGCATGGCGTCGTTGATATTCAGGCTGCTGTCAAACATATAAACGATATCCGAATTTTCGATCTTGTACTGCCTTTTGAGCAGCATGTCGCCTTCAATTAAGCCTGCCGGGCATGAATAACTTGAAGGACCGATCTCAAAATCATAAAACATGCTGCTGATCGGTGCTCTCCAATCGTAAACGAGGAGATCCATTGTATCGTTCGTACTTAAGCTGTATACCCCTACGTAGATTGACTCGGCTTTGGCTTCTCCGTGCTCCAGAAAGTCAATTCGACCGAAATACGGGCTTTTGAGCATTATTTTCAGGTGGTTGACTTTTTCAAAAGAAAATCTGTATAAGCTGGCTTTGTTTTTTAAGTCCATTTGGATCTGGTTGATTTGTGCGGCATCCTCCAGATCGAACAAGCCGGAAGGGGCACACCGTATGTCTTCCCACATACTTTTTTGCAGTTGTATGGCATCGCTTTTATAATTGTCGACAGCGTTGATACCGATATCCAGCTGCTTTTTTATCTCTCTGATCACTTTTTCAAGGTACGCCTTTTCATAAGCCCATATGTCTTTATTCTCTATCACAAACATACCTCCGGTATTCGCTCTGATTTTTCGAATTAGCTTTAGGATACACGTTTCAATTCATAAAAATAAGACTGATAATCGATATCCGGATATGTTATAATAAAGTTGTGGGGAAGCTGTTTGTATAAAAGTTGAGTGCTCGAATTACAAAATGAATCTTGAAGACTGCAAACCCGTCTCTATTTCTGTGCGTCGAGTATAAATATTGACGCATCCTGCCCCATGAAGATCTTGCTTCCTTGATAGAAAGTTTTCGATTGAATGCTTTTATATCCGATATTCGCCATGTCAGCCGTCAGGGCCTGTTGATCAAACCCGCTATGCACCAGATCGGAAACGATGTTCTCATTCTTGTCAAAATCAACGATAATAATATGCCCTTCCGGGTTCAAAACGTCAAACAGCTTTGCCAATACCGGCTTATAATCTTTAATATGCAGCAGAACCTGCGCCATAAAAATATAATCGGCATGCAAATCCGGCAGGCTGCCCTTTTCAAAATCAAAGCATAACGCATCCGCGCTGCGTATATCCGCCTCTGAAATTTTCTGTTTTACCTGATCGATCATGCTTTGGGATGTATCCAGAAACAGCACTGACTGAAAATCGCTTAATAAGCTTAATCCCACAAGGCCTGTTCCGCAGCCAAAATCGATCGCCGTCTTGCTTTTGGTGCCAACCAAAAGCTCACGTATGGCATTCGCCGCTGCCTCAGCGATGCGAACCCTTTCGGGCGTATCATATTGCGCGGCGATCATATCGAACTTATCCGTATTGCCCACGATGCCCTTCCATTCCGTTTTAAAATATAAGATTGACTATACAATATCATAAAGCCGAAAGTACATTCAAGCTTGCCGAATGAATCCATGAGGCTTATGCTTATTGACTATGGATTCTCTTATGCCTGTTTTGCAGCTTGCGCGATCAGCATTTCCAGTCAATTTTCGCCGGGTTTTGTTCGTTTTCCACGGCAACGAGCCGGAGCGCGTCCAGCATGCGCGCGCACTCATCGGCGGCGCACCGCTCCACCTGTTTCCACGATGCGTCCGATCCCATCGTGGAATACGCGACCGCCAGCGCTCCGTACAGCGCGAGCCCGATGCAGTGCCTCGCCGAATGGATCGTGGATGCGGATTGCCCGATGGCCCTTGCGGCGGGTTGCGCAACGGGGCTACCCTCGGCTTCGCGCGCAGCGGCGTGGCACTCGAGTATGACCGTTTTCGCCTGCGGCAGCTTGATGGCTCCCGACAGCCACTCACGCGCGGCGCTGAGTGCATTTCGCGGGCGCGGGTCATCCGGAAAGCTTTCGCTCCACAGCGGCAGCAGCACCCTCTCGGCATAATTAACGGCCCAATTTGCGAGCGTCGCTTTGCTTTGCGTTTCAATCAATTTCATAAGCGATTGGATATACGGCGCCTCCCAATCACTCAGCATCTTTCGGGCCTTTGGCATATTCATCCTCCATATCTGCATCGGCAAGAGTATCATCTCATGATATTACATTCCTCTTCCAGATGAAAATACTTTTTTATGAATCGCACATGGCCTTTTTTGGGGCTTAGTCGTGTATCCATGTGCGGTTCATGACCCTCTTCATATTTTTGCTGCGACAAGCGTGCAGTCATAAATGATTGGCATTCCGCCTTTGCAAAGCGATATTGACTGCATTCCAACCGTGCTTCACGGATATTTATCTTTTTCGTATGTTCCCACGCAAACGGGGCGTCGGGATGTGTTATCATTTTATTTCACAAAGCAATGCCTGTATTGCATCAAGGCTGACCGGCTTTGCCATAAGCCGGTTGAACCCGCTTTCCTTTGCGCGTTTTAAATCGTCTTCCTCCGCATACCCTGTGAGCGCGACCAAAAATGTATCTTTGAGAGCCTCATTCTCTTTTATGTTCTTCGCCACCTCAAATCCGTCCATTCCCGGCAGCCCGATATCGCAGAGAATAATATCCGGCTGGAAATGCTTTAATATCTCCAAACCCCTATATCCGTCATAAGCTACCTCAACCTGATAATCAATCTCTATAAGCATCGTGCTCAACAGATCGGCAAAATCCTTGTTATCCTCAATAATCAGTATGCGAAGAGATCGCGCCGCACTGCATACCGGTTTTGCTTTGGTCACATCGTCGGCACCTTCTTCATCGAGTATCGGCAGCCTTATCGTAAACTCGGAGCCTTTCCCCAGCCCCTCACTAAAAGCTTTTACGCTACCCCCATGCAATTCAACGATTCCCTTTGTTATTGAAAGCCCGAGCCCGAGCCCTCCGCTGCTCCTGTCGAGCGATGAATCGGCCTGAACAAAAGGCTGAAACAAACGTGGTATTAATTCGAGGCTTAAGCCAATCCCGTTATCTTTCACACGAATCACTGCTTCGTGATTATCTTCATTAACACTTAACACCGTTTCTCCTCCGGGCCGGGTATATTTTTGTGCGTTGTGAAGCAGATTGCCTATAATTTGTTTTAAACGCACAGAATCGGCATGAATAAAAATTGAATGGCTGCTGATTTTTGTATACAGAGTCATGCCTTTTTCGTCAAACAAAGCCTGTTGGTCATCTGTAATCAGTGATATGAGTTTATTAAGCTCAATTTTCTCTTTTTTAAGCTCTATCTTATTGTTCGAAATCCGGGTCAAGTCCAGCAGGTCATCAACCAGAGAGCAAAGCTGGTTCATCTGGCGATACATGATATCTTTTGCCTTTTGTATCTGTTCTTTATTTTGAGAAAGGCTCAGTATTTCCAGCCCTGCTGAGATAACCGCCAGAGGGTTACGGAGTTCATGGGATAAAGCGCTGATAAATTGGTTCTTATTCCTATCCGTTTCTTCAAGCTCTCCCACCAACGCGATAGCCTTTTCCTCACTCTCCCGCAGCGCCTCCTCGAATTGTCTCCGATCGATAACATCGGCAGCCTGCCTTGCCAGAACATCAAGCTGCCGAAGCTCACCTTCCGATGGAACATATGGTTCGCTCCAATGAGTGGAGATCATGCCCACTGGCCTGCCGCTGCGTGAGTAAAGCGGCGTTGTCTGAGTGGCGTGGATTCCGGTTTGAAGGTAGATTATCTGATCCTCCGTTCCCTGCATAAAGTCGCATTTCTCCAAATCAGGCACTATTATGCGTTCTCCTGTGCGCAGTGCCTCTCCGCAGGATGAGCCCGACGATATGTCTACGTACTTCCAGAACACCGTTGCCTTCTGATTAAATCCGCGGTATGCAAGCAGTTTAAGCTTTCCTTTATCATCCCCGTTTGGGCTTAACATCTGTATGCTCGCAAATTGAGAATGCATAATGCCTGACGCAGCATCTATTATTTTCTCATAAAATTCCCGGGTATCTTCCTGGTAAAGAAGCTCGGTGCTTATTCCTTTAAGGAGCTTTGCGCCTTTCAATTCTTCTTCGAGGCTCTCTCGGTTGTCTCGCAACGCTTTCAATATAATAAGGCGGTTAATCGCTATTGCTATGTGCCCGGAAACGATATTCATAAATAACAGTTCATCCTCAGTAAATGTCTTCCGTTTTCTGCTTCCGAAAGAGAGCGTGCCGATGACGTGATCGTCAGATTTAAGGGGAAAGCCCGCAAAAGACTGCACGCCGAAGGACCTAACAATCTGTACTCTCTGGTCTGCTGAATTCTGCACATCAGGTACGACGATGCGCTCACCTTTTGCGGCGATGCAGCCGAAGACTGTCTCGTCATACTCAAGCCGTTTTAAATTTTCAACCTCTTCGGCAGATATCCCGGAATAGGAATTTAACAACAGATGATCACCCTCTGCAACACAATTTATAAAAACATCGCATTCGACGTAACCGATTGACTTCCTGCAGATTTCCTCCATGATAGCCTGCGGATCTTCGCTCTCAAGAAGCCAGCTTGTAAGTTCGCCGAGAACCTCTTCCCGCAGATATACTTTATGCAGCGCCTCTTCTGCTTTTCTGTGCTCGGTGATGTCAATATCCATTTCGAGGATCAGAGGAGAACCGTTAGTATCGCTGAATGGAAAGTCGTAGGCATCAATAATGGTATTGCCATCCGGAGAAGTAAACTCCCAGTGATGCGCCCGACCGGTTTTGAGCGGCACCAACGATTCGCAGAAAGGGCAAGGCTCTGTATATCCGCAGCAATACTCATAAAAATACCGGTCGTTTGCTTCTCCGAACCTCTCGCGAAACGCTTTGTTGGCAAATGGAATGCGGTATTCCGGGGTAATCAGACAGATCATGACCGGCAGGGTTTCCAGTACGTCAAAAAATCGTTTACGCTCGTTTTGAACATCTTGCGCCCGTCTCTCTGCCTCCTCATTAGCTTTTTTCGCGCTCTCTTCGACTTGCTTAACTTTCGTTATATCGCTGGCAGCGCCAAACCATTCTTTAATATTCCCTTCTTCGTTCATCATGGGAATAGCCCGGGAATGTGTCCAGCCGATACTCCCATCCGGCCGCAGTATACGATGCTCCAGCTCAAATAGCCTTTTATCCTTGATACAGCTTTCTATCAATTCTGTCACATGCGGCTGATCATCAGGGTGTATATATTTTTCGAGCCAGCTCGAGTCAGCTTCATCCGTATCGGCCATAAACCCGCGTCCGTATAGCTCGGTCATCGTTTTCCAGTCGGGGCTCATATGGTAGATGACATCTGAAGATGCCTTTAACAGTGCAAGAAGCCTTTCCTCGCTTTGTTGCAGCCTTTTGGCGTTCTCATTGGAAAGTACCGGTTTGTCCATACAAAACCCTTTCTTAGCTTCTTGTTTTAATGCTTGATATTTTTATGCTTTAAACCTGATGCAGTATAGAGTTCTTCACTGTGTAAAGGGAATCTGGCGAGCTAAAAGTTGGTTATTTGAAAAGTATATTGCAAATGCGACTATAATGCAAATTTATCCGCGACAAGGAGCGCTGTTCCTTCAACAGTATTCAAGGCTCCAGCGCCAAAGGCCAAAGACATGATATAAATCCCAGCCAGTGAGCCATTCTCCGCACGATATCCTTCAGCGTGCTTATTCAGTCATATACTGTGTTATCATGATTTAAGGCTGAAAATCGGAAAGGAGTATCCTTTTCCTTGTTCCCGACATACAATAATATTGCATTTTTTACTTAAGATTGTATGATGAGATCAGGAGGTGCTCTTATGCGTTCTGTGTTTGTTTTGCTGATTGTGCTTTTGATGCTGCTGTTTGTCCTTGCGGCATGCGGTAATCCCGGCAATATATCATCCATCACCCCAACTCCCGGCGCTACCGCTGCCCCGGCTGCTTCGCCTGTCCCCGCCAAAACGGAAGCCGCAGCTGCCTCACCGTCTTCCACGCTTGATCCGGAAATCGAAGCCGTCATCACAGACTTTATTGCCGCCCAGAACGCTCACGACTGGGACGCTTTCTTAAACCTCTGGACCAACGAGGAGCAGCAATATTTTAAGGATTTCTTTGCATACTCCGACAATGAGAAAAACAAAAACGGCTATTTCTCTATTGAGAGCGCCAAATTGGCTGATATACGGGAAATCGAAGATGCAAAATCGAAGCTCTCTGATTATGAAACCGACAATATTCCTTACGAGATCGCATCAGGCTTTCGGTCTGACGTGCCGGAAATATACGGAGACGTCCGCCTGCTTGTCGCTAAAACGGATTATACGCTCGATAAGGAATTTTGGGATTACCGGGAGGGGCTTAACTACCGCGTGTTTGTGCTTGTGCCCCAAGACGGCAAATGGAAGGTCGCACAGGACTATCAAGGGTACCCCGGTACTGCCGAGTCCTTTGGGGATACTGTGCCGGAGAATCAGGAAGAACCGACCGAAGATATAGCGGAGGAAGATGACAACCTTGTCGATGGCACCGTCCATGATACAAAAGAACTGGACTTTTATTTTGCAGGGCTGCAATGGGGCGATTATAAACATATGGCCGTCCGTACGATCGAAGGCGATGACCTTTGGTTCTGGATGACACAGACCGAGGTTGCCCCGGAAACGCTGTCAAGATATCAAAAGATCAGCATAACATGGGAAAACCGCGATAAATATATTGACGAGGCCGGAAGAGTCATTAATCAGGATGCGGTCATTGATATAAAGATACTCGATTAAGAGGGCTTTTTATACTCTTATTCTATACTAAACCGGTTTGTTGATCTTTGGTTGTATCTTTACCGAACGTCACTGCGCCAAAATCATTTTGACATAGAAAAGGCTTCCCGCAATGACAGAGAAAATTACTGTTTACGAACAAAGTGACGGGGAATTCAATTCCTTAAAAATAATATCGAGAAACAATCGGAGAATAAAAACTGACTCCCGTAGAGTGCGAGAGCCAGTCAACTTTTTTCCTGTTCGTTTTTCTTGACAGCGTTGCGAACCGCTTTCTAAAAACCATTTTACAGGCTTCAATATACGTTATCTCCGATTTATGGCTCTATCGGCTATCATCCTTTTCATCTTCCTCTGTGCACGATGAAAGTATACAGCCTTATGCTTTTGCCGTTTTGCACGATCACGCATATCAGCGCATTCCTATGGTTTTCAAGGTTAACCGTGTAACTCGATGTGGATTCCCCGTTTATCGACATCGAAGCGCCATCATACTCTTTAACCGGGGTCAGCGTAAAGCTCGTCTCACTCTCGGGCAGCCTTATTAAATAGAGGTATTTCGAATTCGAAAAGTTTGAATCGAGAGTGCCAGACGAGAGTTCAACATCCGAAAGGTATGCTGTCTTTGGCTGCTTCTCCCACCCCGCATAAAGCGTCACGCTGCCCGTTACATGATATGGGAACGTTATGAGCACTCCCTTCTTCGTATACCAGCCGGTAAAGTTATAACCGAACCGGCTCGTGACAGGGGCGGTTTCAATTGTCCCTCCCGCATTCACCTCAATGCTGTCCACCGCGCTCCCGTTCTTCGCATCGAATGTGACGGTGTATACTGTGTTCTGCGCCCAGTTTGCTGTGTAAGCCCTGTCGCCTATGGACCCCGCCGGGAAGCTGACGCTCATCGCCGCATTCGCAAGGTCCGTTCCCGTCCAGCCCGCAAACACATATCCCAGTTTCGTAGGATTATTCAGCGTGAATGCCGGGGTCAGAGCATTGTAAGTCGCGGGATTCTGTGCCTCACCTCCGTCGAGGTCATAGGTGATGGTATAGGCGATGGGCTCCCAAACCGCGTACAGCGTGATGTTCTCTGCGGGCATCATCATCGATGAGTCCTCGCTGTATGATGTGCCGCTGCCGTCAGCCGCCGTGTTCCAGCCTGCAAATTCAAAACCCGCTCGCTCAAGGCTGCCCGAGTTGCTGCGCACCCCAATGGAATCCCCCGCGTTGTGTCTGCCGCCATCGGGTACTGTGCCGCCCGTCGCTCCGTTGCCGTCGTAAAAAACGCCGTAACCGAAATTCGCCATCAGGACATATTCGGAGCCGGGCGTTAAATTTATTGTCGATTCGGCTGAAAAGAACGGGGAGCCGTCCTGTGTGCCTATCCAGCTTGAAAACGGTTGAGTATCGGGCACTTGCACCGTATAAGCTGTCTCTCCGCCCTCAGATAATGCGACATATCCCCACCCTCCGGCGGTAAGATCTATCACAGTATCGTTCATAATCGCGCTTATACGAGCCAGAGGATTGCCTGCACATTTCAGCGTTGTCAGCCCCGTGCTGTCGCTCAGGTCAAGAGTGTTGATAAAATTGCGATTGTACTCATAAGTGTTGCTGCAATCAAGATATGTGAGTGCCGTGCAGCCGCCAACATCAAGTGTATCGAGAAGACTTTGTACGCACTCAAGGTGCTCAAGCTTTGTATACCCCTGCAGCTCAAGCGCAATGAGAAGCCCGTTGTTGTTGTTGAGCTTTAAGCTTGTTAACTCGTCGCATCCGCTTAGACTCAGCGTATCAAGATAATTATCGTTGCAGGAAACATTCTTAAGCGCGGCACAGCCGTTCAAATTAAGCCCATGAAGCTCGTTACCGTAAAAATCGACAGACTCAAGATAGGCGCAGCCGGAAAGATCGAGCGTACCGCCGACGGCTTGTCTTTCGTTCCATTCAACCGCCGATATGCGCAGGCCTTCGGGCGAAGCCACCCAAGTCACATCGTTCCAGGTGGACGGGTCGTCAACGTCATAACCCAGCTGCATGTAATTTGGTCCCTCTAAAGGCTCTTTATTGAGGAATACCTGCATCTTTGTGACGTCATGGTCGTTGTATACGGTTCCGCTCGCAAAATTCGCGGTAATGTCGTATGAACAGCCGATTTCAAGATCGATATTGGAATCGTCTGACGAGAATAACACCCCGTCCTGCATTCCCGTCCACCCGGAGCACGGCATGCTGTCAGGGACAGCCGACGCGGAATATCTATCGACGTACATCTCACCTTCGATGTCGTAAGCCAAATAAGATAACTTAAGATATCCTGCTGATGCGTTCAGTTTGACATCCTCTCCCTCTATAACAGCGTGAATCTGTTTCAGCGGGTTTTCAGTACATGATAAGTATCCCAGAGGGCAGCCGCTCACATCCAACGACGACAAATTGTTATGACTGCAATCAAGATCGCCAAGATTGGCACAGCTGTTCACATCGAGCTGTGTGAGTTTATTTTCAGAACAATTCAGCCATGTCAAATTGCTGCAGCCACTCACATTTAATGTTTCAATAGCATTAACATAACAAGAAAGCTGACTGAGCGAGCTGCAGGTGCTGACATCGAGGCTGGTCAGCGAATTAAATTCGCATGATAGCGTGCTTAAAGCGGTGCATCCACTCACATCCAGAGAGGTCAGCCCGATCGAGAGACAATACAGTTCGGTCAAGGCCGTGCATCCCGAAAGGTCCAGCACTCCTGCGGTATCCTTAAAGCCCCAGTTGATGCTCTGAACGCGTTGTTCACCATCCACTGAAACCCAAGAGACATCGCTCCATATCGCCGGATCATTTGGGTCGGCATAACCGAGTATTTCCGCGTTGGTTAAGCCGGAAGACGTTTGATTCAAAAATGCGCTTATCTGCGCCACATCGTGATCGTTATAGCTGTCGTTGTTTTCATCGGCAGCCAATGCCTGTAATGGGAACATAGAAATGAGTAACAACAACACGAGAAAGAGACTAAGCTTTTTCATTGGTCCAATACTCCTTTTTTTCTATTTTTATCTTAGTTATATATGGATATTATAGTTTATTCGTTATGTTAGTACAAGTTAATTCCATGGAAAATGTCGTATAATATACCTTTTTGCAAATGTTAAAACTCGCAAACCGAGCGACCAAACAGCACAGTTATCAATCTATAGATTTATAGATTAAAAACAAACGGCAGCGAGTGTGTAACTAACAAAGCGAAAAACAATAATATACATACTGTTAATAACAAAAGTACAATATTCAAGACGTTATTGGTTTTATATTTTATTATTCTGAATAACAATCCGTAAATACCAACACCAATGATTCCGCCCAGCATATTGCATAGCAAGTCCGTTATGTCCGTTCTTCCGACTGCAAAAATATATTGAAGGATTTCAAAAGACAAACTGAAACATAGAATGATAATAACCTTTTTTATAAAAGACCATTGGCGTTTTAACATACATATATAAATACCATAAGGAATGAAAAAAAGTATGTTATAAACTTCATTAGCACCAATGCCGGAGCCCTGAAATGGAATCGGATTGATAGTTCTTATCCTGTCCATTTCTGCAAAAGAAAAGTGCAGTTTAAAAAGGACTATCCATATCAATACCAATATATAAATGATGAATAATGAAAAAGTTATCGTGTTGTTTCGTTTAGCCTTATCCATTTTTGACTCCAAATCTTAATAAAAATTTTATACCGAATATATCACAAAAACAGCTGTGGCTCAAATCCCTCCGACTATCCGGCTTGGTGAAGGCAGCTCTTTTCCGCTAATACTGGCTCTGCGGCTGACTTTCTCTCTTCGCTTTTTATGGAATTAAGGCCTCATATGGCGTTAATCCTGCTATAGAAGGCCTTTATTCCCATGTCCCCTTTCCTGGCTCATTCAATGAGCCCCAGCACCCCCATTATTGTTTTAAGGCGATAGACGGGTCACCGAGATAGCAGTAAACATAGGCTTCCCTCACATCGTCCTCCATGATCGACGACAGTACCGCGGCATAGAATTCACCTGAGATGCTGAGCATTTTATTGGAGAATAACCTGCTGGTTATGCGCGGGACCGGATTTTTCGGGTTAAAACCGACTTCTTCGGTGGTGGCAATCACGGTACAGGCCGACCCTTCGGCAAGGAAATCCTGTGCATTAAATCGAGAATATTTCGGTTCGGGCTCCGCTTGCATTGTCGCCGTACCGTCGAGGAAGTAAATTCCGGCCTGCACGCGTTTCCCTAAAGGCGTGTTGCCGCAATATTTTTTTATATCGCCCATTATATAAACAAAGTCATACTTCTTATTGATTTCACTAAAGAAATTATCGATACTTAACGGGTAGGTGCTTTTGTACTGACACGGCCCATTTTCGTCATTTCCGTAAAGCGAGACAGCCTTAATCTTCATATTGGAGAAATTATTCGCAAGCGCATCGCTATAGTAAGCCCATATCCCATAGCTGCCGATCAGAGCATCAGAATGTGCTTTTTGGCTGATTTCATATTGCATCGTTGAATCCAGTACCTTCTTGATATCTTTGCTATCCGAAAATGGGATTCTGCCAAGCCGGAACAACAACTTGGGCTCTGCTTGCTTAACGCTTTCGGCCATCTCATTCCTTTCGCCTGCGAAACCATCCTCGTCAAAATCCCAGTTTAGATCCAACGCATAATAGATATCTGTCGGCGTTTTGAATACTTTATGGTTCTTGCCATCGTACCAACTGTAGTCACGATTGGCCGGATTGTCGTACATATATCTCAGCGGAATAGCTCCGCCGGTGTGCTGAATACAAGCCGATTCTTCATCGTAAGCGCTCCCGACAAGTAACACGAATTCCAGCGATAACACCTTGTCCATCTTCTTAAGATATTGCCGTATCTCTTCGCTGGTGTCGGCATCGGCTTTCAATTTGACATCCGCTTCCACGCTTTTTATCGTCACCGAATATCCGTTTAATATTTTGTATGCTGCGAATTCGGCCAGGCATTGCTTTTGCGCTTCGTTTTCGCAAAGAATAAGATAATTGCCGGTTGTCCCCGGCAGCTTCGGCAGCAGCGGGATTTTGAGGGTTTGTCCGTTGGTAACCGTGTACTTTGGTCCCCCTATACCGTTCAGTATTGCAAGATCTCTCCACGGCACCTTGAACTGTCTGCCTATCGAGATAAGACTGTCACCGCGCTTAACCGTGTACTCCCGGTAAAGCTCAGAGTATTGGTCGAGCGCGAGTGACAGTATCGGCACCGGAGGTGTTAAGGCAGCCGCTTGCGCGGATGCTTCGGGAAATGCGGCTGCACCCGCGTTGGCATAGCCCGGCAGCAGGGTCAGTATGAGGAGAATGACGATTGTTAAGGTGTATAATCTTTTCATGGCGTCCTCCTGCTGTTTTTTTCAGAATTTCAAAAATTGTTTCATTAGCTGCTAAACGATTGCTATCGTAATTATCTTCGTGCTTTAAGGTTTCAACGCAATCGACGGGTCACTGAGATAGGAGTCAATATAAACTGAAAAGCATAAACCGACCGAACCCGCTCGGAACGACGTTTTTTACGACGTCGTTCCACACCCAATTGCTACCGTAAAAGATCCCATCCAATGTTAATAAATGTGAGCACTAGTATGGGAACCTTGAGCAGAAATATAACCGCTAAAGTGAAGCGTTCCGCTGTTTTAAATTTAGCATATCCGTTAATAATTGAATTCAGTTGATGAGCCTTAAGCTTAAATACGGTTTCTAGTTATCAATGACTTCTCCTATTCCAACGATTTTCCCGTCAATGATAGGTTCGTTAAAATAGCTTATGGTACCGTTATTGGTTAGCTTCACTCCCTTTGACACATGCAAAACGCTTCCAGAATTTATCCAAAGGGTTTTACTGGCAGGGATGACAATGTCATGGTCAACCAATATCTCGACAGGTTTTCCATCGGAGGAACTTGCGACAATATTGAGCGAATCGTACAGCGAATCTTCGCTCAGGAAATAAGTCATTTCATCAGCACCGATTTTTCCCGAATTGAAGGCAATTTGAGCGAATCTCCCTCTGGTACTGATTTTACCGATACAGGAGTAATCCGGTTCACTGTGAAAAATCATCCGGCCGGAGTCCTTCACTATGATTTCTCCAAGGTTAACGATTGCACATGTAGCATGAAAATTCATAGATGTGACAGTCAACGTAACGCCTTCATCAATAACCAGCGCATTGATATCGTCTAATGTAACAAGATTTTCACTTAAAGTTATATCTTTTTTCAGTTCAATGACATAGGCTGTTTTCAGCGCATTAGCAAATTCTTTTTCTGTGTTCACTTTTACTGCATTTTTGCGCAGCTGTTTTACATAAGACGGGGATGATGTTAGTGACTGTGGGATTTTTAATATTTGACCGGGTCGAATTGTATACTTCGGGCCATGTATATCGTTCAGTTTCGCGATGTCCCGCCATGATACGCCAAATTGTCTGCCAATCGAAGAAAGGCTGTCTCCGCGCTTGACGGTATACTCCTCATACATCTGAGAAATCTGGCCGGGTTTAAGATCTGGCGCAGTCGCACGGGCTGTTATTATAGAAGGCTCAGCAGTGCCAGCGCTGGCATAACCCGGCAGCAAGGACAGGATGAAGATAATGACAATTGTGATAGCGAAATATCTTTTCATGGCATCCTCCTATTATCGGCATTAAGTTATTAAACAATTCGTTTTACTATATATCCGCTATAAATCTTAATTTTGGTTCTTAATCATCATAGACGACTTTTCCTATTCCATCGATTTTCCCGTCGATGATGGGTTCGACATAATAGCGTATGGCCCCGTTATTGGTAAGGGTCACTCCCTCTGCCACATGCAGTACGCTATGAGCATTCATCCAAAGAGTTTTACCGGCGGCTATCTCAATGTCTTGGTCAACGAGTATCTCAACAATTTCGCCATCCCTGTAAGGCGGGGTTAAACTAAGCTCATTAAAGAGCGAATCATCGCTCAGATAATAAGCAATTGCTTCAGCACCGACTTTGCCTGCACCGTATAAGATTTTGGCGTCTTTCCCTATAACACTGATTTTACCGATCGTAGAATAATCCGGTTCACTGAAAAACATCAATCGACCGGAATCGGCCACTATGATTTCTCCAAGGTTGACGATTTCACAGGTCGCATGAAGATTCAAACACGTGACAGTCAGTGTAACGCCTTCATCAATAACCAGCGCTTCTAAATCTTCTAATGTCACAAATTCATCATCTAGCGTTAAATCTTTTTTCAATACAACGACGTCGGCAGTATTCAGCGCATCAGCAAATTCTTCTTCTGTGCTTACTTCTATGGCATCTTTGCGCAGCTCATTTATATAATCCGGGTCCGGTGTTTGCGCAGGTGATGCGAAAAAGCTTTGAACGGGTGCCGGTTGCATTGCTGCCTCAGGTGCCGTCGATGGGCTCTCTAAAGATACTGGCTGCGCCTCTTCTTCAGGCGCCGCCGACGGCAAAACGCTCTGCAAGGAGGCTGATTCCGGCGTTGCCACGGGCGTTGCTGACGGGCTCTGTATGGCGACTGCTGCTAATGCATCCACCTTATTATTGCCCGGAGCCGCCGACGGAGCCGCTCCCGCACCGAACACACAGACGGCGCAAACCGCCGCAACCACGATGACCGTCGAAACAACGAGAGTGATCCATGTGCGCTTTTGGTATCTCATAATAACGTTCAGCCGCTCTTTCAACACCTCTTTTTCTTCACACATCGTTGTGGAAAGCACGGCCCGCGATGCATTCGTATCCGATGCGATGGAAATCAACGTTTCCCCGTAAATCCGTTTTCCCGTTTGATCGAGAGTCCGTATCACAGCCTCGTCACAGGACAATTCACAGATACGGTCGATTTCGCGCAGCGCAAGCCATACGAGCGGATTGAACCAATGCAAAGCGCGGGCGAATATAGACAGCCATTTAAAAATAATGTCCCGTCTGCGCAAATGAGTTAACTCATGTTTCAATACACTCTGCATCTGTGTGTCGGTATATTCACGGTCAGGCAATATGATCTCAGGTTTAAGAATTCCAATCAGCATCGGCGTTGTGGCCAGCGCGCTGCGGTAAAGGCGAGGCGCAATCGTATCGCCGCATAACCCGACATGCTCATAAAGCTCTTCCATACGCGCCCGGGTGCGGTGCCGGCGCACTCTTCTTGTGAAACGAACGTAGGTGGCTATGTAATAAGCCAGCACGACCAATACAATTAATATATAGACCAACATCAGTACGGTTGTGGCTGTTATGACAGGGTTCATCGCCGGTTTCACAGCCGGACTTTTTGCTGTCGTTGTGTCCGTCTGCGGCACTGTATTTGTGTCCGTCTGCGGCACCATATTTGTTTCTTCCTGAACCAGAACATTATTTTGTTCCACGGCATTTTGAATCGGTGCAACTATGATATCTGACGGCGCTTGGGGTATGGTAATCAGCTTTGATACGGGAACGAGCAGTGCCGCAAGCGTGACAAGCCACAAGACATATTGCACCGATTTGGGCAAACGATGGCGTATGAGCGGTTTCAATGCAAACAATAACAGTATGAGAGCGCTGCCGGAGAGAGACATAATGAGAATCGTGCAAATGATATCGCTTAATTGTGAAATGATCATTTTTGACAGTCCTCCATTTTGAAAAATTGTTTTAATTCGTCGATGTCACTTTCGCTTAATTGTCCGTTTTCGCACAACGACGCGACAAGCTTTTTCGCGTTCCCTTTAAACAGTTTATCAAGAAACAATTGACCCTCGGTCAATACATATTCCTGCTCGGTGACGGCGGGGCTATAAAGTTCCTTACCTATAAATTTCACAGCCTTTTTTTTCGAGTTTATCCAGTGCTGGACTTTTCGTTACCGGATTATCATATACGTTGAGGCTAAGCAACGTCATATCTTCCAGCGGGCTCCAGTCGGTGATTTGGTTGCCGCTCAGATCGATGGCTTTGCTCAATTCCGGGTTCGCCGCAAACACCGAGATATCTTTTATATAGTTGTTTTCAAGCGACAAGTATTCCAGCCCCGTGAAGTCGATGAAAGGAGTGACGTCCTTTATATAGCAGAAATTCATAACAAGAGTTGTTAACTTAAAGTTCATTGCCAACATTCGGATGCTTTCAGGGCTGACGTCTGACTTAGTCAGGCCCACGGAGGAAAGCATTCTGCAATTTTTCATCAGATCCCTGAAAAAGTTGTCGGCAGCGCCTGTGAGTTGGATTTCGGTAAGGTTCTTGTTGCCAAGCAGCGGAGTGAAGTCGTCAAGCTTTTCCATGATACAGACGGATTCGAGATTCCGCATGCCGGATAGCGCGGAAATATCTGTTATGTCCGTACTGGCTAAGAATATACTCTTAAGATTCACACACCAGCGCAGGTCCTCTATCGTTTTAATTTTCCCGCTGTATATATTCATTCTTACATCATTGAATTCAAAATCCTCAATCTTCAGCATGTCCTGCTCGGTGATCGCGCCTTCTGGCTTTTTCAATTTGGCGCTGATGACCTTCTCCACAATCGGATCCTTGAACTCTATAACTTTTTCAGAGGGAGAATGCGGCTGGGCTGCCGCAGAATCCGATGGAAGAGCACTCTGCACGGATGCCGGAGCCACTGCGCCAGCCATATTATCTCCAGGAGCAGAAGCCGCCCGTGCGCCCATAACAAAGGCTGTGAAAACAGCTGCGAATATAATAATCGTCGAGATAACGAGCGTGACCCATGTCCGCTTTTGGTATTTCATAATGAGGTTCAGCCGCTCTTTCAATACCTCTTTTTCCTCACACATCGTTGTGGAAAGCACGGCCCGCGATGCATTGTTATCAGCTGCGATGGAAATCAATGTTTCCCCATAACTCCGTTTTCCTGCGTGATCCATTGTTCGTATCACGGCCTCGTCACAGGACAATTCACAGATACGGTCGATTTCGCGCAACGCAAGCCATACGAGCGGATTGAACCAGTGCACAGCTCGGGCCAACACGGACAGCCACTTGACTATGATGTCCCGTCTGCGCAAATGAGTTAGCTCATGCTTTAATACACTCTGAAATTGTGCGCCCGTATATTCACGGTCGGGCAATATGATCTCGGGTTTAAATATCCCGATCAGCATCGGCGTTGTGGTCAGCGCGCTGCGGTAAAGACGGGGCGCAATCGTATCGCCGCATAACCCGACATGCTCATAAAGCTCTTCCATGCGCGCCCGGGTGCGATGGCGGCGCACTCTTCTTGTGAACCGAACGTAGCTGACGATGTAATAAGACAGCACGACCAATACGATTAACATGTAGATTATCATCAATACAGTTGCCGCTGTGAATACAGGGTGCATCGCTGGCTTAACACCCGGATTTTTCGTTGTCGTTCTATCTGTCTGCGAAACTGTATTCGTCTGAGAAAGTGTATCCGCTGCTTCTTTACCTGCGATATTGTTTTGTTCTACGGCGTTTTGGATCGGTGCAACTATGATATGTGACGGCGCATCGGGTATGGCAATCAGCTTTGATACCGGAACGAGCAGTGCCGCGAGCGTAACGAGCCACAAGACATATTGCACCGACTTGGGCAATTGATGACGTATGAGCGGTTTTAATGCAAACAACAGCAGTATGAGAGCGCTGCCGGAGAGTGACATAATCATAATCGTGCAAACAATGTCGCTCAATTGTGATATGATCATTTTTGACAGTCCTCCATTTTGAAAAACTGCTTTAATTCGTCGATGTCGCTTTCGTTTAACTGTCCGTTTTCACACAATGACGCGACAAGCTTTTTCGCGTTCCCTTTAAACAGCTTATCCAGAAACAATTGACCCTCTGCCAATACATATTCCTGCTCGGTGACGGCGGGACTGTACAAAGTTACATAGTTGGTTTGTGTGCTGACAGCGCCCTTGTCGCGCAAGCGAACCACAAGTGTTTGAATCGTGGATTTAGTCCATTTGGTTTTGCTTTCAAGCTCCGTGCGTATCTCGGCAAACGACAAGGGGCGCTCTTCGCGCCAAAGCAACCGCATGACTTCCAGCTCAGAGTCGGAAATTTTGGGTATCATAGCTAATATCTCCTTTGTTTACCTCTGTAATTTGAATACTACATACGTAGTACGAATTTGTCAAGAGAATAATAATATATCATTTTTTGCCGGTGGATGAATAATAAAAAAAAGCCACTCTACAGGATTATGATTGCAGAATGCATAATTTTGTTATTCAGCTATAAATATTCGTATCTCTAACGATTCAGCCTTGCATCTGTTTTTCGAGCTTAGACAAAAAAACCTCCACTGCCTCTTCAATATTGATCTCCATACGCTCGGCCAAAACAATCAGCCACCAAATACATTCGCTAAGCTTATGCTTCAATTCAGCTTCTGTACCGTTTCCTTTGGGCCAACGCCCTTGTTGGGACATTGTTAAACGGCCAACCAGACCGGCATCTGTTAGAAAGGCAAGGGCATCTTCTCCGACCGACCACTTTTCACCGTGATACTGCTCTTCCAATTTACGATAACTTTCTCTTATGGCAAGGGAACGTTCAATAATCTTGCTAAAATTCATGTCTTTCAAATGACTTCATCTCCCAGTTACTTTTTAGTGCTCGGTGGACTTTCTCCGCACCTTTTGATTCCGACAATCTATAATAACATTTCTAATATGACGGCATACTGTCATGTTTATTATAATGTCCAAAAAGAGACCCATTACGATCATATAACTGTGAGTCCCCCACCGCCTAGGTCGAATACACGAGCCGCTTGTCTGCGGTAAATTGAAAAAGTCACCGTATACGAGGACAAATTCACCGTGGAGTTCAAGTCCGGCGTGACGGTGGATGTTGATGAATAAATCAAAAATCAACAAGGCAATTCAATCATTCTCCACCGTCAAATATTTACCCATAAAATGGCATAACACATTTGGTTCATTGACGCATAACTTGACATATTAGTATCAGGTTATTTGCTTTATAATGAATTTGGGGTGATGATATGCAAATTAACAGGCTGTTTGAAACAATCTATATCTTGCTTCGTAAAAAAACCACAACCGCCAAAGAGCTGGCAGCGCGTTTTGAAGTATCTGAAAGAACCATTTATCGAGATATCGAAACCCTGTCTTCGGCAGGCGTGCCGATTTATGCAACCCAAGGTAAGGGCGGAGGCATCTCTCTGCTGGACGATTACGTGCTTGATAAATCCATCCTTTCGGAAAGAGAACAAAACGAAATCCTATACGCATTGCAAAGCCTGTCGGTCACTAAAGCTCCTCAGATGGATCAAGTGCTTGCCAAATTGAGCAGTTTGTTCAATAAAAACAAAACCGGTTGGCTTGAGGTGGATTTCAGCCCCTGGGGCAGCGACGAAAGCAGGATGGGCCATTTTACCATTTTAAAAGACGCCATTTTAAGCCGCCGGATTATTGAGTTCAATTATTTTAGCTCATCCGGTGAAAAAAGCATCCGGAGAGTTGAACCAGTTAAGCTCGTCTTCAAGGTAAACGCCTGGTACCTGAAAGCGTTCTGTTTGGCCAGAAATACATTTAGAATCTTCAAAATCATACGAATGTCGGATATCCTGATGACATCGGAGTCTTTCTCAGAAAGAGAATCGTCAGAATTACCGGGAAGCGGACAGGCACAAGAAACGCAGAACCGGGTCGATTTATGCCTGAAGATTCGCGCCGAAGGTGCATACCGAGTATACGATGAATTTGAGGAAAACAGCATTTTTAAACATCAGGACGGTTCTTTCACCGTCACTGCCTCTTTGCCAGACAGCAAATGGCTGATCCGCTATCTCCTCTCGTTCGGCGCTGATGCAGAGGTGTTATCCCCTCAGAAAATACGCGACGCGCTCCGGCACGAATTAAATGACATGGTAAACAAATATAAAAATAGAACTTGACCCGGTGTTGTCAGGTTATGATTGATATGATTGGAACATGCAAACAACCTAATACGAAAAAGGAGGTTCTATTCATGGAAGATTTCAACCATATCATGATCAATCCCAAGGAACTGGAAGGTCAGCGTGTGCTTGTAACCGGCGGCACTGGGGGCGGAATAGGCGAGGCGACGGTCAAGCGGCTTGCACATTCCGGAGCAACAGTCATCACGACAGCACGGCACGCGCCGGGCGAAATAAACAATTCGGATTTATTTATCCAAGCCGATATCAGCACACCTGAGGGCACTACAAAAGTTGTGGAGTATCTGCTAAAACGCTTTGGCGGCGTAGATATTCTCGTCAACAACGTGGGAGGCTCTTCTACCCCAACAGGTGGCGTACTGAAACAAACCGACGCCGACTGGCAGCGGACATTTGAGACCAATTTATTCGCCGCTGTCCGTCTGGATCGAGGTCTACTGCCTTCGATGCTCGAGCAAGGCCGTGGCGTGATTGTTCATGTTACCTCGATTCAACGCCGATTCCCGGGAGAAAATACCATGGCATATTCAGCAGCCAAGGCTGCGCTTACAAATTACAGCAAAGCGCTGGCAACGGAGCTCGCACCCAAGGGTATCCGCGTGAACAGCGTTGCGCCCGGATTCACGGAAACCAAAGCCGCTGAGAGACTTATCGAGCGGATGTCACAGGAGCGGGGATGCGGCTATAGTGATGCCCGGCAGGCTTTGATGGATTCTCTGGGCGGTATCCCGATTGGCCGCACCGCACGTCCGGAAGAAATAGCGGAACTCATCGCTTTTCTGGTGTCCGATCGCGCTTCTTACATTGTCGGAGCCGAGCATACAATTGACGGCGGCATTGTCCGCACAATTTAAAGGAGAATGAATATAATGATAAACATTAAATTTCCATTACTTAAACCGATTGAGGCACATTTTCAGGCAATAAATACGGACGATCCCGTTACCTTCCTCTCAATTTTTGCCGATACCGCCGTCGTTATAGACGCGGGGAAAGAATATCACGGGAAAACCGCCATCAAAGAATGGAGCGACCGCGACTATTTCGGCGTCCATTTGAGGCTGGAAATCACAAATGCCGTTCGGGATGCCACAGAGATTGTCGTCACTGCAAAATCAGACGGAGACTACGACAAGAGTGATCTACCCGACCCTCTTTATCTTGATTTTCACTTTACGATAGAGCAGGATAAAGTCACACGCCTGCGCAATGTTCTTTCCTCCAACAGCAAGGCTGTACCGCTGCCAGCGCCAATCGCCGCCTATTACCATGCATCTGATGTCTACGACGGTGTACTGCTTGCTGGTTGCTTTACAGAAGATGCCCTATTGTATGACGAAGGAAACGAATATCATGGCCCGGAGGCCATCAGCCGGCACATCCTTGAGGCGAACCGGGACGCAAAGGTCATGACCGAAATCACCGACTATGTGGAAAAAAACGGCAATAGCGTTGTCACCGCCACGCTTTCGGGTAATTTCGAAGGCAGCCCGATTCCGCTCAATTTTATTTTTAATCTTAAAAACGGAAAAATCAAAACCCTGAATATTGTGTTGGCCGGTGAGTGAAAAATGACATCAGAGAACTTAATTCAGGTGAATCAGGATAAATGCACAAAGTGCGGACTTTGCGTAAATGTCTGCAGGGGTACTCTTGGTCTGGGAGAACAAGGTCCGGAGGTTGTCAATAATCTCTGCATTGTCTGCGGGCATTGCGTAGCCGTTTGTCCAAACGGCTCATTAGATCACAAGCTGGCTCCGCTTGAAAAACAGGTCTTGCTTGAAAACGTATCGGTACCGGATGCCGATACGGCGGCTCGTTTTCTTCGATCACGGCGGTCCGTCCGTTCTTTTAAAAAGAAGCATGTGCCGCGCGAGATCATCCGTGAACTCCTCGATATTGCCCGCTTCGCGCCAACGGCCTGCAATTCACAAGGAGTCTCTTACCATGTTATTGATGATCCGGCTACTTTAAAAGAGATTGCAGCGGTGATAGCGGATTGGGCAGAGGAAGATTTAAAGCACGGAGCTTTAGGGAAATCTCCATGGTCAAAAAACACCTCCAATACGATCCGCCGTTACCTCAAAAATGGCAAGGACACTATTCTGAGGGATGCGCCCTGCCTAGTCATCGCCACAGCGGATAAGGACCGTTTCGCTCTCGGCCGGGACAACACACATTTCGCACTCGCATATGCCCAGCTCTATGCTCCAGCGTTGGGGCTTGGCACTTGCTGGTCCGGCTTGTTCGAGTATTGCGCCGCAACTGAGTACGAGCCACTGCTTAAGCTATTAAAGCTCTCCAAAAACAAAATCGTTACAGGCGCGCTGCTTGCCGGGTATCCAGTCTATTCTTTCAAGAGACTGGTAGACCGAGAACCCTTGCAAATTTCATGGCAATGATTTTACTTGCAAGAACCCAACCACCCTGACCGAAATTGAGGGGGATGGGTGTCTAACTCCGTCCTCTCACACCGCCGTTCATACAGTCCCTCATACGGCGGTTCAGCGGAATAAACAGAGCGGTTTCCTTCACGCCATCCAGTACGTTTGCTCAGCACTCCTGACCTTTTTCCTTAAGCTCCACTCTCGGCGCTGCCAAACAGTTCCTTTCGGGTTGGCAGCCAATACTTCCCTTGAAAGCCTTAGCCGACCTATTCCTCAAAAGTTGATGAATATAGATTTGCGAAGATATTTTTACCGTTCAACGACAATTGTACATTCTGTAACCAACGCCGTGATCGTTGCAATGGCTGCAAAAACAGGAGCTAATGCGATACCCACCACGCCGACGGTCAGCGGAAAGCTGAGTATCTCCTTATCATCCTTATCCTTAATCGTCACCTTTCTCGCGTTGCCTTCCCGAATGATGGCTTTGATCTTTGCCATCAGGTCTTCGCCGCTCACCTTATACTCTTCTTTTTTCTTTTCTTCGTCCATGATATCCTGCCTCCTTGTTTTACCGAAATAGACCTTGTAACGTTTTAATTTATTATGCTCCGACTGCAGTTATTATCCCACCCGCACTCAATATATAAATGGAATAATCTTGTATTTCACTTTTCTGGTGTATTCATCCCAAAGCTCTCCGTATTTCGCCCTGCAAACCTTGTCGTCATCGGCCTGGCGCGAAATCATAAGACCGATATAGTAAGCCGGATACAGCCACACCATCCATATCCCGGCGTAGCCGGAGGCCAGAGCCACGGCGATCGCCTGAATAATCTCGCCAAGATAGTTGATGTGGCGGCTTGCGCCCCAGTAGCCATTGGCCAGCAGGCTTAAGTGACCGTCGCTGAGCACTTCAGGCTTTATCCAAAGAAATTTCTTGTCGGGCGCAATTTTAAAGAAGTACTTTTGCATATTTGCGCCGCGCGTCAGCACCCAGCCGCAGAGGAAAAGCGCGCCAAAGAGTATTGTCAGCCATACGGGATGACCGGGATTCGGAAGATGCGCAGTAAACCAGAGTGAGACAGAATAGAAATATGGGTAGAACGCAAGACAGCCAAACCCCAATTTGAATCCGACGCGCTCCGCGATAAAATCGTATGTCCAAAGATGGATCTTTTCAAATATCAGATAATCAAAGCAAAACCATGTGAGCATGGCGCAGCCGAGAAGAAAACCATAGTTAATATGCGGGACATTCATGATATGATATGCCGCAAAAGAAAGCACGTTCAATTGAAGCATCACCGCGCCGATTAAGTAAAACCACATTTTTGCATCAATGAAGCCGTCTTTAATCTGCGCGTCTTTAACCCTGCCATACCAAAAATCAGCAAAGAAAGATTTGCCCGTAGACGGGTGTTTGAGAACAATGTAAAAAGAATAGACCAATCCGATCACAACCGCGCCGATAAGGCCCAGCCATCGGGTTTCATACAACCATAAGTATGGCACGATATCAAAAAAACCAAGCAGAAACCAAATGAGAATACTCGCCAAAAGAACAAATTTTCCGTTGGTTCTGTAATTCATGACTTCGCCTGTGATTTCATTTTTGACATATCCCTTCATTCTTTTCACCGGAATGATGATATGTAAAAGAGTAATCATTGCGTATGCGATGAGCGGGGTGATCAAACCTGAAAACAACGTCATGACAAACCTCCGGTGTTTTTCGACATCGTAGCAATAGCGGCTTTTCGGCTTAAAAGCCTGGTCAGTACAAACCGACCGACTTTATTGATGGCCCCGGGTATGATAATCGGGCCTTTCCCCAAAGCATTCAAGGCTTGTTCAGCGACTTCATGGGTTGCCAGCGTTCCGGGCGCCTGTTTGGCTTTTTCAGCTTGCTGATAGCCGGGCGTGAGAATGGCACCGGCACAGCAGACAATCACATCAATTCCGTGCGGCCTTAATTCTTTCCAAAGGCCTTCGGCTAAAATGGCGTTAAATGATTTTGTGGCTGCATAGGCTGCAATGTTCGGGCTGCCCTGCCCCCCGGCAAGAGATGACATCAGCACAATGCCGCCGCGTTTTTGCTCTATCATCGACGCGGATAAAAGCTTTGTGAGCAGCAGCGGCGCTTTGACATTGACCGCCGTGGCAAGCGCCAAATGCTCTTCGCTCGTATTTTCGAATAAACCAATGGGCGCGAAAGCCGCATTGTAAACAAGCAAGCCAATGGAAACCTCAAGAGCGCTAATCAATTGTTTTACATTTTCGTAATCCGCCATATCCGCAGCGATGGAAATCACATCGATTTGATATGTGTCTTTTAGCCGGGCCGCCGCCGCTTTGAGCCGGTCTTCCTGACGCGCCATCAGCACCAGATTCAATCCCCGCCGCGCAAGCCCCGCCGCAAAAGCGTAGCCCAATCCGTCGGAGCCTCCGGCAATCAGAGCATACGGACCGTATTTTTCTGCAAATTGTATAAGTTTCATAAGAAATTACCCCATTTTAAAAAGGACAAAGAAGATTTTTAAGAATTATTAATTGTGTCACCTGTTCGAATTCTATTTTAAGCGCAGTTCCCATTTTTATCAACTTAAATGTTGGTGAATCAGTATATCGTGTCTTGATTAACCTTTTCCACAGCCTGCGGATCACCGGATGAAATGCCGTTTACTCATGATTTTATCCTCCTCCGTTTAGCGACAAAATTTTTGCTTCATGCGGGTTCAACTCACAGCTCCATTATCTTATCTTTAGAACGAAAAGTGTCCAGATGGTAGAACACCACTCAGACGCCTGTTTCAAAGATTTAATATGATTTTTTGTGTTTGTAGTATAAGGACCGGGGGTTACTCAAGCCGCTTCTGGCTGAGGTAATGCCTTCAATTTTTAATTTTCTAATTCAACAAGCTGATTGATAATCATTCTCTTCTCCTCCCTCTTTTTTGGATTTCCTCCTCAGTTTACACTCAGTTATCCGAATCTCCGGAAAACTATTCTAATCCCGAGGATGGTTTATTCCGATATTATTGGAAAATATCTTGGAATTTCATTGCACATCAAGTAATTTCTCTTGTTTACATAAACCTTCAAATAATCAATACATGAATTAGTGGAGATTGACGAATACTAACCCAAATATGAATAGGGTAAGTGGTGATTCATGCTACTTAATATATATGGGAAAATCGCTTCGGATGATTGTCTGTCAATACGGATAAATAATGAAACAAAGACGCTTTGCTGTGCCGCCGATGATACCATTCCGGTTGCTTCCTGTCACATCGATGAAAAAAAACAATACGAAATTATAATCGAACAGGAACTCACAACGAGCAACAGAACGCCTTTATGGATATTTATCCATGTCGTTACTATTGTTATCCAAGGCGTATTCAATGTATTTTTATTGAATACCGACTCGGACTGGTATAATAACATTAAGGCGTATCGTTTAAGAGCGAAATTGCTTGTCGATATGCAGCAGGACACAGATGTGTGCCTGACCTTTACTAATTCAAGGTATAATAGAAGAACGAATGAATGGTCGTCACCCGTCTTTACGACTGAACCAAATGTGGTTTCAGACGTTGATTTTATTGCAAATCCTTGTGATTTCGGCAATCAATATTTCAGTTATGCAAAGAAGGTCGTGTCTGTTTTAGCCGTCGCAATATTGGTAATGGGCACTCTTCTGTATATTGCAGTTACACACTCAAATGTGGTAGCAATTATCATAACTTCTGTTGTCATAATCGGATTAGCCATAGTATCGGTAGTCGCGTGCATATCCCAGTACAAAAAGCTCCGGAAGGCTTATGATAGCTTTTTAGTGCGAGAAAAAAGCAATGCGAAATATGATCTCACGTATAAACAGGAATAATTTCATAAACCATGCAGTCACCCAGTATGCCAAACCGAAAGTGTCAAGGACACTGAAATCTAATATTCTTCGCAATAAGATTCGATAAACATTAGTCCCAGCATCCTTGACACCCAGATTATCAAGATATCATTTCACGCACAACACGCCCTTCATATATGTGCCTTCATCAATAATATTAGCCCAGTCACGAAATGACTTATCGTCCCAAAGAGTTGCCCAGACCTTTTCTTTAGAGGCATTTATTTCAATTGAAAATTGTATTTGTTTCATGCTTTCCTCCGTCAAAAAAAAAGTTATAGTTTAGACTTATTTACATAAATATATCACTTTCGGAACGAAGCGGAGCAACTCTATTTATTCGCTTTTCACTTTAATCTTTTCAATCAAATTGTGCGGCATGGTTATCCACGCGCTGCCTTCACCCAAAAACACGCTCCATACAAAATACTCATCTTTAACATACCTTATGGTAATCTGAAAACAAAAATCAGGCCAGTCATCATTGCGGTATGTGATTGTGTCGTAATATTCACTTTCACGAATAATATCATCATTTTCTATATTATTCGCTTCATCACTCATTGCACCGAACAACTCATATATGAAAGCTTCATCCTGACTTTTCCAAGCAAAGTTTTCTGATTCAAGGGAATCGACATTTTCGTATGTTAACTCTGGCATGTCTATATCGCTACGACGCAAGACGCGGCAGCCACCCCAGCCGCTACCTGCATCCGCCTCATATACATATATTAAAAATGACCGATCGGAAAATTGATGAAGCTCATATAGTATGCCATTATATCTCATCTCCTGATCCTGATCGTCTATCCGAGAGAAAACTTCATCTCCAGCATTGGACGACGGATATTTCGGGTAATTCCAATTGCATAACATATACGTGTTTTTATCGATTGTGATTTGGCCATCCCGCAATACGTATTTTGATAAATGGCCGTATTCACGACTGTAATATGTCTCGAAAATACAGCCTGTCAAGAGGATGGTGATCAGCGCTATCAAAACAACAGTCTTAAGAAATCGCATATATATCCCCTCTGAATTGAAATTATACTCTTAACATCGATACCACGCTCCCACATGCGCCGTCGTTAGTCGAATATTTCCTCTGTAAAACCGGTCGAAGATTTTCATTTTTTCAATGATGAGTTTTGCGGTTTGATCTCGTATTTATTCCGCACAGTCGGAATTGTGACTTGGCTAGAGCCCTCATATTTCTATGCATATTATAACACAACCCATTCTGCATTTTTTCCAATATATAATGCGTTCATGGTGATACATGCAAAAACCAGAAGCGCTTGATGCTAAACTTTGTATATAAATGTCGAATATAGTATGCTATAATAGTTTTACAAATCACAGTGCAACGATAAACCTACAACAAGGGGAGGCTGGAACATGATTCAGGCAGAAACAAGTACCGATGTGAAAAAGGTAAACGTGAACACGCAAACATTTCTCTGCCCAAATTGCGGCGGTTTAATTAAGTACGACATCGAGAGCCAAAGTTTCCGCTGTGAGGCATGTAAAGCGCCGGCCACGATGGAAACCCTTTCAAACGGGGTGAAGGAATATGATTTCAGCCAGTATGCGCAGCGTGAGCAGCAAAGCGTTGCATTTGAGGGCCTTGCGGTGGCGCAATGCCAGAACTGCGGCTATGAAATCACATTCGACGATATGGCGGTCGCGACAACCTGCCCGATGTGCGGGTCTGTGCAGATTGCTACCGTGAAGCAAGCGGCAGGGATTCCGCCCGAAGGGATTATCCCCTTCAAGATCGATAAAAATAACGCCATTCAAAAATTTAAGGCATGGGTAAAATCGATCTGGTTCGCCCCCAATGATTTCAAAAAAAAGTTTAGCTTGGGCAGCGCACTCATCGGTATGTACCTTCCTTTTTGGACGTATGACGCTTCTGCTGTCGCGTTTTATCAAGGACGAGGCGGTGACACCCGAACCGAGACTGATAAGGACGGAAACAGACATACTACGGTTGATTGGCACCACGTATCGGGTGTGGTAGACAACACATTTAACGACGTTCAAATCTGCGCCTCTGATCGCGAAAAGGATATCGCGAAAATTCTGCCCTTTAATACGGTAGAGAACACGGTGCCTTATTCAGCCGCATATTTGTCCGGTTATTATGCCGAGTTGTATAAAGTTAAGGCAGATGCTGCTTTTGAAAGGGCAAAAAGCGTCATGGAAAGTGTCCTTAGCTCGATGGCCAAAAATCAAATTCTGCAGCAGTACGACGAAGCCGACGTAACCTCCATTGAGGCGAAATACACGGACGTGACGTACAAACACATGTTGCTGCCGGTCTGGGCATCCACATTCTTTTACAATGGGAAAACCTATCGTTACTTCGTCAACGGCGAAACGGGAAAGGTAGACGGGCAGCGGCCGTACAGCGCGGCCAAGATTGCGATTGCAACTGTTTTGGCGGTTGCGGCTATCGTGGGGGTTGTTTATCTTTTTCTTGAATACCAATAAAAAATAATGGGAGAGAAAAGTATATGGCATGGTTTGGACAAGGCAAGGATACGATCGAATGGGAAGAGTTTCGGGATGATATATTGTTTTACAAGTGGCCTGCCAAGGAGATAAAAAAAGGCGCAAAGCTCGTTATCCGAGCCGGACAAAAAGCGATTTTTTTCGCGAACGGCGTGATCGAAGGCGTTTTTGAAAACGCGGGCAGCTACGATGTTGCAACCGATATCGTTCCCTTCCTCTCCACGCTCAAAGGCTGGTTTAGCCTGCGCGGCGACACCGGAATGCGTGCGGAGGTCTACTTCATCAACAGCAAGCAGCTCTTGCTGCAATGGGGCACCCGGCAACGTATCATGATTCCCACTCCCGAGGTTCCCTCGGGCATTCCCATTGGCTGCCACGGCAACCTGATTGTGCAGTTCCGCGATTATCAGACGTTCATCGATAAAGTCGCAGGCGTCAAGGATACCTATTCGCTTTCGGACATTTCAGAACGCATCATGGGCGAGTTGAATCCTGTGGTTGCGGAAGCTATTTTGGGCGGAGAGCAGAACATCAACGTCAACGCGCTCATCGGCTTGCAGCAAAACAGCCGCAAATTGGGGAAAGTCATTTGCGCTGAGCTCGACAAGGAATTGCAAGAATTCGGTTTGGGTGTGGACGACGTGAATATCCTCAGTATCAACTACCCGCCGGAAGTACAGCAAATGGCGGAGCGTGTGGCTGGCCAAGCCTTCGTGAACAACGTCGGCAAGTATGCAACCGTTCAAATGGCGGACAGTTTCACGACACCCGGCGCCAACGACAACAGCTTTGCGTCGATGGGCGCGCAAATGGTGATGGGCGCGCAGATGGCGCAGCAGATGGCGGGCGCAATGGGTACGGCGCCGAGCCAACCAGCGGCGGCACAAGCTGCAGCAACCGGGGACCAATTCTGTCCCAAATGCCGTAAGATGGTCGCAAGCAAATTCTGCCCGGATTGCGGCACCCCGACCGTCTAAGTTTTTAAGTGATGACCTCGTTCCTCGTGAGTGCGTGGTATTGACTGAAAAATAAGCAGAGCGGCGGTTTTAAAACCGCCGTTCAGGCTGCTGACAAAGTACTAAACGTCATTTTGAGTGAGCGTAAGCGATCGAAAAATCCCATGTTATACGCGTTTAGCCATGGGATGCTCACGTCGCTACGCTCCTCAGCATGACAGGGTGGGATTTTTTATCAAGCAGAGCGGCGGTTTTAAAACCGCCGCTCATTGGTTAGAACAGTATTCGGACACAACGAACTACCCACCGAGCAACGATCAGTTTTCATTGCCGGACGGCAAAGATTGCATGAGGGCAAAGAAATATTCAGGCTCACCGGTACTAAAATACTCATACCAGAATTCCAGCGTGTTCGATTGAAAAACACCTAAATGCTCAATAATTTGTTTTGCCCATAACAAAGCTCCGGTGGAACTTGCAGTAATAAGGTTGTTATCTGCTACAGATGGCTTGTCTATATAAAAGCTCTGCCCTTTATAGGCAGGAGAAACCATTTCAAGAAACCCCGGTCCATTACTGGTATGCGGACGCTTATCCAGTAGCCCAAAGTTGGCAAGTGCTGCGGTAGCCCCACAGATTGCACACACCGTAGCGCCTAGAGAGAGAAATTCGCTTGCTTTTTCGATGATAGCGCTATGCTTTGGGTCGTTCCATGTATCTGCGCCCGGCAATAGCAGCATACTTGTTTCACTCACAACGATATCATCAATTAAGCAATTGGGCACTATTGTCATCCCGCCCATTGTATTGATTGGCTCCCCAGAATAACTAACCGTTTTGAGCGATACACGTTGCTCGCCTTTTTTGAAAAACCGGCCGGAATTCAGCTCCGAAATAACATACCCAAGTTCCCAGTCGGCTAAAGTATCAAGAATATAAACATAGATCGCAGACATAAATTACCTCCATTTATTGCATTTCCAATCTTACTATTTAATTATACCCACAATTGTTGACATCAGCATGGCCACAATCTATACTGATAACAAAAAAATTGGGGAAGCCGGCTATCAGATGAAAGTTGACAGGCTTGTTAGCATTATTATGATACTCCTTGATAAAAAGCGTATAGGCGCCCAGGAGCTAGCGGATATGTTTGAAGTTTCACCCCGCACAATCTACCGCGACATAGACGCGATCAACATGGCGGGTATTCCTGTTCGCTCAGCGCCGGGCGTGGGCGGCGGCTTTGAAATCATGCAGGAATACAAGATTGACAGAAAGGTTTTTTCGACTGCCGACCTTTCCGCTATCTTGATGGGGCTTTCCAGTCTTTCGGGCATGATACGGGGTGATGAGCTGGTAAACGCCCTTGCGAAAGTGAAGAGTTTTATCCCCGCCGACAGAGCGAAAGACATTGAACTTAAAGCAAATCAAATATATATCGATTTATGCCCGTGGATGGGCAACAGGACTGTACAACCCTATTTAGAAATTATCAAGACAGCTTTACAGGAAAGCAGGCTGCTTTCGTTTGAATATGCAGACCGCTACGGAAATAAAACCGCACGGACAGCCGAGCCGTATCAGCTTGTATTGAAAAGCAGTCATTGGTATTGGCAAGGGTATTGCCATAAAAGAAATGATTTTCGCTTATTCAGGCTGTCCCGCACATCAAACCTGCAAATACAAGAGGAATTTTTTACGCCTCGAGATTATCGAAAACCGCAGTTGGATTTTGCTGATACATTGGCAGCTATGCAAACAAAAATCAAAATCCGTATTCATAAATCTGTCATGGACAGGGTTCTTGATTATTGCACTTATGAATACTTTTCGCCAGACGGAGATGAGCATTACATTGTTCGTTTTCCTTTCATAGAGAACGAATACTACTACAATATACTTTTCAGTTTTGGGGATAAATGCGAGTGTTTGGAGCCGTTACATGTCCGCACAGAAATGAAGCATCGAATACATGATATAGCTGCCATATACGGAAGTGAATACAAGGAGTAAACCGAAAAAGGCAAACCTCAATCATCCGCCCCGCGTCGCTCACATAAGAAATAGACGTTTTTCCATATTAGTGATTAGCGCGTTTCTTCCGCCTGCGGCGGATCAGTATCCATGCCGTTACAGCGCCAAGGACAAGAAGCCCTAAGCCGTACTCGAAATACACCCAGAGCGGTGTAAATCCCGTTACCGCAACTGATTCATCACATTTGAGCTTTTGAAGCGCCGTGCACTCGCTTAAATTGAGCGCTGTGAGCTGGTTTCCACCACAATCCATATCTATAAGCGCCGTGCATTGACTCACATCGAGTGTTGTCAGCTGGTTTTCACGGCAATCAAGATATTTAAGTGCTGTGTTTGTGCTCACATCGAGCAGTGCAAGCTGGTTTTGGCTGCAAGACAGATTTTGAAGCGCCGTGTTTGCGCTCACATCGAGCGCTGTCAGTCGGTTGTAACTGCATACCAATATTTTAAGTTCCTTATTTGTGCTCACATCGAGCAATGCAAGCTGATTACCATAGCATGCCAGATCCTCAAGCGCCGTATTTGCGCTAATATCGAGCGTTGTCAACATGTTAAAGTTGCATATCAGGTTGACAAGCACAGTACATCCGCTTATATCGAGCGCTGTCAGTTGATTGTCCATGCAATTCAGATCTTGAAGCGCCGTGCAACCGCTTACGTCAAGCGCAGTCATGCTGTTTGAATCACAATTGATTTTTTCAAGTGCGGTGCAGTTTGAGAGGTCCATGGAGCCTGCCAGTCTTTTACTGGTCCAGGCGCTCGCGCCGCTTTCCGAGCCGATTTGCACAAGGCGTTTTTCCGTATCATCACTCCAAACAACATCGGTCCACGTTTCGGGCTGCGATATATCGTAGCCAAGCCGCTGAGCGTTTGTCTGACCCTTGACTGCCGAAGGCTGGTTCAAGAAGTTTACCATCGCGTTGTAATCGTGGGCGTTGTACGTCTCGCCGCCGGAATCGTACGCCAGTACGGCTGTTGGCAGCAGCGCCAAAATAAATATGGCGGCAATGCCGAGTATTAATAATCTGCGCTTCATCGGTTTTACCTTCGATATTTCATTTTGAGAAAACGTTGTTAACAGAATTTACAAGGAATGTTTCAAATATAAACTATATTGTATATATTTGCAATGTTTTAGTGCCCGGATAAAAAAGAAGCGCCGCGATTGTCTTTGCTCACTCGGTTTTAATAATCTCTCGATACTCCAATATACCGAATTTCGTCATTACTCCATATAGGTCGTCCACTTTCCGCAATTATTACATAAATATATCGCGAAATTGAAAATGTCATCAGCTTTATCTAAATCGAAAGTAACCTTTTCCTCATTTTTTAGGATGCCTATATTCCTTTGCAAAATACTGAAATCTTCCGCCCCACAATTTGGGCATTCCGAATCACACTTGCCGACGTGTTCAAAGTCATCAACAGTTGTGCCATTGTCTCGCATGAGCTTTACAACTTCTTCTTCGTAACCAGTTTCTGAACAGCCCATTATCAAATCTTCCAATTTCAAAACTTCACTCATAAAAGTCTCCTGTTGTTTTCAAATCCATCTACTAACAATATTTTCCATTATCGGCAGCACCCGGGCTGCACGATGGCTCGTTAATCAATCACCTTGATGGAATTAATGACAGGTTGATTTTCCTTCTCTACCTTCCCGTTATTATCCACCACCGGCGTATCCTCGCATATCCTGTCGACAATATCCATTCCGTCAGTCACATAACCAAAGGCCGCGTATTGACCGTCCAGAAACGTGCTGTCTTCATGAACAATAAAAAACTGAGAGCTTGCGCTGTTATAGTCATCGGAACGCGCCATTGAGATGGCCCCCCTCGTGTGAGACAGGGTATTCTCCACGCCATTTAAAGAAAATTCGCCTTTTATCGTTTTATCTGAGCCGCCTTTTCCGGTTCCTTTAGGATCGCCGCCCTGTATCATGAATCCGGTCATAATCCTGTGAAAGGTCAGTCCGTCGTAGAAGCCTTCCTTTACCAAGCTGACAAAGTTATTTACGCTTATCGGTGCGTTATCCCCGTCAAGTTCGACGGTAATCGTCCCGTAATCTTTCACATCTATGGCGACGTGAACTTTCCCGACGGACTGAGGCGCAGCCTCATCAGATTGCTGTACGGATTCAGTGGATTGAGGCGCAGCCTCGTCAGTTTGCTGTATGGATCCGTTGGAATTTACGCAGCCAGCCGATAATACAAGCAATATGCAGAGCATCGCATAGACTATTTTTTTCATGATGACTTCCTCCAAATTAATACGCCTTCGTTTACTTTTTATCAATCTTTTCTGATTAACCGTATATTATGTTATCACAGGGTTCGCTGTCAAAGGCAACTTGTGTTTTGACTAACCCTTTGACATCAATACCACGCTCTCCACATGCGTCGTATGCGGGAACATATCTACCCCAACCACTTTGTCTATGCTATATCCCTCAAACAGCGCGGCGTCCCGCGCCAGCGTGGACGGATTGCATGAGACATACACAATGCGCTTGGGCGCAACCTCCACAATTTTTTTGATCAGCGGCGCGTCGCAGCCCTTTCTCGGCGGGTCGAGAATCACAATATCCGGCCTGCCGTATTGTCGTATCCCCTCATCAATCATCTGCCCCGCATCGCCCGCAAGGAAACAGGCGTTGCCGATGTCATTGAGCTGTGCGTTCTCCTCCGCGTTTTTCACAGCCTCCTGCACGTACTCAATACCGAGCACCGTTTTGGCCTGCCTTGCAGCCAGCAGTGAGATCGTCCCGATGCCGCAGAACAAATCAAACACGGTGTCGTCCCGCGTGATTTGCGCGTACTCAAGCGCAATGCGGTACAGCTTTTCGGACTGCTCGTGATTCACCTGCAAAAAGCTAGTGAGCCCGGCACGAAACCGCAAACCGTCATAGGTTTCTGTGATATAGTCGTTACCCGCAGCGGTGCGGTTTTGGCTGCCGAGTATCGCGTTCTGTTTCTTCTCGTTTCGGTTGATAACGATGCTTTGCGCCGCAGGCGCAAGCGCTCTTTCGAGTGTCTTGGTATCCGTCCAGTCGCGCAGCACCACCCCCGCCATCAGCTCACCGCCGGAGGATTGCCGCACGACGACATGCCGCAGCAGACCCGCATGCGCTTCCTCATCGTATGGCGCAATTTTATTGCCGTTGGCCCACTCGACAACCCTGTTTTTCACATCGTTGATCACCTGCTTTTGTATCGGGCAGTCGCACGCAACCAGCCTGTGGCTGTGCGGCGCAAAAAACCCGGCCTGCGCCCTACCGTTCACCGGGGCCACGGGAAACGACGCCTTGTTGCGGTAGTCGCGGATGTTGTCCGCCGATACCACGTGCGGCAGCTCAATCTCAATGCCGCCGATGCGTTTAAAGCATTCTTTGATATGCCGCGCTTTGAAGGCCAGCTGCTGCTCATAGTGAAGATGCTGCAGCGTACACCCGCCGCAGGCTTCAAATACGCCGCAGAACGGCACTGTGCGCTCCGGCGACGGCTCTATGATTTCCATGAGCTTGCCGACCGCATAGCTCTTAGTGAGCTTGATGATTTTGGTTTCTATCTTTTCCCCGGGCAGCGCGTGCGCCACAAAAACGGCAAGCCCCTCATACCGGCCAATGCCCGCGCCTTCCACCGTTAAATCGTCTATTGTGATTTCCACTTCGTCGTTTTTCTTCAGCATAATTCCTCCGCCGGACTATTATAGCACAATGGTGCCAATTCCGGACAGGCTTAAAGCACCGGCAATGATGCCTTGAGCCGCCTGACCCCTTCCTCAATCTTCTCCATGCTCAGGTTTCCGAAACCGAGCACGAGCTGATTTTCATGCTTTCCTTTAATCAGTGCATAGTCTTCCACATAATCGGCATCAATGCCGATGCTCTCAAAGGCCGCAAAGTCTTCGTGTGTGAGGCGGCGCGGCAGCGTGACCATCAGATATAGCCCCGCGTTGTCGCCCGATATGACGATATCCGCGCCGAAAGCGGCATTGAGGCAGGCAATCAAGTGCTTTCTCTTGGCATCATACCTCTTTTTCATTTGAAATACGTGGCGGTCGAGCTGTTTTGTCTCCATCAAACGGGCTATGCCGATCTGCTCAATCGCGCCCGTCCATATGTTGAGCGAATTGACGTGCTCCTTGGCCCGCCCGGCGAGGAGTGACGGCAATATCATATACGCGATGCGCAGCGACGGCGAAAATACGTTGCTGAGGCTCCCAAGATGAATCACGCGTTCGCAGTCCAGATGCCATAGCGACTGTATCGGTTCACCGCGATAACGGAACTCGCTGTCGTAATCGTCCTCAATCACAAATGCGTCCTGCCTTTGCGCATATTCCAGCAGCGCAATGCGTCGGCTTGCGGGCAGAACGCCGCCCAATGGATACTGGTGAGACGATGCCACATAAATCAACTGCAGGTTCTCAGTGTCCGGCAGCAGGCCGGTGCAGATGCCGGACGCGTCCGATTCGACGGGGACCACTCGAAGCCCGCTCTTTTGAATCGCGTGGCGTGCAAAATTGAGGCACGGATCTTCCGTCACCGCGCAGGCGCCCGGTTTATAGAGCAGCCGCGATGTCATTTCAATGCCCGCGGATGTACCCGGCACGATAAAAATCCGTTCATGCGCGCAGAATATGCCTTTGGCCCGGTAAAGATAATCCGCGATGGCTTTGATCAGCGCGGGATGACCGCCGGGGTTGGTATACCCGAAATCGTCCGGCTGTGCGTCAAAGCATGCTTCCTTGAGCGTTTTAGCCCACAACGCCTTCGGGAACACAGATAGATCGGGATTGGCGGGGTCAAAAACGATCACGTCCTGAGACGCCTCATCACCAGCATGTTTGTCATCGGCTTTTGCGCTTTTTTTGGGGTAACTCTCGCTCGCGTCGATACTGGCCGCATAAGTGCCGGATCCCATGGCGCTGTTTAAATAGCCCTCCGCAATGAGCTGCTCATAGGCCTGGATCACGGAATTTCTCGATATGCCGAGCTCTTTCGCGTGCTGGCGCGTGGGCGGCATTTTCTGCCCCGCAGCGATTTTGCCGCAGAGAATTGCCTCTCTGAGCTGCTGCGTCAGCTGTGTTGTGATCGGAACGGAAAGCGCTCTGTCTATAAGCAAACCGAACATGGCCACCTCCGGATTGGTTCTTATGTATTTATCGATTATTGGCTCTTCTATTAAACCAATTATAGTATATCCTGTTAATGGTATCAATGAAAATATTCCAAAACAGATGGAGGAACGATATGAAACGAGTGAATTTTGCTAATACGGCGGATCAAGTGAGCCAATACTGCCTCGGCTGCATGCTGATGGGCACGGCCATGGACAAAAAAACGTCATTCGAGGTGCTGGATCACTTCAGAGAGCATGGCGGTAATTTTCTTGACACCGCCAACTGTTATACCTGGTGGATGGGCAACGGCGAGTACATCGGCGACGAAAGCGAAAACGTGATCGGTGAATGGCTCAGCGACAGGCAATGCCGCGATGAGATTTTTCTCGCCACCAAGGTCGGCGGACGCCTTAAGAATGTGCATGGCATACGCGTTAACGGTGAAATCGAATGGCACCGTGTGCGTGCGGAATACGAGGGGCTCAATGCCGCTGTGATTAAGAAAGGCGTGGAGGGCAGCTTAAAGCGCCTCAAAACCGATCGCATCGATCTTTATTACGCGCATGTGTTTGACGAAGTGACGCCGCTCGAAGAGACGATAGAAACGTTCAACAACCTGATTAAAGAAGGCAAGGTGCGCCATATCGGCTGCAGCAACATCATCACACAGAAAATTGAAGAAGCCAACAGGGTAAGCAGAGAAAAAGGCTTCGCGCCGTATGTGGCCATGCAGCAGGAATATTCGTATCTGCACCCGGACAGAAGCCTTGACACCGGCATCGTCGAGCATGCCGATGCGCAGATGTTTGACAGCATGGCCTCGCAGGGTATGGCGTTTCTCGCGTACTCGCCGCTGCTCAAGGGTATCTACGGCAACAAAGACAAGCGCGAAACCTATTACAACCGTCACCTGTACGACAACGAAGAGAGCCGCAAAAAGCTCGCGCTCGTTGATAAGCTCGCGCAGGAGCTCGGCGTAACGGGCAATCAGCTTGTGCTCGCGTGGCTGCTGCGGCACGACCCGCAGATCATCCCGATCATCGGCTTCAGCCGCAAGGATCAGTACCTTGAGAATATGGGAGCGCTGGATATCGCTCTGCCGGACGATTATATGGCGATGCTGAACGCTATTGAATAATCTGCGCATATAGCCTTAAGCTCGCATAATATCAACAAGCTTTATCATCTCTCACAAGTCATACCTATGAGGGCGTCTGTCAAGAGCCGGCGCCCCCCGGAGGAAACTTATCCTCTCTTCAATCCACGCCTCCGCAGAGGAAGTGGCAGTGCTTTTCCTCCCGCCGCCCAACTGCCGTGACAGCTTGCATCTTAGTTAAATACTTAATCTTCTCAGTTTGAAGGTGGATACAATTGCAACTCAACTTTATGAGAACCATACTATATCATGCATTCCACCGCGTTAATGAAGAGCGGAGTGACACGATTGCCAGGCGGAGAGCATCCCGAATACTAATGCTCTTAATCATGGGATTCCTCTTCCGCTTACGCTCCATCGGAATGACGTTTTGTTGCTTTTCCAGCAGTATAAGCCGCATAATCTTCGGCTTTTTTACTTATACGATATACGCGATGCTCGCCTCGGGCAGATAATGCGCGATGCGGTCGCGGAAAAACGCGGATGCCTCCTCCTTCGTATCGCGCTTATAGCCATAGCGGCTGCGTCCGCAGAACGCCATCGATTCTTTGTTATAAAGGCTCCACGCGCCCGGGAACGCTTCTTCGTTGATCGATTTTGTGACCATGCCATACGTCATATAGATCAGTTCCAGCGCCACCGAGCTTTTAATGCCGGGCAGCAGCTTTTCCGCCATCACAGCAAAAAGCTTTTCGTACATCTCCCTGTACCCCTCCGCCATGATGATCGGCGCGACGAGTATGCCCGTATCGTAACCGGCGGTATAGAGCTTGTTGAGCGCATCTATACGGTCCAGCAGCCTGGAAGTGCCGAATTCCACATGCGATATGATCTCCTGCGGGTTGAGACTCATGCGGATCGTGACGTTGTGTCCATGCGGCAAATCAAGCAGCGTGTCCACCATGCTGAACTTCGTGGGCAGCGTGAGGCGCGCGTGATCCACCTCAGAAAACTGTTTGATTGTCCATTCGAGATTGCCGCTCACCGTGTTCTCGAGAACAAGGTCTGAATTGCTGCCGATTTCAAATACGCTGCCCGGATATTTATCGGCCGCGCGCTTTAATTTTTCCATCATCTCCTCGCGGTTCACAAATACGCGCAAGTAAGCGCTGGTGTAATAGGTGCAGACGAGGTAACAGTAAAGGCACATCGCGGCACAGCCCGATGACGTATACGGCACAAGAAAATCCGAGGTTTTGTTGTTCTTCTGATGCGTCAGCGATTTTCTGATACCGAGCACGAGATAATTTTTCATCTTCGAGAAATCTGCATTGGGCCGTTCCCGAAGCTCGGGGATTTTGTTGTGATTATCGATCTTGATAATATCGATACCCATATCGGTGTATTTTTTAATGAGCTCTCTGCCGAGCCGGTAGCTGTCGCAGCCTTTTTCCGCATAGACCCGTGACGGAATAAATGTCTTCATCTGATGCCTTCCTTTCAGAAGATAGTATGTCCGTCAGTTTGATGCGATATGATAAGTTTTCTGCTGATCCAACAGCTCGCGCAGAACCGGCGAAACATATTGCGCTAGATGCTGATATCATTCCTGTGACGCGTATACGGCTGACTGCGCATATTTGATATGTCCACGAGAGTTTCTTTCTCTCACATAAGCGATTTGTGCCGGCTTTTTCGTCGATTGGGCGCTGCGCCTCGCAGACGGCTGATGAGGAGGCTGTATGAACAGTTTCGGCTTGCCACCTCATCCGGTGCTGCGCACCACCTTCTCCTCAAAGGAGAAGGCTTTTTCAATCTAAGCACAAAAAAACCGGAGATCATGGTCTCCGGCCTAAAGGGGATTGGTTGGTTATTCAATCTCGTATACAACTGTCACATTGGCCTCAATGTCAAGATTTCCCGAGGAAATCGGCGTGGAGCCGGATTTGCCTTCGTCCATCGCGGCCTCGGGATATTCTCTCACAATTCCCCCGCCGCTTGAATTCTCGGCCATCTGCAATATCCCGACGATTTTCACGCCGCCTGCGGCTGCAAGCGTATCGGCCTTCGCCTTGGCCGCCTCCACCGCGAGCTTGAGTGCGTCGTTGTAAATGGCCTGCTGATCGAGTATGCCAAAGCTGATCGCATTCGTCATATTCGCCCCGTTATTCACGGCGATATCGATGTATTCGCCGACGCGCGTGATGTCTTTGATCGTGAGCTCCACCTGATTATTTACCTCGTAGTTCACAATCTTGTTCGTGCCGCTCGAATAATCGTAGATCGGGTACGCGTTGTACTGCGTGGTTTTGATGTCGTCTTCCGTCAGTCCCGCGCTCTTGAGCGCTTCCGTCATCGCGTTCATGGTCTGCGCGTTATTATCCTGCGCTTCCTGCATGTCTTTATTCTGTGTGGTGACGCCAACGGTGACATACGCCACATCGGGCTGCGCCGTCACCTTGCCCTGCGCGGATACGGAGATGCTTTTGGGGGCTTTTGCGTCTTCGCCGACAGGTAAAATGCTGGCTCCGTCGCCGTCAGCACGTACCGCACATCCGGCCAATGTGAGCACCAGCATAACCGCAATCGGCACGAAGAGAAAACTGCTTTTTCTTTTCATATCGCTCTCTCCTTATTTGATATCGTTCGGCATATTCCGGGCCTGTATCTGCTTCTTTTTCCTGCGCTTCACGAGAATGATAATCAACACGATCACCGCCGCAAGCGGCACGATAACGGGCGCTCCGCCGATAAAGAACACAAGCAGGAATTCGCCGAAGTCCGCCAGCACGTTGAGCACCGAATAGAATGCGTTCGAAATGCGCGTTCCGATGCTTTCATCCGGCGGCGTCACCGCCGCCACCTGATTGACCTCCTGCATCTCAATCGTGACGGTAGAATAATCGATCAGGCTGTCGTAGTCCCTCAGGCTGGTTTCGAGCATCTGTATCTCGTAAGAAACATCGGCCAGCGCTTTTTCGAGCTCGACGATATCCTCCATCGTCGTCGCTTTTCCGAGCAGCTCGAGCAGCCGCGTCTCTCTTGCGCGTAGCGTCTTGAGCTTTGTTTCGGTATCAAAATACTGCAGCGAAATATCCTGCCCGCTCACCGAGCTCGATACCGTCTCGCCCATATCGCCGAGCAAGCCTGTAAACTCGCTGAACCTGCTGCTTGGTACGCGCAGCGTCAGGCTCGCAGTCCGTCCCTGTTCATTCCATTCGTCGGGCTTGCTGCCGGATACCGACGATGATTCGATATACCCGCCCATTCTCTCAAGCGATGCCAGCAGGCTGTCGTAATCGGCATCGAAGTCCTTTGTGCGGATCGAGAAGCTGCCATAGTAGACGATCTTCCGTTTGGCGTCGGGAGCCAGTATGGAACCGTCGTAATTGAGCCCCGCATCGGGCGCGGGTGCCGCCGATTCAGCCGGAGCTTCTTCCGCCGAAGCCGATTCCTGCGTTGCGGCGTCGTCGTAAGCGGCCGGCACCGGCGCTTCGGCCACCTCACCCTGCGCGTAATAGTTGCCTCCCCCGGATTCGCTCCGGGACGAGCATCCCGCCAGCGCCGCCACCATCAGCGCGGCTATTGTCAAAAATACCAGTAACTTTTTCATTACACCCTCCCACCACTTGTTTTATGAAAACAAAAAACGTCTGATCACACCGATTAGACGTTGGCTTTTTGGCATATGTTCCAATAAATCATCTTTCGATCAAGATTTCTTTGAGGCGCTGCCGCCCCCGGTTTAAGCGGGATTTCACAGTCCCGATGGAAATGCTGAGCGTTTCGGCGATTTCTTCGTAGGTCAGCCCCTGTATATCGCGCAGCACGACCGTGATGCGGTGATCTGCGGACAGCGTACTGATGGCCTTTTGTATGTCTTCCCTGCTTTCGATATTAAGCGCGTGGATTTCGGGCGTGAGCCCCGCTCTGTCTTCAATCACCACGCCGCTTTCGAGCGTGTTATCGAGAGATAGCGGTGCTTTTTTGCGCTTGCGCAGCTCATCAAGGCATGTGTTGACGGTCACTCTGTACACCCAGGACGAAAAAGACGCTTCCAAACGAAAGGTTCTGACACCTTTATAGATCTTGATTAAGGACTCCTGCGCCATATCGTAAGCATCGGCCTCATTGCCCATGAAGCGGTAAGCCACATTGTAGACTTTTTTTTCGTATTTCAAAAGCAGCGTTTCCAGCGCCTGCTGGTCACCCTTCTGCGCATATTGAATCAGCTTCAATTCCTTCTCGTCCGTCGGAACAGCTGACTGAATGATTAACAGCAATGACATCATACACGAATTATACATGATTTTAAATTCGTTGCAAAGTCATTTCGCGCATCTTCTTTGTGACAAAATTGTCATTGACAAATGACGGGCCATATTGTAAACTCACTTTGATATTTCAAGTTTACATTATGAGGTGCTTATGAAAACAAGACAAATGGTATTCTGCGCGCTTTTTGCCGCACTCACAGCCGCCGGAATTTTTATCAAGATTCCGATACCCGGCACGCCGATGAGCTTCACGCTGCAGACTTTCTTTATATTTCTGGCCGGTCTGCTGCTCGAGCCCAAATTCGCACTCATATCTCAAGCCGTGTATGCCGCCATCGGGCTGGTCGGCCTGCCGGTGTTTATGAACGGCGGCGGCCTTGGCTATGTCCTGCAGCCGTCATTCGGGTTCATCATCGGTTTTTGCGTGACGGCCATGCTGATCAGCCTGCTCGTGAGGCGCAACATTCTGGTTCTTATCGGCAGGAAGGCAGGAGAACCCGCAGCGCCGCAGATTCTTCGAATCATCGGGTATTCACTGCTTTGCGTTGCGGTTATGTATGTGATCGGCGTGACTTATATGTCGATCATATTGAATGCCTATATGGGCAAAGGCGTCGCGCTTGACACGATCATCATCTCGTACAACGGCGTTTTCATACTGCTCGATATACTCAAATTCGCGGTGGCCATTCCGCTCGGTATGGCCATACTCAAGCGTATGCCGGTGTCGCTGTCCGGAAAATAAGGATAAGAGGATTCCAAGATTATAGAAGGGTTTCGGATTTATGTCCGGAATCCTTTTTTTATGAAAAACCACTTCCTGTCATGGCTGCGAAAAGCGGCGCAAAACTGTGGCATGACGACGAAGCGAAACGCATCCGAGTCAAAAGCTTTTTGCGTGGGCTTTCCGTCTACCGCAACAGCCTCTCCTATATGCTATAGGGATTGCCTTTGCGGCTGTCTACGCCCTTATCGCCCTCCGAGGATATTTGGAAAAGATGAATGTTCTCTGTCGCTCGGAAGATATAAAAAGGGCTCCGTCGGCTATTTGCTTCTGGAACCCTCTTATTGCTATTTTTCTTACTCCGGCTTCGATATCGCTTTCACGAGGCCGCCCGCATCGATGATGCCGCGCATAAACGGCGGAAACGGCTCCGCCTGAAACGTTGTGCCGCGCGTTAAATTTTTAATCACACCCGTATTGATATCCACCTCAAGCTCATCGCCGCTCTGCGTGCCGTTCACGGCTTCCTCGCATTCGAGTATCGGCAGGCCGATGTTGATCGCGTTGCGGAAGAATATGCGCGCGAACGTTTTGGCGATTACGCAATAAATACCCGACTCCTTGATCGCGATGGGCGCATGCTCGCGCGAGGACCCGCAGCCAAAATTGGCTTCCGCCACGATGATATCGCCGGGCTGCACCGTTTTGGCAAACTCGGTATCGATATCCTCCATGCAGTGCGATGCGAGTTCCTTCTCGTCCGACGTATTCAAATACCTTGCGGGTATGATCACATCCGTATCCACGTTATTGCCGTATTTATAAACCTTGCTCATTGGTCACTCTTCCTTCCTATATATTGGCCGGGTCTTCAATACGTCCCGTTAACGCCGATGCGGCCGCGACAGCCGGGCTCGCAAGATACACTTCGGATTCCACATGCCCCATGCGCCCGACAAAGTTGCGGTTCGTCGTCGATATCGACCGTTCGCCCGCCGCGAGTATACCCATATGCCCGCCGAGACACGGCCCGCAGGTCGGCGTCGAGAAAGCCGCGCCCGCTTCCACGATATCGGTGACAAGCCCTTCCTTAACCGCCTGCAGATAGATGGCCTGTGTACCCGGAAATACGATCACGCGTACGCCCTTTTTCACCTTGCGCCCGCGCAGTATATCCGCCGCGATGCGCAGGTCCGTCATGCGCCCGTTTGTGCACGAGCCGATAACCACCTGATCGATTCTGATGTCGCCGACTTCGTCGATCGTCTTTGTGTTCTCGGGCAGATGCGGGAACGCCACCGTCGGGCGCAGTGCACCAAGATCGATATCGATCACGCGCGTGTACTCCGCGTCGTCGTCCGCTTCGAACACCCGATACGGCTTGATGGCGTGCTCTTTGACATACGCAAGCGTCTGCTCATCCACCGGGAATATGCCGTTCTTCGCACCCGCCTCAATCGCCATATTCGCAATCGTGAAGCGGTCGTCCATTGTGAGCGCGGCGACGCCGTCGCCCGCAAACTCCATCGACTGATAAAGCGCGCCGTCCACACCGATCATGCCGATGATGTGCAGTATCAGGTCTTTGCCTGACACCCATTTTTGCAGCTTGCCCGTTAAGTTGAACTTGATTGCCGCAGGCACCTTGAACCAGCACTTGCCGCGCGCCATTGTGGCCGCAAGGTCCGTGCTCCCCACGCCCGTGGAGAAAGCGCCAAGCGCGCCGTAGGTGCAGGTGTGCGAGTCCGCGCCGATGATCGCGTCGCCCGGCACCGCGAGGCCCTTTTCGGGGATCAGGCAGTGCTCAATGCCCATCTCACCCACCTCAAAATAGTTGGTGAGGTTTTGTTCATAGGCGAATTCGCGGATCATTTTGCACTGCTCGGCGGCCTTGATATCCTTATTCGGCGTGAAATGGTCCGGCACAATCGCGATTTTGTCCTTATCGAACACCTTGCTGCGCCCTGTCTTTTTAAACTCCTTGATCGCAACAGGCGTGGTAATATCGTTACCGAGCGCGAGGTCGATAGCCGCTTCGATGAACTGGCCCGCGTGCACCTCCTTAAGGCCCGCCTTGGCTGCCAGTATTTTTTGCGTCATTGTCATGCCCAATTTTTTCAGCCCTCCACTTTCATTTGATAATAATATCTGTTGATCGCATCGATATATGCTTTGACGCTGGCTTCCACGATATCCGTGCTGAGCCCGCGGCCCTTCACGTTCTTATCGTCCTTGCTCAGCTTCACAACCACTTCGCCCTGCGCGTCCTTGCCGCCCGTCACCGACCGGACAATGTAGTCCTCCAGCGTGAAGCTCTCGCCGATGCACCGCTCAATCGCGTTGAACGCGGCATCCACGGGGCCGTCGCCCGTGGCGGCTTCCTCCACCGCCTGCCCGTCGTGCATGAGCTTGACGACCGCCGTGGCCGTCATCTTGTTGCCGCTGTTGATCACAAACGTGTCAAACTCGTAGTCCGCCGGAATATCAAACTGCTCCAGCTCCACCAAGGCTCTCAAATCGAGATCGGACACTTCCTTTTTCCTGTCCGCCAGCTCTTTGAAGCGCTCAAAGCTTTCACTTAAATGCTGCTCATCCACCACATACCCCAAATCCTTGAGGCGCTCGCAAAAAGCGTGCTTGCCCGAGTGCTTCCCGAGCACGATCGCGTTTTCCGGCAAGCCGATGGATTCGGGCGTCATGATCTCGTAGGTCTTCTTGTTTGCCAGCACACCGTGCTGATGGATGCCCGCTTCGTGCGCGAACGCATTTTTGCCCACAATGGCTTTGTTCGGCTGTACCGGTACGCCTGTGATGGTCGAGATCAAACGCGACGAATTATAAATCTGCTTCGTATTGATATTCGTCGTAAAGCCGTAGAAATCCTGTCTCGTCGCAATTGACATCACGATCTCTTCGAGCGCCGCGTTGCCGGCCCGTTCGCCGATGCCGTTGATCGTGCACTCGGCCTGCGTGGCGCCCGCGCGTATCGCCGCCAAGGAGTTCGCCACGGCCAGCCCCAAATCGTTGTGACAGTGCACCGACAGATCAACCTTCTCGATGCCCCGGACGTTTTCCTTGACGCTCTTAATCAACGCGCCGAACTCTTCGGGCATTGAATACCCCACGGTATCGGGCACGTTGATGCAGGTTGCGCCTGCCGCAATGACCGCTTCGAATACGCGGTACAGAAATTCCGGCTCGCTCCTCGACGCATCCTCCGCCGAAAACTCCACATCGGCGCATAACGATTTTGCGTATTTCACCATAGCCGCCGCCTGAGCCAGCACGTCGTCCGGCTTCATTTTGAGCTTGTATTCCATGTGGATCGGCGATGTGGCGATAAACGTGTGAATTCTCGGGCTCACCGCGCCTTTCACCGCTTCATAAGCGCGGTCAATGTCCTTTGTGAGCGCCCGCGACAGGCTCGCCACGCGCGCGTTTTTCACGGTTTCCGCAACAGTTTTGACGGATTGAAAGTCCCCCGGAGATGCGATCGCAAAACCGGCCTCAATCACATCGACGCCGAGCTTTTCGAGCTGGCGCGCCACCTCAATCTTTTCCTGCAGGTTCATGCTGCACCCGGGCGACTGTTCGCCGTCTCTTAATGTGGTGTCAAAAATCTTGATCGTTGTCATGTCTTGGCCTCCTTTTCCATACATCTTTTTTTATTATCCATGTTGTTTTGCGACCGGTAAGCGTATTTTTAGAATAAAAAAAGCCCTTCGTCATACAGAGACGAAAGACTTCGCGTTACCACTCTGCTTGCGGTTAAATAGCCGCCAGCTCATCAGGGCACAACATGATGCCCGTCCTCGTGTAACGTTGAGTCACGACGTCTGCACCTACTGAAAAGCTTTCGGTACAGCGGCTACGGAGCGAGTTCATCAAATACCGCCTGCCGTCTTGCACCACCCGACGGCTCTCTAAAAAGCAGGTTTTTAACTACTGATCTCCATCACAGCCTTTATTGTGGTCATTATAAATGACGGACATGTTTTTTGTCAATAACTTAATAAAAAAAGAAAAGCCATTGAAGAATGCAAGTTTAATTGCCCACCATATTATACCAGGTACACATCGTTGGCAGATTTATATCCAAACATCCTTCTCGGATAGTTATTCATCCAGTGCTCAATTCTTTGTATTTCTGCCTTCGT
>JAEYKW010000009.1 GCA_023408075.1 Bacillota bacterium | reverse complement strand
CTTTGAATGATAGTATAAACCCTCTTAAGCTGTTCTGCAAAGCGATTCATTGAATGATACCCTCCAAAAAAAGTAGTCATTCAATTTTTGGCGTCTTTTGTATTTGTCAAGAGATCGTATGTTCTGTGTTAATTCCACCCCTTTACATTTTAACTTTATGACATTGCCTCGAGGGGAAGGCTTTTTTAACAGCTGGAAAGCCCCGGTTCCCCGAGGCTTCATCATAATTCTTAATTATTCTTCATTTCCCAAACACGATCTTGTCGATATCGCGCAGTTCTTCCTTTGAAAACTTGAGATTGTCAAGCGCACGCACGTTCTCTGCGAGCTGCGCGGGACGGCTCGCGCCGATCAGCGCGGATGTCACGCACGGGCTTTTGAGCACCCACGCAATGGCCATCTGAGCAAGACTTTGCCCCCTCTGCTCAGCCAATGCATTGAGCGCGGCAATCTTCTTTATCATTTCTTCGCTCAGTTGGGCCTGCTTTAAGAACCGCGGGTCTTTCATCATGCGCGAGTCGGTCGGTATGCCGCCGATGTATTTATCGGTGAGCAGCCCCTGCTCGAGCGGTTTAAAGACCACGCTGCCAATGCCTTCCTCAATCAGCACACGGTCGAGCCCGCCCTCAATCCAGCGGTTCAGCATTGAATAGCTCGGCTGATGGATGATGCAGGGCGTCCTGCTTTCGCGCAGCAGCTTGGCCGCGCGGCTCGTTTCGTCCGGCTTGTAGTTCGACAACCCCACATACAATGCCTTGCCCTGCCGGACAATGCTTGCCAGCGCCTCGCACGTCTCCTCCAGCGGCGTTTCATTGTCGGGCCGGTGGTGATAAAATATATCCACATAATCAAGCTCCAGGCGTTTGAGGCTCGCGTCTATGCCCGCCATCAAGTGTTTGCGGCTGCCGAAGTTGCCGTAAGGCCCCGGCCACATATCGTACCCGGCCTTTGTCGCTATAATCAGCTCGTCGCGGTAGCCGGAAAAGTCTTCGCGGAATATCCTGCCGAAATTCCTCTCCGCTTCGCCGTACGGCGGACCGTAGTTGTCCGCGATGTCAAAATAGGTGATGCCCAGGTCAAACGCTTGCTGCAGTATGGCGCGCTGTTCATCCAGCGCCGACAAATTGCCAAAGTTGTGCCAAAGTCCGAGCGATATACGCGGCAGAAGCAAACCGCTTTTTCCGCACCGTGCATATTGCATTCCGTCATACCGTCCGTCGAATGTCGTATAACCCATTAATAAAGCACCTCCTATTAATTTTTTGTTTTATTGTATTGCAATTATGGAGATAATGCAAGAAATTTTCATTGTAAAAAATACGCCAATTTCACGCCAACTATGATTGCCATAGAGAATTATATATTCTGATTGTATTCATTTTTAAATCATGTTAGGTTGAAAATGGTGATTCTTTTAAGAAAGGACTTAAAGCCCATGGAAATGACCATAGAGCACGTCCCATCCACCCGCATCGCTTACTTAAGGCATACCGGGCCCTATGGCGCAGCCAACAAGGACACGATGGAACGCTTAAAAGCATGGGCGAAGGATGCCCAGCTGCTGAGCGATGACTCCGTGATTTTCGGCATCGCGCAGGATAACCCGGAGCAAACCGCGCCCGAAAACTGCCGGTACGATGCATGCCTTGCGGTGGATACCGGCTTTCATACGCAAGACAGTCCTATCCTCTTTGGCAATCTCACGGGCGGCAGCTATGCCGTTTTCACGGTCGCGCACACCGCACAAGCCATACAGAACGCGTGGAATGATATCTTCTCCGAGCTGCAACGGCGAAGTCTTATTGCGGATTTCACAAAGCCGGTTATCGAGCGATATGCTGTGAAAATGATAAACAACCACAAATGCGAGATTTGCGTGCCGCTGTCGGGGCCTTTATAATTCACCTCATTCCATCGTGTTCTGCGAACTCACACCCAAAAAGCTCTGTTTGCTTTTCGAATACCCCTTACGCATACTATCTTTTTGATTTCAGCAACCCATCAAAGTGCAGAAGCAGCGGATTTGACCCATGACGTTTTGTCCGTTTTCTCCAAAGACGATGGTTGCCGCCGTGTTATCGTCGCTTGCCGCTTTGACGGCGCCGTCAATAACCTGTTCCTGAATTTTTCGTATATCAAACATGCTGTTACCTCATTTATGTTATTTTTTTATCTGTTTTTTTATTATTTGTGCGAAATAAAAAACGACCCAAACATTGTGCGATGCATCAAAGGCATTTCACACCACCCGTCCGCTATCCGTGTATTCAAACGAGACCACAACAAAGGCTAAAAAAGACCTATCGGTTATTGCCCCGTTGGAATGCTGGCGATAGATCGGATTAGGCATGCGAGCATGTCCGTTCAAATATGAGAACCGGTTAATATCACCATACCAGAGCCGCCGTGTCAAAGCCGTGAATGCTTGCAACGGCGACTCTGCCGAATACGCCAAACGAATGTTTCTTTCCTTATGGTTTCTTCCGTCTGAGCACGAGCACAACAGCCGCCACGCCGAGTGACGCAATCAGCAAACCGCCCAATATCCACAGCAGTGCACTTATGATTCCGCCGCCCCAATCAGCCGATGCGGCCTCTGAACCACCCTGAACAACATAAGCACCCAAAGGCGTTCCCTCTGCATCCAACACCGTGATCAAAACGGCTCCGGAGTTAAAATCAGCCTCACTGACCGCAAACGTCAGTTTTCCGCTTTCATCCGGCTTCACCTCTGTGCCGTCTTTGAGCACAACCGAGGCGGTGCCTTCCGGCAGGGATGATACGTCAATCGTAATCGTCAGCATACCCGTCTGCCCGCCTGTTACCACAATTTCCGCCTCAATAGTTTCAGGGGCCGTTCCGGTGACAGCAGGGGACGGTGTGGGTGTCGGGGCCGCGGTCGGCGTCGGAGATGACGTTATCGATGGCACCGGCGTTTCCGTCGCAGCCGGAGACGGCGTGGCTGAAGGAGCCGGTTTTGCCGTGGCTGTCGGTGTCGGCGCGGGCGTCGCGGTCGGTACCGGCGTCGGTGTCGGCACGGGTGGGGGGGCATCCAGCACTGTGACCGAAACGGCGACAGTCGTCGACTCTTTCCCATCACTGACGGCCACGCTAACGGATGTCTGCCCTTTCGCTTTGCCCGTCACGCTGACGGTTCCGCCGGTGAATAGCGCCGCCGCGACGGATGCATCGGGCCCGGCGGTCACCGCCGTAATCGTGAGCGCATCGCCGTCAACGTCCTGCGCGATATCGGCAGCGCTGAAGCTGACAGTTTCTCCTGCCTTGACGCTGTAGGCCAAAGCCGTTTTTGCCGCAGGCGCGGTGTTGGGCTCAAGCGTCAGATGCACGGTATACCGCCTTTTTGTGCCGTCGGCGGCGTATACCGTCACCACAGCGTCGCCCGGAAGCGCCGCAGCCTGTGCAACAGCCAGCGTATCCGCCGGGTCGGATGCTTCGGCTCCCACAGCCGAAGCCGCGCTGCCCGCTTGCGTCCCGAAAGGCAGCGCCGCACTGTATGCATAAATACCGGGCGCAAATCCGCCGACGGGGTATCCGCCTACAGTCAACGCACTGAGCGCCGCGTTCGTCCTTTTGTATACCGTCACTGTTTTGGGCGAGCCCGTCACGGCATAGCCGTCCGGAGATGCCACGGAAACGGATATCGTGCCTTGTTTGGTCACGGAAGCCAGAGACAGACTCCATTCGCTCCCGGAGCCTGACAGCGTTCCCTTGACGGCTGCTCCGGTTCCGTCTGCGAGCGTGATATCGCTCGACGTCAGCCCGGTGACCGGCGCGTCAAACGACAGATCAATCTTTGCGGAATCCGAAGCGTCTTCCGCTCCGTCCGCCGAGGCTGTCAGCCACAAAACAGGCGTATCGGGTATTTTCTCAAATACAGCCGTCACGGTCACGTTGGCCGCGGGCATCACAAAACTCGTGCCGGTGATTGCGTGGCTTGTCCCATCGTTGTAAACGAGTGAGTTGAGCCGCCAGCCTGCAGTCGGCGCAACGGTGAGGCTGATCGTATCGCCCACGACCGCCGTTGCTGCGCTGGCAGTGACGCTGCCGCCCGTTACCGCCGTAACGGTTATGTTATAGACCGTCGCATTCGTCACGCTGCCGAACACCGTGAGTCCCGATGCCACCGCAAAATCGGTCTTGATATTCGGCGATGTACCGGTCTGCTGAACATTGCCGCCCGTCTTGAGCCTGTACGTGTCCGCCGGGACCGTCACGGCGACAGACTGGTATCGGACCGTGGGTGTGACCTCAGCCAGCAGCGACGCATCCGCTTTTTTCAAAAACTGCGTGGTCACACTCGCATTCTTCTGCGCCGAGAAATTCGCCATCAGTACATTGACTGTGCTTCCCGAAGCCAATGCATTGCTTGCTGCAAATATCGCAGGCCTTGTGGTGCTGCTGGCTACTGCTTTCACGGTCGCCGCTTCAAGTATCTTTATAGTGCCCGCTGTGCCGCCGGTGCCTGCGCCGCCGCCGATTCCGGCACCGCTGCTGCCCCCCGTCGCGGTGACAGCGCCCGCCTCTATCGTCACACTGCCGCCCGCGCCCTTGTTGCCGCCGCCGATACCGGCGCCGCTGCTGCCGCCTGTTGCAGTAACGCTGCCGCCTGTGATCGTCACCGAATCGGTGCCGCATGTATCGCCGCCGCCGATCCCCGCGCCGCTGCCGCTGCTCGATGCGATGACCGTACCGCCGTTTATCGTGATGACGCCGCTCGTGCTGCTATCACCGCCGCCGATGCCTGCGCCGTAATTGCCGCCCTTTGCGGTCACCGTGCCGCCGTTTATCGTGATGACGCCGCCGCTCAGATCAACATCCGTGTAATAGTTGTCGCCGCTGCCGATGCCCGCGCCGCTTCTGCCGCCCGTGGCTGTGACATTGCCGCTCTCAATCGTGATGTTGCCGCCGGTGCCATACCGGCCTCCGCCGATCCCCGCGCCGTTGAAGCCATCGCTGTTTGTACCGCCCTTAGCCTTTACCGTGCCGCCGTCGATCAGTATGGTTTCGCCGGAGCCGCTTTCACCGCCGCCGATACCTGCGGCATAATCGCCGCCGTTTGCGGTGACATCGCTGTTTTCTATGGTGATGTTGCCGCCGTTGCCGTGTGAGCCGCCGCCGATGCCCGCGCCGCTTTCGCCGCCCGTCGCGGTGATTTTGCAGTCTTTAATATGTATCGTATCGCCGCTTACAAACTTGCCGCCGCCGATACCCGCGCCGTATATCTCGCTGCTCGCTGTGATATCTCCGCCGGTGATTGTAATCGGCACAGGGGTACCTCCGTTGCCACTGCCGATGCCCGCGCCGCCACCACCGCCGTTGCCAATAGCCGTAACGGTACCGCCGCTGATGGTAATCAATTCTGTTGTGCCGCTGTATCCGCTGCCTATGCCTGCCCCGCTCATGCCTCCCGTTGCGTGCACCGTACCGCCCTCAATCATGATTGTGCCGCCAACGCCCTCTGACCCCGTGCCGATACCCGCGCCGCTGCCGATTGTCGCCGCCGTGACGTTGCCGTCTTTGATGAGAATCGTGCCGCCCGCGCCGCTTTCTCCGCCACCGATGCCCGCGGCATTGCTCCCGCCGTTTGCGCTGACCGTGCCACTTTCTATCGTGATGCTGCCGCAGTCGCTGTATATGCCGCCTCCGATGCCCGCAGCATACGTTCCACCCTCCGCAGATACCGAGCCTGTCCCTTTTATTGTCAGCGCATCACCCGCACCCACGCAAATACCCGGCTCATAGGTGCCGCTTTGCAGCGTATTTGCCCCGAGCAGCGTCAGCGTATTGCCCGCATCGGTGAACGTAAGCGCGCAGAGCCAATTGCTGCCGTTGGCAATCTTCACACCGTCAAGCGTCAAATCCACACCGCTTTCGAGGCAATACAGCTCCACGTCCGTATAGGTTAATCCCGCCGTGTTTGTGATGGTTACAGCATCTGTTGTAAAGACCGTGATCTCGCTGCCGCTGCCGTACTCGCTCAGGTCGTGCGTACCGCCGGAATAGATAGTATAATCCGCCGCAAGCGTCGCCTGCGGGCTCAGTGATAAAATCAGTAATGCAACCATGATAAATGAAATTATCTTTTTTCTCATCGGTGCCTCCGCATAAAGTGATCTGTATACAGTCAATCAGTTTCATTGTAACGGTTTTGTGCATAAAAAAAGCGCCGGTTGCATGATCCGTAAGTGAAATGACATAATCCGCATAAAACGGTCAGGAAGCGCGTTTCTTCTTTAGAATCATCACAGCCAAAACCGCCAGTCCCGCCAGCAGCAGATCGCCGAGTATCCACACCAGCGCAGTGGGTAGCCCACCGTCTTGCTCCAACGTATCACGAGCACTGACGTCCGCCGTCTTGGAAGGCTTAGTGCTTGAAAAAGCGGCTGCGTTCGACGGAGCGGACGTGGTTTCCGGCTCTGCTGCCGGAAAAGAATCGGACGCATCTTCCGGCTGTGATGTTACTGACGGGATATATGTCTCTGTCGGAGCAGGTTCTGACGTTGCATCACCGTTTTCCGGAGCTTTGCCGGAATCCCCGCCGGAGGGCGTGCTGATCTGAACTGTCGTACCCGCGGTCATACTCCCGTTGCCCGCGGTGAACGTCAGCGTCCCGTCGTCCATTTCAGGTGTTTTTAGCGCGACGCTGTAAGCACCGGCCGCATCCGCAAGCACCGCGCTGAAATAAAGTATGTTTCCGTCACCGTCAGTTCCCTCAATAGAAATCCATGTGTCCGGCGTCGCTGTTCCCGAAACGGTGACGCTGTCTCCGGCTTCGGCCTTGTCTGACGATGCCGTCACGGTGATGCCGCCCGCCGCCAGCACGGTAATGGGCATCGCGGCCAGACAGATAAACAGAGCTATCGCTATTATCATTTTCTTCATTGTTAAGCACTCCTAAAGTATGACAGGGCTGCCGCCCGAATTGTCAACGTTATCGACGACGTACATCGCAATCACATCGCCGGGTTTCACATTGAAGCCGACTACCGCAATACCCGCAGTATCAAGATCGGCCCGTGTGAAGCTGAAATTGATCTGCTGCCCGCCCCTTATCTGCACGAATACCGCCGTTTCCATGCCGCTGTGCCCGGCAACCGCCTCGATGTTCACCGTAAAGTAGGTGAAACCCCTGACGCCGCTTTTCACAGTCATTGTCGGAAGCCCATCGTTTGTCAACCCTGCGATATAAGCGGCATCGCTGTCCGGCGTGATGAGATACGCACCGTTTCCGTTGCCCTTCATTACCTTGAGCGTCATCGATGCTTGAACGGTTTCGTTCGCACTGTCGGTCACAGTGATTGTGAGCGGATAACTCCCGACAACGGAAGCCGTGCCGCTGATCACACCGGTGCCAGCGTTTACAGCCAGCCCGGCAGGCAGGCCGCTGGCGCTCCATGTGTAAGGAGCCGCGCCGCCCGAGGCAGATAACGCTTTGCTGTAGGCTTGTCCCGCAACGGCGACTGTGACGCCGTCGTCCAATATGGTCAGCGCTGCTCTGCGGGTTATGGTAATCATGTAGGATTTCTGGCTTAACCCATCCGCAGAGGTGACGGCTATGGGAATACGGTTCGTGCCGGTAGAAAGCGTGGCACTGTATGAACCGGAACCGGAAGCGTCGCAGGTCACAGGTTCGCCGTCAATTTTCAGCGAGGCCGACGAGTCAGCCAGCTTTGCCGTAACGGTGATGCTGCTGACGGAAGAGGCAACCGAATCCAGACTGTATTCCGTTAGCTCCGGATTGAACGCCGGACTTAATGTGGCATTCGTCACATTGAGGTCATTAAGGCCGGACGCCGATGAACTGTAAATCCTCAGATTCAGCGCAGCCGACGTATCCGTATAGGTGCCATATGAAGCGGAAATGACGACAGAAAAATTGCCGCTCTCTTGCGGTGTGCCTGAAATTTCTCCGTCTGTCGAAAGAGTAAGCCCTGACGGCAGCTTTGAGCCTGCCGCGGCCTTCCATGTCCAGGAATATCCGCTGCCCGAATCAGCCAGCGTATCGCTGTAGGGTACGCCTACCTCTCCTTCCGGCAGCTTTAAGAGATACGATGGGATCGCGCTTTCATTGGCATTCTCCGTCGTGCCGGCTGTCGTATACATATTATTGCCGCTGACAACCTGTATTTGAACCGGCAGGAAGCCACAGATATAAATAGCCGTTAGCGTCCGTTTTGCTGGCAAACCGGTTGCCGCCGTTATAGGAGCAGGTGACTTCTCCGCTCTTTGGCAAGCCGATCATCGTGGTTTTATACACCTTTGTTGTTTTTGCGGATGACTGATATACACCGTAGGAAACATCCGCGTTCACGTAGCCGCCGCCGATACACAGCGATGCGTCGCCACCGTTATAACCATCATAAAAGCCAGACGAGCTGCCTTCGCCATAACGAGGGCCGACTTTGCCGCCGCTGCCGCCGTTGCCGCCATTGCCACCCATATAGAAATTGCTGTAACTTCCGTCGCTGCCGCTGCCGCCGCCGATTCCCGACGCGCTGCCGGACGCATTGACCACGCCGCCGCTAATTGTGATTAAATCCCCGCTGCCGCCGTCGCCGCCACTGCCACCATAGCAGAGGTCGACCATTGTCATGGCAGAACTTCCGGCGCCGCCGCCGCCAATGCCTGCGCTTCTTGTGCCGCCCGCCGCCGTGACGGAACCGCCCTTGATGGTGATCGTACCGCTGTTTCCGCCGTTGCCGCCTCTGCCGCCTGCGGCAAGCGAGTATCCGACTGTGCCTGCGCCTCCGCACCCCCCGCCGATACCCGCTCCGTCTCCCGACGCCATGACCGCTCCGCCGTTGATGGTAACAGCACCGCCGCTGCCGCCTGCGCCGCCGTTCACGCAAAAGCCGGAACCGTCATTCAGGTCTTCCTTGCCGTTACCGCCTGCGCCGCCGCCGATACCCGCGCCTCGGCTGTTACCTGTTGCCGTTACCGTGCCACCGTTGATGGTAATAGCACCGCCGCTGCCGCCCGTGCCGCCTGAGTTGCCGTAAATGTAGCCATTGCCATATCCGCCCCCACCGCCGCCGATGCCCGCGCCGCTGCTTCCGGTTGCGGTGACCGTTCCGCCGCCGATCGTGATCGTTCCGCACGCACCGCCAGCACCGCCCGAGGAGCCGACGCTGCCATCTGTGCCTCTGCCGCCGCCAATTCCCGCGCCGCCGCTGCCGCCGGTTGCATTAAGGCTTCCTGTGCTGTCCTCCGTGATGGTTATTTCCGCACCTTCGGGAACCGCAAGCCCGGCACATCCGTAGCCGCTTTTCAGGATGTTCATGCCGGTCAGCATCAGATTAGCGCTTGCACCGGAACTGACGGAAAATGCGCATGTGTAAGCGGTGCCGGACGTGTTGATATGGACGCCGTCTAGCGTAATATTGGCCATGCCGCTCGCAACGGCCACCTTATTGTCGGTCGTCGTGCTGCTGTCCGACTGGGTAATCACGATATCGTCGGATGCCTCTATTGTGGCTGTTGATGTCGCCGTCGCGCCCGAGTATTCGTAATAAGTGACATCCAAATACGAGGGGTCCGACGCACTTTTCGAAATTGTAATGCTGCCGTAGTCGATGTAGTAGGTATCGCTTGCCGCAAACGCCGGCAACGTGAGGACAGGCAAAAGCGAAAGAACGAGCATCGCTATGAGCATCAGGGACAGGATTTTACTTTTGATTTTCATGATATACTCCTTCTGAATGTTCCAGTTGCTACAGTATACTCGGGCTGCCGCCGGTGTTTGAAAGAGAATCGACCAGGTAAACCTCGATGATATCCCCCGCCTTGACATTGAAGCCCGCGCCCGCTTTTCCCACCGTGTCGAAATCAGCATTTAAGAAGCTTAACGCTATCTGCTGCCCATCGCGTATCTGAACGAATACCGCCGTTTCCATGCCGGTGTGCCCGGCAACCGCCTCGATGTTCACCGTAAAGTAGGTGAAACCCTTGACGCCGCTTTTCACAGTCATTGTCGGAAGCCCGTCGTTTGTCAACCCTGCGGTATAAACGGCATCAATGTCCGGTGTGATGAGATACGCACCGTTGCCGCTGCCCGTGGTATCCCTGTTGATGGTAATTGTATAAGTCTTTGTCGTCGCGTCCTGCGCCACCACCATCAGTGATACCGTGTTCTTTCCGGCGGAGAGGCCGACGCTGCGCGTGCCTTCCTGAGGCAATATTGCGCCGTTTAAAAGCATAACCGCCTTGCCGTCCGAAGCCGAGGCGGTGATATCAATGGAAGGCATGGCTCTGCCGATACTCACGGCATACGATGTGGTGTCCTTATCGAAGCTGAGGCTTGCGCCGCTAATTGAAAGGCTCTTGAGGTTCGCGTTGCTCACCGTACCGTTGACGGAGAGAATGTAGGTTTTCCGGCTCATACCGCCGGCGGAAGTCACCGTGACGGGTATGAGATTCGCGCCGTTATTGAGGCTGATGGTGGACGCAACGCCGCTTGTCGCGGCTACGCCGTTAATCGTCAAGCCCGATGAGGAATCCACGGTCGTTGCTGTAATGGCGATGGAATCTCCGAAGGAGCCGGAATCTGCCGTCACGCTATAGGCAGCGACATCCCTGTCAAAGGTCTGACTGAGCGTACCTCCCGTAACGGAAAGCGCCGTGAGATCAATGGAAGACTGGACGAGCCGATACACCGAAGTGGTCAACGTATTGCTGTTTGCTTCCGCGATAGTTCCCACCGCCAGATAATAATTGCCGCCGTTTCTTGTTAAAACCGTTGCACTTTCACGGGGCAGCCAGAGATACAAGTATCCGTTCGCGTCCGTCTTACAGGAAAACACATCTCCGTTGTTATACGAGCAAGCGACATCGGTGATGACGGGCAGCCCGCTGACAACGGTCTTGTACACGGCGGCTGTTCTCGCCGACGTCTGATATACAGCACCGAAAAAGTCCGCGTTCACTGAACCGCCGCTGATATACAGGCTTCCGGCAAAGAGGGGATTAAACGTTGCACGTCCTGCACCGATATCTAAGCCCTCATCACCTCCATTCGCCTCAACCGTGCCGCCGCTGATGTTGACCGTGCCGCCAGCGCCTTCATTTCCGCCGCCGATACCCGCACCTGCAAGGCCGCCATTGGCCGTTACCGTGCCGCCGCTGATGTTGACCGTACCGCCCGCGCCGTAAACGCCGCCGCCGATACCCGCACCTGCAAGGCCGCCATTGGCCGTTACCGTGCCGCCGCTGATGTTGACCGTGCCGCCCGCCTGATAATAGGAGCCGCCGATACCCGCGCCCAAGTTGCCGCAAGTTGCCGTGAGGCTACCCGTGCTGTCCTTCGTGATAGTCAGCTCCGTGCCTTCGGGAACTGCCAGCCCGGCACAGCCGGAGCCGCTTTTCAGTGTGCTTTCGCCGATGAGCGTCAACGTATTATCCGCACCGGAAAACGCAAGCGCACAGGCCGAATCATTAAAGGAGTCGTCGATTATGACATTATCCAGCGTAAGATGTGTGTTTGCGCCGACGCATACGATTTTCAGATTTGAATATGTTGTACTTGCGCCTTTCAGTGTGACAGTCAGCCCCGCATGGATAGTCACTGTGCTGTCGCTGCCGTAAGCGCTCAGATCATACGTGCCGTCCGCGGTGATTGCGCCGTCCGCCGCGAACACCGATACGGGCCACATGCAAAATAAAAATGTGAACGCGGTCAGAAGTGCTATTAATCTTTTTTTCATATGACCTCCAAAATATATACAAATTTTTTACATTGAAGATTTTCTGGTTTAAACTCTATTTATACTGTTTTAACATTTTTGAAATAAAAAAAGGCGGATATTGCATGATCCGCGCGTGAAATGACATAATCCGCATATTTTCTTTTATTCGACAAGCAGGGCGATATCCACCTCGAATACGCCGCCTTCCTTTTTAATCTCCATGAGGCCGTTATGCCTGCCCACCAGATACGTCACGTTCTTGAGCCCGAATCCATGGTTTTCCTGATCGGCTTTGCTTGTGTGATTTTTGCCCTCCGGCGCGAGTAAAAACGGGTTCGCAATACGGATAACGAGGTAGTCCGGCTGGTATTTCAGCGTAAGGCTGATATACGGCGCGGTATCCCCCAGCTTGGCGCACGCCTCCATTGCATTATCCAGCAGATTCCCGAGTATCGCCGCGAGGTCAAACTCATTGAGTAAAAGTCCTTCCGGCAGGCTCACGTCCAGCTTCAGCTCTATCCCGGCATCGCGCGCGGCGGAAAGCTTGTGGTTCAGCAGCGCACGCAGCGCCGGATACGGCACCGATACAATGCTGTGGTATTCCGCCGCGTCTTTCACGAGCTGCGCAGCATAGGCTTTCGCTTTGCCCGTTTCACCGCTCTCGAGCAGACCGTGTATAACGCTCAGATGGTTATTGAAATCGTGCCGTTCGCTTCTAAGCCGCCCGATCAGCTGTTCTAAATTCTCCGTATAGTATTGCTGCTGCCGGATGTTGGCTTCAATGGCCTTTGCATAATCTTCGCTGCGCTGTTTTTCCTTCGAGTAGGCATTGGAATACTGCGTCATCAACAGCGCCGAGGCAGCGAGAATCATAAACAGGTGAATGGGCGTGTTAAGCAAGAATCCCCAAGGAATTTGTTCAGTATATATTTGATTGCAGATCAGCAGCAGCGTCACCGCAATCAGCGAAGCGCTCATCACAAACCGCAATTTTTCGCGAAGAATCATCGCAACGATAACGGTAAACAGTATGATATAGAATGGAATGGCCCCGTGCATCCCCCCGCTCGTCATCCACAGATACGGAATAAACACAAACTCAAACACAGCGAACGCTATCACGGAAACCGTGCGATATGCGTGTCCGAAACGCGAGATACAATACGTGGCTGTCCAGAAGCCCAGAAAAGCCATGTCCATCCAAACAGATCCGCTATAATAGACATCCATGGCGGTGCCAAATGCGGTGAGGACAATGCCCGCCAGCACGGCCATATTGAATATGCGCCTTTCAAAAGGAAAACCCGCCGTGCTGCCCAACAGCCTTTCTCCCGTTTTCATCGTGCACCGCCTTTCCCGCCAAACAGGCGTTTTGCGAGCGCAATGCGCACCGGCTCCGCAAACGTCCGGCTCACCGGAATTTGGAGCCCTCCGTCGAGATTCAGCATCTTATCCCGAAAGGAACGTATCAACGACACGTTCACAAAATATCCCTGATGGCACTGAACAAAATCGCTCTGTGAAATCTGAAGCTTGAGCTGTGCAAAATTGCCGTAATATTCTTCAATCGCGTTTCCGGCATGCACGCGTATTTTATGCCCCACTTTTTCAAAGCAAACGATGCTGCCCATGGGCAGTGTAATTGTTTCACCGCGGCGCTGCAAAGCAAAAGCTTTCTCGGGCTCTGCGCCGCCGGTGTTCGCAATAGATGTGAGCGCTTCCTGAAGCATCGCCGCGACCTGCTCCTGCGACACAGGCTTTATGAGATAGTGAAACGCACGCACGCGAAAAGCCTCCAGCGCGTAGTTTTCGTACGCGGTGATATAAATAATCAGCGTATCCGCGCCCGTTTCCTTTATCTTTTCACCGAGCACGATGCCGTTCATCACCGCCATATCCACATCGAGAAAGACGAGCTGCGGATGCATTTTCTGTGCCTGCTCCAGAAACAAAAGCGGGTCCGTCGCGCTGAAAATATTCAGTTTGATTTCGCTTTGCTGATTCAAATAATGCTCGAGCAGTTCGGCCTGCTCCGCACAGTCATCGCAGATACCCACAGTCAGCATATGATTCTCCCGATACAAGGTAAATACTCTCATTCACAAGGTATCATATCCGACACAAATCGTCAAAAAAAGGATACACACGGCAAGCTGCGCTCAAGCTGATAAAAAATTCATACAGTCGTAAGTATTCCTTAGTGAGGAGTAAAACAAATCAACTGCGAAGCGGCATACATGCTGCCGAATTATTCTCTAACGGCCAGCTTTGCCGAACGCAGCGGAATGCAGCCGCTGAAATCAGCTTTGAGCGTTTTATATCTCCGGCATCCGGCAACTATCAGCAGCAAGCCGCACACGCACAGCGCGACTCTTGATAATAGATAATCGGCAGGAATGATAAAGGGAATCGACCCGTCCGCCGGAACCGAGTTGTACGGTATCTGCAAAATAGAGCTTCCCAATATATCAAGGTAATACGGCATTGTAACGCCGGCCAAGCTGATGAATAAGAGCAAAGCAATTAACGCATAAACCAGATTGTGATGAAGCCTGCTTATCCACAACCCCACACCCGACAGAAACAGCAATTGCGGGAGCAGAACAAGTGCCAGACACACCATATGCGTTGTATAATCGTAATACGAAAAAACCGTTGCGTAAAATAGTAAGCAAGCCGCAACTGCCAATAAAGCAGCCAATATGAACGCCAGCATAACGACGGCGATCTTTATAAAGAAATAGTTTGGGCCGTAAAACGGCGTGGATGATGTGATCCTCATGGCATTCTTTTCATACGGTGAAAACAGCCTGGACATATAAAACAACAACACGGCAGAAAGCAAAGGGGTCATCATAAGCAGATAGTTGACAAAGCTCCACTCGGAGAATGGCGCGGTATTGGCAAAGCCACGCAGCACGCTCGTGCTCAGCGTGTAGAAAGAGTAGACGCAAATAACAATCAGAAAAAACAAATAGGCTTTGGATATGATGACTCTTTTTAATTCATATGAGAATATTCTTGTTTTAATCAATTGTCATATCCTCCTTTGTTAACCCGAGCTCCTTTAAAAAGCGGTTGTAGGTCAATTCTTGCCGGCGGTATTTTTGGCTGATATTACCCAGCGCGCTGACAAAAGCATCTTCGCCGCCGACCAGCTTTTCGGCCTTGAGCAGCAAATACGGCATCATCTCATAGCGCGTCGTTGATGCAAAAGCAGAATAAATATCGGCTGCGTCTGTATCAGACAGTTTTCTTACGTATTGCAGGTGGGTCAGATAAAATGCGTTTTGCATCCTTTTTGTGTTTGTTTCCCATACATCCGTAAAGGCCTGTTTCGCGTATTCCTCGCCATAGCGGTCCTTCATGTAAAGGTATGTACTGAAAACCGCCATTCCTTCCGCACTCCATGGCGATATTCTATCTTCGGTGATATAAACACCGTCCGGGCTGGAACCCCACCAAAGGTGCGCGATTTCATGTACAGCCACACCGATTCCGGCTCCGCCCTCAGTGTTTGGGGCATTCGGATTTCCTTTGTAGACTGCACCCGCATACATCGATTCGCCGTATACCGACATGTTGCCGAGCTGCCATCCCCCATCAACCACCGAGTTGTCAAGTTCTGCAATGGTAAACGGCATGCCATGAAAATCAAGCGGGCCAAACTTTTCCGTAAAATAATCAACGACATCCGCCACCACCGCAGCCGCATTGCTGTCTTTAATGGCTTTTTCTCTGCCTTTAAGGTATATGAAACTAACCACCTGTCCGCCCGCATTGAGTTTTTCAATATTATATTCTCCGGCAAACAGCCACATCGGCCACACGTTCTCATAAGTGTATGTTTTACAGCCGCTTTGCTGCGGCGCAATTTCAGTCAGCACGGTTTCCTGCATAATGGGCGTAAGCGCTTGAGGGAGCGTCAGCGTACACTCCATCGGGGCACGCTGCCCGGCGTTTGGAACAGGATAGACCTCCGGGATAAAAACGTACTGATCCGTAATTCCCCATTGCCGTATCTGGTCGTTTCGGTTGCATTTTGGCGTGCCGCCATAAACAATGCGCAGCGCCGTTCTGTTATCTTTGGGTACTTTTAGATGATATACAGAGTTCATAAAGTTATCGAGTTCATTCTTTTTGAATGTTATTTTAACGTCATTTTCGTAAACCTCTATAAAGTCAATGCCGGGTGTAATGCACATTGACACGTCTTGTTCCTTCCCGGAATCGTTTCGCACTGTGTAAGTCACTTCACCTCTCAGCACATGATGGGCGGTGTCCACTGTCACATCGGCCTTTCCGGATATGAATTGAAGAGTCTTGTTGAAGCTTTCATCAACGATGAATGAACTGTCGTCGTAGGTATAAATCACGATTCCGGTATGCGGGTCAACTGATCTTTCGGTTTTTATAATGGGGCCGTTATCAAAAAACGGTTCATTGCAGTACAGATAAATCGCACAGACTGTAAACAATACGGCAAGTGCCGGCAGCAGTATTTTCCTGCCGCTTAGCAGTATAGACCGCAAAATATTGTTTCCGTATCTTCTTATGCTTGCCAGCCCGGTTATATATACGCCGATCGATAAAAGCAGCCAGACCAGCCTTGTATAAAGAATCACTTCGATTTGCAAAACGCTTTGTGTCGCATCAGAAAATGAGTTGGCACGGGTTTGTATCCAGAAAAACAGATAATTGCTGCCGATAGGTATGAAAGAATTGGCCAGTATCAAAACACCCACAACAACAAAGCTGATATTGGCATTCTTCGTTATCATAAATAGACCGGAGGCCAAAAAAACAACAGTCAAAATAGCACCAAAGTATATGAGCCCCCAGCTGGCCAGGAAAGGCGCCATTTTAAAGACATCGGACATCACCACCGCAGTATAAGGAAGCAGCACACAGAGCGTACCCATAAGGGTGACGGTCACAACGGCTAAAATGGCAGCAGTCTGCCTGATTTGACTTCTGACAGAATCCGTAACCGTGTCAACAATGGCACTTATCCGGTTCTTTGTCATCCGCTGCATCTCCAGCAGCGTGAAAATCAGCGCGATGAAAGCCCCCGCAAAGGCAGCATCTTTCGCGGGCTTCAGCATAAGCACGCCGGACATGGTACCCGAGTAATTGTTGCCAAGGCCAAACATATCCGTGCATAAAAACAAAGGTATGAACGCAAACAGTGCGACAAAAAGCCATGTCTTTTTTGCGCGGAACAAACGCTTGATCTCATATACCGTCAAACGCAATTCCTTCATAGCGCAGTCTCCTCTTGCGCACAAACGTAGATATAGGCATCCTCAAGGTTCGGCTTTACCGGCGTTACAAATGAAGGCAGCTCATCCGCCACGATCCGGTAGGTTGTTTTGCTCTGCATGACAACCTTCGATGTGATCTTATATTGCCCGGCTTCATTGATCTCTTCCATGCCCGTTATATATTCGTAAGTCCCCACATGCCCTTCCGCCATCTCCAGAAGGCCATCCGGCAGTCCGTCATAAAGTATCTTTCCGCCGTGCAGCACGATAAGCCTGTTGCAGACGGATTGGATGTCTTCAATGATATGCGTGGACAGTATCACAACCTTATCTTTCGCCGTCTCTGAAAACTTGTTGCGGAAATTGAGCCTTTCTTCGGGATCAAGCCCCACTGTGGGCTCGTCCAATATTAAAATTTCAGGTGACCCTAACAAAGACTGCGCTATAGCAACCCTTTGCTTAAAGCCTCCCGAAAGCGTGCCGATTCTGCTCTTTTTCTTCTCCTGCAAATTGCAAAAGTTTATGACATTTTCAATGCATGTTTCAGTATCATTCTTATCGATCCCTTTCATTGCGGCCATATAATCGAGAAATTGATGCACCGTCAATTCTTCAAACAAGCCATACTCCTGAGGCAAATACCCGAGCCTGCTTTTTATCCACTTTTCACGCTTCAAGGCCGGTTCATCATCGAGCGTAATTTCTCCGCAGGACGGCAGCAGGTTTAATGTCAACAGCTTCATGAGCGTGCTCTTCCCCGCTCCGTTAGGGCCGAGCAAACCAATAAACGCGGGAGTTTCGAGACTGATATCTATATCTGATAATGCGACTTTTCCATTTGAATAGACTTTGCTGATTTTATTGACGTTAATCTTCATAACGGGCTCCCCATTCCCTTCCATAAAGCATATATATTTCTTTATTCATACATACTTTACCATAGTTTGGGTGCTGCGACAACATATCCGTCTTTGTCATTCAAAATAATGCACTGAATTTTTATATGACTGATGCATACTGGCTGCCCCTTATGGGGGGATTTTATTTGCAGCATTAGCTGCTTAGGCGTTATTACGGCTTCAAAGGGGAAAGCCGCCAACAGGCGACTTTTGAGGTGTTCATATCGACAGCATCTTTTCGACACTTCATCCGGTGCTAAGACCCTTCTCCCCGAAAGAGAAGCTTATGAGCATATCTTAATTTTTCTGATTGCAAAACTTTCAATTTAGAGCATTTTTTCATAGCCAGAGCCGCTTCTTTGTCAAAACTCTAAGCCGCCAAAAGGTTCCGGCCGGGTACAGTCACTTTCAATTTCTACATACCGGCCTGCTGCGCCCGCTTCTTCAATTCCCGCCAGAACCTCAAGAACATGCAAAGCAAGCTCCCCGGAAGCACGCGGCCGTTTGCCTGTTCTTATGGCGCGGGCCATGTCTGCCAAACCGATGCCGCGCGCATTGTCAGTATAGCCGAATTCGAGCGGGTGCTCGGTAAATTCGCCCGCCCCCCGGCGTATCCGCACTGTGTTTCCCGTTTCTGCAAAAGGGTTTGAGGACAGCCCCCCGAACATATTCGGGTCGGGCGCAATGATTTCCCCTTGTTCTCCGAAAATCTCAATGAACGGCAGCTTTGATTCATAATAAGGATAATTCATATCCCAGCTCAGCGTCATGTTTGCATGGACGCCATTTTTAAACTCGAGCACACCGCTAATATGCGTATCCACCTCACACGGAAACTGCGCTCCGCCCCGTTCCTCCCCCGATATCGTCCGTTTCTCATACGTATGCTTCGTAAAGCCTGCGACGCGCTCCACAGCGCCGAACATCGCGGCCATGGCCGTCACATAATACGGCCCCATGTCATAGAGCGGGCCTGCGCCCTTCCTGTACAAAAATTCCGGGTGCGGATGAAAAGCTTCGGGCCCGCCGGACAGCATCATCGCATTGCAGAAGATCGGCCTGCCGATCATGCCGTTGCCCAGCATCTTAATCACCGTTTGCATACCGCCTCCCAAAAAAGTGTCGGGCGCGCAGCCGACAACGAGCCCTTTTTGCTGTGCAATCCGCAATAGCTCCTTCGCGTCCTCCATGTCTGCAGCCAAAGGCTTCTCGCTGTAAACGTGTTTCCCGCTGAGCAGCGCCCTTTTTGAGATTTCGGCATGTGCCGCCGGCACCGTCAGATTGACAATCAAATCGATATTTTTATTACCGAGCAGCTCATCCACCGGCATCGCCCGCACGCCGTACGCCAAGGCTTTTGCGCTGGCGCGCTCAAAATTCGTATCGGCACAAGCGCACGCTTCAATAACATGCGGGAACTTCTGCCCGATATTCGTGAAATAGATATCGCTGATCATTCCACAGCCGACGATCCCGACTCTGACTCTGTCCATGAGAAAGCACTGCCTCTCCTTGCGTTTATTTCTCCGGGCGGTCGTTCATCTTTCTGACCATCTCGTCAATCATGGCTTCGGATACCTTGTACGATGCCACCAGCTCAAAATGCTGGGCCAACCCCCAAAAGCTCACGAGAAACTCGTTTTCGAGCTCGGTTGTTAAATCTTCGGGCTTCACAAGACCCCACGCCACAAGGCTGTCGAACAGCACCTTCTTCGCGTGCGGATCATTGAATATTTCCAGATAATGCGAATCCCTCCGGAATGTCTGATGGTTTTGCCGCGTATGGGTCACATGTATCTTTTCTTCGAGCCGCAAATCCTGCGACGAGGCGCCGATCAAAACACTGAACTCCCCCGTATCCACGGTCCACTGATGAAATGCCGGATCATAATACGCAAAATCCCGTTCGCTGAGCTCAAACGAAATAATTTTCGTTTCACCCGGTTCAATATAAACCTTCTTGAAATGCTTGAGCTCTTTGAGCGGGCGGTTGAGCCGAGAATGGCCGTCTGCCACGTATAGCTGCGCGATTTCACACCCCGCTCTTTTTCCCGAATTCGTGACGGAAAACGATACGGTCACCGTCTCGGGCAATGTGATGCGCTGTGTGCTCAGCTTTGCATCCGAATAATCAAACTGCGTATACGATAAGCCGTGCCCAAACGGGAATAAGGGCCTCAGCTCCTTTTTGTCATAATAGCGGTAACCGACGAAAATACCCTCTTCGTAATAATGCTTGTGGTTTTCACCCGGGAAGTGCAGGTAGCCCGGCATATCGCTGAGCTTGACCGGCATTGTCACGGCAAGCTTTCCGCAAGGGTTGTGCGCGCCGAAAAGCAGCCGGGCAACCGCGTAACCGCAGCCTTCGCCGCAATACCACATATCCAGCACCGCCTTCACGCTGCCGATCCACGGCATTTCGACGGATTCGCCGTTCATCAAAACCACGATCACGTTTCGATTCACATGGCTGACCGCGTGGATCAGCTCTTCATGCGCTTTTTCGATTTTAATGTCCTTGCGGTTGTAATCGTCGGTTTCCTTGGGCAAATTCGAGCCCGCAAAAACGATGACGGCGTCGGCTTTTTGGGCAGCCGTCACGGCACGCGCCAGCTGCTGTTCGTTGACGACATTTGCATCCGTATAACCGGGCTCGTATGACAGCAGAATATCATCGCCGCACATTTGCCTGATTTCCTGCAGCGGCACGTCTTCCCGCTGGGCTCTGACAATCGCGCAGCCGGTTCCCTGATACACAGGATGCTCCGCCCAACTGCCCACGACGGCAATATGCTTGACCGCTTCCTTGTCCAGCGGCAGCAGCGACCCGTCATTTTTAAGCAGCACCGCACACTGAAGCGCCGCCTCGCGCGCGAGTTCATGATGCTTATGAAAATCGACCTCAGGGCCTTGCTTGCCCTCTCGCGTATAAGTCAGCACTAGCTCCAGCACGCGCACGCAGTGGCTGTTAAGCTCAAGCTCGGTTATCCTGCCGTCTTCCACCGCCCGAATCAAATTGTCGATTGTGATCTTGCTGTGAGGAATTTCAAAGTCGATGCCCGCCAAAAACGCATTCACATGATTCTTGACGGCGCCGCAATCCGAAATCACCACGCCGTCGTAGCCCCACTCTTCTCTGAGCAGCTCCGTCAACAGCCAGTGGTTTTCGCACGACTGCACGCCGTTTATCAAATTATAAGCGCCCATCACCATTGCGGGCTTTGCTTTCTTAATCACTCTTTCAAATGCCGCGAGATATATCTCTCTGAGTGCACGTTCTTCTACGATGTTGTCGTAAATCGTTCGCATGTAGTTGGAATTGTTGCACGCGAAATGCTTGACACACCCGGCAACTTCATTTTTCTGAAGGCCGTCCACATAGGCGGCAGCCAGCTCTCCCGCGAGGCACGGGTCCTCGGAATAGTATTCAAAGCCTCTGCCATCGAGCGGATTGCGGCGCGTATTCAAACCGGGGCCATAAAGCAGCCCCACACCCAGGCGCTTGCATTCTTCGGCAACTGCCGAGGCAATTGTTTGCGTCAGTTCAACATCGAAAGAACATGCAAGTGATGATCCCGTCGGGAAACATGTTGCAGGAAAAGTCACATCCAACGCTTCATCCGAATCAAACGACGACTGTATCGATTTGAGAAAATCAGTCGTTTTTGGGTCCGGCGGTGTGATATCCTGCAGGCGCACACCGTTTGTTCCGTCTGTCATAATCAATTCCGGAATACCCAAACGGGGCATCGCCGCAGTACGAAGCATGGATGCGTCCACACACAGCTCCACTTTTTCACAAAGGGTCATTTTATTTATTATGCTTTTTACGTCCATACACATATCCTTTCAGAAAAAGAAGGCAACACCTGATATGTTGCCTTCTTCATTCAGTATGTCTTCAATCGTCTTGCTCTGAGCGCAGATATTCTATTTTGGTTAGTTCTGTGATTCCCAATCGCTCTGAAGCTCCTCCAGCAGTCCGTCTGCCGTGAGCTTGCCTGCGGCGTACTTCGTGATCGTTTCGCCAAACACCTGAGCGCCGCCGAAGCCGTTGGGATAGTAAGAGCTGTATATGCCGTACGTTTTGCCCGCATCGATATACTGCTTCAAAATTGCGCCTGTGGGCCCTATCGCCGATTCGTCCGCAGCAATGTTTGTAAAGGCGGGGATAAGCTTGAATCCGGATGTCAGGTTCTTCTGTCCTTCGGGCGTTGAGGCGAGCCAGTTAAGGAAAGCTTTGCAGGCATCGACGCTGGCGGATGCATTGTTGATGCTCCAGAACGGCGCGCTGCTCGCATAGAATTTATCATTCGCTGCCGCGTCTTCACCCATGGGAATCGGGAACATACCAAGGTCCATATCGGGGTTCACTTCATCCATCGCGGGCTGGCTCCACGAACCGCCGATCATCATGGCCGTTTCACCGTTCGCAAAGTCTGCAACCTGCGTATTGAAATCCGTGTTGAGCGGACTCTTTGAATATTTCACTTCGAGCGCCAGCAGATTGGCCAAATCGACAAAATTCTGATTGCCGACGATGGTCTCGGTGCCCGCGTTCATCGCGTCAATAAAGCCAAGCGGATCCGCCTGGCGCGCGATCGGCGAGTTGAATTCGAACATCGCGCACTGGTACCACTCGGAGTAGTTGCCCGAGAACGGTGTGAATCCGGCCGCTACCAGCTTTTCGCAAGCCGCTTCGAGCTCGGAATATGTTTTGGGCAGCTCGGTAATGCCGGCCTGTTCAAACATATCCTTGTGATACAGGTAGCCGTGGCCTTCCACTGCGAGCGGGAAACCGTAAACCTTGCCGTCATACGAGCCGGATTCCAATGCCGGAGCACTCATATACTGCACCCACGGTTCGCTGCTGAGGTCAACCATGTATTCCGTCATCAGCGCCATATCCACGTTGCCTGTTGTGGAAAAGATGTCGGGCGCCGTGCCGCCGGAAAACATCGCTTTGAGCTCGGTCTGAAAATCTCCGGATGAGCTGGATTCCACCACAAACGTCACATTCGGGTTCAGCGCTGTGTACTCGGCGCATGCCGCCTTGAGAGCTTCGTCAATTTCGTACTTCGCCTGATAAATGTGAATCTCCACCGGCTCTGCCGGTGCACTGCTCGTTTCATCAGGCTGCTCGGCGGACTGCGATTCGCTCGGCTGTGCGGATGTGCTTTCTGTTGCAGGTGCGCAGCCCACGAAAGCGGCTGCCAGCATAATCATTGACAATAGCATCACAATCAGTTTATAACTTTTCATTTCTTTCCTCCCATCATTTGTATATATTGAGTCGGCCTCGTTGCCAACATTGAGTTTCAGCCCTTGGTTGCGCCGGCCGCAACGCCCGCTATAATCTTCTTCTGAAGCAGGACATTAATGATCAGTATCGGCGCAATGCTCATCACAATGGCCGGCAAGGCCACGTCCCACTGGTTCGCATGCAAACCGAAAAGCTTGTTGATGGCGAGCTGTACGGTATTCAGCCCCGAATTGTTGAGCATAATCAATGCCACGATATAGTCGTTCCATATCCAGAACAGATCGAGTATGAAAATACTTAAGAACGTGGGCCTCACAATGGGCAGCACGATTTTGAAAAACACCTGATACACGTTGCAGCCGTCTATCATGGCCGCCTCTTCAATTTCCACAGGAATCGCACGAATCGCGCCGGTCATAATAAATGTCGCAAACGCAAGCCCGATGCCCACATACGTGAATATGCCGCCGAGCAGGCTCGTATTGAGGCCGAGCGTGCTCATCGTTTTAACGAGCGGCAGCATGACCGAGGCGAACGGTATCAGCAAAGAGCCAAGGAGCAGCTTTTCAAATATCCGGCTGAACCGGGTTGAGTGGCGCACCATCCAGTAAGCCACCATCGCGGCCAGAACGATAATGATTAATACCGAGCAAAGGGAAACGATCACGGTGTTTGTCATCACGGTTGACATATGAAGCGAATCCCATGTGTTCGAGTAATTCTCCCACATCACCTTTTCCGGCAAGCCGAGAAGATCGGTCATGATTTGGCTCTGCGGCTTTATCGAATTCAAAATAACCAGCACAAACGGCGCGAAGAACAGCAATGTGAGAATCAGCGTCAACGTGAACTTGGTGATTTTCATCACCCGTTTCTTACCTGTGGTCATCTGTATGCACGCTCCTTTCTCCGGCTCAAAAACAGCTGAATCGATGTCACGATGAAAATGATCATAAAGAACACGATGGATTCGGCGTTGGCAAAGCCATACCTGTTCGCATTAAATGCGTCGTAATAAATCTGCAGCGCCATGGGTGTTGTAGAGCCGTACGGCCCGCCCTTTGTCAGCGCCACGTTGACGTCAAACATTTTAAAAGCGGATGCGATCGACCAAAACAGACACACCGTCAGATAGGGCATGCAGTATGGAATCTTAATCTTCCAAAACGTCTTCCACGCGGAGGCGCCGTCTATTCTCGCCGCTTCCGCAAGATCATGCGGAACGCCGGACAATGCCGCGATCATAATGACCATGACATACCCCACACCCTGCCAGACACTGACCACCACCAGCGCGATGAACGCCGTCTCTTCCGTCCCCAGCCAGGGCAGCTGAAATATGCCCCAATTCACGACGGTCCCCAGATATTGAATCACCATCAGGAAAATAAACCGCCATATATACCCCATCACGACGCCGCCCATGGTGTTCGGCAAAAAGAATACGGCGCGAAAGATGTTGCTTCCGAAGAATCTGTTGATCAACAGGGCCGCAAGGCCGATGCCAATGATATTCGTGAGCACAACGATCACAAGGCTGATGCTGACCGTAAAGCCAAACGCCTGAAGAAAGCGCGAATCTCCCGTAAATATGTCAATATAGTTATTCAGGCCGATGAAATTCATGGTTTTTGAAATGCCATTCCAGTCGGTCAGCGAATAGTAAATGCTGATCAGAAACGGAATGACCACAATCACTGTAAACACAAGCGTTGCCGGCCCCAGAAAAGCCACGTGCTGCATCGTCCTTCCCAATGATTTTTTCATTAATCTTCTCGCTTTCCTAAATTGTCTTTACCTGATGACATCGCGCTTCAGCGGTAGCCAATCCAAGGCCCTTTGCACATGTGTGTCCCAGTAATCCCAGTCATGCTTCCCCGGGTGTTCCTCATAATGCACATCCGCGCCCATCAGAGAGAATTTGATTTTGGCTTGTTTGTGCTGCGGATATACAAAATCCTCGGTTCCGCAGCTTAAAAACACTTGGGGTGCGATTCTTTTCTCTGTCATTATGTCTTGCATCAGGGCAAACAAATCGGCTTGCGTGCCTTGCAGATTCTCCGGGTCTTCAAAAATACTCGTCATGTTAAAAAACGTTTCTTTCATCAGGCCGCTTTCCACCGCGCCGACGATATCGACAGCGCCGGAGAGGCTTGCGGCACAGGCATAATCCTCCGGCTTCGTCAATGCCATTTTCAGTGCTCCATAGCCCCCCATGGATAAGCCCAATGTAAAATTGTCTTCCCTCTCATGCGAAAACGGAAACAGCGTACGCACAAAACGCGGCAATTCTTCTGTGACATATGTGAAATACTGTTCGCCTCTGTACATATCCTGATAGAAGCTGTTGCCTGCGGAAGGCATGACAACGGCCACCTTTCGCTCCTGAGCGTAACGCTCAATGCTCGTCCATCTCATCCAGTCTGAGCAGTCGCCGTATCCGCCGTGAAGCAAATAAACTGTCTGATACTTTATGCCCGGCTCAAAGTAACCGGGGTTCGTATGGTTGAAAATTTCGTCGGAATTCGGAGAGGGAATAATGACACCGATATTCGTACTGAATTTGAGTGTTTGGGAGAAAAAACTGCATTGGATATATGCCATGACATTCCTCCGAAATTATGACGTTTTATCTCAATTTCGCTGTTGGCCCAATGGCCCTTGAACAGTTATTAATATAATCAATCAACAAAAACATATCTATTCAATAACAGACAATTGCACTTACATTTCTTGACCTTTTTTATAAAAAACCTTATAATAGCGCTGATAAATTGACGTTTATTCATCATCAAGGAGTATATTCATGGAAGAGTTAACTTCAAAATACTATTATGAGAATGTCTCTCATAGCGAGAAATACCCTATTATGGTTTACTACCATGCAAAAAGCGGTGTTGAATACTGCGCCAAGCACTGGCACCGCAGCCTGGAAATATGCTGCTATATCACCACGCCGGTCAAGGTTTGGATCAATGGGGTGACGAAAGAATACTCAAAAGACGATCTTATCATCATCAACTACGGAGATGTACATGAAATGATCCCTCAGATTCATGAACAGCCGCGGGGCGTTTCACTGATTTTTCCCTATGAGTTTCTGACCGACTATTCCATCAAACCCGAAGAGATGCGTTTTATTGAATCCGCCGGGGACTACTGGGACAACGAGCTTCGTCAAAGCCTCCACAAAATCGTGGACCTCTCGTTCCACGACAAGAACGATCCTTATTTTCATCTGCTTGTCAACAGCGAAATATTCCGCCTGCTGCATATTTTAATTACGCATTACTGCGTGAATGACGCGGCGTTCTTAAAATCCCTCAGCCATCTTGACCGCTGCAAGCAAATACTCGCCTATATCGATAATAATTTCAGCGGGAATATCACACTCGATTCTCTTGCAAACGAATTGAGCCTGTCCACAGGATACCTCGCCCGGTATTTTAACAAATATCTCGGCACGACCTTCAAAAAGCATCTGACGAGCGTGCGTGTGGAAAAAGCGCTCGACGATGTGGTGCGAAACGACAAGACTATGCTCAATATTGCGATGGAAAACGGATTCCCGGATTACCGTTCATTCATCAAGGCTTTTCGCAAATGGTATAAGGTGACGCCGTATCAGTACAGGATTGCCTGCAAGGAAAAAATGAAGCACGGAATTGTTGATCACAGCCGCCCGGAGCTCGTGTTTGCCCGGCATATATCCGGCAGGAACACGCCAGCGTAATGCCCGTTTATTGTGTTCGCACTGAATGGACTGATCGCATTCATATTTTATACTTTTTCAACAGGGCAAATCTCACCTGCAAAACGGCCGCGCTTTTCCAGCGTTGCTATGGAAAGTAAATAAATCGATCATCCGATCCACTTTGTAGTGAGGAGAGAAGCGACGACTACGCAGTGGATTAGGAGCTGGAACAGATTCTTCACCCGCGCTGCGGATTCAGAATGACCTAAAAAATAGTTTTTCATTCACTGTGATGCGTTAGCGTATGATGATTTTGAGTGAGTGACAGCGAGCAGCCCACTTTATGGACGATTATCTCATCCCCGAAGCAATTTACCCCGCGATGCATTTTACCGTTTCGTCACGTCGTTTTCATTCTTAGCGGATAGCTGACAGACGGGGATTTTTTCAATAAAGCAAAACACACCGCGAAATCATCGCGATGCGTCTCTGCTTTTCCCCAATACCCTTATTATCTTTATGTTTTGTATGATCTATAAATTTTCATATCTAAAGCCGTCACTCCTCTAGCCTGCACCGCAGCAGCAGCCTGCCGTTGCCGTTGTTCTCGCAGGTCAGCAGAGAAAGCTCGCGTTCATACGCCGTATCATCAAGCTTCTCCGCTTCATCCGGCTTAATATGGTCTGTCTGATAGACCGTATAGGCATACGTTCGTCCGTCCGCGCCCGTCAGCGCAACGGCGTCACCGCTTTTAAGCTCGCTGAGCCTGCCGAATATGGCGCCGCTGCGGTAGTCGTGTCCGGTGATCACGAGATTTCCATCCGCGCCCGGCTCCGGCCCCTGCAAGCGGCACGCGGAAACCTTAAGCGCTTCGTCCGACGTTTCGGACAATACGGGCAGGTGCAAATCGATCGCCTCAATATCGAGCCGCGCGATCACCGAGTACCCCTGAAATTCCGGCGAGAGCGTGGCTGCGGGCGAAGCCGAAGGCTGCACCGCCGTGGGCTCCTCGGCAACGGAAGGCAATGGCGGGGCTTTGATGCCGCTTTGATTGAGCAAAGCCTGCGCATGGCGCGCGGCGGCCTCCCCCTCGCTCCACTGGACAATGAAAATCGCGGCGGCCGTGAGCAAAAGCGCGCCGGCCAATACAATCAGCACGGCGCGCAGTATCTTTATTGTTCTGACTCGGTTGTTCTCTGTCATTCGCTTTTGAGTCTTTTCTTTCGGCCAATGATAATCGCCACGATCAACACGGCAGCTCCCGCACCGGAAAGCACCCATATCCATGTGCTATCCTGCCCGGTTTGCGGCAGCCCGGATGCCTTAATCGTGACGGCAACGCTTTGCGTGATGCCGTTCACCGTGTATGTGATGGCGGACGAACCCGTTTTCAAAGCGGTAAACTTAGCGGAGCTGTTGATTTCGGCTTTGAAGAACTTTTTGTCCCAATTCCATGTGCCGCCCGAGGGCTGCGGGTTCCATGTGACGTGCCCGCCTTTATACATCTCAAAGCTTGCGGGCAGGCCCGATATCACGGGCTTTTTGAGCTCAGCAACGGCATACAGGCTGAAGTGGCTTGTCTCGAAAACGAGATACCCATTCTCCGCCGTCGCGTTCATGTCGGTCAGCTTACGGGCCGCCGGATCATACCAGTACACATGCAGGTCACCGCTGTAACCGTCGGGAATTTTGATTTTCACCTTTATTTTTCCGGTAAAACCCGTGACGGGATTTCCGTTCTGATCCAGCAGCTTCAAGTCGTAAAGCACGAGGCCATTTTGATTGCCACCAAGCAGCCCGAGAACCGCCGCATAGTCCGCGCTGCCTTCGCCCGATATGCTGCTGCTCATCGAAACGCCGGTCACGCCGTCGGGCAGCGTCGCGCCCGAAAGGTCAAGCGTTACTTTGCCGTCATCGCTCGCCACTGTCCTTGGCAGCCAGTTCGCCCACAACGACACGCTGCCGCTTTGCGTTACGCCGATGGATGTGATTTTATGCTGGAACGCCGCCTCGCTGAACCATCCGCCGAATATATATCCCTCCTTTGCGGGGGCGGTGAGCGTCAGCCCCGTGCCGTAGGTATAAGACGGTGCGTTGGCCGGATTGTTCGTTCCGCCGTTCAGGTTATAGGTGATGGTATAGCTCTTTGCTGTCCATTTGGCGTGCAGTATGGTATTCTCCGTCACAGTGTCGCTGTCAAAATTCCAGACCAGTGTGCAGTCTTCATCCTTAAACCATCCGCCGAAGTCATGGCCGGTCCATGCCGGGTCGTCAGGCTTCGTGATCTTTTCATCGATAACGGCAACGACGGCGGGCACTTCGGAACCACTCCTGCTGTCAAACGAAACGGTACAGAAAGCGGCATGAAACGGAATATCGAAATCCCAGGCATACTGCTGTGCCGTGGAACCGTCGATACCGTAAATGCCGTCGGAGTCCAGTGCCGTACCATCAAACGCATAGTCTCCGAAAACCGCATCGTTGCTTTTTATAACGGCCTTTGTCAGCTGATTGCAGTACTCAAACGCCTCGTCATTGATTTCTGTCACGCTCTGCGGGATCGTCACAGCCGTCAGATTTATGCAGCTGTAAAATGCCAGCCTTTCGATTGTTCTCACGCCGTCCGGGATGATAAAAGCGCCGGTTTTTGCTCCCGGGAAGGCCAGCAGAATCGTCTTATCTGCATTATAGAGCACGCCGTTCACGCTCTCAAAATCCGTGTTCGCCGGGTCAACATCGATCGCGGTCAGCGACATGCAGCCCATGAAAACACCCTCGCCCATGCTCGTTACGCCCGCGGGGATTGTAATGGCTGTAATCGGTGTGAACGCAAACGCCCAGCCGCCGATTTCCTTAATCTGCACAGGAATCGTCACACCTGTCAGGCCTGTACTGTTAAAAGCGCTGTTACCGATAGCGGTGACGTGCGAGGGGATATCCATTCCCTGCAACGCTCCGCAACCAAGCACAAGATTATCCGGAATTCTTGTAAAATCCGCATTGTCAGGCAGTGCGATGCTCTGCAGGTTTGCGCAGTATTCAAATGCGCCGCTGCCGATGCTTGTGACCGTATCGGGAATCACGATGCCGGTAAAAGCCGTTCCGTTAAATGCATAATCCCCGATGGCGGTAACATGCGCGGGAAAATTGACGCTGTCCAAAGACCTACACTCATTAAAGAGGCTGTCCGGGATTGCGGTGAAACCTGTGTTGTCCGGCAGCGTAGCGCTTTGCAGGTTTTCACAGCCTCCAAAGGCGCTGACGCCGATTTCCGTGACCGTATCCGGTATCACAATTTCGGTAAAACCTGTATTATAAAATGCGCTATTTCCAATGGCGGTGACGTGCGCGGGATAGTTGACGCTGTCCAATGCAGGACAGCCAAAGAACAGATTATCCGGAATCTTGGTAAAACTTGTGTTGTCCGGCAGCACGGCGCTCTGCAAGTCCTCGCACCTTTCAAAGGCCGACTCGCCAATCTCCAAGACCGTGTCCGGTATTGTCACGTCTGTCAGTCCGGAGGACTTAAACGCATTAGAGCCGATTGACTGGACAGATGCGGGAATCGTGATGCTCTCAAGACTATTGCAGGAACGAAACATTTCTGAGCTGATTTCGGAAAGCCCTTCGGAAAGCGTAACCGATTGCAGATCGTTGCAGTAATAAAAAGCTCTATCACCCACGCCGATCACACTGTCCGGCATATCGAAGCTTAATATCCCGGATCTGTAAAACGCGTTCGCGCCAATAGTTTCCAAGCTGCTCGTTTCCGCTATCGTGACGTTTTTAAGAATTGAGCAGCTTTGGAAAGCATAATCTCCGATGTTTTCGACACTCGCCGGTATGCTGACGCTTTCCATAACTGAACAGCCATCAAATGCATAATCTCCGATGTCTTCGACGCCCGCCGGTATGCTGACGCTTTCCAGAGCCCAACAGCCCGCAAACGCGGATTCGCCGATGCTTTTAAGGCTGCTCGGCAGTGTAAAGCTTGTGACCGTAAAATAGTAACTAAACGCGTCATCGCCGATTCGGGTCACATCCATTGTGCCCAGCCCCGCGATGCCTATGTTTATTGAATCTGGTATGACAAAGGTGCCGTCGGCCGTGCCCGTATAGCCCGTGACTGTGAGTTCACCGCCGATGGCCTCCCACGTAAAGCCATCCGTCTCGCCGCTGTGATAAAGCTCGCCATCCCTCGTCCACTTGGCGTACAGCGTCATGTTGCCTGTGACGGAAGCGGTGCCGAAATCCCATTCGGTGGCATATGTCGAATCCGTGTACCAGCCGCCGAAATCATAACCGTCGAAGGTCGGGGCAGGCGGTGCTGTCATTGTTTCATCCGCCGTCACGACAGCGCCCGGCACTTCTGAGCCATGGCCGCTGTCGAAAGAGACAACATAGTAGCCGATATGGAACGGTATGCCGTTTGCAGTGGCGTAGGTCTGCGCGGTAGATCCTGCAATGCCGTAGATTCCTCCGTCCGGAGCGGTTGCAAGCGGCGTTCCGCTAAATACGGCCACTGTACTGAAATTCGCGTTTCGGCTCTTAATGAACACTTTTGAAAGATTCGAGCAATAGAGGAAAGCATAATTGTCTATGGCTTCAACGCTGCTCGGAATTGTGACTTCGTTGAGGCTATAGCTATTGCAAAAGGCTTCTGTCGTTATTCGCGTGACGCCTTCCGGAATGGTAAACGCGCCGGATTTACCTCCGGGGAAACCGAGAAGAGAAGTTTTGTCTATGTTATAGAGCACTCCGTCCTGACTTGTGAAATGCGTGCTACCCGGAGCAACCGATATGCCGCTCAGATTGCTGGTGCCTCCGAATGCGCCGTTGCCGATGCTTGTGACGCTGGCGGGTATCGTAATGCTCTGGAGTCCCGAAGACATAAACGCGTAATCATATATGGCAGTCACGCTGGATGGGATGTCGATGCTGTGCAGCGCCTCGCATCCGCTGAAGACCGAACCCCGGAGAGTTGTGAACCCGGCGTTGTGTGGCAGCGTCACGCTCTCAAGGCGGGTGCATTCGCTGAATGCGTTGTCTCCGATACTCACCACGTTGTCCGGTATCACAACACTCGTCAGCCCCGTACTGCCGAATGCGTCGTTTCCAATGCTTTGAAGGCTGCTCGGCGAAGCAAACTCAACGCTCGTGAGCCCGAGGCTGTTAAATGCGCTGCCTCCGATGCTCACGCATCCGGCCGGAATCGTGACGCTCGATATATGCGTACCCACAAACGCAGAGCTTCCTATGCTCTTTAGACCGGCGGGCAAAATAATGCCCGTTATGCTCGCGTAGTCGCTGTTGAAGGCGTCATCGCCGATCACGGTCACAGGCAAGGCGCCCGGCCCGGCTTCGCCGGTATCAAGCGAATCCGGGATCGTCACCATGCCGGATTTTCCTGAACAGCCGGTGATGGCGAGCGTATTGTCACTTTGTATCGTCCATTCCCAGCCGTCTGTCGTGCCGGGGTCACCCCATCCCGCCAAAGCGACCGGAACCATGGTCACGATCAGAGCGCAGAATAGCACCACAGCCAATAAAACCGAAAAGGCTCTTCTTCTTTTGTACATTTTGTTTCCCCCTTGATTCGCAAGTCAATACATATTTATATATGTACTTAATGCTATCATAAAAGGAAAAACGGCACATCGTACCAAAGTACTGCGCAAAAAGAAACGCGCAGATAATCGGCGCTCAGACTGCTGACAAAGTGGTTAGTGTCATTTTGAGTGAGCTTAAGCGATCGAAAAATCCCATGTTTAAAGCGTTTTGCCATGGGATGCTTTCCACTTCGTAGTCACGTCGCTTTGCTCCTCAGCATGACAAGTGGGGTTTTTCATCAAGCTGCGCGCCGATAATCGGCGCTCCAAGCTCTCGATAAATCCTGTTGAACTCCATTCCACCCCTTCGGGCAATCGGATGACCTGTTCTGAAGAGATGAACCGGGAGGCCGTATGAAATACCCGAGAAACGGCCGGTTTTAGCCGGTTTCTCTCCCCAGCCACCTGTCGGTGATAACCCTCGTCCACCCTCATAAGGGAAATCGTCAGAGGGGGTTATGATAGAGGTTTTGATAAAATGCAATTTTATCGTTGCGAGCTTGCGGACAAAGTCCATGAATGGGGAAGATACAAAACGGCGGCAGCACCATTCTTTCTACTGTCGAAAGTGAACATGCCCCCGCCAAATGACGATAAGTGGAATGGATGACCGAATCATTGACTTGCCAATGATATCAATCACTTTTTTATATCCTCAGGTGCGCCGGGGATCAGCGCTTTTACCTGTGAAAAAACAGGCTACAGCCCATTATAAAAGCCCGAGCTCATGCACGAGCTTAACGCACTGCGTGCGGTTTTTCACACCCAGCTTGCCGTATATGTTCCCGGTATGCGTCTTCACCGTGCGCAGGCTGATTTGCAGCTTATCGCAGATTTCCTGATTCGTGGCTGCATTCGCCAGCAGAATCAGCACCCTTCTCTCCTGCTCTGTGAGGTGTTCGAGAATGTCCGCCGATTTTTCACCGGCAGTCTCTTTATGCGTTTTGAGCATTATATCGGGCATCTGCTTGAGCAGAGACGCCGCAAACGCCTTGCGCTCTCTTGCCGCATCAAATTCACTCTGATTCCTGCGTGATTTCACGTAGGCACGGAGCAGACCTGCCATCGGCAGCCCTTCGTCCAAAAAGCTTCGGACAAACCCCTCTCTCCTGCCAATGTCGAGCGATTCATCCAGCAGTCTGAAAGCTAGCGGCAGCCTGTTTTCGCTGAAAGCCAGCAAGGCCAGCAGATTCAATACCTCCACCCGGCTGTGGGGCCTTGCGTTTGCATCAGCGAAAAGCTCGAGCCTTTGTAGAAGCAATCGTGCGTCATGGTTTCGGCCCGTCGCCATCAAACCTCTGGCAAAGGTAATGAGCTCAAACTCACGGGTTCTGTGAAGGCTGGAAAAAACATCGAGCCTGCTGGATAATAGCCACTCGCGCACCTCGTCCAATTTTTCGGTGGCGATATATAACCGGCATCGAAAAGCGTTTAGCAGATTGAGCCAGTGAGGCTTTCCGCCGGTCTGAAGCTGTTTTTCACATTCCGCAATCACAACAAACGCACCGAGGACATCCCCGCCGGCGTGCTTGATTCGGGCCACACCCACCATCGCCGGAACAAAAGCGCCGAGGCAATTGGCTCCGCGCGCTTCTTCCTGCGCTTTTAGCAGCCAGGGTAAGGCCTCCTCCGCCCTGTTGCTTTCATACAGATATTCTCCGGCACACAGCGGCGCATAGCCGGGATTGATTGAAATCATGCTTCGATACTTCTCGACAATCATACCGAACCGATCGGTAGCGCTTTTGAACAACGCCGTCACTCTGTGTATCGGGCATCGATAAAAATAAATATCCGACGTGTTGAAATCATTGTACGCCGGCATTTTATAATACCCTCCCCCGTTTGTCTCTGCGGCTGATAAAATCAAGGGCAAAAACTCCAGGCTGCCTTCGCGGATAAGGAGGTTGGCTTCAATCATCGCGCATACCGTGCGGCTGTAGGCGTTCAATTCCGGGTTCGAACCGTATGGTCCGGCATCCTTAAGAGCCTTCATGCTGTCCACCCATTTCCTTGAGCGCGTATAGTCGCCGATTTCCGCATAATAGACCGAATGAATCACGGCAATCTTGAAGCTGTTTTTCCTGTATTCCTCCGGCAGGCGGCCGATCCATGACAGCAGCAGCCCGAACTCGTTCCGGTTGATCAGGTGGTCAACCCGGTGTTCGATAATCTCATAGGCTTTCTCGTAAAGCCCGCCGCTTAATAGATGCTCCATGGCTTCCGACAGCAGGTCGTTATTTAAATACCACTGTGCCGCCCTGTCGTGAAGGCCCGTCAGCTCCTCCGGCATGGCCTCGGCAAGCAGTGAATAGAGAAACCGGCTGAACAAATGATGATACCGGTATTCGCGCCCCTCGCCATCCAAGGCCGTGAGGAACCCGTTTCTTTCACTGATCTCCCTGAGCAAGCGGCCCGCATCGTCTTTGCTGGTGACGGCATTGCATAAGGGTACGGTCAACGTCTCCAGAATACTGGTTTTCATGGCGAAATCCCGCTTTTCCGGGCTCCATGCGGTCAGCACCTCATCTTTGAGATACTCTCCGATGTCCCGGCTGGACTGCGCCAGCGCGGCAGCGATGACCGAGCTTGTGCCCGCGCGTTCCATAGACATGGAGACGGCCACCAAAGCCGCGGCCCATCCTTCGGTATAGCTTTCAACGCTGCGCAGGTCGTCTTCTGCGAGCGTGCATCCTCTGGCATGGTAAAAATTCAGAATATCCTCTTCACTAAAGCGCAGGTCTGTCTCGTTCAGGCTGTGTGTCTGCCATTTGATTTTATGCCTTGCCATATTCATCACGGGTTCCGTGCGGCTGATCAGCAAAAGATGCATTTTCGCAGGCAGATAATCGATCAAATAGGAAAGCCCCTGCAATATATCGTTATCGGTGATCAAATGCAGGTCATCGAGCACAAGCAAAAAAGCAGGCGCTTCACTGAGCCTGTCGATGATGATATTGATATGTATATTGGCATTTTGCAGCTCCGGGGATGAAAATACATATTCCGTATCACGGCTGATACCGGGCAGTACGGCATCGAGGGCGGCGCAAAAATAGCGCCAGAACGCCGCAGAGTCGTTATCACCGGCATCAATGGTAAACCATGCTGCGGGCATCGGCACTGTTTCGAGCCATTTGAGCACAGCAGAGGTTTTACCGCAGCCTGCGGGAGCCGAGATCACGGTAAGCCGTCGGTTCAGCGCCTCTTCCAGCTTGCGATTGACGGCGCGGCGGGACACCAGCCGTTTATCTGCCGTGGGGATCATGTACTTTGTTCTTAAAAGTCCAAATCCAGCTGCAGGTTCCAAGAGCGCCAGCTTCCCTTCAATGATGTGATACTGTTCTGTAAAATATGTGTGATTATTGTTATTGTACTGCTTATCGGGCGCTTTAGCAACATTTCTGCAGTTCCGGGACTCGCATACTTGCCACCATTTAAATAACTACCCGTCAAGAAAAAGACTTTCCGCTTCGGGCCGCAACCGACCAATTAGCGGGTGGCCTAAGTAGCAGCCGCCGTCCAGTCAGCGTTAAGCTGTTAAGTTATCGCTTCTTTCAGGCCCTTATCCGTTGCAGCATATCCCGGCGCTTCAGCCTTACACTTTTAAAGCTAAAATTCAGAACAATTATTTATACAAACCAAAGAATTATTGTCACACAAAAACACGCGCTAGGTTTATATGGGCTAATCGATATTAAACCAGATTTCCGACGAATCCGCACCCGTCATTGAGGGGGTCATCGTCATAGCTGACTGATCCTCGCTAAACTCAACGGTAATTATTTGTGTGAAATCACTCGTTGTGGTTTTTATCATATTGGGTGCAATGACTTCGTAGTCAAACGTTGCAAGCGTGTTATCAAGCCATGAGATGCCGCTTTCGAAATCATAATTGATTTTATTATCGGAAAAATCTAAAACCAGCCGATAGTACGTCCCATCATCAGTGGTTTGCACGCGTTCCCAATCTCTTAATAGTTGAGCTTTAAGATCATTTCTTCCTATTAGCTGCCAAGTAAAAATTGCAATTGCAGCAATAAGGACAGCAGCAATGATTATTTTAGCCGTTCTGGATTTCAATATAGACTTTTTCGTTTGAGAAATTGTTTCTGCGGCAGCCGGATTAGCGGCATTAATGTCTGCATGACTGACAACAACTTCCCCATCGTTACGAACAATATCTTCCGGATCATTATTTTTACCGCATTTGGGGCAAAACGAACAATCTTCAGGTATTGTGTAGCCACAGTTTTTACATAACATGAAAGTATATCCTCCTGCTTATTTTCAAGAATTGAAACTGAAGAAATGGGCCTTGGTCATATGAAGAATTGCCTGATAGCTTTTGATTGGTTGTTTACATATTAGCACATACCCTAATATAAGCCAATCATTTTAAAATAAAGTCATGCACAGCCTCGAGTCCACCACTATCCTTGAAAGAGGTTGTTAGTCGGCTTAGAAAGCGCTGAAAAAACACCTTTTACTCAATTTAATACCAGTTATCCACCCTCTACGACGTTCGTTGATCTTCTGTATCAAAATGCTGTCAAAACTATGTTATCGCCCACAAAACATAACATAATATCAAGGTAAAAACACCCCCGATAAGTTGCAATCAGGAGTGTTTTTAAGGTAATATATGAGACAGTCGTTGGCGATGTTAAATGCCGTACACATGTACCTTCATTATACTGCCCTGCGCTTCCACATCAGCCCGGAGCTTAAGCAACGGCAGTTCGATTTTAAACCATTTTGGGACATGGTCGCATACGATCTCCAGCCTTTGGAATGAGGCCTTTTGAAAAAACGGCAGCAGCACGTCGCGTGAGTTGCATTGCTCATGATGCGCCATCACCTTGCGCAGATCCACGGAATAAAAGCCTGCCTTTCCCGTGATCGGGCTGATAATATCCGCCGGGTCACCGGTTTGCCGCCTGTCATTGTCTTTATAAAACCGCTCAATTTGCGGTATGAAATCCTGCGGATAACCTTCTACCGCCCACATCGCCACGCTCAGGCCTTCGAACACCACGCGGTAATAGCCGTTGGAGCGTCTGGCTGCGATCACCCTGCAATCTCCAAGCCAAACCGCGATGTCGCCAAGGCATTTACGAAGCGCCTCCATAGTGTGGTAAGCGTAAGGCACCCAAGCATACTTGTGCTCACATACCCAATCGTCGCTTACCCTCTCGTATACAAATAGCCCCGCTTGTTCCGAAAAGTTCGCGGCAACTCCTTCTTCGTTCATCAAAACCGCTATCTTCACCGTTGAGCTCCCTCCGTCAGTTGCAGCCTGCACAGCCTGCGCATTCACCGGCGCACTCAAAACCAGACAAATCATAATCTGGCAGCACCAGAAATGCGTGTTCTTCGATCTCAAAGGCAGATGTGTCGCTGCCATCGCTTATTATGACACGGCCTTTCTCAAAGCTTAATGTCAGCGCAAGCTTAATCACTGTATCATCTATAAGTCCCATGCGCGTTTGCGATGAAATTCGTTTTCTTCCTGTTTTCTCGCTCTTAACAATAATATCGCCCGATGTTTTGGCTTGGACCAGTTCTCCTTCATGGTCAAAACAGACCGAATTGCAATCTGCCTCTATCGCCATAGCGTTCACGTCATACGTCATTACCGGCCCAATTGGCGTATCGATAATTATCGGGCTCGCCGGTTCAAACGATTCGAGCAGTCCGTCCTCAAACAACCGGACTCCGATTCGCGTTGGAAACGTGCCCAAAGGGGTATTGACCAAAACCGTTTCACCAGGCCAGAACAGCAGACTCTTCAGCCGTCCGCTCGGGTAAAACCGCATGCCGTTCAGCTTGACGGTAATCTCACCAAAGGGCAAGGAGTAGTCATAGCTTTTGGCAAGTGCCCCTTCTTCCTCTTCCGACCAGCCAAAACCAATCTGTCCGTTGAGCGGAAACACGCTGAAAAGCGAACCGTCTTCGTAAAAAGTCAGGAGCTCAGCCGGGAAAGTACCCAGCGGTGTCAAAATATCCGTCTGCTCATTTAAATAAACGCTGTGCAGACTGCCATTCTCGTAAAACGAGAGCGATTTTAACTCCTTCGTCCGCACATCTGGCCGTGAGTAACGCGGAATCAATACACCCAATGGCGTTTCTATAACATTTTCTTCGTTAACAATGCATTCGCGCAATGCGCCGCTGTTATACCGTGTGCTGCTAGTGACACCTTTTAAATTATTCACACATAGCATATCATTTAACCGCCTTTATTGCTCTGGCTTAAGCAACCCGTCGGGAGAAGCGTCATTGGACTTAGCTGTCAATTGCTCTATGTCAATTTTATACACTGCCACAGGATTATTGTCCATACCGGAGCGGTATTTCTCAATCAGCGCGCTGCCTATTTTCTGCTTAAAATAACCGGGCATAAATTTATCCAGCAGCCGTTGCAGCGCCGCAGTTGCTTCGCCAGAATCGGTCACTTGATGCGCAGTGCCCATGATCATGACGCTCAAATAAGCCGTATCCACATGGCATGGCACGTTATCCTTAACCGTGCCGATTTCCTCAAAAACGGTAAAACAAACCTTGGGCGACCGGTTCAGTATATCCACCTTCTTGCCCGAACCCATGCCGTGAAAATACACACAACCGTTCATCATCACGTAATTGACAGGAACGGCGTACGGGTACTCCCCGGCATGCATGCCCACCACGCCCACGCGTGCCCGTGCTAAAAACGCATCTGTTTTCTCCTTATCTTGCACGATCCTCTTCGTGTAGCGTATCTGTTCCATATTTACAGCTCTCCTTTTTGATACATCCCCAGCAGTCTCATCAAAAACTCGTTCATCCACGCATTGTCCTGCGCGATGTGCTCAGGGTGAGCCAGCAGTTTTTCGGCCGATTGGATGGTGTTCGATGCAATCAGTTCGTCACCGCAGTTGTCAATCAGGCCCCGTATGATCTCCTCAGTGTTCTCCAGATGGTACTGGAACCCGAAAACCCGCTTGCGGTAAATGAACGCCTGATGCGCGCAGGCATCGCTTGAAGCGATCAATTCGGCCTCCTCAGGCAATGTGCTGAACGTATCGCCGTGCCACTGAAACACCACCGGATTTTCCGGAAAGAAGCTGAACAACGGATGCTGCCCGGCTGTTCCCGTGAAACGGACGGGAAACCATCCGATCTCCTTTCTGGGGTTTCGCGTGACCTGGCCGCCCAGTACATCCGCAATCAGCTGGCCGCCGAGGCACAGCCCGATCACCACCTTGCCGCTCCGAATCGTATCTCTGATAAAACATTTCTCGTCAGCAAGCCAGGGGTATTGTTCTTCTTCGTAAATATTCATAGGGCCGCCCATGACGACCAGCCAATCGAAAGCGCTTTGCGGCGGAAATGCGGCACCGGCATAAGCGCGGGTGCATGTGACCTGGAAACCGTTCTGGCCGGTCCAGGTCAGTATGCTCCCCGGATTTTCGAACGGTACATGCTGAATGTAATGCAGTCTCATAAGCGGCCCCTTTCCATGCGGTTACCAGACGTTCAATACCCATTCCTTCTTCTTCTTGTGTTCCATGTCCGCGAATATGGCGTTTGCCATGCTCTCCGCCAGATGAATCGCGCCTGCGTAGCCCATGACCGGGTGGCGGTACATGCCCGCACGGTCATAAACCGGGAAGCCTACGCGCACCATCGGTATGTCGTAGTCGATAGAAACAAACCTGCCCTTGGAATGTCCGAGTATCAGATCCAACTCAAGACCGTTATTCTTGATGCGGTCCTCCAGCGACCACAAGTCCGCATTGGTGACGATCTCCATATCGAAATAGGTGTTGCGCTGCAAAGCATGTATGCGGGGGTCATCCTTGTATCCGGCGTGGTCGTCGCCGAGCAGCAGCAGCACCGGCTTCATCTCGAGGTCAAGACAAAACTCAGCCAAGCCGATCACGAGATCCGGGTTGCCGTAAATCGCCACCCGCTTTTCCGCGAGGAACATGTGGGTCAGGTCTGTCAGCGCGTCCAGCGCAATGCCGCGCTCCCAAACGAGGCTTTGCGGCATCGGCTTGCCCGTCATGTTGCTCAGGTGTTTCAAAAAGATATCCGTGTTTCTTATGCCGATGGGAGACGGGCCTATGACGGCGGGCACTTCAAACTCATCCTCCAGATATTTCGCAGCTTTGCCGCCCTCGTAGCGGTTGAGCGCGATCGTCCCCTTGGCGTTTGCCGTGCTCCTCAGTTCTTCCACAGTCGTATCCCCGTGCGATACATAATTCCCTTCCGGCATCAGAGGCGAATCAAAGGCTTCGATCTCAAACAGCACCGTTGCGTCCGCATCCATTTCTTTGAGCAGATGCTTGAGTGCCGTGACGTCGCCCGGGTTCACCCAACCGGTGATCAGGTTGATTCTACCCGACGGCTCGCCCTTCTGCGCGAAATAACTGACGAAGTCTCTCACAGCGATATCATAGCCGGTGATCATGCTGCCCACAAAGCTGGGCGTATGAATGGGAATCAGATGCACCTCGCGTCCCGGATACTTCTCCTTAAGCAGCCCATTGTTCAGCTTGCGCACCACACCGTCAATATCGTCGCCGATGACCTCGGTGCAGCAGGTCGATATGATGGGCACCACTTTGACATGGGGGTAGCGCATCAGCAGCACATCCACCGCTTCTTCCACGCGGTTGAGTGCGCCGAACACCGCTCCGTCCTCGTGCACCGACGACGACGCCAGCTCAAAGCTCTCCTTAAAATGCTGCGAGAACAGCAAGCGCACAAACATCACGCAGCCCTGCCCGCCGTGGACGATGCCGATACAGTCCTTAATGCCAATGCTGGCATACTGGGCGCCGCATGGCTGACAGGTGAATATGGGGTTGATAACCCCTTGCCGTTCCTTTTCCTTCAGCTCACAAGACATATTTATTCCTCCCTCAATAGTGGGCGTCGGTCAGTTCTTCATTCAAAGAACCGGTAATCGTCAAAAAATCAATGCGGTCTTTGAGCCCTTGCATGAGCTCCTTTTTGTCCGCGGCGCTCATACCCGCCAGCCATGGAAAACGCCGCGTGAATTCCTGAGCCATATACACAGCGTCCACCCAATAGCATTTGTTTTCCGGTGTCACAGTATCAATCTCTTCTTCGCACAGTATCTGAGATGTCATGCTCAGTATATGGGCATTTTGCCTCTCCCTGTCCCATGCGCGCGAGTGAAACTGCCACAGACACTTTTTCATGATAAAATTGGTCAGCTGGGCTATTTTTTCTTTGCCGTCAATCATGGTATCACCGCCTTTACACCACGGTCGCCAGCGCCGCGTTTTTGCTGAAGTCCGGATAAACCTTGTTTTTGAAGTCGGACACGCAGTCGTACTTGCCCGTGTACTCTCTGAGCACGGGGTCGTTTTTGACGTCCTCGCTGAGGGTTGCGTCCGACAGCATGCGCTTGGTGATAAAGCCCTGATCCATCGGGATGTCGTCCTTGCTGATATCCACCGTGGCCAGCTGATGGATAGGCGAATAGACCGCGTTATAGATATCGCGCGCAAAGCGCACCCAGCCCTCATAGCCTTTCCACGGCCCGTTGTGGTAAGCATGCGCGTTCAGGTAAGGTACGCGTATCTTCTTCGCCACCTCGCCCGGCCGCTTGCCCGTGAATATGATATCCGGCTGCAGCATCTCCATCGCTTCGAGCCCTTCGAGCTCGTTCGGGTCGTCGATGGCGAGCGCGCCTTCCTCGCAGCGTGAAATACCCTTTTCCATGTCGCCCTGATGCCCGAATTTGGTATAGACGGACACCACCTCAACGCCCATTTCCTCGTGGATGCAGTTGGCCCAATGCCAGAGCTTGGAGCCGCCCGGCCACAGACAGACCTTCTTGCCCTTCAGGCGCGCCTTGTACCACTCAAGCTCCGGCTTCCACCGCGCCGTTTCTTCTTCAATGATCGCGTTGGCGCGTTCCTCGATGCCGAAGAACATAGCAACCTTGCGAAGCGAGGCGGACAGCGGTTCGAACCCGAAGCCGTCGATATCCAGCCTCGGAATGCCGTGCGCTTGAAGAAATCCTGCATCACTTCCTGATCGCCCTGAATGTTATACTCGCCCACATAGTTGATCACATAATCGCTGGTGATCTTTGGCTCGACCGTCCCCACCTTCTGATTGATCCACGCGATATTGATCTTATGGTGCCCACCCGACTGGCTGGGCCCGCCGAAGCCGGGGGAGTTGCAGACGAATATGTCCACTTCGGGCATCTCCTCCATAATCTCAGCGGCTACCGCGTTGATATCATCGCCGATCAGCGCAGACGCGCAGGTCTGGTAGATGGTCATCCGCTTTATGTTGGGACACGCCTTGAAAGCTTCAATAATATTTTTGCGAAGCAATTCTTCGGCGCCGAACACGATATGCTTTTCCTTCATATCTGTGGCAAACGTGTATTTGATCTGAAAGTTGTCGTTATCGCTGATATACCGTTTCGTCTGCCATGTGTCGTAGGTGCAGCCCACCGGGCCATGGCTTAAGTGTATGACGTCCTTCATCGGTGTGCCGATCACGTGCTTTGCGCCGCAGTAGGCGCAGCCGCGTTCGGAAATGGTGCCCGGTATGGTATTCAGATATCCAAGGGGCAGCGCCATCGAAATATCCTCGCCGGGCCCCTTTATCACAGCATGCTTTTCCCTTTCGGGAATGCACTCGCTGCATTTAAACAGATGATAAGGCATTAGAATTCTCCTTTCGTTACAGGACTGCGTTGTCTCCGGTTTCTCCCGTGCGCACGCGCAGCACATCATCCACGGGGCAGACGAATAGTTTTCCGTCTCCGATCTCACCGGTTTTGTTCACCTGGATGACGGTGCGTATCACAGCCTCCACAGCACTGTCCGGCACCACGAGCGACAAATAGCGCTTGGGCACATATTTCATGCCGCCGCTTTGCCCCTGCTCTTTGATATGGGGCCTGTATTCGATATCCACTTCGCCCATAATGCCCTTTTGCTTGCCGCGTCCCAGAACGGGTATGGCTGTCATGCTGTTGATGCCCATGCCTTCCAGCTCCGTCTTGGTTTTGGCAACCATCTTGGGGCGGATGATTGCGATCACTTCTTTCATACGGCCTCCTTTACAGCGTTTCCTCGCTGGTGCGTACGGTGATAACCCGTTCCACCGGCGAAATGAATATTTTGCCGTCTCCGAAATTACCTGTGTAAGCTTTATACTGTATAATTTTGAGCGCCCGGTCCACCTCTTCGTCCTCCACAACCATCATCAATATCGTTTTGGGCAGCTCGTCATAATGCACGTTTCCTCTTTGTATGCCCTTTTGCTTGCCGCGACCGAACGCGCTGATTTTTGTGATGGAGATAAATCCGGCGTCTGCGAGGCTGTCCGCGATGATATCCACCGCTTCGGGCCGGACAACCGCTTTGATCATTTTCATGCGATTCGCTCCTTTCGGGCCGCCTAGTCGGCGATGCCGTATTTAACCACCATGTGCTCCAATTCATCCATCGTGAGCGGCTGCGGTATGACAAAATCCTTGTTCTCGATGATTTTGCGCGCCAGCTCGCCGTATTCCTTCGCCTGATTTTCCGCTTCGTCGTATTCGACGACGGTTTTTTTGTTGAACTCCGCCTTCTGGACAATATTGTCGCGCGGCACGAAGTGGATCATCTTGGTTCCGATAGCCGCCGTGAATTCATCGAGGAATTCACGCTCTCTGTCTACCTTGCGGCTGTTGCACACGATGCCGCCGAGGCGAACGCCGCTCTGCTTGGCATACTTGAGCAAACCCTTGCAGATGTTGTTGGCGGCATAGATCGCCATCATTTCACCCGATGCGACGATATAGACTTCCTGTGCCTTGCCGTCGCGGATAGGCATTGCGAAACCGCCGCATACAACGTCTCCGAGTACATCGAAGAACACAAAATCGAGATCAGGCGTGTAGGCGCCGTTGTTCTCCATCAGATCAATCGCCGTGATGACGCCGCGCCCCGCGCACCCAACGCCCGGCTCGGGCCCGCCCGACTCCACGCAGCGTATGCCCTTGAATCCCTGCCGGATCACCTTGTCGTTGGTCACCTTTTCCGCGCCTTCCTGCCGCAGCACATCCATCAGCGTCTCCTGCGGCTTGCCGCCCAGTATCAGCCGGGTGGAATCGGCCTTGGGGTCGCAGCCGTGGATGAACACCTTCTGATCGTAGAAATTGGCCATAGCTGCCGCCGTGTTCTGCTGCGTCGTCGATTTGCCGATACCGCCTTTTCCGTAGAACGCAATTTTTCTGGTCATTTTCACTGCCTCCTTTAAAATATAAAAGGAGCTTTCCTGCCGGCATTAACACCGGGCTCGGAACAACTCCTTTGTTACCTGTTGAGCGCTTGTTATAAGTTATTATGCGTTTGTCACATTTATTTAGACTGTAAACATTGCGTACTCTTTGTTTTGTTCATTCTATACTCATATTATTCATTTGTCAATATCAGTAGTACTCAAAAATAGTACGTTTTGATATTGTTATATAATGTTTGTCACAAATTTGTGTTTTTTAATCCATATAGAATTCTGCGCAACCCTTGAGCTTTGCCGGGCCATATGATAAACTATACAAAACGGATACAAACAGATAAATGTAGAAAGGCTTTGGCATATGGATAACACGCTTTTAAATGCGCAGGAGGTTGCCGACATACTGAAAATTGCGCGGAATACCGTTTACGAGATTATTAAACGCGGAGATTTGCCTTTCTCCAAAGTCGGCAAACAGGTACGCATACAAAGGCAGGATGTTGAGGCATACCTCTCCCGCACCCACAGTGCCCCTGTACCAGCCGCCGCTCCAGTTCAGGAAATATCCCGGCAGAGCAACGTCATTCCCTACCCGCAGCCGTTTATTGAAGATACCCGCGGCCACGAATTCATCATATGCGGTCAGGATATATCGCTCGACATTCTGATCAACCACCTCAACATGAGCAACGACTTTTTGCAGGTGTACCGTTCCTACCTCGGCAGCTATAACGGCATTTACGCATTGTATCAAGGCCGTGTCAATGTGGCCACAACGCATCTTTGGGATGGCGATCTCAACGAATATAACGTCTCATATGTGAAAAAGATGCTGCCGGGCGTGCCCGCTTTGATTATGCGCATTGGTGAACGCCAGCATGGTTTCTATATCAAAAAAAAGAATCCGAAGGGCATTTCAGACTGGACGGACTTAAAGCGAAACGATATTTCCATCGTGAACCGCGAAAAGGGCAGCGGCACGCGTGTTTTGCTGGATGAGCGTTTGCGTCTGATGGGCATCAACGGCGAAAGTATTAAAGGGTATCTGCACGAATACAAATCCCACGTCGCCGTAGCCACAGCTGTGTCTCAGGGTTTGGCGGACTTTGCTCTGGGCAGCGAGACCGGTTTTAAGAATGTGGGCGGGATCGATTTTATCCCGCTGCAGTCGGAGTGCTACGATCTTATCGTTCGCCAGTCCGACGCGGACAAGCAGCCCTACCGGCAGATTCTCGACATCGTCGCTTCCAGCGCGTTCAAAAGAGACCTGGAAAGCCTGGGCGGATACGATACGCGGGAAACGGGGAAGATCATCTGGTAGCGGTCCGTCAGCCCTCATCTAAAACCAGACTGCATCCCGGTCATCGTTCCGAAGACGTGTCTCGTCCAGATAGAGCTCGACCCACTTGCGCTCCAGTTCGCTTAAAAAATAAATTTTCGCATTTTCGCGGTCGCCGTAACGGCTGCAAAGCTCGGTCATCTCCGGAAGCATGTTGTATATTGTGCTGTAACGCAGAAGATAATGTTCGTAGACCTCCTCGCAGCTTGCCGATTCGAGCCATGCGAGGTTTTCTTCATCTATGCGTATCATCATAAAGCGCTCGCGCGGTTCATCATCCCGATAGTGTGACAGCACCCAGTCAATCCACTCCCGTTCTGTCTTGTAATTGGCAATGCAAAACGGGCTGTTGGTGCTGCCTTCCGGATACAGCCAGGGGGTGAGGCTTGCGGGGACATGCCGAATCGCTTCATGAACATAAAAACGGAAAAGCTCATCTAACGGAATGTTCTCAATCTTACTCAAGTCCATGTTTTTACGGGTTCTCATCGTTGGTTCTTTTTTGCGATTTTCCATAGGGAAAGCCACCTCCAAAAATAAAAAATAGCAGGCTACGATGTAAACCCACTATCCTTGAAAAAACCGTTGCTTCTTCGGCTTATGAAACGCCGAAAATGCCTTTGTAATGCGGAAAAGTCACTCCCACTCGATCGTCGCGGGCGGCTTGCTCGTCACGTCGTAGCAGATGCGGTTGACGCCCTTCACCTCGTTGATGATACGGCCACTTATCCTCTCCATCACGTCAAACGGAATGCGCGCCCAGTCCGCCGTCATGCCGTCCACGCTCGTCACAGCCCGAAGCGCAATCGTATGGTCGTAGGTCCGCTCGTCGCCCATCACGCCCACACTGCGCATGTTGGTGAGCACCGCAAAATACTGCCAGATTTCCGAATCCAGCCCGGCGCTTGCTATCTCGTCGCGGAATATCGCGTCGGCCAGCTGCAAAGTATGCACCTTCTCGCGCGTCACATCGCCGATAATGCGTATCGCAAGACCGGGGCCCGGGAACGGCTGCCGCCAAACGATATGGTGCGGCATCCCAAGCGCCTCGCCGAGCGCGCGCACTTCGTCTTTAAACAGCTCGCGCAGCGGTTCGATGATCTCCTGAAAATCCACCGCGTCGGGCAGACCGCCCACGTTGTGGTGGCTCTTGATCACCGCCGCATGCCCTTTGCCCGATTCGATCACGTCGGGGTATATTGTGCCCTGTGCGAGAAACTCCACCTTGCCGATTTTGGCAGCTTCCTGCTCGAACACACGGATAAACTCTTCGCCGATGATTTTGCGCTTGCTCTCGGGTTCCGACACGCCTTCAAGCTTTGTTAAAAAGCGGTCCGACGCGTCCACGCACACGAGGTTCATGTCGTACGCGCCCGAAAAGGTTTCCTTCACCTGCTTGGCTTCATCCTTGCGCAACAGTCCGTGATCCACGAATATGCAGGTCAGGCGGCTGCCGATCGCTTTGTCGAGCAGCACCGCCGCCACGGAGGAATCCACACCGCCCGACAGCCCGAGCAGCACATGGCCATCCCCCACGCGCCTGCGGATATCGGCCACGGCTGTGTCCACGTAATTCTCCATCGTCCAGCCGCCGCTCGCATGGCAGACTTCATAAAGAAAGTTGCGCAGTATCTCGTTGCCGAAGCGTGTATGCACCACCTCGGGATGAAACTGCACGCCGTATAAGGAGCGCTGCGCGTCACAGAACGCCGCCACCTCGCAGCTCTTTGTGGAAGCCACAATGTCAAAGCCTTTGGGTGGGGTATCCACGTAATAGGTATGGCTCATCCAGCAGACGGAATCCGCATCAAGCCCTGCAAACAGCGCACTGTCCGTGTTGTAGCGGATATCCGTTTTGCCGTATTCGCGGTGCTCGGCGCGCTTCACGCTGCCGCCCAGCATAATGCCCATAAGCTGGCTGCCGTAGCATATGCCGAGTATCGGGATGCCCGCGTCAAAAAGGCGCGCGTCGCACATCGGCGCGCCTTCATCCGTCACACTGTTCGGGCCGCCCGTAAATATAATGCCGATCGGCTGATATTCAAGTATTTTCTCCAATGGCGCGTCGTACGGCAGTATTTCCGCATATACGCGCAGATCGCGCACACGCCGCGCAATCAGCTGGTTGTATTGTCCACCGAAATCCAGAACGATAATTGTTTCTCTCACGCGTCTTTAAGACCTTCCTGTATAATTTGGTGCTTCCTTAGTGATGTATATGTCATGCGGATGGTTCTCTGTGAGCCCCGCACCTGTAATCTTGATAAACTGGGCTTTCTGACGCAGCTCTTCGAGGCTGCCCGCGCCGCAATAGCCCATGCCCGATTTGAGCCCGCCGACCATCTGGAACACCGTGTCGCTGAGCGGCCCTTTGAAAGGCACGCGCCCTTCCACGCCCTCGGGAACCAGCTTGTCGGACTTCTCCTGAAAATACCTGTCCTTGCTCCCCTTCTGCATTGCCGCGAGCGAGCCCATGCCGCGATAGACCTTGAAGCTGCGGCCCTGATAAATTTCCGTGTCTCCGGGGCTCTCCTCGGTGCCCGCAAACAGGCTGCCGATCATCACCGCATAAGCGCCCGCAGCGAGCGCTTTCGTGATATCGCCCGAGAACTTGATGCCGCCGTCCGCGATAATCGGGATATCATACTTCGCAGCCGCCTCCGCGCAAGCGAGCACTGCGGTAAACTGCGGTACGCCGATGCCCGCGATCACGCGCGTGGTGCAGATGGACCCGGGACCCATGCCGACCTTCACGCAGTCCGCACCGGCCTTGATCAGGTCTTCCGTACCCTGCGCTGTTGCCACGTTACCCGCAATCACCTGAATATTCGGAAAATGGCTTTTGAGTTTCTCCACCGCTTCCAGTACGTTTTTGGAGTGTCCGTGAGCGGAATCCACCGTCACGATATCCACCTTGGCCTTGACCAGCTCCGCCGCGCGCTCGAGCAGATCGCCCGTCGCGCCGAGCGCCGCCCCCGCAAGCAGCCGTCCGTTCACATCCTTGGCGCTGCTCGGGTACTGTATCGCTTTTTCAATGTCTTTGATCGTAATCAAACCCTTGAGCATGCCGTCCTGATCGACGAGCGGCAGCTTTTCAATCTTGTGCCGTCCGAGAATCTCCTGCGCTTCGGCGAGCGTGGTGCCGATGGGCGCCGTCACCAGATTCTTCGACGTCATGACCTCGTGGATCTTTCTTGTATAATCCGTTTCAAAACGCAGGTCTCTGTTGGTCAGTATGCCGACAAGCTTGCCGTCCTTGGTGATCGGTACGCCCGATATGCGGTACCGTTCCATCAGCGCGTTCGCATCGGAAATCAGGTGCTCGGGCGAGAGTGAAAACGGATCGGTGATGACACCGTGCTCACTGCGTTTGACCTTATCCACATGCGATGCCTGTTCTTCGATCGACATGTTTTTGTGGATGATGCCCACGCCGCCTTCTCTTGCAAGCGCGATGGCGAGCCGCGCTTCCGTGACCGTGTCCATCGCTGCGCTCATAATCGGGATGTTGAGGCTGACCGTCTTGGTCAATCGCGTTTTTACCGCAATTTGCGCCGGGACAAGCGCGCTTTTCTGCGGTATGAGCAGCACGTCGTCAAACGTCAGTCCCTCCAGTATCTTTGAAACCTGCATATCGTAACCGCCTTTCAGCAAAAGTATTGACTTGGATAAATATTAAATGCTATGCCGCGTCTTGTCAACGCCGCAGCCGTGCCGCAGCCCAAATAACTGTGCTGTTGTAAACAAATGCGGTTCATCGCTCCATGGTGTGAATCTTCTATAATCGGCCCTTTTTCAACACGCTGACCTTCTTCACGGAGAAGGATTTTGTCCTGCTTAACAGGAGCTCATTAAAAAAAGGCCGCCGCTACTCACGGCTCAGCCTCTGTTTCACTTGTTCAACCGTCGGAATGGATGGTATGCCGCCCTTGCCCTCCACGCACACGGATGCCGCCGCACAGGCAAACTCGGCGAAGCGCCGCACATCGTCAACTGCCAGTTCCTCCGGCGTTTTGCCGCTCTGCAGAAACTGGCTGAGCACGCCGCCCGTGAAGCAGTCTCCCGCGCCTGTCGCGTCCACCGCCTTTGCGGGAAACGCTTTGACTTTGCCCGTGCCTGCCTTGCACGCAAACACCGCGCCCTCGCTGCCCAGCGTGATAAAAACGAGCTTGATGCCCCGGCTTAACAGCATTTGCGCCGCGTCTTCATACGGCATTTTGCCGAACAGAAAATCCACTTCGTTATCTGAAATTTTGAGGATGTCCGCATATGCCATGCCTTTGAGCATCATGTCCTTGGCTTCCGCTTCGCTGCTCCAGAGCGGTGCACGGTAATTCGGATCGTAAGACACCAGCACACCCGCATCTTTGGCAATCTGAAGCATTTTCCACGTCGCACTGCGGGCCGGTTCGTCGGTCAGCGAGAGCGAGCCGTAATGGAATATACGCGCGCCGCGTATCACGCTCTCGTCAATCAGATCGGGTGAGTACATGATATCGGCGGAGGGCTTGCGGTAAAACGAAAAATCGCGTTCGCCGTTTTCAAACAGGTGCACGAACGCGAGCGTGGTATTGTAGATGTCCGACATCACAAGGCCGGAGGTATCCACGCCCTTGTCATCCAGCACACCTTTGAGATAGCGTCCGAACGCATCGGCACCCACCATGCCAAGGTATGCCGACGCCGCGCCGAAGCTTTTGGCCGCGACCACCGCGTTGGCGACCGCACCGCCCGCGTTTTGCATAAACAGCTTCTGCCCGCCCTGTTCGCCCGACGGCGTGAAATCGATCAGCAATTCTCCGAAGGTCACAATATCACTCATGCCTCTGCTCCTTTTTAACATTCCGCATCTTCAGCCCCAAGAGGGCGATTAATTATCAAAATATCGCTGTCTTTATGCCTTCCCCATTAAGGGGACGCTATCTATCCGGCGACTGTTGGGGTGCTTTTATTGTCTCATCCACTTCGCAGTCATCGTTTCTCTCCTGACGACACAGTGGAACGGATGACCGATGGGTTCCTATCATAGCGATGACCGAATTCGTTGCTTTCCATAGCAGCGACTCAAGTGCTTTTTTACCTGCTCCTCAAGGAGAATGCCAGAGTGTCAAAAAAGCCTTTTATCATGGCCCCCTCTGACGAGGGGGCTGTCACCGATAGGTGACTGGGGGAGAGAAAATCTTGAAAACGGGCAATCCCTCCGGCACTTCGTGCCACCTCCCGGGCCATCCCTTTAGGATAGTCGTCTGAGAGAAGCTAAAATACACTTTATCGACAGCCTGTCCTTCTCCCTAAGGAGATGGCTTTTGAACTATTTAATCAATTCCCTTTTCACTTTGTCTTTTGCAAAATATACAGCGTCGGGCACAGCCCTCCCGACTCGAAATTCTCTTCACGAATCACGGTCAGCCGCTCCCGTCTGCCGATCTCAGCGAGCAGCAGCTTTTTCTCCTGCGTCAGCAAGAACGCATAGCCGCCGTCTTTCAGCAGTGTCAGCAGCTTGTCCGCAAACGCCGCGTACAGCTTTATGTTATTCTCATGCCCCGAAACGCGGATACCGAACGGCATGTTCGCGATAATTTCGTCGTACTGAGCCGCGCCATACCCCAGAATATCGCCGTGTATCAGCGCGATGCGCAGGCCGCTTGCGCGGCGGTTCGCGATGGCGGCTTTGATGGCCTGGCTCGAAATATCCACGCCCACAAGCGACGCCGCAGGCTTTAAAAACGAACGTTCAATGAGCATGGTGCCGCTGCCGCAGAACGGGTCGAGCACGTCGGCATCCGGCTTCATATACGGCTCGCAGAGCCGCATGATGCTGGCGGCCGTCACAGGGTTGATGCTCGCCGGTATGGATTCTTTGCGGTAATCAAAACGGTTATCGTTAAACTTCGCATAGAGCCGTCCGCTGAGCAGACGCAGCTCGAACGCGTAGGCGGACGGATTGTCGGTATAGCCGTAAGCCGTGAGGCCCGCGCTGATCTTCTGTATCGCGTCGCGCCTGTTTTCGGGACGCACCGACCCGGCTTCAATACGATAAAAATACCCCTTGCAGCCCATGGCATCCAGCTTTTGTGCGGTGGAGCTGAAATCGTTCGCCCCGCCCACATCAAAAAGCGCATCCTCGAAGCAGCGCAGCTTATTAAGGCTGGCAGACGGCGCATCAAAGGTGTCTTTGAGCCGCCACGGACGGTACTGTATCCCCATCGCCTTAAGCTCCGCCTCAAGCGCTTCCGGTTTTATCGCCGTGAGTGTCGCCGTTTCGGGCAGTCGCGGCACGAGCGGCGTTTGCTGTTGAATATCGGCTGCCTTGCCCATCGCTTTTTTGAGCGCGTCACGCTCGGCCTGCACATGCTTGTCTTCACCGGGCTCCACCACATAGTTCTTCAAATAACGCATCGGTGACTGCGTATTGCCGAGCGCAAGTATGATCGACGGACGCGCAAACCGTGTCTGTTCCCTTTTGAGCGCGTCAAACAGCCTGTCCGCGCATTGATCGGGTGCGATAAGCCCGATCAGCTTATAGACGCTCTTGCGCGCCTTGTCGTCTTCCACAGCCATCAGAGCATCCGCATCGCGGATGACGAGCGCTGCGAGCGCATCCTTGCCGACTTTCTTCTTCGCTAAATCCGTGAGCGTTTTAAGCGCAGCCCGGCGGTCTTCACTGCCGATCATGCCGTAAATACGGCGCGGCGCATTCGGCAGCTCCAGAATCGCTTCCATCGTCTGCTTGGCTTTCTCGCCCGATTCGGTTAAGTAGCGTCTCACCAGCGAGACGAGTGCGTCATTTTGCGGCATCGGCAATAATCCCCGCGACCGTATCCGCCGCAGCTGCGGCGCGTTCCTGTTTCATCCGTGTTTTCAATTTCCCTGCGTTTTTATACAGCTCGTCAATCGCTTTCATCAGCGTCTCCGGGTTCATCTCCTCCTGCGGCAGCACGAGCGAAAAGCCCTGCTCCTCAAAATACTGCGCATTGAGCACCTGATCGCCGCGGCTTGACGCTTTGCTCAGCGGCACGAGCAGCGCGGGCAGCGCCAGCGCGAGGATCTCAAACACGGCGGTCGCACCCGCGCGCGACAGCATGATGTCCGCCGCCGCGTAAAGATCCGGCAGCTCGCTGTCCACGTAACCGAACTGTTTGTATCCGGCCGGAAGGAAACCGCTGATCAGGTTTTCCTTGCCGCGTATATGTATCACGTCAAAGCGCTTTGCCAACTCCGGCATAACGGCATCGAGCACCTCGTTGACCGGCTGCGCGCCGAGGCTGCCGCCCATCACGAGCAGCACGGGTTTTTTGCCCGAGAAACCGCAAAGTTTAAGCCCTGCTTCCCTGCTACCGTGCAGCAGCGCCTCACGGATCGGCAGCCCGGTGTAGACGCCCTTGCCGTCCGGTATGCTTTTGAGCGTGGATGAAAATGCCACGCAGATTTTGCTCGCACGCGGTATGCTCAGGCGGTTCGCCAGCCCCGGCGTATAATCCGACTCGTGCAGCACCACAGGGATGCCGAGCTTGTGTGCCGCAAACACAACGGGCACGCTCACAAAGCCGCCTTTGGAAAACACCACCGAGGGTTTTATTTTTTTAAGAATGTTCTTCGCCTGCATATATCCCGCGAGTATTTTTGCGGGGTCGGTAAAGTTCTTGAGGCTGAAATAGCGCCGCAGCTTGCCCGCGCTGATCACATGATAGGGCAGTTCCTTCTTTTGAATGATCTCCCTCTCCATGCCGTCCTTCGTGCCTATGTATTCGATATGAAAACCCATCTGCTCAAGCTTCGGAATCACCGCCAGATTCGGCGTCACATGGCCGGCTGTTCCGCCGCCCGTCAGTACGACTGTTTTGCTCATACAACAATCCTCTCCGTAATCTTTTTGCATTATACCATATGGCCTCAAGAAAACACACTATCATTCTATGTTCGCGCGTTCATTGGAACAGCATCCGCGCGCGGGCGCTGAAATCAAATCTGCCTTGCGCAGGTCGGGCGTGCACTCCGCCGCGCGGCGCTTTGAGATATCTGTGCGGTCATGCTATAATATATCGAACAAAACGAGCAGGAAAGGGGCTTAATATGAAAAAATGCCGATGCTTGCTGTTAAGTCTGATCGTTATTTGCAGCGGATGCGGCGCGCCGGTTCAAAGCGGCGTGTCCGGTGCGCCTCAGCCCGCCCCGGCAGCCACCGCAAGCGCCGCCGATAAAGACCCGTACCTCACGGATGAAGAGCTGACAGCCAAGCTGTCCGCCATCACACCACCGGAGCAAACTCTCATCACGTCCGGCGATACGCGTTATTATGTGTCTCAAACGGACTACGCGCAGTACCCCAACGCCTCCGGCTCTGTCTCACGGGAAGACATCGACCGGCTGGCTGCTGATATTCAAAATTCCGACGGCGCCGCCTTGAACGACCTGCTACAGCCTTATGGCCTGAGCGATGCGCGCCGGGGGCACCTCACCGTTGATGCAACGCCCGACGATGAGACGGCATACTTTGAGTCAGCGCTGGTTCCCTACGAGAACGGCGACGTTCTGGCTATCGATATCAAAAGCGGCTGGCAGCATTTTCAAAACAACAGCACTCACCTGTTGTTCAGCCGGTACGAGGAACAGTATGAGTTTCGGGGCATCATTCACACCGTACATGAACAATATCATATTGAAAACAAAGCGGGCGCGGCGGATGAAATCATTCGCTTCGGAGATGTACTTTATTACAAATGCGTGGACGATATCACCACCGGTACGGGAGAAATTGAAAGCCTGACAAGCTATTGCTGCCTGACGCGGTCGGAACCGATTCTCACTTACCACGATGACCATTACCGTAACGGCACCGGCGCAAACGGCTATGGCCTGATCACCGCCATCACACCGACCGCTTTTGAAACGCTCGCGGATAACCGCATCAGCCTCACGCTTGAGCTCAATCTATACGATGAACCGTTTGAAGAGGCTCCCATACTTGAGAATCACACAGCCGCTTCCTATCAGCTGGTTTTATACAACGATGGCGACGGCCAAGGCTTTTATTCATATGACAAAGAGACCCTGAACTTTTTCAGAGAGCCGGAGTCCATCGCGTACATTCAGGAGACGCTGCTGCCGCGGCTTGAACTGATGGCGCAATCGAGCAGCGCGGAGCTTCGAAGAATGGCGGCCGCCATCATACGCGAGCCCGGTTTTTAACGGGCATACAGAGAAATGGCAAAAAGCCCGTGTCCGGCCTTCTTTGCGGGCTTTGCCTTTTATGTATGCGACTGATCATATCTTGTTCATTTTGATCATCTGAGCGATGCTCTCGAGCTTCTGTTTCTGTTCGTTGTCAAGCATGGGCGCAACATTCTGAATAAACCCCTGCAGCATATCATCGGTGAACGAGCCGTCCTTGCGCCCCTGAGCGATCATACGTTCGAGGTCGCCCATCAGCTCGCCTTCGCTTTTATTCTCATACTGCGCAATCGTGTCTTCAATACTTCTGACGTTATTTTCCTCAATGCTGTTCGGGTCCACGTTGAGTTTCTTTGCCGTCTCTCGCAGTTCTTCCTGGCTGCACCGGGCCTTTTCATTTTTCATCTGCCGCAAATCCTTTTTTGGCATATATGTCCCCTCCCTCAGTTTCTCGCCATTACCCTTTTGTCTTTATATATATTCGGAAAAGCCGCCAAAGTGCACGTACGCGCGGTATTTGGCATACGATGATAAAAAGATCAGTATTAAAAAAGGAGAAATCTTTATGCCAAGATTTCCTTTCGGCTCGCGCCCGACGCCGCGCAGGCCGCAGCAGCAGCCAATGCGGGCTGTGCAGCCGCAGGCCCCGCCCGACAGGCAGATAGGCTACGGGGATATTATCGGTCACGCCTCGTTTTCACCCGAGCTCAGCTTTCTGCTGGCCATGACGATGAAGGACGGCTTAAGCCGTCAGACAACCTTGGAGATGCTTAAGAAAATTGAGCCGTATGTGAGCACCGGGGACAAAGAAGCCATACATAGCATTTTCAGCGCACAGCATATGGCAGAGGAATACCGTCTTCATCCGCACGCATCCGCACCGAACCGCAGCGGAACAGGGCTTAATTCGTTTTCGCGGCTTGCACGCCAGCAGGCCCTGCTCGACGTACTGACCCAGTACGCGGGCAGCGACACAAAGACCATGATGCAAGGGCTTTCTCAGTCGGCCCACATGCAGGATAACTTTGAGCGCATGACGCGCAGAATGGAGAAGCTCAGAAATATGAACGCATCATCCTCCGAACAGATGTTTGAGGCGCTGTCGATGTTTATGCCGCCTGAGGAACAGGGCAAATTCCGCAACATGCAGAACATGATGCGCATGATGGGCAGTATGGGCAGCTTCAAGCCCGAAGACATGTTCAAGTTCATGGGCAACATGGGCGGCATGGGCAATATGGGCAACGCGGGCGGTTTCAGCGGCAACTCAGGCAATTCGGGCAACATGGGCGGCTTCAATAACAACGCGGGTAATCCGGGCAACATGGGCGGCTTCAATAACAACGCGGGTAACATGGGCTATAACACGGGCCATATGGGCGGCAATACGCGTGGCGGCAGTGGCAGCAACACGCGGGGCCACAATAACTCCGGCAATAACACCGGCGGCTTCAGCGGCAACTCAGGTTACTCCGGCAATAACACCGGCGGCTTCAGCGGCGACACAGGTTATTCCGGCAATAACACCGGCGGCTTCGGCGGCAACTCGGGTTACTCCGGCAATAACACCGGCGGCTTCGGCGGCAACATGGGTAACATGGGCGGCTTCAGCGGCGACACGGGTTATTCCGGCAATAACACCGGCGGTTTCAATGGCAATATGGGTAACATGGGCGGCATGGGCAATATGAACAACATGATGAATATGATGAACATGATGGGCAACATGATGGGCGGCATGGGCAAAAGAAAATAAGCTGCTTTGAAACTGTTTATAGGCTCTTATTTATTGTATAATACGTCATATACATAACATTGAGGTATTATATGATGAAATTATCCAGGAGCCTTTCATTGCTGACCGTTCTTTTCATCTATGCGGCCGCATTCTTTTTCGGGCTGCTCGTTTTCGCATTGCTGCCGTTCAAGGGCCTGTTTGCATACCTCGCCGCCGATGCTGCCGCGACGGTGGCCGTGTGGGCGGCGGGGCTGATTTTAAAAAACGCGAGCCTATACGACCCGTACTGGAGCGTCGCGCCGCTGGTGCTTTTGATCTGCTTTTTGCTGGATGCGGGGTACATGGATGTGGTGGACATGCTCTACATCGCCGTGTTTACCATCTGGGGTGTGCGGCTCACGCTGAACTGGGTCGTCGGCTGGCGCGGCATAACCCATCAGGACTGGCGCTACACGATGCTGCACGACAAGAACCCGAAGCTTTGGCTGCTGACCAACTTCTTTGGCATCAACATGATCCCCACGCTTTTTGTGTTTGTGAACCTTCTGCCCGCCTATATGTGCGCTGTTTCCGGCGCGGATACGGTCGGCGTGGTTTCGGTGCTCGGGCTTGCAGTTTGCCTCGGAGCGGTAGCGTTGCAGATCGTTTCGGACGGCCAGATGCGCCGGTTCAGACAAGAGAATGCGGGCAGCGGCGGCAATATTGAGACGGGGCTCTGGAAGTACTCCCGTCATCCGAATTATCTCGGAGAGGTGTCGCTCTGGTGGGGCGTGTGGCTCATTCAGATGGGCACGCAGAGCGCGCTTTGGTGGACGGTAATCGCGCCCGTGCTGATGACGCTGCTGTTCGTGCTGATCAGCATACCGATGATGGAAAACCGGCTGACAGAAACGAAGAAGGGCTACGACGCCTATCAGAAGCGTACGTCAATGCTGCTGCTGTTGCCGCCAAGAAAGGGTCAGGCCGAAGCGGAAGAATCCGTCTCCGCCGAATAAGCGTATTGATGGACCATACACCAGCTTGGCAATCCTCCGTCACGCTCCCGCGTATTACCTTTGCGTGATGAACACGAATAAGGCTCCTTAAGAGCAGTCAACATGCTGACTGAGGATAGACCAGACAGCAGTCAAAATTGCGCAGGCCCAGCCAATAAAACTCCCTCAGTCGCCTGCGGCGACAGCTCCCTCAATGAGGGAGCCATTGGTGCCAGCGCAAACAAATGCAGGCTTACTGTCGGCATCAATTGTTAATGTCCGGCGATATTCAACCATTGACATAGCACCAATAAAAAACAGAGAGCGCGAACTCCCTGCTTGCAATAGACTAATTTATTGGCCGTTCTTACTACTGCAGCTCTTCTGTTTCCTGCACTTCAACAAACTGCGCTTTGCAGTAAGCCGCCATGTCCTGTGCTGTCCATGAGGACGGCACGGTGGCATGGAACGAATCTCCGTCCTGCAGCCAGTAGACATCCGTGGTACCGTCGCCCTGGAACGTGTAGAAGCTGCCGTCGTAATTGAGCTCAGATAAATCACCGTATCTCTCTTTGAGCCAATCCTTCAGGCTGTTGTCGCTGAGCGCATCAAGCCATGCGAATGTGTACTGCCCGCCGTCCGCAAGGCTGTACGTAAACACGAAGGATTCCTCGTCCATCGATATGTTTGCGAGCGCAGCGCCTTGCGGTAGAGCCGCAGGCTTATAATAGCTGCTCTGTTCGGCTGCCACAAAGTCTTCTTCGCTTGTATACACATACGCGCTCATGTCTCTGACTGTGGCCTGTACGGATTCCTCCGGTGCCTCGGTCCAAGCTTCGTCATCCGCTTCGCCCATATCCTCGGCCGGCGCTTCAAGCGCATAGCCGGAGTTGTCCTCAGCCGGTGCCATTTCGGCAACCGCACCGGATTCTTCTTTTGTGGACATCGTGCCCATTTGCCCGCCGTCGGACAATCTTGTGGAATTGTTCAAACCGATGCCCGGTGTCAGCACGACCACAAGCGCAATCACGGCGGCCACAGCCGCAGTCGCGGCGGAAATATACACAAACAACGGTTTTTTGTTTTTCGCTTTTTTAATCGCAGACATGGCAAGCCCTTTCGGCGGCTCCATCTCGGGAAGAGACGCGAGCGCTTTTTTCAGGCGGACTGCATCATCAATAGCCTTCTGGCACGCCGCACAGGACGCAGCATGATCCAGAAGCAGCTGGCGGTCTTGCTCGCTGAGCAAACCGTCAACAAACAGATCGATATTCTCTTGTGCAATCCTGCAATCCATCCCCCACCACATCCTTAACCACTTTTTCACCAATAAGACGCAGATGAAGCACATTTTGTTCCATCAAAACATAACTTTCATCAAAAATTATATATGAAAAGCACCCGTTGCACAACGTAAATTTCAGCTAATTCAGCCGCATTTGGAATATCCGCACGAACGGCAGACCACGCAGCCGCCTTCGTGCTCCATTTGCGACGCGCATTCGGGGCATTTTCCGGCGCTGTCGCCGCTTTTGGGGCTGCCGCCGACTGGTTGTTGTGTTTCGCCGCTACGCAGCTCCACCACGCGCTCCAGCACGCGCCCGATCGCATCCGGACAGGAGAGCACTTTGAGGCCCTTTTGCCGCAGCGTGGAATGACAGCGGATGCCGCGCAGCTGCTCAATGATGCTATCGACGTCCACGCCGGAGCGCAGCGCCATCGAGACAAGGCGGCTCGTCGCTTCGGACTGGGACGGGCAGCCGCCCGCGCGCCCGACATTCGTGAACACCTCGCAGATGCCTTCGTTGTCGTAGTTAACCGTCACATACAGATTCCCGCAGCCGATCTTGATCTTCTGCGTGATGCCCTTGGTAATTTCGGGGCGCTCGCGCGGCGCGAGTACGGCGTCTTCCTCTTCTTTCGTTTCGTCCTTCGTCTTTTCGCCGACGCTTAATACCTGCCCCTGCCGGCTGCCGTCGCGGTAAATCGTGATGCCCTTAAGCCCGAGCCGGTAAGCCAAATCGTAAGCGGCGCGCACATCTTCCTTCGTTGCCGACTGCGCAAAGTTCACCGTTTTGGAAACCGCGTTGTCGGTGGATTCCTGAAACGCGCTTTGCATGCGGATATGGTACTCGGGCGAGATGTCGTGCGCCGTCACAAACGCGTTCTGCACATTGCCGGGTATATCGGAAATGCCGTGCAGCGTGCCCTTCTGCGCAATGGTTTGCATGAGCTCCTTGCTGTAAAACCCCTGCTGCCGCGCGATTTTTTCAAAATACGGATGCACCTCAACGAGCTTGTCGTTGTCCATCACGTTGCGTATATACGAGATCGCGAAAACGGGCTCGATGCCGCTCGACGTGCCCGCGATGATGGAGATCGTACCGGTCGGCGCGATGGTTGTGACCGTCGCATTGCGCATCGCCGTCACGCCCTGCTCTTTATACACGCTCTGCTCAAACATCGGAAAGCTGCCGCGCTGCTGCCCGAGCGCTTCGGACGCTTCGCGCGCGCGCCGCTGTATAAACGCCATGATCTCCCGCGCAATCCCGACCGCTTCCTCGCTGTTGTACGGGATGTTCAGCTGATAGAGCATATCCGCAAAGCCCATCACACCAAGGCCGATTTTGCGCATGCTCTTCGTGGTCTCTTCAATCTTCGTGAGCGGATAGCGGTTCACATCGATCACGTTGTCGAGAAAATGCACCGCGAGAGCCACCGTTTCGCCGAGACCCTCGTAATCAACCGCGCCGTTCTTCACAAACACGTTGAGATTGAGCGACCCCAAATTGCAGCTCTCAAACGGCAGCAGCGGCTGCTCGCCGCAGGGGTTCGTGCTTTCAATCTCACCCGCGGCCGGCACCGGGTTGTCCTTGTTGATGCGGTCGAGGAACACGATGCCCGGCTCGCCGCTCGTCCACGCCATCTCAACGATCGTGTCATACACCTCTTTGGCCCGCAGACTGCCCGTTTTCTTTTTCGTATGCGGATCGATGAGATCATATTTCTTATCGGCCACCACGGCCTGCATAAACCTTTCCGTGAGCCCGACGCTGATGTTGAAGTTGGTCATCTGCGTCAAATCGTTCTTGCATGTGATGAAATCCATGATATCGGGATGATCAACGCGCAATATGCCCATGTTGGCACCGCGGCGCGTGCCGCCCTGCTTCACCGCTTCGGTGGCTGCGTTGAACACCTTCATGAAGCTGATCGGGCCGCTTGCGACGCCGCCCGTTGAATTCACGCTCGCGCCCGCGGGGCGGATGCGCGAAAACGAAAAGCCCGTGCCGCCGCCGCTCTTGTGTATCATCGCGGCATTCTTGAGCGTATCGAATATGCCTTCCATCGTGTCTTCCACGGGGAGCACAAAACAGGCGGACAGCTGCCCGAGCTCGCGCCCCGCGTTCATCAGCGTGGGCGAATTGGGCAGGAATTTCAGCGCGTCCATCATATCATAAAACGCCCGTGCGGTTTCTGCAGTATCGCCGCCGTATGCCGCGTCGGCCGCCGCGATGGTTTCCGCCACACGGCGGATCATATCCTCCGGGCGCTCGCAGACGCCGTTTTCATCCTTCTTCAAATACCGTCTTTCCAGCACGACGCGCGCGTTATCTGATAATATCATGTCCCCTCCTGTATACATCATCATGTATTAGGGCTATATACTATCACAAGATATAGTTCTAATCAATAATTATTATTAATAAAAGTGTGAATTTTAACCGTTATAGCTGTCAAAAAGCTGCTGAAAATTCTCTGCCGGTATGTGGCTGTCTGATGAATAAAAGGTGACGCTTCCCTCGCTGCTTTGCGCGCATTCAAGGCCGTTTTCAAGCAATACGTTTTTAAGGTGCCGCACGGTGCCGTGCCGCCCGTCGAACACGCGGCAATCGGTATTAAACGCGGCGTCCAAATAGCTTTTGATCTCATTCTCCACAAACGCGTAATGCGTGCACCCGAGCACCACCGCCGATATTTTCTCCCCGCTCAAATATGCAAGCAGGTGCTTTAAGTAATCGTGTACACTTTTTTCGTCCGTGCGCCCCTGTTCAATGAGCTCCACGAGGCCGCTGCAGCCCACGCTGACCACGCGGTCTCCCGCGCCCAGCTTATCGAGCAGGCTCAAGTACCGCTCCTGCGTCACGGTTGCGGGCGTCGCAAGCACGAGCACGCGTCCGTCCTGCGTGCCATTCAAAGCGGGCTTCACGGCGGGCTCCATGCTGATCACAGGAAAATTGAATTTCTCGCGCATCTCATAAACCGACGTGCTTGTGGCGGTGTTGCACGCAATCACAACGGCTTTCACGCCCTTGGCGTAAAGAAATCCGGCTGCGTCTAAAGACAGCGCCTTGATCTGCTCTTCCGATTTTTCTCCGTAGGGTGCGTTGAGATTATCGCCGTAGTAGATATAGTTTTCGCTTGGCATCAGCTTGAAGGCTGTTTTGAGGACGCTGATTCCGCCCACGCCTGAATCAAATAAACCGATCGGTTTGCAGTTCATCTTTTCTCCCGTACGAAATGATGCAAACATTATACTCCACACGCGGCGCTGTTTTCAACTGTTGAATCTCATTTCCGATAGCGGCTGACATCTCTCGGCTCAAGATCAACCCGTATTGTCGTTGATGCCAGTATTATGTATAATAACAAATATCAGCTTACTAAAAGGAGTTTCTATGGAAATCAGAAAAACGCTCGAACTTCAGGCATCAGATTTCATGGAATTTATATCCAGGATATTCGGAAAGCTCTTTGTGATCATTCCTGCTGCGACGATTCTGCTTTTTCTGGCGGTCAACCTCAGCGGCAACGAATTATCGCTGCAAAGCATGATTTTCCCGGTGGGGCTTGCCGCAATGCTTACGCTGGGCTTTTTCTTTCTGCTGAAAAACAAGTCAAAAAAAGCGCTCACTGCGTTTCACTCGGCCAACGGAGACGTCAGCGTTGTGATCAATGAAACGGGTGTCAGCACAACGGGAAAGTTGGGTGTGACAAACCTTGCGTGGCGGAACATGTTTAGGGTGATTGAAACCAAAACAGTCTTTTTCTTTTACATTCATAAAACGAATGCGATTGTGCTGCCCAAACGGCAGCTGAGCGCAGATGAACTGGCAGCGACACTGGCGCTTATTACAAAAGAAGCCAAACCGAATAAAATGCGGCTGTTGTCTGTCTCCGAAAGGCCGCTTTAAGGAGAATGGCATGAATTTCGAAAAAACGATAGAACTCAATTCATCAGATATTTACCGTTACGGTTTATATGCCGGAAGGAGTTTTATTATCATCGGATCAGTAGCTGTTTATATCTTTTGCTTTTTGCTGATTCATTTTCTGTTTCAGAGTACTTTCTTTATCATTCCGGCGGTTATCTGCTCGCTCACTCTTTCACTATTGTTTATTACTTATTATATCCACATTATCAAAAGCCGAAGCCGCAATACAGCAAAAGAATACAGGCTCATTAAGCTGCCCAAGAATATCACCATTAACAACACGGGGATTCACTGGACCAGTGAGCTGGGCACCACAAATATTTCTTGGGAAGATATTCGAAAACCCAAAGAGACGAAACATGCATTCTATTTCTTTTTGAATGCAGGCCCCGGCATCGTCATTCCCAAACGCTTGCTCGATGTCGGCGAAACCGCTGTGATTCAGGAAATAATCAATAAGAAGTTTCCCAAAACATAATACAAATTTAAGGAGAATGGTATGGAATTCGAAAAGACAATTAAGATCAACGCCGAGGATCTTTATCATTTCTATTTAGCGGTTGTCAAAAAAGCATTTATCTACGCATCAATTATCGTTTTTTTTGCTACTTTGGCAATATGTTTGAATGAAGTTTCGAATTTTTTATTGTCTGTCATGCTTTCTGTTATTATCGTTTGCATAATAGTTTTGCTTGCTGTTTTGTTTTTAAAAAGAAATGTTAAAAAGACCTATGCTACCGACAGAATTATCAGACTACCCCAAAAAATAAAACTCGATAATATCGGCCTTCATACTTCCAGCGAAGTCGACTCCTCAAGCGTCCCGTGGGGGGATTTTAGCAGCGTTAAAGAATCCAAATATGGGTTTTATTTTATTTTAAACTCCCGATCAGGTTATATCATTCCCAAACGTTTGCTTGAACCCGATGAAATGGTTACCATCAGGTCAATCAAAATAAAAAAGTCTCCTGATAAGGAAACTTCTTTAGGTGACGAATACTAATATCTCACTGCCCGACCGCAATCACCTTGCTGAGTGCAAGCGCCGCGTATTTCGCGGCGTTCTTGGCCTGCTCCAGCGAGTTCGCATTGTGCCCCACCTCAATTAATAAGCACATATCCGACACCTGCTGATTATACCGCCCCGTTTTCACGCGGATGGGGCGCGTAATGCCCTTGCATATCTTCTCAAGCTCGTTCGTCACCGCCAGCGCAAGCTTGTAGTTTGATTCGTAGTTCGGCTTCACATCGTACTTTTCACCCGTGCCCACCACGAACATCATGCGCGCGCATTCGTTTCCGTCCACCGTCACAAAATCCGACTTGCCCGCCTCCACGTCGTTATAGGCGTCGCGGTGCAGGTCAATAAACACCCGAAGCGACGGGTATTCCTTCGCGTATTTCTCCATGGTTTCAAGAGAGCGCGAATACGCGGTTTTCAGCGACGGCGGCTCATGGTTTGTCATATCATGCAGCACCGTGTAGCCGTAAGACTCAAGCTCTTTTTTAAGCACCTCACCCACAGCCACCACCGAGCTGTCGTGATCTTCGGTGCGCCACGAGCCCGCCTCCACATATTCCTGACCTTCAATCTGGCGGTACGCTTCGAGCGTGTGCGTATGGTAGATCAGAATCTGGGGACCCTCAGCGCCTATGTTATAATTCTTTGGCTCGTCGTTCGCGAAATCAAGAATCTCCATCTTGATGTCTTCGGGCAGCACATCGAAATAAATATCCGTGCCCGGCTGCTGCGGCTGCTCCTCATGCTCCGTCTCGCCGATTTCGACTTCGTCGAGGTTCACGCCGTAAATCACGGGCAGCTCGGTGCCGATGATCAGGCGCGGGTCGATAACGCTGTCTGCAAAAACGCTCTCTATCCCGGATGCATCAATGCGGTTGCGGTCTGCGGGCAGCTCAGCTGAGCCGAGCGCGACGGCTTCCTGCATATTCCCCATTTGCAGCGTCAGCACAGCCGAAAACGCGAGACCCGTCAGAATCGCGCCGATCAGCATAGCTTTTAAAATGAACAAGGGGCGGTGCCGCACAGCGCGGCGGGGCGGATACAAAGGCACATGCGTGATGTGCCCGGCTCTCAATTTCTTCATCATTTAGCACTCCTAATAAAAGGTATGCAAAACGAAAAGGATATATACATACTGTGATGTTCAGCCGATTGCCACCACGCGGCTGATAGCCAGCGCGGCGTATTTGGCCGCGTTCTTAGCTTGTTCGAGTGAGTTTGCGTTATGCCCCACCTCAATCAGCAGGCACATATCCGTCACGTTCTGGTTATGGCTGTGAGATTTGATGCAGATGGGACGCGTGAACCCCTTGTGAATGCTCTCCAGTTCGTTGGTGATCGCTTGCGCAAGCTTAAAATTCGATTCGTAATCGGGCTTCACATCGTAGCCTTGGCCGTTGTCCACCACGAACATGATGCGCGCGCACTCGTCCCCGTCCACCGTCACAAAATCCGTGGTGTCCGTGTTCGCATCTCGGTGCAAGTCGATAAACAACCGCAGCGTCGGGTGATCCTTCAGCTCTTTTTTCATCGTCTGAAGCGAGCGCGAGTAAGCTGTGTTCTGCGAAGGCGGTACATGATCGGTCGTGTCGTGCAGCACGGTGAAGCCGTACCGTTCCAGCTCCACCGCCAGCACATCGCCCACCGCTACAACGGAGTACGACTGCTGCAAGGTTTGATATTCGCCGACTTCAGCGTAAGCGTCCACCGTCTCCTGTCGGTACGCTTCACGCGTGTGCGTGTGATAGATCAGCACCTGCGGGCCCTGCGAACCGACTTTAAATGCTTTGGGCGCATCTTTCGCAAAGCCCAATATTTCCATCTTGATGTCGTCGGGCGTTACGTCAAAAGCGATGTCTTCCTGCTGTGCCGCCTCCTCGCCCGACGCATCGATACGATTGGTATCGGCGGGAAGCGGCGTATGGCTCAATGCCATTCCGTCTTGCGTTGCTGCTTTATTCAGCGTTGAAAATATTGAGAACGCCAAAAGGGCCACGACGGCAATAGCCAGCGCGGCCTTGACAAACACAAAAGGCTGCCGATTCGGGATGCGGCGGGGTTTATCTGATGGCATCGGTACACAGACGATACGGCCGTCTCTCATTCTCTTCATAATTTTGCACTCCTAACAAAAGGTATGCAAAATGAAAAGGAGATATCCGTCCTCGAATCAGTGCATGTAACGCCGGACTTCCTCTATCGTCATGTTCTTGTGCAGTGAAATATTGAGCGCGTCCGCGATGATGCGCGCGACATCCGACACCACCTTGTCGATTTCCTTGGGCGTCACGATCATATCCGCACCCTGCACATCCTTCATCGCATCAAATATGCGCTGGACGCCGGGACGCGTGTTTACGTCGGTCGGTGTTTTCTCCATCGCTGTCTGCATGAGATCTTCCGCGATCGTGGACGCGTACACGACGAGCGGCACACCGAGCGCCAGCACCGGTACGCCGAGGGAATCCTGGTCGAGCGCTTTTCGCTTGTTGCCGATACCCGCGCCGGGCGCAATGCCCGTATTGGCGATCTGTATCGTGGTGCGTACGCGCTCAAGGCTCCGTGAGGCAAGCGAATCCACCACGATCACAAGCGACGGCTTCATGCGTTCCACCACGCCCTCCACCACCTCGCCCGTTTCAATGCCCGTGATGCCGAGCACGCCGGGTGCAATCGCGCTCACGTTGCCGATGCGTTCGTCAATGCCTTCGGGTGCGTATTCGTGAATGTGCCGCGTGACGAATACATTGTCGCAGACGGACGGCCCGAGCGCATCTGGCGTCACCATGCGGTTGCCGAGCCCCACTACGAGCACAACGCCATTGAGCGCGTCGCCCGCCATGTTGCGTATCTCGGCGGCCAGCGCTTTGGAGCAGTTTTCATCGAGCGCCGCATCACCCTGCGCGAGTTGCTGCGCCTCTATTGTGACATAAATGCCTTTTTTCTTGCCGAGCGTTTTTTCGCCCTCTTCGTTTAGCACCGTGACGCGCGAGCGCTGTACGCCCGGGCTCACCTCGTCATTCTTCACCTCGACGCCGGGAATCTGTCCCGCGGCCTGCGCCGCCTCCATCGCAAGGTCTGTGCGTATCATGCTATGTCCTCCTGCAAAAATAATCAGAAATAGTATTTGCAGGGCGGGCGCGAATAAACACGGAATGTTTTATTTTGATGAATGGGATATCACCGGCGGTATATGTGTGGAATCACAAGCAGCGGATTGGTCATGTTGTTTAACAGAGGGCGGGCATACCCCTATGGGGCACAAGCGGAGACCCGCCCCTACGATTCTTGTGGAGCCGTATATCCCATTGAAAAATTTAGTTCAGATTAAAAGAGTATTCTATTTCCCCGAAGGGGTATTGCGTGTCTGCTGCGGAATAATATACCCCTCCGGGGTACAGGAATACTGTTTGTTTGGATTTGGCGAATTTTATTACTGTTTGCTCTGGGTCTTCACGGGCGGGCATACCCTATGGGGCACAAGCGGAGGCCCGCCCCTACGGTTCGCGCTGCATCCGTGGGGGCGATCATCGATCGCCCGCCGACGCCGGAATGCGACTTTATCTGCTTATTTCGGAACGACACGGAGGTCGTTCCCTACGATTCGTGCATGTAATATTTGTAGGGGCGATCAGTGATCGCCCGCTGTATGCCGTCACATATGATTGAACCGTCTCCAAAAAAAGAACGCCCTTTCAGACGTTCCATCAATCTGCCTCGATTTGTTTTTTACTCCACGCCCCTTCTGCGCAGTATCGCCACATAAGCGATGATTTCTAATCCACTATAGCCCGCAAGCCAGAGGAAATACCCCCATGTCGCGCCAAAATTGAAAATATCGCCTTTGCTGTATGCCACGCTGAGGTCATGCACGGGCGGCAGAATCCAAGTCACGTACTTGAGCGCCTCCACCTGCGTGTTCATCGCCCCTTTAATCACAGCCAGCAGCGCAAACGCGATGCAAGCAAGTATCGCAACTTTCCGGTTCGCGATGATTCTGTGATTCACAAACAGCCCCGTCACACCCCCGCAAAGCCCCGTGAGCGCAAACAGCACAAAGCCCGACAGCACATCGGAAATCATGATGCCGCGGCTGAACAGAGCGCCGCCTTTGGAAAAATGAATGAGCACCGGCGCAAACACCGCGACAACCGCGAATACAAGGCTCACCGCCGCCATCAGCGCCGCCTTGCCAACGTAAAACAGCGACTTTTTGCGCAGCCGCACGAGTACGGTCTGCTCAATCATCGCATAGCCCGCATCGTCCTCCATCATGCCGATGCTCGCCATCAATATAAACAGCAGTATTGAGCAAATGCTGAAGCTGCTGAGTATACTCTGCGGCCCGACCGCGTATGCGATACCGATGTACGCAAAGAGTATCAGCAACGGCACGATCAGGCGGCTGCTTCTTAACAGCTTGTCCCTCTCAAACCTGTATACGGCCTTCAGCATACGTCCTCCGTCTCGTCGTACTTGACGATGCGCACATTTTCATGCGCCGTGAGCAAAACGAAAAGCTCTCTGGCCTTGCTTCGGTCAGCTTCTATTCTGGTCAGCCGTCCCAAAGCCGTCGTTTCCGCCCCGGCTGCTTTGAGTTTGTCCGATATATCCGCGCCGCCCAGCTCGGCCAAGAACACGCAGCGCGACTTGCCGCGCTCGAAAACATAGCTTTCGCCGTCCATGAGCATGCCGTCTTTGATCTGATAAATGGTGTCCGCAAGCTCCTCAATCAGCAACGGTTCGTGACAGGCCATGACGATAGCCACGCCTGCCGCTTTCCTCTTTTTGAGTTCGTGAGCAAAATGGGATTGCGAGGCCGCGTCCTGCCCCGAGAGTGGCTCGTCGAGGAACATGATATCGCGCGACGCCGCAAGCGCCTGAATCACCGCCGCCTTTTGCAGCGTGCCCTTGCTTAAATACTTCATCGGCGTATCAAGCATGCCATCGAGAAAGAACGCTTTGTAATACGGCTCCGCCGCCTCGGGCTTAGCGCCGTCCATGGCCAGCATGTGGCTCATAAAACGCGGAATCGTCATGTTGACCTTGTCGAACCGGTCGGGAACCAGCACAAGGCTGATATCGGGCGACATCGACACGCGCCCTTTAGACGGACGGGTCAGCCCGCAGAGTATGCGGATCAGCGTGCTTTTGCCGCAGCCGTTTTCGCCGACGAACGCGACAGCCTCGCCCCTGCCGATGCCAAGGCTGATATCCTTGAGCACGCTATGGCTGTCGTATGTTTTGCCGATATGCTCGGCGGACAGTATCTGCCTAAGACTCCCCTTCATTTATTCGACCGCCGTTTCCATAAAGCCGACGGTGAAGGGCAGATGGTCGTAAATTTTCGTGCCGAGATGCACAAAGCCGTTCTGTTCGTACCATTGCCTTAACACCGTGTTCTCCTCAATAATGCCGATGGATATCTTATTGCCGCCGAGCTGCTTCACCTTTTGCTTGGCAAAGTCGAGCAGCATTTTGCCGAAGCCCTTATGGCGGCAATCCGGCACGACAGCGATGTTTTTGAGTTCAAAACGGCCATCGCCGTTATTTTCGAGCTGCATGAATCCGGCGATGCAACCGTTTTCTTTGAGCGCGTACATCAAATTGCCGTTATCGTGGTCATACAGCAACCGTTCATTGTTCATAAAAGCCGCGTTCGTGGGGCAGTTCACCTCGGTGAGCCCGAATGTTTTTGCCACAGTCGAAAACGCGGCGCGCACCGTCTGCACGCAAAGCTCAAGTTCATCGCCCCTCATTTCGCAGATTTCACAGTTGTCCATAAAGCCCGCCTTTTGATTGTTGTCCTAGAGTTAACCCATTATATCCCAAGTCCGTGAAATAAAAAAGCGGTATTATCGCGGAATAACATCAGGCGCGTCATAACCCTTTGGGTCACAGGTGGATGCCGCACCCTACGAACAGGCATGATATTGAAAACCCGATTCCGTAGGGCGCGATTTCCGAAGCGCGCCTTCGTAGCATGTGCGACGGGGATGCCGCGTCCTATAGGTTACAGTCTAGACATTTTCTCTCCCCCAGTCACCTGTCGGTGCCAGCCCCCTCCTCAGAGCAATGTCATCAAGCTAATCTGGTATAATAAAGCAATTATATATCTTTCCGGTTCTGAGGGAACTTAGAAGCTGTATGCTTGCGACGCCGTTCATAAGAACGCCCGGGTCTCTTTGGAATAGTGTTTGTGATAAGCCTCTTGCTCAATCGTTGAAGCGCACGCTGTTGTTTTTGTGGGTTCTGCTCCAAGATAAGCTCGATAAAGGAATCTTTTACGGCAGCAATAGCTATTGTTTTATTTAATTGATACTCATACCTTTTCTCTTGGCTCTTTTTATCTGCCTCCAGATCCGCTTCGCAGTCCATTTCAGCGTATCTGACCATGTTTGATAAGAACATAGTTGCATAAAAATCCTGCAGTACAGCTATAGGTGTCGTCCCTGAAAACGCTTCTATTTTCATCGTGTTCTTTAGCTCGTCATACTTTCCCTCTATGCTCCAGCGAAGATGATATAGATATTTGAAATCTTCCACAGTGAAACTTGCGTCCAGTATATTTGTGATTAGGGTTTCCACTGTTCCATCATTCAACGGAAATTGCAAAACCCGGATTGA
>JAEYKW010000051.1 GCA_023408075.1 Bacillota bacterium | reverse complement strand
TCGGTATTTTAATGCTGGCAGCCCTGGCCGCTTCGAGAACCGAAGTGTTATCAGGAACTTCCACTTTGACTCCATCTATCGTTAAAGATATCATAACCTGTCTGCTCCTTTCTTATTTCTTCTCGATCGCGCCGAATTTGCACTTCTCAATGCACGCGCCGCATTTGATGCACTTGCTCTGGTCGATCTCATACGGCTCCTTCACCTTGCCGGTGATGGCATTGGTGGGGCAGACCCTTGCGCAGGCGCTGCAGCCGATGCACTTGCTCTTGTCTATGATGTAATTGAGCAGCGCCTTGCAGTGGCCGGCGGGGCACTTTTTATCGTATATGTGCGCTTCGTATTCATCGCGGAAATACTTGATCGTCGAGAGCACGGGGTTCGGAGCCGTTTTGCCAAGGCCGCAGAGCGCCGCGTTCTTGATGTTTTCGCCGAGCATTTCGAGCTTTTCGATATCGCCGTCTTCGCCGCGGCCCGCCACGATGCGCTCCAAAATCTCGAGCATGCGCTTGGTGCCGATACGGCACGGGGGGCATTTGCCGCACGATTCATCGACCGTGAAGTCGAGGAAGAAGCGCGCCACGTCCACCATGCAGTTGTCCTCGTCCATCACGATGAGGCCGCCGCTGCCCATCATCGAGCCGAGCGCTGTCAGCGAATCGTAGTCGATGGGGGTATCAAGATGGCTGGACGGAATGCAGCCGCCCGAGGGACCGCCCGTCTGAGCCGCTTTGTAAGCCTTGCCGTTCGGGATGCCGCCGCCGATTTCGAATATGATCTCGCGCATCGTCGTGCCCATCGGAATTTCCACAAGGCCTGTGTTGTTGATTTTGCCGCCGAGAGCGAACACCTTGGTGCCCTTGCTCTTCTCGGTGCCCATGGACGCAAACCATTCGGGCCCATTCAATATTATCTGCGCAACGTTCGCAAAAGTTTCAACGTTGTTGATGATCGTCGGTTTTCCGAACAACCCCCTCTGCGCCGGAAACGGCGGTTTGGGTGTCGGTTCGCCGCGGTGCCCTTCGATGGACGCTATCAGCGCCATTTCTTCACCGCAGACAAACGCGCCCGCGCCGAGACGGATATCGATGTCGAATTCAAACCCGGTGCCGAATATGTCTTTGCCGAGCAGGCCCATCTCACGTGCCTGCCCGATCGCTATTTCGAGGCGTTTGACCGCGATGGGGTATTCCGCGCGCACATAGATATAGCCCATATTTGCGCCGATCGCGTAGCCCGCAATCGCCATGGCTTCCAGCACCGCATGCGGGTCGCCCTCGAGCACGCTTCTGTCCATGAACGCGCCCGGGTCGCCTTCGTCGGCGTTGCAGATCACATATTTCTGCTCGTTCTTTTCGTTCGCGCAGAACTGCCACTTGAGGCCGGTGGGGAAGCCGCCGCCGCCGCGCCCGCGAAGGCCGCTCTGCTTGACCACGTCGATGACCTGCTGGGGCGTGTATTCAGTGAGGCACTTGCCGAGCGCTTTGTAGCCGTCAAACGCGATGTATTCTTCAATGCGCTCCGGATCGATCACGCCGCAGTTGCGCAGCGCGATACGCTTTTGCTTTTTGTAAAAGCCGATGTTATCCAGCGACATCTCGACGTCATGGCTGACCTCGTGAAATAAGAGACGCTGCACAATGCGGCCCTTCAGCAGGTGTTCGCTGACGATTTCGGGCACGTCCGACACCTTCACATGCGAGTAGAAGCTGCCCTCGGGATACACGATCACGACGGGGCCCGCTTCACACAGGCCAAAGCAGCCTGTTCTGACAACCTTGACTTCTTTATCGAGGCCGGCTTTGCTTATTTCTTCATTAAATTTATCCATGATCTTCGGCGAATCGGACGATGTACATCCGGTACCGCCGCAGACGAGTACATGAGAACGGAATATATCCATGTTTTTGCCCTCCTATTTCGTATTCTCTTCGTCGTAGCCGATCGTGTATTCGGTGACGGGGTTGCCGTTTACGATATGCTCGGCGATGATACGGCCGGCCATATCCGGGCTCACCTTCACATAGGTCACCTTATCCTTATCGGGCGCAAACACTTCAACGATCGGCTCTAAGCGGCAGGCGCCGATGCAGCCTGTCTGAGAGACGGTCACGTCTTTTAAATTCCTCTTTGATACTTCTTCCACCAGTGCGGTGAGCACGGGGCGCGCGCCCGCAGCGATGCCGCAGGTGGCCATGCCGACCACGATGCGTATGCCTTCGCCTTTTTTGCGGATATCTATCTCAGACAACGTTTTGTTCCTGATTGCTTCGAGCTCTTGTAAAGATTTCATATTTCGTTACCTCCAAAAACCTGTTTGAGTCCTTCCTGTAAATATTCACGGATGAACGCCATCACCTGCGGATGCGTGACGGGAACATCCCCCAAAGTCGCCTTGATCTGCCTGGTGTCATATTCAAACGCTTCACCTGAATTTGCGGAAAATGCAAAGTCGATAGAAGGGTTCATGATCGTCAGTGTGGCGATGGTTTCTGCAATGTCTCCAAGCGGGGGACGGTCGATATGTGAGAAACCGAGGTGCGCGGTCAGCTTTGTGCCCACGCCTGGCTCAGACTCGATATCAAGGTGTCCGCCCGTTGCTTCACAGCTTGCCGTAAACAGCGGTATGCCAAGGCCGACTTTTCTTGTGGTTCGCGATGTGATAAAAGGGCTTTTCACACTCTCCAGCATTTCTTTGCTCATACCGGACCCGTTGTCGCCGATGGTGATGACGAGTTCATCGCTTGCTTTATTGACGGTCATGCTGATGTCAACCAGTGTGCTGTTCGCACGGATGGAGTTCTCGGCGATGTCAAGAATGTGCAAGGAAATATCGCGCATGGCTTACTTTTCGAATTTCGCGAGAATGTCCGGCACATCCGAAGGAACCAACCGTCCGAACACCTGATCGTCGATCATGATGACGGGGGCAAGGCCGCAGCATCCGAGGCAGCGGGTGGCTTCCAGCGTAAACTTTTTGTCCGGCGTGGTCTGCCCCGGCGCGACGCCGAGTTCCTCGCTCAGCTTCTCCATCACCTTCTCTATGTTTCTCACATAGCAGGCGGTGCCCATGCAGACGCTGACGATGTGCTCTCCCTTCGGTTCGAGTGCAAACTGTGAATAAAAGGTGGCGACTCCGTAGACGTCGCTCATGGGAATACCGAGTTGCTCGGCAATGAGTTCCTGCACATCAATCGTCAGCGCGCCAAACAGCGACTGTGCTTTTTGCATGATGGGCATAAGCGGGCCTGGTTTTTTCTTCTGCTCTGCGATAAAACTGATGAGCTCTTCGCGCATCAATTTACCATCCACATTGGTCATGGCTACCCCTCCTGAAAAAAATATTTCAAATAGTTTGTTAAAAAAATATCAAAACATCCAGCGCATATTCTAACACATTCTACACGTGATTGCACATGTTATTTGTGAAAAAATTAATAATGTTCAGTAAAAAGAATGAAAACTTACGTTCGGAAACAGATACTAGAAGTTATTGACAAAATCTATAAAATCTCCGGCGCTCTCTATGCCGCAGAGCGTTTCGAGCGGCTCGGCGATGGCGCCGAGCTCGTGCGCGTCGGAGGAATGAAAGATGCGGTAATGGCCGCGAAGATCGGGGCAGGGGAGGTTTTTCGCCACCTCGACGCACCCGAAAAGATTGGGCGGGATGAACCCTAAGTTGGCAAGCACAGAAAACGAATCGCGGTTGATGTGGGCGGGCACCGCGCACCCGTCACGCTCTTTGGCCATGCGCACCACATCGTCAATCGTATAGGGGGCGGCCTGCAGCAGCAGCTTGGGAAGCGTCCCCGCGACGGTGTCTTTGGTATCCATAATCAGCTGATTGCCGAAAATATCCGGCCGGTTTTGTATGCCGGGCAGCGAGCCGTATAGCTGCTCGCCGAAGGCGACGGCCGTATCCACATCGGCAAAGTAGGTGAGCACATGTACTTCTTCGCTCGTGGTGACCTCCATGCCCGGAACGAGTATCAGGCCGTAGGCAGCGGCGGCTTCGGATATTGCGGGCAGATTGGCTCCTGAATTGTGGTCGGTGAGCGCAATGAGCGAGAGCCCCTTGATATAGGCCATACCCGCAATGTTGGCGGGCGTCATGTCGTCGCCGGCGCAGGGGGAAAGGCACGAATGGATGTGCAGGTCGTAGCAGCGGGTCATCGCACTTCGCCGATGCCCATACCGCTGAGCGCGCGCGCCGCGCCGTAAGACGAGCACGGGGCGCTGAGCATCGTAACGCCCTTGTCGCGGGCGGCATCGAGCACTTCCTGCGAAACGGCGATGTTTTCGGGGATAATCACGCAGGCGCAGCCGGTCAACGACGCGACCGCGACCACGTTGAGGTGCGCCTGCACGGTGACCCACGCGGTGCCGTTTTGCGCGTGCGCCATCACCCAGCTTAGCAGGTCGCATATATAAGCGGAAGAAACGGTGCCGTCCTGAATCTCCGTCAGCGGCTTCCATCCCGTGTTTTGTATGAGCTCGCCTGTTGTCATCTATCTGTCTCCTTTTTTGTCCCTGCCTGTGAGTTCCACCATCTGTTCGGCGAGGCTTGTGACCTTGTCGCGCAGCTTGAACACACAGTCCATTTCCTTCGCGTCGCCGAGTACGATATCCTCGGCCATCGCATGGCACGAGGGAGAGCCGCACGAGCCGCAGTCGAGCCCGGGCAGCCGCTTGGCGATTTCCTCGATCGCCTCGAGCTTCTTCATCGCGGTGACCATGTCCGCGTCGATCTTCATCACGGGGCGCGCCTTGACGGGTTGGCGGAAATCGACGGTGCCGTCGTGGATATAATTCTGGGCGTAATCGAACGAGGGGGCGGTATTTTCTATTTTCGCGGACAGCGTTTTGATGCGCGTACGCGCCACATACGGGTTTTCAAACGTGAGCGGGCCGCCCACGCAGCCGCCGGGACACGCGAGCCCCTCAAAATACTGCAGATCGGTCAGCTTTAAGTTCTCGATTTCCTCGAGCACCTTGATCACGTTGCCGATGCCGTCCACCGCGAGAGAATTGGTGATGCCTGCGGCGGCGGCTTCGCCGCCCGAATTGGCCCAGCCCACACCGCAAACGGAAGCCGTCGCGCCTTCGAGCGTGACGATGCCGGGCTTTTTGAGCTGTCCTGCGAGCAGACCGTAAATATCGATCACAGAAAACGCGCCGTCCACGTTGCTGCTGTCGATGCCATACGGGTTTTTGATGCTTGTCATTTTGGCGGGGCAGGGCGTAATGAAAAACGCGCCGATATCCTTTAAGCTGACGCCGTGCTTTTTGGCATACTCGCGCTTGGCGACCGAAGCCGCCACCTCCATCGGCGATAAGAGGTCAATGATGTTGTCGATGAGGTTCGGAAAGCGCACCTGAATCAGGCGCACGATGGCCGGGCAGGCCGACGAAATCACAGGCAGGTTGTCCTTGTCCTGAATTTTCTCCTGTATCGCGCAGCTCACAATATCCGCGCCGCGCGCCACCTCATACACATCGTCGAAGCCCATCAGCTTGAGTGCCACCACCACGCGGTCAATGCTGCTTAAGTTCTTAAACTGTCCGTAAAGCGCGGGCGCAGGCAGCGCGATTTTGTATTTGAACCGCCCGATGTCCGAAAACGGATCGGTATACGAGATCTTCGCATGGTACGGGCACACGCGGATGCATTCGCCGCAGTCGATGCACCGCTCCGCGATGATCTGCGCTTTGCCGCCCCGTACGCGGATGGCTTCGGTGGGGCAGTGCTTAATGCAGTTGGTGCAGCCCTTGCACTTATCGCGATCGAGCCGCACCGAATGAAAATACGTATTCATGACATGCCGCCTTAAATTAAATAATAAACCTCATATTCAAAACAGTGCCGTCCGTATCCGATACAATCGAAAAATCGTCGCTGTTCTTTTTCATGTTGGGCAGCCCCATGCCCGCGCCGAAGCCCATCATCCTCACGTCGGAAGGCGCGGTGGAATAGCCTTCGCGCATCGCCATGTCAATATCGGCGATACCGGGGCCCGTGTCGGCACAGTGAAGCTTTATGGTGTCGGGGGAAATCTCCAGCGTCATCACGCCGCCATGGCTGTGAATGATCATATTGAGCTCGGCTTCGTAAGACGCGATGGTCACGCGCCGCGTCAGCGAAGGGTCGATGCCGATCACCCGCAATATGCCTTTTATTTTGGCCGAAGCTTCGCCCGCGCTCGCAAAATCGCCGGCTGAGATGTCAAATGTTTCCTTAAAAACATCCGCCATAGGCTAAACCCTTCTGCACGGAGGGAGGCCTTTTTCGTAGAGCTTGCCGCACGCCTCGTAAAGCGTATCGTCGCAGCAAAGCAGCGTGACGCCTGTCTGCTTTGCGAGGTCGATAATGTCCTCCGTCGGCTTTTTGCCGCGCACAAACGTGATGCAGAGCACATCGAGCATCTCCGCCGTGCGGATCACATGCTGGTTCACCATGCCGGTCAACAGTATGCTGCCGTCTTTGGCGAACGCGAGCACGTCGCTCATGAGGTCGGCGCCGCAGCCCGATGTTAAAAGCTTGTCCATGTGTTCTTCGCCGCAAATCGGGGTCGCCCCGATGATTGCGGCTGCTTCAGCGATTGTCATATATGTCCTCCGTAAGTTGCTTGTATCAAAACTCGTCCGTCAGTTCTGACTTAATTCATCCAAAAATGTCGAATAATCGACAACAATACCGATGATATTATACTTCAACTTGGAGGAAAAATCTACGGCTGCGGCACCGGCGGACAGCGGAATATTATCAAGGGCCGTGCAGAAGCGGTCCATATAGGCCGAGAGCTTGTCGGTGGCGGCTGTGCCGGGTGTGATGGCGCTTTTGAAATTGTCGGTGACGGTGTGCGCGTTCGCTTTGAGCGCGGTGATTTTATCGTCCACGTTGGTGCCTTTGTCGGCATCAAATATGATCTGCTGCAGAGAGGTCACCGTATCGGAAACGAGCGTGAAGCAGCCCTTTATCGCGTCGATCTGCGACTGCTCCGCCCCGACTTTGAATTCGAGTGCGCCCGATTCGAGCTTATAAACCGTGCTGATGACGCCCTGCGTTTCGAGTTCGGTTTTCACGCTCTTCGCGTTGTCTTCGCTGGTGTACCCGGCAATCAGCGCGCGGTAGAGGTTGCCGTCGAACGCGACATAGCCTGCGCCGCCGCGTGCGATGATTTCGGAAGCGGCGCTTTTCGCGTTGGCTTCATCCGAGAATGCGCCCGCCTGCAATGTAAAGAGCGCGACGCTGTCCACTTTGATCTGTTCTTCGGCGCGGGTGCCGGAGACCTCCGGCAGGCTGACGGCCTGCGGGGTGGCGTTTGCAGACGACTCGCTGGGAGCTGCATTGTCCTGCACGGTAGGGGCGGGGCTCAGTGAAGCGCCGGGTGTGGCGGCTGCCGCGGATGAGGGGTCGCTGTTGAAGACGGGGTTGATGATGTTCTCGGCGAGCCAGCCGCCTGCGGCGCCGGCCGTGACGAAATAGACGGTGATGCCGAGTATCACAGCAATGAGTATCAGGTTTCCGTATCGCTTTTTCCTTCTAGGGGGTGGTTGGGACATCATTCGTGAGTATCTCATATTTCTCCTCCGTATTGGTAAAGTGTTCTTAAAAAAATATATGAGGGGGAGGGGACAAATATGAAAAGAGCATATCCTTATTGGTAAGTAATTCGTATTTCTAGAGGATGATTTCATAGGGGCAGGAGTTGGGTAAATGGAAAGAAACGCAACATTATAAGTTGGGCAAACTTCTTGATAAAACATTACCCATATAGTATATATATTGTAATATAAAAATTGGAAATCATTAGTGTCTCGCTAAAGCAATTAGACACTACATATCCGGATGCTTAAATGCTATTGTAATAGTCTTTCATCTCTTCGAGCGTTGCAAAACCGAGGCTTTGGGCAATATTGAGCGCGGTTCCTTTTCTCAGTTCATCTCTGTCCTTATGATAGTCAAACTTGGCGCTGCGCCATTTGCCGTCTCGTCCCGTGCCTTCATAAATAAAACCGTTTTTGCGCTTCTTCATATTGAAATGACGCAGCAGTCTCGCGATTTCACCATGGTTGAAAGTGCAGCCCATTCATTCACACTTTCAAAGCAGCGCGAATCGCTTCTCTGTCATTGCCGCAGCGCAGCAGCTTGAGCATGATCGCTTGGTTGAACGCAGACTCGGAACGCTTGTAAAGCTCCAAATTCTCTGTATACGCTTCGCGAAATTCGATGACAGCGTCAATAAGGCTTTCCACGGCTTGTTCGCGTGTTTCACCCTCTCCGTACATAGGCAGATAGGGGATGGCGATTGTCACGCCGCCCAATCTTTCATCTGGCGTTTCTTCGATAGGAATAATCAGACCGTCTAAAACAACGGCAAGAATGTCGCTGTTGACCAAAGAGACATTGGATAAGCCGGAATTTTTAATTGTTGTGATAACTTCCTTTCCCGCTTCGGCTTGCTTATAGAGGCGCGAAAAATCCTTTTTTGCTTCCGAAAGCGGAATAGGCACTTGATGAGCAGCTGCCTCCATTTTGATTTCCTCCTGTGTTTTCTTTTTCATCTTACACCTCATTATACGTATGTTGGCCAAGTTGGTCAAGTGAGTCTATTTGATCTAGTTTATTATATGATTTATTTCAGATTACATTCAAAGAAATTTAGGGATAAAAAAGGCTCCGGCAATCGCCGAAGCCTGTAAATCTTATTTCGTTTTATCTTGATTTCCCCATGAAGAACAGCGCGATTGTCCCCGGGCCCGCATGCGCCCCAACCACCGCGCCGAGCGGATTGATCATGATCTCACCGACGGTGGGGAAGTGCTCTCTCACCATCCCGGCGAGCTTTTCCGCCGCCTCAAGGTCGTCCCCGTGGCTGATAAACACCGTCTGGCCATCCGGCTGATAAATATACTCTTCCATCTTTTCAATCAGGCATTTGAGTGCGCGCTTGCGTCCCTGTTCCTTTTCCCGCGGAATCAGATGCCCCGCAAAATCCACATTGAGCACCGGCTTAATGTGCAGCAGATTGCCCACGAACGCCGCCGCGCCCGTCACGCGCCCGCCGCGCCTTAAGTGGCCCAAGCTGTCCACGGTGAACCAGTGGTTAAGCCCCAGTTTGTTGGTTTCGACCCATTTGGCCACCTCGTCAATGGGCTTGCCCGCATCGCGCATCTTGATGGCGTAATCCACGAGCAGCCCCTGCCCAAGCGATGCGCAGAGCGAATCGATCACATAGATTTTGCGGTCGGGATATTTTTCGCGCATATCCTGAGCCACAAGGCTTAAGTTGTTATAGCTTCCGGACAGACCGGATGAAAACGCGATATACAAAAGGTCATCGCCCGACGACAGCACCCTGTCAAAGCCGGGAATGATATCTGCGGGGTTGAGCTGAGACGTGGTGGGCAGCTTGCCGTCGCGCTCCAGGTCGAAAAACGTCTTGGGGTCCATATCTCCGTCTTTGTATTCGGTATGGTCAATGGTGTACGAGAATTTAAGCAGCAGCAGCTTGTTCTTTTCAATATAAGACGTGGGCAGATCCGATGTGGAGCATGTACCTATCACAAAATTTGACATAGCTATCCCTCCCTTTTTTGGTCATTTTAATAGAACGCCGAAGAATAATCAAGGGACAGCGCCTTTGTTAATACTTTTTTCATATAATATTGGTAGATTCTGTGACAAAACGGCTATTTACCGTCTTCAAGGCAGCTGTGAAGCGCTGCCATGACAATGCTCATATCCGGATTGCCCTCAAAGAACAGCCTGCCGCCGCAAAAGAATGCAGGGATAAGCTGGTGCTGGAGCGGCTTCGCTTCGCCGTCCAGCTCGGATACATAACGGATATCGAGCGCAAGGAATTCCGGATGCGTACCCAGCGCCCTTTTGAGCAGCATTTTGGCTTTTTTGCAGTAGCCGCAGTTATCCCCATACAGCACGATGAGTTGTTTCAATCATATCCCCTCCACTAAAAATATATGAGAGAAACTATATAAACGTGTGATAGACAGGCTGTGCTCTGCGAGATGCAATATTTTTTTCACTGTCATGCAAAAAATCATGCAATTATAGTTGTAAAGCCGAATATAATGTGTTATCATACGTTCAAATGAAGGTTCTGATAAATTAATATGCAAATTGCGATAAGCCAATGGAGGTTTTTATGATATTATCCAGCAAAGCTGTTAACATTGCCCCGTCAGCAACACTGAAAATTGACGCGATGGCAAAAAAGCTCAAAAGCGAAGGCCGTGATGTTGTGGGGTTCGGCGCAGGTGAGCCCGATTTCGATACACCCGAGAATATCAAAGCAGCCGCGAAAAAAGCGCTGGATATGGGGCTTACAAAATACACGCCCGCTTCGGGCTCGGCAGAGCTGCGTGCCGCGATAGCCAAAAGGCTTCATGCAAAATGCGGCCTTGACTATTCGCCCGAGGATATCGTCGTTTCCAACGGTGCCAAGCATTCACTGTTCAACATATTTGCGGCCATTTTAAACCCGGGCGACGAGGTCATTATCCCTTCGCCTTATTGGCTCACCTATCCTGAGCTCGTGCTGATGTCGGACGGCGTGCCGGTGTACATCGAGACGGGAAGCAGCTTCAAGGCGACGGCGGAGCAGATCCGTGCCGCCATTACAGACAAAACAAAAGCATTGATATTGAATTCGCCCTCCAACCCGTGCGGCGCGGTGTATTCGCGCAGCGAGCTTGAGGCCATTGCCAGGGTGGCGGTGGAGGCGGGTATTTTTGTGGTATCCGACGAAATTTATGATGAGCTGATTTATGAAGGCGAGCATGTGAGCATCGCCTCGCTCGGCAAAGAGATCAAAGATTTAACCGTCGTCGTCAACGGCATGAGCAAAACATACGCGATGACCGGCTGGCGAATCGGATACACCGCAAGCACACGCGACCTCGCTAAGGTGATGGGCGCTTACCAATCGCATGCGGCATCCAACCCGAACTCGATTGCGCAGTATGCAAGCGTCGAAGCGCTGCAGGGTCCGCAGGATCAGGTGAAGCACATGAAAGAGGTTTTCGACAAGCGGCGCAAGCTGCTTTGCAGTCTCATCAACGATGTTGACGGCCTCTCATGCGAGATGCCGGGCGGCGCGTTCTATGTGATGATGAATATCTCGCAGCTGGTCGGAAAGAAGTTTGACGGTATAGAGATCACGGGGTCTTTGAACTTCTCCGAGTTGCTGCTCGAAAAAACGCTGACGGCCGTGGTGCCGGGCATCGCCTTTGGCGCCGACGATTACGTGCGTCTGAGCTATGCGGTCAGCGAAGACAATATTAAAAAGGGGCTTGAGCGGATAAAGGAGTTTGTTTTGTCGCTTACAGCCTGAAAGGGGATAACAGAAAATGAAGGGTGATGACATGAGAAGCGTTGACAGAAGATGGAATCTGCTGCAGGAGAATGACTATAAATTTTCTTTTCAGGACGTTGAGGAGCCGCAGCTCTTCCGCGATATGTTCGATTACGACTCGGTGCCGAAAATTGCTTTTAACCACCGTTCCGTTCCCATGCGCATGCCTGAGAACATATGGATCACGGATACCACATTCCGCGACGGACAGCAGTCGCGCTCGCCGTTCACCGTCCAGCAGGTGATTGATGTATACAAAATGCTGCACCGGCTCGGAGGCCCCAAGGGCATCATCCGTCAGAGCGAGTTTTTTGTGTACACCCAGAAGGATAAGGAAGCGCTGCAGGCTTGTCTTGACCTCGGGTACGAATTCCCCGAGGTGACCGCGTGGATACGCGCGAGCCAGAAGGACTTTGAGCTGATCAAAACATTCGGCATCAAGGAAACGGGCATACTTGTGAGCTGCTCGGATTACCATATCTTTAAAAAGATGAACTTAACACGCGGACAGGCGATGGAAAAATACCTCGACGTGATCAAAATGGCGATTGATTTCGGCATCAAGCCGCGCTGCCATCTGGAAGACATCACGCGTGCCGACTATTACGGCTTCGTGATTCCGTTTGCGGATGAGCTGATGAAGCTCATGCAGGAAACGGGCGTGCCGATCAAGATCCGTATGTGCGATACGCTGGGGTACGGCATCACATACCCGGGCGCGTCTCTGCCGCGCAGCGTACAGGGCATCGTATACGGGCTGCACCAGTATTCGGGGTTCCCGTCCGAGCTGCTCGAATGGCACGGACACAACGATTTTTACAAGGTCGTCACGAACTCGGCCACGGCTTGGCTCTACGGCGCATCGTCGGTCAACTGCTCGGTGCTCGGTATCGGCGAGCGCACAGGCAACTGTCCGCTCGAAGCGATGGTGATGGAATACTGCGGCCTCAAAGGCACGACGGACGGCATGGATTTAACCGTGATCACGGAGCTCGCCGAATACTTCGAGAACGAGCTCGGGACGGAGATCAATGCGAGAACACCGTTTGTGGGGCGCAACTTCAACTCCACACGCGCGGGCATTCACGCAGACGGCCTTTTGAAGGACGAGGAGATTTACAACATATTCAACACCGAAAAGCTGTTGAAGCGCCCCGTGACGGTGGCGGTGGACGCGCATTCGGGGCTTGCGGGCATTGCGCACTGGATGAACTCGCACTTCAAGCTCAAAGGCGAATCCGCCATGGGCAAGCAGGAGCCGCTGATTATCACGATCAAGACCGAGATCGACAAGGAATTTACCGAAGGCCGCACCACGGCGTTCGGCGACGACGAGCTCGAGACGATCATCCGCGAGGTGGATGAAACGGCGTATATTGCGCTGTGCCATCACCGCAGAGATTTGATGGCGAAGGAGGCGTAAGCCGCTCAGTCATCACTCGGTGCTTTTGAGAATGACATAGAAAAAACTCCCGGAGTGAAAAAACGAGTGCATAATTGCGATAGGGAGTTTCTAAAAACGTATAGAGTTTATAGATGTCAATCAGATAAAGCCTGACGAGCCGAAGGCGAGGCGGGCTTTATCTGATTGCGCGGGCCACTTCCCCCTGAATCTGAATAGCCGCCAGTTCTTCATCAAAAGCCTCCTTGGCGGTTCGGTAACCAAGTATCTTTCGGGGCAGCGCATTTAGCCACGTTGTGATCAATCGTATTGTATCCTCCGGTATGGTGTCAATACTTTTCCCTTTCGGAACGAACCGACGCAGCAGGCCGTTACAATTCTCGTTACTGCCGCGTTCGCTGGCACAGTAGGGATGCGCATAGTACATCTTTGTGCGGGTATGTCGGTTTCTGTAACGAGATTTCTCCATCTCCCGAAAGTTCAGAAATTCGCTGCCGTTATCGCTGGTGATACTCTTGAAAACAACCGGAAAATCCCTTCCGAATTCTTGCTCAAGCCGATGCAATGCCTTTACAACCGCAGCCTGTGTCCGGCTTTCAAGTTTCATTACGATGGCATTTCGAGTCTTGCGTTCCAATAGAGTCATCAACTCTGTTTGGTCGGCGGCCTTGCCAATGACACCGTCTATTTCCCAGTGGCCAAATTCTTCACGGTTTTCAACGCACGGTGGTCTTAAGTCGATTCGCGTGCCAATTTCACGCGTTTTGGTTTTTATCCGGTGCGCCTTATTCTTCCGCCGGGTCTTCTGTGACAAATCTATCGGTTTTACGCGCACCAGCCCCAAATCCACATAATTGTAAAACGTTCGCGCTGTGATCCCGGCCCGCCTACCGCTCAGTTGTTCCAACCGTTCCACGGAAGCGTCAGGCGACCACTTCCGTAATCAGTACATCATCCTCAATCCGTCTAATCGCTTCAGCATGTTGAAGATATTTCATGCGCGCCCCGCTTCAGCTCTGGCGCTCCAACGCCTGACGCTGGGCTGCATCCGCGAAATACCGGTGATGCTCAATTAATTCTGAATCCAACTGTATAACGGAGTTCCTGGCTAACTCCCGGCTGATCGTGCTCTGCGAGACGCCTACAAACCGAGCGATATATGCTTGAGTCCGCCTGTCTTTTCGCAATGCCTCGATTTGTCCTCGTTTTATCCCGTTCAAATGTATATACTTTTTCCCGTCCGTGCTATACTGTGGTTGGCTCATTCCCTTCTCCTTTGTGTTTGGTCTGTTTTAGTCAACTTATCCTATCACAAAGTTGGGTTTGAGCCTTTTTATTCGCTCTGCTCCTTATGCACTTGAATTTTCAATTCGGGCATAGAAAAAACTGCCCGGATTGTCCATCTTGTTCTTTACAAACAGGACGGTCTATGATAATCTTGTTGTCAATAGAACACCTTTAAATCGGTCCAGAGAGTCCGGCAAGGTTAGGGTATCCTATGTGTATTAAGCCTTGCCATGTGCAAGGCTTTTTTGATTGATATGCATCACCGACAATGCGGCGCGCTTAAAAGCTTGACTACGGAGAGAAATTATGATGCTGATGACGGTGTGTGCAGGAATGCGCTAAGCAGATAAAGCCATCCCCATGCGGAAGACGGCGCAAAGCGCCGGATGAGGGGATGTTAGCTGGCAGTGAGCAACGCCAGTCAGGCGGCGACTGTAGACCCTTAAAAATGGGAGCCTGTAAATAACACATCAACGGCAGGCCGTTGATGAAATACTCCCGGCATGGTCGGGGGACAATGATTACGAATCTCCCCGAAAGCACCGCCTATCGGGCGGCCAAAGAAAGGAAGGCGAAAAAAGTGGACAAGGCGCTCATTATGGACGAAACGGCACTCGACAGGGCGTTGAAGCGTATCGCGCATGAGATCGTGGAAAAGAACAAGGGCGCGGAAAATCTCGCGCTGATCGGCATACACCGCCGCGGCGTTCCGATCGCCAAACGCATTGCGGCTTATATCAATGAATTTGAGGGCGCGGCTGTGGATGTGGGCACGCTCGATATCACCTTTTACCGCGACGACTTATCGCTGCTGGCCGACCATCCCGTGATCAAGGGGACGGACATCGCGTTTGACATCAACAAAAAAACTGTGGTGCTCTGCGACGACGTATTGTACACGGGCCGCACCGCGCGGGCCGGGCTTGATGCGTTGATGGACCTTGGCCGCCCGAACTATATACAGCTTGCCGTGATTGTGGACAGGGGCCACCGGGAGCTGCCGATCCGGGCTGACTTTGTCGGAAAAAACATCCCGACTTCCAAGAGCGAGGTCATCAGTGTCCATGTGAAAGAGATTGACGGTTTTGACAATGTTGTCATCAATGATTTGCCGGTATAAACCTTATCAGCGCTGATAAGGTTTTTTTTCAGGGTGAAACAGGCTGAAAAGCCTTAAAACAAACAAAATAAAGAAGGAGCGGACAGCGCTCCTGAAAAAAGGAACTAAAACTTATGCATTTGTCACAAAAAGATCTGATCGGCCTGCACGACATGCCGGCGGAGGAGATATCGTACATTCTCGATACCGCCGCGACGATGAAGGCCTACCTGCAGCAAAGTGCAAAAAAAATGCCGCATATGCAGGGCAAATCCGTGGTGGCGCTGTTTTATGAAAACAGCACGCGCACGCGGCTGAGCTTCGAACTCGCAGCGAAATTTTTAGGCGCGACGTTCAGCAATTTAGGGGTTTCTTCAAGCTCGGTGGCCAAAGGCGAAACGCTGCTGGATACAGGCTATACAATTGAAGCGATGGAGACGGACGTGATCATCATCCGCCATCCTTACGCGGGCGCGCCCAAGCTGCTTGGCGACAACTTCTCGGGCAGCGTGATCAACGCGGGCGACGGCATGCACGAGCACCCGACGCAGGCGCTGCTCGATATGTTCACGATGCGCGAGCGCTTCGGCGATTTAAAGGGACTCAATGTGACGATTGTCGGCGATATCTGGCACAGCCGCGTGGCGCGCAGCAACCTCTGGGGGCTCAAAAAACTTGGCGCGAACGTGACGCTCTGCGGCCCCAAAACGCTGATGCCGTTTGGCATTGAGACGATGGGAGCCCGGGTGACAACCAGCCTGGAGGAGGCGCTTCGCAGCGCGGACGTGGTGATGGGGCTGCGCATACAAAAGGAACGGCTCGAGGGCGCGTTTTTGTCCACACTGCGCGAGTACCACAACATATTCGGCGTCAACGAGCAGGTGCTCGATAAATGGTGCGGACAAGACGTGATGATTATGCATCCGGGCCCGGTGAACCGCGGCGTCGAGCTCTCAAGCGCGGTGGTCGATGCGGAGAATTCGGTGATCAACGAACAGGTGACGAACGGTGTGGCCGTCAGAATGGCGCTGCTGTATCTGCTCACGAGGAGGAAGAATGAAGACGCTTAAGCTGACTGGCGGCGAGGTCGTAAACCCGGCCGGAGAAAAGAAGGGCCGCCTTGACATACTCATAGTAGACGGAATCATCAAAGAGATCGGTACCGATGTGGGCAGCGCCGATGAGACCATTGACATCACGGGCAAAACCGTGTTCCCGGGGTTCATCGACATCCACTGCCACTTGAGAGAACCGGGGCAGGAATACAAGGAAGATATCGCGTCGGGCACGTATGCGGCGGCAAAGGGCGGCTACACGGCCGTGTGCTGCATGCCGAACACCTCGCCCGCGCTGGATAACGCCGCGGTGTGCGCGCTCGTTAACGAAAAGGCGCGACACGCTTCGACGAAGGTTTACCCGGTGGGTGCGGCCACAAAGGGGCTTAAGGGCGATGAGCTCACGGAAATGGGCGAGCTCAGTGCCATGGGTTGCGTCGCGTTTTCGGACGACGGCCGCCCGATCAGCAGCGGTGCGATGATGCTCGCGGCGATGCAATACGCGGATACATTTGATTCGTTCATTATGGCGCACGAAGAGTGCCTGGACATAAAGGGCAAGGGCGTGATGAACGAGGGGCACAATTCCACGGTGCTCGGTCTGCCGGGCATACCGCGCGCCGCCGAAGAGGCGATGATCGCGCGTGATCTGATACTGGCGGAAAGCTACGGGCTGCGCGTGCACATCCAGCACGTGTCCACACGCGGCGGCATCACGCTGATACGCGCCGCTAAGCAGCGCGGCGTGCGCGTGACGTGCGAAAGCGCACCGCATTATTTCTCGGCGGACGACAGCGCCTGCACGGGCTACAACGCGAACACAAAGGTGAACCCGCCGCTCCGAACCCCGGACGATGTGGCGGCGGTGAAGGAAGCGCTGCTCGACGGCACGGTTGACGTGATCGCGACGGATCATGCGCCGCACCACAAGGACGAGAAAAATATCGAGTTCGCGGTGGCGGCCTTCGGCATATCGGGCTTTGAAACGGCGTTCTCGCTGGCGGTGACCAACCTCACGCAGGATAAGGACAAGCTGGCCGCACTCCTCAGCGTCAATCCCGCAAGCATCATCGGCAAACCGGGCGGCGTGATCAAGGAAGGTGCACCGGCCGACCTGACGGTGGCGGACATGGACGCCGAATACACGCTGACGGAAAAGAGCCTTGTGTCCAAGGGCAAGAATTCGCCGTTCATCGGGCAGACGCTGCGCGGCGTCGTGACACACACGGTTGTGGACGGGCGGCTCATGTACAATGGAGGATTATGATGCAGATAGACCGTTTGTGTCAAGCGATCAAAGAGACGCAATGCCCTGTCTGCGCGGGGCTCGATACCGAATACGGATATTTAACGCCCGAATACCAGGCAGATGCGGCGGACCCTTCGGACAGCGAAAAAGCGGCGTGTGTTTTTAAATTCAACTGTGATATCATAGACGCAATCGCGGATATCGTGCCGTCCGTCAAGGTGCAGTCGGCCTATTACGAGCAGTACGGCGCGGCGGGCGTTCGGTGCTTTTTCGATACGATGGATTACGCGAGCCGCAAGGGGCTCGTTGTGATTGCGGACGCGAAAAGAAACGACATCGGCGCGACGGCCAAAGCGTATGCGCAGGCGCATCTTAAAAACAGCCCCGCCGATTTTCTGACCGTGAACGCGTACCTCGGCAGCGACGGCATACAGCCATTTCTCGAGGTCTGCCAAGCCACGGGCAAGGGCATATTCGTGCTTGTGAAAACGTCGAATCCGTCGGGCGGCGAGTTTCAGGACCTCGATGTGGGCGGAAAAAAGCTTTATGAGGCTATGGCCGACAAGGTGCAAAGCTGGGGCGAGCCGACTATCGGCGAGTTTGGCTACAGCTCGGCCGGCGCGGTGGTCGGCGCGACGTATCCCGCCGAGGCGGCGGAGCTGCGCGCGCGCATTCCGTCCGTGTTCTTTCTGGTGCCGGGTTATGGCGCTCAGGGGGCGGGCGCGGACGACATCGCGGTCAATTTCGACGACAAAGGTCTCGGCGCGGTGGTCAACGCGTCGCGCGGGCTGCTGCTTGCGTATAAGAAAGAGGCGTATGCGGGCCTCAGCGCACCGCAGGCGGCCAGGGCTTATGCGCTGGATATGAAAGAGGATATTCTGGCTGCGCTCAAGCGGCGCGGCATTGAATACGTATAAAGGCCGGATGAGGGATGATGGAATAGTTGTGCACACCTCATCAGTCGCCTGACGGCGACAGCTTCCCTTCGAGGGGAAGCCAATAGAACCAGAACCATAACAGAGAGAATCATCCCCCCTCGGGGGAAGGTCGCACTGTTGACAATGTACAATAGTTCATTGCTTTAAAAGCAACGGATTCTGTCATTCTGAACGAGTGTAGCGAAGTGACTACAAAGTGGATTAGAATCCCATGTTTAAAGCGTATTGCCATGGGATGCTCATGTCACTCCGCTCCTCAGCATGGAGGGCTGTCACCGAGAGGTGACTGGGGGAGAGAAAATGGATGAGGGGACACTGAAATATTGAGAAACACCTCATCAGTCGCCTGACGGCGACAGCTTCCCCTCGAGGGGAAGCCTTATATCGCTGTATCAGTAGTGCATATAAAGAGATATGCTTCGTTCGTTGATAACCGGCTTGGCCGGTTGACAGTTATAAGCTTTTCACGAGAGGAGAAACCATGGCAATACTCACATTGGAGGACGGCACGCGCTTTGAAGGCCAAAGCTTCGGTGCGCAAAGCGACATCACCGGCGAGGTTGTGTTCAACACCGGCATGACAGGATATCAGGAGGTGCTGACCGATCCGTCCTACTGCGGACAGATTGTGACGATGACATACCCGCTGATCGGCAACTACGGCGTGAACGATATCGACCCCGAATCGGCGAAACCGCAGGTGAGCGGGTTTATTGTGCGCGAGGTGTGCAGCCAGCCCTCCAACTGGCGCAGCGAGGGCGGCCTTGACCAATATCTCAAAGACCACGGCATCGCGGGCCTCGCCGGTATCGACACGCGCGCCTTAACGCGCATCATCCGCGAGAAGGGCACGATGCGCGGCATCATCACGCAGGACGAACCCACTCAGCAGCAGCTCAGCAGCATGCGCAGCTTTGTATGCGGCATGCCGGTTGATCAGGTGACCTGTGCTCAAAAATACGAGTATTGCGGCGGTGAACTCAAAGTTGCCGTGCTCGATTTCGGGCTCAAACGCAACATCGTGCGCAGCCTCAAAAAGCGCGGGTGCGCGGTCACCGTGTTTCCTGCACGCACGAGCGCGCAGGAGATACTCTCGGGCGGCTTTGACGGCATCATGCTGACCAACGGCCCCGGAGACCCCAAGGAAAATGCCGAAGTCATCGAAAATGTGAAACAGCTCATCGGCAGGAAGCCGATATTCGGCATCTGCCTCGGGCACCAGCTGCTCGCGCTCGCGATGGGTGCGGACACGGAGAAATTAAAATACGGGCACCGCGGCGCGAACCACCCCGTGAAGGACTTAGGGAAGGATCGCGTGTATATCACATCGCAGAACCACGGCTACACGGTGATTGAAAACACGCTGCCGGACGGCTGCACGGTCAGCCACCGCAACTGGAACGACGGCACGGTGGAAGGCATCTCGTACACGGATCACGACATGTTTACGGTGCAGTTTCATCCCGAGGCGTCGCCCGGGCCTGAGGACACCGCCTATCTGTTCGACGAGTTTTTGTGCCGTATGAGGAAAGCGAATGCCGAAAAATAACGATATCAAAAAGGTATTGGTGATCGGCAGCGGGCCGATTGTGATCGGGCAGGCCGCCGAATTCGACTACGCGGGCACGCAGGCCTGCCGGGCGCTGCGCGAAGAGGGTATCGAGGTTGTGCTTGTGAACTCTAACCCCGCGACGATCATGACCGACCCAGAGCTCGCGGACAGAGTTTACATTGAGCCTTTAACCGTGCCGGTCATCACCAACATCATCAAAAAAGAGCGTCCCGACTCTATGCTCGCGACCTTGGGCGGCCAGACGGGGCTCAATCTCGCGATGGAGCTGTTTGAGAGCGGCATACTTAATGAGCTGGGCGTGAAGATGCTCGGTACCAACGCCGATTCGATCAAAAAAGCGGAGGACCGCGAGGCGTTCAAAACGCTGATGAATGAGATCGGCGAGCCGATCATCGAAAGCATTATCGCAAAAACGCCGGAGCAGGCGCTCGCGTTCGCCGCGGTGCATGGGTATCCGCTCATCGTGCGGCCCGCGTATACGCTCGGCGGCACGGGCGGCGGCATCGCATACAGTGAAAGCGAACTGGTGGAGATATGCAAAAGCGGCATATCGGCGAGCCGCGTCGGTGAGGTGCTCATAGAAAAAAGCGTGGCGGGCTTTAAAGAAATCGAATATGAGGTGATCCGCGATGCCAAGGGCAACTGCATCACCGTCTGCAACATGGAAAATATCGATCCCGTCGGCATCCACACGGGCGACAGCATCGTGGTCGCGCCGTCACAAACGCTGCGCGACGCCGAATACCAGATGCTGCGCAGTGCGTCCTTGAAGATCATCAACGCATTAAAGATACAGGGCGGCTGCAACGTGCAGTACGCGCTTGATGCCGACAGCATGACGTATTACGTGATCGAGGTGAATCCGCGCGTGAGCCGTTCCTCGGCGCTCGCGTCCAAGGCGACGGGTTACCCGATCGCCAAGATCGCCGCGAAGATTGCGGTCGGGTACGGGCTCGACGAGCTGAAAAACGGCGTAACGGGCAAAACATTTGCGTGCTTTGAGCCGACGCTTGACTACGTGGTCGTCAAGTTCCCGCGCTGGCCGTTTGACAAATTCACCACCGCCGACAAGCAGCTCGGCACGCGCATGAAGGCGACGGGCGAGGTGATGGCGATCGGCGCGAACTTTCAGAGTGCTTTTTTGAAAGCCGTCCGCTCGCTTGAACTCAAGCTTGACTCTCTCGAATTCCCGTTCGCGAGGGAACTTGACGATGACGCATTGATCACGCGCATTTTGCAGCAGGATGACGAGCGCATATTCCTCATCGCCACGGCGCTGCGGCGTGGCATAACCGCCCTGCGCATCAATGAGCTCACCAAAATCGACCTTTGGTATTTAACCAAGCTCCAGAACATCATCGAGCTTGAAGCGGCTTTTGCCAAAGAGAAAAGCGAAGTGCTGAGCTTTGAAATACTCAAGAAGGCCAAGAGGATGGGCTTTGCGGACAGCGCGATCGCCCGGATGACGGAAAACGCCGAATCCGATATAAAAAAGCTGCGCCTGTCGCTCGGCATCCGGCCGACGTTCAAAATTGTGGATACGTGCGGCGCAGAGTTCGACGCGGTGAGCCCGTATTATTACTCGACATACGACGAGGAAAACGAAGCGCACACGCCGAAGAACAAAACGGTGGTGGTGCTTGGTTCGGGGCCGATACGCATCGGGCAGGGCATCGAGTTCGATTATTGCAGTGTGCACTGCATATGGGCGCTCAAAAAGGCGGGGTACGATACCGTCATCATCAACAACAACCCCGAAACGGTCTCGACCGATTTTGATACATCCGACCGTCTTTATTTCGAGCCGCTGACGCCCGAGGACGTGACGAATGTGCTGGAGCAGGAGCAGCCCGAAGGCGTGATTGTGCAGTTCGGCGGGCAGACGGCAATCAAGCTCGCGAAGGCTGTGCAGGACATGGGCTACAAAATCATCGGCACTTCGCTCAGCAGCATCGACCGTGCCGAAGATCGCAAGGAATTTGAAGCGCTGCTCGAATCGCTAAATATCCGCAGGCCCAAGGCGCGTACCGTGTTTACGGAGGCGCAGGCCGTGGAGGCCGCCGCGTCGCTTGGGTATCCGGTGCTCGTGCGCCCGTCGTATGTGCTTGGCGGGCAGGGCATGGAGATCGCGTACAGCGACGAGGACATCCGCGAATACATGCGCATCATCTCCCGCCACGAACAGGAGCATCCCGTGCTTGTCGATAAATACATGCTCGGCCTTGAGCTCGAGGTGGACGCGATCAGCGACGGCAAGGACGTGCTGATCCCCGGCATCATGGAGCATATTGAGCGTGCGGGTGTGCACTCGGGCGATTCGATCTCCGTCTATCCGGCGCGCCGGATATCGGAAAAACAGCAGGACGAGCTGATCGACATCACACGGCGGCTCGCACTCGCTCTTGACGTCAGGGGCATAGTGAATATACAGTATGTGATATCGGGCGGCGAGATCTACGTGATTGAGGTCAACCCGCGCTCTTCGCGCACCGTGCCGTATATCAGCAAGGTCACAGGCGTGCCGATGATTGAGCTGGCGGTGCGCTGCTCGCTTGGAGAGTCGCTCAGCAAAATGGGCTACGGCACAGGGCTGTTCCCGAAGCGCCGCATCACGGCGGTGAAGGTGCCCGTGTTCTCGTTTGAAAAGCTGCCGCTCGTGGAAGTCGGGCTCGGCCCCGAGATGAAATCGACGGGCGAGGTGCTCGGCATCTCGGAGGATTATTCCGAGGCGCTGCTGAAAGGGCTCATCGCGTCGGGTATGGCGCTGCCCAAGGAGAAGGGCGCGGCATTGCTGACCGTGGCGGACAACGACAAGCAGGAGCTGATCCCGATTGCGGCGGTGCTCGATTACCTGGGGTACGACATCTACGCGACGCGCGGCACAGCCAATGTATTAAACTTCAACTTCGTCGCGGCAAGCTCGGTATCCAAGCTCTCCAAAGACCCGAACAGCATCGGCAGCCTGTTTGAGAGCGGGCGGTTAAAGCTCATACTCAACACGCCGACAAAGGGAAGACGCGCCGACCGCGACGGCTTTAAGATCCGCCGCATGGCGGTGGAGCACCGGATTCCGTGTCTCACGTCGCTTGATACCGCGCGCGTGCTGCTGCAGAGCATGAAATCGGGGCAGACGGATGCGGACCTGAATCCATTAAGCTTATCAGATATACAGGAGCCGACATGCTCAAATACGTGACAGCAACGATCAAAAGCAACGAAAAAATAGCAAGCGGCATTTACCGCATGGAGCTTTACTGCCAGGACGCCGACCTTGTTCACTTTGTGCCGGGACAGTTTGCGCACGTGAAGGTGCCGGACCATCCCGAGCTGCTGCTCGGCCGTCCGATCAGCATCAACGTATCGGACGCGCAGAATCACACGGTGGTGCTCGTGTATCAGATTAAAGGCAAGGGGACAACGGCGCTCGCTGACGCGTGTGAAGGAACCGAGGTGGAAACGGTGATTCCCGTCGGGCGCGGTTTTAACCTCAAAGCGTCGGATAAGACGGTGTTTCTGGTCGGCGGCGGCGTGGGCATCGCCCCGCTCTTAACCGTGATACAAAAGTGGCCGGACAGGCATTACGAGGCGTTTCTCGGATACCGCGGCAAAGACTATGCCTACTGTGAGAACGACTTCGGGGCATGCGATGTGGTCAATATCGCGTCGGACGACGGCACGATCGGCCTGCACGGGCTTGTGACCGTGCCGATTGAGCAGCGCCTCAAGGAGCTTGTGCCCGATGTGGTGCTCTCCTGCGGTCCGCCGCCCATGCTGCGCGCTTTAAAGGGGCTGCTGGAGCCGCTCGGCGTGGCCGCGCAGGTTTCCATGGAGCAGCGCATGTGCTGCGGCTTCGGCGCGTGCGCCACGTGCGTCTGCGGGGTGCATACGGACGACGGCCTCGATTATAAAAAGGTCTGCGTGGAAGGCCCCGTGTTCGACCTCTATGAGGTGGCGCTATGACGAATATGCAGATAGAGCTTTGCGGTAAAACGCTCAAGAACCCCGTGATTGCGGCGTCGGGCACGTTTGCGTTCGGTACGCAGCATGGCTGGTTTATCGATGTGTCGCGCCTCGGCGGCATCGCGCTCAAATCGCTGACGAAAGAGAAACGCATCGGCAACGCGCCGCCGCGCATCGCGGAAACGCCCTCGGGTATTCTTAACAGCGTGGGGCTGCAGAATCCCGGTGTGGACGCGTTTTTGGAGAATGAGCTTGGTAAGGCGGAGCAGCTGGGTACGGCGCTGTTTGCCAATGTGGCGGGCAGCACGGTAGACGACTATGTGTATGTGATCGAGCGGCTTAATGACACGAAGATCGATTTTTATGAGCTCAACATATCGTGCCCGAATGTGAAGGAGGGCGGTGTGAGCTTCGGTACAGACCCGAAGCTGGCGGCGGATTGTGTGAGCGCATGCAAAGCGGCGGCCAGAAAGCCGCTGATCGTGAAATTAACGCCTGCGGCGGGCAACGTGGTGCGCATCGCCAAAGCGGTGCAGGATGCAGGCGCGGACGCGCTTTCGCTGATCAACACGATACCGGCGATGGCGGTGGATGTGCGGCGCAAACGCCCGATACTCGCCAACGTGACAGGCGGCCTCTCGGGCCCGTGCATCAAGCCCGTGGCATTAAAGATGGTATATGACGTGTCTAAAGCGGTAGGCATTCCGGTGATCGGCATGGGCGGCATCATGACGGGCGAGGACGCGGCGGAGTTCATGCTCTGCGGCGCGACTGCCGTGATGACGGGCACAGCCAATTTGCTGGACCCGCACGCGCCGGTCCGCGTCATAGAGGAATTGCAGGCGGTCGCCGAAGAGCTGAATATAAACGATATTTCCGCGCTGACAGGCGCGCTGGAGGTTTAATATGAACAAAGAACAGATATTCGATATTTTCCGGGAAACGGGCGTGATGCTCGAAGGGCATTTCCTGCTCACATCGGGCCGCCATTCGGATAAGTATATGCAGTGCGCGAAGCTGTTTCAAAACGCCGAAATTTCCGAGAAGTTTTCCAAAGCGCTGGCTGGCAAGTTTACAGGGATCGATCTGGTGGCGGGTCCGGCCATCGGCGGCATCATACTCGCGTATGAGGTGTCGCGCCAGCTGGGTGTGCCCAATGTGTTCGCGGAGCGCGAGAACGGCGCGATGGCGTTGCGCCGCGGCTTTACCATCCCCGAGGGAGCGCGCGTGCTCGTGGTGGAGGATGTCGTGACGACGGGCGGCTCGGTTAAAGAGGTGATCACGCTCATTAACGGCCTCGGCGGCAACGTGGTGGGCGTCGGCAGCATTGTGGACCGCAGCAACGGTGCCGTGGATTTCGGCGTGCCGTTTGAAGCCGTGCTCGCGATGGAGGTTGTGTCGTATCCGCCGGAGGATTGCCCGCTTTGCAAACAGGGGCTGCCTGCTGTGAAGCCCGGCAGCCGCAACATAAAATAGCAGAATTTTCAGCAGTTGAATCGGCCTCCGTGAGAATACCTGAGCAGGTCCAAAAACGTGATATACATAACACGGGCTTTATTATAGTCCTTAAGGGCGTCGAAAAACCGCTTGGAGTGGCCCTCTTTGACGACTTCCATCGGATGGGATCGGGCGCTGTCACCGACTGGTGACTGGGGAAGAGAAAATGGCTTAAAACCGGTCACTCTCTCGGGCGCTTCGTGTCACCTTCCGGCCTATTCCTTCGGGATTAGTCATCTGAGAGAGGCTTTATAGGCTTTATTGACAGCCTGAGGGGCCTCTTTTTAGCACCTTATTGACATTTGATTCTATAAACCACAAATGGTTTTGATGTCGGTCGCCGTCCAATACTCATTTGGTGAAACCATTAGCCCTTGAGTGTCTTTGTGGATTATTATATGCGGAGTATGTCCGCTGTTGTCAAAAATAATAATGTCATCGCATACATCGATAACACGGGGCAGGAGGTCAAGTGCTTTCCGGTAGCGCTCTCTTACTTTTCCCTCCTCAACGTCATGCCCTTCGCCCGATTGAAAACGAACCTTTACCCGGTATACGTTAATATCGGGATTGCAGGTTAAGACGTAGACGCATTTTACAATATAACCAAGAGCCTTCGCTTTTTGCAGCAGTAAAAGATTTCGATCAGTTGACAATACTGTTTCGAAGGAAAAGCTCTCGCCATTGTTAACAAGATGATTGCGCAATTCTTCAGCTTCCTGTGCTGCCTCAAGATCTGAAAGACCAAATTTCGCCTTAATGTCATCAGCGTTCACATAGGCACCTACAAGTCCTAATCGTCTTGTAACTGTAGTTTTGCCTGAACCATTCGGTCCCGCAAAAGCAAGAACGATTGGCTTTTGGTACTCGTCATCCATTCATATACTCCTTTTTTCCATTGGGATATAACAAATAGACTTTTCCTAAATCGCTATCATACTCAACAACAGGATTCCCTCTTTTTTGCTTGTTTCTAATTTCGTCTTTCACCGCTCTTTGAAAAACATCTTCTATATCGCTTGCCGTATAACCAGCATAAAACGAGTTGTTATTTAGACTGATATCGAACGGTATTGCAGATTCACTAACGGCTTTACGAAGAAATACATTGATGGCTGTGGTCATATTCATCCCCAACTTTCCGAACAAATCCTCTGCGTCTTTTTTTAAGTTCTGATCTACGCGCACTGTGACCTGAACATCAGATACTGTTTTCATAGCATGTTCCTCCGATACAAATGTTTCTACTATTATTATTATACGCTGATAATAAAGTTTTGTATACCATTATACATCTGCTGTATGTGTATTTGGTTAATTGCCACAAGCTGCTCAGAAAAATACTCCCTACCCGTTGATTGACGTTCTTCCTGTTTTGTGATAAATTTCAATTATCGCATTATTATTCTGCATATTGTTTTTTTACTGAATGAAGATTAGGTTATCTCTATCCAAAAATCGAAACCGGTTAAGTTTCTTTAACGGAAAATCGAAACCGGTTAATGTAAAAGAGAAAGGAAGATATGATATGGTGAATAACCTCCCCAAACGGCAGTTGGCTTTTTTGCTGGCTGTGTGCCTCGTTCTTGCCTCTTTCCTGACGGCATGTGCCGCTTCCGTGCCCGAACCGAGCGCCTCCGAAGCACCGGCGCCTGAGGCCACGCCCGAGCCGACGGCAGAACCCACGCCGCAGCCCACTGAAAACCCCGACGGCTGGCCTGCCGATTTCTCACTGTGCGACGCGTATAAAGACGACTTCCTGCTCGGCACAATCTACACGGAAGCGAGCCTCGGCGGTGCGGACAACGAGCTGACGCTCAAGCACTTCAATGTGATCACGCCCGAAAACCTCATGAAGCCGGAAAACATGCAGCCCACCGAGGGCAAATTCAATTACAAAGACGCCGACGCGATGTTGCAGTTCGCCAAAGAAAACAATTTGCAGGTCGTCGGGCATACATTGGCGTGGCATCAGCAGTCGGGCAAATGGCTCGGCACGGGCGAGCGCGAAGAGGCCATTGAGCAGCTGCGCAGCCATATCAACGGCGTCGCCGGAAAATACAAAGGGCAGATTCTCTCGTGGGACGTGGTCAACGAGGCCATTGCCGATGACATGACGCTGCCCGAGGGCGGCGACTGGACAAAATGCCTGCGCAAGTCGCAGTGGTACAATTCAATCGGCCCCGATTATATCAAGCTCGCGTTTGAGTTTGCAAAAGAGGCCGACCCGGACGCGAAGCTCTACTACAACGATTATAACCTCAACGTCAAGAGCAAGGCCGACGTTGTTTACGCGATGGTGAAAGACCTAAAAGAACAGGGTGTGCCGATTGACGGCATCGGTATGCAGGGGCACTACACCACGGACACCTCGGCCACATCCGTGCAGGCGACGCTCGATCTGTTTTCGCAGCTCGGTGTGGAGGTCAGCATCACGGAGCTTGACGTCTCAGTCAACAATGCGGACGCCAAGGGCCTCACGGAGGAGCAGGAAATACAGCAGGGCGTTGTTTACGCGCAGCTGTTCAGCCTGTTCAGAGACTATAAGGACCTCATTGAGCGCGTGACGTTCTGGGGCTATGTGGATAACAAGAGCTGGCGCAGCGACCGTTTCCCGTGCCTGTTCAATGCGGATTTCTCACCCAAGCAGGCGGCGTATGCCGTGCTCGATCCGGCTAAATTCTTGGAATTACACCCCGTTGCGCAGGACGCCCCGGCCAACATGGCCACGGCCAAATACGGCACGCCGAAAATCGACGGCGAGATTGACGACATCTGGGCGGACTGCCCTGCCGCCAAGGTCAACATTCCGATCATGGCGTGGGAAGGTGCCAAGGGTGAGGCCCGGATTCTTTGGGATGAGAAATTTGTTTATGTGCTGCTTGAGGTTCAGGACGAATTGCTCAACAACCAGGCAACAGCCGTGCACGAGCAGGATTCGATAGAGGTATTTCTCGATCAGAGCAACGAAAAGGGCGCGAATTACGACGCGAACGACGGACAGTACCGCGTGAGCTATGTCGGAGACGAGTCGTTCGGCGGCGTGCCCAAAGCCGAGGGTTTTGAATCAGCCGCGAAGCTGATTGACGGCGGCTATCTCGTGGAGCTTGCGATGCCGCTTGTGGTGAAGCCCGAGGACGGCATGATTATGGGCTTTGACGCACAGATTAACGACAGCGACGGGACGGGCGTGCGCCAGAGCATGACGAAGTTCAACGACCCGACCAACAACTCGTACATGAGCCCCGAAAAATGGGGCCTGCTGGAGCTGGTAAAGTAAGTCTGCTGATTTAAGCAGAGTGTGAAAGAATCTCTTGCCATGGCCCCCTCTGAGGAGCAATGTCATAAAGTTAAAATGTAAAGGAGTGGAATGAACACAGAACATACGATCTCTTGACAAATACAAAAGCCGCCAAAAATTGAATGACTACTTTTTTTGGAGGGTATCATTCAATGAATCGCTTTGCAGAACAGCTTAAGAGGGTTTATACTATCATTCAAAGTTATTGTTTTTTGATGGAAGGACGTATGAGCGCA
>JAEYKW010000022.1 GCA_023408075.1 Bacillota bacterium | reverse complement strand
CTAATATCACTATTAGACCACTTCAACAAAGTACACTTAGTTACGAATTGAACCGCCGTATACGGAAAACCGTACGTACGGTGGTGTGAGAGGGGCGAAGCCTGATACGGTTAGCCCCTACTCGATTGCAAAAACACGGTTATGAGGAAGTCTTTTTAATTGATGATGGGGTAATGCCGAATGATAAAAAGCCTTCCTCGGGGGAAGGTCAGGCTGCTGACAAAGTATTAAACGTCATTTTGAGTGAGCGTAAGCGATCGAAAAATCCCATGTTAAGCGCGTTTAGCCATGGGATGCTCACGTCGCTACGCTCCTCAGCATGACAGGGTGGGGTTTTCATCAAGCTGGCCTTCCCCTTCGGGGGGAAGGTGGCGCGAAGCGCCGGATGAGGGGATATTTGCGTATGGAGTTATGCCTCTTGCGTCGTCAGTTGACGAGAACTTCCCTCAGGTGGGAAGCCTGTAGAAAACACATCTGCGCAAGGGTTTTTCTCTGACCGCTCAATCGTTCAATCCTTTTCCCTCAAGAATCTGCGGTGCGTGTTTTTCCACGCGGGCTTCGCGCGTCGCGGCTTGCTTGGGCTGCGAGAGATGCAGGATATACGCGCGTTGCCGTCCGGGCGTCAGCGCTTCAAAAGCCGTCTTCAGAGCAGGAATTTCATCGAATTTACGCTGAAGCTCTTCGGGATATGTGAACTCGGTGCTTTTTTTGAAGTCCACCTCCAAACCGGCTTTCTCAATGTCTATGGCTTCGTAAATATAATCTTTAATAATGGCTTGCGCCGCATCGATATCCCCGGCGTTTTTAAACCGGAGCTGGCGACCCGCCTGCACGTTGGCCGTTTGCTGCACAAGAATGCCCTGCGCGTCTTTAAGCAGCGCGCCCTTGACGAACAAAACCGCACAGTATTCCTTAAACCCGTGAATGAGCAAAACGTTCTTATTCTCATATGTGTAGCACGGAACGCCCCACTTCAATTCTTCGGTCAGCCCGCAGTCAAGAACGATCATGCGAAGCTTCTCGAATTCGGCGCGCCACCGCATCTGCCTGCTTAAAAACTCATCAACTTTGGGATTCATATTGCTCATTTGCACACGCTCCTTTTTGTCATTGCTCTTCCGCGCGATTCATACTGCGCTGTGCCGCCATGCTTATTTACTATATCGTGTGTTTGACGCTTTGCCATTATGCGGTTTAAACAGCGTTTTCAAGGTGTATATATACAGCAATTAAAATCGGCGGAGTAATTATGGACAGAAAATTCAAACTGAGTACCAACATATTGATCTGTGTGATCATCCTTGCGGGGTTTGTCACCATGGCGCTCACGAGCGCGGGCACATACAGCAATATCATCAGCGATGATATCATGAATATATCCAAGCTGACATCCACCAATATCTATTCGGAGATACGCAACGAGCTGACCAAGCCGATATTTGTGTCGCTCACGATGGCGAACGATAATTTTTTAAAGCAATGGCTCAAAACCGAAAAAACAAACAACACGGCCGAGCATCAGGAATTGCTGCGGCAGTATCTGCTGGGGCTGAAAGAGAAATACAGCTACGACTCGGTGTTCCTCGTCTCCGGCGCGACGGGCAATTACTATCATTTCAACGGCCTGAATAAGGTGGTCAGCGACAGCGATTCGCACGACGTGTGGTATTTTAATTTCGTCAACAGCGGTATGACGTATGACCTTGATGTGGATACCGACGAGGCAAACCACAACCAGCTGTCCGTATTCGTCAACTGCCGCATGACGGATGAAAACGGCAATCTGATGGGCGTGACGGGTGTGGGTCTTATGATGAATCAGGTGCAGGCGCTGCTTAAATCGTTCGAGGACGAATACGGGCTTGAGGCGCTGCTTTTCAATAAGGACGGGCTCGTGATGGCGGATACGCGGGTGGGCACCGTTGAACAGAAAAATGTATTCGATGCGGGTATCCTCAATGACAACAGGAATACGATACTTGAAAATCACGGGGCGCTTCAGGTGTTCCCGTACTGCGAAGCCACGGTCGGCGGATTTTATATCACGCGCTATGTGGAGGATTTGGGGTGGTATCTGCTGATTAAAAAGGATACCTCGGTGCTTGCGCGTTCAATGTATGCTCAGGCCATACGCGATATCGTGATTTATGTGCTTGTTGCGGCGTGTGTGCTTTTCATTGCCAACCGCATCATCCGCAAAAACGACCGGATGATGCTGAGCATGACCAAAACTGATATTCTGACCGGCCTGCCAAACCGCAGGGGCTGGGGGGAGAGCCTGGAAAAAGCGCTGTCAGAGGTGCCGGAGCGCGGCACGTTCTGCGTATTCGTATTCGATATCGACAATTTCAAGTCCGTGAACGATACCCACGGGCATCTGGTGGGCGACAAGGTGCTGCGCGTGATCGGGCAGCTGGCCACGGATGCGTTTCAGAATGGCGGTGCGGTCTGCCGCTGGGGCGGGGATGAGTTCGCGGGATATTATTTCGGCGACAGGCAGCAGATAGAGGACGTGGTCGCGGGCTTTTTTGAGAGCATACACAAGGAGCCGTCGTTCGCGATGTACCCGATTACGGTGAGCATGGGCATCACACAGGGGCAGAAGATTGACAGCGAGTATACGCTGATTTACCGTGCGGATCAGGCGATGTATCAGGCGAAGGACAGCGGCAAGAACCGGTATTGCTTCAACGAAGGACAGAATCAGTTTGAATGCAAATAGCCGTGAAGAGGAGGCTATAAACACGAATTGCAGGAAATGTTCTGACGATTCCGTAGGGCGCGATTTCCAAAGCGCGCCGCAGAGGCAGTAGCGTCAGGGATGCCGCCCCCTACCTATACGAAAGGTGATTCCGCAGGGCGCAATTTCCAAAGCGCGCCGCAGAGGCAGTAGCGTCAGGGATGCCGCCCCCTACCTGTGCAAAAAGGTGATTCCGTAGGGCGCGATTTCCGAAGCGCGCCGCAGAGGCAGTAGCGTCAGGGATGCCGCCCCCTAAGTACGAAAGGTGAATCCGTAGGACGCGATTCCGAAGCGCGCCGCAGAGGCAGTAGCGTCAGGGATGCCACCCCCTACCTGTGCAAAAAGGGATTCCGTAGGGCGCGATTCCGAAGCGCGCCGCAGAGGCAGTAGCGTCAGGGATGCCGCCCCCTACCTGTACGAAAGGTGATTCCGTGGGACGCGATTTCGAAGCGCGCCGCAGAAGCAGGAGCGTCAGGGATGCCGCCCCCTACCTGTGCAAAAAGGTGATTCCGTAGGGCGCGATTTCCGAAGCGCGCCGCGGGCACACCAGATGTTGTGCCCGACACCGTATGTGTCGTTTTACCCTTTGAATCGGCTCCGTTAATTGGGTTCTTGACATTAAGAAGCCGCTCAATCGAGCGGCATTTCCGAAAATGTTTTTAGTTTGGCGTATCGGAAGGTATTTCATCGCCTCGATGACGCAAAGCTTCCGCCGCGTGATACGAGCTTCTGACAAACGGCCCGGAGGCCACGTAACGGAACCCCATTTTCAGCGCCGTCGCTTTATATTCTTCGAATATATCAGGATGTATATATTCGATAACCGGATGATGCTGTTTGGACGGCGCGAGATATTGCCCGATCGTGAGAATATCGCATGACACGCCGCGCAAATCGCGCATCGTTTGGATGATTTCCTGCTGTGTCTCGCCCAGCCCGACCATGATGCCGGACTTTGTTCTGATATGCGGCGACAGTCGGCGGGCCTGTTGCAATAACGCCAAGGACCGCGAATAATCTGCCATCGGCCGGACTTTTGAATAAAGACGCGGGACGGTTTCAATGTTGTGATTGACGACATCCGGCTCAGCATCGGTCACTTTTTCCAAGGCCGCTGTGCTGCCCAGAAAATCGGGGATCAGCACTTCGATTGTGACATCGGCGCAACGTTTTTTGATTTGTTTGATCACATCGGCGAAATGTCCGGCACCGCCGTCGGGAAGGTCGTCCCGTGTGACGGAGGTGATGACGGTGTGCTTAAGGTCCAGTTCATTGACGGCTTGAGCCACGCGTATGGGTTCATCGGCACACACAGTTTCCGGAATGTCTTTCGAAACCTGACAAAATGTGCAATTTCGCGTGCAGAACTTTCCGAGTATCATAAATGTGGCTGTTTTACCGCAGAAGCATTCGCCTATGTTTGGGCAGCCTGCCTGTTCGCAGACGGTGTTCAAAGCATACTTTTGCAATATGCTCTGAACAAAATCGTTGTTTTCGCCTGCACTCACTTTTATTTTCAGCCAATCAGGCTTTTTAGCGTGCATTCGTGTGCCTCCATGTTGAAAATCCGGCTGAAATACCCGCTGATCCATTCTTTTATCCGGTCAATATCCTGCAATTCGCCTGTCAACGTCTGGAGCGAGGTGACCCCCCGGTCAGATAGACCGCATGGGTTTATCCAGGAAAAATGGGACAGATCCGTGTTGACGTTAAATGCGAACCCATGCATGCTGACCCATTTTGTTATCGCAATGCCGATAGCGGTGATTTTGCAGTCGCCGACATAAACCCCGGTATACTTGGACAGCTCGCTGTGCGCTGTGATGTTGTAGTGATCCGCCAGCAGACGGATAAACACCTCCTGAATTTTGACTAAATAGTCTCTTATGTCTTTTCCGTGGTGCATAAGATTGAAGATCGGATACCCTACGATCTGTCCGGGCCCATGATATGTGACATCACCGCCGCGGTTTGTTTTGTATACTTGGACGCCCAGCCGGTTCATTTCGTCCTGAGATAAATAGATATTATCGGGATTTGCATTATTTCCAAGCGTCAGCACAGCCGGGTGTTCCAACAACAGGAGGGTGTCGTCAATGCTGTCCTGCTCACAAAGCGACAGCAGTTTCTCCTGTATGTCCAAAGCTTGTTTATAGTCAATTAACCCAAGATCGACAATGTTGAATCTCATATGCACTCCTGTCAGTGATTATCGGTTGTTGTTATATCATAATAGCTGACCTACGTAAAAAAAAGCCGCCTGCCTGCGGCTTTTTCTTTCTATGCGAGGAACGATTTGCCCGCCGACACCACGCTGTCGCCGAGCACCGCGAGCACAGCCGACGTGCCCTTGCCGTTTCTGTCCTGCCGGTCGAGCTGTTCCGATGAAAGCACAAAGTTCTGCCCGCTCTTGAGCGAGACCAAAATGCCGCATGGGTCGGATATAACGAAAGCCGCCGCCACACCGGTGCCGGTGGAGCCGTTCTTAAGCAGCGAAATCGCTTTTAAGCCTTTGCCGCTGCGCTTCTGCGTTTCAAACAGGTAAACGCGCGTGAGCTTGGCATACCCTAAGTCCGTGAACAGCGCCACATCATCCTGCTCATTCACGGGCGCGGCCATTACAACGCTGTCGCCCTTCTGCAGCGCAATGCTCTTGACGCCCTTTGCGGCGCGCCCCATGGCGTTCACGTCCTCGGAATTGAAGCGGATGCCCATGCCGAGCTTTGTAATCACGAGCCATTCGCTTTCACCCGGCAGTATGCTGACCGAGACGATGCTGTCGCCCTCGGCAAGGCCGCACGCGACGATCTTCCGGTTGCGTACATCGTATTCGCTCAAATGCGTGCGCTTGATGAGGCCTCCGCGCGTCGCGAAGAACACGTCGGCGTCCTTGTATTCCGCCACGGAGAACAGATCCACGATGCTTTCGCTCGGGTCGATACCCGCGATGATCGCGGAGAGCGGCTTGCCCTTGTCCTTGAGCTTGCAGTCCGGAATATCCGTGGAAGGCAGCGTATAGAGGCTGCCTTGATTCGTGAATATCTGTACGCGCATGTTGGTGTTTGACGACACGATGGTCTTTACGCCGTCGTCCTCGCTCTGTGCGGACTTCTGGAACGATTTTTGGCTGATGCGCTTCAAGAAGCCGCCGTTCGTGAGTATGATCACGCAGTCCTCGACGGACTTGAATTCGTCCTCATTGATCTCAATTTCATGATTGGTATCGAGTATCTTGGTGCGGCGTTTGTCGCCGTATTTTTCTTTGATTTCGGTCAGCTCATGGACGATCACATTCATGAGCTTCTTTTCGGACGCGAGAATCTCTTCGAGGCGCTTAATCGTTTCGAGTATGAACGCGTATTCCTTCTGAAGCGATTCGATTTCGAGCGCCGTCAGCCGTGCGAGGCGCATATCGAGTATCGCCTGCGCCTGAATCTGCGAGAGGGCAAAGCGCTGTATGAGCTTGTCGCGCGCTTCCTTGGGCGACGACGATGCGCGGATGATGCGGATGACCTCGTCGATATTCTGCACTGCAATGATGAGCCCGGCGAGGATATGCTCGCGCTGTTTTGCTTTTTCGAGGTCGTAGCGCGTGCGGCGCGTGACGATCTCTTTTTGAAAGCGGATGTAGTGGTCGATAATGCTCATCAGCGAAAGCTGCTTGGGCTGCCCGTCCGCGATGCAGACCATGTTGATACCAAACGTCGTCTGCATGTCAGAATACTTGTAGAGGCAGTTGAGTATCGTTTTGGGGTCGTAGTCCTTGCGCACCTCAATCACAGCGCGCAGGCCGGTCCGGTCGGATTCGTCGCGGATGTCGCAGATGCCCGCAAACATGTCCTTTTTCTGCTCGGTCACCTGCAGTATCTTCTCGAGCATCGCGGCTTTGTTGACCTGATACGGCATTTCGTTGATGACGATCAGCGATTTGCCGTTCGCGCCTTTTTCGATCGTTGTTTTGGCGCGCAGCGCGATTTTGCCGCGCCCGGTGGCGTAAGCCTCCTTGAGCTGGTCAAGATTCAAAAGATAGCCGCCCGTCGGGAAATCGGGCCCCGGAATCAGCGTCATTAGCTCTTCAAGCGACAAATGCGGGTTATGTATTCGCGCGACCACGCCGTCAATCACTTCGCCCAGGTTGTGGGGCGGTATGTTCGTCGCGAGACCGACCGCGATGCCTGCCGCGCCGTTGACGAGTAGGTTCGGATAACGCGCGGGCAGCATTTCGGGCTCTTTCAATGTATCGTCGAAGTTGAACGCCCAGCGCACCGTGTCCTTCTCGATGTGCGCGAGCATTTCCATGGCGATGGGAGAGAGGCGCGCTTCGGTATAACGCATCGCGGCAGCCGAGTCGCCGTCCATGCTCCCAAAGTTGCCGTGCCCGTTCACAAGCGGTGCGCGCATCACAAAGTCCTGCGCCATGCGCACCATCGCGTCGTAAACCGAGCTGTCGCCGTGCGGATGGTACTTGCCGAGCGTGTCGCCGACGATACGCGCGGATTTTCTGTGCGGCTTGTCGGGCGTGAGCCCGAGCTCGAGCATCGTATAGAGTATGCGGCGCTGAACGGGCTTCAAACCGTCTTCCACGCGCGGGAGTGCGCGGTCCATGATCACGTATTCGGCAAACGGGATCATTGAGTCGTGCATCATGTCACTCATGGATACGGGCGTGATTTCGTTTGCGAGGGCTTCGTTTTTGTTACTCATGGATCATCACCTTCTCGTTATAAAAGCTGTCTTCCTTGTTGAAATTGGCGTGCTCGGAAATGTATTCCTTGCGCGGCTCGGCCTTGTCGCCCATCAGCAGCGTGACGAGCCTTTCGGCTTCCGCCGCGTCGTCAAGCTCCACGCGGTACAGCTTGCGCTGCGCCGGGTTCATTGTGGTTTCCCAAAGCTGTTCGGGGTTCATTTCGCCGAGGCCTTTGTAGCGCTGTACGTTCGCTTCTTTGCCGAATTCGTTTTGCGCGGCTTTCAGCTCCGTATCGGTATAGGCGTAGACGGATTTGCCGCTTTTATGAACGCGGTACAGCGGGGGGCGGCCGATATAGATATGACCGGCGGTTAACAAATCGCGGAAATAGCGGTAGAAGAACGTTAAGAGAATGGCCCGGATATGCGCGCCGTCCTGGTCCGCGTCCGCGAGTATGATGATCTTGTGGTATTTTAAATCGGATTCCTCAAAAACGCCGTCAAACCCGGTGCCGAGCGCCGTGATGATCGAACGGAATTCCACGTTTTCGATGACCTGATCGAGGCGCTTTTTTTCCACGTTGAGCGGCTTGCCGCGCAAGGGGAGGATGGCCTGAAAGCGGCGGTCGCGGCCCTGCTTTGCGCTGCCACCCGCGCTGTCGCCCTCCACAATAAAGAGTTCGTTATCTCTGGCATCGCGGCCTGAACAGCTCGAGAGCTTGCCGACGAGCGGCGCGCCTTCAAGCTTGCTGCGCTGGCGCTCGAGCTTTTTGGCCTTGGATGCGGCTTCGCGCGCCTTGGCGGCCCGCACGGCCTTGCCCACGAGCTCGCCCGCCATGGCGGTGTTGTTAAGGTCCGCGAAAAACAGCGAGAGCTTGTCCTGCACGATGCTCTCCACGATGGTTTTGACGTCGGTGTTGCCGAGCTTTGCTTTGGTCTGCCCTTCAAACTGCGCGTCCTTCATCTTCACGCTGATCACGACGCAAAGGCCTTCGCGGTAGTCGTCGCCCGAAAGGTTCTCTTCTTTTTCCTTCAAAAGGCCGGAGGCGCGCGCGTATTCGTTCATCACCTTGGTGTGCGCGGCTTTGAATCCCGACACATGGGTGCCGCCGTCCGCCGTGATGATGTTGTTCACGAACGAGAGTATGTTTTCGTTGTAGGTATCGTTGTACTGCATCGCGACCTCAACGCGCACATCGTTTTTCTCACCGTCGAAATAAATCGGCGTTTTGTGCAGCACGGTTTTTTCTTCGTTGAGGTATTGCACAAAATCGACGATGCCGCCCTGATAATCGAATGTGACCTTTCTCGGGCGCCCATCCTTTAATATGCGCTCATCGGTGAGCGTGATCTTGACGTTCTTGCTTAAAAACGAGATGACGCGCAGATGCGATGACACAGTGTCAAAGCTGAAGCTGATCGTTTCAAACACGCGGTCGTCCGGCAGGAAGGTGATCTTCGTGCCGCGGTTTTTTGTGCTGCCCGTTTCCTCGAGCTTGGTCATCGGCCTGCCGCTTTCTATCTTGCCGTTTTTCATGCGGCTTTCATAGCGCTGCTCAAAAACCCTGCCGCCCGAATAAACGGTAACGTGCAGCCAGCGCGACAGTGCGTTGACGACGGACGCGCCCACGCCGTGCAGGCCGCCCGCATATGTATAGCTGTCGTTATTGAATTTTCCACCCGCATGCAGCTGTGTAAACACAACCTCGACGCCCGACACCTTTTTTTCGGGATGGATACCGACCGGAATGCCGCGCCCGTTGTCCTCCACGGTGACGGAATTGTCCGTATGCAGCGTCACGCTGATTTTATCGGCATAGCCGTTAACCGCCTCGTCCACCGAGTTGTCAACGATTTCCCATAGCAGATGGTGCAGCCCCTTTTGGCCGGTGGAGCCGATATACATGCCCGGACGCTTGCGAACCGCATCGAGCCCTTCGAGCACCTGTATGTCGCTCGCGCTGTATTCCTTGGCCATAGTCTTTCCCCTTTTTGCATCACAAAATGTGGTGTATGCATGTGTATACACCACATAATATTACCCTAAAAGGCCTGTGTTATCAATAGATAAACGAATTTATCAGATTGGTCAGCCTTTGAACTTGACGAGTTCCACACCGGCTTCATTGAATATCTCGTGTGAAAAATCGTCGGGATATGGTTTTAAATAGACGACGCGGGAGATGCCCGCATTAACAATCATTTTGGAACAGATCACGCATGGCTGGTGCGTGCAGTACATGGTGGCGCCTTCGATGCTGACGCCGAGCTTTGCCGCCTGAATGATCGCATTCTGCTCGGCATGAACCGCATAGCACAACTCGTGCTGTGTGCCCGACGGTATGCCAAGCTTTTGGCGCAGGCACTCGCCTTTTTCCTTGCAGCTTTTGAGGCCTGCAGGCGCGCCGTTATAGCCTGTGGTGAGAATCCGCTTGTTCTTGACGATGACCGCGCCGATACTGCGGTCCGTTTTGTAACAGCTCGACCATTTGGCAATGGTGGCCGTTAGGTCCATAAAACGCTTGTCCCATTTATCCATGCTTAGTGCTCCCCAAAATCTGCGCTGTGGCAGCGCCGAAATTTATCACATAATCCGCCGGAACGTTCGTTTATTATACACGAAACGACGGAGATATGCCATTGGTTTTTCTAAATTCTTGCTTTGATGACAGCGTCTTATCTTAGGGTATTTAAGAGGCTGCGGAGTGCGAATCGTGTTATTTATACGTTTGAAAGCCTGCATGGAGACAATCCAACATTTTAGTATTCAACACCTGACACAAAAGTCCTGCACAATTGCTCAAGATACTTATAAAGCCACGATTCGAGAAGAAAAACACGCAAATGATGTACTGAGACGGACATAAATTGATACAGTTGCCAATGGATGCCCATTTTACGGCTATTATGCTGAAATCTCAATTTGCCATCATTTCTCTTATATATTATTATTATTTCTGTTAGCACTCAGACAAAGCGAGTGCTAACAGACGAAAGTGAAAATTTTAGTAATATAATATCTAACGAGGAGGTTTTTATTATGTCCATAAAACCATTGGGCGACAGAGTTGTGATCAAGAGCCTTGAAAGCGAGGAGACCACAAAGAGCGGTATCGTACTGACCGGCAGCGCGAAGGAAAAGCCGCAGACAGCGGAAGTGGTTGCTGTGGGCCCCGGCGGCCTGGTTGACGGCAAAGAAGTCGTCATGACCGTTAAGGTTGGACAGAAGGTCCTTTACAGCAAATATGCGGGCACCGAAGTGAAGGTGGACGGAGACGAATTCATCATCGTGCGCCAGAGCGACCTGCTCGCGACGGTGGAATAATCGATTTTAAGGAGGACGAACAGTCATGGCAAAACAAATTAAATTTGGTGAAGACGCAAGACGCTTGCTTGAATCCGGCGTGAACCAGCTCGCCGATACAGTGAAAGTGACACTCGGGCCCAAGGGCAGAAACGTGGTGCTCGACAAGAAATTCGGTTCGCCCGTCATCACAAACGACGGTGTGACCATCGCGAAGGAAATTGAACTTGAAGACCCGTTTGAAAACATGGGCGCTCAGCTTGTTAAAGAAGTGGCGACCAAAACCAACGACGTGGCGGGCGACGGCACAACCACCGCAACGCTGCTGGCTCAGGCGATCATCCGCGAAGGCCTTAAGAATGTGGCGGCGGGTGCCAACCCGATGGTCATCAAGAAGGGCATTTTAAAGGCTGTGGACATCTCTGTGGCGAGCCTTAAGGACCTTTCGAACCCGATTACCGGCACCAAGGCGATCGCTCAGGTCGCGGCCATTTCGGCGGGCGATGAAGAAATCGGCGCACTGATTGCGGAAGCGATGGAGAAGGTCGGCAACGACGGCGTTATCACCGTGGAAGAAAGCAAAACGATGAAGACCGAGCTCGCCGTTGTGGAAGGCATGGAATTCGACAGAGGCTATGCGTCGGCATACATGGTGACGGATACCGAGAAGATGGAAGCGGTGCTCGACGAACCGTTAATCCTGATCACAGACAAAAAGATTGCGAACATACAGGAGCTGCTGCCCATACTTGAGCAGGTTGTGCAAATGGGCAAGAAGCTGCTCATTATTGCCGAGGATGTGGAAGGCGAAGCGCTCACCACATTGATCGTCAACAAGCTGCGCGGCACGTTCATCTGCGTGGCGGTAAAAGCGCCCGGCTTCGGCGACAGACGCAAAGCAATGCTTCAGGATATCGCGATACTCACAGGCGGCCAGGTCATTTCCGACGAGGTCGGCATTGAGCTCAAGGAAGCCAAGGTCGAGATGCTCGGCAAGGCGCGCCAAGTCAAGGTGGATAAGGAAAACACCACGATCGTGGAAGGCGCGGGAGATCCGTCCGAAATCAAAGCGCGCATCAGCTCAATCAAATCGCAGATCGAAGAAACCACATCCGATTACGACCGCGAAAAGCTGCAGGAGCGCCTTGCAAAGCTCGCAGGCGGCGTGGCTGTGATTCAGGTGGGCGCAGCGACCGAAACCGAAATGAAGGAAAGCAAAATGCGCATTGAAGACGCGCTGGCCGCAACACGCGCAGCCGTCGAAGAAGGCATCGTGCCGGGCGGCGGCGTGGCCTCGCTGCATGCAGCCAAGGCCGTGGCGAAAGCAATCGACAACCTTGAGGGCGATGTGAAGACGGGTATGCAGATTGTGATGCGCGCGCTTGAAGAACCCGTGCGCCAAATCGCGACCAACGCGGGCCGTGAGGGCAGCGTCATCGTCGACAAGATCATGAACGCGAACGACTCGAACTTCGGTTACGACGCGGCCAAGAACGAGTACGGCGATATGGTGGCTAAGGGCATCATCGACCCGACAAAGGTGACGAGAAGCGCGATACAGAACGCGGCGTCCATCGCCTCGATGCTGCTGACCACCGAGAGCATCGTGACGGATATACCCGAAGAGAAGGGTGCTGGAATGCCGGCGGCTCCGGGCGGAATGCCGGGCATGTATTAAGCCATACGCAACATAGATATTCAGACATAACGAAGCGCAGAGCCAACCGGTTCTGCGCTTTTTCTTGGTTGATATTGTGTGCAGCCCGTCAACCGCTGATCGGTTTTGATTTCCATAGGCTGAATTTTATATTGAAAAAGCGCTAAGAATATAGTAGACTATGTATAGAATATTGATAGGAGATGACTATATTGTTTGACGAATTGTCTATCCCGAGCGTGCTCACGGTGCAGCCTTCCTCTGCGATACGTGCAGATTATAAGAAATTCTCAAAACTATGCCATTCTACAATGGATCCCGTTTTGGTTACCAACAACGGTGTGAATGATATTGTTGTCATGAGCCACGAAGCTTTTTGCCGCAGAGAAGCATGGTATCGGTTGCAGGCAAAGCTGGCGTTGGCTGATAAGCAAATAAGTGAAGGAAAGCTTGCAGACCATGAAAGCGTTTTTGCGCGCTTGAGAGAAAGAATTGAGTTGAATAAAAAAGAAGGTGAATAACATTCATATCATTTATACCGAAGCGGCTATTGATGATTTGGACCTGATTTTTGACTATATTTCAGCAGATAACTATGTTGCTGCGCATTCTTTGCTGGATAAACTGGAAAGCGGCATTAATAAACTCAAAGAATATCCTAAGCTGGGAGCGGTACTGCCTACAAACGAGCTTTCGTATGTGGAAAATGGTTATCGCTTTTTAGCAATAAGCTCTTATACGATTTTTTACCGTATTGAAAAAGAAAAAATCTTCATTGCACGCATACTTCACTCAAGACAGGATTGGCTATTTCTGTTGTTTGAACGCAAATAATTTTCATATTAAACAAAATAGAAAACATTAAAAGGCGGTTGATTATGATAACCGAACTTGACAAGCTCAAAAGAGCAAAGGAGTATATGATCAAGCTCGCGGACGGCGTGGACCCCATCGGCGGACAGCAGCTGCCGGACGATACCGTGCTCAATAATGAGCGGCTGTCGCGCTGCTTTGCCTATGTGGCGGAAATACTGCAAAAGGTGATCGACAGCGGCGGCAAAGGCCTTGGATGGCAGCGGCCGTTTTTTATCACAGCCGAAGAAATCAAACGCGTGCGGCTCAGCGACCAGCCGGTTCCCATCTCCGCTTTCGTGCAGGCCGTCAATGAGGCCGTCGGCGATTTGGGCCGGAAAAACCTCGCGCACAGCACCGTCACAAAATGGCTCGCGGATCAGGGGTATCTGCGGGTGGTGCAGGATGCTGACAGGAAAACGCATAAGGAGCTGACCGGAAAATCCGCCGAAATTGGCATATCATCTGAAGAGAGAACAGGACAGTCCGGCACATACGCCGCTATTCTCTACGACAGGAGAGCTCAACAGTTCATATTGGACAATCTGTTAAGCATCGTCGGGGCTGCTGAGAAAAAAGAATAACTTTTTAATAGCTTTTTTGACATATCAGCAGACAATGACTATATCAAAAGACTATATTCTCGGATTTGGGGAGCAAAGATCGTTAGGCGATCAGGAAATAAACCAAATCCGCAGCGTCTTGTGAGCCATGACATCTTTTATCTGAAAGAAAGGAAGGTATAATGCGTTTGCATTATACAGGAAAACACCATGCAATATCGTGAAATAGGAAAAACGGGAAAAAAGGGCAGTATGATTGGCCTGGGCTGTGAGCACCTCGACGGTAAACCGTATAAACAGGTGGAAGAAACCATTCAGAACGCGCTTGAGCACGGCGTAAACTTCATGGATGTTTTTATGCCGGGAAGAGAGGTCCGTGAAAATATCGCAAAAGCGCTGGGGAGTCGCCGGAAGGACGTTCTGATACAAGGCCATATCTGCTCTACGGATATTAACCAGCAATATGATATCAGCCGCGATCTGCCGACCGTAAAACGCTATTTTGAGGATTGCCTGCGTGTCTTCGGCGGATACATCGATTTTGGTATGTTGTTCTTCATCGACTCCGAGCAGGATTACCGCAGTGTTTTTGACGGCGGCATTGCCGATTATGCGCTAAAGCTCAAAGCGAACGGAGACATCGGGCATATCGGGTTCAGCTCTCACAACCCGCAGACGGCGGCAAAGGCCATACAAACCGGGCTGCCGGAAATGATGATGTTCAGCATCAATCTGGCTTTCGATTTGTGCCCGCCCGAAACCTATGCACTGGACGCGCTGGAGCAGGACTGGCAGAATGCAGGCTTTCGCGGGCTCGATCCGATACGCACCTCACTGTACACGCTCTGTGAGCAAAAGGGCGTGGGTATCAGCGTGATGAAGACTCTCGGTGCAGGCAAGCTGATATCGGCAGAGCACACGCCTTTTTCGGGGCCGATGACGGTGAACCAGTGCATCCATTATGCACTGAGCCGGCCGGCTGTGTGCAGCGCTCTTCTGGGCTGCCAAACGGGCAGCGAAGTGAAACAAGCTCTTGGCTATTTTGAAGCGGATGAAGCCAGCCTTGATTATACCGGCTTTCTAAACGAACTGAAGAACGATTTTAAGGGTCATTGCGTTTATTGCAGCCACTGTCAGCCGTGCCCGGTACAAATCGATATTGCCGCAGTCAACAAGTATCTCGATATTGCAAAGCTCGATGAGCAAAACATTCCGCCTTCAATTCGTTCGCATTACTTAAGCCTTGCCAGCGGCGGTGCTGACTGTATAGCGTGCGGAAACTGTGAAAGCCGCTGTCCTTTCGGCGTATCGATTATAGATAATATGGCGCAGGCCGCAAGACTTTTCAGTGAGTGATGTCCTTTACTATTTATGCGAAATTCAAAGGAGAGAAAACTAGGGACACATCTTTCCCAGATTGTCGATAAAGTTTAAACAGCCTCTCACAGATGAACCGTGCCGAGTGCGATGTGCCGGAAAGAGCGACTGATTTAACCCTTTTAAAGCCATTATCTCTCCTCCGGTCACCTTTCGGTGACAGCCCCCGATCCACCCGATGGGGAATCGACGGAAGGCGCCGCAGTAATAGAGCTTTTAGGAATAAATCCTTGCCTGCGGCTGTCTCGCCAGCTGATTCAGTGCGCCCAAGCATTGCCACTCATATAACAATCGGTATATAATGGTACCGCTATATTTTTAATCTCAATGTTTCTCAATGAATTCAAATTGAAGGGGTGATGGTAATGGATTTTATGAGCAGTGCCTATCTTTATATCATCGGTGCGGCCATTGCCGTGGTGGTGCTGGCACAATCCGTCTATTTTCTTGTCCGGGCCGTCAAACGCGGCCGCGAACTCGGGTTATCCAACAAAATCATGAAGGATGCCGCCGTATCGAGCGCGACGTTTTCGGTGGTGCCTTCAGTGCCCATTGTGCTCGCGATGATCACGCTCGCGGCCACAATCGGCGCACCGTTCTCGTGGATTCGCCTGTCGGTGATCGGCTCGATGACATATGAGACGGCGGCTGCGGGCGCGGTGGCCGGTGCGGCGGGCAGCATCACCACATCCGTCTACGCGGGCATCATGTGGGTGATGACGCTCGGCATCATCAGCGGGCCCGTATTCAACATATTCGGGCTCAAGAGGTATCAAAGCAAAATCGAGCAGATCAGCCAGCGCAACCCGAAATGGTCGAAAATACTCACCGATGCGCTGTTTATGGGCATCATCGCCGTGATGGGCGGGGTTTATATCGCCAAGGGCATTGCGTCTCTCGCGGGCACGGCACCGGGCGAACTCGTGGTCAACGGCGGGGCGCAGGCGCTAACGCTGCTGACGGGCGCGGTGCTGATGGCGCTGTTCGGCGTCGTCATCAAGCTTGCCAAAGCCAAGTGGCTCGAAAACTTTGCGCTGCCGATTTCGATGATCGGTGCAATTGCGCTGTCCGTGGTTTACCACGGCATATTCTAGGAGGTGCGCCATGAAGGATAAAGGGTTAATGCTCAGCGATTACAAGCAAATGACGCACCGTATCGGGCGCATATGGACGGCAGCCGCGATGCTGCTGATCTGCGCCGTGCCGCTGTTTTTCTGCATCATATACGGCGTGCTGCCCGAATGGAATTCGTTTTTTAAGGGTGCCGTCGCAATCATTCCGATGTTCTGGGCGGTCGGGCTCATCGAGGTGTTCAATTACTCGCCGATGCTCGGTGTGGGCGGCACGTATCTTGCGTTTGTGACCGGTAATCTCGCCAACATGAAGGTGCCTGCCGCCAAGGTGGCGCTGAGCAAGGCGGGCGTGGAAGCCACCTCTGAAGAGGGCGAGGTGCTGTCCACCATCGCCGTGGCGGTGTCCACGATCGTGACGGACCTGATACTCATCGCGGGGCTCGTGCTCGTCATACCGATTACGGGCTGGATCAACGCCGACCCGGTGCTGTCTGAGGTGTTCGATCTGTCCACGGGCTATGTGATTCCCGCGCTGTTCGGCGCACTCGGTGTGGTGTTCCTCTCGAAGAGCTGGAAAATCGCGATCGTGCCGACGCTGCTTATGATACTCGTATTCGTGCTGATTCCGGCCACATACGGAATATCCGGCATACTCATTCCGGTCATGTCGGTGCTTGCGGTACTCATTGCGCGGTTGATGTACAAAAAGAACATGATATAGGGAAGTGATCACATGATCGTTTTATATGTTATTCTTGGGCTGCTTGCGCTGCTGATTGCCGTGCTTGCGGTGAACACAATAAGGAAAAAGCCGGTCAGGGCGGAAACGAAAAGCGCCCAGCCGCTCGCTCTTGATGAGGACAAGCTGGCAAGAAACCTCTCAGGGCTTATCCGGTTCAAGACGATTACGTCTCTCACGATGGACGGGTTTGATAAAGACGCCTTTCTGGGGCTGCACGCCTATCTGGAACAAACGTACCCGCTGCTGCACAAGACGCTTTCCGAAGAGGTTGTCAATGCCTACAGCCTGCTGTATAAATGGACAGGCTCTGGATCGGATCAAAAGCCGTTTCTGATGATGGCGCATATGGACGTGGTGCCTGCCGATGAGCGCACTTTGGATAAGTGGAAACACGGCGCGTTCTCGGGCGATATCGCGGACGGGTATGTGTGGGGGCGCGGCGCGATGGACATGAAGGGGCAGCTTGCCGCGATATTCGAAAGCGTGGAGCACCTGATCGGTGAGGGGTATGTGCCCCGGCGCGATATTTACATCGCCATCGGACACGATGAAGAATCCATGGGCACGCTCGGCGCGCAGAAAATCGTGGACAAGCTGGAGGAAAAAGGCGTCCGCCTCGATTTTGTGATCGACGAAGGCGGCGTGATGATGGACGGCAAAATGATGAACGTCGGCGCAATGGTCGCGGCGGTCGGCATATGCGAAAAGGGCTACGCGGATATCCGCTTCATCACCGAGTCGGCGGGCGGGCACGCTTCGAGGCCGCCGAAGCAAACGGCTGTCGGCGCGCTCGCAAAGGCGATTGTGGCGCTCGAAAAGCGGCATATGAAGCCCACCCTCAACAAGCCGCTTAAGGATATGCTGGGCGCTCTCGGCGGACATATGGCGTTTCCGCTCAATGTAATCGCGTCCAACCTCTTTATCACAAAGCCGCTGCTGCTGCTGGGCCTCAGCGCGGGCGCAACGGGTACGGCGATGGTGAGAACCACGGCCGCGCCGACAATGCTTCAGGGGTCCAGCGCGCCGAATGCATTGGCCGAGCGGGCGGAGGCGGTCGTGAATTTCCGCATTTCACCCGATAATACCGTGGAAGGCCTGCTGGCGCATATCAAAAAAACGGTGGGCGACGGCATTAAGCTCGAAATCATACAAGCGTATGAGCCTTCGGAAGTGTCAAGTGTCACGAGCCGTGCGTATGGTATCATAGAGGAGACGATTCATGCGATGTTTCCGGATTATGTGGTGTCACCTTACCTGATGGTCGGTGCGACGGATTCGCGGCGATACGCGGCTGTTGCGGATGGGATTTACCGTTTTCAGCCGTTTCGTTCGATGGCGGACGATCTTGACACATTGCATGCGGCAAATGAGCGCTTGCACATCGAATCTCTTCGGGAGGCCGTTGAGTTCTTTATCCGGCTTGTCAAAAAAGCGGATGAATGATAGTATATTGTCAAACAGCGCGAATTCAGTGCTGTGAGCTATTATTCATATCTATTATAGGAGGAATCAGATGCGCGACTTTATCATTGCCACCGATTCGGACACGGAAATTCCCTACACGTTTGCCGATCAATATGACATCCCGGTATTCCTGATGCCGTATACAGTGAACGGTGAAGAGAGGCTTTTCGACCTTGGCAGAAACACGGATTTTGTCAGCTTCTATGAAGAACTCAGCAATGGTGCGGACGCCATCACATCCACAAGGCCTCCGGTGGACATTGCGGATTTTTTCCGCGATGCGGTGAAGGGCGGCAAGGATGTGCTTTATCTCTCGTTTTCTTCGGCACTCTCGGGCCACTATGACTTAACACAGATGGCTAAAAACATGGTGCTGGAAGATATGCCGGATGCGCGCATTGAGATTGTGGATACGCTGCGCATTTCGATGGGCGCCGGACAGCTTGTGATGCAGGCGCAGCAACTCAAAAGCGAGGGCAAATCGCTCGAGGAAGTCAGAGACTGGGTGATTGAGAACCGCCATCGCAGCCATGCATGGTTCTCCGTGGACGATTTGAATTACCTCAAAAAAGGCGGTCGTCTCTCAGGTGCGGCGGCAGCCATCGGCACGATACTCGATGTCAAGCCGATACTCAAAATCAATCAGGAAGGCAAGATTGTCGCGGCGGACAAAGTGAAGGGAACGAAGAAGATTCTCCGGTTTTTCCTGACCGTGATACAGGAGAACGTTGAAAATCCCGAAGAGCAAACGGCCTATGTGCTGCATGCAAACAGCATGGAGACAGCCGAGAAGCTTAAAGAACTGGTTGCCGAAAATGTGCCGTTTAAAAACGTGCAGATACAGGATATCGGCCCGGTGATCGGGTGCCATACCGGTCCCGGCGCGCTGGCTGTTATATTCATGGGCAAAGAGATCACGGCATAATATAACTGGCGATAGTGAGGGCTGCTGCGGCAGCCCTTTTCAGTTACAGGACGTATGATGTCTTGAAATGGCGTTCTCCTTGGGCAGAAGACGCCGCACACCAGCAAGTGGAGACGCTTGATAGAGAATAATGACACTTCATCAGTCCCCTGTCGGAGATACCGTCCTGATACAGGCCATTCATATAAAGGATAAAAAAGATATATGGGCTCAGATTGAGATTCGAAAATAAAGGCTGATAATGAGGCACACTTTAAGACGATAATATAAAATGCTTTATCCGCTGAGGGCCTCCTGTGCACAGCAGCCATAATTGCGGCGTGAAAAGCGGATAACAATACTGATATGACTAAGATAAAAATAAAGGCTGCCCGGATAAGGCAGCCTGAAAGTCTGTAATATAATTTATACTTAAAGGGAACTGTCTTTTCGTCTTGATTAGAGCTCGCGACCGCCCGGCAGGTATCTGTCAAGCATCGTCTGAACGCCGGTACCATCCAAACCTCCGAGTAAAACACCAAGAATTGCAAGTACAGCGACGGCAATGTTTTCATTATCAATCTTGATATTAACGTTGCCAATCTCCTTGAAAATAGTTTTTGTAGCCTGGTCCTGTTCCTGACCCTGAGCCTGTGCTTGCAGCTGATCCTGATCCTGGGTCTGAGTAAGGTCAAATCTCGGCCTGCGCGAGCCGCTAGAACTTCCATTCCAATACCATGACATTATAGTTGCCCTCCAATGTTTTATACATATATACTGTTCATATATATGTAACCGTATATGTTATTCTATTTTCATAACGCATATATGTGACAAGTGGACTGGTGTTTTTACAGAAATATAATGAGGAAAATAATGAATGAATTGACATCATATAATTTACATTATATGATAGAATAAAATATATTATAGGAGGTTCATTATGAACGCACCTGGATCCGGGCTTTTAAAAGTTATCAGCATACTTTACATCATTTTTGGCGCCATTTTCGCGGTATTTATGCTGCTGTCGCTGGCATTGGGGTCGGTGATTGCTGACTTGGCTGAAGGTTTCATCGGCGGCTTGGGTGCCATCGTGGGCGGTGTGCTGTTCCTCGTGTTCCTGATTCCTGCAGCGGCCGATTTGGTCATCGGCATCATCGGTGTGAAAAAAGCCGACGACCAATCCGCAGCCACGTTCTTCATCGTTGTCGGCATCGTGCTTACTGCATTGACATTGATCGGCTTAATACTGTCTTTCTCTGCGTTGTCGCTCCTTGGGTTGGTTATGCCGGTGCTCTTCATCGTCGGCGGCTATATGAACAAAAACGCCGGGAGCACAAACGTTCAGGCATAATGTTCCGGTATAAGAATGATCGGAAGCGGAGCGGCATGGGGGCTGCTCCGCTTTTCGTATGCCCGCTTATTTTTGGCTGCGGCGCAGACTGTCTCAAAATCCGGCTATGACTTTGGGCAGATATCTATAACCAAATTTATCTGTACAAAACTTGACAGAAGGATTTTGTGTGTACGATAATGAGCCGGGAGGCGATGAGAATGAGCATAAGAGCGTTGCAGCAAATGATTGATGACGCGGAAAACATCGTGTTTTTCGGCGGCGCAGGGGTATCCACAGAGAGCGGCATTCCCGATTTTCGCAGTGTGGACGGGCTTTACAATCAACAATACCGCTATCCGCCCGAGAAGATATTGAGCCACAGCTTCTTTGAAACGCATACCGCGGAATTCTATAATTTTTACCGCAAAAAAATGATCTGTCTTGACGCGCAGCCCAACGCGGCGCATGTGAAGCTGGCCGAGCTGGAAAGCAAGGGAAAGCTCAAGGCGGTGGTCACGCAGAATATAGACGGCCTGCATCAAAAAGCGGGCAGCAAAAACGTGTACGAGCTGCATGGTTCCGTGCACCGCAACTTTTGCCAAAAGTGCGGAAAGGCTCACACCGTCCTTTATATCATGGCGTGCGAAGGCATACCGCTTTGCGACTGCGGCGGCGTGGTCAAGCCGGACGTGGTGCTCTATGAAGAGCCGCTCAATGACGATGTGATGCAACGCGCGATTCTGGCGATTTCAAAAGCGGATGTGCTCATCGTGGGCGGCACGTCGCTTGCCGTCTATCCGGCGGCCGGGCTGCTCAATTACTTCGGCAGCGGTGAGCTCGTGCTGATCAACAAATCGCCGACGCCGTATGACCGGCGCGCAAGCATGGTCTTAAACGCGAGCATCGGCGAAACGCTCGCCAGGATCACGGTTTGATATTGAAGTCGAGGTCGTATATGTGTTAGAATCATACAATCAGGAGATAAAAACACAGCGCGGTATGGTAGTCCGTGCGCACAAAACGTGTCAGTAACCTGCCGCTTATTTAAAGCGGTTGTCCCGTCTCTTTTATTTTGCGTACAGCGGAATGGAAGGGATTTTTTTATGGAAAAAACATCGGTGACGCTCAGCGTTTTTCATGACGGGCAGTTTTTCACGGCACTGTTCGAGCGCCATGACGGGGACGGGTTCAGCGCGGCACGCACCGTGTTTGCGGCAAAGCCGTCCGATAACGAGATACTTGAGCTGATACTGAAAAGATACGCTGCACTGCGCTTCAGCCGCCCATGTGAGGACGGTGGCATAAAGTCGGCGGCTGCAAACCCGAAAAGGCGGCAGCGTGATGCTGCCAGAGCGGCGCAGGCAGTGAGGGTATCCACGAAGGCTCAGCAAGCGCTCAAAGCCCAGCATGAGCAGTATAAAGCCGAATCAAAAGCGGTATGCACGCAGCGCCGCAAACAATGCTGCGACGAAAAGTTCGAGATGAAACGGTTCAAGAGAAAGCAAAAGCACAGGGGCAGATAGCATGAAGACTCTGTGTTCTCATGCCGCATCCCTCAAATGAGACAGGTGAGTAAATTGTCTATTCAATCGTAACCGGTTGACATGTCAGATATCTGCGGGAGGGACGGGCTTTATGACAGCTGCTCTTTAATCGCCTTTCGATGGCGCCCTCGAATGGCATCTACAGGCCGCCGGGCAGGGGCCGTAATGCACGGCTTTTGCACTTTGAAGGCAGGCAGTGCCAAGCCGCGAGGCTTTGCTTTGTTTTGGCAGTGTGTTATAATATCGCCAGTAATATTTGCGGAGGATTTCATGAGGAAGCTCGCGCTTTTATTTTTCACAGCAGCCATACTTTTTGCGCTTGCCGCGTGCGGGACGCAGCCTGCGGCAGCCAGCGTGACGCCCACGGCCACAACGGCCCAAGCTGACGATACCGAGCAGCCCGCCGGGCCGCCCATCGGTATCTCTTTGGCCGGGGAAGGCGGTTTTTACGAGCAGCTGACGGCTGATTTAAGTGCGGCCTGCGCATCGCTTGGGCACGAGGTTAGCATCGTTTCCGCAGACAGCAGCGATAAGCAGGTGAGCGATATCGAGTCGTTCTTAAACGCGGGCGCGTCGGTGATTGTGATCGACCCGGTGGATGTGGATGCGCTCGAAGCTGTGCTTGCCGAGTGCGAAACGGAAGGAGTGCCTGTGATCAACATTATCGATCCGGTCAACGGGGCTGTAAGCACGCTGATATCTCCCGATTATATTGAGATCGGCAATAGCGCCGGGGAACGCGCCGTGGCGCTTTACGGCGAATCGGGCGGCACCTGCCTGGAACTCAAAACAGGCTACGATAGCTTTGTGATGCAGCTGATGTCCGACGGCTTTTTAAGCGCCATCAGTCAGGACGAGAATGTGACACTCGCCGCAGAAGAATATTGCGGGAACGACGAAGATAAGGCGTATGAATCCGTTAAAGCCGAACTCGCGGCGGGCAGCGTTAATTTTGTATTTGCGCAAAGCGCGGAGCTCGCGCACGGCGCGATTCGTGCCTTGGCGGAGAGCGGCAAAACAGCCAGCCTCGCGGTGTACGGCGGAGATCAAACTATCATGGAAGCCGTATCGTCCGGCAAAGTCGATACCGCGCTGTTTTTGAGCACGGCGCAGATTGCGCAGCTGGCCATAGCCGATGCCGACGGCTTCATCAAAAACGTAGCCTATGTGCCTGCACAGTACCGGCAGCTCAACGTTTACACGGCGACTGCGGATACTGTGGCAGAGGTTTATACGGCGGGCAGCCCGTATGCCAAAGCGCCCGCGCAATAGTAAAGATTTCAAAATCTGTCACTAGACTGGCCTTACGGGCCAGTTTTTTATTTGTATGCAACTCTGCTGGCAATATCGGAAAAAAAGATCATTATTTGTGTACAACAAAACATATTACTAACGAGTGATCATTTCGTATGATCTCATCGTATATATAAGATAAAAGCCAAAAATTTAGGCGCATGTATGAACTTTGAAAGGTGTGAATAGATATATATACGGGTGGTGATACGATGAAGATAAGAAAGCGGTCGTTGGTAACGAATACGATTCTGGTACTGATTATGGGGCTCGTCTATATGGCTTCCTTCGGATTTGCGCAGCCGGTGCAGGGGTTTGCGCTCAAAGGCAGCACGGGCGGCAGCAACGTGGGTTTGCAGATCGCCGTGAATGCAAACAGCGATGTGGAAGGCTATATGGACGCCATGGAACGCTTGGGTGTGGAAGGCACGTTTTTTTTCTGCGAGCAGTGTATAAAAAACGATGACGCCATCATCGACGAGGTGCTGGCGCGGGGGCACAGCGTCGGCTATTACGTCTGCGCCGAGCACGAGGGCACTGGTTCGGATATGTACATAGGAAACGGATACAGCGTGCCGGTGATGAGCTATGATAACGGCAGCGGTTTGCGCCATGTTGGCCCGTCCATCGATTTTGAAAAACTGAAGCAGCAAAAGGACTGGCAGCAGGTTTTGAGCGACAGTATTTTCGGCGATATGTTTATCAGGATAGAAGCGGACAATCAAATGTTGGAATTTGAAAAAGTTGTACAAATTGTGCGCGATAAAGGTTATACTATCCTAAAGGTGGAAGAAATGCTGTAGAAGGAGACAACAAATGATAAAAACGCTGGACAATGGCCTCCGCGTCATCACGGAACCATTGCCGAACTACAATTCGGTGGCCGTTGGCATATGGGTAAAAACAGGTTCAACGTGCGAAGAAACCAAGGAGAACGGAATTTCGCATTTCATCGAACACATGATGTTTAAAGGAACAAAAAAGCGCAGTGCGAAGCAGATCGCCGTGGATATGGACAAGATCGGCGGCCAACTCAATGCCTTTACCTCGAAGGAATGCACGTGCTACCATGCGCGCGTGGTGCCCGAGAAGCTTGACGTGGCGGTGGACGTGCTTTCTGACCTGTTCTGCGACCCGCAAATTGATGAGACGGAGCTTGAGAAGGAAAAGGGCGTGGTCATCGAGGAAATCGCGATGGTCAACGACAACGTGGAAGAGCTCGCGCACGAGAAGATATCCGAAATCTACTTTAAGGGCAGTTCGCTGTCTCAGCCGATACTCGGGCCCGAGGAGAATATCAAAGCCTTCACGCGCGCCGACCTTGTGCGCTATATCGATAACCACTACTACCCGGCCAACGTCGTGGTGGCGGTGGCGGGTAAGTACGATGAAGCGCAGCTGGACGACATATTGCATACGCATATCGGCAGCTACAGCCGCGGCACGCGCAAGGACCTCAGCGACTGCGCGACACCGTTTGCGCCCCAGCCGAGCACGCTGTATGTGGAGAAGGACGTGGAACAGACGCATCTGTGCCTGTCTTTTCCGGGCTGCACGTTTGCGGACGACGACCGCTTTGCGCTCGCGGTGCTCAACAACGTGCTGGGCGGCGGCATGAGCTCCCGGCTGTTCCAGTCGATCCGCGAGGAAAAGGGACTTGCTTACTCTGTGTATTCGTATCCGTCGTCTTACAGCTATGCGGGCATGTTCACGCTCTACGCGGGCACCACAGCCGCCAACGCCGATACGGTGGTGCATTTGATGAAGCAGGAACTCGATAAGCTTAAAAACGAGCGCATCAGCGAGGCGGACTTCAGGCAGGGCATCGATCAGCTCAAAGGCAACTATGTGCTCTCGATGGAAGGCACGAATTCCAAAATGAGCGCGATCGGCAAATCGCTGATACTGCTCGACGAGGTTTACGACGAAGACAAGACCATTGCGAAGATTGAGGCGGTTACGCTTGAGCGCGTGAACGCGCTGATCGATGAAATGTTCGATTACAAAAAGATGTCGGCTGTGTTCGCCGGAAAAATAGAAAAGAAAAAAGAGCTCGAGAGTTTTTTGGAGGGGTTAAATGGACAAGCTGGAGAACATATTCAGGTATCAGAATCAGTTTGATGCGGAGCTTGCGGAAAAGCGGGGGCTCAGTGACATCCCGATGGAGCAGTGGATACAGAAGGAAACGCTCGCGATGCTCTCTGAGCTCGCTGAGCTGATCGACGAGGTCAATTTCAAGTGGTGGAAGAACCCGAAGCCCGTTGATACGGACAAGGTGAAGGATGAGCTGGTAGACATTCTGCACTTTTTCGTGAGCATGTGCCTCAAAACGGGCATGGATGCAAACGAGCTGCACGAGCGCTACATGAATAAGAACAAGGAGAACTTCGCGCGCCAGCACGGCACATCCGAAAAGAAGGGCTACGAGGTCGAATAAGAAATAAAAACCTCCGGATGGGTGCTGAAATCAGCACTGCCGGAGGTTTTTTAACGCCTTCTCTGCAAAGAGAAGCTTTTCTTCCCTTATCGGTGGACAATTGAAACGTTGAGTGAGGTGTTAGACTGGTATTTGCTTGGCGTGCCTCGTGCCGAGGCTATTGCCCACAGGATTTTTGGACAGAAAACAATTTAATGAATCGTAGGGGAGGGTCTCAGTGCCCTCCCGCGAAATGACTAGCATACGATATCCATAGGAGGCATCCCTAAGGGGCAGGCTCTGGAAACTGACCGCTACAGATAGAGATAAAACGGTTCCGATTAGGGTGGAGCGGGAACTGTTGCCACAGAAACTGTGCGCCTTCCCCTTCGAGGAGAAGGCGGCGCGATCCCGGATGAAGTGAATATGCTCATAGACACCTCATCAGCCGCCTTGCGGCGGCAGCTTCTCCTCAAGGAGAAGCCTTTTTCAGCTTGTAATGGTACTGTCTGTAAGCCTTCCCCTTCGAGGGGAAGGTGGCGCGCAGCGCCGGATGAGGTGGTTAATCAGCAGCTTTTAAGATGCTTCATTCGCTTCACGGTTGGTAGGCGACCTACAAAAGTTAACGGCTGAGCAGCCGCATGATGCCCTTGAAGTAATGCCCGTTCATCATATCCACCAACGCCAGCATTATCTTCTCGGGAATTTCTCCGGCAGTGATCATCACATAAAAGGGCATTTCCTGCATCATGGCCAGCATCATGCCCGATTGCCCCGGCTCGGCTTTTTCGAGCTTTCTGACCGTCATTTTGGCGTACATCAGCATAACCTTGCCCATGAACGTGTGCTTCGTATCTTCGAGCGTATGATCGAGCGTATACGGCTTTACGATCTTGCCGTCGTGAGGGGGGAGTGCACTGCCGTATAATGCTTCGAATTCTTCGTCGGGTATAATCAAATCGCTTCGAGTCAGATCAAAATAGCTCGGCACGACGTTTATTAATTCAGGCTGAGGCTTCTCAGGGCTTTTGAGCGCCATGTCCGCCGTGAGACGGACATCTTTGGACGAAGACCCGATAAGGATACGATAGGTGCCGCTCTCGGCATACCAGTCTTTGATCAGCGTGTTGTAATAACCAAAATCCGCAGTATCGAGCGAGATCGAAACCGTTTTGGTTTCGCCCGGTTCAAGCGACACCTTGACGAAGTCTTTAAGCTGCTTGTCGGGCATAAAAACTTTATCGCTTTCGTGCGACACAAAAATGAGCGCCGTTTCCTTCGCGGGCACAGCCCCGCTGTTTGTGATGTGAAATTGAATGCTGAGCTGCTCTCCAAAGTTGCGGGAGCTGTGGCTCAACTGCAAATCAGAATAGTCGAAGCGCGCATACGAGAGCCCGTGACCGAATGGGAACAGCACATCCTTCTTGGCCTTTTCGTAATAGCGGTACCCGATAAAGATACTTTCCCGGTATTCAACCGTGTGCCTGCCGCCCGGAAAATACCGGCGGCACGGGATATCCTCGGTTTTAAGCGGCCACGTTTCGGCCAGCTTGCCGCTTGGGGAGTCGATGCCGAGCAGCAGATTGGCGACGGCAGCGCCGACGCCTTCACCGCCGAGATAGGCCACCAGCACCGCTTTGACGTCATCAATCCACGGGAGCTCCATCGGCGCGCCGCCCAACAGAACCACGGCCACATTCGGGTTGCAGCGGCTCACGACGCTGATCAGCGCGTTGTGCTCCTCGGGCAGAGAGAGGTTCTCGCGGTCAAAGCCCTCCGATTCATAGCCTTCCGGCAGGCCCGCGAATATATAGACGATATCCTTGCCCTTGGCGGCTTCACACGCCTGCTCAATCAGCTTTTCTGCGCCTTTGCCCTTCAGGCTGTATCCGTCGGCATAAACAGCTTCAAGGCCGAGCTTTTGCAGTGCTGTCCATGGCGAATCGATATGGATCGGGGTGATTTTGGAGCTGCCCGCGCCCTGGTATCTCGGGGTCTTTGCAAACGCGCCGATGACGGCTGCCCTTTGGCCTGCGTTGCCGGGCAGCAGATTCGCATCATTTTTGAGCAGCACGGCAGACTGCTGCGCGGCTTTGACTGACAGTTGGTGCTGCGCCTGTTTGTCGTATGTGAAGCCTTTACGCTTGTTCTCAATTCCTTTTAATGCGAACGCGACAACACGGCAGGCCGCCTTATCGAGCGCATCTTCGCTGAGCGCACCGTTTTTAACGGCAGCCACAATTTTGGCATCGTTGTAGCCGCGGCTGCCGGGCATCTCAAGATCGAGCCCGGCCTTGATGCCGAGCACACGGTCGTGCACAGCGCCCCAGTCCGAAACGACCACGCCATTAAAGCCCCATTCGCCGCGCAGAATATTTGTGAGCAGGGTTTCATTCTCACTGCAGTATGTACCGTTTACTTTATTGTAAGCGCACATGACGGTGGCTGGATTACCTTTTTTGACGGCGATTTCAAACGCTTTGAGATACATTTCGCGCAGCGTCCTCTCATCCACAACGGCGCTCACGGTCGTCCGGCGCTTTTCCTGATTGTTGACGGCGAAATGCTTTAATGAGGTGCCCGTCCCGGTGCTTTGTACGCCCTGTATCAGGCTTGCGGCAAGCTCTCCGGAGAGCACCGGGTCTTCGCTGTAGTATTCGAAATTGCGGCCGCAGAGCGGGCTGCGCTTTTGATTCGCGCCGGGGCCTAGAATCGCCGAGACGCCTTCTTCGACGCACGCGTCGCCCATGGCTTTGCCGACGCTGCAGACGAGGTCACGGTCGAAGCTGCATGCGAGCGCGCTTGCGGTGGGGAAACAGACGGCGGGCACACTTTTGCCTATGCCCATATTATCGTTCAGGGTAATCTGTTTTCTAAGGCCGTGCGGCCCGTCCGACACCATTACAGACTTTAGGCCCAGCCGTTCAACGGGTTTTGTGTGCCAGCAGTCAAGGCCGGAGCAGAGGCCCGCCTTTTCTTCCAATGTCATTTGAGCGACAAGTTCTTTTGCTTTATTCCTGATTGAGTCAGTATTCATAAAAAGCCTCCGAAAATGAAAACAGATGTTAAAATTGCCTATATATGATACTATACATAAACTGTACCGGTCGGGCAATCTTTTTAAAAGAAAAGGAGCTTTGAGCCCCTTTATGATCTAAATATTTATGAGTATATGTAAACTTAATACCCCTGTTCTCTATTGATAATTGTGCCGTTGATTGCGTTGACCGTGACGATGCTCACATTCTTTTGGCCTTCGGCGGGATACCCGTCCTGCGCGTAGACCTCCTCGTCGTAGGTCATGTCCGCGATGAAATCCCAAACAGGAACGGTGATATAATTTTCAAGGTTATCCTTTTCGGGGATCGGCATCAGATTGAGTTCGATCTTTTTCACGGTCAGCGTCACGTGCTGGTTCGGCGGCAGCGCGTCGTTTCGCGGAACCCATGCGAATTTCTGGCTGCAGTGCTCTTCAAATATGTTTTGTATCATGTCGAAGTCGAGCAGTGGCGAATCGTCCGAGACATCTTCGATATATTCCATATGGCCTGCCCAGGACGCGTTATTTATCCCGTCGTCATTGATGATGACCGTGAGGCTTTCGGAGGATACCCGCTTATCATAATCGATAGTTTCATCTGTTCCTACAAGATGTCTCACAGGTTTCACGACGATGCCGTTATAGCATCTGGCAAAGTTGAATGCGTAGGCCTGTGGCGAGGTTTCTTTGGTGTGATTCGAAAACGTGCCCAACTGATAGCAGATGCTCGAATCGCTGATCAGCAGATTGCTGTCCTCACCGTCAATTTGGCGCACAAATTTTTCGGCAGCGGCTTTTGCCTGCTCATATGTCATTTTGATTCCTGCGGCGTCGGTTCCCTCATAGGGTTCATACGTGTTGAAGACTTCGCCATAGTTGTCATTATCAAATATGATATGGGAAGTGCTTTCGTTGAACGACTGCCAGAGTGACATGTTCGCCGCCATATTTTTGTCCAAATAACACTTCAATTCAGTGATTGTACTGTAACGTGAGTTGTTTTCGGCTTTGACCAGTATGCCGTTATACGGTTTATCATAAGCCTTGCTTTTGGCGTTGCTCATTTGCTCCTTTAAGTCGTCTATTCGATATTTTATATTGCTCGTAATATAAGAGGGGAGATTGTCTTTTTCCAAATCATCCTGAAGTTTTGACAATATAGCCGCAATTTCTTCCTGCGTCCAATGAAAGCCCCGTTCAATATAGTAGAGCGGCTCGCCGTTAATCAAAAGATTGATAAATGTTTCAAACTGTTCTTGCGAGAGATTTTTGGGCCTGACACGGACAACGGGTATCTGATCAAACTCGGGCGCGATGATATCCGCGTCCACCTTGAGTGTGACAAGATCGTTGGGCTTCAGTTCCCATTCCATATGCCCGTTTACCTTTTTGATCTGCTCCGCAATCACTTCTTTTTGTGTTTCAAGCTCCTCTTTATTGTCTTCGGCGTTGGCCTGAACGACTTCGTTGACGATACTCGTATTTTTATTGTTGACGGGCGGCGTTTCAGGCGTCGGCTGACACGCCGTCGTGAAACAGGTTAAAAGCAGCAGCACCGCGACAAGCGCCGATATAAATTTCACGCTCTTGTGGCTTTTTGCCTCCTTGAATATGCCGCGCACGCGCTGCTCCGCGA
>JAEYKW010000018.1 GCA_023408075.1 Bacillota bacterium | reverse complement strand
CTAATATCACTATTAGACCACTTCAACAAAGTACACTTAGTTACGAATTGAACCGCCGTATACGGAAAACCGTACGTACGGTGGTGTGAGAGGGGCGAAGCCTGATACGGTTAGCCCCTACTCGATTTGTCTGTCATCATCATAAACAATTTAAATCAAAATGCAATTTAAGATATTAATTGAAGGACTTCATTTGCGCTTATATCGACTTCTTCATCTTTTTCTCCCTCAGTGGGATATTGCGCCAATTTTTCTAACTCTGGTTGCAACACTAATAATGATTCTATCGGAAATTCTTTAATTAATTCCAACGTCCATAATTTCCATATATATCATTCATGTCGAATATCTTACGTATCGCAGGAATTAGTTGAACGTGGAATCTTGGTAGTATTTTTATTAATTCTTGAGCGACAGGCCAATTCAGATCCTGCATCCATTCCATTAAACCTTCTAATATTGGCACAACTTCATTTGGATCAATACACTTTAGCTCTTCAATACTTGTGAAATCGAACTTGTTTCGGGGAATCAAATCGAATATATTTTTCATATTCGGCCTCTTTTATATATAATCAACTTCTAACACTTACAAAGTCTTGCGTTAATATTTGCTTTCGATCTGTCTCATCTTTTCATAAAGCATCGCGTTCACAGGCGCTTTAATACCGTGCTTTTCGCAAAGGCGCAGCACTGTGCCCGCAAAAAGCTCCATTTCACTGGGCCGCCTTGCCTCCACATCCTGCCGCATCGACGGTTTGCCGTGCGGATTGATCGCGTCCATCACGTTCAGCCAGTATTCAAGATCGTTCTCATTCAAAAATATGCCTTCTTTTTCGGACAGCGCCATCACCTCGCGCATCGCCGCGATCATCATATCGCGGCGCTCACCGGGCCGCTGTACGCTCGCATAGTCGTCTCCAAACACGGCGATCACCTGATTGACGCCCACGTTGACCATGAACTTGCTCCACAGCTTTTTAACCATCTGTGTCTCCACGGTATGCGGTATCTGTGTCGCGGTTAAAAAATCGTCCACGGCGCGAACTTTTTCCGATATGATGCCCGGTTCCCTGTCTCCGAAACAAAGCTGCCCCATGTTCGCATAAGTCAGTTCGCTGCCGGTTTTGACGGCATCCATCCTCTCGGCGACACAATAAACCACCTTATCCATGCCAAATGCCCGGCCGATCACCTCTTCGCTCGATATCCCGTTCAGTAGCGACAGCAGTACCGTATTCGCACCCACGTGGCCGCGCACGGCTTCAATTGCCTCATCCAGATTGTTGAATTTGACCGCAAAAATGACGAGGTCAGCGGGCTGAACAGGCTCCTCCGGCGTGACATAATTGAATTCACATCTCTCGCCGTTGCTGAACACCCCTGCTTTTTCATAACGATCAATTCGCGCCTGATCGGCTATGATTCTTAAATCCGGTATTCTTTTTGACAGATGATGCCCGAACAGCACGCCGAGCGCCCCGAGGCCTATAATTGAAACACTTTTAATTGTCATTAAAATATCCTTTTTTATATTTAAACAGCCGAATTCATACGCCTATACATTCTCAAGAATGGCGTAGTTCGTTTCATCCTCTATCATAATCTGCAGCGCGAATTTGAACTGGTCGCGGATTCCTTTCGGCAAGTCCTTGAGACTCTTGCGCGAATACGTGGCGTTCTGATACGACTGATCTTCCTCGAATATGTGTTTATCCGTCAGATAGGCGTAATAGACGTTCGGGTCGTCAATCGTGCTGTAGGCGATATAGAGCTTCTCGACCCAAAGCTGATGAAACCCGTCGGTTATATACTGCGGATAGCTCCCCTTTTGCGTAATGGCTGTGCGCAGCTCCTCGGTCGCCGGTGCCGGTATCCTTATCCGGCGGGCGATCCTTTGGGTGAGCTCCGCCACTTGCTGCGCAGACAAGTATTTGTCCATGAAATCATCTCCCCGTTGTCTGGTGCCTGTCTATTGACAATTCTATCAGCTTTTTTGATGGATGTCTTGACCAAATTATCATCATGTCAATCCTTATTTATCTAGTTAACTGAAAAACAAAAAGCGTTCATCTTGTAAAACAAACGCTTCGTCTTTTAAAAACTACAGCATATCCAATAGGGTCTGTTGAGTATCTTTTTTCCGACAAGGATATACGTATTTTTGTTGCTGTCGAAGGCCTTAGCGGTTATATACGCTTTTTATAGCGTTTAGAATAATGAGAACAACAGCATAAGAATACCGAGCGCGGCAAACGGAATCAGCGCGCCGACGACGATCTGTGCCGTGGTATGGCGCTTCATGTAAAGGCTCACAGCCCAAACCAGCACGAGCACCGCGAAGCCGATATAGCCGATCGGCTGCCCAAAATAAACAAGCAGCATAAACGGCCCCGAAACGCCGCACGCATGCCCGCTCGCCCGAAAATGAAACACCTTATTGAAAAGCGCCACGAACGAGCCCGAGAGCATATACGAAAGATAGATGAACCAGACATTCTGCGGCGCGCCGAGCAGCGCCGCAAAAAGACAGCCGAGGAAATATCCCGCGACGGCAAAAATCAGCGCAAGCGTTCGCTGGCCTTCGCGGCCTTTGTATTTAAAACGCTTAATAAGCGGCTGCAGCGGATAAGCGAGCAGCGGCAGCACAACGAGAAACAGCACCAGCAACAGGAATTCCGCCAGACTGCCGAAAAGCATCGGGTCGCGAAAATAGAGTATCAGCAGCATCACAAGCGCCATAAATGGGGCCACTGTGATGACCCTTATCGCATAGGTGAGCTTCTTCATATCCGTTCATCCCCCACGAAATACAGCGCCACGGTGCCGGGGCCGGTATGCGAGCCGATCACGGTGCCGATGCTGTTGATCAGCACGCTGCCATTGAGCTTCGGGAACGCATTTTCCACCAAATCCGCCACGGCCCGCGCATCCTCATAACAGGCGGAATGGGATATATAGCATTTGCCGCTGTAATCCTTGCCTTGGGCTGCGTGCTCCTCCATCTTTTTTACGGTTTCGGCAATCACTTTCTTTTTCGAACGGATCTTTTCACGCGGTATCAAATGCCCCTCCGAGTCCATATTGAGCAGCGGACAGATTTTGAGCAGCGTGCCGAGCATGCCCGCCGTTTTCGACACCCTGCCGCCCTTGATGTAAAACGTTAAGTCCGTCGAGAAAAACCAGTGATGAATATATAGCTTATTTTCCTCCGCCCAGTCCCGAAGATCGTCCATCGAAGCGCCTCCGTCTCGCCTGTCCGCAAGCATATCCATCAGCATGCCGTAGCCCGAGGACGCGCCGAGCGAATCCACAATCGCAATCCGTCTGCCCGGGTATTGCGCAAGCAGTTCGTGCTTTGCGGTCATTGCCGAGCTGTAAGCGCCCGATATGCCCGACGACAGACTGACATGCAGTATGTCCTTGCCATCCTGCAAAAACGGTTCAAAAAAGCTCTTGTACTCCTCTACATTCACCTGAGAGGTTTTCGGCAGGGCTCCCTTGCTCATCCTATCGAAAAACTCCTCAAACGGCATCGAGTGCCCGAGGTCGTCCGGGTATGTCTGCCCGTCAATCGTATAATGAAAACACACATAAGGAATATTTCTTTCTGTAAAATAGTCGCGCGGCATATCCGCCGTGGAACAGCTCGTCAGGACATAGTCGCTCATCAGTTTGTCTCCTCCCGGGAAATAATGTGTAAAATTCTTGTCAACACCATACAATACGGCGCGGCGCAAGTCACTCTATTGTGCCTTTACAGCCGCTCTCCCGTTTGGTTTCGCTATTGTAGAGCGATTTTGGCATCACTCTACTGTCGGTAGAGCATACCCAAAAATGAAAGGAATCAAAATTTGATTCCGATTCTCACGTATGCTATACTGTTTTAAGGTCTTTTAAGGGGTGGAATAATAGTGATGGTCGATCTTAAAGGCGTTGTTGCGAAAAATATCATTGACCTGAGAAAATCAAACAACTGGACGCAAACGGAGCTTGCCGAAAAGCTCAATTATTCGGATAAAGCGGTTTCAAAATGGGAGCGCGCGGAATCTCTGCCGGACATTACCGTTCTCAAAAGGATTGCCGATCTTTTTCTGGTTTCTGTCGATTATCTCGTGGAGGAAGAACATAAGATCGCCAAGGGATTGTCTCATGCGGTCTCGAAGCTTACAAAGCGCAACCATCTCATTATTGCGTCGCTTTCCACCATGCTCGTTTTTCTTATTGCTACGGTTGTTTTTGTGGTGCTTGGGCTGCTGTCCGTTGATCTGCCGATTTGGATGGCTTATATCTACGCGCTGCCCGCCGCCGCGATTGTGCTGATCGTGTTCAATGCGATCTGGGGCAGGCGCATCTTGAATTTCGTGTTCATCACGCTGCTCGTCTGGAGCATACTGCTTTGCATATACATGTCGTTCCCCAAGGACGATATATGGCTTATCTTTTTAATCGGCATACCGGCACAGATCATCATACTGCTTTGGGGACGGCTCAAAAAAATTCGATTTAAATAACATCATTCTTTGTCAACGTTAAAAACGGCTTATCATTAATGATTAAAGGCTTCTCCTCAAGGAGAAGCTGTCACCGAAGGTGACTAATGAGGTGTATTTTTTCTGTGACTGACACCAATCATCTCTCCCATCGTTGCGCGCCATCTTATCTTCAAGGATATATATTTCGATATTAATACAAATGATGATTTCCCGATAACGGTCGGGATTTTTCACAAACATGCATAGTTACCTTTTTCTTCTGCCATCGCCTTAAGGCTAGTCCAACGGTCAGATGCCGTAAAAGCATTTTACCGGCTACTCCTGATAAGCGAATTTTTGTTACTAAGGCTTTCTTTCGAGAAAAAGCTGCCGCCGACGAGCGTTTGATGAGGTTTCATTCTGACAGCTTTTTTGCTGACACCTCATCCGGTGCTTCGCACCACCTTCTCCTCCAGGAGAAGGCATTCTTTGTGGAAACCATTTTACTCATAGCTAAAGCCTTTTGAATTCCATAGCATTACGGGGTATTCTTTAGCCATTAAAAAAAGCTCCGTTTCCGAAGCTTTCTTGTTGATGTTTTTGTTTAGCCGAGCACTCTCGTTAAGAACTGGCGCGTGCGTTCCTGCTTCGGAGCGCCGAATATCACGTCCGGCGAATCCTCCTCGACAATCACGCCTTCGTCCATAAAGCAGACGCGGTTCGCCACGTCGCGCGCAAAGGCCATCTCGTGCGTCACGATCATCATCGTGAGCCCGGAGCCCGCGAGCGTCTTCATGACGCCGAGCACCTCGCCCACCATTTCCGGGTCGAGCGCGGAGGTCGGCTCATCGAAAAGCAGCACCTCGGGGTCCATCGACAGTGCGCGCGCAATCGCGACGCGCTGCTTCTGGCCGCCCGATATCTGGCGCGGCTTGGCGTTGATAAACTGAAGCATGCCGACCTTCTCTAAAAAGAGCTTGGCGCGTTCCTCCGCCTCGTGGCGCTTGCGCCCGAGCACCTGAATCTGCCCCACCACACAGTTATTCAGCACGTTCATGTTGTTAAACAGGTTGAACTGCTGAAACACCATGCCGACCTTTGTGCGGTATTTGGATATCGGCTGATCCGAATGCTGGATGTTCTTGCCGTGAAACAGTATCTCTCCAAATGTCGGCGTTTCCAGAAGATTGACGCAGCGAAGCAGCGTGGATTTGCCCGAACCGGAGGAGCCGATAATACAGACGACTTCTCCTTTATCGACGCTGAAATTGATATCCTTGAGAACCTCGTTTTCTCCGAAGGACTTCCCAAGATGGTTGATCTGAATAACCGCTTCGCTCATTTCTTGCCCTCAGTCTTCTTTTTAGTGATTAACTTCATTTCTTCCGCCGTCATATTTTGCGAACCGATCACATAGGAATCCGGCCCGTCCATTTTTCTCTCGATTTTAAGCAGTATACGGGTGATTGTGAAGTTAATCACGAAATAAATCACGCACGCAATCGCGGCCGGTTCGAAAAATGTTGCAAAGGTACCAGCCGCCGATTTCGTTATAAAGAACAATTCGGTCACAGAGATAACGGATAAGACCGAACTGTCTTTAATATTGATCACGAACTCATTGCCGATAGAGGGCATGATGTTTCTCAGCGCCTGCGGCATGACGACATGAAGCATCGTCTGCCAGTGGGTCATACCTATGGACTGCGCGCCCTCAGTTTGACCGGCATCAATGGAGATTATGCCGCCGCGCACGATTTCCGCCATATAGGCACCCGTGTTGATAGAGACTATGAATATACCGGCAAACAGAGCAGACATATCAAGGCCAAAAAGCTCCATAGACCCGTAATAAATGACCATAGCCTGCACCATCATCGGTGTGGTGCGGAATACCTCCACATAAGCGGTCAGTATTCCGCGCGCACATTTTAACAATACTTTTTTGATGATATTATCTTTGGACTGAATCGGTATTGTTCTGACAATGGCAACAAGCGTACCTATCATAAAACCGATAATGGTACCGACAATGGCAATGAGCAACGTCGTCCCCGTGCCTTGCAAAAACAAAGAGCCGTATTTACCTAATAGAAATATTATTCTGTCCAAAAATGCATCTGGCATCGTCTCAATCCAATCTTCTTAACTTAATTTATACTCAATACAATTATCCCTGTAGCGGCTGATTCTTCACGGCTGCGTTCATAAGCTCCAACCGTTCGTCTTCAGGGATACCCGCCAAAATCTCATTAATGGATTTAATCAGGTCTTCCTGACCCTTTGCAACCGCCACAGCCACAGCCACATCGTCCGGAGAGGTCTCAAAGCCCTTACCGTCTGCAAATTCAACAAATGTCAGATCCGGGTTGGATTCCATCGCCGAGACGGCACCCGGCTTCTCGGACACATAGCCGTCGATTTTGCCGGATGTCAGCGCCACGATCATGGCCGGGAAGGTTTCCATCGCTGTCTGCTGGTCAACACCTTCAATCTGCGGAATCACCGTGTAGTGGAACGTATTGAGCTGTCCCGTAATCTTCGCGCCCGAGAAATCGGCAAGCGAGGTCGCGTTCGCATACTGGCTGTCCTTCTTCACCACGATAACAAGCTCGGATGTGTAATAATTCTCGGTAAAATCAACAGTGGCTTTGCGTTCTTCAGTCGGCGACATGCCCGCAATAATCGCGTCGATCTTGCCGGATGTCAGAGCGGGAATCAGGCCATCCCATTCCGTCTTCACGATTACAAGCTTTCTGCCGAGACCATCCGCAATTTTCTTTGCGATCTCCACATCGTAGCCGCCCGCAAAACCACCAGCCGGGATTGCCACAGCGTCGTTACTGTCATCCGTCTGCGTCCAGTTAAAAGGCGCATAGTTGCACTCCATACCGACACGGAATTCCTGAGCTTCCGACTCGGACGGTGCGGCGGATTCCGAAGCCTCTGCAGACTCGGACGGTGCGGCAGCCGATTCAGACGCAGATTCGGACGGCGAAGCAGATTCCGAAGGTGCCGAACAGCCGGTCATCGCCACAAGGCCCATGACCATCACCACAATCAATAAAACAGCAATTGATTTCTTCATTTGTGTTCCCCTTTTATTACAAAATTATTTTTTAGTGTGCTAAAATAATAAACAATTTTATATTCTCATTTTATACTCGATTCGTCAAGTAAAAACAAGCTTTGCGCCGTTGTTTGCAGCACAAAAATGCAGCCATTTTATTCAAACTCGCCGCTGTTTTGTGCTATCACTTTGGCAGATACTCTTTTTTTAAACGAAACCTGTGAAAGTATCGTGGCGCCGAACACGAGCACACAGCCGATCAGTTCCTGTGCGGAGAACCCTTCACCGAGGAAAAGCACACCCATAACCGCCGCAAATACGGATTCGAGGCTCAGTATCAGCGAGGCGGACGCAGGCTCCGCGTACTTCTGACCGACGATCTGCAGCGTATAGCCGACGGCTCCCGACATTAAGCCAAGATACGCAATGGGAACCCAGCCCGCGATGAGAGCCGACAGGCTCGGTTTTTCGAATATCAGCATACAGACGGCCGAAATCGCGGCCGCCGTAAACGACTGTATGCATGAAATTTTGATGCCGTCCGCACGCGGCGAGTATTTATCGATCACAAGAATATGGAACGTGAACAGCAGCGCGCTGAGCAGCACAATCGCATCGCCCTGATTGATCGACAGACCTTCCGTGACGCTGAGCAGATAGAAACCGACAACAGCCACCGCCACGCTGATCCATACCGCTCCCGACACTTTTTTTCGGCTGAAAATGCGAAAGATAGGCACAAAAACGATATACAGCGCGGTGATAAAACCGGCCTTGCCCGCCGATGTGTCTGCAATGCCCAGCTGCTGTGCATTGGTTGCAGCCGCGAGGCATACGCCGCATAAAATACCGCCGATTATCAGCGTTTTTCTGCCGCGCGTTTTGCCCTGCGATTCAAGAACCGCCGCTTCGGGCTGATTTTTGCGCATCAGTGCCACAGGCAGCAGCGCGAGGCCGCTGATTGCAAAGCGGGATGCCGAAAACGTAAACGTGCCGATATCGACGATGCCGACTTTTTGTGCGATGAAGGCCGCTCCCCAAATCAGAGCAGCGCCAAGCAACAGGACGCTGCCTTTTAAGCTGCGTTTTTCCATCTCGTCCTCCAAAAACTCTACAAAATCTAAAAAGCCTTACGGCTCATTCATTCAACCCGCAAGCTGTTTCATGGCGGCTAATCTCTGTATCTGTAATTCGTCCGCCATATCTTAAGCCGGTACATCAAAGAAGCGATTCTGCCGCCGCCCGGAATAAACTTCATATCCTCCGGCTTCAGTGCGCCGAAAAGGAATATCAGCAATACATAGATAAGAATAGCCGCCGCAATCACGACAAGCGTTCTCGTCGTTGAATACAAGCCCGAGGGGACATACGGCATCATAAAATAGATGACCGCGCTCATGCCACCCGTGGCGAGCAGCGGCTTGATAAAATTATCGAGTATCTTGATGCGCATATGCGCGCACCGTATCACACAGATCACATCGAGCAGCGCCGCGATGGCATAGCAGGCGAGCGTGCCGTACGCAGAGCCCTGCACATTGATTTCGGGGTCCTGAATCGTTAGAATGCTGATCCCTATCTTGACGCCGATGCCGATGAACAGATTGATAACCGGCAGATAGGTCTTTCCCAGCCCCTGCAATATGCCCGTCATCGTCTGCAGTATTGTCATGAAAAACACGGTAATGGCAAGCAAGCCGAGCATGTGCCCGCCGATGAGTACGTTGTCACCTTCTAATCTGTACAGCACATGCATAATGGGCGTCGAGAGAAAATAAAGCCCCGCCGTGCTCGGCAATCCGACGAGCATGGACAGCTTAAACCCGATGGTTGATTTCGACGCGATGCTTCGCATATTATGCTCGGCCTTCGACGCGGCAATAGACGGCACAAGACTCATGGCAAGCGCCACAGAAAAAATGGCCGGCAGGTTGATGATGGAGTTGGGCAGCGTTGTCGATAAGCTGAACAGCGAATCGATTGTGTCCGTGTTCATGGGAATCTGCTTACCGACCAGGGTAATGCTGTCCATGCTGTTCAGTGTATGCGTGATAATGGCCGAATCCGCGTTTTGCACAATGGGAATGGCACAGGCCCCTATGATGATCGGCGCAGCCAGATAAATAAGCTTTTTTCCGATATTCCTTGTGAGGTCTCTGTAGCGGTCGCTCTTTTCACGCCGCCTGAATATGCCGACCTTCCTTTTGTAAAGCGCCATCATATACAGGCAGGCCACAACCTCGGAAATGCTGATGCCGAGCACCGCACCCGCGGCACCGTAGATTTCTCCCTGTTTGCCCCAAAAATACGCGAGCGTGAGCCCCGCAATCACCTTGATAACCTGCTCAATGATCTGCGAGACGGCGGTCGGCGTCATCCACTGCATACCCTGGAAATAGCCGCGGTAAGCGGACATAATCGAAACAAAAAACAACGACGGCCCAAGAGCCATAATCGCGAATTTCGTATCCGGGCTTCCGAGCGCCGCAGCAATCTGTCCGCTGAAAGCGATCATTATCACGGTGGTAAACAGCCCGATGAGGGCCATGGCTTTAAGAGCTTTGCGAAAAACGGCATACGCCGCCTTGTAGTCACCCAGAGTGACTCTCTCAGCGACCAATTTTGCAATGGCCACCGGAAGCCCGGCGCTCGAAAAAGCAAGTAAAAACGTATATATGGGAAACGCACGCCCATAATACGCCATTCCTGTGGCATTAATGAATAATGCAATCGCAATCGTATAAACGGCACCGATGATCTTTGAAACCATGCCAAGACCGCTGAGTATTGCCGCACCTTTTACGAAGTTTTTTTGTGATCCCATTTTACCCGTTCAAATAAACCTTATATAAAATATATCGGCTTAATATCTTCCCGTTTTGATATATGATCGACTTTGATCATACACGTGCATCTTTTCTATTATATTAATAACCGGCAAAAATACAAACAGATTTTTCATTTTTACTCTGTCAGAGGGTACCGGCCAGCCTGCCATACGCATCAAAGAGCTGAGCAGCATCGTCTTTTTTATTGCTCCATATATTTTCCGTCGTCCAGATAAGGCCGTCCGTACTGCTTTTCGCCGCCTTTCCCGAATAAACCGTGAGGCTGCCGTTCGGCGGCAATGCGGTGCCGCGCGGGAAAAAATATGTATCGCTGCCCTTGCCGGAATACAAGCACCATCCGGACAGGTCAACCGTCTGAGCCGTGTTGTTTTTAACCGTCACAAACTCGGCGGTGACATCCTTTTCGCTGACGGACACATCCGGCACCGTATCCCCGGGCACCGAGGTTTTTGTCAGGCTTTGGCCGTCATAAAAGAGCGTGCCGGTATCCCCCAGTATATACGTGTCCGCACCCGCCTGCGAGAGCGCATCAAGCGTCCTTTGCGCAGCCGGTCTCGATTCGTCTGTCGGAATGACGGCAAACCGGGGGCTGACCGCCTTGGCAAATTCGGCGGACGTGGACTCCGCTCCGCCGTGATAAGCCACCTTCAGCACGTCGGCTTTTAAATCGCTGCCCGATTTGAGCAAACCGCTTTCCGCGGTTGCCAACTGATCCGCCGTATACAGTATGCGCGTTCCCTTATAGTCCATCATCAGCACCATGCTGTCGTCGTTCTCTTCCTCATAATCGCCGACAGGGCCTATGCACTGGAAAACGGCATCGCCCACCTGTACGCTTTGGCCCGCCGTCAGCGTTTTGACATCGGCGTTAAAATCTTTCCGGGCATTGAGTATTTCTTTGTCATCGAGACAGTCGGGTATCGTATAGATGCCGTCGGCCTCGGCAATTTTAAGAACACTCTCGAGCCCGCCGATATGGTCTTTGTGTCCGTGCGAGATAAAGACCGCATCCAGATGCGTGACACCCTCACGCAAAAGCACGCGCCCCAGCTCAGGGAACCCTTCTTTGGGCCCCGTATCGACCATCACCCAGTGTCCTCCGGGCAGGCCGATCAGCGACGCATCGCCCTTGCCGACATCTATGAAATAAATCTGAACGCCAGACGTCGAACCAGCCGTCGTTTCCGGCTGCTGCTGCGTCGTGTCCGGCGTGTTGTTCGTACATGCGCCCAGCATCATTAAAATGGCTGCCGGTAAAGCAAGCCATGCCCATATCTTTTTCTTCGTCAATGCTCTCTCCTTAAATGACTGTCTTCCCTATATTACCATAAAAATGTTCTGTCTGCAAAAGCCCCCGTATATGATGGCGCCCCCGTACGCTGAAACGGTGTATCCTGCCAATCTCCACTGCTACTTTCTCCATTCATAAATACGCGCAGATCCAGCACATAGAAAAGCCCCGCTGATTCACGCATAAGCGCAAACGGGGCGTTTTTTTGACAAACGGGCCTGTCAATGTGGATAAACGGCTGCTTTCGCTTCTTATAAAATCCCTTAAGATTTTTTGTGACGGTAGACAATCAACGCGGCAGACAGCACAGCTGTCGCCACACCGTAGACCAGCAGCAAAATCTTAAAAATATCATTGCCGAGAAAATTCATACCGGGGTTGAATATGTCGAGCACAAAGAATGTCAGCATCATCAGCGACAGTATCAGGCATAAATGCGGCAACAGCTTCTTCATCATCATTTTCTCCTCATTCATCCGCAATAAGAATAATATCGCACGTTTCTCTTCCGCCTTCAAACGGGTGGCTGTAAAGAGTTCCGTCGAACACCATTTCGGAAGACTTGCCGCCATCCAAATTGTACGCCACGCTGCAGCCAAGGCTGCTCATCAGCTGCGACAGTTCTTTCATCTCATACCCTTTTGAATATCCGGGCTGCCTGCCGTCCACAACCACAAAGCAGTAATGCCCCGGTTCATAGTAACCGATCGCCGTTCTCGGATTTCTCGTTTGGACGGAGCTGTTGAACTCCTCCATCGGCTGACCGTTCTCAAGCAGTGTCGGCCCAAACGTCCAAACCTGATAGGCGCCGTTTTGCTTGATGGCTTCCAGATCGAAATCGCTTGGCGAGAAGGTCTGCATGCTGCCGTCATTATACATCACCAGCAGATCAGACTTGTACTCTTTATCCCTGTACAACACGCCGTTACGGACAACGACCCCTTTGTTCTTGCTGCAAAAGTCGCCGTTGATGGCGAGAATCGCATTGTGCTTGTCACCAATTTCCGCGGTAGACCCGATGCCTGCCTTAAATTCTTCGTTCGCAAAGGCGGTTTTGAAGTACTTCATATCGGCCACATAAATATCCGCCACATAATAGGTCACGTCATCCTTGCTGACCGTATCAATGGTGATGCTGATGTTGGCACTCTTATACGCGTTGTCGGTTTTGACGACTTCACCGTCCGTAAACTTATCCGCAAATTTGACGCGCCACGAATTCTCATCCACCGCAGGCGTTTCGCTGGCTGCCTCGTCAGTCGGGTCAGCAGTCGCGCTGCTCTCCTCCGGTTCAGCAGACGCTTGCGGAGAGGGCTGTACCGTTACCGTGCCCGGAAGCTGCACCATGTTCTGGCTCAAATCATCCTCGAGGACAACATAATACAGCGTGAAAATAAGAAGCGCACAAGCCGCTATGACGATATCAATAAGAAAAACAATCAGCAGCGGGATCTTGCGCTTTCTCTTGCTGTCCCCGGGCTCTTTAGGCCGGATTGATTCGTCTTTTTGCTTTGTATTTTGCACATCAATAAAGTTGCTTTGACCTTTGTTGCTGTCGTTTTGCATTTCCCCTACCCGCTTCTTTAGTCGCTTTTCTTATCTGCCAAACCGGCAATATTTAATGTATCTTGATGATATTCAGCACGTAAAACAAAAAATATAGTAACATAACCGGCCGTTATTTACAATCGTTCGCTGAAGGTCTCAGAGATTTTACATTTGAGCGACAAAAAACCGGCTGTGTTCATCGTTCATCGTCGCCGGTTAGTATGTCGATATCCTTTTTCGTGAGCCGCGCTTTCGAGAGCAGATCGGGCCGCCTGAATGCCGTTTCCTTGAGCGACATGCGCCGCCTGTATTTTTGCACATTGGCATGATGGCCGGAGAGCAGCACCTCGGGCACCGCTTCGCCGTCATACATCGCGGGGCGCGTATACTGCGGGTATTCAAGCAACGATTCGGAAAAGGATTCCCCCACTGCCGATTCGCCGTTGCCGAGCACGCCGTCCACGTGCCGTATACACGCGTCAATCAGCACCATCGCCGCGAGCTCACCGCCCGTTAACACATAGTCTCCGATAGAGATCTCCATATCGATATGCTTTTTGAGTATGCGCGCATCCACGCCTTCGTAATGCCCGCAGAGTATATTGACCGTGCGGTACTGCGACAGCTCTGTGACGAGATTGTGCGACAGCGTTTTGCCGCAGGGAGACATGTAGATGTTGACAGACGGCGATTCACAGCCGCACGTGATGTCCCGAAAGCAGGCATCCGCGGGCTCCGGCTTTAGCACCATGCCCACGCCGCCGCCCAGCGGATAATCGTCCGCACGGCGGTGCTTGTCCGTCGCCCAGTCGCGGATATTGACGGTATTGACGGCAATATGGCTCGCCTTGATGGCGCGCGCCCATATGCTTGCGCCGCAGACCGAGTCAAACATCTCGGGGAACAGCGTCAGCACGTTATAAGTCGTCATAAACGGCCACCTCGGCCAGCGCCGCTGCATCCACAAGCAACACGCCCGCACTCAAATCAACGCTACGGATCACGCGCTTGACGGCCGGAAACATGAAGCTTTTTTGGCCCTTGACCACATAGACATCCGCCGCGCCGTGCTGCAGCACGTCTTTAAGGACCCCGAGCTCACTGCCGCCTTCATCGAGCACCTTGAGCCCCACAAGGTCAACAACATAATGCTCGTTCTCATCAAGCGCTTCGAGCTCCTCGCGCCGCAGATAAAGCGTTTCGCTGCCGAGCGTTTCCGCGTCGTTTCGCGTATCCACGCCGTCAAAATGCACATAAACGAAGGGCGCGTCAATACGCACCGCTGTGTAAGCGGTGCGCTGATACTCGCCGTCCTTTTTTAAATAAGCAAAACCGCGCCCGGCAAAGGCGTCGTAGTTGTCCGAAAAAAGCCGGACCTTTAAATCGCCACGGATGCCGTGCGGCTTTAATACGCGTGCAATCTCAATCATGCTCCACAATCTCGACGACGTATTTCTTGCGCGACTTCGAGGAAGCCGCTTTGACAACGGCACGGATGGCCTTGGCAATGCGGCCTTGTTTGCCGATCACCTTGCCCATATCTTCACGCGCCACGCTGAGTTCGAGCACAATGGTTTTATCGCCCTCGACTTGCTTGACCTTCACCTCGGACGGGTTGTCAACCAATGACTCGGCTACGTATTTAACCAGCTCAAGCATATTCATCACCTATTTCAGAACGCCGTTTTTCTTAAGAAGCGATCTGACCGTTTCCGTGGGCTGTGCGCCTTTTTTGATCCAATCCAGAGCCTTGTCGCCGTCAACCACGAGCTTCTTGCTCATCGGGTCATAGTTGCCGATCTCTTCGACAAAACGGCCGTCACGCGGGGAGCGCGCATCCGCCACAACGATTCTGTAGTAAGGGTCCTTCTTCGCGCCGATTCTCTTCAGTCTGATTTTAACCGCCATAGTTTCCTCCAAAAATGTAATGTATCAGAACGGCATGCCAAACATGCCCTTTCTTCCTCGTTTGCCCGACATGCTCTTCATGAGCTTTGTCATCTGTTCGAACTGCGTGAGCAGCCGGTTCACATCCTGCACCTTGGTGCCGCTGCCCGCCGCAATGCGTTTTTTTCGGCTGCCGCCGATGATATTGGGCTTTCTGCGCTCTTCGGGCGTCATTGATTTGATGATCGCCTCGGTGTGCGCCATCTGCTTGTCGTCCAGCTGTATATTCCCGAGCTTGCTGCCGCCCGGCAGCATCGAGAGCATATCGCCAAGGTTTCCCATGTTCTTAATCTGCCCCATCTGGTCCAGAAAGTCTTCGAGCGTGAACTCGGCTTTTTTGAGCTTTCTTTCGAGCTCCGCCGCCTTGCTCATCTCAAAATTCTGCTCGGCCTTCTCAATCAGCGTCAGCACATCGCCCATGCCGAGTATTCGTCCCGCCATGCGGTCGGGATGGAATGCTTCCACGTCTTCGAGCTTTTCGCCGACGCCCGCGAACTTGATGGGCTTGCCCGTGACCGATTTGACGGATATCGCCGCGCCGCCGCGCGTATCGCCGTCGAGCTTTGTCAGTACCACGCCGTTGAGTTCGAGGCTCTCGTTAAAAGCCGCCGCCGCGTTGACGGCGTCCTGGCCTGTCATCGCATCCACCACGAGCAGCTTCTCGTGCGGCTTCACAGCCGCCGCGATGCGCTTGACTTCATCCATCATCTCTTCGTCGATGTGCAGCCGCCCCGCGGTATCAAGTATCAGCACGTCCACAAGCTTCTTTTTGGCCTCGGCCACGGCCTGCTGCGCCGTTTTCACGGGGTCCTGCGTGCCCTGCGAGAAGAACAACGCGCCCGCTTTTTCGGCGACCACCTCCAGCTGGCGGATTGCCGCCGGGCGGTATATATCGAGCGCCGCAAGCATCACGGTACGCCCGTCTTTCTTCCAGAGTTTTGCGAGTTTGCCGCACATCGTGGTTTTGCCCGCGCCCTGAAGGCCGCACATCATCACGATGGTGGGCGGGTTCGACGCAAAGTTCACGCCGACGTGCTTTTCGCCGAGCTCGGCGACGAGCTCCTCACGCACGATTTTGATCACCTGCTGGCCGGGCGTTAAGCTCTTTAATACTTCCTCGCCCACGGCGCGCTCGGTCACGCGGCCTAAAAAGCTCTTGACCACCTTAAAGTTGACGTCGGCTTCGAGCAGCACGAGCTTCACCTCGCGCAGCGCGGCCTTCACATCCACCTCGGTGAGCTTGCCCCGGTTGGTCAGCTTCGAGAATACATGCTGCAGTTTTTCCGAAAGTCCTTCAAACGCCATCACTGTTCTCCCATATATCCGATATCTCGTCGATCAGCTGTTTCATTTCGCCCTGCTGCCCGCACGCGTCGTGCGCGCGTTTCAGAGCGTCTATCGTTTTTATGCGGCGATCCACCACTTTGAGGCACATCTCCAGCTCAAGCAGCTTCTGCCGCGCCTTGGCAATGCCGTCTCTCACGGCTTGGCGCGTGGTGTCCTCAATCTGCGCGATCTCAGCCAGGGAATAGTCCTGATTGTAGTACATGTCGCAGAGTCTTTGCTGCTTTTCAGTCAGCAGAGATGCGTATGTATCGAGCAGCAGCACCGTATCAAAATCCTTTTCCAAAGCCGCACCACCGTTATCATTTCGCAAAATGAAAAACTGTAAAGCTAAAATGCTTTACAGTGGTATTATAATGGCTGGCGGAGAAAAGTCAAGCGGGAATTTCTTTTGATAAACCACTCTTATCATTTCCAGCTACATATCCTTGCCAGCTACCTGATATATACCTTGTATCGGTTGATCCCAATGCTTTCTTATCTCATAGATTATTTTCTCGCGGAATTGGACCCCCACAAACTTCTCGTTAAACTGCTTTATCCCTGAATAACGCAAAGGATATCTGTCACCGACGATAAAACAAATCATAGAAGATTTATTCAACCTCCCATATCGGTTAGGATATATAAAGACAGAATGCATTTCTGACCAATTGAGATGATAAGTCTCTTTTCGTTTTTGAAATTCCACACCATCTTCATCAATGTGAAATGCATATGAATATACGCCGAATATGATATTCGTATATAATCACTCTACCGAAATAATTCGCACTCTCTTCCAATTCACGAACAGAAATACAAATGATAAACGGCAAACATATTGACAAAATAATAAAATTTAAAGCGACGTATCTCTTTTTCAAAACTCTAATTTTCAAGCGATACCTCAAATCAAAACGATAATGTGAATACAGCGGTAAAGCCCATTATTTAATAATGATATTTATCTCAATTCACGCAGCTCAGCGTTGCCATTACTCGCCGATTCTCTCCCATGTATTTTCATCAGCCATTTTATAAGCTGTGCCATCGAATTCTATTGCATAATCGAGCGTTTCTGGTTCTTCGCTGTTCGCGTTGATCACATAGTCTACAACAAGCTCCCACGAGGTCTTTACATCTCCCGTCGCGGCCTGCTTATAAAAACAATCGTTCATTTCCTCGGCAACATCAATGTCAATAGGGTCCGCTCCCGCAGACTGAGCGTAGAAATTGACCTTTTCGAGCTCATGCTCATCCACCGGAGCGGGCGCACAGCCAGCCATCATCAGCACTGGGATAAGTACAACCATCAGGCATAAGAAAACGCGGCGTTTCATCGTTTATCAACTCCTTTGATTTTTCCCCTAGACTCACCACCACGCTACCCCTTGATAATATTACCATCAATCTGGCTTTATGGCAAACGACAAATTGGCTTTTATTTTATTCACGTATTTTCAATGAGTTGATTCCCTTATACTGTCGATTTCGGTATGAAAAAAGCGGCCGTCAGAGCCGCTTCTTCCGCTCGATATTTACTCCACGTCTGCGCTCGCAGACGGATCTGTGCTCTCATCTGCCCCTGCGCTCTCGCTGACTGCTGCGCTCTCTGATGTGCTCGGCTGCTCGGAAACCTCTGCGCTGTCAGACGCATCGGGCTGCTCGGAAACCTCTGCGCTGTCGGACGCTTCCGGGCTCTCGGAAACAGTCGCGCTGTCATCTTCCGCAGGGCTGACCGAAGAGATCGGGCTCTTCTCGGGTGTGGCGGAACCGCCCGTCTTGTCGCTGCCGCAGGCCGCAAAAGCTGTGGCCATCACGAGCGCGAGGAGCACAAGGCCCACATTCTTGAGTTTTTTCATTTGTAAATCCTCCTTCAAATTTTCTTAAAACCCAAAGGAGATGATAGCCCCCTATCTTAACAAAACATAGGATATTTTTTTAACGCTCTATGAAGACTTTATGACCATTCGGCAAATGATTCTCAATAAAAAAGATAAAATCAGTTCTTTATGTCAAGCTGCTATACATAAATCAGCCCCAATCAGTGCTCATTTTATCAAACTCAAAATGGCCTCCCGCCATCCAGCCATCCGTTTTGTACCCAATATTCCTTATCTTTTTGAAGCAAACCGCCGGCTTCGTATCCACCAATCATCTTTCCCATGAGCGGAAACAAAAACCGAATAAGCAGCCGATGCTTACCTTTATCATCATTTTTAATGGCTCTGCTAAATGGCTTTGCTTTTTTTATGAGCGAACCCTCTATTCTTGTCCTTGTTTTATTTGATACCTGCTCCCAACGGCTGGCTTTAAGCGCAACACCAAAATGATATATATGTCTGACCCCCCAGTAACCCGGGCTCTTTTTCAGCGTTCTGATACTCGTTTTAACGCCTGCGCCTGCTGCTGTGGTCATCACCATCGCTGTTTTGTGAAACATCTCTTTATGGGGCCTGTGAGATATCCATAAATAACACATGTGATCAAACAGGCTTTTTATCGCACAGCTTGCGTCCAAAGAATAGACGGGACTTGAAAGAATGATGCCATCAGCTTCAAGTATTGCATTGACTATGGGCTGAACAGCATTCGAATGAGGGCATTGATCTTGCCCCTTTTCAATGCAAGTGAAACAGCCCCGACAGATATGCGGCATATCATTCGGCAAGGTAAATTCTATGAAATCCACATCATTTTCCTTTTGAACAGCCTCTTTGAAAATTTTTACGCAGTGATAAGTGCTTCCTTTTCTCGCATTGCTGTATATGATAACCACTTTCATTTTATCTTGCATGACAAAAAACCTCCCAAAACCAAATCAACCAAGTCATCAATAAATTGTCTTTGTACCGCTGAATCTGCAACATCCATGCCTTGCGTTTCCATAATCACATCGCTTCGCAAAAACAAACTCTGCATCGCCGCGCAAAAAACATGTCCGGCAAGAAAACGCTTTCCTTTATCTGCGATGGTATGCTGTAATAATTTATCAAAAGCATCAATACTGGACTGTGTGTTGTCCTTGTTATGCCCTGCCTGCATGTCACGCATTATGGATATTCGTGAAACATGGGGATATTCAAACAGATAACTCAATGTCCTTTTCATCATGACCCGCAGCTTTTCTTCGGGTGTCCCTTCCATTTGCATCCAAGCCATGGGCACTTTTGAGACAGTTTCATCTATAACACGCTGGGCGGAAATATCGATCAAATGATCCTTCGTTTGATAATGATAATTGATCAGACCTTGTGTCACACCTGCGCGAGCTGCTATATTTCGAACCGTAATGTCCTCACTGTCTTCTTTCATTAGATTTATGGTGGCTTGTATGATCTTCTCTTTGATGCTGTCTTCGTTCAAATTATCCCCTCCTTTATACGCTGTATTATACATTTTATTATACGTTGTATAAAATATCAATAAAAAAAAGCAACTGCGTGTAATAAAAAACGCTGCAGCAGCGGTGACAAACTCCAAATCATCGACTGATAAATTGAGTTATCGAAATGAACGCGGTAATGCGGCGAAGTTGATGCTGTTATTCAATCAAACTCTGCGCAAACGCGCGCGCGTCAAACGGCTCCAGATCATCCATCCCCTCGCCCACGCCAAGGTACACCACGGGCAGCTTCATGTCGCTGCAAATGGCGCAGACGATGCCGCCCTTGGCCGTACCGTCAATCTTAGTGAGTATAAGCCCTGAAAGATCGGTGACCTGCGCAAATTCCTTCGCCTGCGCAATCGCGTTTTGGCCCGTGGTCGCATCGAGCACGAGGTACGTCCGCTTATGGTCCGCATCGTACGTTTTGTCAATCACGCGATTGATTTTAGAAAGCTCGTTCATGAGGTTTTTCTTGTTGTGCAGACGTCCCGCCGTGTCTACGATTACGATGTCGATATGGCGGTGCTGCGCCGAATCAATCGCGTCGAAAACCACCGCCGCAGGGTCGGCGCCCTCACCGTATTTCACCACGCGTGCGCCGCTGCGCTCGCCCCACATCGAGAGTTGTTCCGCCGCCGCCGCACGGAATGTATCCGCCGCTGCGAGCACCACGCTTTTGCCCTCAGACATATAAAGATGCGCCATCTTGCCGATCGCCGTCGTTTTGCCGACGCCGTTGACGCCCACCACGAGGACCGCGCCCGCTCCCTCGATGTCCGGCAAATCAAACGTGAGCATCTCAGTGATGATGTCCACCAGCAGCGGCTTGACCGCTGCCGTTTCGGTGACCGATTTCTCCTTGACCTTCTTTTTCAGCGCAGCCATGATATCCTGCACGGCGTTCACGCCGATATCGCAGAGTATCAGTGTCTCTTCGAGCTCGTCATAAAACTCATCGTCAATCTTCTTGAAAGCGGCCAGCACGCTGCCCACCTTAGACGAGATGTTGTCACGCGTCTTTTGCAGGCCGCCCTTTATTTTATCAAATATGCTCATATATTCTCCCTGTCCAGCCGCACGGAAAGCAGCTTGGACACGCCCTTTTCCTCCATCGCCAGCCCATAGAGGCTGTTGCATACCGCCATTGTGGGCTTTCTGTGAGAAATCACGATAAACTGCATGGTTTCCGTGTACCTCTCAAGAGATTCGGCGAACTTTCTCACATTGGCTTCGTCGAGCGCCGCGTCGATCTCGTCGAGTATGCAAACGGGCGACGGGTTGATCTTGAGCAATGCGAACAGCAGGCTGATGGCCGTGAGCGCCTTCTCTCCGCCCGAAAGCAGCGTGATCTTCTGCAGCTTCTTGCCCGGCGGCTCCGCGACAATCTCGATGCCGCATTCCATGATGTCTTCACCCTCTTCGAGGATCAACTCCGCGCGTCCGCCCTCAAACAGCTCCTTGAACGTCTGTCCGAAATACTTGTTGATCAGCTCAAAGCTCTCACGGAACGTGCGCCGCATCTCGGTCACGAGCGAGGCAATCAGCTTATGCAGGTCGGCCTCGGCTTTTTCGAGGTCTTCCTTCTGCGTTGTCAGCGACGTCATGCGTTCCTTAAGCGCCGCGTATTCATCGATCGCCGCCGGATTCACGCTGCCCATATCCCGAAGCTGCTCGCGTATACGGTCCGCCTCAGACTGGGCGCCCGTCATTTCAATCTCCTCGCGCTCGCTCATTGCATTCGCATATGTGAGCTGGTGCGTATCCCAAAGCCTGTTTTGCGCGGCTTCGATGTCGCCCTGCGTTTTCTCAATGTTAAAGCCGGCGCGCATCACCTTTTCGGCCAGCTCGGTCAGCGCGTTTCTCGTTTGATCGATGCGCGTTTCGAGCTCGGAGAGCGCCTTTAAAGACGCGCTTCTCCCGACGGCCATTTCGCCTTGCCTGCGCTTCAACTCATCGAGAATATCTTGCTTCTCATGCTGCTTTTCCGCCAGCTGCGTCTTAATCTGCTGCAAGTTCTCCTCGCTTTCGGCGTTGAGCTCCAGCGTCTTTTTGCGCGCCGCGAGCGTTCGTTCGGTGTCCTGCCGCTCCGCGCCTATGCGTAGGTTGTCGCCGACGACTGATGTATTCTCCCGGAAAAGCTCCGCGTTTTTGAGCTCTGCGTCATGCAGACGCTGTTTCAGCTGCTCAATCAGCGCGGCATTCTTATTATATTCATCTTCGAGCCGTCTATAATCCTCGCTGCGCGTCTCGCTCGACTGTATGATATCGCTTTGCAGCGCATTGTACCGCGCAATATCCTCGCCGATCTGCTTGCGTCCGAGGCGCAGCTCCAGCCGCTCGCTGAGCAGCGCTTCACTGCGGCGCTGCGTATCTTCAAGCGCAGTGGCCAGTGCGTCGCGTTTTTCACGGCTCGTCGCAACCTCAATCTCATTGTCGTGAAGTGATGTGCGCAGCTGTTCGATCTCGCTATGCAGCGCATCGCGCTGGGCTTTGCGTTCTTCGAGCGCTTTTTCCAGCTGCTTCACCTGCTCGGCGTTCTTCTGCTCACGCTGCCGCAATTCCTCTTCGCGGCGGTCTCGCGAAACGAGTCCGCTTCTTTCACGGCGCAGGCTGCCGCCCGTGATAGACCCGCCCGGGTTGAACACATCACCCTCGGTGGTCACCACGCGGAAAGCCTGTCCGCAGTTTCTCATCACCCGAATCGCGGTATCGCTGTCGCGCACGATCACCGTGCGCCCGAGCAAAAAGTCGACGGCTTTTTGCGCACTGCGCGTCGATACGAGCTCGCTCGCAATGCCGATAACGCCGTCTTCGTTTATTTTATGCTTTTCTTCTGCCGAGAGATACCGCGGGCGCAGCGCCTGAAGCGGCAAGAACGTCACCCGGCCAAGGTTCTGGCGGCGCAGATAAGCAATCAGCTGCTTCGCATCGTACTCGTCGCCCACAATCACGTTCTGCAGCGCCGCACCGAGACAAGCCTCCACAGCCGTCTCAATTTCGGCGGGCACAGACATCTCGTCGGCCACGGTGCCGATAATGCGGCTGCCGAGCTCCTTATCCGCTTTCCCCGCAAGCATGAGGTTTTTTACGCTGTCGGCATACCCCTCGAAAGCCGCCTTCATATCGCCGAGCAGACGGACGGATGCGGCGCTGGACGAATGCTCGCGGCGCGCGGCTTCAAGTGTCTGCTGGGTTTCCACAAACAGATTGGACGCGGCACGTTCCTTCTGCACCGTCTCGTTGAAACGCCGACGCAGGTCGTCGGACTTTTTACCGAGGAAATCAATGCCTTTATTGAGCGATTCGAGCGCGTCCTCAAATTTTCCGCTGTCCTCATCCATCGCCGTTATCTGAACGTCTATCTCATCGAGCCGCTGGGCAAAATGGCTGTCCTTTTCTTCAAGCGCGGAAACGGCGGTGCGCACGTCGGCCATTTTTTCTATGCTCTGCACCTTTTCGCTTTGCACCGTTTCAATCACGCGGACGCGGTCTTCCACCGCGCTGCTCAGCGCGGCAAGTTCCTTTGTCGTATCGTCCGCTATCTGCTTATGCCGTTCCAGCTCAGCTTCGATCTGCTTTAAACGGCTTGAATTTGTTTGTTCGTTAAGACCAAAATCGGCAATCCGTTTCTCAAGCAGTTCAATTTCGTCGTTTACGCGTTCCCTGTCTTTACCGATGTTCGCGATTCGCTCGTCGCACAGGCGTATCTCGCCTTCCACGCGTTCCAGCTCGGCCATGCTGATGCTGATCTGCTGTGAAAGCTCACCGCCCTGCAGCTCGGATTCCCGGGCCTGCTCCTGTTTACTCGCAAGCTTTTGGTTGAGCTGCAGCAGCAGCTTTTCCTTCTCGGCGCGTTCCTCTTCGAGCTCTGTTTTTGATGCGTCGAGCTTTGCTATTCTTTCTAAATATTTGTCATGGTTCTTTAAAAACAGGTTGACATCGAGCGTGCGCAGGCGCTTGCCAAGCGCGAGATACACCGTCGCGTCGTCCGCTTGCTTTTTCAGCGGCTCAATCATAAACGCCTGCTCGCGCAATATGTCCTCCACGCGAATCAGGTTTGCGCGCGTTCTTTCGAGCTTGCGTTCCGCCTCTTCCTTGCGGACGCGGTATTTCATGATGCCAGCGGCTTCCTCAAACACGCGTCGGCGGTCGGTGGATTTCTCGCTTAAAATTTCGTCGATGCGCCCCTGCCCGATGATCGAATAGCCTTCCTTGCCGATGCCCGTATCACGGAACAGCTCCAATATGTCCTTCAAACGGCATTTGGTGTTGTTGATTGAAAACTCACTTTCGCCGCTGCGGTACAGCTTGCGCGTGACTTCTATCTCTGAGTACTCGCTGCCCATGCGCGCGTCCGTGTTATCAAATATGAGCGTCACCTCACAGTAAGAGCGCGGTTTGCGCGTCTGTGTGCCCGCGAAAATGACGTCCTGCATCATGCCGCCGCGCAGCATGCGCGGGCTTTGCTCGCCGAGCACCCATCTGACAGCGTCCGAAATGTTGCTCTTACCGCTGCCGTTCGGCCCGACCACACCGATAATTGACCCGCTCATATGCATTTGTGTTTTTTCCGGGAACGATTTAAATCCCGTCATTTCAATGCACTTTAAAAACAAATAAGATAACCTCACATAAAATAGTCTTTTTCAAAGGCTTCCCCTTGAGGGGGAGCTGTCACCGAAGGTGACTGAGGAGGTGTTATCTGTGACTCTGCAAACACCACACCTCATCCGTCGCTCCGCGCCACCTTCTCCTCAAGGAGAAGGCTTTCGCCTGCATTGACGTCATCATAGCTGCGTTGACAGGTCGTTTTTCAGGCTTCCCCTTGAAGGGAGCTGTCACCGAAGGTGACTGAGGAGGTGGCATTCTGTCACTGCCGTTATCACACCTCATCTGTTACGGCACGCCGCCTGCTCCTCAAGGAGAAGGCTTTCGCCTGTATTGACGTCATCATAGCTGCATTGACAGGTCGTTTTTCAGGCTTCCCCTTGAGGGGGAGCTGTCACCGAAGGTGACTGAGGAGGTGTCACTCTGTCATTGCCATTATCACACCTCATCCGGCACATCGCGCCCACAAAAAAACGAACCGAAATGCAAGCCACTTCGTGTTCTAAAAAAAAATCGGCATATCAGCCGATCCCTCTTCCCGTCTAGCGAACCTCGACGATCAGCTTGATGGATGTTCTTAAAATGCCGTCTATCTCGATGTTGGCAAATGCGGGAATCACGACAATTTCGATGCCGCGCGGTGCCAAAAAACCGCGTGTAATCGCGATGGCCTTAATGGCCTGGTTGACGGCTCCGGCACCCACCGCCAAAATTTCTGCACGCTGATGCTCGTTGACCATGGCCGCCACGGCGCCCGCAACAGACTTGGGCTGAGACTTCGTGGAAACTCTCAAAGGTTCCATACTTTCCCCCAATTATTTAACAATTCATTATATCAGAATAGATGATGAATGACTATCTTTTTTTAACAATAACAGGCACTGCGAAGAGCGGGCCAACGAGGTTATTGCTCACCCAGCGCTTCGTCCAGCATCGCTGCGATCTTCTCTTTCGTGACCACGCCGACGGATTTGGCTGCCACGCTGCCATCCTTGAAAACGATCAATGTCGGAATGCTCATCACGCCGAAACGATGCGCAAGCTCAGATTCCTCGTCAATATTGACTTTCCCGACGATCACGCGGTTTTTATAATCCTCGGCGATCTGGTCAACAGTCGGGCTCAGCATGCGGCACGGGTTGCACCATTCCGCCCAAAAGTCCACCAGCACGGGGCGCGATGCCGCCGTCACCTGCTGTTCAAACTCCGAATGGGTAATTGTGATTGCTTTATCAGACATTTTGGTTTCCCTCTTTTCTTTTGTTCGGCTTTACTTTTTCCCGACCATGCGGTAGACATTGCCCACCGACTTATTATATAACGGTGCGGCTAATTTTAACAGAAAAAACGACAACACCGCGAAAATAATGGCACACAGCGCCATCGTCGTATCGACGTTTTGAAACACATGCCACTGTGCCGACAGCAGCCACCCGACAAACACGCCCAGAACAAGCATGACCAGCGGAAACACATACGCGAGCACGGAAGCCCTCATCGCCTTTTTCATGCGTATGCTGACCGCCACGAGATCACCCACCGCCGCGTCGGCGTCGTTATCCACCTGGACGACGATCTCATTTTGCGTGGAGAGCATGCCGCAGGCGTGGCATTTGCCGCAGGCCGCCGTGCGCATGAATTTCACATGCGCAACGCCGCCTTGAATATCCACAACCCGGCCGTATTCCGTCAAATTATCCATTTTCTTATTCCGTTATTTTAATACCGAGCTCTCGGAGCTGTTTGGGCTCCACGCGCGAGGGCGCGTTTGTCATGAGGCACGAGGCATTCTGCACCTTTGGGAACGCGATGACGTCGCGGATGGACGTGCAGCCGAGCAGCAGCATCGCGAGCCTGTCGAGCCCGAACGCGAGCCCGCCGTGCGGCGGCGCGCCAAACTTGAGCGCTTCGAGCAGAAACCCGAAATTCTCCCACGCGTCTTCCTTGGAATGGCCGAGCGCGGCGAGCATTCTTTCCTGCAGCTCTGTGGTATGGATACGGATGCTGCCGCCGCCGATCTCGTTGCCGTTGAGCACGATGTCGTACGCCTTGGCGTAAACGTGTCCCGGGTCGCTTTCGAGCTTGTCCACGTCCTCGTCCTTGGGGCAGGTGAACGGATGGTGCATGGCCATAAAGCGTTTTTCTTCCTCGCTGTATTCGAACTGCGGGAAGTCCACCACCCAGAGCAGGTCAAACTGGCTCTCGTCAATCAACTCAAGCTTCTCGGCGAGCTTTAAGCGCAGGTTGCCGAGCGAATCGTAAACGACCTTGTCTTTATCACCCACGAAGAAAATGATGTCGCCAGTCTGTGCGTCAAGACGCTTTAACAGCGCGCTCATTTCGTCGTCGATGAAGAACTTCGTAATCGACGACTGCATGCCGTCTTCCTTCATCGATATCCACGCCATGCCCTTTGCGCCGTAAATCTTTACAAAGTCCACAAGCGCATCGATCTCGCGGCGCGCGAATTTCTCCACCGCGCCTTTCACGTTGATCGCACGGACGCTGCCGCCGTTTTTCACGACGGAGGAAAACACCTGAAAACCGCTGTCGGCCACGATATCGCTGACATTGATGAGTTCAAGGCCAAAACGCGTATCCGGCTTATCCGAACCGTAACGGTCCATCGCCTCTTTATACGGCAGGCGCTTTAATGGCAGCGGAATGTCGATGTTCATCGTCTGCTTGAATATGTGCGCGATAAGCCCTTCGTTCATCGCGATGATATCGTCCACGTCCACGAACGACATCTCAAGGTCGATCTGCGTGAATTCGGGCTGGCGGTCGGCGCGCAGGTCTTCGTCGCGGAAGCACTTGACGATCTGGAAATACCGGTCGAAACCCGATATCATGAGAATCTGCTTTAAGGTTTGGGGCGACTGCGGCAGCGCGTAAAAGCTGCCCTGATGAATGCGCGACGGCACAAGATAATCGCGCGCGCCCTCGGGCGTGCTCTTGGTCAGCATCGGCGTTTCAATGTCGAGGAAGCCGTTGTCGATCAGGTATTCGCGCGCGGCAAACGCGATTTTGCTGCGCAGGAGCAGGTTCTTTTGCATTGTCGGGCGTCGCAGATCCAGGTAGCGGTATTTAAGGCGCAGCTCCTCGCGCACCGCCGTGTCATCGTCAATCTCAAACGGCGGCGTCTGGGCGCGGCTTAATATCTTTAACTCTTTTGCTTTGATTTCAATATAGCCGGTCGGCAGCTTTTCGTTGACCGTCTCCTCATCGCGGCGGACGATCTGCCCCTTTACTGCGATAACAAACTCGCTGCGAAGGCCGCTCACGCGCGAAAAATCGCCCTCCAACACCGATTCGTCGAACACCACCTGCATGATGCCTGTCCGGTCCCGAAGGTCCACAAATATCAGCGCACCGAAATCGCGCCGCGTCTGCACCCAGCCCATCAGCGTCACGTCTTTGCCGACATCGTCCACTGAAAAGTGCGTGCAGTAATCCGTCCTTTTCCACCCCTGCAAAAATTCGCTCATGATAACCCTGCCTTTATAATTTGATTCAGTTCCGTGAGCGGAACTGTTTTCTCCTCGCTTTTTGCCATATCGCGCAGCACGCAGACACCTTTAGCCAACTCGTCGTCGCCGATAATGGCCACAAATTTTGCGCCGAGCTTGCCCGCAAACTTGAGCTGCGCTTTTAAACTGCGCGCCATATGGTCGCACTCGGCTTTAATCCCTGCGTCACGCAGGCGTTTGGTGATGCAAAAGCCCTCCACCGCCGCCGCTTCGCCGAGCGTGCAGACGTAAACGTCGCACAGATTCGGCTGAGGCAGCGCAATGCCGAGCGAATCGAGCACAAGCAGCAGCCGCTCGATACCGAGGCCAAAGCCGATGCCCGGCATAGACGGCCCGCCGAGTTCTTCCACCAGCCCGTCGTAACGCCCGCCGCCGCATACGGTGCCCTGCGCGCCGATATCCGTCGATATGATTTCAAAAACCGTTTTTGTGTAGTAGTCGAGCCCGCGCACGATAAACGGATTCACGCTGTACTGTATGCCCGCCGCTTCGAGCCGCTTTTTTAGCCCTTCAAAATGCGCGGCACAGTCGTCACAGAGACAATCAATCATCACGGGCGCATTTCGTACGATCTGCCTGCACGATTCTTCCTTGCAGTCGAGCGTGCGCAGCGGGTTCGTCACCATGCGCTCCCGGCAGTTGGGGCAAAGCTCCTGTTCACTTTGTGTTAAGTATTCACGTAATGCGGCATTGTATGCCGGGCGGCACTGCTTGCAGCCGATGCTGTTGATATTGAGCGCAAGGCCGTTGATGCCGAGCGTCTGAAACAGCGTCAGCGCGACGGTGATGACCTCCGCGTCGATGCCGGGCCCCTGCGATCCGAACACTTCCACACCAAACTGGTGATGTTCTCTTAAACGCCCAGCCTGCGGCCGCTCGTAGCGGAACACCGGCGTGCTTAAGTAATACATCTTCGTGGGCTGCGCGTCGGCAAACAGGCTGCTTTCCACAAAGCTTCTGACCACGCCTGCGGTGCCCTCGGGCTTGAGTGTGATGCTGCGCCCGCCCTTGTCTTCGAATGTGTACATCTCCTTTTGCACGATGTCCGTCGTGTCCCCCACGCCGCGCAGAAAAAGCTCGGTGTGCTCAAACACGGGCGTGCGGATCTCCCTGTATCCAAAACGCGCGCATATGTCTCTTATCACCGATTCAACGTATTGCCAGTTTGAACTTTGCGACGGCAGCACGTCCTTCGTGCCCTTCGGCGCCTTTGTCAGCATTCGGAATTCCTCGTTTTCCTAAGATATAAAGTGTTAAAACAAAAAATCCCTATCTTAAAAAGACAGGGACGAGCATTCACCCGCGGTACCACCCTTAATTCCCAAGCACATCCTTGGGCACTTTAGCGCTATTCGCAATGCAAAGAGGCTGTTACCCGTCTCAAACCGTTCTCTCTCCGATTGCAGTCCGTGTCGGAAAGTCCCTGAAAACCCGGCAAATATGAGCGGATGTCCCCTTCGATTGCCTTATTATACACTTGAGCGTTTTATTTGTCTACGACCTATTTTTCATTGATTTCCTGAGCACCCCCAAGTGATTGGGGTATTGTTCGTGTTAATACCCCAACGCTTGCTTCCTGTGCGCTTCAAACTCAAGAGAACGCATGGATAAGTCGATACTCGAACCGTCAATGGCATTCACGGCAAAGACGCTTTTGATTTCATCAACAATTTCTCCATTGTATTCAACATAAAGCGTATTGTAAACCAACCAGACCGGTGCAAGCATTTGATGGTCCAAGTCATCTTTCATAGGTATCAACACATTGGTTAATACTATTTTATCAATTGACATATCATGTTCACCGGATAACCACCCATTTTGTATGCTTTGTGAATACGCAAATTTAACCGTATTCTTTATTCGGTCTTTTATCTCGTCAAACGGGAGCAAGGCGACGTTTTCATTGAGCATTTCAGTGACTTCAACAGGATTATACCAGCTGAAAAACCGAACGCCGGTCTCGTCGATATAGACGGTGATCATGTCCTGTTTCCATCTTTCAGCGTAATCCTCGGAACGAAAGTCGAGCAAACCTCCGAATTGAGTCGTATATAAATCGACTGGAATTCTGCCGCCATCGTTGCGCGTTAAAACAAACTGCCATCCCTTTGATATAATTTCTGAGGTGTAGGTGAAGATAACCCGCGCCTCTTCTGCTTCCGCGATTCCGTAATTGTTGATACCAAGCTCTGACAGCAATGCATTGAGCTGTGCAATGGCGTCTTCCTTGCTGATTTTTACGCCTTCAATGGTCGTTCCGGGCGGTTCCCCGGGTATCGCGCCACCGTCTTTCAGCCATGATTCACCCTGAATCACTCCGAATTCATCGGCTGTGATATAAACGCTGCTCGCCTTCGCTTCAATATGCAATCTCGCGCCCGACGGCATGGCGTACGTCAGTTTAAATGGTATCGAATTGATTTGATTTGTAATCGGCTCAAAGGATTCCTCGGTCGCTTTGTTTATCTGCTCTTCAAGGACGGCAATTTCCTCAGCCTGTTCCTCGTAAGGTTCCCATCTTCCGCCGTTGTCGTCCAAAACGTATGTCCCTCTTTTGGCTGCTATCAGTTGCGCGGTCAGTTCCTCCTTTGTGGGCGACGTCTCTCTGACACCCGTAGCGCCTTTCGTCAAATATCTGACCAACTTGTCCACGAGCGCTGCGTCGAAATGGCTCTTTTTCACCTTGTAAACAGGAAACGTGGTAGAATCGGGCGCCACGATCTCCGCGCTGACAGCGCAATTGAGATTCGATATTGTATAGTCCTCTTGCCATCTGTCAGCATCAGCAATCTGCTGCGCTGTCGCTGCAGGCGTCGCCATAATTTTATCCTCAAGCTGATTGTCATTTTTATTTACGACAACGCTCTTGCCCGGCGTGGCCTGACAGCCGAAAGATGTGACTATTAAAATGACTGCTAAAAAGCTGACGACTGCTTTCCTCATATTTCATACCAAGTTTCATTACTCATGTAACCTATATTTTATATCAAGCCGCCGCGCATTACCATATTTTAATTTTTATATATGTATATTGACTAGTCATCCCATGGCAAAACACTTTAAACATGGGATTTTCGATCGCTTATGCTCACTCAAAATGACCCGATTACTCTGTCAGCAGCCTGATCAATATATAAATATATTGACAAATATCTGCAACACGAATAACCGGCAATTTCACAAAAAAGTGCCCGGTCCAAAGCTTTCACTTAAGACCCGGGCACTTCACTTTATATTTCTAAACTATTTGCAAAGCTCGTATGTATCTTCCGCGATCATGAGCTCTTCGTTGGTCGGCACGCACCAAACCTCCACCTTCGAATCGGCAGCGGACAGGCGCATTTCCTTGCCGCGCGTCGCATTGAGCTCTTTATCGAGCTTCACGCCCATGTACTCAAGGCCGCTTACGCACTTCTCACGGATCACGGCGTCGTTTTCGCCGATGCCCGCCGTGAATATAATCGCGTCCACGCCGCCCATCGCCGCCGCATATGCGCCGATGAACTTCTTGACGCCGTAGCAGAACACTTTAATGGCGGTCGCCGCACGCTCGTTGCCCTCGGCAGACGCTTTCGCGAGATCGCGAAAATCGCTTGACACACCCGATATGCCGAGCACGCCGCATTTTTTGTTCATGTAGCTGCTCATCTGCTCGGAATCGAGCTTCATCTCGTGCATGAGGTTCGTGACAATGGCCGGATCGATATCGCCGCAGCGCGTCCCCATCACCACACCCGCGAGAGGCGTTAAGCCCATCGACGTATCGACGCACTTGCCGCCGTCCACCGCCGCGAGGCTCGAGCCGTTGCCGAGATGGCAGGTGATGATCTTCAAATCCTTCTTGTCCTTATTAAGGAGCTTCGGCAGGCGCTGAGACACATATTTGTGCGATGTGCCATGGAAGCCGTAGCGGCGGATGCCGTATTCGGTGTACGCCTCATAAGACAAGCCGTAAAGATACGCTTTTTTGGGCATCGTCTGATGGAATGCCGTATCAAAAACCGCAACCATCGGCGTGGTGGGCATCGTCGCCTGACAGGCTTCGATACCCATCAGGTTGGCGGGATTGTGCAGCGGGCCGAACTTGATGCATTCGCGTATCGCGTCCATCACGGCGTCGTTGATGATCACGCTGTCAGAGAACTTTTCAGCCGCATGCAGCACGCGGTGCCCCACGGCGTTGATCTCGCTCATATCCGATATGATGCCGTATTCCTCATCCGTAAGCGCACCCAGCACATAGCCCATGGCCTGCTTGTGGTCGCTCATCGGTTCCTTGATTTCGAGTTTTTCTTTCCCTTTGGCACTGTGAGTGAGCATCGAGCCTTCGATGCCGATGCGTTCGACAAGGCCCTTTGCCAGCACCTCTTCTTTTGCGATGTCAAAAAGCTGATACTTGAGCGACGAGCTGCCCGCATTGATGACCAGAATATTCATTTAGTAACCTCCCAATTTATCACACCACGAAACTATGGTGTCCCCATATCATTTTTTTATTTTTCAGAGCGACTGCACAGCCGTGATGGCCACGACGGACACAATATCGTCCACGCTGCATCCGCGCGATAAGTCGTTGACCGGCGCGGCAAGCCCCTGACAGATCGGGCCGATGGCTTCGGCGCCCGCAAGACGCTGCACGAGCTTATAGCCAATGTTGCCTGCCTGCAGGTCAGGGAAAATCAGCACGTTCGCGTGGCCGGCCACCGGGCTGCCGGGCGACTTGAGCTGTCCGACCGACGCGACCAGCGCGGCGTCCGCCTGAAGCTCGCCGTCCACCATCAGACTCGGAGCAAGCTCCTTCACAAGCTTCGTCGCATTGGCGACCTTGTCCACGTTCTCGTGCTTGGCGCTGCCTTTTGTGGAGAACGAGAGCATCGCGACTTTAGGGTCCATGCCCGTGAGCTGCGCCGCCGTCTTCGCGGTGGATATGGCGATGGCTGCGAGCTGCTTTTCATCCGGATTTGGGTTCACGGCGCAGTCGCCGAATACCATGACGCCGTTTTCGCCATAGCTCGTATCATCAAGTATCATAATAAAACAACTGGAAACCACTGAAATACCGGGTGATGTTTTGATTATCTGAAGTGCGGGACGAAGTGTATTGGCTGTTGTGTTGATGGCTCCGGCCACCATGCCGTCGGCATCTCCCATTTTAATCATCATACATGCGTAGTAGAGAGGGTCTTTGACTTGCTGTAAGGCCTGCTGTTCCGTGATGCCTTTGCTCTTGCGAAGCTCATAGAATGTATCTGCGTAAGCTTTGATCTTTTCGGATTTCTCCGGGTCTATAATCGTTACCCCTGTGTAGTCGAGTCCTGCGGACTTTGCCTTGATCTCGTCTTCGTTGCCGACAAGTATCACCTGTGCGATGCCTTCCCTGGCGATAATCTCTGCCGCCTTAACCGTCCTCTCCTCAGCGCCCTCCGGCAGTACGATTCGTTTGCCCGCGATTCGCGCCTTTTGCTTAATGTCGTCCATGAGTCCCATTTTTGTCCCAAGTCTCCCTTCAAAAATACGATTAATTGTATATCAACAATACATCTGCGTAATGGTATAATAAAACCATCGACTATTATATATAATTCAAGCGTGTTTGAAAAGGACAAAATGATGTTTATTTTCGGCATTATATCAGAATATAATCCGTTCCACAGAGGACACGAGCGCCATATCGCCCTCACGCGGCAATCGGCGGACGATCTGGTCGTTTGCGCGATGAGCGGCAGCTTCGTGCAGCGCGGCGAGCCCGCCATATTCGATAAATGGACGCGCGCCAAATGCGCACTGACGGGCGGCGCCGATGCCGTGATTGAGCTGCCGCTGCTGCATGCGATACAGAGCGCACAGGGCTTTGCGACAGGCAGCGTGAATGTGCTGGCTGCCGCCGGTGCCACACACTTGGGCTTCGGCTGCGAGACGGACGATTTAGGTTTGCTGCGAAACCTCGCGCAGACGCTTTCGGAGGAAGACGCAGCTTATAAAGACGCGCTCAAAGTACAGCTCAGCGAGGGCATGAGCTTTCCGCGCGCACGCATGAGTGCCGCCGACGCCCCGGGTATCGCGTCGATGCCCGGCGCGCTGCTCGGCATCGAGTATTTAAAAGCGATCAACAGCTTCCATCCGCATATCACGCCGCATGTGGTGAGGCGCGAGGGTGCGGGGTATCACAGCGCCGACATCAGCGCTTATCTGCCGAGCGCGACCGCGATACGCGCCGCACTGGCCGCCGGAGACACGCAAAAGGCTCTTGATGCCATGCCCGAGAGCTGTGCGGACTACGTGCGCACACAAATAAACGCCGGGCTTATCCCGGCGTTCGCGGACGCGTTTGACAATGCACTCTTAACCACGCTGCGGCTCAAAGGCCGCAGCTATATCGCAAAGCTGCCCGACGTGAGCGAAGGGCTCGAAAACCGTATCTACGACGCGGCGCTCAAATGCCGCACGCGCAGTGAGCTTATCGCAGCAGTCAAGACCAAGCGCTACACGTACGCGCGCATATCGCGCATACTGCTCTGCGCGCTGCTCGGCGTCACAAGCGATATGATAAGTGCGGCAAACACCTCTCCCGTTTCACACATCCGCGTGCTCGGCGCAAAAAGCCCCGAGGTGTTATCCAAGCTTGCCAGCGTATCGAAGGTGCCGCTCATCACGACCGCCGTCCCGCCATATCCAGAGATCGATGTGGCCGCGAGCAACGTGTGGGCACTCACGCAGACGGCAAAGCCGTTCTGCGACGCGGACCGGGACTACACGCAACGGCTGCTGATCTAAGCCCACGTGATACTATTGCTTATTCCCGTATTGCGCATTCTGCTGATTAATCGCCTGCTGCATTTCGGGGCCGAAATCAACCGGCGCTTCGAGCACCCTTCCCCCGTCTACAGCGTTCAATACAAGCTTGTAATTCTGCTCCCAACTGCTTCCGTCCGTCATAATATCAACCGTTTTCGAATAGTAAACAAACCATGCGGGCACATAAACGGCTTCATCCGGGCGATCCCGCACGTCCACAATCGTCATATGCAATTCAATGCGATCAACCGTTTTTTGTTCTTTTTCTCGCGCGCTGATGAAAGTAAGCATATCGCGTATCCGCTGCTTCATATCTTCAAACGGTATCAGCTCGACATTATCATTCGTTTTCTCATCAATTACCAACGGATACTGCCAAATAAACGACTGCGGCTCACCCGCCTCATCCACATAAATCTGTATATCTTCGGGGCATAACGGTGCTCTATAGGCGAAATCGTCATTAAGATAAAAGATAATTGCATCATTTGAAACCCCAGATATTCCGTCAACATTACGTACGAATCGGATATTATAACCCTTGGATATTGGCTTTTCATCTGAGTCGGTGTATACGTCAAATAAAGACCTGCAAAGAAGCGCTTTTTCCAGACTGTCTGCTGTCATATAATCAATGCCTAGCTCATGCAGCCGATTTTGAGCCGCCGCAATGGCGTCAGTTTCGGAAATCGAGACCCCGCCTATCTCAACTTTTTCATGCTGCACAGCAGGATCTTCCGACTCGATGGTCAGCAGCATACTTTCCGGAATGACGCTTCCATTCATACATAAGAAATGTTCCGGGCGGACGCTTATCCCCACCTGTTCTCCGGCTTCATCCAAAAAACTGCCGTCCGGCGACTTTGTCGGATTCCAATCCGTGATGATCTCGTCCGGTATGGTCACTGGCGCTGTTTCTATCATTTCTTCAAGCTGCGTCATCCATTGTTCATCATTGTCTTTTTTCGCATAAACAAGGTCTTGCTCAAGTTCGGCTTTTGTCCGTTCCTTATTTTTAATGACATCCTTGCCTTTGGTAAAATAGCCCACCAGCATCTGCGCTTGCTCTGTCGTAAAATCAGCCTTGCTCACTTTATAAACCGGAAACGCCGTCACATCCGGCAAGGTGATTTTGGCATCGATCTCGATTTTCGCATTGCTGCCTTCAATATCAAGCGTCTCCTGCCAGCTATTTGGGACATCGTAGATACCGACAGATACGGAGGAGCTTGCAATCTCACTCTCAAGATTCCCCGCATTCACCACCGCTTCTCGCGTCGGCGTTGGCTGGCAAGCCGTCAACAATACAGCGACTAACAAGAATGCCATATAAATTTTTGTCATGAGGTGTTTTTTCATGATCGGCTCCCTATTCCCATATCTGTAGTTCGTTAATTATAGCATATATTTCCACTGCCGTTAAGTTGTTTCACGTCAAAAGCGGCTGTGTGTTTGACAGGGCCGAGCCTTTCCATTATTCTGATTGAAACAGGTATTTAACTGGGAGGTTATCTTATGAAAATAAAAACCATCGCCCACGCGGCTTACTTTGTGTCCGATATGGAAGAATCGCTGCGGTTTTACTGTGACTGCCTCGGCTTTGAAAGAAGCTTCACAATGGCGGTGCCTGAGCCCGATACGCTGGAGGACCCGAGTCCTGAGTTTCGGGAGCTGTGTCAGCAGTTCCACGGTCAGCCGTGGATTGAATATCTGAAAGTTCGTGACGGGCAGTTCGTCGAGCTGTTCCATCCCCTGACTGTTCAGCCGCGCAACACCGATACGGGCATCGGGTACAATCACCTGAGCCTCGAGGTGGACGACATTTTCGCCGCCGCCGAGGAACTCAAAACCAAGAGCGTCCAGCTCACAAGCAGCATCACAATGGGGCCCGACAACACCTATCAGGTGTGGATGGCCGACCCGGATGGCAACCGCATCGAGCTTATGCAGTATACCGAAAAATCGTTTCAGGTTTTATAAAAGTAAATAGAGAATTGATATTGGCGCTTGCGCAGCCGGCACCGCTTGTGCGGTACCGGCCGCGTTTCGCGCATGGTGGTGGGAAACTTATTTAGTTGCTGCTTTGGGCAGCCTCATCTTCCTCTCGTTGTTCTTGCAATTCTTCGAATCGTTGTTCTCCTACATGAGTGCGTGAAGTCAAATCAATTACTGACCCGTCAATGGCGTTGACCGCGAAGATTTCCATCATATCGATACGCCTTTCGTTTTCGGTTTCCCAGACTTGCTCATTATAAATAACCCAAGCCGGTACTGCCAGCTGATAATCAAGGCCGTCTCCCTGGGGCACAAGCACATTGGTGAGAACGATTTTATCAACAGCAATATTGATATCGCGAGTCATGACAGCATCTTGCCTTAACGCCATGTAATTATCAAAACCCAGTGACATTGCATCTCTGATAGCCTGCTTTGCTTTATCCCAAGTCATAAGCGTCACATTTCCCTCCGCGACTTCGGATACAACTTGTGGTTTGCTCCACGATATTGATTCGACACCTTCATCATCCACATAAACGCCAAGTCTTTCAATCTGCCATCTTTCAAAATAATCATCTTCTTTAAAATTGAAATACCTGGAATCCTGCAGACTTAAGTCTGCAGGTACACTGCCGTTGTCCGTTCTGGCGAAGCTCACATTCCACCCGGCCGACGGAAAAGCATCCAAGCAGGTGTTAACGATAACCGCTCTATCCGCATCAACCACGCCCATATTGTCAATCCCCATGTCCCCAAGCGCCTTTTGCGCCAGAGCCATCGCTTCCTGTTCAGTCAGCTTCGAGGCCTTTAGCGTTTTGTCCATGTATTTTATCAAATGCGGCCACGATCCGTATCTTATATCTTTTTCATACTGCATAAGATAATTGCCGGTATATTTTGAAATTTCACACCAGTCTTCACCAGCCATGTAATTAACCCTGCTGCCGTCAACCGTTTGAAAAATGTACGCGCCATAAAGCGATTCGTTTTCATCTATAGCGTTAAACGCTTCCGGTTGTACCAACGAAATCTGTGTTTTCAGATCTTTAATAATATCCTTTTTTTCCGCATCGTGTTCCTTAAAATAACTAAGCTGCTCTTTGAGTTCATCCTTTGTAAACGAAAACACCCGCACACCCACGACGTCTCCAGCAAAGTAATCGAGCATGCGCTGCAACGTTTCATTATCAAAGCTGCGCTTTTGCACCTTGTAAACCGGGAACACATCCGCATCGGGCGTGACGATCTGTGCGTTGATATCCACATTGAGATTCGGTATCGAATACGTCTCCACCCACTCCGGGAAATTCCCGTAGCCTTCGTTAGGGTTCACTTCGGGCGCGGGCGCGGGTGTCGGAATGGGCTCCGCCGGAGCTTGCGCCGTTTCTTCTTGTGTCTCCACTGTTGCCGCATTGTCCACCGGTTCTGCCTTCACCGGCTGGCACGCCGTCGTGAAGCACGTGAAAACAAGCAGACATGAGAGCACCAGCGCGGCGAGCCTCACGGGCAGCTTTGTACGCTTCTCCATGAATATCCCCCGCACACGCTTTTCCATCGACGCACGGCCGCTCGATACGCCCATACCGAGCATGTACGCGTCGGCCTTGCTGCCAAGGTCAATCATCGTCTGCGCGTAATCATAGCATTCCAGCCTGCCAAGGCTCGCCGTCACCGCCGCGTCGCAGGCGGCTTCCATGTCCGTCTCTATCTGCTTGGATGCGAACCACACCACGGGGTTAAACCAATACACACAGCGCAGCAGCATGAGCAGCAGCGCGGTTAAATGATCCCTGTGGCGGTAGTGCATCAGCTCGTGGCGAATGCCGTATTCAATCTGCCTTAAGTCCATACCGGTCAGCATGCTTTGGGGCAGCAGCAGCTTCGGCTTCAACGAAGCGGTCAGCGCGGGCGTTGCCAGCCAATCATGCACCTGTATTTTGATATCCGCCCGGATGCCCATATCCCGTTTGCACGCGCCCACAAGGCGCCATATATTTTCGGGCGCGGGGCTGCCTTTCGATGTTCTGTGCTGTATACGACTGAACAGCAGCAGCAGTACCCCTGCGCTGACGGCCATACCTGCCGCCCACACGATCACGAGCACCGTCTGCCATCTGACCGGCTTGATGCCTGGAACATGTGTTGTCACAGCGACCTTGTCGCTCGCCGAAAGCAATCTGTCCGGCTGTGATGCCGGAATAATATTGTCGGAAGCAATCATGTCGTTATCAGAGAAGGATGCTGCGGTATCAGTGTCATTCACCGGCATAACTTCCAGCTGCGGCGCGACATCATACGTTGTCTGTATCGGCGCAGCCGTCGTTTCCGGGATGACAAACAGCCGCATATCGCTATTGATCGTCACGGGAATCATCAGCCGCAGTATCAGCAGCGCCCACACCGCATATCCGAGAACCGGCGACATGTGCCTGCGAAACAGCCGTTTGAACAGCATCACCGCCGCGAACAGCACAACGGAATAGATCGTGATTTCAAGTAAAATACGCAGTATTTGATTCACATCACTCACCGTCCTTCTTCAGGCCGTCGAGCAGGCTTTTGAGTTCCTCGCGGTCTTTGATGCTTAACGAGCTGCCTTTGATCATGCAGACAAGAAACTCTTTGGCAGCCCTCTCGTCCATCTTGTCGAATATGGTTTCGCTTTCGGCCAATATGCAGTCGCTTTTTTCAATCAGCGGATAGTAGAACTTGTCCCGCCCGAGCTGCTCGAAAGAGGCCAGCCCTTTTTCGCACATGCGCTTTAAGTAAGTCACATAGGTGTTGTATTTCCAGTCGGTTTGGCCTTTGAGCGCGTCGATGATGCGCGAGACGGTTTGATGCGGCTGCTCCCAAAGCGCCGTCATCACCGCCCATTCGGTTTTGGTGAGCGCGTTTTTCATATTCCGCCCTCGCTTTCCGGAAAATAGCTTTATTAATTACAATTGTAGTTGTGTCTCTAGTGTTTGTCAAGTATGAGGTCAGGAAAAATTTACAGTCGCTGCTTTTAGGCTGCAAGTGAGGCTTGGCCTGCACTGTTATTCTATGATTCCTTTTGTCAGCTCACAAACATCCGCATAGCACTGATCGCCGTACGGGCTTGAAGGCGCGAAAGCTCCGTCGGCAATGCGTTCCGCGGCAAATTTCAGCCTTTTCACGGCCAATATGGCAGCATCGCTCATATGGTCCATGTCAGTATCCAGTTTGTCTTTGAGCTGTTTTGCATATGTTTCAAAGTATGCCCTGTGCTTCGCGGATGCGATCACAAACCCGCCGTGCAAATCGTATTCGTAAACCGTCGGCCACCGGGGCACCTCCGCGTGGGCCATATCCAGATCGGGGAACCAAAATTCCCGGTATATAATGAAATCGACGATACCGTCCCCGTCGCTGTCCGAATCGGTGAGTGTCTGCTCTTTTGCCTCATCATCGTAACCGCCGCTATCGATAGATGAAATATCGTCCAGTATATCCGTGTACTCTTTACCGTCTTTCATATAATACAGCGTCATTGTCCGAATGCCGCCCGAGCCTTCAGGCGCGCTCAATGCGATATTTAAAAGATTCTCCGCAGTTAAACGCACCTCATTGTGTTCTTCCGTTCCGGGCCTGCCGCAATCCAGCGTCACCGTTTCTTCCCCGCCGTCCCAGCTCAATTTCAGCGTGACAAATCGGGCCGTCTCCAGCAATTGGTCTTTATCGTATCCGTTTTCTTTAACCTGGTCAGCCGTATTCACCGAGATATCCGCCGAATAGGAGACTCCGTTCGCCGTAACACCGGGAATCAGGTCAACAGGCTCGTACTGGTCATAATTGGTGAGCCCCGTGACAAAAAGATACAACAGCTTGTCATCAAACCGAATGTCGCCGTTAAAATTCTTAAGGCGCGTTTGCGTCTTGTTTTTGATAGTCACGCCAAATAACAAGCGCTCCTGCCCGGCTTCTTCGTTGAAGCTGAGCTTCCACTGCTCAATTTTGAAGTCGAACCGGTCGCTTAAATCGGTTACCACCCTGCCCGTTGACTCATCGTAAAAAAACGTATCACCCTTGGCCTCCGCGCCGCTCTCTGTCGGCGTGGCAATCCGAGCTTCGCATCCCGCTACGACAAGCAAAAAGGCTGCCCCCGCACAAAGTATCGCTATAAATCTTTTCATACCGATCCCCTCTAAAAAAATCACTGTGTTCTATTTGCCACTATCATCCGCATCCTGTATGTTTTGCAATGCCGATCGGTACCATCGACAGCAAATAGTCCGTCTGCTGCAAATGCCGCTGCTTATAAGCTGTCTAAAGTAAGACGTTTCAAAACCTGGAAAGTGCTAAGTGCCAACACTTTTTTATCACAAAAAATCAATAAAAGCCGTATATGCGACATGGTTCTTACCCGCCCCCTGCGTTTCATATCATGAAACGTAAAGGTGTGATGAAATGATAAAAAAAGGCTTGCTCATCGCCTTCGTGGCTGTGATGGCGGTGCTGTTGCTCATTTACCCCGAGAACGGCTTAAACAGCGCACGTTTTGGCCTCAATATCTGGTTCAGCGCCGTGCTCCCCGCGCTGTTTCCGTTTATGGCGGCATCCTTTTTGCTGCTGGAAACAGGCATCGTGCGGCTCATTGCGCATGTATTCGCCCCGGTCACGCGCTTTCTTTTTTTCGCGCCGGGCGAATCGGCATACGTATTTCTGGCTTCCGCACTTTCGGGTTATCCGGTGGGCGCGCGGCTCTCGGCGGAGCTATATGCCGACAAGCAGATCACCGAAGCGGAAGCGCAGCGCATCATCCGCTTCACCAGCGTTTCCGGCCCCGTTTTTATGACGGGCACCGTCTGCTCGGGGCTGCTCGGCCTGCCCGAGGCGGGTGTTTATCTTGCAGCCGCACACTATCTTTCCGCGATTGCGGTCGGTATCTTTTTCGGTGTTTTCGCGCGCCGCCAGCATCTCAAAATCAACAATAAACCACGGGCTCGTTTTGCCGATGCGTGGGCGCAATTCAAAAAAGACGCGGCATACTGCCCGCCCATCGGCGACCTGCTTTCTTCGAGTATCGAAAAGGCGCTGCAGGTGCTGCTCAAGGTGGGCGGCTTTATCATATTGTTCTCTGTCGTGCTCGAAATGCTCTCCGTCACCCATGTGATGGACGCGCTACGGTGGGCGTATATGCCGGTAGCGAATATGGCAGGGTTCAGCGCCGAGAGCACGCAGGCGCTGCTCTTCGGCGGCGTGGAGATGACGTCGGGCTGCGCGCGCGCCGCAGCACTCAGCGTGCCCATACAAGTCAAGCTGCCGCTGATTGCGGGCATCATTGCTTTTGGCGGCCTGTGCATCCATATGCAGACCACCGCCATGACCGCTTCTGCGGGCCTAAAGCCCAAGGGGTTTGCGCTCGCAAAGAGCATTCAGGCGATGCTGGCCTTTTTCTTCACATCGGTGCTGTTGGCCGTTTTTCCGCTTACCACAACAGTTTCCGCTTTGGGTGCGGAAACAAAAACAGCCGCATACGGCGGCATCATTTTTGCAGCAGCGGCGGTTATCGTGCTGCTATTGATTAAACGGTGGCAGAAACGGCGAAAACGCTCAGCTTTTCCGTTTGCCCCCTAGTTCCTGTCTGTTCTGCTTCAGCACCTTGACATAATCGCTGAAATACGTTTCCACTTCAGCCAGAATATCGTCGGCATATTCCTTCGCGCCGAGCTTGATCTCGCTGGCGGTTTCCTCGGCCTGTTTCACAATGTCTCTTGCCTTGGCCTCGGCCTCCTGCACCACGGAATCGTCCGACACGCGCGTTTGCAGCTCATCCTCGGCGCTCTTCACGATGCTGGCGGCTTCCTCCTGCGCAGAATTTAATATCAGACTTTTTTCCTTGGATATTTCCTCGGCGTCCATAATTTCCTGCGGCAGTGCATTTCGCATATCGCTGATGATTTCCATCATGATGTCGTAGTCCACATTGCGCTTGTTTGAGAACACCGCTTTGGGGCTGTTTTCAATTTCTTCGGTCAGCTCATCGAGCAGTTCAAGAATCTTCATTGTCTCACCTGCGGTATTTATTAATCACATCGTCTTTAATTTCATCCGGCACGAGCCCGGTGATATCTCCGCCGTGGTAAATAAGCTCTTTCACCATGCTGGAGCTCAAAAACGAATGATTGATGTCCGTCATCAAAAAAATGGTCTCAACGTCCTTGGCGAGCTTTGAGTTCATTGCGGCCATTTGAAACTCATACTCAAAATCCGATATGGCCCGAAGGCCGCGAATCACAAGGTTCGCGTTCTTGCGCTTCATGTAATCCACAAGCAAGCCCGAAAATGAATCCACATGAACGCACGGCAGATTTGCGGTGCTGCGGCTGATGAACTCCATACGCTGCTCGACGGTAAACGCGGGTTCTTTATTTTTGTTGACGAGCACCGCAACCGTCACATCGTCAAACATAGCTGCCGCGCGCGTGATAATATCAAGATGACCGGAAGTCACCGGATCAAAGCTTCCGGGATAAACGCATTTAATCACTTTTTTCTCCATAGGCCAAAAATACCAGCGATATATCGCCGTACTCTTTGCGCTTTGTCAAATTATACCCTATCGGGAGTATAAAATCAAATTTTCTGCGGCATTCGACAACCACCGCCGCACCGTTATTGAGCTTTTCTTCGTCTCTTAAGGCTTCGAGCAGCGGCACATAAAGCCCTTCATCATAGGGCGGATCCATCAGCACAATATCGTACCGGCCAAGAGACGGCATCAGCTTGAAGACATCACCCTTTAGCACGCGAAAATCGGCCGCGCCCACAGCCTGCAAATTCTCTTCAAGCGCTTTTTGACAGGCTCTCTCACGCTCCGCAAAATCGACATGCGCCGCGCCTCGTGAAAGCGCTTCGATACCGAGCGCCCCGCTGCCCGCAAAGGCATCAAGCACCGCCGCACCCGCCGTCTGAAACTGAATCGCGCCGAACAGCGCTTCCTTAACCTTGTCTGTCGTGGGGCGAATCACATCGCCCTTCGGGCAATTCAGGCGCCGCCCTTTGAGCGTCCCCGCAATCACGCGCATCAGTAAGGCCCGATCACGCGCTTGTCCGTGACAAGCATGTCCATCGCAATATCATACGGCTCGGCTTCGATTTTCGGAACGATCTGCATATCGTAGCAGATACCGATTTTCAGCGCTTTTGTTTCTTTTAAAAACCGGTCAAAATACCCGACGCCGTACCCGATGCGGTTCAGCGCGGTATCATAAGCGATACCCGGCACCAGCACAACGTCCGGCTCCACTTGCTCGCTTTCGTTCATAATGATGGGTTCCGCGATCCCGTAGACATTGCTTTTCATGACGGAATCGTATGTGTATTCCACGGCGATCAGGTTGTCGTTATCGGCGACGTACGGCAGCGCCACGTCTTTGCCCATGTCGAGCAGCGCATGCATCAGCGCGAGCAGATTCGGCTCGTTCTTGTGCGAATAATAAGCCATCACACAAACCGCGTTCTTGATGCAGTCAAGCTCAAGCAGCGTATGAATGATGTGCCCGCTCATCACTTCCGCATCGAGCGAGTCGATCAGCAGCCGTTTTTTAAGCATCTCCTGCCTGATATCGTGTTTCATTTTTCATCCTCGTAATAGAGTCTTGGCACGCGCGGCGACAGTGCGCAGAGTATTTCGTAATTGACGGTGCCGCACAGTGCCGCATATTCCTCCACGGGCAGGCTGGCGCCCCGCTGGCTCCCGAAGCACACGACGTTGTCGTGCAGCTTCACGTCCTCGATATCCGTCACGTCGATCAATATCTGGTCCATGCAGACGCGCCCCACAACCTTCGCGCGCTTGCCGCTGACGAGCACCTCGCCCTTGCTGGAGAGCAGCCGGTTAAAGCCGTCCGCGTAGCCGATGGGCAGCGTCGCGATGCGCGTTTTCCTGCATGTGGTGAAGGTGCAGCCATAGCTTAATTTTTCCCCGGAACCGATGGTTTTAATGTGCGACACCTGCGTGTGCAGCGACAACGCGGGCTCAAGCTTCACATCCCGCTTCACTTCATCCGAAGGATAGCAGCCGTACATCGCGATACCGACACGCACCATATCATACGCGAGATCGGGGCTGTCGAGCGTGCCGCCGCTGTTTGCGGCATGAATGATCGGCGAAAAGCCCTTTTCCTTTACAAGCGCGATAAACGCCTGAAAGCGTTCGTTCTGCTGCTGCGTATACGTCTTGTCCGCTTCGTCTGCCGTCGCAAAATGCGTCATCAGCCCTTCGAGGCTCAGCAGTTCCTCGCCCGCGATGATATCGAGCAGCTCGCCCGCTTCCTCCAACGTTTTGACACCGACGCGGTTCATGCCCGTATCCGCTTTCAAGTGCAGCTTTACCTTTTTGCCGTACTCTTTCGCGGCATCAAGCGCATCTTTAAGGCATTCGCGCGAAGTGACCACCATGGAAAGGTCCAGCGCGGCACCCTTTCGCCACTGCGAGCGGTTGGACGGCCCGAGCACGAGTATCGGCGCGGTGATGCCCTCATCCCGCAGCGTCGCCGCTTCTTCGGGAATCGCCACCGCAATCCAGTCTGCACCCGCTTCGATGGCAGCCTTAACAGTCATCACGCTGCCGTGGCCGTAGCCGTCCGCCTTGGCTACGGCGCAAAACATCGTTTTTTCGGGCAGCGTGTTTTTGATATTGATCACATTGCGCTTGATCGCGCTTAAATTAACCTTCGCATAAGTCGGCCTTAATAACATGTCATCCTTCTTTTATAAGGCGCCTACATATCAGCGTCGTTAAAATTTCGTTTAAATCTTGTAGATATCCTGTTCGGAAAGCAGCTTGACGCCGCCTTCCTCCAGCGATTTCACCGCTTTTTCGATATCCTCAACGCGGAACAGAATGAGTGCGTTTTCATTGGGCGTACGCACAAATGAATAGAGGTATTCCACGCTGATTTCCGCCTTGTCGAGCAGCTGCAGCACCGTGGCAAGCCCGCCCGGCTTATCGGTGACCTCCGCCACGATCACGTCGGTTGTGCTTGCCGTAAAGCCGTGGCTTTTCAGCATCGCAATCGCCTTGTCCGGTTCGCTCACGATACAGCGCATAATGCCGAAATTCGTCGTGTCGGCAATGGACAGCGCGATGAGATCCACACCGCCCTCACCCAGCACTTCCGTGATTTTGGCCAGACGGCCCTTTTTGTTTTCCACAAATACGGATATCTGCTTAATCATCACAACGCCTCCTTGTTATTTAAGTTCTCTCTTGTCAATCACACGTTTGGCTTTGCCTTCACTGCGCGCAATGGTCTTGGGCTCCACAAGCGTCACCTGAACGCCGATATTGAGCACCGTCTGTATTTCCGCGCAGATTCGCTTCTGCAGCGCTTCGAGCCGCTTGATCTCGTCCGAGAATATCTCGGCAGATACCTCCACCTGCACCTCAAGCGTATCGGTGTTGTCCACGCGGTCCACCACGATCTGGTAATGCGGCTCCACCTCCGCGATGTTCACGAGCACGCCTTCAATCTGCGACGGGAACACATTGACGCCGCGGATGATCAGCATATCGTCGCTGCGCCCAAGCACCTTGCTCATGCGCGCCATCGTGCGGCCGCAGTCGCAGGTATCGATGCTGAGCGACGTGATGTCGCGCGTGCGGTAACGGATCAGCGGAATGCCGTCCTTATCAATCGTCGTGATGACAAGCTCGCCTTTTTCGCCGTACGGCAGCGGTTCGAGCGTGTCGGGGTCAATGATCTCGGCAAGGAAGAAATCCTCCGCGATGTGCAGACCCTTTTTGCATTCGCAGTCCGCCGCGACGCCCGGCCCCATAATTTCGGACAGGCCGTAAATGTCGATCGCGAGCAGATTGAGCCGCTGTTCAATCTCGGTGCGCATCGCCTCGGTCCACGGTTCCGCGCCGAAAACGCCGCCCGTGAGCTTTAAGCTCTTCGGGTCGATGCCCATCTCCTCCATCGTTTCCGCGAGATACAGCGCATACGAGGGTGTGCAGGCGAGCAGCGTCGTGCCGAAATCCTGCATCAGCATGATCTGGCGCTTTGTGTTGCCGCCCGATACGGGAATCGTCATCGCGCCGAGCGCTTCCGCGCCGTAGTGCGCGCCGAGGCCGCCCGTAAACAGGCCGTAGCCGTAAGCCACCTGTATCACCGATTGTTTGCATCCGCCCGCAAAAGTAAACGTGCGCGCCATCAGGTCGCCCCAGTTTTGTATGTCACGCTTCGTGTATCCCACGACGGTGGGCTTTCCCGTGGTGCCGGACGACGCGTGCACGCGGCAGATTTCATCCTGCGGCACCGCAAACAGCCCGAACGGATAGTTGTCTCTCAGATCCTGCTTGAGCGTGAAGGGCAGCAGCCGCACATCGTCCACGCTCTTGATATCTTCGGGCTTCACGCCCTTTTCATCGAAAGCCTTTTTGTAGAAAGGCACGTTTTCGTACACCTTTTTGACTGTGGCCTGAAGCTTTTTTGTCTGCAGGGCGCGAAGCTGCTCGCGGTTCATGCATTCAATCTCTTTATTCCAATACATTGTATTCCTCCAATAATACGTTTAAGCGTTATAGCCCTTTTCGAATGCCGTGAGGTTAACCTCCAGCGTTTTTGGGGGAACCGTTTGTTTGATGGCATCGAGGAAGGCCTGTTTTTCAATATCCATGTGCTTTGCGAGCACGCCGAGCAGCACAATGTTGATCGCCTTTGTGTTGCCCGCCTCCTTGGCAAGCGAAAGCGCGTCCACAAATACCGCGTTTGGCACCATGCCGCTGATGCGCGCTTCGATATCCGCAGGATATTTCTGCGCTCCCGTGATCACGGGCATAGGCAGAATCTCCTGCGTGTTAATAAACATCCTGCCGTTATTTTTCAAACGGCCGCACCACCTCAATGCTTCCAGCTTCTCAAAAGCCAGAATGATATCCGCGCCGGCTTCGTCGATGACGGGCGCGTAAACTTTATCGCCGAAACGGACGTGCGTCACGACGCTGCCGCCGCGCTGGGCCATGCCGTGCACCTCCGAAAGCTTCACATCGTATCCTAAATTGATCGCCAGATTGCCCAGCACCCGGCTTGCGAGCAGCGTTCCCTGCCCGCCGACACCCACAATCAAAATATCCGTCATATTGATACCCCTGCTGTTTCTATCGCACCGAACGCACACACGCTCGGGCAAAGCCCGCAGCCCGTGCAGACGCCGGAATCAATCTGCATGCCGCTGTCCGTGTTTTTGATGGCCGGGCAGCCGAGTTTTAAGCACATGCCGCAGCTCTGGCATTTTTCCGTGATGGCATAGGGCGCCAGTATATACTTCTTATCGAGCAGCACACAGGGCCGCTTGGTGATGACCACGCTGAGTTCCTCGCGCGCCGTTTCCTCTTTGAGCACCTGCGTCAGCTCTTTGAGATTGAACGGATCGACAACGCGCACGTTTTTCACGCCGAGGGCCCTGACAAGCGTCGGGATGTCGATCGCATACGCGATATCGCCCTTCACCGTTTTGCCGGTGGCGGGATTGTCCTGATGGCCCGTCATGCCCGTCGTCGAGTTGTCAAGGATAATCACCGTCGAGGTCGCGCCGTTGTAGACCATGTCCACGAGGCCCGTGATGCCCGAGTGGAAAAACGTTGAATCGCCGATCACGGCGACCAGCTTGCGCGCGAAATCCTTGCCGCGCGCCTTCTCCATGCCCATTGCCATGCCAATGCTCGCACCCATGCAGACGCATGCGTCGATGCCCTGCAGCGGCGGCAGCGCGCCGAGCGTGTAGCAGCCGATATCGCCCATGGCCGTGAGCCCGAGCTTTTTGAGCGTGTAAAAAACGGCACGGTGCGGGCAGCCGGGACACATGACCGGCGGTCTTTGCGGCAGATCGCCCGGGTCGCAAATGGTCTTCTTCTCTCCGCCTATCTTTTCGGCAATCAGGTTCACGCTGTATTCGCCCTGAACCGAGAAAATATCCTTGCCGGAGACACTGATGCCCATCGCCTTGATCTGATTTTCAAAGAAAGGCTCCAGCTCTTCCACCACATACAGCGTTTCCACCTCAGACGCGAAATCGCGGATCAGCTTTTCCGGTATCGGGTAAACAAGCCCGAGCTTTAATGTGCTCGCTTCGGGCAGTGCCTCGCGCACATAATTGTATGTCACGCCGCTCATCACGATGCCGATCTTTTTGTCGCGGTACTCCGTCACGTTGACAGCCAGTGTATCCGCCGCCGCTTTAATGGCATTCATGCGCTGTTCCACGACGACATGGCGCTTTTTCGCCATACCCGGCATCATCACGTATTTTGCAATATCCTTCTGGTAGGGCTTGAGCATTTCGCCCGCGCGCGTGCCGAGCTCCACGAGCCCCTGCGAGTGCGAGAGCCGCGTATTCGAACGCACGAGCACCGGCGTGTCGTACTGTTCGGACAGCTCAAAAGCGAGCTTCATGTATTCTTTGGCCTCGTTGCTGTCGGCCGGTTCGAGCATCGGCACATGCGCGCTGCGCGCGTAGAACCGCGAATCCTGCTCATTCTGGCTCGAATGCATGCCCGGATCGTCCGCGACGATGATAACAAGGCCGCCGTTCACGCCCGTATACGATACAGTGAACAGCGGGTCTGCCGCGACGTTAAGGCCCACATGCTTCATGCAGCAAAGCGCGCGTGCGCCGCCGAACGACGCGCCGATCGCCACCTCAAGCGCCACCTTTTCGTTGGGTGCCCATTCGGCATATATTCCATCGAACTCTGCGATATGTTCCGTGATTTCTGTGCTTGGCGTTCCCGGATACGCCGCGGCGACCGTCACGCCCGCTTCATAAGCGCCGCGTGCAAACGCCTCGTTTCCCAGCATCAGCTTCTTCATTTGCTTCCCCTCATGTTGTCTGTATTCTTTATGACTGCCCGCGCAGGTCGGTCACGCGCTTGGCCTTGCCTTCAAACCGTTTGAGCGACTGCGGCTCCACAAGCTTCACATCGGCAGTGATATTGAGCACTGTGTATATCGCGTGCTTTACCTTCTTCTCCAGCGTTTCGAGCGCGCTGAACTTCTCGATCAGCGACGCGTCGGACACCTCAACGAGCACTTCGATGGTATCCATATAGCCGTCCTTGCGGACGATGATTTCATAATGCGGCCCGATATCCTCAATGCCGAGCAACACGCCTTCGATCTGTGACGGAAACACGTTGACGCCGCGGATGATCAGCATATCGTCGGTGCGCCCCTGCACCTTGGCCATGCGCATCGATGTGCGCCCGCATTCGCACTTGTCGGGTATCAGCCATGTGATATCCTTGGTGCGGTAGCGCAATATCGGCAGCGCCTCCTTGGACAGCGCGGTGATGACCATCTCGCCCTTCTCTCCGACCGGCACCGGCTCGAGCGTCTCGGGATCGATGATCTCGCAGTAAAAATGGTCCTCACAGATGTGCATGCCGCGCTTGTGATAGCATTCGCCCGATACGCCCGGCCCGATGATTTCACTGAGGCCGTAGTTCTCGGTGGCGATAATGTCCCACGCCTGCTCGATCTCGCGGCGCATCTCTTCGGTATGCCCCTCGCCGCCGAACATGCCGAGACGCAGCGGCAGCTTTTTGGCATCGATGTCCATCTTCTTGGCGGTTTCCGCAAGGTACAGCGCGTAAGACGGCGTGCCCACGAGCAGCGTTGTTCCGAAGTCCTGCATGATGTTGATCTGGCGTTCGGAGTTGCCGCCCGATATCGGTATGATGGATGTGCCGAGCTTTTCGAGGCCGTAGTGCAGCCCGAAAGCGCCCGTGAACAGCGTATATCCGAATGTAATCTGCGCAATGTCGTCCGGCGTCGCGCCTGCGGCACAGGCCAGCCGTGCGATGCATTCCGACCACATGTCGATATCGGCCTTGGTGTAGCCGACGACAGTCGGCTTGCCCGTGGTGCCCGATGATGCATGAATACGCACGACATCCTTCATCGGAACCGCGAACAGCTTGTACGGGTAGTTGTCTCTCAAATCGTCCTTGACTGTGAATGGAATGCGCCGGATATCATCCAGCGTTTTTATGTCGTCCGGCTTGACGCCTGCTGCGTCGAGCTTCTTGCGGTAATGCGCCACGTTGTTATAGCACCGTTCTACCGTGCTTTTGAGCCGCGCGAGCTGAATCGCTTCTATCTCCTGTCGGGGCGCGCACTCAATCTTCTCATTCCAAATCATATTCCCTACCTCACTGCATTGTCTTTACGCACGCAAATCAGGCCCGTGCTTCCGTGCTTCGATGAATGTATAGATTATAGCGTATCGTATACAAAAAATAAAGCCTAAATGCATACTTTACCTGTATTCAGGCTTTTCTTCACCGCGCATCAAGCTGCCCGCAGTGCTAAGGCTCCTCGAAGCCTTAGCTCAACGACGTGCTTACGAAATCGCGCCCTACAGGATTGACCGTTCATGTGGTCGGCTTGGGCTTGCCTCGGCGCATACCGCAATCCTCTGTCGCACTGCGGGCGCCATTTCCTTTCAAAAAGGAGGCTTTTTTTCTGCGCATTACGTACTGCTTGTGTTCTTTAAGGCTCCTTTGGAAAGGAGCTGTCAGCTTTGCTGACTGAGGATTGAGAATCGAGCAGTCGGTTCTGATTGGCAACGGCACATACCGCAATCCTCCGTCGCGTTGCGCGCGCCACCTCCTTTCAAAAAGGAGGCTTTTCTTCTGCGCATTACGTACTGCTTGTGTTCTTTAAGGCTCCTTTGGAAAGGAGCTGTCAGCGAAGCTGACTGAGGATTGTTAGGCTAGAAGTCAAATTGTATTGGTTACGGAACGGTCAAGACCGTTCCCTACAATTCTGGCGTTTTGCGAGTGTAGGGGCGGGCCCCGTGCCCGCCCGCGATTGACCGTCTGTTATGGCTATATTGCATCATCGGCGCATACCGCAATCCTCTGTCGCGCTGCGGGCGCCATTTCCTTTCAAAAAGGAGGCTTTTTTTCTGCGCATTACGTACTGTTTGCGTTCTTTAAGGCTCCTTTGGAAAGGAGCTGTCAGCGAAGCTGACTGAGGATTGTTAGGCTAGGGGCGGGTCTCCGGAGTCTGCCCCTTAGGGTATGCCCGCCCGGGTATCGAATAAACAGCGCGCTTGTCCCAAAAGGCCGCTTTGGAAATCGCGCCCTACAAACAAATGCTCAATAAAACGTGACCTTACGCAAAAAGGAGCCGAAACCGGCTCCTTTGATTGGCTGAATCTCGTTATACAAAAACCTTCTTGAGCTTCGCGAAGCGCGGCAGCCCTTCCTCATACGGCAACGGCGAGTCGCCCTGAATCAGCGGCAGCGCATAGTCGATGAAATCCTGCGTGAGACCTTTGCCGTCCGGCAATATCCATTCGTCGGGAATCTTCTTCTCCCTGTTGGCAACTTCCGTCAGGTTGATCAGCTTCGTGTTGCACTTGTATTCCTTGCCCGGTTCGCGCTCGAAAGCAACCATGTGGTCCGTCACGCCTTCCACAGCGGCCTTCACAGCCGTCTGCCCGGAAAGGAACGATTCGTTGATGTCGGTCAGCGAGCCCGCGTGCGCAGCGCAGCGCTGCAGCAGGCTGAACTCTATACCGCGCACCTTTGCGCCTGTGGCTTCCTTGCAGTAGCTTGCGAGCGTGTTCGCAAGGCCGCCGAGCTGCGCATGGCCGAAAGAGTCCTTAGATTTTGAAAGATCGCTGCCGTATTCGCTGATGTACTTGCCGTCTTTATCCTGAATGCCTTCGGAAACCGCAACGATGACCTTCTTGTTTTTCGCGTATATTTCCTTGACGCTTTCGAGGAACTTGTCCATATCAAAAACCTTCTCCGGCAGATAAATCAGATCCGGGCCAAGTCCTTTGTAGGATGCAAGAGCGGTTGCGGCCGTGAGCCAGCCCGCGTTTCTGCCCATCACTTCGAGTACGGTGATCATGCCCGTGTCATACACACGCGCGTCGAGGTAAACTTCCATCGTGGAGGTAGCGATGTATTTTGCGGCGCTGCCGTAGCCCGGGCAGTGGTCGGTCGCCCACAGATCGTTGTCGATCGTCTTCGGCACGCCCATGATGCGCATCTCATAACCGGACTTTTGCATGTATTTGCTGATCTTGTTGCAGGTGTCCATCGAATCGTTGCCGCCGTTATAGAAGAAATAACGCACGTCGTATTTCTTGAAAACTTCGAGCATTCTCTTATAATCGGTTTCGTCCTTTTCGGAATCGGCCAGCTTATAGCGCACAGACCCGAGCGCCGACGACGGCGTGGTCTTCATGAGCTCCAGCTCCGCCAAATCTTCCTGACTCATATCGATCAGCTTCTCATCCAGCACGCCTTTGATGCCGTGCGCTGCACCGTACACCTTGGTGATGCAATCTTCTTTCAGCGCCTGCATAAACACACCCGCCGCGCTCGCGTTAATCACCGATGTCGGTCCGCCGGATTGTCCGAAGATACATGCCCCTTTTAATACGCCCATATTCTATTCAGTCTCCTTCACAATAAAATAAAACTTTAGCCAAAATTATATCCCACGGCACCAACATTTTCAATGGATTATAGGCAAATAAAACACAGTTTGAAGCAAATTGCCACCCTGAATGGGGACTTTACGCTGCCGGTACACCGGTCTGCACCTCTGTGCCCGGACTCCCGGGCTGTGCCTGATCCGCAGGCTTTGCGGATTCCTGAGGCGGCTGCTCAGCCGATGCCGGTGCCGGGGGACCGACAATCTTCTCCCCCGCATACGGCTTGTATTTGGTCTTGCCGATCAGTTCCGGCTCTTTCACTTCCGCGCCGTCTTTGTAATAATGCTTGTAAGTGGCATAAACGTAACCGTCACGCCGCTTCACCACCACCTCCTGATAGCCGTATGGTTTGGTTTTGTCCACCATCACGATCATTTCTCCCGGCGGCTGCAGCGTCTCAAGCTTTTCGGAGCTTAAGCGGACCTCGTCATAATCATCCGAAAACGGCGCGCCGTAAATTTCAAAATTCACCGTCTGTGAGCCGCTGTTGACCCAGCCAAAGATATAGATATCGTGATCCGTGTTGTTCTTATAAATAAAATCGATGGTGCCCGTGTTGATGGTGGCATCGAGCCCACCGGCGACATAGCTCAGCTTTATCGAGTGGCCCTGTCGGTTGACGATCTCAAGGTCGGCTTTGAGCACCGCGTTGTACATGGTGGTTGATACCTGACACACGCCGCCCCCCGCCTGATCCTCGCTGCCGCCGCGCACCACGGCGGGCGCAGGCTGCCACCCGAGCTCATAAACGCGCGGACCGAGCACGGTATTCGTTGAAAAATTTTCGCCGGGTTTTATCACACACCCGTTGATCAGCCCCACAGCCTTCTTGATGTTGAACACGCGCGAATCGCGGTTGTACGGGCTCTGCCCGAACGATGTGCTCGCTCCCGCGCGCAGCACGGTATTCGCCAAAAGCTCAGCCTTAGTGACCGTAGGGGGGACTGGCACAATGGGCATCTTCACCGTGCCGTAAGTACGCGCCCGCACCTGCTTTTCCACCTCGGCATACAGCGCGTCCTGATCCACCCTAAACCCGGCGGCTTCATCCGTATAGCTGAAGCGGTTCTTGCGGTCGTCCTTGTTGACCTGCACCGCCGCGTTCGTGGCGGGCACGTCCACCGCCAGCGCAATTTCCTGAATGCGGCTTTTGACCGGCGACGGCTTGACCGTGTAATCGGTAGAAAATTCAAGGCCGTTTTTTTCAATCTCTCTGATCTTTGCGCCGATCTCAAGCCGGCTGCCCTCGCGGGCCACAGACAGCGCTTCTTTCAAAATAGCGTCTGCATTGTCCGCAATCTCGAAATCGTCTTTCCCCAGCAAAAACTGCTGCCCGTTGTTGTCAATCGTCACCTTAACGTCCGAGATTCTTTGCTGTATGCGCTGCTGTACCAGCGGCCTGGCCTGTGCCATCGTCATTCCGCTCACATCGATGTCATCAATTTGTATGCCTGCAAAATATGTCCCCTGATTATAGAGCTCTTCCCATTGCTGCGCCGTCAGCGTTGTATGCGACAGCATGATCACGGCTAAAACCGTGAGCACCACAGCTGCCGCGCCCACCAGCCAGAGCATTTTACGCCGCTTATAAACTTTCTTAAACAATATCATCACCCTCCGAATAGAGTCATTGCCAAAATGAATATCTTTTATGCCTGCAATACGCGTATTATTCGGCAGGACAAAAAAAGCCATATATTTTATATATATGGCCGCTTTTCATTCAGTATGGTTAATTTGTGTTTATGCGTCTTGTTTTTTCATCTGCTCAATCAGAGCGGAAAGCTCTTCGCAATCCGTTTGAGACAGCTTGACATCTTTAAGCATGCAGACCAGCAGCGCCTTCGCCGAGCGGTCGCTGATTTTGTCGATAAGGCTCCTGCTTTCCGCCATGATGCATTCGTCCTTCTGCACGGTCGGATAGTAAAAATTATCGCGCCCGAGCACATCATATCCGATAAACCCTTTTCCGGCCAGACGCTTGACATACGTGGCGTATGTGTTATATTTCCAGTCCATCTTGTCCCCCATCAACGCGATGATCCCCGACATCGTGAGCGGTGACTTTTCCCACAGAGCCGACATGACCGCCCATTCCGGCTTTGTCAGTGTGGTCATTTCCTTCAACTCCTCTCTGTTCATCTCCCATTTGCACCTGCGAAACGACTACCTGCTAAATATTGCAACTACTATTGTAGTTTTGTTGCGTTTTTTTGTCAACCCCTATCGTGAAAAGAGCTGGTTAAGTTTTTCGCGCGAAACTTCAGAACAGATGCTTCTTTAATGCAGCAGGCTGCGCCGGGCCTGTTGCATTTTTATTCGCCGATGATCTTAATCATGAGCTTCTTTTGGCGCATTCCGTCGAACTCACCGTAAAAAATCTGCTCCCACGGCCCGAAATCGAGCCGCCCTTCCGTGACCGCGACGACCACCTCACGGCCCATAACGGTGCGTTTCAAATGCGCGTCCGCATTGTCCTCATAGCCGTTATGCGCGTACTGGTCATACGGCTTTTCGGGCGCGAGCCGCTCGAGCCACCGCTCGAAATCCGCATGCAGGCCGGGTTCGTCGTCGTTGATAAACACGCTTGCTGTGATATGCATCGCGTTGACGAGGCACAGCCCTTCGCGGATGCCGCTCTCTTTGAGCGCCGCCTCCACCTGCGGCGTGATATTGATCATCTGCCGCCTTTTTTGAATATTCAGCGTCAGCACCTTTCGATAGCTCTTCATTTGCCGCCTCCCGTTTTTTGTTACTATCATATCGGCAGTGCGAAACGCTGTAAAGCAAAAATGCAGAAAAAAAAAGAAGCGCGGCAATTCGCGATTCTTTTGTCTTTGCCGTCACACGTTGCCGCGGTCGGCTGACTGCTTCTTTGTGGTGCGGCCGTTGTTCTGGGCATCGGCTGTGATGGGCGTCTGCCCCTTGCTTTTCTTTTTTCTGGCCTTCTTATTATCGGGCTGGCTGTCCTTTGGCATATGTCGCTCTCCGTTTTTGCTTATTTTGCGCATCTTCGCCCCTGAAGATACAAAAACAATTTGCTTTGAAAAAGAGGCGGCTGCGAGTATAATAGACATGGCAATACGAATACACTTCTTCAGGATATTAAGAGAAACCTGACTGAAATTCCGAAGGGAGGTCTCTTTTTGCCGAACGCAATTATTTATGTTTTTTCAGGAACCTACCACACATTAAAAGCCGCCCGAATGATTGAAAAGCATCTTAAGGCCAGCCATATCGAAACGCGCATTCACGAGGTCAGATATCCGTTTGAGAATGTGCCGCTGCCGGAAGACTGCGATTATGTCGGCTTTGGGTACCCCGTGCACGCGTTCAACGCGCCGCTGATGTTTTTGCGTTTTGTTAAAAGCCTGCCGGACGCCGTGCAAAACAAAGCGTTCATTTTCAAAACATCGGGCGAACCGGCGCGGATCAACATCGAGTCGTCATACTCGCTGCACCGCATACTTAAGAAAAAGGGCTATGATGTGGTGCTCGATACGCATATGCTGATGCCGTATAACATACTGTTCCGCTATCCGGACGGGCTGACCAAGCAGATGACGCTTTATGCCGACGCATTAAGCGAGTTGCTTGCTCTGCAGCTGCTCTCCGGCGAGCGTGATACGTTCCGGTTCAGCAGGCTGCGGCGGCTGATTTCGCTGATCATGCGTGTCGAGTGGTTCGGCGCATGGTTCAACGGGCGTCTCTATTCGGTCAAAAAGAAAAAGTGCAGCAAATGCATGCTGTGCGTGAAAACGTGTCCCACCGCGAACATCACGTATGAGGATGGGCGGTTTCATTTTGGCGGGCGCTGCGCGATGTGCATGCGTTGCGTGATGTACTGCCCCAAGGATGCCATCAACTTCGGCCTCATCCGCCCGCTGCGCGTGAACGGCGGCTACGCGTTTGACAGGATTCTTGCCGACTCCGGCATATCCGCGGATTTTGTCGGGCCCAAAACCAAGGGTTATTTCAAGGCGTTCCGCAGTTTTTTCCGCCGCGCCGACGACGCATTGGCCGCGCATGGCCTGGCGGTAAGCGGCTGCACCCCGCAGCCGAGACCGAATGCGCCCGAGCTTGAGGTGTTTGAGGCTTATGAAGCGTCCAAGAAAAAGTCGCACGAGGAGTATGAAGAAGAGGAAAACAACAGCGTGATTTAAGAGACGGGAAAACCGGGACATCCCTGACATTCAAAAAATGTATGTTTCATTTGACAGCCAATTACAGGGCCTTCCTCGTTAACTCGTCAGGATGACCGAGTGAGTCGCTTTGATAGCAATGACACCGTATGCGGTGATTCCATTTATATTCGCAACGTTTTTCAATTAAGCATTTGAAAAATCCCACGGTCAAATGATTAACCATGGGACTGCTATCTTCGTCGTTTTGACATGTTGCCTTCATCAGCACATATCAATGATGTCAGATGGGAAGTGAAGTTATTAATTAATCTTTCTTTTATCTTTTTCTCATTTTCTTATAAAACAGCACCATCCACACAGCGCACACCGCGATCGCCACAGGAAACTGCCAGAGCGGCCCCTGCAGCAGCGCGCCGAGCCAGTACGCCGGAAACACACCCGCAACCAGCCCCCACGGCGAGCTCGTAATCACAGGCACAAGCATCGGCATCATCGTGAGCCCAAGCATCTTTGAAACCGCAAGCCCTTCCACCTTGTTGCCCGCGAAGCTTATGAGCATCAGCGTATTCACCGCGCCGAACAGCCCGCCCGTCACCGCGACGCAAAGCACGCGCAGCATGCTTGGATTCGACAGCGAGAACAGCAGCATCAGCACAGGCGCGATCACGATGCTCCAGAGCACGGGCAGCGCGAGCCTCGAGGCAATGTACCCCGCTCCGCCGAGCGGCGTGACGGTGTAATATTCGCCCACGCCCTCGTCGCGTTCATCGAGCATCAGAAAGCCGCAGAGCATGCCGACCATCGCGGGTGTCAGCGTTAAAAGCAGCATATCCGCCAACGGATACCACGGCGTAAGGTCAAACGCAAACGCGTTCAGTAAAACCGGCTGCAGCAGCGGCAGGCCGAAACGGAAAGCCGCGCCTGCGAGAAGCGGCGCGAATGTGAGCAACAGCAGCATCGGGTCCCGCCGGATCAATGTAAAAGTGCCGAAAAACGTCCGAATCGTATTTGTCATGCCGCCCCGCCTCCCAATCTGCAAAGCGCCGAATGGAGCCTTTTGAGCGCCAGCCAGAACGCGAATCCCGTCCATACGGCCAGAAGAACAAACGGAATCACTGACGCCGTATGAACACCCGCAGCGGCCTGCACAAGGCGCAGCGCTGCGCTGCCCGGAAATACCTCGAGCGGTCCGAACGATACACCAAGCATCAGCAGCAACGGCGGCATCAGCAGCACGGCTTCCCACAGTCCATCCACCGACAAAAAAGCATTCATGCTTTTGAGATTCACCGAAACAGCCAGGCCGATCATCGTGAAGCACGTACTCGCCATCAGCACAGCAGGCACGAGTACGGCGTAGCTGACCCCCTCTGCCCCGCTGCCGAGCGCCACGATCACGCTGACGGCTGTGGAAATCAACCCGAGTGACAACGCTTTGGACAGGATATATTCCGCAGGACGTAGCGGCGAAGAAAACAGCGCATCGAGTATGCCCTCTCCGCGTTCGAGCTGCATAAGCCCGCCGATGAAGAACAGTCCCAGCAGCGCGGGGTCGGCCAGCAGCGTCACCACGAGTGCCGTCTGCCGCCAGTCGTCTGGGAGCAGGCGCAGCACGATGATGAAGCAGACCGTCAGAAAGCCGTAAATGAAGTAAAAGCCGTACCTCCATTGATAGCGCACATCGGACAAGAACGCATGGGTCAGCCGTTTCATGTGAGGCTCCTTCCCGTCACTTCAATGAATAGATCCTCAAGCGAGGTCTCAAGCGTATGCACGGTCTCGATTTGATCCTGCTTGAGCAGCGTCATAAATTGCGCGTCATCCTTGAGGCTTTTGAGCGGCATCTCGGCTTTGTGACGTTTTCCGTCCTGCCATGTATAGCGCACACGGCGGTCTCCCGCGCGCAGGCGCAGGTTCATCGGCGTATCGAGCAGCTTGATTGTGCCGTCCACAATGAACGCCACACGGTCGCAAAGCTCTTCAGCCAGATGCATGTCGTGCGTGGTCAGTATCACGGTTCTTCCCCGCTGCTTTTGTTCTATCACCATTTCCTTGATGGTGCGCGACCGCGCGGGGTCGAGCCCGGCCGTCGGCTCATCAAGAAAGAGAACATCCGGCCTGTGCATGATCGCGCGTATGAAGTTAAGCCGCATTTTCATGCCTTTGGAATACCCCGAGACGCGCGTATCCCTGTCCTGCGCGAGCTCAAGGCGCTCCATGAGCTGGTCTGCGTCCTCGCACTGCGCCTGATAGAGTGATGCAAAATATCGCAGATTCTCCATGGCCGTGAATTTGCCGTATAAATTCGGCACCTCCATCGCCACACCGATGTGTTCGTAGTAGTTGCGCTTTTTCTGCCGGACCTCTCCGCCGAGCACCTTCACGCTGCCCGAGTAGCCCTTGAGAATACCCGTCAGTATCTTTTGTGCGGTGCTCTTGCCTGCGCCCGACGGACCCAAGAATCCGAACACCTCCCCTTTTTCCGCCGCAAAGCTCATGCCTTTGAGCGTCTCCTGCGGGGCGCTTGGATACGTAAAATGAAGGTTTTCTACGCTGATCATTGCTGTCCCTCCGTAAAAATTTTATCTGCAACGGCCTGAAGCATAAAAAGAAAAGCGTCATCCGCGAGCGGCCCCACCTCGTTGCGGTGAAACGTGCACATGAAAAGCATGCGCATGATCGCGGACACCAGTTCTGAGTCTATGTTCACACCGGCAATCACTTGGGTCATTCGTTTTGTGGATGCGTCATCCAGCGCGATGTGTGCCGCGATGCGCTCCTTCGGCAGTCTTCTCAACAGTATCTCATACTCGTCATTGGTCAGTGAAAGTATCCATGTATTGGACATAAAATGACGGTACATTTCCGATATAACGGTTACAAAGCCTTCCTTTTTATTCTCATATCTTTGCATACTGGTGATGATGGTTTCATGTATCTTCGTCTGCTCTTCTTCGAGCGCATCGAGAAACAGCAGTTCTTTGCTCTCATAGAACATATAAAAAGCGCCTTTTGATATACCCGCGGCTTTCGCAAGCTCCTCTACCGTTGTCTTTTTAATGCCTGTCGTTGATAGAAATTTCATCGCAGCTTCGATAAGCTTACTGCGGACTATTTTCTTTTCGTCTTCCGTAAATGCTTTTGGTGACATAGGTTTTGCACTCCTGTGACTGTTTCCTCTTATTTGGTCATACGTATTTTATTCTTTTGTATATACGGTGTCAATAGTTTCGAGAAAAATAAAAAGCCCAAGGATAATTACCTTGAGCTTGTGGCTCCCCAGGTTGGGTTTGAACCAACGGCCCTCCGGTTAACAGCCGAATGCTCTACCGCTGAGCTACTGAGGAACGGTCAACGATTTATTATTATATATGATTCGCCCCTGTTGTCAAGAGGATTGCATGGCGAAATTCCACTGTTTTTTGCGGTTTTTTCTTTATCTACAATCTGCAATCCCAACTATTCAATCTCGGCGCTGGCTGATAGAGAGCTGCATATTTTGAAAGACTGAATCTCTCTTAACCTTTGGTTTCTTCTGTTTTCTCTGTTCTCTTTTTTAAATGACAGTGATGCCGCCACAAAAGCAGAGATAATTGACAAAGTAAAAAGCCCAAGACATATGTCCTGAGCTTTTGGCTCCCCAGGTTGGGTTTGAACCAACGACCCTCCGGTTAACAGCCGGATGCTCTACCGCTGAGCTACTGAGGAAAAATTGAATCCGGCAGCTACCTACCCTCCCGGGCCGTTTCCAGCC
>JAEYKW010000013.1 GCA_023408075.1 Bacillota bacterium | reverse complement strand
TGGCAAAAGTGGCAAAGGCATTAGAGGCTTGAACGGATGTGAAAGCCAGCGTCTTTAGGCGCTGGCCGGTAACATAGGGCTTATAGCCCTAGTGCAAACCACCCGTTGGACGGGTGGTTATGACTTTTGATAATGTGATGATAAATTGATATCATCGCAATGCAGGTCAAGAAAAATCCCTTTTATGCAAGTAATATTGAATACGGAGGGAAGGTCATTGGAACATTGGCAAAAAGTCCTTGCGGTGCAGCATATGCAAGATTTTATATCAGCGCATATCATGCAGCCTATTACATTGGTCGAGCTTGCGAAAACAGCCGGATATTCGCCATGGCATTCGGCACGTATCTTCAAGGAAATGACGGGTAGGGCACCGTTTGACTATATCCGCTCAATGCGGCTGTCCAAGGCGGCAACGAGGCTGCATGACGGCGGCTGCCGTGTTGTGGATGTCGCGTTGGATTTTGTGTTCGATTCTCACGAGGGATTCACGCGCGCGTTTTCCAAAGAATTCGGGATATCCCCGCGTGCCTATGCGAAGCAAAGGCCGCCGATTAAGTACTTTTTGCCGGTTAAAGCCCGTGATTATTACCTTACACGACAGAGAGAGGATGATAATATGACCAAGAATGCAAATACTGTGTTTGTACAGGTGATTGAAAGGCCCGAAAGGAAACTGATACTCAAAAGAGGAATCAAAGCTGCGCACTACTTTGATTATTGCGAAGAGGTGGGCTGTGAGGTTTGGGAGGTGCTCTCGGGCATCAAAGACGCACTGTATGAGCCGATCGGCATGTGGCTGCCCCAAAGCTTAAGGCCGGAAGGCACGTCTGAATATGCTCAGGGCGTGGAGCTGCCGATGGATTATAAAGGCGAAGTCCCCAAGGGCTACGAGATCATCACAATGCCTGCATGCCAGATGATGGTGTTTCAGGGGCCGCCGTTCGACGACGAAAAGTTTGAGAATGCGATCGACGAGATTTGGCAGGTGATGAAGACTTACGACCCGTCGCTATATGGTTTTGAATGGGCGGATGACACTGCGCCGCGTTTTCAGCTCGCGCCGATGGGATACCGCGGGTATATCGAAGCCCGTCCTGTCCGAAAAATATAAAGGCCGACCAAGGTTAATGAAGTGACCTGAAAGAGTCAGACAAATTAAGCAGCCGGCAGGGCTTGCCATCTGTGGTTAGCGGGTGGCAGGCCCATGGCTTCATCTTAATGCAACAATCCAGATAGCCAATCGTTTCACTTTGCAGTGCTCAGATGAATTGAATTTTATCGAGATGGGTTGATTAACTCGGCAAACCAAAGAAGTTTCCTAATCCCGGCATTGTCCAATATGTCTCCGTACGTCTTACGCGACGGAGCCCGTATATACAGCTTTTATCGGCGAAGCCTATTTTGGTCATGCAGCCTGGCCGGATATGAAGAGTGACGAATGAACTGGGTACTATCGCTTCGATTTAACGAAAGGCGGCTGCGCATATCAGATTTTTGACAGAAAGTAAGAAAACTGCTTTAGCAGCCGTGAACGCCTTTTTCACTTGGATGTTTTAAGATCAAGCAGCTTTTTGACGTCATCTAGTGAAGTGTCATCCGCAACGCCGATCATCAGCCATTTTGTGGTGTTGAAAAGATGCGTCCTGTCATAAAGCGCATTGAGTGCTTCTGAAAAAAGCGCCTGTGTCAGCATGAATTTTTCCATATCGCTCGCGCCGGTGACCACAAGTGCGGTGAAGCCCTCCGGTTCGGGGTACAGCGTACAGAGCGATTTGCCGCTTTTTTTGTATTTCACATTCCATCCCGGCTTGGCGCTGCAGCTGCTGTATGCAATCTGCGGTTTGGCGCCGTAGGTTTGCTCGATGTACGAAATCAACGCGAGCCAGCGTCCGCGCGCATCTCCGGTAATTGAACCGGCCATCGCCTGCATATCGGGAGCCGCAAGAGGGTCTTGAATGATATTCATAGAGTTGTCCTCCGGTATATGTTACCATTATCATATCATTAAAACGGGCCGCTGTCATTGTATAAGCGCATAGGTTGTGTTAGAGTCAAAGCAGACAGTGCTGTGGAGGATGTTATGCTGGTCAATTGGCTTTATGAGGCAACGATCTACTCATCCGCTCTGATTGTGATTATGCTGGTTTCGCAAATTTTGCATGCCAGGCTTTGGCTTAAAGAATATCCAGAGCCAATCCGCGCCGCCGCCGCGCCGATGAGCGGCCGTGAAAAGCTCGCGAAGAGGCTGCTCGATATGCCGCTGGTGGTCATCAAGGCGGGTTATCCGGTGTTTTCGAGTTTTGTGAACAGAGCGGCGCTCGGACAAAGCTATACGCTTTTGGTTGGATTCGCGCACTTGCTGGTGCTTTTCAGTGTGTTTATACTCATCGATCTGCTGGTGCTGGACGGATTGATTTTCTGCCTGATCACACCCCGGTTCGTGGTGATTGGCGGAACGGAAGATTTGAAAAGCGCATACAAGGATTTTCGCTTTCATGCGAGAAAGGCGCTCGGCGATTTTGGCTTGTCGGTGATGTTCAGCGCTCTTGTGGCGGGTGCGCTTGCCGTTCTTAAATGATTGTTCACATTTACACTTAATTGACATTACAGTGATTCTCACATATAATGGGGGCTGATAAAGGCAGGAAGGCGCCCGTGCCCGGGTTTGTGCACGGTTCGTAAAAGTATGCTGAATTTTCTGATTATTACAGCGGTGGCTCTGGTTCTTTCGCTCGGGATGACGCCCATTATGATCGTTGCGTCGCGCAAATGGAACATCATGGACATACCGAACGAACGCAAGGCACATACAAAGCCCATTCCACTGATGGGCGGTGTGGCGATATACTTGGCGACCATCGTATCCACTGTGCTGTATGTTTTTTTATTTGATGACAAATCGCTTCAGCTCAACATTGTCATCGCATTTCTGATTGGCATCTCGGGTGTGACGATGATGGGACTGATTGACGACATTCTCTCTCTCCCGGCCCGGCGGCGCCTTATTATTTTGTTTATTCTCGCTTTAATCGTGCTGGTGGGATGTCTGCAGTTCTATTTTCCCGAGAACTTGCTGAAAGATCCTGTGCTTGTGGTGGTGGCATCCGTTTTTGTGGTGCTGTGGATCGTGGCGATAACCAACGCAATCAATTTTTCAGACGGGCTTGACGGTCTGGCCAGCTGCGTGTCGCTGGTTTCGGCGCTCTCTTTTGCGGCGATATTCTTTCTGCAGGGCCGCTATCAGCTCGCCCTGCCGACGACGCTTGCGCTGTGCGGCGCGATTATCGGGTTTCTCACGTACAATTTTCATCCTGCCGAGATATTCATGGGCGATGCCGGCAGCATGTTTATCGGCTTCATGCTCGGCATACTGTCGATCATGAGCATTTCATCGGAAGCAACCGTGCTGACTTTCGTGGTGCCCGTATACCTGATACTGCTGCCCATTGTGGATATGTGCATGTCGGTGCTCAGACGGCTGCTGCTGCACCTTCCGGTGATGAAGCCGGATAAAATGCATTTTCATCATATACTGATTGAGAAGTTCAAAAGCCACCGTTTGGCTGTGTTCATACTCGTCGGCATACAGATTGTCTGCGCGGCTCTCGGCATTGCGATTTATATGCTCAAGCTCTATATGGAGGGATGGATACTGCTCGGTGCTCTTGCCATAGCCGCCATCGTTTACACGATTCTCAAGGTTCGCAGAATTAAAGCGGAGAACAGAATAGAACAGAACGTGAATCAGCCGCAATAAGCGGCTCAGGCTGTCGACAAAGTCTTTTGTGCCTCCCTCAGACGACTATCCCGTTGGGATGGACCGGGAGGTGGCACGAAGTGCCGGAGGCAGTGATAAATTAGGTCTATTTAAGCCACGTTCTCTCCCCCAGTCGCCTGTTGGCGACAGCCCCCTCGTCAGAGGGGGCCAATAAGCGAGGTTTTTTGACACTCAGAGCCGCAATAAGCGGCTTTTTTTGTTCAGCCCCCATTGTGTTTTCACAGGTTTCAATTGGATACATCTGTCGCAGACGACTGGCAAGGTATAGTGATTCAGTGTGCCTGATAATGAAATGCTTAGCTTCTCTTTCAAGATGAGGTAAATGGCGATGGAGTTAATACTTCGTGCGTATGCAATCCCACATACACTACCAGGCCACTTGCAGCAGACTTTGGCGGTTGACAGCGTCAAAACAATAAGCAGATATCGGCAACAGGGGGCTTGGCTTAGTTTTATGTTTCCTGTGCGGCGGAATAACCACTGTGGATATATGTCCTGAAGATCAGCCGATGACATAAGCTGCGGATTCACTATCTCAAACCCCAAAGAGGCTATATTTAATACCGTGTGCGATTGTTTGGCCTGAATAAGTTTTCTATAGCACGGTTGGGCACATGTTTCTCCGGAATGATGCGCGTGATGAGGCGAACCATCTGCTCTGCAAACGGGAAAAGCATGATCGTGACGGTCACGTTGAACAGCGTATGGAAGTTTGCGATCTGGCGCGAAACGTTGCCGGGCGACCATGAAGCGACCCAGCCGGTTATCACCGGGAACGCAGCGAGCACAATGAGGTAGGCGGCAGCACCGATGATATTGATCATCAGATGAATACCGGCGGTTCGCCGGGAATTGATGTTTGTGCCTATGGCCGCGAGTATGGCCGTGATGCACGTGCCGATGTTCTGGCCGAGCACCACATACACCGCGGAATCCAGACCGATCAGCCCCAGCCCCGCCATCGTCTGCAAAACGCCGACAGAGGCGGACGAGCTTTGAATGATCGCGGTGAAAACGGTGCCCACCAACACCCCCACCAGGGGGCTTCTGCAGCTGACCAGCAGAGCGCGGAAGGCCTCGTTATGCTGCAAAGGCGCGAGCGCCTGTGCCATGAGTGAAAGGCCTGTGAACAACAGGCCGAAGCCGAGTATGATGTCGCCGATTCGGCAGAGCAGGGGCTTCTTTAAAAAGACGGTGAAAAACATACCGATGAAAAGAATAAACGGGGCGATGTCCGAGAATTCGAAAGCGATGAGCTGAGCCGTCACGGTGGTGCCAATATTGGCACCCATGATCACGCCCGTGGCCTGTAACAGCGTCATAAGCCCGGCGTTGACAAAGCCGACAGCCATAACGGTGACAGCCGAAGAGCTCTGAATCACGGCGGTGACGCACGTGCCCACGCCGACAGCCGCAAGCCTGTTGCTTGTGAGCACTTCAATCATCCGGCGCATCCGCTCTCCCGTCGCATTTTGCAGGCCGCTCGACATCGTCTTCATGCCGTACAAAAACATGCCGAGGCCGCCGAGCAGTAAAAAAACCGCCGCCAATGACATCAGATATCCTCCGAAGATATGGTTGAAGAGTTTAATCAATATCCTGCTATCAGCATATTGCGCATGACGGTGTTTTATTTGCTTATATGGCTTCATTTCAGACCCCCATGTTTGATTCATCACTGTGAAGCCGGATAATTATAATAAGAATCAACAATGAAATGACAAATTTTAAAAAGAGGTGTAAAATAATAACGGCATATGAACGATTTGAGTGCTCGCATCAATAGAGCGTCGGCTTGCGGCGGTCTGATACCGTTAACCGTCTGAAAGTTTTGAGGGGAGGCAGCATGGAAAAAGAAATTAAGCACATCTGGGTGTCGCATGATGAACCAAGCGATACGAAAGCAAAAATTGCTGTGGTGATTACCATCATCGTTTGTGGCATTGCGCTGTTCTTTGCGTGTATTTACAGCATCCTTCCGGCGCTGCTGTCTTAAAAAGGCGGGGCTGAAGCCATTTCATAATTTCAACAATTCATCAACACCATTTTTTTCAACCCAAGATGTTGACAAACACCCGGTGTTCTTGTAATATCAAGATAACATCTTGTCTTTACAAGATACGAAAGGATGAACCGACATGGAGAAAAAGCTGCTGGATTGCGAATGGATGATCCTTCGGGTGCTTTGGAAAAAGCCCGGGCTCAGCATGGGCGAAATCATCGCCGGGGTGCAGAAGGAAAACCCTGAGGTGCAATGGAAATACAAGACATATCATTCGTATTTGCGTGTGATGACGGACAAGGAGCTTATCGGGTCTGATGTGCTCAATGCCAAGGAAAAGCGCTACTATGCGCTGCTGTCTCAGGAGGATGCGCTGCGCATGGAAAGCGACACGGTAATGCAGCGCATCAGCGCTCATTCTCTGCCGCGCATGATGGCCATGATGGCTGAGAACTCGGGGCTGACCGGGGAGGACAAGGAGCAGCTTGCGGCACTGTTTGACCGCCTGAAAAAGGACGGTGAATCAATTGGCTGAGAATTTTGTAATGACGCTGCTTGTGAACGCCATCGTATTCGGCGCGCTGTTTCTGATACTGATGGGCCTTCGCAGGTTGCTGGATAAAAAATTATCCGCGCTGATGATATTGACACTGTGGATGGTGATTGCCTTAAAGCTCGTGATACCCTTTGGCTTTGAGAGCAAATTGAGCCCGCTCGGCTGGTTTGACACAGCACCGGCGCCGATAACGGCCAGTGTGCCTGAGGCGCAGGCGGACGGAGGACAACCAATGCAAAATGCCCTGCCGCCTGTTGAGAATGTCGCAGTGGAACCGTTGCAGCCTTCAGCGCAAAGCGGCACCGCTTTGCCGCTTGTTCACCCAACCGGGCCCGCGCAGACGCAGCCGACACCCAAGCCGCTGCAGTGGTCCGAATGGGCGCTGATCGTTTGGGGCGCGGGTTTCGCGGCGTATATGGGCTGGTGCATCCTATGCCGTTTTCAGGTGAAGCGCCGCATCATCAGCAAAGCGGGTCAGGTGCCGGAGCGCGTCCAGCGGTTGTTTGACGAATGCCGTACCGAGCTGGATGTCCGGCAGCCCGTCAGGCTCTGCGTGCAAAACGTGATTGCGATGCCCGCCGTGACCGGTGTGCTGCGCCCTGTGCTGATATTGCCCCAAAGCGCGCTCAAGCTCAACAGCGAGAGCCTCCGGTATATCTTTCTGCATGAGCTTATGCACTGCAAAAAAGGTGATCTCCTGTTGATCAAGCTCATGAATCTGCTCAATGCCGTGTATTGGTTTCAGCCGCTCGTCTGGCTTTGTTTCTCCAAGGTGCGTGCCGATATGGAAACGCTGTGCGACCAGCGGGTTCTTAAGATAATGGATGACAAGCATCAAAACGGCTATCTGCATACGGTGCTGTATTTTGCGGGAGAAGCGCACCCCGGCCGTCTTAACGCCGCGCTGAGCTTAAGTGACGGACGCATCAAAATGGAGAAGCGTATACGCGGCATGTTCCGCCCGCACAAAACCAAAAAAGCCCCGGCAGTTATGGCGGTCTGTGCGGCAGTCATTATGCTGGCAGCTTCCATGCTGACAGCCTGTCAGCCGACGCCGGAAGAGCCGATCGTGATCAACAAGAGCGAAGAAAAAGTGCAGCAGGTGATGGCGGCTGCACCGGAGCCCAAAAAGGCGTATGAAGCGCCTGAGACCGTGACCGATTCGTTCAAGACAAAGGATGCAAATGTGACGGTCAGTGTCGATGCCAAGGTCGTTGTGCCGGGTGTGGAAGCGTTTCCCGTTGTGAACGCGGTTCCGGCGGATATTTCCACCGATTTTATACAGACGGCGGCGCAGGTGCTGATGGAAGGCAAAACGCTCTATAGGCCGCGTACAGGGCTGACCAAACAGGATATTGAAGCCGAGATTTTAAAGCTTCAGAATGCGCTGGCTGACCCGGAGCATAGCACATCCGACGGCCTCAATGCCGATGACCCCAAGACTGTTGCGGACACGCGCAAGCTGTTTGAAGACCGTATTGTGATCTATCAGCAGCAGTATGAAGACGCCCCCGATGCGCTCGTGCGCGAGGAGGCGCCCATTGAGTTCTTGCCGGCAAAAATCTATGAGGATCCGGTTTTCTATCAGGAGAATGTGAATGCATGGACGTCGCTTGAGGATGACGACGAGGCACAGCAGCTGCTCGACGAGTACGAAAACGAGAAAAAATTTGTGGCCGATGCCGACCTGGACGGCGGCTATTACGGCCGGATCACAGCGTCGAGCTACGACGGATTCGGTCAGCGGTGGAGCCGTCTGAATTTTATTAAGGGAACGCAGCTGACGCCGAATTTTATACCCATGGCGAATTATGAAGAGCAGACGGCGACAGATATGACGCAAGAGGAAGCGGTGGCGCTCGCGCAGCAGACGATCAATAAGCTGGGTCTTAACGACATGGTTCTCAGCAATGTGTGGGCCCAAACGGTCAACGGCTCGGACAGCGAGGTTTGCAGCTATTCGATGCAATTTATCCGCACATACAGCGGTATACCGATATCGGGAAGCCAGTTTGTCGATGAAGCGGATGAAGCGCTGTACGGCCCCGTCTATGAGAGTGAGTCGGTCTACGTGTATATCAGGGACAAAGCGATTACGAGCTTCGAATGGCGGAACCCGATTGAAGTGACCGAAACCGAGAATGACAATGTGGCGCTGCTTCCCTTTGAAGACATCATGGAAAATTTCCGTACACAGATGGCGATTGAATATAATATTATCAAACTGTCGCACTACTCGGAAGAAAACCCGGATTTTGATGAGTACATTGCCACAATCAAGTCGGGAGGGGTTAATATATCGAAGATCGAACTGGGCTATATGCGTATGTCGGTTCAGGATCAGTCGGGCAGCTATCGGCTGGTACCGGTGTGGCGGTTTTACGGGGATGAGTCCATCGTTACAGAGATTGAGGGCAAGGATGTTCCTTCCGGCGTATCCGGCGACGGCAGCACGCTTTGCCTGACGCTCAATGCCATTGACGGCAGCCCCGTCGATGAAACGATGGGCTATTAACCCGGAATGCACCGATATGCATGATAGGAGGGAAATATCGCCATGACGCTTGACACTCTTATATCGCTGGATAAGCAGAACATGCCCGAAGCGGCAAAGGCTCTGACTGCGCAGGACATTAAAGAGCTGGTCGCGCTGCTGGAGGAGAAGGATGATAAGCTGAGGTACCCCTCGTTGCTGCTGCTGCAAAGCCGCAGCGAAGGCTTTGACGACGTGTACCCGTATTATGCTGTGTTTGCGGGCAAGCTCAAAAGCGATAATTCCTTTCAGAGAAACATCGGGCTTATTTTGATGGCGGCCAACGCAAGGTGGGATGCGCTCAATCAGCTCGATGCCTCCTTGGAGGCCTACCTTGACTGTGTGGACGATGAAAAGCCGGTGACGGTGCGCATGGGTATACAGGCGCTGGAGAACATCGTGCCATATAAAAAGCACCTGCTCGACCGCATCGCGCACAGACTCATGCAGACGGATATCGGGGCGCAAAGGCCCACGATGCAAAAGCTGATACTGCTCGATATTGTGCATGTGCTGATGAAGATCAGGCGGGTCAGGCCCTCGGACGCCATTGACGCCTATATATCCGATGCGCTCTGGGGCGGCATACTCGACGACAAATTAAAAAAGCAGATCAGCAAAGAACTGTAATATGACCAGAGAAACGGCGCGGCATGTGCCGTTTTTTGTCTTATATTGACGCGAATCAAAGACGACAGTTTTCGGACTGTGACGAGACCATCTTACCCCAAGAAAATATTATTCTTGGGAACCGTTGACAAACCGTAAAATGTCTTATATTATTAAGACGTATGATATCTTATGATTATAAGACAAAAAGGACGGTGAACCGGATGGATAAAAAACTGCTGGACGCCGAATGGACGATACTGCGCGCGATGTGGGACAAGCCGCCGCAGACGATGCGCGAGATCATCATGGCGGTGCAGGCGGAAAACGGCGATATCGCGTGGCACTACAAAACGTACCACTCGTATTTGCGTATCATGCTCGAAAAGGGCCTCATCGCCTGCGAGGATAAGAATCTGCGGGACAAGCTTTACCGCCCGCTGGTCATGCGCGAGGAGGCGCTGCGCAGTGAGAGCGAAACGCTGCTGTCGCGCATCAGCACGGCCTCGATGGGCGCGCTCGTGGCGGCAATGGCGCAAAGTGCCCCGCTTTCGGACAACGACAGGCAGGCACTGATGGAGATGGCGCGGCGGCTTGAGCAGGCGAAGGACGGTGAGCCGCGATGATGAAAGATGTACTCACGGCGCTGCTCGTTAACGCTGCGGTGTTCTCGGCGCTTTTCATCATCATGCTGATTGTCAGACGGCTGCTCGGCAAACGGTTCTCGCCCGTCCTGACGCTTATCCTCTGGGTGGTTGTGGTTTTCAAGCTGCTGATTCCCTATGGCCTCGAGAGCGATTTTAGCCTGTTTACCCCATCGCAGACCGCTGCGGCGGTTCCTGCCGACACATCGACCGGTGCTCATATCGGGCAGCCTGTCTCTCGGGACAATATTTCCTTTGACAAAACAGAGCCAGTGGCCGCTGGCGACGGGTCAAACTTACATCTCGATACGCAAGTCCCATCATATCAAACAACATCGCCAATACCGGAAGCGTCGTTTGACTGGACAATGCTTGCTTTTTGCGTATGGGCAGCGGGCGCAGCAGCCGTCGTTACGGTGTTCTGTATCGGCTCATTGAATATTCGGCGGCGCATCCGGCACGCGCGGCTGCAGACGCCTGAGAGGTTAAGTGAGGTGTTTGAGGAATGCAGGGCGCTGCTCGGCGTCAAGCGCCGGGTCGGCCTTTGTGTACAGTCGGCGCTGCGCATGCCTGTGATGATGGGGGTATGCAGACCCTGCCTCGTGCTGCCGGAGAATGCGCTGACGCTGGATAAAAAGACGCTGCGGCACATCATGCTGCACGAGCTGTCGCACCTGAAGCGCGGCGACCTGCTGCTGATATGCACCTTGAACCTGCTCAGCGCCGTGTACTGGTTCAATTCGCTCACATGGCTGTGCTTCAAGCTGATACGAGACGATATCGAGACCGCGTGCGATCATAGCGTTTTCGCAGCTGTGGGTCACCTCAGCCGTCTTGATTATATCGATACGCTGTTGTATTTTGCGGGCAGCGATAAGCAGCAGCGGCTTGCCGCCGCTATGGCGCTCAGTCACCGGCGCTCCGCAATGGAGAAGCGCATCGCGGGCATGTTTAAAACGGCGCGGACGCATACCGCCGGGCGATGCGCCGCCGTGTGCGTCGCTGTGCTGATGCTCTGCGCGAGCGTGTTGACCGCGTGCCAGCCGACGCCTGCGGCCCCGGTTGTGGTGAACAAGGCGGACGGCAAGCTTGAAGAAAAGATTTCCCAAACCGCTGAGCCGCAGGCGAAGTATGAAGCGCCCGCGAAGGTTCAGGATACGCTCACAAAGAAGAATGTGACTGTCAGCATTGACGCTGACGTGATCGTGCCCGATGTGCCGGCATTTCCGGTGTATGAAGTGAAGCCAGTGGGATTCACGCAACAGCAGGTGAATGCGGTTGGCAAAGCGTTGCTGGGCGATAAGGCGCTTTTTTCTCTGCCCGAGGGAGAGAAGATCTATATGACAAAGGAAGACGTATTGGAACAGATCGCAAAAGAAAAGGCGCAGCTTGAGGAAGTCAAAAAGATGGGCGATAAAGAGTTCAATAACGTTTTTGACGGTGAGTCACGCGAAGACGCCTATGCGGGCTACGAACAGCGGATCAAGGAATGGGAGGAGCAATATAAAACCGCGCCGGATGTATGGGGTAAAGACAAGCTTCCGGCGACGCTTGACATCTTAAAGAATGACTACGGCGAAGGATTCAAAGTCTATGCGGAGTCGGATAACGGCGATTTCCCCTGCTTCTATGTCAGCAACGGCAACTATGAGGAGCTCGGCGAGACGACCGCATATATGATGTTTGAAGCGAAGAGGAGCAGGCATTCCGCCTTCTCACGCATCAAACAGGGAACGCCGGAAGACGTGTCTGTCTCCAGGGAGGATGCGATAGCTCAGGCCGAGAAGCTGGTGCAGGGTATGGGCATTTCGGATATGGCTGTGGCGTACATCGGCATCACAGATTCCTTTATTGAAGGTGGAATGAACACCGCTAAGGAGACGCAGCAGTGCTGGGGCGTCCGGTTTGAGCGCGTGATGGACGGCATACCCGTGAGCGCCATCACCGCCTCCCACGCGTCGGATTCCGCCACGCCGCCGGAGGATAACACGGAATATGTGCCCACGTACAGCCCGGAGAGCCTGTTTGTGGCTGTCGGAGACGAAGGCATACTCGGGTTTGAGTGGTCTAACGTGGCGGAGGTGACGGCCAAGCGGTCGGACAATGTTGAGCTGCTGCCGTTTGACGACGTGATGGAACGCGCGAAGGATCATTTGTTCTATAAGATTTATGCCGAAGAGGACATCGCGGTGGAGATGTCGATCAAACAGGTTAAGCTGAGCCTGATGCGCATCGGAAAGCGGGACGACAGCGGAACTTTTCTGATCGTGCCCGTATGGGATTTTATCGGTGATATGCGGCGTACATTTCCGGAGGGTGACGAATGGCTCGATAATGACCTCAGTTTCCTCACACTCAACGCGATTGACGGCAGCGTGATCGACAGAGAAAAGGGGTATTAAACCGCGTTCGCCTATACTTGACATTCATGAATCTGTCGTATATGCTGAAGAAAATGGCATATTACGGCAGATTCTTTATTTTGCGGCAAATCGGCAGTTTGTGAGATGTTCATCTCAAATCGGGTGGTGTGGAGAAAGGAATAACATGAAGAAACGCATTATGCGCAGCATGATTGCTGTTTGCGTGTTGTTTTTGCTGGCGGGCTGCCAGCCCACGCCCGAAGAGCCCGTGGTGGTGAATAAAAACGACGGCAAGCTCGAAGAGAAGATGCAGGCGACGCCCGCGCCGACTCAAGTCTACGAAGCGCCCACGCATTGGAGCGAAACGGTGGAGGGTGAGAAGCTCAATATTGTGATCGATACGGATGTGATTCTGCCTGATGTGAGCGCGTATCCCGTTGTGAAGCTCGAGCAGCAGCCGTTCACACAGGAGCAGGTAGACGATATGGTGCATTACTTCGCGGGAGACGCGAAGCTCTATTTGCCGCATGTGGAAACCAAGGCGGATTATGACGAAGAAATTGTTTACGCCAAAAGAGGGCAGGAGATCGACGGCGAATTTGTGGTGAATGATGAATCCAAGGCATGGGTGGAGGAGCTGGAGAAAAGGCGCGATGCCGCGCCCGACGATTCGCCGGTCATTTATTGCGACACCACGCTGGCATACCGAAGCAATTACGAGACCGGGGAAAAGATCATCGAAGATGGTAAAAACTTTCTGTCCGTCGTGTTTCAGAATGAGGACGGCAGCGAGGCGCATGTGTCGCTAAGCAGTTACGCCAAAGGAGAAAGCAGTCGCAGCTATTTCTCGTACGCCTTGCGGGAAGGTATCGGCTATATTGCGGAATCGTGGTATCGCACCGAGATGGAGTTCGAGATGACCGAAGAAGAAGCGGGCTGGGACGGGGTCGGTGCACTTTTCGAAAAGGTGACAATGCACGAGGAAGACGCGCTGGCCATGGCTGAAAAAGTGATCGGTGATTTAGGGATAAAAGACATGGTGCTGGTTTCAGCCGAAAAAGCTGTCGCGCAGGAGATGCCGGATAAGGGCGGCTATATTTTGGAATATGCCCGGCAAAGCGGCGGCATTCCGCTTTATTGGTTTACCGGGGGCAGCTACGCGAAAGACGAGGAACCGCCGCAGTACTATCCGCCGTTTGCGGAAGAGCATATTGAGTTTCAGGTCAATGAAGACGGGATTCAGTCTTTCTTCTGGAGTGGCTGTGCGCAAGTGGCCGAAACGGTATCGGACAACGTGCAGCTGCTGCCTTTTGAGGATGTTCAGCAGGCGCTTAAGGATCAGATTTTTTATAAGAAGTCGTTTATGCCGACGGACGAGTATTACGGTCTGTCGAACTTCGAAGTGGATGTCACCTCCGCGCAACTGCGCATGGGCTACATCGGCGTGAAAGATAATGAAAATCAGGCCATGATGGTGCCCGTGTGGGTGTTTGAGACGACTTTCGGCAACGACAATGCTGTGCTGAACAAGCATCAAAGCCACTCGGACGACACATACGTGCTAAACGCCATTGACGGCGGCGTGATTGAAATGAAGCGGCACGATTTTAAAGAGGTGTCGGCCGGATAAGCATCGATAATATAAGCATAATCAGCGAAATCAGCCTGTTTTTTTGCCACAATCTTGACAGTATGCAATCTGTCGTATATGCTAAAGATAATACTGCATCGACGGCAGATTTGGGTCCCCGAAAGCGCGGCTTTTCGGGGCGATATTATTGGGTGGGAGAGTGGAAGAATGAAAAAGAGACTGGCCGATTCAGAATGGGTCATATTAAAAACGCTTTGGGGACAGCCGCCCTTGACGATGAAACAAATTGTGCAGCTGGTGCGCGCGCAGCACAGCGATATCGAATGGAGCTACAAAACCTATCATACGTATTTGCGCAACATGACCAACAAGGGGCTGCTGCTTGCCGAGGAGCGCAATTTGAAGGACAAATTGTATTCGCCGCTCATATCCGAAGCGGATGCGATGGCGGCGGAGGGCGGCGAGCTGACCTCGCGGCGCGGTTTCTTTGGCTCGGTCGGGCGGCTCATGCTCGCGATGGCCGACAACGGACAGCTGACCGAACAGGACAGGCTTGAATTGATGGCGCTGGCAAAGCGCCTGGAAAAGGAGCAGAGCGAATAAAAAGCACCGGCTTAAAACAATGGAACAATATGGGCCTTTGCATCGTCTTACAGGAAAGGCTTTGTTGAGGCTCTGTTTTGGTATCTGCGAAACCGCTTTAACTGGCGTCTAATACACGCAAAGCAAAATTTTGCGTATGAATGTGTATGATAATGCTAAAAATAGACACCATAGATTTTTTTACTTGAGAAAGGTTCATTATGATTGGCGAAGCAAATGAAAGTATGGAAGTCAGTCCCGGCGTAAAAAAGGGCAAGAAGATATTTTTAATCGCGTCGGCGGGCATCATGCTGATTTGTCTGGCGGCGGCCGCTTTCTTTGTGTTTAACACGAGCGACCAGCGCGTGGAACGCTTCATCGATTTCGGCACGGTCATAAACGGTGTCAGCGTGAACGGCGTGGATATTTCGGGACTGACGCAGGACGAAGCGAAATCCGCGACACAAAGCATCAGCAAGGAGCTGCTGAGCGCCCATACATTCAAGTTCAATGTGAACGCAGAAACCCATGACTACGCGCTCACGGATTTGGGCATCGGTACGGACTACGAGAGTGTTCTCGCAGAGGCCACACAATACGGGCGCACGGGTTCGTTCGATGACCGCAAAACCGCCTATGACAAGGCCAGAAATGAAGGCGTGGTTTTCACGGTCGGCTTGACTGTGCAGGATGAGAAACTGCATGCCGCGCTGGCGCAGGTGAAAACCGAGCTCGATCAGGCACCGCAGGATGCCGCCGCCGAGTTTATGCCGAACGGCTATTCGCTCGATGCGGACGGAAATCCCGTTAAATATGAGCCCGATCTCAAGGCGCTTGCGGATGCGAACGCGTCGGGCAACGACCTTGAACGGCCGAATCTCGTGCGCATTGACGCGGCGGCCATGCCGAGCCCGCTGAGGTATCAAAGCTGGGACAACAACCGTTACCTGACGGAAGATATCATTCCCGTGGATGCCAATATTGTACGGTTCTTTTACAAGCCCGAGGTGACGGGGCTCGATGTGGATACCGAAGCGGTTTTTGATACCGTGAAAAATGCACTCAGCACCGGCGATTTCAGTGAAATTGAGCTGCCGACCACGGTGACGGAAGCGCAGATTAAGCTCGATGATATCAAAGCGGATACGCAGCTGATCTCATCGTGGACGTCGAGCTACAGCGAGCACGCGGGTCACAGCCGTGCATGGAACGTTTCGCGCATGTCGAGCTTCATCAATGCATCGGCTCTGAACCCCGGAGATGTGCTGTCCATCAACGAGAAAGCAGGCCCGCGCGACGGAACGACCGCGAGAACGATCGGCTGGAAGAAAGCGGCGGGCCTCGAAAACGGCGGCACCACGCAGCAGGTCGGCGGCGGCGTCTGCCAGCTCGGCAGCACAACATATAACGCGGCACTCCGCGCGAACCTGACCATCGCAGAAATGTGGCACCACTCGGTGCCGTCGGACTATATTGCCAAAGGCCTCGACGCGACGCTCAACACGGGCGCGCAGGATCTCAAGCTTAAGAACGACGCTGCGATGCCGGTTTATATTGTGTCGTATGTGGATCCGCATAAGAAAACGGTCACAGTGGAGGTTTATGGGCAGCTGCCTGTGGACCCCGAGTTCGGCGAGAACATCATTTATGATTTCCGCTCGAACAACAAGGGCAGCCGCTACGGCTCGGGCACAATGCGCTCCGTCTACAACACCAAAGCCGCACCGGATGGTACGGCTCTTTCGCCCGAGCACCCGGTCTACGCGTTTTCCACGCCGCGCGCGGGAACCAAGATCGACGTTTATAAATACGTGCTCTCCGCCGACGGGACTCAGCTTTCGGAGAAGCTGTTTGAGCACGCCGATTACAAGCCCGTCAACGGCGTTACGTATTACTACTGGTCGAAATCCGGGCCGCCGGCTGACGCGACACCGGTAACAGCGTTTGCCGGGACAGCACCCCCGGCATAATCATTCTTAAAGTTCAAAGAGGGCGGGGATTCATCCGCCCTTTTCAATACGCCATGTGATTGCCTGAAGTTTAAATTCAGTCTCGGTTGATATGAAGACGATTGGAGAACGAAAACATATGATCAGAAGCGTGAAGAATTTCGGAGCTTATCTTGCTGTTACTTTGATGCTGGGAGCCGTGCTGCTCGCAGGCTGCACCGCCGAGCCTGCCCTGACGGTGGTTCAGCCGAGCCAAAGCGCAGTGGAAGCCGACATCGCGCAGACGCCGACGGGCGGTGCGGCGGAAACACCGCTCGCAGCGGACACGGCTCCGCATACATACGAAGCGTTGCAGACGCAGATCATCCGCGATGACGGACAGGTGATCTACGATATGACGGATTATTATAAAGACTATGAGCAATACGGTATCAGTCAACTGGTGGACGGCGGCGATGCGCTGTATGCGGCGGAAACCGCAGCCGATCCGGATGACAGCGACGGGGAAACCAAAGACCTGTCCATCGTGCGGATAGAATACAACGGCGGCCGTCAGGTGCTGTTGGCGCAAAAGGGAGTCGGATTTACCGACCTGACCTCATTCGGCGACTGGCTTTTCTTCCTTAACGACGGTTTCGATTCTGTGTCCATCGGCGATGTGAGCAAGGACGGCAAAGAGCTCAACGTGATCGACTGGGAGGCCTATGCGGCCCGGATGGGCGCAGAACCGTATTTCCTGTCGGCTTCACTCACGCCGGACAGCGACTATCTGTATGTAAACATCAGCACTTTCGAGGGCGAATTGGAGGGCGTGACGCATCATGTGCGCATCGACAAAAATATGAAGCTCGAAGAAACGCCGCTGAGTGAGGATCAATATCTGGGGAGCGGGTCGCAAGTCATAATGCTCGGCAAGGGCACCGGCGAAAAGAGCGTGCTCTATGACGCGGCAGATTATTACGATGAGGATGTGTCAATCGGCAGGCTGTTGAAATCGGACGATCAGCTGTATCTCGTGGAGAATGTGATCAAACAAAGCATTGATGAACACATGTCATCCATTGTGCGGCTCGATGCGCAAGGCCGGAACAGAAGTGTTCTTTGCTCGGCACCCGGTGATCGTTGGTATACGGATATAACACTCTTTGATAGCTGCGTTTTTTTCACTGATAACAGCATCGATAACAATTGGGTCGGGTATGTGCCGCTGACGGGCGGAGATGTGTCGTATATTGAGCTGACACCCGAGCAGCAAGCGGATTCAGTCACTTGGATGGAATCAGAGGGCGATCGTCTGAGAATCGACATGTCCCGCTTAACGGACGATTCCGTGGAACGGTATTCACTTTTTGTGGATAAAGATTTTAACGTGACTGTGAGTGAATCAAAAGTTGTTCCGCTTGACGGATAATGTTAACAACTCTCTAACATCATTGAGATAATATGTGAGCGGAGGTACCCGGATGGCAAACATACTGATCGTCGAAGACGACACGTCCATCAACGAACTGCTTCACCGCAATCTCACGCTGGTCGGGCACAGGTGCACCTGCGCTTTTGACGGCTGTGAGGCGCTGAGCTGTTTGGAGAATATGGCATATGATATCATGCTGCTCGACATTCTGCTGCCCGGCATCGACGGCATGGCGCTGATGGCACAGCGGCCCGACCCGGAATTGCCGGTGATTATGATCACGGCGCGCAACAGCCTCGGCGACAGGGTCAAGGGGCTGGAACGGGGCGCGGACGACTATATCATCAAACCGTTTGAAACGCAGGAGGTCATCGCGCGCATCGAGGCGGTGCTGCGCCGCACCAAAAAGCACGACAGGCTTTTTTGCATCGACGACCTGTCAGTCAATTTCGACTCGCGCGAGGTGTATTACTGCGCAAAGTCCGTGGATTTAACGCCGCAGGAATTTGCGCTGCTCGAAGCGCTGATCATCAACCGCAATCTCGCGCTGTCGCGCGACAAGCTGCTAAAGCTCGCGTGGGGGTTTGATTTTCTCGGCGATACGCGCACGGTAGACGTACATATACAAAAGCTGCGCAAAAAGCTCGGGCTTTCGGCCCGACTCAAAACAATCTACAAGCTTGGATATCGGTTGGAAACGCGGGTATGAAATACTGGCAGAAGGTATTTTTGTCTGCACTCGTCATATTTCTCGCAGCGCTGAACGTCGGCGCGTATCTGCTTTTTGAAACGGCCTACCGCACTTCGCTGAACGCTGAACGCGAACGCAGCTTTTCGGAGCACGGCTTTATCAGCGGCGCGCTCGGCATCGATATCGAAGCCATATTATCCCGCGATGAAACGGCGGACGATTCCGTATGGACCAGCCTGTTTGAGCGCTATGCGGGCTACTACAAAACGCAGGGCATTCTCATCGCCATTGCAGATTCTCACGGCAGAACCTATTCGAATATCCCGCCAAACGGCACAAATATTAAAACGCCCGACGATGGCGCCAAGGTGTCGCTCATATCCGGCATCGACGCAGTGCCGTATCTTTTTGTGAGCGGACGCATCGCGGATACGGAATTCGGTCTGGTGACGGCGCGCAGCGTCGAGGGCATGCAGGCCAGTGCGGACGGTTTATCGCGCATGCTCACGCTCGGCAGCGTGCTGATGTCGGTTCTGCTGGCGCTGGCGCTGTACGTGATATTGAAGCGTCTCACGAACCCCATCAAAAAGCTCTCGGATGCCGCAACGGCTATCGCCGGCGGTGATTACAGCATCCGTGCCGACATACGCGGTCATGATGAAATCGCCGAGCTTGCGGCGCGGCTCTATACCATGGCAGAAAAAATAGAAGCGCAGATATCCGAGCTCAAGCTTGAGGCGGAGAATAAGCAGCGCTTCATCGACGCGCTTGCCCACGAGATGCGTACGCCGCTTGCGGCGATCGGCGGGTATGCGCAGTACCTCAGCGATGCCGCCATCGGCGAGGAGGAGAGGCTCTCGGCCTGTGCCACGATTTTGCACGAAAGCGCGCGGCTCGCCGATTTATCCGAAAAGCTGCTGATGCTCACGAAATTGAGAGCGGACTCGCCTGTTATAGAGTCAGTCAGATTGGCAACGTTGTTTGCCGACGTGCAAAAGTCGTTTCCGGCGTCTGAAGCGGCGGTGCGCTTTGATGCGGGCCGCACCGTCTGGCAGACGGACGCGACGCTGCTCTCGATGCTGCTGATCAATCTGATCAGCAATGCGATGCATGCACGCCAAGCAGGCTGCGAGATCAGCGTGACGGCGGACGATAAGAAAATCACCGTGGCCGACAACGGCTGCGGCATGAGCGCAGAAACCCTTAGGCATGTGTCCGAGCCGTTTTACCGCGCGGACACATCCCGTTCGCGCCGGGGCGGAGGCGCAGGGCTTGGGCTGTCGATTTGCCAAAGCATCTGTGAATGCATGGGGTATGCGATGCGGATTGAATCGGAAGAAGGAAAAGGAACAACAGTAACGCTTTTACAACTCGGTAACGAGTCGGATACAAAACGCTGACAAGGCGCCCGCATAATCAAAATAGAAACTCGAAAGGAGAATCTATTTATGAAAAGAATCGGTAGAAAACTATGGCTGCCTGTTGTCACAGCTTTGATTATTGCGATGGGCGTGCTGGTGCTGACGGGCGCCATCAGCTGCACCCAGTCTCTGCAGACCGGCGAAACGGTGATGCAGCCGGCCGAAACGCCCGCAGGCCCGTCACATTCCGAAGGCCAGCCCGACAGCCAGACGGCAGCTGTGCTCGAGAAGAGGGATATACCCGCGCTGCCGCAAGAGTTTACGGTGACCGGCGTCGGCACCAAGCCCAAGGCAGACCAATTGAGCTTTGAGCAGGCGGCCGCGGTTGCCGTTGATTTGTGGAAAAAGGTGTTTGGAGACAGGTTTCAGCCCGCGGGTGCGCAGCTGTACGTGATCAATACAGATTCCGGCATCAACAGATCATACGATGTGTATTCGGGCAGTCAGTTTGCGGACGGTGCCGCTTATATCTGCACGGTCGATTCGGTCAGCGGTCAGCCCGTGCGTGTACAAAAGCAAACGCCGTATAAACAGGAAAACCTTGAAGATGACCCGGATTTTGCGAATGATGACCTCATGCAAGCCGCGAAGGATGACCCGAAATATAAGGAAATCACCGAAGCCTTCATCAATGAGAAATTTGCGGACGGGCGAAGCATTGTGAAGGTCCATTTCAACGGAGTCGGATGGGACTTCACCGATCCGGACGTTGATATGATTGCCGACAGCACCGTGGAAATGAGCGAGGGCGAATGCTATCAGGTGTTTATCGCCTATCCGTCGTATGAAGTGGTAGAGGTGGACTTTTTCCCGCTCGGCTGGTCGTCGGTATACAAGGGATATTTTTATCAGCAAGACGGCGAGAGTCATCCGTCTTATGAAGGCACGTGGTCTAGCTTTGAGTCAATAAATCCTTAAAAAGTGTTGTTTCCTCCAAGAACAGGCTGAGCCTCTTGCTGTTATGGCGGCAGGAGGCTTTTCTATAGTCCGCACACCCGGCAACGCCGGAGACAGACTGTCAAAAAAGAGCGCAGGCAATCGACTGCGTAGTGGCCCCCCCCCTTCTGCAGCGCGCTGTTCAAGAGATTCCGCTCAGCGAAGTACCCAATAGGCTCGGGATCTGCATGTATAATCAAGATGAGAGGCTTTTATGCAATAACCAAATGAGGCTTAGCGAGGCAACGCCGGAGAGCTCAAAAAGCTTAAGCCGGTGAGCATCAAATTTTACGATACTCATCATGAGATTTTTCAGGAATGAAGTGATAAGTAAAAGCCATCCCCGCTTGGGGATGATGGCGCTAAGCATCGCGTGATTTTCCGGTATTGAGGAATCAAAACAGTTGCCTGACGCCGACAGGTTTCCACTGAAGAGGAAGCTTGCTTGGCGTTTTTTGGCTTGTGTGATGGCAGTGCGAAGGATATAATGAACTGACAATAAAGGAGTGAAACAGATCATGCAAAAAAGAGTTGCCGCCATACACGATATATCGGGCTTCGGAAAATGCTCATTAACGGTGGCGCTGCCCGTTATTTCGGCGGCGGGCATTGAGGTCAGCGTGATTCCGACTGCCGTGCTTTCCACGCATACGGGCGGCTTTACGGGCTTTACTTACCGCGACCTGACCGAGGATATACTGCCCGTGGTCAATCACTGGTGCGCGCTCGGTCTTAATTTTGATGCGGTGTATACAGGGTTTTTGGGCTCGTTTGAGCAAATTGATATCATGAAGCAGGTGTTCGGCTGTCTGCGCGGTGAGGAAACGCTCATCATGGTCGATCCTGTGATGGCGGACAACGGTGCGCTGTACAAGGTGTTTCCCGAAAACTTTCCGGACGGCATGAGAGAGCTTTGCGCGTGTGCGGATATCATCGTTCCGAACATGACCGAAGCGGCGCTGCTGATCGGACAGGCTTACAGCGAAGGCCCGTACACGCAGGCGTCTATTGAAAGCATGCTGAAAAAACTCGCCGGACTCGGGCCGCGGCTTGTGGTGCTCACGGGTGTTTGTTTTGACGATAAACAGCTCGGCGCGGCGGTTTACGACAGCGCAACGGATGCAGTGGACTATGCCTTTTCGCGGCGCATTGAAGGCTGTTATCACGGCACCGGCGATGTTTTTGCGAGTGTGCTGCTTTCCGCGGTGCTGCGCGGGTTTTCGCTGGCGGAGTCGGCGCAGATTGCCGTGGATTTCACGGCGCAGAGCATTGAACGCACACGAAAAGCGGGCACGGATGTCCGCTTCGGCGTCAATTTCGAGGAAGGCCTCCGATCGCTTGGCGGAAGGCTAGGACTCGAGTAACATTTTGTTCATTCCTTTGGTGTATTCACTGATCTGATTTGCACACAGTGCGGCGGCATCACTGTCTTCGCTTTGCTTATACCATTCCACGGTTTTGGCAACCGTCTTATCGATATCCCAAACGGGCGACCAGTGCAGCATATACCGCGCTTTGCTCGCATCGAGGTTCAAAAGATTGGCTTCGGGCATGCTTCCCGCATCATCGCAGGTATAGCTGCCGCTTCCCCATTCGCCTATGATCTTGCTCACGAGCTGTTCCACGGTGATGATGCCGGCGGCATCGGGCCCGAAGTTCCAGCCGCCCTCGAAACGGTGGTCTTCTCCGAGCACCTTTTCGAGCAGCGTGATATATCCCGACAGCGGTTCGAGCACATGCTGCCAGGGCCTGACGGACCGCGGGCTGCGCAGCACGATGGTCTCGCCTGCTTTCAGCGAGCGTATGCAGTCCGGCACCAGGCGGTAAGCGCCCCAGTCGCCGCCGCCCACCACATTGCCCGCACGCGCGGAGAGCAGCATTTTCCCACTCGAACCGAAATGAGCGGGGTACGAATGGCGGTAAGCGGCGATGAGCAATTCGTCGCATCCCTTGCTCGATGAGTAAATATCATGGCCGCCGATACGGTCGTTTTCGCGGTAGCCCCATACCCATTCCTGATTATCGTAGCATTTGTCGCTGGTGATCAGCACGCCGCCGAGACAGCTGCTGCAAGCCTTGATCTCCTCAAGCACATTGAGCGTGCCCATCACGTTGACGTCGTAGGTGTAACGCGGGTCGGCAAGAGCGTGCCGCACAATGGGCTGCGCGGCAAGATGCACAACGGCGTCGGGCTTTGCTGCTTGAAACGCCTTTTTGAGGCTGTCGGCATCACGGATATCTCCCACGATATGCTTGATGCACTTGTTTAAACCGGACAGTAAGAAGTTGCTGTGGGGATCCGCGTTATCAAGGCTGTAGCCCGTCACATTGGCGCCCAGCGTACAAAGCCAAAGGCACAGCCATGAGCCTTTGAACCCTGTATGGCCTGTCACCAATATGTTCTTTCTGTTGATTAACCGTTCCATGCTGTCACTCCTTCAATGTTTTACTCATAATACTTCCCGTTTTCTCGGAACCAGTTGACCGTTTTTTGCAGCCCTTCCTCCAGGCTGTGCGCACTGTGCCAATGGAGCTGCTCGGCTGCAAGGTGCACATCGGGCATGGGAGACCAAAGCTCATGCGCGCGGAACGGCAGCGCGCCGAAGTTAACCGCGCTGCTCGGCTGAATAACCGTGCGAATCTGCTCGATATAGTCGCGCAGGGGCCGCGCGCATCCGGTGCCGAGGTTGAAAACGGCGTTTTTGAGCGATTCGTTTTGGTATGCGGACAACGCCGCATCCACAATGTCGCCCACGTAGCAGTAATCGCGGCACTGTGTGCACGGCGTTAAATCGAGCGGCTCGCCGCGCAGCATGGAGAGTATCGCGTGGCAGATGATCTTGTGGCGCGGCTCGGCTTCGCCGTATACGCCAAACGGGCGCAGCGTGACGACGCCGATGCCGGCGCTTGCCGCATATTGATGGGCGATCAGCGTGGCGGCAGCCTTGGTGCTTGCATAGGCATCCCCGGGATGCAGCGGCGTGTTTTCATCCATCGGCCCGTCATGGTTGCCGTATTCCGCGCCGCTTCCCATCATAACGGCACGCGGGCATCCACAGCTTTTCATTGCCTTGAGAATATTCACCGTACCGCCCACGTTCACGCTGACGGCCTGGGTGATATCCTGATCCGCGCTGTCCACGCCGTAAGCCGCGAAGTGGAACACGCCGTCGGGCGGAGAATCCTTGAATAGGCGCGCCACCGCTTGTTCATCGGTGATATCGGCTGCTGCTATGCGGCAGCAGCAGCCGGTTTGAGCCAGCCGCCAGAGCGGGACGCCTGCTTTTGTCAGCACAGTGACATCCGCATGCGCGTCGGTAAGGCGGCGGACCAGGTGCGAGCCGATGAATCCTGCGCCGCCCGTCACAAGCAGATGTTTCCCTGTCAGCGAATCAGAGTCCGGCATAGGCTGCCTCCCTGGGTGCGCTCAGAGTAAATGGGTTCTGCGCCTGCTGCGCCTCCGCATACAGCACGGATGGGCTGATTCCCTTGGCGGCGATGGCCTCGCAGATGGCGCTCAAATGCTTAAGGTATGGCGTGTAGATGTGCTCAATAACGCGCGGGTCAAAATTGAGCGGCTCAAGCTTCCACAGGTCGAATGTGTTTTCGCCGAGCATGCTGATGCTGCCGAAGTGGTAAGCCACCAATTTTTCGCTGCCCAGATACACGTCGTTGCCCGCCCGGCTGACCTGCAGCCCGTGAATGTTGTTCATCACGATATTCCACGGCGCCGCCACCAGACCGTACCGGTCGTTCACACGGATGGATTCGAACAGATTGGGGATTCTTTGCAGATATTTCTGATCGCCCCAGCGGTCCGGGTCGCCGTGGTTGTCGTAGCACCATTCGGTGCACCGGCTCAGCCACCAGTGCAGTATCTCTATCGATTCGGTGGCCTTGCTGAAGCCGACCATGCCCGCCTGATACATGCCGTACTTGTTTTCCAGCGCGGGTGTTCCGAGCTGACGGTTGAGCAGCGTGGCGTAATTGTTCCAGAGCTCGTGAATCGGGCCCGGATGGGAGAAGAAATAGATATCCGAATCGCAGTACAGCAGGCGGTTCACGTTAAAGTGTGCGAGCACATAGCTGCAAAGCGCGGGCTTTAACGTCCAGCAGTATTCCGCAACGGTTTTGCTCGGACGCGTTGCGAGTATTTCCGGCGTTTCCACATCGCGGACGTGCAGCAGCGTCGTGTTTTCCAGCGCAAAGCGCGACAGTATGGCGTGGGACGTATCATCCGCACAGCAGATCCAAAGATGGAAATTGCTGAGATACCGGCGTATTGAGCTATATAAAGCGAGCGTTTTCGCGGCATACGTCCGGCTGGTGACCGTACAAAACGCGTATTCATTGTTCCATGCGAGCAGCTGCAGGTTTCTTTCCGAGTATATAAACGGCGTCTTGGCTTCCTCAAAGCTCTTCGCTTGTTCGTTCAGCCTGTAGCCGGGAATCAGGGCTTTCACGGAAGCTATCGCTTCGCGCAGCATTTTGAGATACGGCACATAGATGAAATTGCGCACAAGCGGCTGAAGCGTGATATTGCCAAGGTGCCACAAATCAAAGTGCTGCTCGTCATAGATTTCAATGCACGCATAGTGGTAAGCGACAAGCGGTTGGCCGTCGATCGTGATGCGGCCGTTATCAGCCGCAATAGTGTAATTGTTGTTGTATACGATGTTCCACGGTGCCGCGTCGATGCCTCTGTTCCACGAGATTTTGACATCGCCGAACAGGTTCGGCACCTCGTCGAGGTATTTCTGGTCGCCAAGGCGTCCGTTATCCTCGTAGGCAAAGCACCATTCGCGGCATTTATCCCGCCACCATTGCAGCATTCTGATGCCGGTGTCGTTGTTCATTACCCCAAGTACGCCCGCCTGATACTTGCCGTACTTTTGTTCCACCCAGTCCACATCGCGCTGCGTGCACAGATAAATGGAGCTGCCGCCCCAATCCTCATACAGCGGGGCAAGGTTTCCCGTAAAGCCGATATCGCCGTCGCAGTACAGCACATGGGGGAGGCCGCGGGCCTGTAACAGATACAGCATCAGATAGCTTTTCAGCGTCCAGCTGAACTCGTTGGCCTTGCGCTCGCGCTGAAGCGTATAAAGCTCGCTTTGGCCAAGCTGGCCGAGCGAAACAGGTGTGCACCGCGGCAGCCTGAGCGCCGAAAGCGCCATATAGGACGCGTCATCCGTACAGCATACGGATATCTCAAAGTCGGACATGGTTCTCTCCAGCGATCGGTATTGCGCGATCACCTTGGGAAGGTATGATTTATCGGTCACGGTACATAAATAATACCGTGCACTTTGTACATGTACCGGTGTCTGTACGCCTTGATTCGAGGCAGCCCTCGTAAGAGATGCACTGACGGCTGCCTCGTGCATACGCGGCTTTACTTTCAGCCGGGCAGGCGAAGCGAGAATAGCAGCCAGCGGAGATATCGGATGATGCACGACAGTGCTGACCGCCGGGGGCTGAGCAGCCGCCGCCTGAAACACAGCAGGCTGAGGAGGTTCAGGCGCTATATATTGAGGAGGCTCAGGAGGGACGGGCGCTGTAAATACAGGAGGCTCGGGTGCCGGGGGAGTCCACTGCGATTCCCAGGATGCACCGGTGTTTTGTGGCTGAGCCGTCAGGTTGGTATTGACGCCGTCGAAAGAGGTTTGCATGCTGTCAGAGGCCGGCTGCTCCGGCGTTTTCATAACAAACAAATCCGCAGGCAACATTTTTAAGTTCATTGCAGTCACCAAACAATGCCTTTCAATTTTTTATGTAGCTGCGGGTATGTCTTATGTGTTATATGTATGAAGCGGCGCTTTATTTAAAACGGCCGCTATTGGGATTAATGATCCGGTAAAAACCGGTGGGTGTTGTGCTGCGCGCTCACCAGATCCTTATAGGTGTCAATGCCGATCCAATAACCGTCGTGCTTGTAAACAGCCAGCTCATCGATGGCTGTGAGCTTTTTTAAAAGCGTGGACTCGAGTGACGCTTTTTTGTCGTCGGTGAGGTATTGGAAGACCGATTTATTGAACACGAAATACCCCGCATTCACGATCAGGTTGAGCACCGGCTTTTCTTTGAATGCCGTAGCGACGCCGCTTTTTACGGTGAGAATCCCATATTGACTTCTATAATCGACACCGGTGACTGTGGCCAGCCTATCCATCTGTTTGTGGTACTCAAGCAGCTTGTCGAGGCGGATATCGCCGAGCCCGTCGCCATAGGTCAATAAAAATGTATCGCCGGTTACGTATTTCTCGACCATTTTTAAGCGGGCGGCCGTTTGAGTTTCTATGCCGGTATCTGCAAACGTGATATTCCAGTTTTGTTCGAATTCATCGAGAAATTCGATATGGTTATCACTTAAACTGAGCTTGTAGTTTAGATGATTCACATAATAATCGTTGAAGTATTTTCTGATTTCTTCTCCTTTATAACCCAGCGGCAGTATGAAATCACGTATGCCGTATTTGCTGAACAGATTCATAATATGCCAAATGATCGGATCTCCGTTAATATCCAGAAGGGCTTTGGGCACATTGCCTATTCCCTTGCCCATTCTCATGCCCTTTCCGCCGCAAAGTATCACCGCTTCCATGTTTGTTCCTCCTGTCGTTATCCAAGCAGCGAATGCATCGCCGCTGATGCTGTGAACCCTATGTAGTATCATATGCCGCACATATGAATGTTGATATATAACCAATACGACATATTTCGTAGTCATGATGAATTACATCCAATGCGTTTTCGCGCGGTCACTGGCTGGCTGCGGGAGAAAGCAGGATTGGGGGCCGTCAGTTGTGCTTTTATGGTGAAGCGACATGAAAGTTGGAGCATGGAACGGGGAAAGCATCGGGCTTTATTTGCTGTGGGAGAGAGATAGGGAAAAAGCGCGAATGATTGAAGATTATTACAGATTATGATATAATACAAATGTTTTTATGTTTGAAATTTAATTATGAAATATTCTGCATGTTATTGATGGCATATACCGTTAATTATAGGCTATAAATTATGCACAGAATATAAAAAAACGTGTTAAATAAAACTTATATGCATTATGGGGAGCAACGTAATATTGAAAAATATAAGTAAAAAAAGCTTAAAACACCTTAAATTCATAGACCTTTTTGCTGGTCTTGGGGGGTTTAATCTGGCGCTTACCAACCTTGGACATGAATGTGTTTTCGCTTGTGAAATAAACGAAGAGTTGGCAGAACTATATGAGTCGAACTTCGGAATAAAACCATACAGTGATATAAAATCTTTGAAATTATCAACCATCCCCCCACATGATATTCTTTGTGCTGGCTTCCCATGTCAACCATTCTCTAAAGCAGGTGACCAGCAAGGTTTTCTGTGCCCTCAGAGCGGCAATTTGTTTGACTATGTTATCCAAATCCTGCGTTTGCATAAGCCTGAATATCTAATACTAGAAAATGTTCCGAATCTCATTAAACATAATAAGGGCAATACATGGGCAACAATCCAAAAGGAGCTAACACATGCTGGATATTGTACTCAGGCAAAATTACTATCACCTCATCAATTTGGGATACCTCAAGTAAGAAATAGAGTATTCATAGTAGGACATCGAGGTGGTCTTGAAGGATTTTCTTGGCCCGATGAAGATAAGCAACTAGTTTTTCTTAGTTCAATATTGGATAAAGAACCGTCTGAAGCAAAGAAACTAACTGTAGAATCTATTAAGCACCTTGAAGTTTGGCAGGAATTCCTTAGCCTTTTTCCAAAAGAGGAGCAACTCCCATCTTTCCCAATATGGGCCATGGAGTTTGGTGCAACCTATCCATATGAAAATGAAACGCCCTTTCACGTGGGACTAACTAATCTAAGTGAATATAAAGGAAGTCTTGGCAAACCTTTAAGAGGGCTTTCAGAAAAAGATGTTCTCAACTCACTTCCATCTTACGCGAGGAGTGCGGAAAATATCTTTCCAAAATGGAAAGTTGATTTTATTAGGCAAAATCGTCAATTATACTTGAAACATAAAGCTTGGATAGATAAATGGCTCCCTTCTATTAATTCATTCGCCTCCAGTTTTCAAAAACTTGAGTGGAATTGCAAAGGGGAAATACGTGAGATTTGGCGTTATTTGATACAGTTTAGAGCGTCTGGTATTCGTGTAAAACGTCCAAATACTGCGCCTTCTCTTGTTGCAATGACAGTCAGCCAAGTGCCTATCATTGCTTGGGAAAGACGTTATTTAACTATACGGGAATGCAGTCTGCTTCAAAGTATGGGCAACCTTAAACAATTGCCTTCAACCCAGACTTCAGCCTATAAAGCTCTTGGTAATGCTGTTAATGTTGACGTAGTGAAACAAATAGCTCGGCAACTTCTATTGTGTGAAATAAACAATTCCAGCCAGAGTACTTCCTATATGAATACAAACCTGATTAAGACTGATTGTAATACAAATAAACTTACAGATTGGGGTGAAGATATTGCCTGTACAATCAGTTGATATAAGACCTGGAATAAGTGTTTTAGCGGTATTAAGACACTTAAATTATAAACCGTGGTATGCTCTTGGTGAGTTTGTCGATAATTCAGTAGGGAGTTTTTTGAGGCATGGACGGGAATTACAACAATTACACGGTAAAGATACAAAACTAAACGTAAGGATTGACATTGATACGACTTTTCCTGCTCGTATAACTATTAGAGATAATGCGGCGGGTATTTTTGAAACTGAGTATAGACGTGCATTTCGACCAGCTGAAATTCCGCCAGACCGTACAGGCTTAGCGGAATTTGGAATGGGAATGAAAAGTGCTGCTTGTTGGTTTGCTCCTTGTTGGAGCGTGAGAACATCAGCTCTAGGAGAACCGGTTACAAGAATAGTTAATTTTGATATAGAAAATATAATAAATGACGATATAGAAGAATTACAGATTCAAGAAATTAGTGAAAATCCTCAAAGTCATTATACTGAAGTCATACTAAATGACATATTCCATGTTCCTGTTGGACGAACAGTAACCAAGCTTAAAGAACATCTAACTGACATTTACCGGGATTTTATTCGAAATGGTATATTAGATCTGAGTTTTAACGGAGACCCTCTACGTTACGAAGAACCACAGATTTTAAAAACTCCTTTTTATAGAGATGAGAATGGCCAGACATTGGAATGGAAAAAAACAATTCAATTCGATTTTGGTAATGGACTTTCTGTACATGGTTTTGCTGCCCTCCTTGAGACTGCAAGTACTAGTAAAGCAGGATTTGCACTATTTCGCCGCGGTCGCGTAATTCAAGGAAGTGGTGATGAAGGGTATCGACCTTCTCAAATTTTTGGAAGTTCAAATAGTTACCGATACCAGCGGCTTTTTGGCGAACTTCACCTTGAAGGATTTGAAGTAAGCCATACTAAAGATGGTTTCCGCTGGGATGAAAACGAGGAACCATTCCTCGGCTTACTACGAGAGCATTTAAATAGTGACGAGTTACCTCTGTTAAAACAAGCTGAGGGATATAGAGCCCGTATAACTCGGGCTCAAATAACAAATGTTGCTCAACAGGCGGTGGTAAATACGACTCAAACAATGGAAGCCAAACTGCCTGAAACAATTTCTATGTTAGAAGAGGAAGAACCTGTTTCTACTCCAGAGGAAATTAATAATTGCAGTTCAACGATTGCAGGAAGACAGTTTGATATTCGAGTACGCGACAAACAATGGTCTATTAGTGTCGAATTGACCGATGACCCATCCGAAAGTGATTGGTTAGTAGTGAGCGATACTGCTGAATGCCATACAACTCCACGTGTTATAAAAATCAGGGTGTCCTTGGTACACCCTTTTATGATACGATTTGCTCAAAACAATACTGAAGATATTGAAGCTCTATTGCGTGTTGCTGCAGCTATTGCTGTAGCTGAGGTTCTTGCACGTGATGCTGGGGTACGTCAAGCTGGTACAGTAAGGCGTAATGTGAATGAAATCCTTAAAGAAGCGTTATCACAACCTTAATGATCGGAGGGAATATATGGTTGATTATGGATTGGATATTGTTGAGCAAACTCAAAATAACACAAATTGGGCTCCGGTTGTAGGTCATGAAACCTTAGATTTTTTATCGAACTCAGTTCCGGCCGAGAGTCAAGTTAATATACGGAATGCTGCCGTTTCTATATTAACAAAGGGTACACCTCCTACAAAAGAGAATGGTCAAGAAACTGGGCTTGTTGTTGGTTACGTTCAAAGTGGCAAGACAATGTCATTTGAGACTGTAATAACTTTAGCAAGAGACAACTCATTTCAGATCGTTATTGTTTTGGCAGGGACATCCAACCCATTACTCACCCAATCAACTAGGAGAATTCGTTCAGATTTAAGACTTGATGACCCGCAGAGAACTAGGCGTTGGAGACATTTCATGAATCCTAGCCAAGATGATACAACAAGACAAGCAATAAGAGATGTTTTGGATGAATGGAGAGATGCATCTATACCCGTAGAGTATAAGAAGACAGTTTTAGTAACAGTTTTGAAACAGCATCAACGTTTAGAGGATTTAACAAACCTTATCAGAACTATTGATATGCAATCTGTCCCAGTCCTTATAATTGACGATGAAGCCGACCAGGCTAGCTTAAACAATGAGGCTCCTCAAGGACAGCAAAGCACAACCTATAGATGTCTAGTTAATCTTAAAGGGTCACTACCAAATCATACCTACCTACAATATACGGCAACTCCGCAAGCTCCTCTTCTAATCAATATTATTGATTCTTTGTCTCCGAATTTTGTTCGAGTTCTTGAACCCGGACAAGGCTATGTTGGAGGTCAAGAGTTTTTTAATGGAGATAATACATATACTCGTGTAATCCCGCCGATTGATGTTCCAACTCGTGATAATATATTAACTGAACCTCCCCAATCTCTTATAGAAGCATTACGCTTATTTATGGTAGGTGCAACTGTTGGAATCTATGAGAACCATGATACAGGTAATCGTTCAATGATGGTGCATCCTTCGCGAGGAACTGCGCAACATCAAGAGTACTATAATTGGGTTCGAAATGTAATTGAAGAATGGAAACGTATTTTAAGCTTATCTGATACTGATATCGATAGAATTCAACTGATCGAGGACCTTCATATTGCATATGACGATTTATCAAGGACTACCGTCAATATGCCAGTTTTCGAGGACCTTATTCCTCGGTTTTTATATGCATTTCGAAATACTAATATTTTAGAAGTAAATGCCAGAGCCGGGAGCACCCCTCAAGTTGATTGGCGTAGTACTTATGGATGGATACTTGTTGGCGGGCAAGCAATGGATCGTGGCTTTACCATTGAAGGTCTTACTGTTACCTATATGCCAAGAGGTATTGGGGTTGGAAATGCTGATACTATACAGCAGCGCGCTCGTTTCTTTGGTTATAAAAGAAAATATCTTGGTTTTTGCCGTATATATCTTGAGCAAGGGACCTTGGATGCCTTTCAACATTATGTAGAACACGAGGAATATATGCGCAGACAACTACAAATTTTTGAAGCTAATAATCGACCGTTAAATGAGTGGAAGAGAGCTTTCATTCTCGATAATGCTTTAAGACCATGTAGGAATAACGTTATTGAATTTGACTATATACACGGATGTTTTTCAGACAAATGGGTATCACCTAATGTGGTCTTGGATTCTGATACAGTTCTCCAATTTAATCGCGAATTAGTTAACAATTTTATTAGTAAGCAGACTTTTGAAAATGATGAAGGACATGTAGAACGAACCGAAATTCAAAAACACCAAATATGTAAGGGCCTTCTTTTACGTGATGTTATTGCAGAACTTCTCACGGGTATGCGAATTACAGGCGTTACAGATTCACAACGTAATACCGGTTTACTAATCCAACTAAGTTGCGCCACAGAAAACAACCCTGAAGAAGAATGTACAGTTATAAATATGAGTCCAGCAGTAAGAAGACGTCGTGGAATTAATGAAGACGGTGAAATAACCAATTTATATCAAGGCGCCGCTCCTGTTACCCCTATTGAAAGGCGCGGTGTAATATATCCGGGCGACCGTGCTCTCCATGACGAAGATAATGTTACAATTCAGATTCACGTAATTAATCTGACTCCTAAAAATGAAAATGATACAATTATCGCAGAGGAAGTACCAGTATTAGCAGTATGGGTTCCGGGCAGAATGGCTCGAGGGTGGATTACTCAAGTTCAACAGGAGGAAGCTTGAGCATTATCCATACCCCGCGACATAAGCATCAAAGATGTATCCCTCGAACAGCCTTTTCTCTTATTTTTTCTTCACCTTCTGTATCTTCGTGCAGCTCGCCGCATACGGGCACGAAGCACACCCGCCGCACCGTTTTTTCCTGCGCCGCAGATACCATATGTCCAGCACAATCAGCAGCGCCACCGCGCCGATCAGCAAATAATCAATCCAATTCATAATCCTTCTCCTTTACAAAAACAAACTCCCAACCTGAAAAACCACAACCGCCACAATCCACGCGACAGCCGTCTGATACAGCGCCACACCCATCGCCGCCCAGCCGCTTCTCATCTCGCGCTTCACCGTCGCAATCGCGGCTACGCACGGCGAGTAAACCAGCGTGAACACGAGGAACGATAGCGCCGCGAGCGGCGTGAACAATTGCCCGAGCGCCATCGGCAAATCCGCCGCGCTCGCCCCCGTCAGCACCGCGAACGAGCTGATCACAGCCTCCTTCGCCATAAACCCGGTGATCAGCGATGTCGAAGCGCGCCAGTCCGCAAACCCCAACGGCGCGAACACAGGGGAGACGAGCCGCCCGATGCCCGCAAGCATGCTGTCCGCGCTGTCCGCCACCACATTGAACCGCCAATCGAATGTCTGAAAGAACCATATGACGAGCGTGGCGATGAATATGACTGTAAACGCGCGCGTCAGAAAATCCTTGGCTTTGTCCCACAGCAGATGCAGCACCGTTTTGCCGCTCGGCAGACGGTAATTCGGCAGCTCCATGATGAACGGCACCGGCTTGCCGCGGTACGCTGTCTTTCGAAGTATCAGCCCGCTCAGCACCCCGAGCAGCATACCGAGCACGTACAGCGATATCATCACGAGCGCGCGGTGATCCGGGAAAAACGCCATCGTGAACATGCCGTATATCGGCAGCTTGGCGCTGCAGCTCATAAACGGCGTTAATACAATCGTCATCTTGCGGTCGCGCTCGCTCGGCAGCGTCCGGGTCGCCATAATCGCGGGAACGCTGCACCCGAAGCCGATCAGCATCGGCACGAAGCTGCGGCCCGAGAGGCCGATCTTGCGCAGCAGCTTGTCCATCACAAACGCGACGCGTGCCATATAGCCGCTGTCCTCGAGCATCGAGAGAAAGAAGAACAGCACCACGATGGTGGGGATGAACGAGAGCACGCTGCCTACGCCCGCAAATATGCCGTCGGCCACGAGCGAAATCATCACGGGGTTGAAGCCGCCCGAGGTGAGCACGCCGCGCACGGCTTCGGTGAGCACATTGAGGCCGCCCGCGAGCAGGTCGCTCAAAAAGCTGCCGATCACGCCGAAGGTGAGCCAGAACACGACCCCCATGATCGCAAGGAACATCGGTATCGCGAGATACTTATGCGTGAGTATGTTGTCGATGCGCACACTGCGCGCATGCTGCTTGTTTTCCTTGGGCTTGACCACTGTTTTCTCGCAGAGCGTCTCGATAAAGCTGTAGCGCATATCCGCGATGGCGGCTTTGCGGTCGGTCGCAAGCGCGTCTTCCATCTCGCGGATGCTGCTCTCAATCGAGCTTAATTCCTTGTCCGAGAGCTGCAAAGCCGCGGTCATCGGCTCGTCGCCCTCCACGATCTTGGTCGCTGCAAAGCGCGGAGAGATGCCCGCGCGCTCGGCGTGGTCTTCAATCAGGTGCGCCACGGCGTGCACCGTGCGGTGCGTGGGGCCCGTGCAGAAGTCCTGCCGTTTGGGCCGCAGCTTGCGCCCGGCTGTTTTTACCGCAATATCGATCAGCTCGTCGATGCCTTCATTTTTGCTCGCGGAGATGGGCACCACGGGCACGCCCAGCTCCTCGCTCATATCCTTCACGCGGATCGTGCCGCCGTTGACGCGCACTTCGTCCATCATGTTGAGCGCAATCACCATCGGCACGCCCATCTCAATCAGCTGTATGCTCAAATAAAGGTTGCGTTCTATGTTCGTCGCGTCCACGATGTTGATAATGCCGTCGGGGCGCTGCTTCGTGATAAAATCGCGGGTGATGATTTCTTCGCTCGTATACGGCGAAAGAGAATAGATGCCGGGCAGATCCACAACGGTCGTGTCCTTATGGCTGCGGATCACGCCGTCCTTTCTCTCCACGGTGACGCCGGGAAAATTTCCGACATGTTGATTGGAACCCGTCAGCTGATTGAACAGCGTTGTTTTTCCACAGTTCTGGTTGCCCACCAGTGCGATGATCATGCGCTTCCCTCACAATTTCAATATTCTTTGCGTCGCTTATGCGCAGCGTCAGTTCGTATCCGCGCAGCATAAGCTCAATCGGGTCGCCCATTGGCGCGACCTTGCGCAGCAGCACCTTGGTTCCGGGTGTTAAGCCCATGTCCAGCAGGCGGTCGCGCAGTGCGCCTTCGCCGTTCACCGCAGCGATTGTGGCCGTGCCGCCGAGCTCGAGCTGGTCGAGAGACTCGCGGCCGTGCCCATGATGATATTTATGCATGTCCCGATGTTGCATATCTGTGATACCCCATAAAAAGTTTGCTTAATACAACTTGAGTATAGCACGATGGTGAAGTAATTCAACAACAAGTTTACGGATGACTGTGTTGTTTAACATATGAACGGTGTGGGCAGGGCAGCTTTGATATTGTCAGCCAACAGCGCTATACAATCCCGATATGTGCATTTGGGATAGCCGATGATGCAAAAAGCGGGTGAGGGAAGCGAATTTCATTTTCAGCCATCTGCACCGTCGAGCAGACCCTGTATTCATAATTTGCTGAGGGATAAGGTGTTACAGCATATGGAGGATGCTTGTTTGGCAGACAAAAAGAAATGCAATCGTCTTGAGAAGCAAGACAGTTTTTACATGCACTATGTTTTACATGCCGGGCTTGGCAGACGGCGCTTTGCGGCACTGCGGGCGCTGCACGTCTTTGGAGAAAGGCAGCAGGAATTCGGGGATGCCGCTCACATACGGGGCAATCTGATATTGCTGATAGTAAACAATAAGGCCGTCCGGCACGAGATAAAAGTTGTTGGCGTTGAAATAGCGCGCCGTGTTCGTCTCGTAATCGTCAAAATACATGCCGCTGCCCGACGCCATCTGCGAACGTATCTGCGTCTGCACCGCGCCGATTGCGTAGGCTTTGTATGTCGCGCCCGGCGCAAAAAAGCGCGCCATCGTGACGCGGCGGCCGCTGCCGAGGTCCCAAGTGTCGGAGGTGCGGCGTGTGTTGCCGTGAGCGCCGCCCGTGAATTGATACGCGTCGAAGTAAAGGCTCAGCGTGCAGTTGTCGTTGTAGGTTACCGTGCAGCTCAAATACGCTTCGTAAGGCCGGAACGGGATATCCGGGTTGGCCTTTGTCATCTCATATTCCAGAACGGCCTGATGAAAAAGACTGTGGCGGTAGCGCTGCCGGTACAGCTCCGCTTTGGCCCGGTAATAGCGGTTGATCGCCGTCGCGGCGGATTGGAACACTGCCGACGTCACAGAAGGGTATTCAATTGTGTAACTGAGCACAACGCGCCCGTTGAACGACATATCATCCTTAATCACCTGAATACTCGCCTGCATGTGACCGCCTCCTTTTGACTCCATTTGAAAGATATTCATCCTTATCCGTATTCATGACCGCAATTTTCTTTACAACGGCACTAAAAAGTTGTAATTTATATAGGAAGATCTAAACAATTCGCGGCGTTGACCGGGTTGTCAATATCAGCTTTTATAGGATTCACTCTGCTTGACTCATCGTGCTTTTATGGCACATAAATATTCACAAAAGGAGACAGTATTGAATGAATAAAGAAGTTTTCGGCGTCTGTCAGGACGGGCGCACCGCATCGCTTTTTACCCTTACCAACAGCAAAGGAATGATGGCCAAAATCACGGATTTCGGCGGCGCGATTGTGTCGCTTTTTGTGCCGGACAAAGACGGCGTGATGACGGACGTGGTGCTCGGCTTTGATACGCTGGCTGAATACGAGGCGAACCCGCCGTACTTAGGCGCGCTGATCGGACGCTGCGGCAACCGCATCGTGGGCGGCACGTTCACGCTCGACGGCATCAAATATCAGCTCGATTTGAACGACGGCCCGAACCATCTGCACGGCGGCCTCAAGGGCTTCGACAAGAAGCTCTGGAATGCGGAGCAGACCGCTCCGAACAGCCTGACGCTCACGCTTTTCAGCGAAGACGGTGACCAGAAATATCCCGGCAATCTCGTCGTCTGTGTGACATATACGTTAACCGATGAAAACGCGCTTGTGATGAGCTACCGCGGCATGAGCGATAAGAAGACGATATTCAATATGACGAACCATTCGTATTTCAATCTCGCGGGGCAGCAGAGCGATTCGATGCTCGACCACGAGCTGTTGATCAACGCGGACAGGATGGCGACGGTCAACGAAAAGGTCAGCGCCACGGGCGAGCTGATCGACGTGACGGGCACGCCGTTTGATTTCAGAATCCCTAAAAAGATCGGCCGCGATATCGGCGCGGATCATGACCAGATCAAATTCGTGGGCGGCTTCGACCATCACTACGATATCAACAAGAACGGCCAGCCTGCGGCCATGGTTTATTGCGCTTCAACGGGCATCGGCATGACGGTGGAAACCAATTGCGACGGTGTGCAGCTCTACTCGGGCAATTTCCTGCCCGACGGCCTGCCGATTAAAGGCGGACGCAAGGTGAAAAAGCGCATGGCGCTTTGCCTCGAGACGCAGTTCGCGCCGGATGCGGTGAACGCGCCGCGGTTTTTGAGCCCGGTGATTGAAGCGGGCGAGTGCAGCGAGTATGAAACGTGGTATACGTTCAGCATCGGCGCACCGTGGAACGAGTAATTCTGTAACGGTACGGCTCCCGCAGGCACAGCCTTCGGGAGCTTTTTTCTTGCCTTCGAAGGCGACGGCAGCGCCGGATGAGGTGTCGTGTGGCAATCACAGATTAACACCTCATCAGTCGCCTGTCGGCGACAGCTTCCCCTCCAAGGGGAAGCCATTCCGTTGATGAATGGATTACAGTGAGAAAGCCCTCCACGAGGAGAAGGTGGTGCGCCGTAACGGATGAGGTGTCGTGCAGACAGTCACAGATTAACATCTCATCAGCCGCCTTAAGGCGACACAGGCTGCTGACAAAGTGGTTATTGTCATTTTGAGTGAGCGTAAGCGATACGAAAAATCCCATGGTAAAACGCTTTGCAGAAGGGGTTCTTTTTCGCTGCTTAGTTCAGTCGTTCTTCTCAACATGACAGACAGGAGTTGATATGGCAAAGATAGAACTCCCTCAGTCGCCTTGCGGCGACAGTTCCCTCTGGAGGGAGTCAGGGGTACGATCATTAACAGTTTATAAGCTGCTTTGATTATTTTATCATTTGGTAATGGCACCTGAATGGAACTATAGCAAGACAAGCCTTCTCCTGTGAAGAGAAGGTGGCGCGCCGTAACGGATGAGATGTGGTGCAGACAGTCAAGAGGGACACCTCATCAGTCGCCTGTCGGCGACAGCTTATCTTCCAAGGGGAAGCCTTTTCGTTGATGAGGGTTCGCAGTCAAAAGCCTTCTCCTGTGAAGAGAAGGTGGCGCAGCGCCGGATGAGGTGTCGTGCAGCACAGACAGAGCGCGGAATCGGCCGTCAGAACGCATTCCACGTTACTCAACGTTTGCTTAAGGCATCCTGCCCAAAGACACATGATCAATTGTAAAATTTCCTATAAACATTGTGATACTAAAAATATGTATGATATAATCACCACCAATAATTTGCAACAATCAGGCTTCAAATGTCAATTAACTATTGACAGCTATATCGCCACCCGATATAATTTATATCGTCAAGCGATATAACGCGCATCGTTATATCACGAGCCGTTATAATATTGGGTACAGAAATGAGGCATGACATGACCGATAAAACAAAATTGGAAGAAGTTCTTTGTGTCAGCAACCTGACCAAGACTTTTTCAATGACAAGCAAGCAGCGCAGGATCGAGAAGATAAATGAAAAGACGAGAGTCGCCGTCAACGGCCTGTCATTCACTGCATATAAGGGTGAAATATTCGGGCTGCTTGGCCCGAACGGTGCCGGAAAAACCACAACGCTGCGCATCATCTCCACGCTGATCCGTCCCGATACGGGCGACGTCACGGTGGGCGGCATAAGCGCAGCCGATAACCCCTCAAAGATTCGGAGCCAGATCGGGTTCCTGACCAGCGAGCTCAAGCTGGAAAGCTGTTTCACCCCAAATTATCTTTATGGTTTCTTTTCCGATCTTTACGGGGTGGAGCCGACAATCAGAAATGAGCGCCAGAAACAGATGTTCGAGAAATTCGGCATCGATAAATTCGCCGAGGTCAAAATCGGGAATCTGTCTTCGGGCATGAAGCAAAAGGTTTCGCTTGTCATTTCCATCGTTCATGACCCGGATATTATTATATTTGACGAACCGACGAACGGGCTCGATGTGCTGACCGCCAAGGTGGTTACAGATTTCCTGCTCGAGCTCAAGGCGCAGGGCAAGAGCATCATCTTGTCCACGCACATATTCAATCTCGCGGAAAGGCTTTGCGACCGCATCGGCATCATCATCAACGGAAAAATGATGCTTTGCGACGAGCTGAAAGCCATTACCGAAGCAAAGCCTCTTGAGGATGTTTTTTTCGATTTATATGCGAAGACGGTGGGTGACACATTATGAGAAGCAATATCTTAACAGTTATGAAAAAAGAATTCTCCAAATTCTTCGGCGACAAAAGAACGGTCTTTACGTCGCTGCTTCTGCCCGGACTGATGATCTTTCTCATGTATTCGGTGATGGGTGACGCGATCAAATCGTTTACGTCGGTTGACGACACGTATGTTTACCGGGTTTATGTGAGCCGCATGCCCGATTCCATTGAAAATGATATCGCTTCTTTGAATTTCGAGATCACGGATACGGATGATAAGGATATCGACGCCGCCAAAGCGCAAATCAAGGACAAAAATGCCGATGTGCTCATCGTTTTCCCCGAGGGCTTTGATACAGCCGTTGCCGGGTATGACGCGTCGGATGCGTCACAAACGCCGCCCAATGTGGACATATATTATAATTCCACGTCTACGGAATCCGCCAACGCCTATTCGCTGCTTTTGAGTGTTCTCGACGATTATGAGGCGCAGCTCGCCAACAAATTTGATGTCAACACGGACAACGAAGAGGACCTGGCTTCGGATAAAGACGTGACAGGCGGGATTTTTGCGATGATGCTGCCCATGCTGCTGATGATTTTCATGTTCAGCGGGTGTATGGGCATTGCGCCCGAGTCGATAGCGGGGGAAAAAGAAAGGGGCACCATCGCCACCCTGCTGGTAACGCCGATAAAGAGAAGCGAGCTTGCCGTCGGAAAGATCATCAGCCTGAGCACGCTTGCCCTGCTGAGCGGGCTGTCCAGCTTTCTCGGGACGATGCTGTCGCTGCCCAAACTGATGGGCGCGGGTGCCGAAGGAATGAATGCGGCGGTTTATTCAATTGCCGATTACGCGTTGATTCTGCTGGTGATACTCTCGACGATCCTCCTGTTTATCTCGCTGATATCGGTGATATCCGCTTTTTCGAAAACCGTGAAGGAAGCCGCCACCTCCATCATGCCTTTGATGATCATTGTGATGCTGATCGGCGTATCGGCGATGTTCGGCAGCGGAGCGCCTGCGGATACCGTATGGTATCTGATACCGGTATACAACAGCGTACAGTGCATGACCGGGATTTTCTCGTTTGCGTATGATCCTTTGAACATCGTGGTGACCATAGCGGTGAATGCCGTGATTACCGGCGCCTTCATGTATCTGCTGACGCGCATGTTCAACAGCGAAAAGGTCATGTTCTCCATATAAGGGCTTTGAGTTAATGATTAAAAAACTTAATGACACCATGGCTCCCGTCGGCACTAAGCCTTCGGGAGCTTTTTCTTGTTCCCGGCAGATGTTTTGCATGGCGCGATTTTGTAGGGCACGATTTCCAAGCGCGCCGTGGCAGCGGGTTTGCAGGAAACGATTTCGTAGGGCGCGATTTCCAAGCGCGCCGTGGCAATAGCAGTTGCGTCAGGATGCCGCATTCTACGTGACACAATTTCATAATTTTCGTGTTCCCGTTTATACTAATAAGAAACGATTATATTCGGAGGTGCCCCGATGTCGGACGCATCGCAAATCCCGCAGAGCGTTCAGGACCAGCAGCAGCTCACATCCATTCACATTGATGAATGGCTCAATAATGATGTATTCAAGCTCCGTTGGTGGGTCCTGCTGGGCCTGCTTTTGGCCTCTTTAATTATCTGGTGGATACTGCTCGATAAATCCCGGCTCAAGGAAACCTGTTTATTTACCGCGCTTGGCTATATATTCGCACTCGCGATCAACGAATACGGCGAAGAGCTGATACTTTGGGATTACCCCACCGATATCATTGCGATATTTCCTCCCTTGAGTTCAATTAATCTGCTGTTGCTGCCGCTGATCTATTCGCTTATCTATCAGTATTTTACCCAGAGAAAGCGTTTTTTCTGGGCGGTCTTAATCATTACCGCCGTGATTTGCTTCGTCGTCGAGCCTCTTTTTTCATGGGGGAATCTGTATCAGCTTATCAATTGGAAATATTATTTCAGCTATCCGCTGTTCGTGTTGACGGCACTGTTTACCAGAGCGCTGACAGTCAAAATATTTAAAATTACGGAGAGAAGCAGCAATGCTTTGGGGAGATAAGCCGTGCACTTTATAACCGAAGGATTGCCGCCCGATGTGGCGCAGCAATGGAAATTATCAAGTGACCGCCTTGATGAATGGCTGCGGGGCGAAGTTTTTACGCTCAAATGGTGGGTATTGCTCGCCATGTTTCTTCTGATGGCGGTGCTCTGGTGGAAGCTGGCGAATAAAAAACGGCTTGCCGAATTGGCTTTATATACGGCGTTCATCATTATATTTATCATCGTGCTCGATGAACTCGGCGAAGAGCTGTCTCTTTGGTATTACACGGTCGATCTGATTCCGTGGTTTCCGCCAATCACGGCTGTGGATATTACCTGCATGCCTCTTGTTTACATGCTGATATACCAGTACTGCAAAACGTGGAAGTCGTTTCTCATTGCGACCGTGATTATGTCCGCCGTGTTCTGCTTCGTTCTTGAGCCGCTTTTTGTATGGGTCGATGTTTACAGGATGCTGACATGGAAAAGCTACTACGGGCTCCCGCTTTATGTAGCGATTGCTGTCGCATCCAAATTCGCCGTCCGCTCGATAAACTTCATTTCAGCCAAAAAGAAGCTGGCAGATCAGTAGGCGTGAACAGTGCGAATCGGGCTGCCTCAGCATTTTGCAGGTTCCTGTAAACGGCCTCATATTCGCGGCTCAATCGGGACACATTAAGCATATCAACACATGGAGGATATGCCATGCATGCGATGTTTAAGGGCACCATCAGCTTCGGGCTGGTCAGCATCCCGATCAAAATGTTCGCGGCGACGGAGGAGAAGGACATCCGCTTTCGCTCGATACATAAAAAGTGCCATACGCCCATCAAATACAAAAAGGTCTGCCCGATCTGCAACGAGGAGGTGGGCCCTGATGATATCGTCAAGGGCTTTGAGTACGAGCCCGGCAAGTTTGTGATCATCTCCGACGAGGATATCGAATCGGCCAAGGCCGAGGTGCAGGCGCGCTCTATTGAGATTGTTGATTTTGTGGATCTGCGCGAGATTGACCCGATTTACTTCGACAAAACATATTACCTTGCGCCCCAGCCCGAAATGGGCGACAAGGCGTACAACCTGCTGCGTGAAGCGATGAACCGCTCGGGGCGCATCGCGGTTGCGCGCGTGACAATGCGCGACAAACAGACGCTCTGCGTGCTGCGCGTTTACGGTGAGGCGCTTGTGCTCGAAACGATATTCTATCCCGACGAGATACGCCCGGTCAGCGAGGTGCCGTCGTTGCCAAAACAGATCACCGTTGACCCCAAGGAGATGGATATCGCGGAAAAGCTGATCGGCAACCTGACGGCGGCATTCGATCCGTCCAAATACACCGACGAATACCGCGAATCACTGCGCAAGGTGATCGATCTTAAGATTGCGGGCAAGCAGGTGGTCACACAGCCGAATGCCCCCGAAACCAACGTGATCGACCTCATGGAAGCGCTCAAAAGAAGCGTCGAGCAGACGGAAAAAGCGATGAAGAAAGCGCCGACGAAGCGCAAGGCCAAGTAAAATGGATATCACGGTTATGGAGCCCATCGCGCTGCCCACTGTGGCCGCGGGGGATTTTATTCATCAAATCAAATGGGACGGCATCCGCGGTGTCTGCGTGATCGAGAGCGGCGCGGTGTCGGTCTATTCCAAAAGCGGGCGCAACGCGACAGCGGCGTACCCGGAGCTCAGCGCGCTTATAAAACAGATGGATGCGCATCAGGCCGTGCTGGACGGCGAAATTGTGGCGTTTGCGGATGGCAAGCCGTCGTTTTACCATGCGCTTAAGCGCAGCCGCGTGCACAGCCCGGCGGTGGCCGCGCAGTACCCGGTGCGCTACGTCGTGTTCGACCTGATTATGCTGAACGGGCAGGATTTGAAAAAAGAGCCGATCGAGCGGCGGCAGATGCTGCTCAAAAGCCGGTTTTTGGGCAGCGCTTCGATAGCCCTTGCGGACAGCTTTCACGACGGCGAGGCGCTGTTTGCGCTGATGAAGAAGAAGAGCATGGAGGGCATCGTTTCCAAACGGCGCGGCAGCTTATATCTCCCGGGCAAAAGCCACAGCGACTGGTATAAAACCAAGACGGCAAGAAAAATACTCTGCACTGTGATCGGCGTACATTTCAACGAGGGGCAGGCAGCCTCGCTGAGCCTCGGCATTTATCACGAAGGAGAGCTGATCCTCGCCGGGCATGTCGGGACGGGGATTTCGCAGGACGATCTTAAGCGCATGGCTGAATACGCGCAGCGCGAAGGGATTCGTATGGGCAAAGACGATATCCGGCTCGAACCGCGCCTGACCTGCTGGGTCCGGTTTGCCGAATGGACGCCGACAATGACGCTGCGCCATCCCGTGATGCTCGGGTTTTCGGACAAAGCGCCGTCGGAAGCGACGGGAGAGGAGATCACGCTGTGAGCACAATCACCGTACAGGGCAGCAATGTGACCATGACGAACCCCGATAAGGTGCTGTTTCCCGATACCGGCATGACGAAGGGGGCGTATGTGAACGCGCTCGTTGCGCTCGCGCCGTATCTGCTGCCGCACACGAGCGGTCAGCCGCTCACCGTGCTTCGCTATCCGCACGGCGTGGGCGACGAATTCTTCTATCAGAAAAGGCCGCCCAAGGGCATGCCCGATTGGGTTAATATCACGACCGACGATACGGGTGAGGAGTTTGTCAATCTCGACAGCTTAAAAACGCTCATCTGGCTCGGCAACTCGGCGGCGCTCGAATTCCACGTACCGTTCTGCGCGCCGGACGGCATGCTCCGCGCGCTCGTATTCGATCTCGATCCGTCGGAAGGACAGACGTTTGAGGATGTGGCGGCGTGCGCACTTGCGGTGCACGAAACGCTCTCGCAGCTTGGGGTGCCCTGTTACGCCAAAACCTCGGGCGCGTCAGGCTTGCAGATTCATATCCCGACACGGCGCATGACGTTTGAGGAGGGTCGAAAGATCAACCTGTTTTTCGGTAAATACTTTGCCGCCAAGCATCCGAGCACCGTCACGATCGAGCGGCTCGTTAAAAACAGAGGGCGCAAGCTGTATTTTGATTATTTGCAGATGGGGCACGGCAAGAGCATCATCAGCGTCTACTCGCCGCGCGCGGTGCCGTGCGGTGCGGTGTCGATGCCGGTCACATGGGACGAGCTGAAAAAAGGCGCAAAGCCGTGTGACTTCACGCTGCAGAATGCGGCGCAGCGGCTGCAAAAAACGGGAGACCTGTTTGCGCCCATGCTGAGGGAAGGCCAGCGCGTGCCCGTGCTCGAGGAGATTCTATCTAATTCGAATATATAAGTTTAAATTTTTAGGAACAAGTGTCGAGGTCTTTAATTATTCCTTAATATGGTTTATACTGGGATGGTAGGGTTGTGATAATGGATATTGCAACATTGGCTATAATTCTCAGTGGGGTTATTTCTTTAGCAACAATTTTTTCAAATGTTTATATGACAATTAAAGCTAAGAAGTTAGAAGCTAGATATAATCTACAATCAACAATAATGAAGATTATTCACGAAAACTATATACATCGAGCAGACTTAATTGAAAGACGTGCAGATAAAAAAGGTGAATATTCTGATATATATCCATTTAGTCATGAGATTGCATATTACACTAGGCTATTGGCAGTATTATTAGACCCCAAATATTCAAAGTCAAAATATCAAAAAGCAATTAGAGAAGCTATTGAAGCAGTTAAGATTACAAGAGAAGGTCAAATACCTGATTAAGATAAACAGGATATACCGAGTTTATCTTTGCTGAAATGCTGAGACGGTTAACGATTGACAGTATAATCGTGAACTGCTAAAATATTTGTAATAAGAATTCACAAGGAGGCAGCAGGAGCGAATGAGAATACAGTAACCCAAAAACAGAGTGTCGGGCAAAGCTCGCAGAACGTTTTGAGGATTACTGTACAGAGAAATCATTCGGTTCCCCGCATGCCTGTATTGTGCGATTTGGCGCGATATTTGAGCCTGCTTGGGTTGTTATCGGTAATCCTCTCTTGAAAAGGAGTGGATTTTTTTGTTGCTTGAAATCAACAATCTGGAGAAAAGCTATGGTACCCGAACCGTGGTATCGTTAAAAAGGCTCGCGCTGTACCGCGGCGATAAGCTCGCCGTGGTGGGCAAAAACGGCGCGGGCAAAACCACGCTGCTAAAGCTCGTTGCGGGGGAGGAGGAGCCGGATGCCGGGCGCATTAATGTGCGCGGGCAGCTCGGCGTCATCGCGCAGTTCGATACGCCGGACGATGAAAATGCGCACAGTGGCGGCGAGAAGACCTCGGCGCTGATTGCGCGGGCGTTCGCGCAAAGCCCCGACCTGCTCGTCGCCGACGAACCGACCACGAATCTTGATCTGCCGGGGATCGAGCGGCTGGAAGCGGCGCTGCTGGTGTTTGACGGCGCGCTGCTGCTCGTCTCGCACGACCGCGTGTTGCTGCGCAATGTCTGCACGAAAGTGCTCGAAGTTGAAAACGGCACCTGCACACTGTACGGCTGCGGCTATGAGGATTACCTTGCGCAAAAGCAGCTGGAGAAGATATCGCAGTCCGCCCGCTATGAAGCGTATGCCGAGGAAGCCGGTCGCCTTAAGAAGGTGGCGGAAGAAAAAGCGCGGCAGTCCGTCAGCGTAAAAAAAGCGCCGGGGCGCATGGGCAATTCGGAAGCGCGGTTGCACAAAATGGGCGGGCAGAGCCAGAAAGCCAAGCTGGACCGTTCGGCTAAGGCGGCGCGGTCGCGCCTGGAACAGCTCGAAAAGGTGGAACGGCCGTGGCAGGACAGGGATATCGCTTTTGATCTGCGCGCGACGGCGGTTCACAGCCCCGTGCTCATTGATGTGCGCGGCGTATCAAAGCGCTTCGGTGAGAGGATGGTGCTGAACGACGTCCGGTTCGCGGTGCCGAACGGGAAAAAGACGGCGCTGGTCGGTGCCAACGGCGCGGGGAAAACCACACTGCTCGAGCTGATTGCGGCACGCGCGGAAGGGGTGGAACCCTGCGCGCAGCTGCGCATCGGCTACTTCAAGCAGGATTTGAGCACGCTCGATATGCAAAAAAGCGTTATCGAGAACGCGATGGACGGCGCGGCTTACGAGGAGCAGTTTGTGCGCACGATACTCGCGCGCCTGCTTTTCCGGCGCGATGCGGCGCACCAGAAGGCCGCGACACTCAGTGGCGGCGAGCGTCTGAAGCTCGCACTCGCGCGGATCATTCTCTCGGGCTTTCATCTGCTTGTGCTCGATGAGCCGACGAATTTTCTCGATACCGAATCGCGCGGCGCGCTTGAAGCGGTGCTGTGCGCGTACCCGGGCGCGGTGCTGTTTGTGTCGCACGACCGCGCGTTTCTGCGCAGCGTGGCCGACCGGGTCGTGCATATCGCGGGCGGGCACGCGCAGACATTTGAAGGCGGCTACAGCGAGTTTGAGCGCATGGGCGAAGAAAATGGCTGAGGGTGTACAGACTTGGCAAACTGTGATAATATAAGACAAGCAAAATCTTACCTAAGACAATTTGGCGCTTGCGCAGGCCATATTGAGGAGAGTATGAAAATGAAGAAAGCATTGTTTATCATATTGGTGATGGCGCTTGTTTTTACAATGGCGATTCCGGTATCGCTCGGCGCGCCCGAAGACGAAGCCTCCGCCACACCATCAACATCGGATACGCAAGGCACGGAAGACCCGATGCCGGACGACGCGGCCCCGGACAACTCGCAGAGCACGTTTGAGGTGCTCAAGCTTGAGAGCTCGGGAATCAGGGTTTTCAGGATACAGATGCGGTTACGTGACCTCGGGTACTTAAACTACCGGCCCACCGGGCAGTACTTTGGTCTCACGCAGGATGCCGTCATGAAGTTCCAGCAGAACAATGGCCTCGATACGGACGGCCAGATCGGCCAAATCACATACGACAAGCTGTTTGCTGCGGATGCGGTGCGCAAGCCATTAAGCGCATCGGTGACCGTTTATTTCGGTGTCGGTGAATCGAGCGGCACGACGGCGCCCGGCGAGCTCGCCGATTGGGCTACCGTGGTGGACCCGGCTTTCCCCGTCGGCACCACCGCGACGGTAACCGATTTCAATACGGGCAAGGCGTTTACGGTGCAGCGCACGGGCGGCACGGGGCACGCGGATGTGGAAGTGACGGATGCCGCCGCTTACACCACGTTCCTTGAATGCTACGGCGTTCCGGCGGACGTGGAGCCCACATGGGAGAAGCGTGCCGTGGTCGTCACGGTCGGAACAGCCAATTACGCGGCGTCGCTGTTCGGGCATCCGGCAGGGGCCGATACGCTGCCCGACAACACAATGAGCGGCCATACGTGCCTTTACTTCATGGGCAGCACGTCGGATGTGCTCGGGTTTGTGGATAAGGAGCATTACAAGATGGTGTTGATCGCCGGCGGCAAGACGGAAGGCGAGCTTCAGTATCAGCAATAATTGAAACTGTAAAAAGCAAGTGAGCGTAACGCCCGCTTGCTTTTTTAAATGTCTGAAAACTGCCCCCGGTTATGCCGATGATCACAATAAAATCAATAGCCCATCGCAATGCGTACCGTTTCCGTTTCCTGTTTGGACGTCATCATCTCGAGTAGCTTAAACGCGACGCCGGGCGCCGTTTGGGGGCAATGGGATGTGATGATGCTGCCGTCAACGACGATGGGCTCGTCCACGACAACTGCACCAAACTCCGCCAGCTGCTTTTGGCGCAGACCGTTGTTCAAATGGTACGTGGTGGCTTTGCGGTTTTTCAATATGCCGCTTTTGCCAAGCGGCAATGCGCCCACGCATACCGATGCGATGATTTTCCCTTTTGTGTTGAATTCTTTAATTAGATTAAGAAATCTTTCATCATATGCTTCTTCGTAAAACCCATACTCTTCAAAGCCGCCCGGTACGGCAAGAGCAGCATAATTGTCTGAATAAACCTCGTTAATCGTTTTGTCTGCCAGCACAGGAATACCAAACGCGCTCACCACTTGCTTGCAAAACCCGCAGGTCACGACAGATACGTTCATTCCGAAATCGTTTCTTGCCCATCCCAATACGTCCACAAACGGGCTGAATTCCATCGTTTCAAAACCCTTTGCCAGCAACAACAAGATTTTCATTTCTTCGCCTGCTCCAGCAAGGCCTTCGCCGCTTCTTCAAACTTTTTATACGCCCACGTTGCGCCCGACACGGCATCCACTTCGCCCGCATCCTGCTTTTCGATCAAAGCGGGCACGAACGTTTGCATACCGCTCAAGTTGTCGCGGCACTGCTGTTTATACGTCTCGTTGCCGTAGACTTCTTCATACGTGTCGTCGAACACCCGGTTTCTGTTATCATCAACAATCTGCCACTCCATGGATTGGATGACGCCGCTGCTCACGACCATCGTGCCCTCCACATGGTAGCTTTCGGCGTCTTTCTCGCCGGTGTACTGATAAGTCCCGTCGTTGTACGCACCGACCGAAGCGGATGCGTCGGCGGCAGACGGCGATTCCGAAATCTGCGAAGCGGACACACTGCCGCAGCCGCACAAGAGCGCAGCCAGTATCATTGAAACCGCTATCAGGGTCATCGTTCTTTTCATCACATACCTCCTGATCATTGTATGCGGATACCGTATACTGGATATGAGTATATATAATGGATGATGCGCTGTCAATAATACACAAAATATCTTTCATCTGTGATAAACCGCAGAGAGCAGGCGTGCGACCATATATAGCAGCCCTGTGCCGCTCCGTGTCTGAATTTTCAAATATCGTATTTTTCTTTGTCGGGGAGGGTCTCTGCGCCCTCCCGATGCAAGCGGACGAGTTAAAAATATAAAAAAGTCCCTGTAACCCCGAAGGGGTATGGTCGATACTTTACCGATAAATATCGCAAAACAAAAAGACGGCACCGCCTGGGCCGTGCCGTCTTTAGCTGCTGCTAGAATATTGTTTTGTCGCTGTTCTGCTTAAGCACCATCTCGAGGAACGCGTTGCCGTCCATCTCCCCGATGTCGCCTTCGCCGCGCTTGCGTATCGCGAGCGTGCCTTTATCCACCTCGTTGTCGCCCGCAACCGCCATGTAGGGCACGCGCTCGTTGCGCGCCTCACGAATTTTGTAGCCGATCTTCTCGCTGCGCGAGTCCACCGTAACGCGCACGCCGACGGCCTTGAGCTTTTTCTCCCATTCGCGCAGGTATTCGAGCGAACGGTCGGTGATGGACATCAGCCGCACCTGCTCGGGCGCAATCCAGAGCGGCAGCGCACCCGCGTATTTCTCGATCAGCATCGCGAGCGTGCGCTCGTAGCAGCCGATGGAGGAGCGGTGGATCACATACGGGCGCTTCTTTTCGCCGTTTGAATCCACATACGTCATGTCAAAGCGCGTGGGCAGCGCGAAGTCGATCTGCACCGTAAATAGCGTGTCTTCCTTGCCGAACACGTTTTTAAATTGAAGGTCGAGCTTCGGGCCGTAGAACGCGGCTTCGCCGTCGGCTTCGTAGTATTTGAGGCCCACTTCGTCGATAATACGCTTCATCAGCGCCTGCGTGGAATCCCACGCGGCCGGATCGTTGATATATTTCTCCGTATTGCTGGGGTCCCATTTGGAAAACCGGTAGGTGATCTCGTCTTCAATGCCGATGCACCGCATCATGTACTGAATCAGCTCGATTACGCTCTTGAACTCATCTGCCACCTGCTCGGGCGTGCAGATAATATGCGCGTCGGCCAGCGTGAACTGGCGTACGCGTATCAGCCCGTGCATCTCGCCGGACGATTCGTTGCGGAACAACGTCGCGTTTTCGCTGTAGCGTATCGGCAGCTCGCGGTAGCTGTGCAGCTCGGAATTGTACATCATGAACTGGAACGGGCAGTCCATCGGCCGCAGCGCCATAATTTCCTCGTCCTTGCTTTCGTCGCCGAGCACAAACATGCCGTCTCTGTAATGGTCCCAGTGGCCCGAAATCTTATAAAGGTCGCTCTTGGCCATCAGCGGCGTGCGCACAAGCTGATAGCCGCGGCTCTCTTCCTCGTCTTCCACGAACCGGCTTAATACCTGCAGCACCTTGGCGCCCTTAGGCATAATGAGCGGCAGCCCCTGGCCCACCGCGTCGTTCGTGGTGAAGAACTTGAGCTCGCGCCCGAGCTTGTTGTGGTCGCGTTCGCGCGCTTCCTTGAGCATGTTCAAATAAGCGGCCAGCTCCTCGCTCTTTTCAAAGGCTGTGCCGTAAATGCGCGTGAGCATTTTGTTCTTTTCGCTGCCGCGCCAGTACGCGCCCGCCACGCTTAAGAGCTTGAACGATTTGACTTTGCCGGTGGACGGCACATGCGGCCCCGCACAAAGATCGGTGAACTCGCCCTGCCTGTAAAAGCTGAGCACAGCATCCTCGGGCAGGTCGTTGATGAGCTCCTGCTTGTACGGTTCGTCCTTCATGAATGCGAGCGCTTCGCTGCGGCCCAGCTCGAATTTCTCAACCGGCAGGTCGTCCGCCACAATGCGCGCCATTTCGTCTTCAATCTTTTTAAGGTCATCCGCGTCAAAAGGCTTTTCCACGTCGAAATCATAGTAGAAACCGGTGTCGATGGCGGGGCCGATGGCGAGTTTCGCGCCCGGGAAAAGCCGCTTGACGGCCTGCGCCATCACGTGGGAAGCCGTGTGCCATAGCGCCTTTTTGCCCGCTTCATCCTCAAACGTGAGAAGCTCGAGGCGGCTGCCGTCGCTCAACACGGTATTAAGGTCGCGCACGGCACCGTCTATCTTTGCGGCCAGCGCCTTTTTTGCGAGCTTGCCGGATATCGCTTTGGCGGCGTCCAGTGCGCTGATGCCGTTTTCAAACTCTCTTGCTTCTCCGTCTGCCAGTGTGATTTTCATTCTATATGTCCTCTTTTCTGTTTTCTCATATATTGTTCCCCGGTCTTCCACCGGGGATTTTTCATCGTACCCAAATGGCTTTCCCCGAGGGGGGGAAGCTGTCGCCTTAAGGCGACTGATGAGGTGTTGCTGCGGACATCTGCAAACTGCCCCTCATCCGGCACTGCGTGCCACCTTCCCCCGGAAGGCTGTTTGATGATAAACCTCTACATGTCATGCTGAGGAGCGGAGCGACGTGAGCATCCCATGGTAAATCGCTTTGGACATGGGATTTTTAAATCGCTGACACTCACTAAAAATGACATTTTAGGCTATATCAATAACCATAGGCTTCCCCTGGAGGGGAAGCTGTCGCCGTTAGGCGACTGATGAGGTGTTGCGGCGGACAGGTTCGTCTGTAATAAAAAAACCCATGTGCATTGCACATGGGACGATTTTTAAAACCGCGGTTCCACCCATCTTCCATAGATATGGCTCTTTATTTGGCCGATAAGGGAGCCAGCCCATTTCAGGTTAAGGTGGTTTCATTCGCTGCGGCGCCCGGCACACTTTCAGCCTATGGTGTGCACGTCTCTATGTAACGCGTGTGGCAGAAAAATTACTTGTCCTTATCCGATTGCTTATAATATTATATGACGGCCGTTTATTTCTGTCAATCTATATGAGGTTCGACCGCCCGCCCGACGTGCGCCCGTCGCGCTGCACCTTGTAGATGATGCCCTGAACGGTTCGAAATACGCCGATCAGTATCGCGACGATGCCGAGGAACAGCACATGGTTGATGCTCAGCAAAAACGGCAGCAGTATAAGCACCACGCCGACGAGCAGCAGCAGCGCGCTGATGCGCGTTTTGATGCTGTTGCCGCCGTCCTGCCGCGCGTTGATGAGGCCGAACAGCCCGAAAATAATAAACCAGCTCGAAAGAATCACGCCGAGCAGTGCGGGCGAATTTCTGATGATGATAAGCAGCAGGAACAGCACGAGATCGAGTAGCGCATGCACGAGAGACGGCACAAAAAGCCGGTTCTCGTCCTTGAATTTATAGGCCTTGTAAAAGTAGTAGAGACTGAAAAGCAGCACGCCGATAGTCAGCAGAAATGTGAGCACATTAAGCCCGCTCTCCTGTGATACGAGCAGATAGATACCCACCGCCAGCACAATGAGCCCCGTCAAAATAACAAACCACCATGGCATCGTTTTATCTTTACTGATCATATCGGATAAACGCTCCTCTCGGCCAAAAACGCAATATTATTCTTCTTCTATGACAATAATACCACCAAAATGTAAACGAAAACAACAGTCCATGGGACATTCACTTAAGATTTTTTCAAAAGCCTTCGCCCATCACTTCCTTGACATCCGCCACGATCACAAACGCATTTTCATCAATGCTTTTCACAATGCGCTTCAGTTTTGCGCCTTCCGTATGCCACCGGAGCACGCACAGCAGCACCTCTTTTTCTCTTCCGCTGTACACGCCCTTCGCTGTCAGCGCCGTCACGCCGCGGCTCAGTTTTTCGATAATGACCTTGGCAATCTCGTCGTTCTTATCGGATATAATATAGAACGCTTTGGAGACGGCGAGCCCCACGGTCATCACCTCGATGAGCTTGGTGGATACATACAGCGACGCGATGGCATAAAGCGCCGCCTGCGGCTCAAAGATGATGCCGGCCGATGAAATCACGATGAAATCGATGGCAAACACGAACGTGCTGATGCCGATATGCTTAAAGCGCGAACTCAGCATTTTGGCTGCCATATCGGTGCCGCCCGTGCTGCCGCCGCACAGCACCACGAGGCCGATGCCTGCGCCCATCAGCACGCCGCCGTAAACGCACCCCAAAAACATATCCTGAGATTTCGGTATCGGGATAAATTCGGCAAGCAGCGAATAAAGCACGAGCGCGTAAGCGGTGCGTATCGCAAAGCTCCTGCCGACAAATTTGTAGCCGATCACGAACAACGGGACGTTGAGCACGGCGATCGTGATGCCGAGCGGGAAACCCAGCACATGATAGAGTATGGTCGCGATACCGCTGATGCCGCCCGCGGCGATTTTATTGGGGACCAGAAACAGGTTGAGCCCGGCCACTGCGACCGCGACGCCCACCGTAATCAATATGTAGTCCTTTATGCGTCTGTTCATGGCACCTCCAACACAAACCGAATTAAAAAGCGGAAGATGGGTCTTCTTCCGCTTTATTCTTCCTCGGTCTGCCTCGATTTATCAAACCCCATACTAATGGATATGGCTTCGTCGATGCGAAGCATTTCCTTTTCGCTAAGCCGCCCTACTTTTTTGATCAGCCGGGTCTTGTCAATTGTTCTGATCTGTTCGAGCAGAACCACGCTCTTTTCGCTTAGCTTATCATTGTCGATGATGATATGCGTCGGAAGGCGTGCCTTGCCAAGATTGGACGTTATGGCTGCCACGATCACCGTCGGGCTGAACCGGTTGCCGGTGTCGTTCTGTATCACAAGCACAGGCCTTATGCCGCCTTGCTCAGATCCGGTAACGGGGTTTAAATCCGCGTAAAATATATCTCCTCGCTCTATCATATTTCACCCCGCGT
>JAEYKW010000016.1 GCA_023408075.1 Bacillota bacterium | reverse complement strand
CTTTGAATGATAGTATAAACCCTCTTAAGCTGTTCTGCAAAGCGATTCATTGAATGATACCCTCCAAAAAAAGTAGTCATTCAATTTTTGGCGTCTTTTGTATTTGTCAAGAGATCGTATGTTCTGTATTCATTCCACTCCTTTACATTTTAACTTTATGACATTGCTCCTAGAGGAGAAGGTGGTGCGAAGCACCGGATGAGGTGTCAATAAAAAGCCGTAAATACAATACTTCATCATCGCATGTCGATGATAATTGCTCCTCGAGAGGGAGCCTGAAAAAGTGCATCATAGTTAATGCAAATGCATTTGACAAAAATTCGCCCCTTCAAGGGGCAGCCTGTAACAATCTTTTTGTGGCCGATCGTCGGCTCTATTTATTGACTCCGTGTCAATGGTTGGGCAGAGCAAACCATCTATGATAGAGTTTCAATGATGAGAAAGCGGTTTTCTATGGCATATAAAATGCTGGCCGCCTGCCTTAAATACAACGAAAACGATTACGTTGATTTGCCTGACATGAGCAGAAAAAAGCGGCGCGAACCGCAAGGAAATGTGTGGATGATACAAAATAATATATAATAGAAGTAAATAATATCCAAAAACATAGCAAAAAAACGCATAAAAATAAAAAAAACCCCGGTTTTTTATGATGTTTTTGTTAAGATTATGTTTTGATTCTGGAAAATCAAGTTTATAAATAGACGCAAATGTTAATGCCCTCAAGTGATTACGAATACGTATTCGGACTGTTTTGCGTTCTCATAAACAGCCGACTAAATAAATACGGAGGATATTGACCAGTCATGAAACTCAAGAAAAACATGCGAAGAAATGCAGGTAAAGACAACGTGGAACAGCTTGAAGCCGTGATCAATACGGCGGATGCTGCTGAGGAACAGGATGGTCAGACTCAGCCCAAATCCAAAAAGAAAAAACACACAATCAAAGAACCGAAAATACGCAAGTCATCATTTTTAGGCAATATGAAAATCGCACCAAAACTTCTTCTTGGATTTCTTGTTATCGCATTACTCAGCGCAGGCATAGGTGTCTATTCGGTCACAAATTTGGGAGCCGTCAGCGATGTGGTCGATTATATGAACGGCACCGTCATACTGCCGATCAGAAATGTGTTAACGATTACGGATACATTTAAAGAAGGCAATGTACAGCTGCGGCATGCCCTGATGTCTGACGAAAAAAGCTTAACGGGTTATCTGTCAGCGCTGAACGCGGCTCAGACCGAGTGCCAGACGACATTGAAGATGCTCGAAGCGCTGCTGTCGGGTGATGCCTTAAAAAGCTATCAGGCTCTTCGGGCGACCTATGATGATTACAATGGGTTAATGAAGGATGCCGTTGCCGAAATCAAAGCGGGCAATAAGACGCAGGTGGAAGCGGACCTTATGAGTTACCGTGCGCTTCGTTCCTCGGAAACGAAAGTGAATGACGCCCTTGATGATTTGAGAAACATTATCACCAGCGATGCCGCAAAACAGGCAAAAGAAAGCAAAGAGATGTCTTCCGGCGTTGAAATGTTCACCATTGCGGGTATCGGCATTGTTCTTGTCTTATCGGTCTTGATCGGCGTGCTGATTGCAAGGGGGTTCAGCCAGCCGATAAAGCGGCTGACACAGCATGTGCAGCGGCTCGCGGTGGGTGACACCGACATTACGCTCGCGGTGTATCCGCGAAAAGATGAAATCGGGCAAATGCGTGAAGCCATCGGAACGATTACCAAATCGATCAAAGAGCTCGAAAGCGATACGTCCACATTGATCGGTGCCGCGATGGATGGGGATCTCAATGTGCGCGCGGATGTGGAGAAGCATCAGGGCATTTACCGTGACATTGTGGACGGTATCAATGCGACGCTGGATGCGACGATCGCTCCGATAAAGGAATCGACAAATGTGCTTTCGGGGCTGGCGGATGGCAACCTGGACGTCAGCGTATCGGGTGATTTCAAGGGCGATTACGCGCTGATCAAGAATGCGCTGAACTCGACGGTTGAGACAGTCAAGCGCTATATCGACGAAGTCACGGATATATTGGAGCATATCGCGCGCGGAGATATGACGGTCGGCATATTCTCAGAGTACAAAGGCGGCTTTGCAAGGCTTAAAGACTCGATCAACAAGAGCATTGTGGCGTTCAACGACGTGCTGACGGAGATTGATACGGCGGCCACACAGGTGGCCTCCGGCTCGCGGCAGCTTTCGGACGGCAGCCAGACGATTTCCCAGGGTGCCTCGGAGCAGGCGGCCGAGATCGACCAGCTGACTTCGACGGTCACCGAGATTTCGGCACAGGCCACACAGAATGCCGAGAACGCGAACAACGCGAACGAGCTTGTGAAAACCGCGAAAGCGGATGCCTCCGCCGGCAACAGCCAGATGGAAAAGATGCAAAAAGCAATGGAGGATATCAAAGCGGCCTCGGTGAGCATATCAAAGATTATCAAGGTGATCGACGATATCGCGTTCCAGACGAACATACTCGCGCTCAACGCGGCGGTGGAAGCGGCGCGCGCCGGTGTGCATGGCAAGGGCTTTGCCGTGGTGGCGGATGAGGTGAGAAGCCTCGCGGCGCGGAGTGCGCAGGCGGCAAAAGAGACGACTGAGCTCATCGAGAATTCGATCACGATCGTCGGATCGGGCACCAAGATTGCGGACAAGACGGCCGAGTCGCTGCAGAGCATTGTGAGCGGTGTGGACAAGGCGGCTGACCTTGTGGCGCAGATTGCGGTGGCATCGGGCGAGCAGGTGACGGGCATCAGGCAGATCAACACCAGCATTGACCAGATGATGCGCGTTGTTCAGACCAATTCGGCGACATCCGAAGAGACGGCTGCCGCGAGCGAAGAGCTCTCGAGCCAGGCCGAAATGCTGCGCGAGATGGTGTCCGGCTTCCGGCTTAAAGGGAAAAGCGAAACCTACATCAGCCACGATGAGGTGAAAGCCATAAGCGGCGAAGCCAAGAAAGAGTCGATCGTGCTGAGCGACGACGATTTCGGCAAATATTGATAGCATAAAGACAAAGAACAGCGTCCCTTCGGGGGCGCTGTTCTTTTGCCGCAAAGCTGATTCTTGCGGATAATGACGATTGGATTTAAGCTCTGCCAGAGTTAAAAGTAACGTCTGAACGCGTTTGTTGGGGTGCGCCTGCAAAAAACAATAATAAACATAATCGGCATATAATAAAAAATTTAACAAGAATCAAAATATTTTCGGCTATTTTGTCTAAGATTCAGTTTATATTTATTATATAATAATAAACACAGATATAAGCGTCTTCATAAAGGTTACAAATACGTATTTGGTATATTTTGCGATGCAATAAATATGCCAACTAAATAAATACGGAGGAAATGACCAGTCATGAAACTCAAGAAAAACAAGCGGACACAAGAAGGCAATGACGGCAGCGGGCAGCTTGAAGCCATTATGAGAACGACTGAAGCTGTTGAGGAACAGGGTGGTCAGACACAGGCAAAATCAAAGGGGGAAAGGCGCAAGCGTAAAGAACCTAAAATACGCAACTCATCGTTCTTAGGCAACGTGAAAATTGCACCCAAACTGCTGCTCGGATTTCTTGTTATCGCGGTGCTGGCTTCAGCCATGGGCGGCTTTGCTGTCTATAATATGCTGTCGATCAGCAACGCCGCAAACAACATGTATTCGAATATGTTGATGCCCGTGCAGTCGGTGGCGAAACTATCCGATCTGTTTAACAAAGGCTGCATTGATTTGAGACAGACGCTGATGAGCGGAGAAGAGGACTTGGAGAGCAATTTATTGCAGCTGGAAACAGACAGGCAAACCTATGCATCCACACTGTCGCTGCTTGAGAGCAAAATATCCGAAGATTCTATGGACGATTATCGGACGATGAAATCTGAGTTTGATATCTATATCACGAAATTTAAAGACGCAATTGAGAAAATAGGACAAGGCCAGAAAGATGGCGTTATAAATGACCTTATGAGTTTCGGCGAGCTGAAAACAGCGGAAGGCAAAGTATCAAGCACGCTGAACACCTTAAAGTACGTCATTACTGAAAGCTCCACGAAACAGGATTCACAAACGAAAGAAACATCATCGACAGCCGTGAATGTCACCATTGGTGCCGCGGGATTTGTGTTGATTCTATCGGTGCTGATCGGTATTTTGATTGCAAGAGGCTTCAGCCAGCCGATTAAGCGCTTAACGCAGCACGTGCAGCGGCTCGCCGTGGGCAATACTGATATTACACTCGCGGTTTATCCGCGAAAAGACGAAATCGGACAGATGCGTGAAGCGATCGGGACAATCACCAAATCGATCAAGACGCTGGAAAGCGATACGACCATACTCATCAGTGCCGCCAAGGAAGGCGATCTGAAAGTGCGCGCGGATGCACAGAAGCATCAGGGCATTTACCGTAAAATTGTGGACGGCTTCAATACGACGCTCGATGCGACGGTCGCGCCGATTAAGGAATCAACAGAGGTTCTTTCCGGGCTGGCGGACGGCAATCTTGACGTCAGCGTATCGGGCGATTTCAAGGGCGATTACGCGTTGATCAAGAATGCGCTGAACTCGACGGTGGAGACCGTGAAGTATTATATCGATCAAGTCACGGATATATTGGAGCATATCGCGCGCGGTGATATGACGGTCAGTATCATATCGGAGTATAAAGGCGGCTTTGCAAGGCTCAAGGATTCAATCAACAAGAGCATTGTGGCTTTTAACGATGTGCTGACGGAGATTGATACGGCGGCCACACAGGTGGCCTCCGGTTCGCGGCAGCTTTCTGACGGCAGCCAGACGATTTCCCAAGGGGCCTCGGAGCAGGCGGCCGAAATCGACCAGCTGACATCCACAGTCACCGAGATTTCGGCACAGGCGACACAGAATGCCGAGAACGCGAACAATGCGAATGAGCTTGTGAAAACCGCGAAAGCGGATGCCTCTGCCGGCAACAGCCAGATGGTGAAGATGCAGCAGGCGATGGAAGAGATCAAGGCATCGTCGGTGAGCATATCGAAGATCATTAAGGTCATCGACGATATCGCGTTCCAGACGAATATACTCGCGCTTAACGCGGCGGTGGAGGCGGCGCGCGCCGGTGTGCATGGCAAGGGCTTTGCCGTGGTGGCGGATGAGGTAAGAAGCCTTGCGGCGAGGAGTGCGCAGGCCGCCAAGGAGACGACCGAGCTCATCGAGAATTCGATTACGATCGTCGGGTCGGGCACGAAGATCGCGGATAAGACGGCCGAATCACTGCAGAGCATCGTGAGCGGCGTGGACGAGGCGGCGGAGCTTGTGGCGCAGATTGCGGTGGCCTCGAACGAGCAGGTGATCGGCATCACGCAGATCAACACCAGCATCGATCAGATGATGCGCGTTGTGCAGACCAACTCGGCGACATCAGAAGAAACGGCTGCCGCGAGCGAGGAGCTTTCGAGCCAGGCCGAGATGCTGCGCGAGATGGTGTCGGGCTTCCAGCTCAAAGGGAAAACAGGGGCTTACATTGCCCGCAATGAGGTGAAAGCCATAAGCGGCGGGGCCAAGAAGGATACGATCGTTTTGAGAGACAACGACTTCGGCAAATATTGATGCCGCAAAGATCAAAAGTATATGCAATGAATCAGGACGCCCCGCCACGGGGCGTCTTTTTGCGGCAAGTGAGGTCAGGCTGCTATTTTTACCAAAGCCAAGCCTGAAAAAGGGATTCGGACAGGCTTGTCATTAAGGGACAACGGTCAGATTTTTCTTTTTGAATGTTTTGCGGGGGAAATAATAAACATGGTAAAATAAGCTTGATCGTTTTTATAAAAAAGGAGTGATCGCTGTGAAAGTACTTATAGTTTCCGGGAATCCGAAGACGGATGGATTGTGCCAATCCGTGATAGAGGCTGTGATGGCCGGAGCCGGTGAGGCACAGGCCAGTGTTGAAGAGATTCGTCTTTGCGATATGCAATTGGTTCGCTGCGCTGTATGCAATGACGGGTGGGGCATATGCAGGGAGCAGCACATTTGCGTTTACGGCAATGACGGCTTTGAGGCTGTCGGCGATAAAATCGAGTCGGCAGACGCGATAGTGATTGCAACGCCGGTCTATTGGGGGGAAGTCACTGAAACGCTCAAATGTTTTCTGGACCGTTTCAGACGCTGCAACTTCGGAATAAGCGGCAGGATATCCGCCAAACAGGTGCTGTTGATTGCGTCGGCGGGCGGGTCGGGAAACGGTATCGTGAGTTGTCTCAAACAGTTGGAGAGCTTTTGCCAGCATACCGGTGCGGTCGTGTTCGATTTTATTGCCGTAAACCGCTGGAACAGCGATTATAAACGTGTCGCCGCGTATGAAGCTGCGAAGGCGCTTGCTGATGGCAGGAAGAACGGCGATACAGTATAAACCCGTTTACTCGGTGCTATTTGGCAACAGAAAACAACAGGGCACCTGTAAGGCGCCCCGTTACTTTCATTAATATTGTGTTGACCTCAGCCTGCCTTGTCTATCTTCTCATGCGCAAGCGAGAGCATAAGCTTAATGCGGTTGAGCTGGTTCACCTCACTCGCACCCGGGTCGTAATCAATCGCGACGATATTGGCTTCGGGGAAGCGCGCGCGTATGGGCTGAATCACGCCCTTGCCGACGATGTGGTTTGGCAGGCACGCAAACGGCTGCACGCAGACGATGCCGTCCGCACCCTCCTTTAAGAGCTCCGCCATCTCGCCGGTTAAGAACCAGCCTTCGCCCGTCTGGTTGCCCAGGGATAAAAACTCGGCTGCGGCACGCGCCTTTTCGTCTATGAACGACGGGGGAGAGAACCGCTTGCTTTGGCTCAATACCTTTCGCATCAGCTTGCGTGAGTTTTCGATCATGGATATGGCAAGGTTGCCAAAATGCATGAACAGCTTCGGCCGCCCGAGCTTCTCGTGCTTGAAACCCATGTTGTACGCACAGTACAGCAAAAAGTCGATAAGATCCGGCACCTTGACTTCGGCGCCCTCGTCTTCGAGCACCTTGACGATCTGATTGTTCGCGGTGGGGTGATATTTCACAAGTATCTCTCCGACCACGCCGATCACGGGTTTTTTCTGATCCGTCACGGGGATATCGTCAAAAGCACTCACCATCTGAGAGATATGCAGCCTGTAGGTGCGTTTGCTGTAGCGCCTGATGTCTCCTAGCGCGATATCGCGCCATTTTTCATACATGGCCTGCGTCGTGCCGGGCGTCTTCTCATAAGGCCGTGTGGCGAGCGTCAGCCGGTTCAGCAGGTCGCCGAATATCATGCCATGCATCGCGCGGCGCAGCATGGGCAGCGTGATTTTGAAGCCGGGATGTTTTTCAAGCCCCGACGCACTCAGCGAAATCACGGGGATGTGGCCGTATCCGGCGTCCGTCAGCGCTTTGCGGATGAAGCCGATATAGTTGGACGCGCGGCAGCCTCCGCCCGTTTGGGAAATGATGCAGGCCAGCCGGTTCGTATCGTACCGGCCCGACTTGACCGCCTCAATAAGCTGCCCCGTCACGATGATGGACGGATAACAGGCATCGTTGTTGACGTATTTGAGGCCTTCTTCGACGGCGGCTGTGTCTACGGAGGGCAGCAGCTCGAAGCGGTAGCCCGATGCTTCAAACGCGGCGCGCAGAAAATCAAAATGGATGGGCGACATCTGCGGCGAGAGTATGGTGAAATCCTTCTTCATGAATTTCTCAAAGACGACCTTTTTATATCCCACGGCGCGCTGCTTCACGGCATGCGCAATGTCGCTGATGACGCGCCTCTTTTTGCGTTCGGCGATGGCCGCCGCGAGTGACCGCAGGCGGATGCGGATGGCTCCCGTGTTGTTGATCTCGTCAATTTTGAGCAGCGTGTATATTTTGCCGTAGGCTTTTAATATATCATGCGTCTGGTCGGTCACCACGGCATCGAGCCCGCATCCGAAAGAGTTGAGCTGAACGAGCTCCAAGCCTTCCGTACGGCCCGCAAGGTGCGCTGCTGAATAGATGCGCGTATGGAACATCCATTGATCGAGCACGCGCAGCGGCTTGTATTCCCCGAGGTGTGCCACGCTTTGCTCTGTGAGCACCGCAAAGCCGAGAGACGTGATGATGGATGATATGCCGTGATTGATTTCGGGGTCAATATGATACGGGCGTCCGCCGAGTATAATGGCCTGCAGCTCGCCGCGCCTGACGCGCGCCATGATCTTTTCGCCTTCGCGGCGGATGTCGCTCTGGAAGCTTAATTTCTCTTTCCAAGCCAGCCTTGCGGCACGCTTGACCTCAGACGCGGGTATGCCGGGAAATTCCTCAACGAGCCGCTTCGTGAGCCGCGCGATGGTATCCATAGGCAAAAAGGGCATCAGGAAATTCACACCCTGCTCTTTGATTTCGGGCATATTGTTCTTTATGTTTTCCGCGTACGACGTGACAATGGGGCAGTTGAAGTTGTTGGCCGCACTCTTCTGCTCCTTTTTTTCATAAGGCACGCAGGGCAGGAATATCGTCTTGACGCCGCTGTCAATCAGCTTGCGCACCGCGCCGTGGGCCAGCTTGGCTGGGTAGCAGAGCGATTCGGACGGTATGCTCTCGATGCCCGCGATGTAAACACCGCGCGTGGATCGCGGCGAAAGCGCCACGCGGTATTTGAGCGCGGTGAAAAACGTGTGCCAGAACGGGATGTTCTCATAGATGCCGAGCACGCGTGGAATGCCGATGACCCCGCGGACAGCGTCGCTTTCGTCAAGCGGCCGGTACGCAAACAGCCGGTTGTATGTGTAATCGTACATGTCGGGCAGTGAATTTTTCCCGGCAGCGCCCTGCAAGCCGCCGCGCTCGCAGCGGTTGCCCGATATGAATTTGCGCCCGTCGCCGAAGTGGCTGACCGTGAGGCGGCAGTTGTTTTCGCAGCGCCCGCAGCGCGCATAGGTTTGGCTGATGCGCATCGCATTCAATGCGTCCATCGTCAGCATCGCGGAAGCAGCACCCGCAGGACAGCGCTTTCTGGCAATCAGCGCCGCACCGTAGGCCCCCATGAGACCGGCGATAGCGGGCCGCACCACCTCGCGGCCGGAGAGCAGCTCGAGCGCGCGCAGCACCGCGTCGTTTAAAAACGTACCGCCCTGTACCACCACGCTGGCCCCCAGCTCTTCGGGATTTTTGAGCTTGATGACTTTATAGAGCGCGTTTTTGATCACCGAATAAGAAAGCCCGGCGGAGATGCCGCCGAGTGTCGCGCCTTCCTTCTGCGCCTGGCGCACCTTCGAATTCATAAATACGGTGCACCGGCTGCCAAGGTCCACCGGCTGCGGCGCAAACAACGCTTCTTTCGAGAAATCCTGTATCGTGCAGGAGAGCGATGCCGCAAACGTTTCAAGAAACGATCCGCAGCCCGACGAACACGCTTCGTTGAGTATGACCTCGTCGATCACGCCGTCTTTAATGCGCATGCATTTCATGTCCTGTCCGCCGATGTCGAGTATAAAATCGGTATCGGGACGGAAGAAGCGCGCCGCCGTGTAATGCGCGACTGTCTCTACTTCGCTTGTATCCAAAGAAAATGCCGATTTGGCAAGATTCTCGCCGTAGCCTGTCGAAGCGGCATGAGCGATATAGGCGGTTTCCGGCAGGCGGCTGTATATATCTGAAATAATCTCGCGGATCATGTCGAGCGGTCGGCCCTTGTTCGCGCCGTAGTGCGAATAGACGATTTCGCCCGCATCATTGAGCATCACCGCTTTCGTGGTTGTCGATCCCGCGTCGATGCCAAGATAGCAGGGGCCGGTGCACGCTTCAAGCGGCTTAACCGGCACTGCGGCTTTGGCGTGGCGCTGCACAAACGCGGCATAGTCGCTTTTGTTTCTGAACAGCGGCGGCAGCGTGACGGACGCATCCTCAAACGCGGATACCGTCCGGGCTTTGTCAGTGAGCTGCAGCAGGCTTGTTTGTTTCTTGTCGGCAAGTATGGCTGCGCCCGCCGCGACAAACATCATTGCATGCGGCGCATGCATAATATTCTCGACTTTGAGCTTGAGCGTCTCTATAAAGCGGTCTCTCAGGGAGGGCAGAAAATGAAGCGGCCCGCCGAGGAAAGCGACATTGCCGCGAATGGGGCGTCCGCACGCAAGTCCGCTGATTGTCTGGTTGACAACCGCCTGAAACACGGAGGCTGCAATATCCTCGCGGGCTGCGCCTTCGTTGATGAGCGGCTGTATATCGCTCTTGGCGAACACGCCGCAGCGTGCCGCGATGTCGTAAATGTGCTCGGCTTTCGAGGCCAGTTCATTAAGGCCCGCCGCGTCGGTTTCGAGCAGCGATGCCATCTGGTCGATAAACGCGCCGGTGCCGCCCGCGCAGGTGCCGTTCATGCGCTGCTCGGTGCTGCCTGTGAAGTAAGTGATTTTGGCATCCTCGCCGCCGAGTTCAATGGCCACGTCGGTACCGGGAACAAAGGCTTTCACGGCGCTGCTGGCTGCAATAACCTCCTGCACAAACGGGATGTCCAGCCATTTGCTGACGCTGAGGCCTCCGGACCCCGTGACACAGACGGAAACATTCAAATCTCCGAGTGCAGCAAAAGCGCTTTGAAGCATTTTCAAAACGCTGCCTGTGATATCGCTGAAATGTCTTTTGTATTCGCTGAAAATGGCTTTGTCTTTATCGAGAACCACACATTTGACGGTTGTTGATCCGATATCAAGTCCAAAACGGATAGTATCCATAGTTTTTCTCCTGATTGCTTACATGCCAGTATACACCATGCAGCCAATTTAGAAAAGTATAATTTATGCAAAGCCTGTGTGAAACTTCTGGATGTATTCATATATGAATATTGTATCATCGGCCCGCATATGATGCTTGGGGAAGGGTTTTTACAAAAAAGAAAATCTAATCATAAAAAAGGCTGAAATTGACCAAAAAACATGATGGCAGGACTCTAAAACGATTGATGAACACAGATCATCAATTTTCATGTGTTTTCACTTGCTTGCATTATGGTCTGTGGTATGGTATAGTGAACCTACTTACAATAGCACCGCAGGATTGCGGGTCCTTATGCCGGGAGCGTTTTCACTTCTTGGACGCTTCGCCGGTAAATGATGCGCCGGATGACCCGGCAGGCTGCTTCGTCTGCATCTTATAATTTTGGCAGTGTTGGTGGTGTCCCGAATATTTCGGGGGAAAATTGAATCATTGTAATCATAAATAGACTGATTTCATATCCGTTTGTTTGCTCACCGTGTATTTGAGTTTATGCGGGAATTGACGAGGTGCACAAAGAAAAGGAGGGGTGATCGGTGAAAATTAGAATCGGTATCTTTGGCTTTGGGAAAACCGGCGCTGTGGTCGCCAACGAAATTATTAAGGACGCGGAATGCGATTTAAGATGGGTCATAAGGAGATCGTCAAACAACGAAGGCGAATTCGCGAGCCGTCTGCAGGGCTTTGATTTTGACGGAGGCAGAATCTATTCCATAAGCCACATTGATCCCGCCGCCTTTTTTAAAGAAAATTACGTGGATGTGATCATCGACTTTTCCGCGAACAGCGCGGTGGATATCTATAAACAAGCGGCCCGCTTTGGTACACGCATCGTATCCGCCATATCAAAATATGAGAAAAAGCAGCTGGAGCAGCTCAAGGCGCTCGGCAATATGGTGCCCGTGCTGTATTCGCCGAATATCACGCTCGGCATCAATTTTTTGATTGAGGTTTCCAAGGTGCTGCAAAAAATTGTACCCCATGCGGATATTGAGATTATTGAAGAGCATTTTAAAGGCAAACCGGACGTTTCGGGAACGGCACTGCGCATTGCGGAAGATTTGGGGCTGGACAGGGAAAGACATGTCAATTCAATACGCGTCGGCGGCATTGTGGGCAAGCACGAGGTGATATTCGGCCTGCCCAACCAGACCATCCGAATTATTCATGAATCGATTAACCGCGCCGCTTTCGGTCAAGGCGCGATATATGCGGCCAAATGGCTTATGGGTCAGCCTAAAGGCGTTTACACAATGGAGGAAGCCGTTATGCTAAGCGCCTCGCGTCCCCTCGATGTTTTGGAGAGCAAAGCCTAGAAAATTTTATGGTAGCACCGGCGGCGCTTGTGCTGCTCCACATCGTAGTTCTTCCAGAAATCCTGCACGTGCTTGTTGTCCTCAAGCTCCGGGCTCGATTCCGCGTACTGAACGCCGTAGTTGATGGCGGAAACGGTAATTTCGTTCATAAGCAGCGCGGCAAGGCCGGATTTTTGATAGTCGGGATGCACCGCGACGAGATACAGCTCGACCTCTTTGGGGTGATTAAGGCTGTACAAAAGATGGACCCAGCCAAGCGGGAACAAATGTCCTCCGCTTTTTTTAAACGCCTGGGCGAGCGACGGTGCCGCGAGCCCGAAGCCGATCAGCTTGTCGTTTTCATCCACGATGAACTTGGCAAAGGCGGGGTTTAACAGCGGGGTAAAGCGCCTTAAATAATCCTTCGCAACGTTTTCCGTATACGGAACAACGCCGTACAGATCCTTATAGCATTCGCTGAGCAGCTCGAAAATCTGTATGATGATCGGCGCTGCTTCCTTGATTTTTTTGATGTTGTAAAAGCGTATATTCGAGCGCTCCATCACATGCTTGGCGATTTTTTGAACGCGCTCCACACGCTTGTCCCCTTTCTCGGGAGTGCGGATGCGGAACTCCACCCAGTCGGTGTCCTTTGTGTAGCCATGAGCTTCAAAGTGCTTGGGGTAATACGGGTAGTTGTATATTGTGACGGAAGTGCCCATGCGGTCAAATCCTTCTACGAGCAGGCCTTCCTTATCAAGATCGGTAAACCCTAAGGGGCCGTGCGCCTCTGTCAGGCCGAGCTCCTTGCCCCAGCTTTCCACGGCATTGAAAAGCGCACCAGAGACTTCCATATCGTCGATAAAATCAATACGTGTGATGCGGATTTTCTTTTCGTTCCACATTTCATTGCCCATTTTGTTGACGATTGCGCCGATGCGCCCGACGATCTTGCCGTCTCTGTAAGCGAGGAAAAATCGCGCGTCACAGTATTCAAAAGAAAAGTTGGTTTTTGGCGAATACATTGAGTATTCTTCTGATTTGAGCTCCGGGATATAATTCTCCACGCCCTTGTAAAGTTTGTCGGGGAAATTGACGTATTTTTTAACGTCACTTTTGCTCAAGACTTCTTTTATCTCGACCATAACAATACCCCACCTTTTAGTAAATGTTAATTGCAGTATAACAGAAGTGAAAAGATAAGTATAGAAAATGTCCCCGTTTGTGCAATTTTTATTGAATTGTGTATAGAAAAAATAAGGATGGTGATAATGAATTCTAAGCAACCGCTTTATGCTCCTTTATGTTTGGCGCTGTAGCAGGCGCCGTGAAAAGAGCCGCAGAAACCATCATCTGCGGTTCTTTTTTTGCCTTAAAATACTGACGATCTTGCCCCCCCAGGTACCTATCGGGGCCAGCCCTTCGCGAGGGGGCGGGGCTTAGGTCATCAATAAACCAAAAAGGCTGAGAACACTTAACATTTACTGGCCACATGCCTGGGATAAATCCATAGAGGAGAAACCGGTACGCAACACCGGGGGAGGTGTAAAGTGAGAGCTGTCCATACGAACGTCCGTCAGCCACCTGCTGGTAGCTGTTTTCTTATGGGGTGGGACAGGGGCTGGGTTGATTGACATAATAAAAAAGGCTGAAAAGCCTTTTTATTTGGCGTTGATAAATAGGGGAGCCGGTCTATAAGAGCCTTTTGATGTCGTCGATATACTTGGGGCGCATTGTGGGAGACCGGTATATACGCCTGAAGATCATATGAACAAGCAGCATGAAAACACCGGTCACAAGCGTTTCGGGCAGAATATAGCGTACCATCATAAACGGCAGCGAGAAGCTGTAGCCGAGCATATACACGATGAGCGCAGTGACAAGCTCCTTAATGAAATACGCGCCCATAGCAAACAAAAAAGGAACAAGATAGTTATCGACATAGCGCATTTGTCGGCTTGCAAAGTACAAAACCGCACCCGTGATAAACAGTGGGATGCTGTATGAGCCGATAATGCCGACAAACATGATATCGAGCACGAGGCCGCAGATGCCGCCGATAACCGCGCTGGTCATGTTTTTTTCCATCAGCGCGATGGAGACCATCGAACAGATGAGAATATCCGGTGCGATACCCGCGATATTAAGATTCACAAACACCGTGCCGGTCAGAATCAGGTTGACCGCTGCTACGGCAATCAGCATGATGTATCTCATTCAAGCGCCTCGTCGGTGCTGGCAGGCTTTGAGGTGATGATCATCACCTCTTCGAGGTGGGCAAAATCCACATACGGCTTGACGATCGCTTTGTTTCTCATGCCGTCGTTGCTCTGGCTGACTTCCACAACCTCACCGATGGCCACGCCCTTCGGAAATGTGCTTGCCAGCCCCGATGTGATGACCTTATCGCCCGGCATCAGATCGGCATCAAGCGGCAGGTTGTCCATCGTGAGCAGCGGGTCTTCATCGCCCGCCGTGTTGGAGCCGCTGATCACGCCGAGGTCACGCGTGCGCTCAACGATCGCCGAGACGCCGCTGGACGAATCGATGATGGCGAGCACGCGGCTGTAATTTGCGCCCGTTTTGAGCACACGCCCCACGAGGCCGTCTCCGTTAACAACGGGCATGTCCACCTTAATGCCGTCCGCGATACCCATATCGATATCGAGTATGTTGAACCAATGTCCCGGCGCTTCGCCGATGACATGGGCGGTTTTGAACTCGAGCTTTTCAGTTTCTGTGTCAAAATTGAGCAGAGTTTTTAAACGGTCGTTTTCTGCTTTGATTTCGCTGTAGTCCGCGAGCTGACCTTCGAGCTCCGCGACTCTGGCTTCCAGCTGCAGGTTTTCGGCCTGCAGATCGCTGCCGGAGAACATGCGGTCAAAAAAGTCTCCGATCGCATCCGTCGCGGAATAGAGCGCTTTTTGCACAGGGGAAAAGATGCTGCCCACCACGCTCTCCGTACCGGACATATTGTTGCTGCCTGCCGTGATGACAAGAACGACAAGCAATATGATGACCACAATGATGGTGACCATCAAAGGGCGGTTGCGCCATAAGTTCAGCATAGCTCCTCCTGTAACGTATCAGCAGGTATTATAACATAAAATGCTTCGATGTAAAACAAGCGCAGGCGTTGTTCACAAAATGTCCATGATCCCGCCGGTCACCGGGACAGAACCGGAATAAGCATATTGTGCGCATCATCGTCACGTTTGTGTTGCTATCTCCCGGATTCTGCAAAGTCACCGGAGTGTCAAAAAATATCATACGCAGTCCCCTGATAGCGGCCCTATCGGGGTGGATTGGGGGCTGTCCTTGAAGGTGACCGGTGGAGAGATGCTTAAACCGGGAACCGTGTGCGTCACCACCCGCTTCACTTCGTCGTCAATGATGACGCTTTTATAGGCTATTGACACTCTCGGCTTTTACGAAGCCGCGTCGATGTGAAGCTGGTCTTTCACTTCCTGCCTGAATGCGGCGATGGCCTCATCGCGTGTGCACTCTCCGTCGGCGTACTTTTTGACCTGTTCGCGCCAGATGACATTAATAGGCTCGTCATATTGCGTGATAATTGCGCCGTTGATATTTCGGCTGGCCGGTATGAATGCATCGAACATATTCTGCCCGCCGAGGAAATCGAGCGTGCCGTCGGCCATGGCCATGACCGTGCCGGAAGCGGCCGTGTCCTTTGTGTTGTCATTATCGAAAGCCGTGCCATTGGCCCAAAGATACTGAAGCGAGTCTTCGCCGCATTGGAGGGTAATCCAGTCAATCAACTCTGCGACGGCTGCTTTTTTGCCGGGATCGTTATCAAGCTCTTTATTGGCGAGCACCCAGGTGCCGCCCCAGAAGAAGCCGACGGGCGGCATACAGATGGCCCAGTCGCCATAGGTGCCGCCGGCTTCAGCCAGCGTGCCGTCATTGTGAAACGTGGCACCTGAGTTGCTGACCATGACGTAATTGATCAGCCATGCGGGCCCGAAATAGCCGAAGACGGGTTTTTCGCCCGAGCCTGCCATGTCGGCATACCAGGCGTCCTTCCAATCCTGAGTCCCGTTGGAATATCCGTTGTCGCTGAGCTGCTTGGCGTAGTCCAGAAAGGCTT
>JAEYKW010000044.1 GCA_023408075.1 Bacillota bacterium | reverse complement strand
CCATGCGAAACCGTGGTCTCATGCGGTATTAGCAGCCGTTTCCAGCTGTTGTCCCCCTCACAAAGGTTGGTTGCTCACGCGTTACTCACCCGTCCGCTACTAGGATACTAACCGAAATCAATATCCCCGTTCAACTTGCATGTGTTAAGCACGCCGCCAGCGTTCGTCCTGAGCCAGGATCAAACTCTTAGTTTAAAATATTATCAGTGTTTCCACTGAGTTTAACAAACTATTGTTTGCCCGGGCTCCTCTTCAAAAACTTGCGTTACTATTTGATAGTGCTGATTATTTTTTCAAGGTTCTGTTCCCACCGCTCTCGCGGTGGATTTGTATATTAACAAACTTCTTATCCGTTTGTCAACACCGTTTTTTCTGCCGGTTCCCAATGTTCTCAGTCACCCGCAATGCACCGCTTACTCGGCGCGGAATTCGTATGTTACCAGACGCAACCGCGTTTGTCAACTCCGTTTTTGGCTGGTTTTTTCCGGCGCTCTCGCCCCGTCTCTACCGCCTTTTTTCCGCTGCCCTGTCTTGCGAGCGCTCAAATATCTTATCAAACACCCTTTCACTTGTCAACGCTTTTGTTCCGCGTTTCAAAAAATATTTTGCGCCCGCAATAAAACCGGCCCGCCTTTTGCAAAGCGGATGCATACGAGCTACACGAGCTGTTTGGCCCACCTGTATTTTCTGACCCGTGCAATGCTGACTGCCGCCTTCACAACCTCTTCGGCACACGTCATCAGCACCACGATCAAAAACGGCAGATGCAGCAGCATGCCGGCGATGACCGTCAGCGGAACGCCGACAAGCCACAGCATGCCGATATCAATAGCCGCGGCACCGAATGTATCCCCGCCGGCCCGCAGTATGCCGTCCATATTGGTGAAGTTGATGCCCCGCGCCCATATTGTTAATGCGGCGAGCACCAACGACTCCTGCGCATACCCGATGGCTTCGGGCGTCAGGTTCGGGTAAGGAAGCATCATGACGCCGCGCAGCAGTATGAAAACGGGACACAGCGCCAGCGACGACAGTATCACAGCCCTCAGCAGCCGCCACGCGTAATTCTTCGCTCTGTCGATTTCTCCCGCGCCGAGCTCGTGCCCGATCAGTATGCCCCCTGCGTTGCCGAGCGCGAGAAACAGCACGTTCATAAACTGCATAAGCGTGTTGTAAACGTTGTACCCGGCCGTGGATGCGACGCCGAGCGCCGCAAACGAAATGCTGTATACCGCCACGCCTCCGGCCCAAAGCTGATCTTTGGCGATGAGCGGCAGCGCCGTTTTCAGATATTTTCTGATCATCTCTTTTCCGGGCCAGACAAAGTCCCGCCGCCTCGCCGTGATCGCGCTGCCGGACCGGCGTGCGAAAACAAGCAGCAATATCATCTCAAGCACCGCCCCCGCGACAGTGGAAATCGCCGCAGCCGGAACGCCGAGCTTGGGAAAGCCGAAGTTGCCGCCCACAAAGGCGCTGTCGAACAGTATGTTAAAAGCCGCCGAGCAGATCGACGCGATCATGGGCATCTTCGTGATGCCCATCGCACGCAGCATGCCCGCGAGCACACATGCGCCCGCCCATATCGGATAAGCGAAGCACACAATCGACAGATACTCGGCACCGATTTTACGCACGCTGTCGTCTCGCGTCAGCACGCTCATCACCTCGTTCTTAAAGAAAAACGACAGTGTGAAGAAGAATACGGCGATCAGCATGGTGGCCATCAGGCTGACGGTGGACGCTTTCCGGATGCCTGTTTCGTCCCGGTCTTTACCCCAGTACTGTGCGGTAAAGATCGCACCTGAGCTCGACAATGCCGTGAAACCGCACCACAGCAGCATCAGAACATTTCCCGCCTGGCCCACGGCGCCGAGAGCTTCATCACCGAGCGCCCCGACAAACACCGTATCGAAAATAAACAGCGACGACATTAAAAACTGCTGGAGCATCATGGGCAGGGCAAGATGAATCAGCTTATCGGAAAAGGTTTTGCATCGCGGCATAAGAAGAACATTTTTTGCGGAAGAAAACATATTAGTAACCCCTTAATAAATCCTTTCATGATCAATTAATTGAACTGCCGCTCTCGGAATTACATAAAAAGCCCCGAAAGCGCTTCGCCTTCAGGGCATGAAAGACATATATGGATGCATAGGCATCACATTATGAAATCAGGCGAGAGGCGAAAATAAGTATCCCGGTATAAGCCTTTGCGTGCCGATACCGCGCTGACGCGTTTGCAGCTGATGGCTTTAGGCATCGTTGTTATCATCCTCTCACCTCCTCGAATTTTAATCCTCGGTTATCATACAGGCCGGCTATGCAAATGTCAAGCAATAATTCCCTTTTTTTTGCGCTTTTTACAGCACACAAAATCACATAATCCACCTTGCGCTCCGGTATGCCTCGCTTTTATAATTGAATGCAGATAATATATAAATGGAGGGTTTATGAAGCGTATACGTTTTAATCACGTCGTCATCATACTGCTGATCTTTTCATCCGCTGTTTTTTTCATATTACAGCAGATTCTGTTCCACAACACGGTGGAATCCGAGTTCCTGATATTTCAGGATCTGATCTTTCTGCCGCTGGACGTTGTCTTGATTACTTTTGTGCTGGACCGCATACTCAGCACGCGTGAAAAACGGGATCGGCTCGAACAGGTCAATATCGTCATCAGCGCGTTCTTCAGCGAAACAGGCTCCGGCGCGCTCAAATCCCTCAATGCAGTGCTGGCGGATATCGAAGCGGTCAAGGCGCTTGTCGATATGAAGCCGTCGTGGAACGATAAAGCGTTTGATACTGCGGCCAAAGCCGTGAAAAGCTGCCCCGTACACGCCGCACTCGACGCCCAGTCGATACAGGCGCTCAAAGACGCGCTGCCTGCCAAGGAAGAGATCGTCAGGATGTTCGCAAACCCGAATCTGCTGGAACACGATACCTTCACGGATATGCTCTGGGCGCTCTACCACCTCGTTGACGAAATATCCAGCAGAACAGACGTGGCAGCGCTGCCCAAATCGGATGTCGAACACCTCAAGGGCGATGTTTCGCGGGCCTATGGCCTGCTTGGCTACGAATGGGTCAATTATATGAAGCATCTCAAAGCGCGTTATCCATACCTCTGGTCGCTCGCCGTACGCAAAAATCCGTTCAGCGAGCTGTCTTCGGTTATCGTTCAGGCGTCCTGAATACCACTTAGGTCTTTGATGACCTCGCCCGCAAGTATCAGCCCCGCGACGGACGGCACAAACGCAATGCTGCCGGGCACCTGCCGCCGCACGGTGCATTTTCTCATTGTGCCGGGCGGACAGACGCAGCCCGTTTTGCAGCTCAGCGCCGCATCGTCACTTGGCTTTAATACTTCCTCTTTGGAATACACGACCTTGAGCTTCTCAATGCCGCGCGCGCGCAGCTCGTGACGCATCACCTTTGCCAGCGGGCACACGGATGTTTGATAGATATCCGCCACCTCAAACCTTGTGGGGTCCAGCTTGTTGCCCGCGCCCATGCAGCTGATAACCGGCACGCCCGCCGCCCGGGCCCGCTCTATCAGCGTGAGCTTGGACGATACCGTGTCGATCGCATCGACAATATAGGAATAGTGTGACAGATCATATTCATCGGCGTTGTTGACCGTGTAAAAGCATGCGTGCGTTTCCACGCGGCAATCCGGGTTGATCGAGAGTATCCGTTCCCTGGCCGCATCGACCTTGCTGTGTCCCACCGTGTCGCGCGTGGCAATGAGCTGGCGGTTGATGTTCGTCAGGCACACCTTGTCGTCGTCGAACAGCGCAATGCCGCCCACGCCGCTGCGCGCGAGCGCCTCCACGGTATACGACCCGACACCGCCGATGCCGAACACCGCCACCGACGCATTTTTAAGCTTGTCCATCGCTTCCGAACCGAGCAGCAGCTCCGTCCGCGAAAAAGCGCCGAGTTTTGTCATGAACACACCGCCACGGCTTCAATTTCCACGAGCACATCCTTGGGCAGCCGCGCCACCTCCACGCACGAGCGCGCGGGATACGGCTGCGTGAAATACTGCGCATAAACCGCGTTGAGCGCGGGAAAATCGTTCATATCTTTAATGAAGACTGTGGTCTTGACGACATCCTTAAACCCGAGACCTGCGGCGTTCAGAACAGCGCTTAGGTTGCTAAGCGCTTGATTCGCCTGTGCCTCAATGCCGCCCGTAACGATACTGCCCGTTTCGGGGTCGATGGGAATTTGCCCCGATGTGAACAAAAAGCCATTGGCTTTTATGGCTTGCGCGTATGGCCCGATGGCTGCGAGCGCTTTATCCGTATTGATCAGTTCTTTATTCATTTTACTCACCTCTACCGACAACTATAGCGTATTCTATTTTTTGATGCAACGGATGGCGTTATGCAAAATAAAAAAAGATGACCAAACCGATTGATATACTATAATATAAAAAGCATAGCGAATTGATATACTGCGTAAGAAAAATAATCTCGATTGCTATAAAAATGTGCGGAGGCATATATGGATGAGATAACTTTGTTTGAAATTCCAATATACTCTATGAGTGAAAAAACTTTTGATAAGAGATGGAATAAAAAAAAGTCTAATTTATTAAATGAATTTGTTAGTAATGGGTGGAAAGAATATGATGCAGATCATGTTATTCACAATCTTTTTTATCCTAAACCAATATGGAAATACAATCAGATTGTTGGATTCATTGTAATATCAATCACAGATACAGATGTACTTCTTGATGTCTATTGTACGATGGATAAAAAAATACATTTTGATAGCAAAATCAAACATTCTATTATCAATTGGTCTGTTAATGGAACTCATTTTTATGCTGTAAATAAATCGGAAGAAGAAATAAAACAGGAAACCTTGGAGATGCTTAGTATGATTGAGGCCGAATTTTTTAATCCCGGGTTTCATGTAGATCGTTCTGTTTTTGATAATCTCTTTAGGTTTGTGAATATTAAACATATAATGGAAAGTTGCTCTAAATAAAATAATTACAATGCTACATAATAAGATAACTTCAGCTATTTCCAATTATTATATGAACAGATTCGGACTATATTTTAATATCAGGAAATAAGGGTTATATCAGCTTCATCAGCGCGGGCGTCAGCAGCGATTCAATCAGTATGCCGATGAAGCCGATCGCGTATACAATAATCAATCTTAAAAAATACGGCTTGGAGGATATCAGCTTATCCTGCGCCGTTTTGGGAATATGCCTTGTTTTAAAAACCTGTATCGCATTATTAAGCCCCAATACCCCCGCCTTACAAACGCATGGAATAAAAATCAGATTCGGCAAAAACAAACAGACCACGATGGCCAAAAATCCGCCCACGCTCATATCGAGCGCGAGCACGCCGATCGTAAACCCGAGACAAAAGCCTTTGAATACGAGTGTGGCAATAATCACAGGGATGCCCAGCATCATCAGCGAAAACACGGCAATCACACCGAATACAAGCGTATGATACAGCAGCGAATGAAAAAAGATGCCCCAGAATTCAGGGTCTGCCGACTTGACGGACATGAACAGCGAATCCTTATAGCTCGTCAGCGCCTGCTGGGTATCCATCTGCAAATGGCTCACCGTCACCGTGCCTGCCGTGATGCCCACCACCAAAAAAAAGACGATCAACAGATATTGCGCTTTGTTATCGAGCACATCCGTATAGATTCGTCTTTTCGTATCGTTCAGCAAGCACACCGCCTCCGCATATCATCTGTAATGATAGATATGCGGCATGAAAAGCGCGTATGCTAATCGACGTATTTAAGCTCCGTATTGAGCTTGTCCGCGAGCATCGCGATAAACTCGCCGTTGGTCGGCTTGCCTTTGGTGTCGAGTATCGTATACCCGAAGAAATCCTGAAGCACCTCAATATTGCCGCGGTTCCATGCGGTTTCAATCGCATGGCGCATCGCGCGTTCCACGCGCTGAGGCGTGGAATTGTGCTTCTTGGCCACCGTGGAATACAGGCCGGTGGTTAGGTGGCTCATCAGGTCAAAATCCTCATGCACGAGCAATATGGCGTCCCGCAGATAATGGTAGCCCTTGATATTGGCCGTGATGCCCACCTTTTTGATATGCGAGGTTACAATCTGGCTCGGATCGGCTTCCATCTTGCTGCCGAAAACGCGCGTTTCCGCCGCATCGTAAGACATCAGCTCAGTCAGCCGCCTCTTGAACACTTCCTTATCGAAAGGCTTCAAAAAGACGTAATCGACGTTATAGCTCTCTGCCTTTTTCATGACAAAATCCAGATTGACCGCCGATGTCATCACGACTTTGGTGTTCTCTGTATAGCCGTCCCGTCCCAATTCTTCGAGCACGGCAAAGCCGTCGAGAACCGGCATAATGAGATCGACCACCAAAAGGTCGGGCTTGTGAGTTTTTGTGAGTTCGTATGCCTGCTTGCCGTCGAAAGCGTAGTCGATAATATCAAACTTTTCCGTTTCCTTAAGAAACGATGAGACAAGCTTCAAGTAATCGCGGCTGCTGTCCGCAAGAATCGTCCGGTATGGTTCAGAATAATTCAATTTTCCGCCTGCCCTTCTATTAATAACTACAACATATGGCTTTGAATAATAGCATTATTCAATTCAACGTTTTGGTTTGAAAACCCTTTAATATAAATCAATAATCTTAAAATATCCCAAAATTCAACAAAAATCGACAACAAATCATTCGGTCTGCTCCAGCATCCAGTCCGCAAAAAGGCCGTATCCTTTCGTCGGGTTGTTGACAAAAACATGCGTCACTGCACCGACCAGCTTGCCGTTTTGTATGATCGGGCTGCCGCTCATGCCCTGAACGATGCCGCCCGTTTTTTCGAGCAGTTCCTCGTCCGTCACACGGATCACAAGGCTCTTCTGCTCAGGCGCGTTCTGGGCGTTGATTTTGATGATCTCGCAGTCAAACTCCTTGACGCCTTCATGGTCAATCGTCGAAAGAATCTTCGCAGGCCCCAGCATCACTTCGTCGGGGCGTGCCACAGCGATCGGCTTGGACAATTTACCCAAATCGACGCTGTCGTATACCGTGCCGTAAATGCCGTAGTCGGTGTTCTTGAGTATCAGCCCCATATTGCCCGAAGCGCTCGAAAAATAACCTTTGATCTCCCCGGGAACGCCATTCTCGCCCTTGTTGATCTGTATCACTTCAGAATAATAGATTTCGCCTTCCTTAACGCTCAGCACACTGCCCGTATCGAGGTCACAGATGGCATGCCCGAGCCCGCCGAACCATCTGTTGGTCGGGTCGATAAACGTGAGCGTACCCACACCGGCTGTGCTGTCTCTGACCCATACGCCAAGGCGCAGCTTGCCCGTCTTGTAATCCGGCACGGGCGTCACCTGCAAATCAAGCATCCGCCCCGCCCGATCCACCACCACGTCGAGCGTCCCTTCCGACTGGTCCACAATTTTGCTGACGTGGTCGGCATTCTGTACCATCTCGCCGTTGATGCTCTCAATCACGTCGCCGGGCAGCATGCCCGCTTCGCGCGCCGGGTTGGCCGTGGAGCCGTTTTCCATCTCCAGCCCTGTGATGCCCACCACGAGCGCGCCCTTCGTATACAGCGTCACGCCGATGCTCTGGCCGCCCGGAATCACCATCACTTCATCGCTGACGTTGACCCTGACCGTTTTGACAGGGAGCCCGAAAATGGACAGCTCGATTGTCGCATCTCCGCTGCCCACCGAATCGATCACGAGTGGGCTCTGCATACCGGTCGCTTCTTCGAGCGTATCTCCCGACAGGCTGATGACGCCCTTGGCCTCGACGTCGGCCTTAATGGGCAGCCCAAGATCAATGGCCTTCTGTGTCCCTTTTTGTATATATATCTCGTTTGGTATATTGGAATAGCTGCGTACGGCAGGCAAAAAGTAAACCGCACAAAGCAATGCCACTACTAAAATCCCGCAGACTCTGATTATCTTTTTCAAAAAAACACCTCTTAACGATTTGTTGTTATTATTGTCGTTAGAGGTTCGTGGATTTATACTTTGAAATAATCTGCAGGGTTTGTTTTAATTGTCGTTTTTGAAAATGTCGGATTTTTTGATCATTTCAAGTGCATGCGCCTTGGACACATCGGAATCGCCGCCCGCAAGCCGCGCAATTTCATCAACGCGCCTGTCATCATCGAGCGGCAGCAGATACGTTCTCGTGGTCTCGTCGTCGCTGCGTTTTGTAACCAGAAAATGCTTGTCCGCCATGCTTGCAATTTGCGGCAAATGCGTGACGCAGACCACCTGTCTGCCGCGGGAAATGGTTTGCAGCTTTTCCGCCACCACCTGCGCGATATGCCCGCTGATGCCCGTATCGATTTCATCAAATATCATCGTCGGTATGCCGCCTCTGTCCGCCGCGATGTTTTTGAGCGCGAGCATGATGCGCGATACTTCGCCGCCCGATGCGATTTTGCGCAGCGGCTTTAGCGGCTCGCCGCGGTTTGTGGACATATAAAACTCAACCGTATCGATGCCGTTTTTTGAAAACGCGCAATTCTCAATATCGGCCATTTCTGCAAAATTGACAGAAAAAACAGCCGAGTTCATGCCGAGGTCGGCAAGCTGCTGCACCATGCGCTGCTCAAACTGCTGCGCGGCTTCCCGGCGCAGCACGGACAGCGCGCTCGATTTTTGATAAAGCTCGCCCTTGAGCGCCGCCGCCTTGGCGGCCAGCTGCTCTAGCAGCTCGGTACTGCCCAGCAGATCGCTGAGCTCCTGCTCTGCTTTTTTTATGAACGTGCCGGTCACCGCCGGATCGCCGTACTTGCGCTTGAGCGAAGCGATCAGCGCGAGCCTGTCCTCCACGCGTTCGAGCGTATCGGCATCGAACAGGCCGTCATCCATGTCGCCGCGAATGGCGGATGCGACCTCTTCGAGCGTATAATAGGCATCGTCCACGCGCGCAGCCATCTGGTCATAACGCTCGTCCACATCCGCAATGCCGCCGAGCCTTCGGCTCACGTCTTTCAGCGCCGACAGTACATTAACCGGCTCGCCTTCGTACAGCTCGTTATACGAAGCGGAAAGCGCATCCATAATCTTCTCGGCCGCGTTGAGCCGTATCTTTTGCGCATTCAACTCGTCTTCCTCGCCGTCGGCGATATTCGCCATTTTGATCTCGTTGACCTGAAAATTGAGTATGTCGATACGGCGCTCACGGTCTCCGTCGCTGCCGAAAAGCGTGCGCTGCCGTCTCACCACATCGTGGTAACCCGCGAATGCGGCACCCACCCCAGCCTTTAACGCTTCGATGCGTTCGTCGAAGCTGTCGAGCATCGCCATATGGTTCTTTTCGTTCAGCAGTGACTGATGCTCATGCTGTCCATGTATGTCCACGAGCCTGTCGCTTAAATCCTTGAGCACGGCCAGCGTAATCAGCGTGCCGTTGACGCGGCACACGTTTTTGCCCGCGGGGCTCAGCTCGCGGCTCATCACGAGCTCGGGCCATTCTTCAATCTCCTGCTCGGCCAACACGTCTTTCACAATATCATTGACGCCGCTGAACCAGGCTTCCACCACCGCCTTGGGCGCACCCGTGCGCAGCAGCTCCCTGTCGGCGCGTTCGCCGAGCACCAGATTGACCGAATCGATAATGATCGATTTGCCCGCGCCCGTTTCACCCGACAGCACGTTCATGCCTGCGGCAAGGTTCACCTCGAGTTCTTCAATCAAGGCGATATTTCTGATTATCAGTTTGCTTAGCATGGTGACCCCATACCCCTATCTTTTCGCGCTGAGCATGCCGCAAAGAATCTCGACGATCCGTTTTTGCATGCCGTCTTCGCGAACTGCCACGAAAATCGTATTGTCTCCCGCGAGCGTCCCCGCCACCTCGGGAATATCCATTTCATCAATCGCTTCCGCTGCCGCATTGGCGCTGCCCGCCATGGTTCTGACCACCACCATTGACGCCGCCGTTTCCACCGACAAAACCGTGTCGCGGAAAACGCGCTTGAATATATCGAGCTTGCCCATGGTTTCGCGCCCTGATGCGGCATATTTATACGCGCCGGTTTCCGACTGAACCTTAATGAGCTTGAGTTCCTTGATATCGCGCGATATCGTGGCCTGAGTGACCTCGTAGCCCTTTTCGCGGAGCAGTGATGAAAGCTCGTCCTGAGTTTCGATATCAAAACTTTCAATCAGCTCCAGTATAATGCTTTGCCGCCCCTGTTTCATCGCTGCCTCCTAAGCTTTTTTATCTGTCCCAGTTTAAAAATTTTGAACGAAGCAAAGGATAAAAATAGTTTTCGTGAAACCTCAGAAAACACGCTTTATGCTTTGACCTTTTTATTTTGACCATTTCTCCGTTTTGTATCTCAGTTTGCTGCACGCCGTCCGTCGTGAGCATAATGCCGCCCGGCGCAGCCGGACTGATCACGATCTCGTCGTCGCCGGACACCACCAGCGTGCGTGAATGAAGGGAATGCGGGCATATGGGCGTTGTCAGCAGGCAATCGAGCTTCGGGCTTAAAATCGGCCCGCCCGCGCTTAAGGAATATCCCGTAGAGCCTGTGGGCGTGGATACGAGCATGCCGTCACAATCCACACAGTCTGCCAAGGCACCCCCGATATGAAGCTCGAGCCTCACCATGCGCGACAGATCCTTTTTCAGCACGGCGATATCGTTGAGCGCTTCGATTTCAAAACGCTTTTCGCCGTCGTGATATACGCTGCCATGCAGCATGATGCGCGATTCCACATAACAATCGCCTTTGCGAATTTTCTCGATGGCTTGCTCTGTGCCGCTGAGCTCAACCTCGGTTAAAAAGCCGAGCCGCCCCAAATTGATGCCGAGTATACTGACGCCGTGCAGGCTTGCGGTTTGTGCCGCTTTGAGCAGCGTACCGTCTCCGCCGAGCACAAACAGGCAGTCGATTTTTGAATAGTCAATGATATCACTTTCGCCTTCCGGCACGGCGTCCGCGTCAAAGCATACGTGAATGCCCCTTTCGCGAAGCTGCCCGGCCACCATACGGGCCCCTTGCATATTGATATCTTTGCACGGGTTGGCGAATATGCCAACGTTTTTCATCTCCATATATCTATTATTATAAATAATGTTGGATAATTATACAACAGGAAATCGCGCGGTTTTTCGCGTTATTCCGCGCCTTCATGAGCGGCATCCACCATGGAAGCGATATCCGGCGCAGCCGGTTCACCGCTGTCACGCAGGCAGGCGAGATATTCAATGTTGCCTTCGGGGCCTTTGATGGGGCTGTAATCGAGGCCGCAAACGGTAAGGCCGCTGTCGGCCGCGAATGCGAGCACATTGCGAATCACGTCCATATGCACCTTTTTGTCACGCACAACACCCTTTTTACCGACGAAATCGCGCCCCGCTTCAAACTGCGGCTTGATCAGCGCCGCAATCACAAACGGCGGCGTCAGAATATTCTTAACCGCAGGCAGTATGAGCTTTAAAGAAATGAAGGAGACATCGATGCTCGCAAAACCGATGGGTCTGTCAAACATCTTCGGCTCGAGATAGCGCGCGTTCTGGCGCTCCATCACACAAACGCGGCTGTCCTGCCGGAGCCGCCATGCGAGCTGGCCGTACCCGACATCCACCGCATAAACAAACGCGGCCCCTTCGCGGAGCATGCAGTCGGTAAAGCCGCCCGTCGATGCGCCCACGTCAATCGCGGTCACGCCCGATAAGCTAAGCCCGAAGCTGTCAATCGCCTTTTGCAGCTTTTTTCCGCCCCGGCTCACAAACGCGTCGTTTTGCTTAACCGTCACCTGCTGGCCGTCCGCCACAGTGGCGGAAGCTTTGGCGCACATCTGACCGTCAATGCTCACGTCGCCCGCCATAATCAGCGCGCGCGCTTTTTCGCGGCTTTCCGCGAGCCCTTTTTCATGCAAGTAAACATCGATGCGCATTTTCTCAGCCATGCTTTTGATCCCGTAAAAAAAACATCAGCACATATGAAACGAAGCTGACGATTTGTTTGTTTTTATTGATGGCAAGCTTTTTGCCTGCCGCTTTGCCCGCCACAGTGAGTGCCGCTATCACGCTCGAAATCGCGATTGTGACCACGATTTCGGGAGCCGCAGGCGCCTGCGCGATGATTTTCACCGCGATGGCCGCGCCCGCCGCACCGCTGACGATGCCGCAGATATCGCCCACCACGTCGCCGCAGATATTTGATACCACGCTCGCGTTGCGCAGCAGCACGAGTGCGCTTTTGGCCCGTTTTATTTTTTTGGACGCCATCGACACAAAAGGCGTCGATTCGCAAGTGGCAAAGGCGATGCCGATGATATCAAAAATCACGCCGATCAGCACGATGATAAGGATGAGCAGCGCCGCCGTTGCGACGGACAGCTTATCCATCAGCAGTTCCGTGACGATGCTGATGCCCGCCGTTAACACGAGCGAAATCAGAAACACCTTCAGCGCCCAATATTTCAATTTTCGGTTGAGCCTCTTCTTAGCCAAAAAAATCTCCAAATAAAAAAACGGTGGTGATACTTTGGATAAACCTTGCAGCTTAGGTCCAGTAGGATTTCCCTTCAGGGGTACTTCCCGTCGCCGATGAAGCGGTTTCCCTTTAAACCCTGAAACGCCCCGTCGCCGGCCGCGTGACTGGATTGCCGTTTAGACCACACTATAATCTCCAAAATATCTTGATGCGTTTTTCGCGCACTTCTACAGTCTAGGAGTTTTCCTCGACAGCACAAAACCGGTTTCTAGCCTCTTTTGCCCAGCGGGTTTCTCGCAGCAATCGTCTCCGGTGTGCCTGGCCATGGCACTCCAAAGCGTGTTCTGCAATAACGCCCCGCAAAACTCAAGGCAGGCTACTCTGTACACAGCTTGTCGCCGCATAACAGGTTTCCACCCCAAGTAGTAACAGCGAAAAGCCATCACCTGCTTGGGTCTCCGCGGAAGCGGGGTCTACGCCCGCATGCCATTGCGGATCGCCCCACGACCTTAACTTCCAGCATCAGCCCCCGACTGGGCGTCAGCGGCCAACACAAGAAACTTCATCGATGTGCCCGTTTGCGGATTTTTAGGCCCGCCTTCGAAACCGTAGTACCGACTAGAATACTGCACCACCTTAAGCCGATTATACACCATGTCTGACCAATTATCAAAGGTGCCGCAAATTTATAGTCAAATAAATTTACACTTTTTATTACCCGGGAAGCAATGATGAAACGATATGAACTGATTTAACGTGAGGATTTTGCGCTCTGTAAGGAACAAAATCTCAAAATAGCAACGCTACTTTAAGATTTCAGTGATACAGCAAAGTACAAAATCAGCCGTAAAGACAGTGCTGAGGTTAACCAGTGCTTCCCAAATACAGTTTGTTCTTATTATTCACCTTCCGAAGCTGCCGTGATCACGTTGCCGAGGTTGTATTCCTTGAGTATCGCGGCCTTGACCTCGTCATAAACGTCCTTATTGTCCTTCAGATAGAGCCGCGCGTTGTCCTTGCCCTGCCCGATGCGCACATCGTTGTAGGAGAACCATGAGCCGGACTTTTTAATGAGCCCGAGCGTCACACCGAGGTTCAACACGCTGCTCTCCGCAGAGATGCCCTCGCCGTAGTAAATCTCAAACTCCGCATTTTTAAACGGCGGTGCCACCTTGTTCTTCGCCACCTTGATCTTCGTGCGGTTGCCAATCATTTCATCGCCGCTCTTTATGGTTTCGATGCGGCGCACATCGAGGCGTACCGACGCGTAAAACTTGAGCGCGCGCCCGCCCGGCGTCGTTTCGGGGTTGCCGAACATCACGCCCACCTTTTCACGAAGCTGGTTGATAAACACCGCAACGGTGTTGGATTTGTTGACGATACCCGCGAGCTTGCGGAGTGCCTGAGACATGAGCCGCGCCTGCAGGCCCACGTGGGACTGCCCCATCTCGCCGTCGATTTCGGCCTTGGGCACAAGCGCCGCCACCGAGTCGATAACGATGATATCGATTGCGCCGCTGCGAACGAGCGCTTCGGTGATATCGAGCGCCTGCTCGCCCGTATCGGGCTGCGCCACGTAAAGGTTATCCGTATCGACGCCTAAGTTTTTCGCATAAATCGGGTCCAGCGCGTGCTCCGCGTCCACAAACGCCGCCGCGCCGCCGAGCTTTTGCGCCTCGGCCACCATATGCAGCGCGACCGTCGTTTTACCCGACGATTCCGGTCCGTATATTTCGATAATGCGCCCGCGCGGCACGCCGCCCACGCCGAGCGCGATATCGAGCTCCAGACAGCCCGTGGGAATCACCGATACGGGTATGTTTGCCTTGTCTCCAAGCTTCATCACACTGCCCTTGCCGAACTGCTTTTCTATCTGTGTGAGCGCCATCTCCAGCGCTTTCTGTTTCTCCACCGACATATCTAAGCCCTCCTCAATACTCTATTCATATCATACAAACCGTCTGTCCAAAAAACAGGACTCAGACGAGGTCCTTCAATATATCCTTATTTTTTACGAAATAGCTGATGCAGGACAGCACCGAGAGCACGGTTGCGACGCACATCAGCACAAAGCCGCCGATGATGAGCACCTGCTCGAAGAACGTGCCGACAAACACACCGGCTTGCAGCATCACCGTGACGATCGCGACGATCTGCACCACGGTTTTGGCTTTGCCGAACATATCCGCCGCGAGCACCTTGCCCTCCGCCGCCGCGAGCAGCCGCAGGCCGCTGATCACAAACTCGCGCCCCACCATAATGATGACGAGTATTTCGTTGACCCAGCCGCCGTCCGCCTCGGGCTTGGCCGTCAGCATAATCAGCGCGCTGCACACGAGCAGCTTATCCGCAATCGGGTCGATCAGCTTTCCAAAGTTGGTCACCATGTCGTGCTTGCGCGCGAGCCGCCCGTCAAAAAGGTCGGTCAGCGACGCGATGATAAACACAAATGCGGCGTAATAATTCCAGTACGGTATCGGTATGTAAAAAAACGCGATAAACACAGGAACAAGTATGATTCGAAAAAGCGTCAGTTTATTGGCTATATTCATTTAAACTCTCCCAACAGATCGTATTCATTGGTTTCCGTTACAAGCACATCATGAAACGTGCCCGGCGTCAAGTCTTTTTTTGACGAGACATACGTCACGCCGTCCACCTGCGGGGCCTGTCCCATTGTGCGTCCCAGAGTCATGCCCGTCTCATCGGCGCCGTCAAGCATCACGCGTACCGTCTGCCCCACGAGCGCCTCATTGTACGCATCCGAAATGCCCGCCTGCACGGCCATCACCTTCTCATAGCGTTCGTGCTTCACGTCATCATCAATCTGGCCGCTCATCTTTGCGGCGGCTGTGCCCTCCTCGGCGGAATAGCGGAACACGCCGAGACGCTCAAACCGTATCTCGCGGATGCTGTCCAGCAAGATATCAAAATCGTCCTGCGTCTCGCCCGGGAAACCGACGATCAGCGAGGTGCGCAGCACAAAGCCCTTGTCGTGCAGCGCCTTCGTGAGCGCGACCGACTCGTGTCTCGTGTGCCGCCGGTGCATCGCCTTGAGCACCCGGTCGGAAAAGTGCTGCATCGGGATATCAAGGTAACGGCAGACGTTGCCGTGTTTCATCATCACATCAACCAGCTCATCGGTGATGCCTTCGGGATAGCAGTACATCACGCGCAGCCAGCCGCCCTGCATAATCGCGGCGGCTTCGTCAATAAGCCTTGGCAGCTCGCGCTTGCCGAGGTCTTCCCCGTAGCGTGTGGTATCCTGCGCGACAAGCACCGCTTCGGAGACGCCGCCCGCGCGCAGATCTTCAATCTCCTTGAGCACGCTTTTGAGCGGCCTGCTTTTGAGCGGGCCGCGTATGCGCGGTATCGCGCAGTAGCTGCAGCTGTTCGAGCAGCCGTCCGCGATGCGCACGTAAGCGAGGTGAGACGGCGTGGTCAGCACGCGGCCTTCGATGTCGCCGTCCAGCCGGTCGCAGCAGACGTAACGTTTGCCTTCCAGCACACTGCGTATCGCCTCGAGCACGTTGCCGTATGCATTGACGCCCAAAAACGCGTCCACCTCGGGCAGCTCCTCGGAGAGCTCCCTGGCGTAGCGCTGCGCAAGACAGCCCGTTACGATCAGCGCGGGTGAGCCGTTGCGCTTGTACTGCGCCATTTCGAGTATCACATCGATTGATTCGCGCTTCGCGTCGTCGATAAAGCCGCAGGTATTGACGATGATCGCATCGGCGTCCTCGGGCGCGTCCACGATGGCGGCGTTGCTGCCCGCGAGTATGCCGAGCATGTGCTCGGTATCGATCCTGTTCTTGTCGCATCCGAGTGACACGACGTATATATAAAGGTTGTCCATCTTTTCCTTTCCGTAAGGGGGGTCATGCCTTCGTTAATAGACGGCGTCCCCTGTTTTCTTAAAGTTGTCCCGCGTTTTTTACGATTATTGTCGACGACGGTCATGTTTTCAGGCTGTGCGGGATGATAGTCTTAAAAAACTCTACCATCAGTCCGGTTTGCCCGTCTATAAATTTATCGCCGCTCATCTGACAATCTGGGGTTTCTCATTCATGCTGTCGGGATAAGTTGCTAATGTCATTTCGAGCGAGTGTCAGCGAGAGAGAAATCCCATGTTCAAAGCGTTATCCCGTGGGATGCTTCGTCGTTCGCAAGCTTCACTCCTCAGCATGACAGTGACCGCGTTTTTTTCGCTATCGTGCGAGTCAGTGCGTGATGATTCCGCGCGAGTATCAACAGAGATATCTCATGTTCAGAGCGTTTAGCCATGGGATGCTTCGTCGCGCGCATTGCTGCTCCTCAGCATGACAGATAGAAGACTTTGTTAATCAATAAGTGTCTACCCCTCTATTTCTTCCCTCGGCCCGAACATATCCTCAAACTTGTCCCAGGTTATGAGCACGTTGCGTGCCTTGCTGCCCTCGAATGGGCTCACGATCTGGCGCTGCTCCATCTCGTCCACGAGCCGCGCGGCCCGCGCATACCCCACGCGCAGACGGCGCTGTATCATCGAAATGGACGCCTGCCCGTATTCGAGCACCACCGCGACGGCTCTCGGGAGCAGCTCATCCGCGTCGTCATCGCCGCCGCCCTTTTCCTCTCCGCCCGTGTTGATGTTCGTCATGATGTCCTCGTCAAAAGACTGCTCTTCGGGATCCTTCGCCACGTATTCGGTCACGGCTTCGATATCGACGTCCGACACATAACAGCCCTGCAGCCGTATCGGGCGCGGGGCGCCCGTCGGGTGATAGAGCATGTCGCCGTTGCCGAGCAGCTTCTCCGCGCCGTTCTGGTCGAGTATCGTGCGCGAATCCACGCCCGAATTCACCTTGAACGCGATACGTGAGGAGATGTTCGCCTTGATGATGCCCGTGATGACGTTGACGGACGGCCTTTGTGTCGCGACAATCAGGTGTATGCCCGCGGCACGCCCCAATTGCGCAATGCGGCAGATCGCGTCTTCCACCTCGCGCGGCGCGGCCATCATGAGCTCGGCGAGCTCGTCAATGATCACGACGATGCGCGGCAGCGGATCCTGCCCTTCATCCACGAGTGAATTGAAGCGGTTCAGATCGCGCGCGCCCTTTTCCGCAAACGCCTTGTAGCGCGAGGTCATTTCGCTGACCGCCCAGTTGAGCGCACTCGCCGCTTTCTTGGGCTCCGTGACCACCGGCACGAGCAGATGCGGCAGATTCTTGAACATCGAGAGCTCCACGACCTTGGGGTCGATCATCACCATTTTGAGTTCTTCGGGCGTCGCCTTAAAGAGCAGGCTCGTCACCAGCGAGTTGATGCATACGCTTTTGCCCGCGCCCGTCTCACCCGCGATCAGTATATGCGGCATCTTGGTGATGTCCACATAGTAGTTTTTCCCGGAAATATCTTTGCCGAGCGCAAAAGTGAGCGGCGACGGCGTATTTTTAAACTCTTCCGATTCGAGCAGCGGACGCAGATGCACAAACGATACGTTTGAGTTGGGCACCTCGATGCCCACCGCGGCTTTGCCGGGTATCGGCGCTTCAATCTTGACGCTGCGCGCCGCGAGGCTCATCGAAATATCGCTCTCCAGCTCCTTGATGCGCTTAACGCGCACGCCCGCAGCGGGCTTTAATTCGTAGCGCGTCACCACAGGCCCCCGCACGATGTGCACCACCTCGGCCTCCACGCCGAAGTTCGCGAGCGTCTCTTCGATGATCTGCGCGTTTTTATGCTGTTCTTCGAGGCTCCCCGTTTTGCTTTTTTCCACAGCCTTGGTCAGCAGCGATATCGGGGGCACCTTATAGGCCTTGCTCTTTCTCCTGACCGCCGTGCCCTGCTGCACGGCAGCATGGGCCGCAGGCAGCTCCTCCGCCGGTTCCGTCTCCTGCCTTTGATGCGCATCAAACACTTCAATCGAGAGGCCGCGGCGCGGCTGAGTCGCCCTTTCCTGAGTTACGGGCTTCTCCACCTTTTTCACTTCATCCGTATACACTTCATCATCGAGATACGCCGGCTGCTTCTTCTTGCGCCGGAAGCTTCTCTCGCCGAGTATCTCCGGCTCGCCCGTCTCGTCATCCTCTTCCGGCATATCGTCCCGCAGATTTTCTATGTACAGACGGCGTTTCTCACGCTCCGCGACCCTGACAGCCACTGTCTCGCGCGCCTTTTCCACGGTGCGTTTCCCTGCGCGCGCCACGTCCTGGCTCATTTTTTTGATGGACAGATTGGCAATGACCAGCACACAGATGATCGCCATTGTGATAAACAGGATGATACAGCCCACATGCCCAACCAGCAAATCGCACGGATACACGAGCAGGCACCCGATAGCGCCGGAGCCCGCGCCCGTTACGCCGAAGTTATATGAATCGATCACATAAGCGAAAAAGCCACCTGTCAGATTGACCTTATTGAGCAGCGCCGTGTGCGCCAGCGAAAATATGGCAATGATCAGAATAACCCAAAGCACCGTCTTGCCTTTGTTGATGCGCTTGCTGCGTGCCGCGATGACCAGTATGCCGACGATAATAAATAAAAACGGGATGGCATAAGTAAATAAGCCGAACAGGCCGAACAATATGTCCCGGGCAACGCCGCCCAGCAAGCCTGTACCGGTTTTGATATACACACAAACGCCAAGGAAAATGCCAAGTGCAATCATGATTATGCCGGCGACTTCTCCATGGCGTTTCGGTTCCGTATTAACTGGTTTTTTCTTATTTTTGCCTTTCGGCATGCACTTCACCTCGGTCATCATTATATCATACCGAGGGAAATATACAATCATTTATGGCATATGAGCAAAGTTTGAGACTTATTTATCCAGATGTCTATAGCTCCGCAAGCTCTCTGATCTTGGCCGACGCGGCCGCGAACGTCCCGACCTCGTCGATAATGCCGCACTTCACCGCTTCATCGCCCACGAGCACGGTGCCGACATCGTTGGCCATCTCGCCCGTCAGCGTCATGAGCTCGCGGTATTTGGTCTCGGATATTTTCGAATGGGAGCAGACAAAATCCACAATGCGTTTTTGCATTTTGTTAAAGAAATCAAATGTTTGGGGTACGCCGATAATCACGCCGCTCATACGGATCGGATGAACCGTCATGCTGGCCGACGGGGAGATAAACGAATACCGCGTGGATACCGCCAGCGTGATGCCGATGCTGTGTCCGCCGCCGAGCACGAGCGACACGCTCGGCTTGCTCATGCCCGCAATCATTTCGGCAAGCGCAAGGCCTGCCTCCACATCGCCGCCGACCGTATTGACAAGCAAAATAAAGCCGCGCACATTCGGGTCCTGCTCGATCATCACAAGCTGCGGCAGTATATGCTCATATTTCGTCGTTTTGTTCTGCGGCGGCAGGTTCATGTGCCCCTCAATTTGCCCGATGATGCTGACCACATGGATCGGAGACTGCGCGAGCTGAGTCCCGTATTCTTTGATGTCCGCCCCTTCTTTTTTGCTGTCTGTGTTGTTCGCCTGATCCTCGTTCGTATTCTGCATAGCAGCCCCTTTGCAAAGCGTTATTTTCGTTATTATCCGCAAAAAGGGGCACAATTATTGATGTTACTTTGGATCGAGCATAACCGGCTGCAGCTGAACGCCATCGAGCGCCGATTTGGCTGCGTCGAGTATCAAACCCATATCAGCCACAATGGACGATTCCTTTTTCTTGTAATTGTCCTGCCGGTACGGCACAAAGTATATATGGCGCGTGTTTAAGAGCAGCCCTAGGTTTTTGGCGTTTGCGGTCAGAGCATCGTTTGTGGAGACTGCGATCAGCACAGGCGACTGATTTCGAAGGTGCGCCTTGGCCGCGAGCAGCACTGGCGTATCGGTGATCCCGAGAGCGAGCTTCGCAAGCGTATTTCCCGTGCACGGCGCGATAATCATCAAATCCAACAGTTTCTTGGGGCCGATTGGTTCCGCCTTGACGAGGTCGTCGATAATTTCGTTTCCCGTGACTTCCGTCAGGTATAATTTTAAATCCGTTGATTTGATAAAACGCGTATCGAGATTCGCGGCGTTATAAGATAGTATCGGTGTGACTTCCGCGCCGTTTTCCACGAGCGCCTTTATCGAAGGGCGTATATCCTCGTATGTACAAAACGAGCCGGTCAGTGCAAATCCTATCCTCTTTCCGGTCAGTTCCATTGTTTCAGTTCCTCTCTTTCAAAGCTGTGCAGCATCGCTTTGGCTGCGGAAGCGGGAAAGTAGAGCCCCGGCAGGCTCGGCTCTACGCGTACATTGACCATGCATTTTTCGGCCAGCTTTAAGTCCATGCCGTACGGCGGCGACGCGAGCTCAATCACCTGAACGTTCCGCCGGATGGCGAGCAGCTCGTTCTCACCGAAAATATGAACGGGCACCGTATTGAATATCACATCCGCCCACGGCAGCGACTCCTTCAAGTCGTCTATGCGCACCGCGCTTAAGCCTTCGTCCCCGATAAGCTCCAAGTCTCGCGCTTTGCGCGCGGCCGCTGCGACCTTCGCCCCGTGCGCTTTGAGCAATCGGCACAGGAATTTTGATATGCGGCCATAGCCCGCCACCATGCATTTTGTGTCGCAAAGCGCCGTTTCCGAATATTTCGCATACGCACAGACAGCCGCCTGAGCCGTCAGCAGGGCGTTCCGTATTAAAAAGGCTTCGTCGTCATTGAGATCCATGTACCTGACATGTCCGTCCATCACGGCTCTTGCGTCATCGTCGCACCGGCCCAGCACATACACGCTGTTTGGATAGCGCCGGACAATGGACGCAAGCTCAAGCGGGGCATCGGCATACGGCGCTTTGATGCTGCCGTCCGGGTTGCGGTACGGCACAGGCAGGAATATGTAGTCCGGAGCGGCCATATCCTCATCCGCAGCTCCGAGCTTTTCAAAGCCCTGAAGGCCCGCAATATGCCCTCTCTCCTTGAGCATATCCGCCAGCGCAAGCTGGCGTTTGTCTCCGCCGATAATCAGTATGCGTTTCATAGCGAAACCCCTTTACCGTTGAACATACGTTATCATATGCGTCTTTTTTATGAGGGGTGAATGAATAGAGGCTATGCCGAACTGCCGGTTAGACGCTGCCGACGGGGCAGCGGACAATATATTGTCACCAGCATCTTCGCCACAGCACGGCAGCCATTCACAAAATCACAACTTTTCTTCCGGGAATACATTCCGAATATGTCGCCGCAGAAACAGTATTACAGTATTATGGTGGCATATATTTTATTTTTAATTATTTTTTACTTTATTTGTTGATATATTATCATTTATGTTATATATTTACTTTAATGTTATATCCTTTTATAGGTGTCGCGTTAATAAAGTAAAAAAGAGGTGAATTTGAGCAAATGAGAAGAATTAAATGTTTGACTTTGTTTCTGGTAATACTGATTACACTATTGCCCATAAACGCCCTTGCTACAGGAAATTGGTACTATGGGTCGGGGAATTATGTAACTTCCGCCCCCATCAAGCCAACGAATCTTTCTTTCTACGTACACTATTCTGCAATATCAGCTTACGGTTCAAGTCCGTTTTCGGTTGCATTCGATTGGAATGGGAGCTATGAAGGCCAAGTGTCTGCTGTTGCCCAATACCCTGCTTCTGAATCATCGTATCCAGATTATTTCACCATCAATACAGCATCTATGTCACCTTATACCCAGGGCGAGACATTTTATTTCACTTCAAGCGGAACCCAAATTAATGACACCTTCCCCATGGATTCATCCTCAATTTACAAATGCCGGATAAGCCTGAACTCCAACTCAAGTGCCTTCAACGTCGGTGGATCATTCAGTTCTGCTTATTTAGCCAAGGTGATACGGCATGAAATTGGCCATGTTTTCCTTCTCAAGCATCCGTCCAACTTATATTTTAGTTCTGTCATGCACCAAGGGGCCCCAAATGGTTCGACCATTTCCGAAACAATAACCTCAGATGACAGGGACAATATCATAACAAAATGGGGCACTTGAAGATTAATTATTGACTACGCGAAAGGAGTGTAATGAAATGAAAAAATTATTTTTGATCTTTATTTGTCTGTTGCTTATTTTGATAGCCGTTTCGTGCAAAGAAGCCGATACCTCCACCGCACCGTCCGCAAGTACAGCCGCAGATGGTGTTGATATCCCCTCTGATATTGAAATCGTCAACGTGGCCACTGACAGAACAATATTCGATAACCTGCAGCAGGTGGAAGACGATTCTACAATTATCGTTGAAGCAATCACAGGTAAAAATCTCGGACAGGACGTTCACACGTCATACGATTATGGATTTAAAAAAGACATACCCGATTACGGCTATACAAATTGGGAAGTCAACGTCACAAAAGTATATAAAGGCGATGTGAAAGCTGGAGACAACCTGGTTTTATTTCAAGAATACTATATTTGGACGTTTGGGGACGGCAAAAAGCAATTAATCAGCAGTACTTCGCTGAAACCGGCAATTAAAAACAAAACATACCTATTATTTTTGAAATACGATGATCATTTAAAGGGCTACTGGCCGGTCTGCGATTACGAAGGCATGTTTGCAATACCCTCTGATGACATAAAGGAAAAGGCCAAAACCGGGCAGATAAAGCAGTCAGATCTTGATGTTTACGGTAGCGAGACCCTCCATAATTTAGTTCCGATCTACAGCGAAGTGGCTGAAAAGTATTTTGATTAAGTTGCGTCCTTTGTTCAGAAACCGTTCAGTCGGATGCGCGCAAAAACGATATTGATATTATATCGCACAAATGTTTAGCCTGAAGCCGACTTGCCAACAGTCGGCTTTTTTGCACAGATGCCTGTCAGTCATTCGTCAGGTATTGCGTTCAGACTAATAATTCGTTGTAAAAATACGATAAATATAGTATAATAACCAAAGATTATAATAGAATCAGGTGATAGCAATGAGTCATTGGGAGTACAACATGGTTTGTTGTGGTGCGTATGCCAAGGCTGATTATTCTAAAACCAATCTATACGTAATCGACAACAAACAAAATTTAACCCATGAGAATATCATCGGAGTGACCCCTCTTGATTATATTCAGGATATGGGGACCAAGGGCTGGCAGTTGATATGCCAGATTCCGGCGGCTTCGTCTTCGGGCAGTATTGTGCCGAATCAGATTTTGTTCTCATTTAAACGGCCGGTTGACGACGAATCCGTTTGATTCTTTCCATGACAATCTTTTCGGCTCCGTATGAGAGCCTTTTTTGTTGCCCCGAAATACGCCGGCATCTTTGCAGATCATAACACTGTTTTTCTGCATTTCTCATATTTTCTTTATTCCTCACGAAAAATGTTGACATTTTATTGTATGTAGTCTACCATTGTAGACGTTAGGTCAAACAGTTCTTCCTTTGATTCAAGGAGGGTGTTATGAAAGAAGCGTTATCAAGGCAGGAATGGGTGCTGATGGAGGCGCTCTGGCAAAAGGGCCCGCTGTTCCTGTCACAGATCATGGACGTTACCGCGAGCGCGGTTGACTGGAACAAAAGCAGCTATCTGACATACTTAAAGCGCATGACGGATAAAGGGCTGATCGGGTTTACGAATATCAGCGGGAACCGCTGCTACTCGCCGCTCGTGAAGCGCGAAGACTGCATTGACAGCGAAAGCAGCTCTATTCTGTCCAAGCTGACGGAAGACAGCACACGGCTGCTGCTTGCGAGCATGATTAAAAAAAGCGGTTTAACCGAGAAAGAACGAGACGAACTTCTCACGCTCATCGCGCAGCTCGGCAGCGGGCAGGAGGAATAGACATGGCTATACTCAACACACTGCTCGAAATCACAATCTACTCGGGTGTGATCGTGATCATCACAATGCTGCTCAAAACCGTGTTCAAGCGCCGCATGTCGCCATGGCTGCACTATGCCGTCTGGCTTGTGCTGATTGCGCGGCTCATGCTGCCCGTCACGGTGGAAAGCGGATTCCACGTGTTCACGGCTCCCGCGCAGGTGCAAAGTGAAACCACTGCCATACCGCAAGCACAAACAGACATAACTTCCGCCGAGCCTGCCAACAAAGTGAATTATGGCTATCAGCCGCAGCCCGTTAAAAAGCTTGATTCCGATACAAGTGCATCCTCCCCCGTATCCTCTGCGGCTCCGGTCACAAACAAACCGTTATCGA
>JAEYKW010000002.1 GCA_023408075.1 Bacillota bacterium | reverse complement strand
TCAATCCGGGTTTTGCAATTTCCGTTGAATGATGGAACAGTGGAAACCCTAATCACAAATATACTGGACGCAAGTTTCACTGTGGAAGATTTCAAATATCTATATCATCTTCGCTGGAGCATAGAGGAAAAGTATGACGAACTGAAGAACACGATGAAAATAGAAGCGTTTTCGGGGACGACACCTATAGCTGTGCTGCAGGATTTTTATGCAACTATGTTCTTATCAAACATGGTCAGATACGCCGAAATGGACTGCGAAGCGGATCTGGAGGCAGATAAAAAGAGCCAAGAGAAAAGGTATGAGTATCAATTAAATAAAACAATAGCTATTGCTGCCGTAAAAGATTCCTTTATAGAGCTTATCATGGAGCAGAATCCACAAAAGCAACAGCGCACGCTTCAACGATTGAGCAAGAGGCTTATCACAAACACTATTCCAAAGAGACCTGGGCGCTCTTATGAACGGCGTCGCAAGCATACAGCTGCTAAGTTCCCTCAGAACCGGAAAGATATATAATTGCTTTATTATACCAGATTAGCTTGATGACATTGCTCGTCAGAGGGGGCCCAGCTTGATAAAAACCCCTGTCTGTCATGCTGAGGAGCAAAGCGACGTGACTACGAAGTGGAAAGCATCCCATGGTAAAACGCTTTAAACATGGGATTTCTCGATCTCTTACACTTGCTCGAAATGAAATTTGTTACTTTGTCAGCAATCTGAGTTACCTTGTCAGAGGAGGCCACGATAATAGAGTTTTTGACACTCTGACCGCTTGAGAAATCAAGCGGCTTTTTTGTACAGCAAACACATGGAATGTATACCATGGGAAACCCATAAACATGGGATTCCAGTCCGCTAAGTAGTCGATTAATCACGGCATTCAATAGGGCTTAATATATGTCATCCGGGGCGTTGAATTTTTTCGTTACCTTATGACAGAAATACAAATTCGAATAAAATGTAAATTATTCTTTTCCTGTTTGTCGGAGGTGTTGAATTTACATCCAAATGGTGCTAAAATACCGTTAGCACTCGGTTAACAAGAGTGCTAAAAACTTAGCAATAAGGAGACGGTGAGAATGGCAAGAAAGCAGTTTAAAGCCGAATCAAAGCAGCTGCTGAATCTCATGATTCATTCAATTTATACGCACAAGGAGATATTTTTAAGAGAACTCATCTCAAACGCCAGCGATGCGATCGACAAGATTTATTACAAGGCGCTGACGGACGAGTCGATCAGCTTTACCAGTGCGGATTATTATATCAGGCTGGTGCCAGGCAAAGCGAGCCGGACGCTTCGCATCATCGATACCGGCATCGGCATGACCAAAGAGGAGCTCGAAGACAACCTTGGCACCATCGCCAAAAGCGGCACATTGAATTTCAAAAAAGAACACGAGATCAAGGATGGCTACGACATCATCGGCCAGTTTGGCGTGGGCTTTTATTCTGCGTTTATGGTGGCCGATAAGGTGACCGTGATCAGCCGTGCGCTTGGCAGCGATGACGGCTGGAAGTGGGAATCCGAAGGGGAGAGCGGCTATACGATGGAGCCGTGCGCAAAGGAGACTGTCGGTACGGAGATTATTCTTCATATCAAGGAAAATGCCGAGGACGAAGACTATGACGAGTTCCTCGAGGAATACCGTCTGCGCGCGCTCGTGAAGAAATATTCCGATTTCATCCGTTACCCCATCAAGATGGACATATCCGAAAGCCGCCCCAAGGAAGGCGAAAAGGAGGAGTACGAAACCGTCGTCGAAGAACAGGTGCTCAACAGCATGGTGCCGATTTGGCGCAAAAACAAGAGTGAGCTGACCGACGAGGATTACGAGCAGTTTTATTCGGAGAAGCATTTCGGGTTCGATAAGCCTGCGGCGCATCTTCACATCAAAACGGAAGGCACTGTGCGGTACAACGCGATATTGTTCATTCCCGAGAAAACGCCGTACGATTTTTATACCAAGGAATATGAAAAGGGGCTCGAGCTTTACGCAAACGGCGTGCTCATCATGAACAAATGCCCCGATCTGCTGCCCGACTATTTCAGCTTCGTGCGCGGCATGGTGGAATCGGATGATCTTTCGCTCAATATCTCGCGCGAGCTGCTGCAGCACAACCGCCAGCTCAAGCTGATTGCGAAGAACATCAAAAACAAAATCAAATCCGAACTCGAAAGCCTGCTCAAAAACGACCGTGAGAAGTACGAGGCGTTTTATCAGGCATTCGGCAGACAGCTTAAGTTCGGCACATACAACAGCTTCGGTATGGACAAGGAAGACCTGCAGGACCTGCTGATGTTCTACTCGTCATCCGAGCAAAAGCCGGTGACATTGCAGGAATATGTGGACCGCATGAAGGACGATCAAAAGTTCATCTACTATGCGGCGGGGGATTCCATCGAGCGCATCGGCAAAATGCCGCAGACCGAGATGGTGCTCGACAAGGGCTATGAAATTCTCTATCTGACCGAGGACGTGGACGAATTCGCGATTCAGGTGCTGATGAAGTACAACGAAAAAGAGTTTAAATCCGTATCCGCGAGCGATGTCGGCCTTGATACCGAAGAGGAAAAGAAGGAAGCCGAAACGCAGGCGCAGGACGACAAGCCGCTGCTTGACAAGATGAAGGAGCTGCTCGCGGGCAAGGTTATGGATATCCGTATCAGCAAACGGCTCAAATCGCATCCGGTGTGCCTGATCAGCGAAGGTCAGGTATCGATTGAGATGGAGAAGATATTAAAAACAATGCCGGGCAACCCGAACATCACGGCGGAAAAGGTGCTCGAGCTCAATCCGGGCCACAACGTTTACGCCGCGCTCAAGGATGCGTTTGCGCACGATGAAGAGAAGTTCAGGCTCTTTACCGACCTGCTCTATAATCAGGCGCTGCTGATGGAGGGCCTCAGTGTGGAAGACCCGCTCGCGTTCAGCAACAACATCTGCAAGCTGATGGGCTGAGAAGAGAGGAAAGGCCATGCGTTTGTTTATCGGCGTGAGAACGGGCTGTGAGCAGCATTTCACCGGCATACAGCAGGAGCTCAAAAAGCTCGGCAAGGGCAACTTCACAAGCGAGGCGAATCTGCACATGACGCTGCGGTTCCTCGGCGACGTGCCGCCGGGCAAAGTGAAAGCCATCGGCGATGCGATGATGCACGCAACGCCCGGTGCAGTCGCACTTTATTGCGAGGGCTTGCAGGCATTCGGACGCGATATCATATCGGCGAAGGTGGGCGGGGAGCTTTCAAGGCTTTCCGCCCTTCATAAAAGCCTTGAGGCGGCGCTGGAGCCGTGCGGGTTTGAGCCCGAACAGCGCGCGTTCAAGCCGCATATCACGCTTGTGCGCCAGTTCCGCCCGTTCGGGGCGTTTGATTTGAGTTCTGTGTCCGCTCCGCGCAAGGATTTTCAGATAAACGAAGTCATTCTGTTTGAAAGCACACGCGAAGATGGCAGGCTCGCTTATAAGCCGCTGTTTATGCACAGCCTGTAGCCGCTGGAAAGCGGCTTTTTTATTATGGGCTTTAGCCTGTTGAGCATGAAGCGAGTTTCTCGGAAGAGAAATGAGCCATGCGAAACAATAAACCACCCGCTATGCGGGTGCGCGACAGAGGTTATACAAAAAGTCACCAA
>JAEYKW010000003.1 GCA_023408075.1 Bacillota bacterium | reverse complement strand
ACCCTGTCATGCTGAGGAGCGTAGCGACGTGAGCATCCCATGGCTAAACGCGTTTAACATGGGATTTTAGTCCACTGCGTAGTCGATCGCTTACGCTCACTCAAAATGACGTTTAGTACTTTGTCAGTAGCCTGAGAGACGGAAATATTCCGCCTCTTTAAATACGATGGCTTCTATAAAAAATACTTCACGCCGCTTTCAAACAGCCGCTGGTCTTTGTCACCCGGTATGTTTTTGAGTGTGTGCTTTGTGTAGCGTTCGCTGTGCGCCATTTTGCCAAAAATCCGTCCGTCGGGGGAGAGCAGCCCTTCCACCGCGAGCAGCGAACCGTTCGGGTTGCCGCTGCCCATCGTGGGTTTGCCCGCGTCGTCCACATACTGTGTGGCGACCTGCCCCGCTTCAAAAAGTGCCGTCGCTTCATCCGGCCGCGCCGCGAAACGGCCTTCGCCGTGCGATACCGCCACCGTGTGGATATCGCCGGGCCGGCAGTGCATAAGCCAAGGTGATGCATTGGACGCGACGCGCGTGCGCACCGCCTGCGACACGTGGCGGCCGATCGTGTTGAACGTGAGCGTCGGGCTGTCATCCGTCATATCACGAATCTCGCCGTATGGCACAAGCCCTAATTTGATCAGTGCCTGAAATCCGTTGCAGATGCCGAGTATCAGTCCGTCGCGGCGGAGCAGCTCCTGCACCGCGCCCGAAACGCGCGGCTCGCGGAACAGCGCCGCAATGAACTTTCCCGAGCCGTCCGGCTCGTCGCCGCCCGAAAAGCCGCCGGGGAACATGAGAATCTGGCTTTCGCCGATGCGCTTCACAATTTCGCCGATGCTGCGTTCGATATCGGAGCCGGAGAGATTGCGGATCACGAATGTGTCCGCAATGCCGCCCGCGCGGGCAAACGTGTTTGCCGAGTCGATTTCACAGTTGGTGCCCGGGAAAGCGGGGATGAATACACGCGGTTGTCCACATTGTCCGGTGTAAATGTGGATAGATTTTGCGGAGAACAGCTTGTCCGGTGCTTGGCCCGGCGTTAATGCATGCACGGGGAACACACCTGCGAGCGTGTCTTCGTATTTTTTCATTAACTCGCTGAGGGAAACGGCTTCGCCCGCCGCTTCAATGCTTGTTCCGCCGGTCTGGCCAATTTGCTCAAAATCGAGCCCGTCGCCTTCGAGTATGATGTCCCCGTAGGCTTTGCCGCTGAGCTCATCAAGATCACATACGCTCAAACGTGCGCCGATGCCGTTGCCGAACGCCATTTTGGCAACGGCGGCGAGTATGCCGCCGCGCTCCACGGCGCAGGCCGCGGTGATTTTGCCGCTGACGATGCCGCCGAGCACCTTCGCGTATACCTCTTTGACGTTTTCAAAATCGGGCATGCCGGTCGCATCGCGCCGGATACGCGCGCGGTAGACGGTGCTGCCTGCCTTTTTAAATTCGGGAGATATCACATACTGGGCATCCTGCGTGCAGAGAGCAAACGACACAAGCGTGGGCGGCACGTGGATATTCTCAAACGTGCCCGACATCGAATCCTTGCCGCCGATGGCGGGCGTACCGAGCTGCCTCTGAGCCCACCATGCGCCGAGCAGCGCCGCAAGCGGCTTGCCCCAGCTTTGCTCCGAGCGCATGCGCTCGAAATATTCCTGAAATGTGAGCCACGCGCTTGAGGAGTCGCCGCCCGTCGCCGTCAGCTTGGCAAGCGACAGCACAACGGAATAGATCGCGCCGAGCATCGGGTTCTTTTCCATCAAATACGGATCAAAGCCGTAAGAGAACAGCGTCGCCGTGTCGCACGCACCGTCGGCCGCAATTTTTGCCGCCATCGCCTGCATCGGCGTGATGCGGTTTTCGCCGCCGAGTGGCATGACGACTGATGACGCACCGATCGTTGAATCGAACATCTCGATGAGCCCCTTTTTGGAGCAGATGTTGAGGTCGTTCATCATCGCATCGAGACGTTCAGAAAGCGAGCCCCTAAACGGCTCATCAAACAGGCCGTTCAATTGCAAATTCGAGACATGCGCATCGGCTGTGGCTGTGGCACCGTTCGTATCCAAAAAAGCGCGCGATATCGATACGATGGGTTTTCCACGCCAGTTAAGCTCCATGCGTCCCGCGTCGGTGACTTCGGCCACCTTGGCAGCATGCAGGTTTTCCTGCGCGGCAAGTGCGAGCACAGCGTCGAGATCCTTCGGGTCGATCACGACCGCCATACGTTCCTGACTTTCGGATATCGCGAGCTCGGTGCCCGAGAGCCCTTCGTATTTTTTGCGCACGAGGTCAAGATTCACGCACACACCGTCCGAAAGTTCGCCGATGGCCACACAAACGCCGCCCGCGCCGAAGTCGTTGCAGCGCTTGATGCGGCGGGAGAACTCGCTGTTGCGGAAAAGCCGCTGCAGCTTGCGCTCTGTTAAAGGGTTGCCCTTTTGCACCTCCGCGCCGCACGCATCGATCGACTGTTTGTCGTGCGCCTTGGATGAGCCCGTTGCGCCGCCGCAGCCGTCGCGGCCCGTTGCGCCGCCGAGCAGCAAAATGCAGTCGCCGGGCTGGGGCGTCATGCGCACCACGTTGTCGGCGGGGGCGCTGCCCACCACGGCGCCGATCTCCATACGCTTGGCCTTGTAGCCATCATGATAGATTTCATCCACGAGCCCCGTTGCGAGGCCGATCTGGTTGCCGTAAGACGAATAGCCTTCGGCAGCGCCGCGGCTGATCTTTCTTTGGGGCAGCTTTCCGGGCAGCGTAGCTTCAATGCGCTCGCGCGGGTCACCGCTGCCTGTTACGCGCATTGCGTGATACACATAGGAGCGTCCCGAGAGCGGATCGCGGATTGCGCCGCCAAGACATGTGGCCGCGCCGCCGAACGGTTCGATTTCGGTGGGATGGTTGTGCGTTTCGTTTTTGAACATGATCAGATAGTCGCGCGGCTGGCCGTCCACCGTGACGGTTTCGCGGATTGAGCACGCATTGATCTCGTCGGATTCATCGAACCCCACCATAAGCCCCTGTTTTTTGGCTTCCTTGGCGTACAAGGTCGCTAAGTCCATCAGGCAGATGTCTTTTTTTCGGTCGCCGTAAACGGCTTTGCGTGCCTTCAAGTACTCATTGTAGATGACCTTAGCCTGCACGGCGCTGTCGTCGAACGTGACGTTTTCGAGCCTTGTGAGAAACGTGGTGTGGCGGCAGTGATCCGACCAGTACGTATCGATCACGCGCAGCTCCGCGAGCGTGGGATCGCGATGTTCCTCGTTTTTGAAATAGTTCTGCACAAACTGCAGATCGTCGCAGCTCATTGCGAGCGCGTATTCGCCGAGCATGTCCTGGAGCGCAGCGTTCGCAAATATGCAAAAACCGCTCAGCACGGGAACGTCGGGCGGCTCGGGCAGCGTTTCGGTGAGCGTTTCGGGCAGCGCGAACGAAGCCTCGCGCGATTCGACCGGGTTGATCACGTATTTTTTGATATCGTTGACATCGGCGGGGGATACACCCGACAGCACATAGACCGCCGCGCATTTCACCGCGGGGCGCTCGCACCGCACCGCGAGCTCGCAGCACTGCGCCGCACTGTCCGCGCGCTGGTCGTACTGGCCGGGCAGATATTCCACCGCGAACACCGCGTCGCTTTCGGCGCGGTCAAAATCGCCGTAAAAAACAATATCGACGGGAGGTTCCGCAAACACCGTGCCGAGCGCGGCTTCAAAGCTTTGTTCATCCATCCCCTCGATATCATACCGTATCAATATACGTACATTTTTAAGCGCCGATTTTTTAAGCGTACTCTTGAAATCGGCAAGCGCTTTTTTTGCCGCAATATTGAACCCATCCTTTTTCTCCACATAAATTCGTCTGACCTGCGACATAATCCGTACAATCTCCTTCGTATGGGGTAAATACCCCTGATAAAAACTGATATATTTGCAGTATAAATGTTTTTTTGTTCGGATGCAAGGACAGGACAATAAGGGACGGCCAAAAAAGATGAGCAGATTATGAATTCTTTAAAACTCTCTTTTAAAAGATGAGGATTTAGACTATAATATATAATATATAGTAGAGTTTTAAATTTGATCAGGCTGGAGGAAATTGCATGCTGCATATTGGCAAAGATGCCATGGTGCCTTTAAAGGATATTATATTAATCCTTGACTATAAAGAGGCCATGACCAACGACGACACCCATAACTTTTTAAAAAAGCTCAAAGACAGCGCTCATCAGATATTCTTGGAGGAGTATAACATCAAATCCGTCATCGTGGCGCAGTTTCTCGAGAAATATTTTATTTACTATTCTCCCATTTCTTCCGCCACACTCTACAAACGTTCGCGATTATAACATTTCTATAAATTAAGGAGACAGTCATGCCAAGCAACCAAAATGAACAGCAATATGACGCCTCGCAGATTCAGGTTCTCGAAGGCCTGGAACCCGTGCGCAAAAGGCCCGGAATGTATATCGGGTCCACCGACGAGCGCGGCCTGCACCACCTTGTTTACGAAGTGGTGGACAACTCGGTAGACGAGGCGATGGCCGGATATTGCGATAAAATTGAAGTGACGATCAAGCAGGACGGCAGTGCGCTGATCGTGGACAACGGCCGAGGCATCCCTGTGGATGTGCACCCGAAGGTGGGCAAATCCTCACTTGAGGTGGCGCTGACAATGCTGCACGCGGGCGGCAAGTTCGGCGACGGCGGTTACAAGGTATCGGGCGGGCTGCACGGCGTCGGCGTGTCGGTCGTCAACGCGCTTTCCAAAAAGCTTGTGGCCCAGGTGCGGCGTGACGGCAAGATATACGAAATGTCATTTTTGCGCGGCGAGCCGCAGGGCGATATCAAGGTGGTCGGCGAATCGGCCCATACGGGCACGTCAATACAGTTCTGGCCCGACGACGAGATATTTGAGACGGTGGAATTCGCGTTTGATACGCTGCGTGCGCGTATGCGCGAGCTCGCTTTTTTGAATGGCGGCGTGCGCATACTCATGGTCGACGAGCGCAAAGACCAGAATTATGATTATTGCTTTGAGGGCGGCATCAATTCGTTCGTCAAGTTCCTCAACAAAAACAAGCCGACGCTGCATGAATCGCCGATCTATTTCTGCACCGAAAAGGACACCACCTGTGTGGAAATCGCGATGCAGTACAACGAATCTTACAACGAAAATATATTCACTTACGCAAACAACATACCGACGCACGAGGGCGGCACGCATCTGATGGGCTTTAAGTCGGGCCTCACGCGCGTGATGAACGACTACGCGCGGCGCTTTGGTATGATTAAGGAAAAAGACGAGAACCTTTCGGGCGAGGATATCCGTGAGGGGCTCACGGCGGTCATCAGCGTAAAAATCTGCGAGCCGCAGTTTGAAGGACAGACCAAAACCAAGCTCGGCAACAGCGAGGTGCGCCCGCTTGTGGACAGCGCGCTGGCCGACGGGCTAAAAGCCTTTCTAGAGGAGAATCCCGCCGTGGCGAAGGAGATTCTCAACAAGTGCCTGATCGCGCGGCACGCGCGTGAGGCGGCGCGCAAGGCGCGCGAGCTCACACGCCGCAAATCCGCACTCGAGAGCGCGGCACTGCCCGGCAAGCTGGCTGACTGCAGCGAGCGCGACGCGTCGAAGTGCGAAATATTCCTCGTGGAGGGCGACAGCGCGGGCGGCAGCGCCAAGCAGGGCCGTGACCGGCGCTTTCAGGCAATACTGCCGCTGCGCGGCAAGATACTGAACGTGGAAAAAACGCGTCAGGACAAAGCACTCACGAACAACGAAATCAGGACGATGGCCACGGCATTCGGTGCTGGTATCGGTGAGGAATTCGACGTGACCAAGCTCAGGTATAACCGCATCATCTGCATGACGGATGCCGACGTGGACGGCAGCCATATCCGCATATTGATGCTTACGTTTTTTTACCGATACATGCGTGAGCTGATCGATGGCGGCCATGTGTATATTGCGCAGCCGCCGCTTTATAAGGTGGTCAAAAACAAGGTGGAGAAATATGTGTACAGCGACGATGCGCTGGAAAAGTATTTAGCCGAGATCGGCCGTGAGGGCATCGCGATTCAACGCTACAAAGGGCTTGGCGAGATGAACCCCGAACAGCTCTGGGAAACGACGATGGACCCGGAACACCGCACGCTGCTGCAGGTGTCTATCGAAAACGCGATTGAAGCGGAAGAGATATTCACGATACTCATGGGCGACGCGGTGGAGCCGCGGCGTGAGTTTATCGAGCAGAATGCGAAGCTCGTGATGAATCTGGACATTTAAGGGGTGGACGAAATTGGACGAAAAAAGAAAAGCGATTCAGCCGATTCATATAGAAAAAGAAATGAAAACATCGTTCATCTCGTACGCGATGGCGGTGATTATCAACCGCGCACTGCCCGATGTGCGTGACGGGCTAAAGCCTGTTCACCGGCGCATACTCTACTCGATGCACGAGCTGGGGAACACGCCGGACAAGCCGTTTCGAAAATCCGCACGTATCGTGGGCGACGTGCTCGGAAAATACCATCCGCACGGCGATTCGGCGGTGTATATGTCGATGGTGCGTATGGCGCAGGATTTTTCCACGCGCCATCTGCTCGTCTCCGGGCACGGCAACTTTGGCAGCGTAGACGGCGATTCTCCCGCTGCGATGCGTTATACCGAGGCACGGCTGTCTCCGATTTCAATGGAACTGCTGCGCGACCTCGAAAAGGATACGGTGGATTTTTACCCGAACTTCGACGAAACGCTGATGCAGCCCACGGTGCTGCCTTCAAAATATCCGAACCTGCTTGTGAACGGCTCGGGCGGCATCGCGGTGGGCATGGCCACCAACATTCCGCCGCATAACCTTGGTGAAGTGATTGACGCGACGGTGCGCCTCATTGACGACCCCGACGTGGATGTGCAGGATTTGATGCAGCACGTGAAGGGGCCGGATTTCCCGACAGGCGGTATCGTGATGGGCACGGCGGGCATCACGCAGGCATACCACACGGGACGCGGCAAGATCTGCGTGCGCGCGAAGGCCGAGATTGATGAGTTCAAAGCGGGCCGTCAGCGCATTATTGTGAACGAAATTCCATATCAGGTCAACAAGGCGGCACTGATCACGCGTATCGCCGAGCTGGTGCAGGATAAGCATATTGAAGGTATATCCGACATTCGTGACGAGAGTGACAAGCGCGGTATGCGTATCGTGATTGAGCTCAAGCGCGATGTGAATGCCAACGTGATATTAAACCGGCTTTACAAGCACACGCAGATGCAGGATACGTTTGGCGTGATTATGATTGCGCTTGTGGACGGCGAACCCAAAGTGCTAAACCTCAAAGAGCTGCTGTATCACTACTTAGAACATCAAAAAGTCGTGATCGTACGGCGCACGAAGTTCGATCTTGAAAAAGCCGAGGCGCGCGCGCATATATTGGAAGGCCTCATCATCGCGCTTGACAACATCGACGAGGTTGTGGACCTGATCAAGAAATCGCCCGATGTGCCGACGGCGAGAGACGGCCTTATGACGCGCTTCGGGCTCAGCGACAAACAGGCCCAGGCGATACTCGATATGCGTCTGCAGCGCCTGACAGGCCTCGAGCGCGACAAGATCGTGAGCGAATACGAAAAACTGCTCGAGCGCATCGCGTATTTGAAGCTGATACTTGCCACGCCGCAGATGGTGCTTGATATCATTAAGGAAGAGATGCTCGAAATCAAGTATAAATACGCCGACGAGCGGCGCACGGAAATTACATTCAGCGCCGATGATATTGACCTTGACGAGCTGATACAGGAAGAGGAGATGGTGGTGACGCTCACGCACTTCGGGTACGCCAAGCGCATCCGCTCCGATGCCTACCGGACACAGAAGCGCGGCGGCAAGGGTGTGACGGGCATGTCCACGCGCGAGGAGGATTTCGCTGAGCACGTGATGGTCACATCCACGCATGCCCACCTGCTGTTCTTTACGAATCAGGGCAAGGTGTACCGCCGCAAGTGCTATGATCTGCCCGAGACGGGGCGCACGGCCAAAGGTATGGCGATTGTGAATCTGCTGCAGCTCGATGCGGGCGAAAAGGTGTCCGCCGTGTTCCCGATTACCGATTTTTCAGATGACACGATGCTCGTGATTGCGACCAAAAACGGCTTCATCAAAAAGACATCCGTGAGCGCATTTAAAAATATACGCCAGAGCGGCCTTATCGCCGTGGGTCTGCGGGACGGCGACGAGCTGATCAGCGTGCGCGAAACGAGCGGCAAGGATGAGCTGATTGTCGGCACGGCGCAGGGCATGTCGGTGATGTTCGCCGAGGAGGATGTGCGCGATATGGGCCGTACCGCGATGGGCGTGAAGGCCGTCGCGTTGCGCGAGGGAGATGCGGTGATTGGCATGGGCGTGGTGCGTTCAGACTGCGACGTGCTTGTGATTACCGAAAACGGGTACGGGAAGCGCACGCCGGTTTCCGAGTATAAGGTGCAAAAGCGCGCGGGTATCGGCATCAAAACGCTCAAAGTCACCGAAAAAACGGGCAGCATGTGCGCCATCGGTATTGTGGACGGCAGCGAAGATATCATGCTGATCAACGATGCGGGTGTGATTATCCGCATGCGCGTCGATGAGATTTCCGTATATGGGCGCGACACGCAGGGCGTGAAGCTCATGAATGTGGATGAGGACACACGCGTGGTATCCGCGGCGCTTGTTCCGCACGACGACGAGGACAGCGAGACGGAAGAATAAAGACCCCGGCATTGGCCACTTTGCTCTGACAAGGAATACAAATTTTTGTAGAGACTATTGCATTCGTATACCACATGTTGTACAATTCGTTTTGACAGTCATTTTGTACACAAAGCGGTGCTCTACAAAAAATAACCGCGATATAAGCGTATTCCTTCAAAGCGCAAAGGTTTGCGAAGCATGTAGAGGGGGCTTAACGTGTTGAAGGAATATGCAAAGAATGCGGGGGAGGCCTTGGCCTCTCCCGTGTTGAAATTGCGGGTCACCGGTAAGCGTCAGCTCTCCGGGCTGCCAATCAGGAGTAAATTGCTTTGAGGTATAAAAAACGGCGCTTTTGGCTCATCAAGCAAAAGCATTTAAGAATTATCATCGGCATCGCGATTGCGCTGGCTGTTGCCGCGATCGTTTTCTTTATCCTTTCCATCACAGGCCATCAAGCGAATAAACAAAATGCCGTCGACAACGTCGCCGCCACGGGTTTGGTTAATGTCGGTCTGCGGGGCGATTTAAACAAGCTGTGTACCTATAACGAGGAACAGGGCGTGTTTGAAGGCTTTGAAAAAGATTTGGCCGATGAAATCATCAGGCGTATTTTCGGCGCAGATATTCTCATCAACTATGTCGATGTGAATACCGAAACGCGAACCGCGTATTTAAAGCGCGGCGATATCGACTTTGCGCTCGGTGCCGCGACGTATGCAGATTTGAGCGGCATCACATACTCGTCACCGTATTTTTCCGACGGCAGCGCTTTTCTTGTGCTGGAGGATAAAATAAAGAGCATGCAGAATCTGTCGGGCGGTATCATCGGTATCGTTCAGGGTTCGATGCACGCGCAGGACGGTGATACGAAGAAAAATGAAAATGCCACGCAAATGTCCGACTATTTAAAAAAGCTTGAAATTGAAGCAAGCGTCAAGATATATGCGTCGTATCCGGAAGCGATTGATGCGCTGCGTGACGGGTTTGTGGATGCCGTGTGCGCGAATGAAACCGCTCTGACGCAGTTTGGTAAACCCGGCATGCTGCTGCTGCCCGAACGCTTTATGCCCAATGATTATCTCGTGTGCATAGCCGAATCGCTCGGCCTTTTCTCCGAAGCGGTGGATGATGCGCTCGCGGCGATAAAAAGCGACGGCACATTGCAGACGCTGACGGACAAATGGAATCTGGTTAATTATTCGGAACTCGAAGAACAATAGTTTAAATGTGACCATACGGAGGAACAAATGAAGACGGGACTCATCAGAGTGGCCGCGGCCGTGCCCGAAGTGGCGGTCGGAAACATTAAAAAGAATAAAGCATGCATCGCTACGATGATGAGGGATGCAGAGAAAGATGGCGTGTCTGTTGTCGCATTTCCCGAGCTTTGCATCACGTCTTACACGCTTGGAGACCTGTTTCGGCAGAGAAGCATTATTGAGCAGAGCGAGAAATACTTAGCCGAACTGCTTGAAGATACGAAAGGCTTAAGCGTGCTTGCCATAGTTGGCATGCCCGTATTTGCCAACGATAAGCTCTATAATACGGCAATTGTGTTTCAATCGGGAAAGCTGCTTGGCGTGATACCCAAGGCGTATCTTCCCAATTATTCTGAATATTATGAGCAGCGCTGGTTTACCTCGGGGATTGATGTGTCGGGCCAGACGATAAAGCTTGCGGGTCAGACTGTGCCGTTTGGTACCGATATTCTGTTTGAATGCAGCCGGATCCCGGAGCTTGTGCTCGGCGTTGAGCTATGTGAGGACCTCTGGGTGCCTTTTCCGCCGCACGGGTATCAGGCGATGGCCGGCGCAACACTGTTTGTGAACATATCGGCCAGCAACGAGCTCGCGGGCAAAAGTGACTACCGCGAAGAGATGATCAAGCATCAGTCGGGCCGTTTTGTGAGCGCATATGTGTATGTATCGGCCGGCCCGGGGGAATCGACCACGGATACCGTGTTCGGCGGGCATGCGGTGATTGCAGAAAACGGCTATTTGATCGCGGCGTCCAAACGGTTTTCGTTCGAAAAGCACATGACGGTCACCGAGGTTGACTTGCATCGCCTTTCACATGACCGTATACTCAAAAATACGTTTATGTCAAAAGAAGCTCCGCGTTCATACCGGCGGATTCCCTTCACTGCGAGTGACGCAGAGCCGAAATTCAGAACCATTGACAAAATGCCTTTTGTGCCGGGCGACAAAGCCGCGCGGGATGCGCGCTGCAGCGAGGTATTCAACATTCAGGTGACGGCATTGGAACGCAGGCTCCGGCATACCGGCTCGAAGCATATGGTAATCGGCGTATCGGGCGGGCTCGATTCGGCGCTTGCGCTGATGGTGGCCTGTGAAGCGGCGGTGCGCGCAGGGCTTAAAAAAGAGGCCGTGGTCGGCGTGGTGATGCCCGGCTTTGGCAGCACGGAGGCCACGCAGAACCTTGCGCGGCGGCTCGTGAAAGCCACGGGCGCTGCGCTCAGGGAAATCAGCATTGTGGATGCGGCAAAATCGCACCTCAATGACCTTGGACACGGCGGCGAAGCGGACATCACATATGAAAACGCGCAGGCACGCGAGCGCACGCAGGTGCTGATGGACCTCGCCAACCAATTCGGCGGCATTGTGGTGGGCACGGGGGATCTATCCGAGCTCGCACTCGGGTTTTGTACCTACGCGGGCGACCAGATATCGATGTACGGCGTCAATGCGGGCGTTGCCAAAACGCTGATTAAGGAGATCGTGCTTTTTGTATCGCGCGATGATGAGATTCTGAGGCCCATCGCGCGGGAGATCGTTTCGATACCGCCTTCGCCCGAGCTGCTGCCGCCGGAAATGGGGAGCGAGCGGCAGGATACGCAAAAGCAGATCGGGCCGTATGACCTTAATGACTTTTTCATGTATTACATGCTGCGTTTTCAAATGACACCCCAAAAGATACTGCTGCTCGCAAAGCATGCGTTTGATGAATACACGGACGATCAGATTAAAGAGCAGCTCAGGAAATTTTACAAGCGGTTTATATCATCCCAGTTCAAACGCTCGTGCATGCCGGACGGCCCCAAGGTGGGCAGTGTGTCTCTGTCGCCGCGCGGCGACTGGCGCATGCCGTCCGACGCGGAAGCCGATATGTGGATTTCAGAGCTCGACAGCTGAAGAAAGGGCAGCCTTATGCATTTTGACATCACAAAGGAAAACGGCAAACTGATTATAGAGAACTTAAACTGCGACTGTGCGCACGATCACAATATCCCCCAGATGGACATTTATATTAAGTCCGGCCTTATCAATTCGGTTGCGGATTGCATACGCCAGAGCGGGCTCGGGCAAAACGTGCTGATTGTGGCAGACGCCAATACATATCATGTGGCGGGCGAGAAGGTGGAGCAGAATCTGCAGGCGGCGGGGTTTGATTGCCGTGTCTGTCTGCTGCCGGGCGAGCATGTGGAGCCCACGCCCGAAATGGCCGATTTGATTACCGCGATGGCGGATAAGAATACGGACTTTCTGCTGTCTGTGGGGTCCGGCGTGGTGACCGATCTCACGCGCTACAGTGCATTTTTGGCCGGTAAGCCGTTTGCGGCCTTCGGCACAGCGGCGTCGATGGACGGCTACACATCCATCACATCATCAATGATGATCGGCAATATGAAAATCAGCAAATACGGTAATGCGGCACGGCTCATTATGTTTGACCCTGCCATTCTGGCCACGGCACCGCCGCTGATGCAGGCATCGGGCGTGGGTGATATACTCGCCAAATACGGTGTGGTTGTGGACTGGAAGCTCGGCGCCGCTGCTGCGGGCGAGGTATTCTGCCCGCTCTGCGAACAGATGCTGCTCATGGGGCTCAAAAAATGCTCGGATAACATGGAGGACATCATCGACCGGACCGAAAAGGGTATGGAGGCGCTGATCGAATCGCTGATACTCGCGGGGCTCACGGTGCTGATTGTCAAAAACACGCGGCCTGTCGCATCGGTGGAGCACAACATGGCGCACTACTGGGATATGATGCACGTGGCTTGCGGCGGAAACCCCGTGCCGTCGCACGGTATTTGCGTCGGCATCGGGTTTATCTACTGCCTATACTACCACGGCATGCTCAAAAACGCAGACCTGAGCAGCCTCGATAAAGAAAAGATCAAAGCAAGCCGCATGACAAAGCAGCAGAAGCAAGATTACCTGTGCGGCTGTTATCCGCCCGGCGCGGGTGAAGACATCATGGAGGCCAACAAAGACTGGTATATTGATTGGGATGAGCAGGAGCGCCGCATTGATGCGCTGACCGTTTATCACAGCCAATATGTGAAAGACACGGACATACTGCCCGATGTCAAAGATATGATCTGCTGGTTCGGGCGTTTCGGTGCGCCGGTAACCGCCACACAGGCGGGTATATCGCAAGAGCGGATTAAAAACGCGCTGCTGTGCACCAAGGACTTTCGGCAGAGGTATTCCATTGCGCAGGCGCTCAGCGAGCTCGGAATGCTTGAAGCGTGCGCGGATAGAGTGCTCGAAATGGAAAGCGGTCTATAAAAAGGCCCCAAGCATTTGATTTCAGCCTGCCTTGGAAAGGCTGATTGAGTGTCGGTACCGGCAGGCGGCAGCGAAATCGGCGGCCATTCCTCCGCTCGACAGAAGCATCATAATTCTTATCCGTAAGGGATGGATGAAAAAAATTCATGATAACAAAAACCCCGCTCCGGCGGGGTTTCTTGCTGTCAGTAAAGCTTAAAGCGCCTCTCGCGGATGACGGGGTAATGGGTACAATGCGCTTGAAAGAGTGACTGACTTAACCGATTTCAAGCCGTTTTCTCTCTCAGTCACCTATCGGTGACAGCCCCCGATCCACCCGATGGGCAGTCGTCAGAGGGGGCCGCGATAACAGGGCTTTTTGATACGCTGTCCCCCAGCTCCGGCGGGGTTTATTTTGCGATTTTAAGGCACTTCGGTATAGTAAATGCTGAGCAGCATATCGAGCGTATCCGCTTCGTTATCAAACAAAACGTCTTTTTCGTCTTTTCCGACTTTTCCGCCACGGTTAGGAATCACAAGCTGTTCTATGGTGTCAATATCCATGCTGCTGAGCAGCTTGGCAAAAGCGACTGCCTGATCGATGTTCATATCGGTGTGTCCGTATTCTTTAAAAGGCTCAAACAGTTTGGTGACCATTTCCACCGCACCGAGGCTCTTGATCTTCTTGGCCAGCAGAATCATAAAATTGCGCTGGCGGGCGGTGCGTCCAAAGTCCGAGCCGGCTGAGTTATGCCGGTCGCGCAGGTAATCTTCCGCCACTTGGCCCTTTAGAGTGAGCTGCTTGCCTTTTTTGCCAACATCCGGTATCGTCGTATCAAGCGTAACCTCAATACCGCCGACTGCGTCCGTGATTTTGGATATGCCGTCCATATCAATGCTCACAAAGAAGGGGATCGGGATGTCGAGCGCGAAATCAAGAGGCGTCTCGAGCTCATTCTTTCTCTCCAGAAAGTTTTGAATGCAGGCTTTGGCGTTGGACGCGCCGTACTTGTTCGGCCCGCCGCCGAATAAATACGCGGTGTTGAGCCTTTGCTTAATCATTTCCGTAATTTTGCCCGTTTTGGTGTCGATCTTGGAGATATCCGTCCAAATATCGCGCGGAACGGTAATCAGCTTCGCTTTTTTTGTCGCGGTATCCACCGCACAGACGATCATCATATCGCTGTGGTTGAGTGCGCCCCGCTCGGCTTCCGAATCGATACCGAGAAACACAATGTTGACGACATTGTCATTTTTCGCGTATGTCTTTCCGTTATAGTTGATGGTGACTTTTTCAGGCGGCGGAGTTTGAATGCCGCTGGCAGCCGGATTGATGTCTTCGGCCGGACCGGGCGGCGGAGTTTGAACGAGCAAAGTCGAGTAATCGTCGCTCATGAGCTGTCCGTAAATGATGACACCGATAACCACCAAGCCCACCACCAATGTGCCCAGCGCAATGAGCATGATTTTCAGCTGCTTGCTGTGTCTGTTGGCCGGTTTTGGGGTACCGACTGACTCTTTGCGGCTCTGGCTGCTCATGCCATATTCTTTAACTTTCAAAGCTTCTATCTCCTTATCGCTCAGTTTTCCACCACCATGCGATATGCCAGATCAAGGCTTGCCTTCTAACACAAGGAAAAGCTTTATAGCTATTAAAAAAACCCCGTTGCGCGGGGTTTTTATTATGTAAAATTATTGTACTTCGTTGTAGTAAACACTGAGCAGCATATCCAGCGTGTTCGCCTCATCGTGAAGGATGACACTGGCATCGCCCACATTGCCGACCTCGCCGGGAACAGCGAGTTGCTGAATCGAATCAATATCGACATTGTTGAGTATCTTGGCAAAAGCGAGCGCCTGGTCAAGGTCGAGGTCCGTTTTTCCGTACTTGGTGAATTCATCCCAGAGCTGCGTGACAGCATCAACGGCATTCATGCTCTTTATCTTTTTTGCAAGCTGTATCATAAAATCGCGCTGATGCGTGGCCCGGCCGATGTCCGCACCTGAGGTGTTGTGTCGGTCGCGCAGGTACGTTTCCGCTGTTTTGCCTTTGAGGTTTACAGTCTTTCCCTTTTTGCCGACATCGGGTATCGTTGAATCGAGCGTGACCTCAACGCCGCCGACCGCGTCGGTGATATTGGTGATGCCGTCCATGTCGATGCTGACATAAAACGGGATCGGAATATCGAGCGAGAAATTAAGCGGTGTTTTGAGCTTAATCTTGCGCTCCAGGAAATTTTGAATACAGGCCTTTGCGTTAGACGCGCCGTACTTGTCCGGACCGCCGCCAAATAAATACGCCGTGTTGAGCCTGTTTTGGGTCATCTCGTCGATCTTTCCTGTTTTGGTATCAATCTTCGAAATATCCGTCCAAGTATCGCGCGGAATTGAAATCAACGTCGCCTTTTTGGTCACGGTATCCACCGCACATACGAGGATCATATCGCTGTGGTTCCCAATGTCCCGTTCCGTCGTTGAGTCGATACCAAGGAAGACAATATTAACGATGTCCTTATTTTTCTCGTACGTTTTGCCGTTATAGGTGATTTTGGCATTCTCAGGCTGCTGTGTCTGTATGCCGCTGGCATTCGGATCAACATCTTCACCCGGCGCAGGCGCCGATGTTTCCACGAACAAGGAGGTGTAATCGTCGCTCGTGAGTTCACCGTAAATGACCACGCCGACAACAACGAGACCTACCACCAAAACGCCGAGCGCGGCGAGCATAATTTTAAGCTGTTTGCTGTTTCTGTTGGCCGTTTTGCGGCCTTTTCCGGACACATTCCGGTTGTTGCTGTTGGCTCCGTATCCTCTGACTTTCAAAGTCCTTTTTCTCCTTATCGCTTAGTTTTCCACCACCATGCGATATGTGATTGCTTAATAGTTGTTGTAGTAATCGCCCTTGCGGTAGTCATAGACTGTTCCGTTGGCATAGTATTCCATATTGTCGAGCGCCATGCCGGTACCGATCGCCACACAGGAAATCGCATCCTCCGCCACATAGCACGGAATGCCCGTTTTTTCGCTGAGCAGCCGGTCAAGGCCGTACAGCAGCGCGCCGCCGCCCGTCATGCAGATGCCGTTCTCGGCGATGTCCGAGGAAAGCTCCGGCGGAATGCGCTCGAGTACGCCGTGCAGCGTTTCCATCATCGCGTTGAGCGGCTCTTCAAGCGCTTCAATCGTTTCGTTCGAGCTGATGGTGACCACCTTGGGCAGACCGGAAATGAGGTTTCTTCCCGCCACTTCCATGTAGATCTGCTCCTTACGCGGGAAAGCGGAACCGATATTGATCTTGATTTCTTCTGCCGTGCGTTCACCGATGAGCATATTATGCTTCTTCTTCATATAACGGATGATCGCTTCGTCGAACTTGTCGCCTGCAACCTTGACTGAATCGCTCAAAACGATGCCGCCGAGAGAAATCACAGCAATGTCGGTGGTGCCACCACCGATATCCATCACCATGTTACCAAATGGCGCCGAAATGTCAATGCCGGCACCAATCGCAGCTGCCATCGGTTCTTCAATCAGCCCCGTATGGCGTGCGCCCGCTTCTTCGGTCGCCTCAATAACGCTGCGGCGTTCCACCTCGGTGACGCCGGAGGGGACGCAGACGATGACGCGCGGTTTGAAAAACAGCTTGCGCCCAATGACTTTTCGCAGGAAATAACGGAGCATTCTTTCGGTATCATGAAAGTTGGAGATCACGCCGTTCCGTAGAGGCCTGACCGCAACGATGTTGCCGGGTGTTCTGCCGAGCATGATGCGCGCTTCTTCGCCGATTGCAATGATTTCGCCAGTTGTCCGGTTCACAGCCACCACGGAGGGTTCGCGCAGCACAATGCCTTTTCCCTTCACATATACGAGCACGCTTGCTGTTCCAAGGTCAATTCCGATGTCGTTAAATTCAAACAAGGCCATCTATTCAAAAACCCCTTTAAAGTTATTTGCCACCACAATGCATGTATACAGATAGATTATACTATAATACATGTTTCGACTTTTTTCAACCTGCATTATTCCAGTAAAGAACACGGAAATCAAGCTGAATCCTGCTGCTTTATGCATGCAATCAGTGAATATAAATCGTCGAGGGAATTGAGACGGACAGCGGCTTCACGCAGCTTTGCGGCCCCATCCATTCCCTTGAAGTACCACGCTGCGTGCTTGCGAATCTGCTTCATCGCAATTCGTTCGCCTTTGTCGGCACAGGCGAGCCCGGCTTGCTTTTTAAGTGCGTCCAGTTTTTCATAGGCCGAGGCGGGTTCCAGCTCTTTGCCGAACGTGAACAAATGCTTGATTTCCCGGAATAAAAACGGGTTGCCAAGCGCGCCGCGCGCCACCATCACTGCGTCGCAGCCGGTGACTCTATGCATGTGTTGTGCGTCCATCGCGCAGAAAATATCGCCGTTGCCGGTCACAGGAATGTGCACGCTGCGCCTCACCTCGGCGATGATGCCAAGGTCGGCATGTCCGCTGTAAAACTGGCTGCGCGTGCGTCCGTGAACCGTCACGGCAGCCGCGCCGGACTGCTCGGCCATGCGCGCGAAATCCACCGCGTTGACGGAACTGTCGTCCCAGCCCTTGCGGAATTTCACGGTGACAGGCTTTTTTGATACACTTACCGCCGCTTTGATGAGCGCCGAAGCGAGATGCGGATCCTTCATTAACGCACAGCCTTCGCCGTTCGAGGTGATTTTAGGCGCGGGGCAGCCCATGTTGATATCAAATAACGCGATGCGGTCAAAGAAGCGTTCTTGAAGGGCTTCAATGCTCTTTTTGAGCGCATCCGTATCACTTGCAAACAGCTGTATGCCGATGGTCTTTTCGTTTTCCGCGAAGGAGAGCAGTGAGGCCGTTTTGGCATTGCCGTACTTTAAGCCCTTGGCGCTCACCATTTCCGTAAATGTAAGGCTCGCACCCTGCTCAATTGCGATATGGCGAAACGCCGCATCGGTGACGCCCGCCATCGGAGCGAGATAAACCTTGTCCAACATCAGTCTTCGATAATCTCCTCCGGGTTTTCAGCCGTAGGTGAAGGCGAAGGCTCGGGTGTTGCTGAAAGGTTCGGAGCCGGTGTGGGCGAGGGCTGCGGCAGCATTTCGACAAGCTCCATAGAAACAATGCGCCAGTTATCTTCATAACGCGTGACGGTGACATCATAGATGCCGTTGTCCCAGAGAGGCGCAGAGGCCTGTACAGCCTGATCCTCTTCGGTGGCATAGAGCTCGGCTTTGATATCCGTGACTTTTTCGGTGACGCGAATGGTGACGGTGCTTTGCCAAGGCAGCACCAACGCAAAACCCACATCGGATTTGTAGTCATAATCGGAGACGTCAAAAGGCTGATATGCCGTTGATTTGAGCAAAGTATCCTGCTCAAGAAAGCTCTTGGAAAAAACCTTGGATAGCAAAGAGGGATCGTCGCCCGTCAGCACCACATCGGCGCGCACTTGAAGGCCGTCCTTCACAAGCGTTTGGACATTCATATAATCCATGGCCGCAAAGAATGCGAGCACAACAAGGCCCACCACGAGGCTGCAAATCAGCAGCCGTGTGAGAAAGAACCATAAAAAACGCAGCACAACACGAAATGATGGCGACAATTGTATCACTCCTTTTCCCGGTTCATCATAACATAGTTGCGCCTTATCCACAATATGTTCGCTTTGACGAATGGACGGCGGCAGCCCGTAAGAAACCGCTGGCGCATACGATGTGCCGTTCAAATCTTCGGACAGCGTTACGATTTCCCGAGTTCGCAGGTTTCAGAACAGAAGATTCTCCGACTAATCCTTTATTTCCAATGCGGGTATAGCGGCCGGGTGAATGAGGTGTTGGTGCGCAGAGGTCTTGTTCGCCGTTTTAATTGTTCGAGCGTGCCATCTTCATGATGAGGCTTGTACTTTTCGTACATACGCCATGATTCATTCCATGAAGCTTTGTTCATGGTGACAGCACTGCGACGGTTGAAAAGCAAAAACGTCCGGACGAGGATTGTCGCCCGGACGCCTTAAAAATAATATATAAGAGCAAAACGCTCGTTATGCTCTATTCTCTGGGTTTCATTGTGGGGAAAAGGATGACGTCGCGAATCGAATAACTGTCGGTCAACAGCATCACCATGCGGTCAATACCGATACCCATACCGCCCGTGGGCGCAAGACCGTACTCGAGTGCGGTCAAATAGTCCTCGTCCATCATGTGAGCCTCGGCATCGCCCTGGGCGCGCTGCTGTGCCTGCGCCATAAAACGCGCGCGCTGGTCGTCCGGGTCGTTGAGCTCGGAGAACGCATTGGCCAGTTCGCGGCCCGTGATGAAAAGCTCAAAGCGCTCCGTGAGCCACGGCTCTTTCGGGTCCTTCTTGGCAAGCGGCGACGCTTCGACGGGATAGCCGTATATAAATGTGGGCTCTATCAGCCGTTCTTCCACGAAGGCGTCAAATGCGGCATACAAAAGCTCGCCGCGCGACTGAGGCTTCTCGGTATTAAGGCCGAGGCCTTTCGCGATTTCGCGCGCCTGTTCGTCCGTGCAATTGGAAAAATCCGCGCCGGTATATTGCTTGACGGCATCAAGCATAGACAGCCTGCGCCATGGCGGCGTCAGGTTGACAGCTGTGCCCTGATATTCGATTTGGCCCGATCCGTACAGCTTTTTGGCGCATGCATAGAACAGGTTTTCACAGAGTTCCATCATGTCGTCTACGTTGGCATAAGCCTGATAGAGCTCGACGGTGGTGAACTCGGGGTTGTGCTTGATGGACATGCCCTCGTTGCGGAAGATCCGGCCGATTTCGTAAACCTTTTCGAATCCGCCGACAATCAGCCGCTTTAAATGCAGCTCGGTGGCGATGCGCATATACATATCGAGATCAAGCGTGTTGTGATGCGTGATAAACGGACGCGCAACAGCACCGCCCGCTTCTCCCATGAGAATCGGCGTTTCCACTTCGATGTAACCGATGTTGTCAAGATGCTCCCGGACTGTTTTGATAATCAGAGACCGCGCGAGAAACGTCTTTTTGACCTCGGGGTTCACAATCAGGTCCACATAGCGCTGACGGTAGCGCAGATCGGTATCCTTAAGGCCGTGAAACTTTTCGGGAAGCGGCAGCAAAGATTTGGAAAGCAGCACCATGACGGTGGCTTTCACGGAAATCTCGCCCGCGTTGGTTTTAAACACTTCGCCTTCGACGCCGACGATATCGCCGATATCGAACTTTTTAAAAGCCGCATACGGCTCTTCGCCGAGCACGTCACGGCGGACATACAGCTGAATCTGGCCGTCCATGTCCTGCAGATGTGAAAAACTGGCCTTTCCCATGACGCGTTTGGACATTAACCGGCCCGCGATGCGTACGGTTTGTCCTTCGAGAGAGTCAAAAGAATTTATGACATCGGCGGACGAGTGCGTTTTATCAAAACGCGTGATCACAAAAGGATCGTGTCCGGCGCTTCTGAGCTCTTCAAGCTTTTCTCTTCTGACGCGGAGAACCTCGCTGAGCGTCTCCATTGACTGCTGCTGATTTAAGTTTTCCTCCATTGTTCCTGCCCTTATCTGAATATATCCACGACTTTAAAGGTAATGGCACCGCCGGGTGTGGACACCTCGGCAATATCGCCCACTTTTTTACCGATCAGTGCGGCACCGACCGGCGATTCGTTGGAAATGCGTTTTTTATCGGCATCGGCTTCGGCAGAACCGACGATTGAATAAACTTCTTCTTCATTATATTCTAAATCAAGTATGCGCACGGTGGTGCCGATACCCACAGTGGTTAAGTCAATTTCATTGTCTTCCACAACAATGGCATTGCGAAGCAATTTTTCAAGCTGAGCAATCTCCGTCTCGACGCGGGCCTGCTCGTTTTTGGCTTCATCGTATTCCGCATTTTCCGAAAGATCGCCAAAAGCACGGGCCTCCTTAATCTGCTCTGAGATTTGAGCCCTCTTCACGGTTTTTAAGAAATCCAGTTTTTCCTGCTTTTCCTTAAGTCCGTCTTTTGTGAGTATCACTTGTTCGTTTGTCATGGCTTCCTCCCGGTGATTATCTTTTGTTTAGATAATATGTGCTTTTAAAACGGTATTATACCAGCATAAAATGATGGTAAGTCATGCAAATCGCCCATTTTTATAATATGGTGATTATAGGACAAGGCAAAAGTGTTGTCA
>JAEYKW010000019.1 GCA_023408075.1 Bacillota bacterium | reverse complement strand
GGGTTAATTGGGATCGAACCAACGACCTCTACGATGTCAACGTAGCGCTCTAACCGGCTGAGCTATAACCCCCCAAAGCCGTAACTCATATTATACACAATCGCGCGGTGAAATCAAGGGCTTTTTTTTCGTTTTTTAAACCGTTTTGCTGCCCCAAGGGCACACCGCCGCGCAAATACCGCAAACGCTCCCTCTTCCTATCATGCCGAACTTGTCTTTCATAAAGCGCGAGCACAGCGCCGCGTCCACGATGTCGTCGCGGCTGCTTTTTGCAGTCCAGATACGGCCGGTCAGCGCGCCGCTGGGGCACGCGTCCACGCAGGCACGACAGCTGCCGCACTGCGGCGCCATCATCTCGCCGGCAGGCAGCGGGCAGTCTGTCAGCACCGTGGCAAGCCGCACGCGCGGGCCAAAATCCTTCGAGACGAAAAGCGCGCTTTTGCCGATGAACCCAAGCCCGGCCAGATTCGCCGCCGTCTTGTGCGGAAAATCCGCCGCGATGCCGGGCGTGTTCGTCGTCTGCGAAGCGGGAATCGCAACGGCTTTATATCCGCTGCGCTGCAAATACAGCGCGCATTTGAGCGCGCACATATCAAGAAACGCGTTTGCCGTGCGGTAATGGCTGAAATAGAGCTTGGTCGGCCCTTGCCTGACCTCGTCCATCACGGCATCGAGCAGCCTTAAACCGACCGTGACGGCGTAAGGTGTAGTGGAAAAGCGTTCCGGCAGGCAGGCCGACACCTCCGACGTTCCGAAAACATCCGCGCCTTCGGCCCTCATAAGGGCTTCTAATTTATGTATCATCAGGCATCCTCAATATATAGTTTATCCGCGAATATTAAATACTATATTTGCTGTACTATATCAAAAATTATGGTATAATACTATTGAATACTTGGTTTGGAGGACTGTAATGCAAATTGAAGCAATTGCTCAAAACAAACTGCTCATCTTATATCTGCTCAAATCCATCAACATACAGCTTTCCGAACTGCAAATTCTTCGCATCGTCTCAGAGAACAACTGGCTCAATTACTTCGACTTAAAGGAATGCATGTTCGAGCTCATGGAAAGCCGTCTTGTGGATCAGCGCGATACGCCCAACGGCCTGTTCTATTCCATTACCGACCTTGGGAGCGATACGGTGTTCTACCTCGAAAAGGAGCTGCCCGCTTCGGTGCGCAAAGCCGTGGATACTTACTGCACAGCCAACAGGAACGATCTGCGCCTCGAGACCGAGCTTTTCGCTGATTACTTGAAGATCGACGAAGGCGAATACAAGGTGATGCTCAAGGTTCTTGAGAATCAGGTGCCCGTGTTTGAGCTCAATCTCGTCACATACTCGCAGACTTCGGCCGAATCCTTCATCAAGAAGTGGAAGGATGTCGCGCCCAAGATATACAAAAGCACCTATGATAAACTTTCCGAATAACTCAAAGCGCCTCAGCCGGGCGCTTTTTGTTTGGACTCACTCCTCACTTGCACAGAACGATGCCTCCTTTTGAAAGGAGGTGGCACGCGCCAGCGTGACGGAGGATTGTCTCCTGCCTTTTTGCTCCAGACAAGCTTTGCTGCTCCTCGTACGCCACAGTTTTTATCTTCCATACCGTGAAGATTATACCCCTCCGGGGTACAGGAATACTTTTCTAGTAGATTCCGTGTGTGAATGACACGACAATTATCGAAATAATCCATAGCCTCCTTTTGAAAGGAGGTGGCACGCGCCAGCGTGACGGAGGATTGTCTCCTGCCTTTTTGCTGCGAACAAGCTTTACCGCTCCTCGCACGCCAGTTTTTATCTACTTATGCCGTGAAGACTATACCCCTCCGGGGTACAGGAATACTTTTTTAGTAGATTCCGTGTGTGACTGACACGACAATTATCGAAATAATCCATAGCCTCCTTTTGAAAGGAAGTGGCACGCGCCAGCGTAACGGAGGGTTGTGATCTGCCTACCTCTCAAAATCCACAGTCGCAGACGACTCGATAATGCTGCGCATAAACTGCCTTACCGGCTGGTGCAGCTCGTGCTTGTCGTATATGTCGTAGTCGTCGCGCGAATCCGTATCCACGATCAGCGCGATATCATACGAGCGACCGCTCTCAAGCTCGTTGAGCCCCACTTCCACACTGCGCACAACGGGCACCGCCTCCAAAGACGTAAGGTTTTCCACCGCTTCGGCGATTTTATGCCGCTCCTCCTGCCTGACCTTAAAAAATACGATGTGTCTGAACATGATGTTTCCTCCTATATATATGATGCTATTTGCCTATGTCCACAAGCTTGCTCGGATCGATCTTGGCTTCCTCGAACGTGGCCATGTTCTGCAGCATCGCCGCGCTCGAATCGAGTATGTGCATCATGAGCGGGCACCCGCTGCCCTCCCCGAGCCGCAAATTCAGCTTTAACGGCGCTTCCATGCCAAGCGCTTCCATCACCGTTATAAAGCCGGGCTCCGCACTGTGATGCGATGCGAACATGTACTGCGTTGCGACCGGGTTCAGCCGGGTGGCCGCCAGCGCCGCCACAGCCGAGATAAACCCGTCGATCACCACCGGAAGCTGCCTGAATGCGCACCCAATAAAAAACCCGGCCATTGCCGCGATATCGAACCCGCCCACGGCGCTCAATACACCCAGCACGTTATCGGGATCAATCTGATTGACCTCCAGCGAACGCCGCACCGCATCGCACTTCATCGCAAGCTGCTCATCCGTAATGCCCGCGCCGCGCCCCACCACGTCTTCGGGGTCGGCCCCCGTCAGCGCGCAAAGCACCGCCGCCGACGTCGTCGTGTTGCAAATGCCCATCTCACCGCAGCCAAGCAGCCGGTATCCCTTGTCCGCCAGCGCCTCCGCCGCGTCGATGCCGTGTGCAATGGCTTGCATCGCCTGCGTAATGTCCATCGCGGGGCCTTGGGCAATGCTGCCGGTTCCGTTGCCTACACGGCGGTCTTCTATGCCTTTCGCGCCCTTGAAATTACGTATACCCATATCGTACACGAACACATCGGCACCCGCGCAAGCCGCAAGCGCGCCCACACCCGTGATGCCCTTGGTCATGTTGACCGCCTGCATCGCCGTCACGCTTTGGGGCACGGGCGTATAGCCTTCGTCCCACACGCCGTTGTCCGCCGCAAACACCGCAACGGCCTTTTTCATCGGGGGAAAATTGCTTTTGCCGAATATCCCCGAGAGCTGCACCGCATAGTCTTCGAGCAGCCCGAGGCTGCCAATCGGCTTCACCAGATTTCTCACGCGCTGCCGCGCCTTGTCTGCCGCGGCCTCCGACGTTGCTTTGATATCAAATATTCTTTTCACACCGTATCCTCATCAAGCGTTTTTTTCATTCTACAACAGCGCTGTCGGCTTTTCAACGGCTCAATAATAAATCGGAATACCTGCAAAGGATTCCGAAAAAGAGATTGCCTTTTTCTTTTCTTTGTGATATTATTCACACAAGATACGCAAGAGAGCTTTTTCTTCTGCGTGTCGCGCAAAAACCATAAACAAAACCTGACGGCACAGATTCATCGTCTACGTCGGAAGGCGCGTTGCAGAATACTCAAACGGTTAACCGTTTCGTTTATGCTTTGTCAACCTGCCTTATCCGGCAGGTTTTTTTGGTTTATGCAGCCAAACGGAGGTTCATATGAAAAGAATTGCGGTCATCACCGCCATACTCGAAAATCCGGAGCGCGATCAGGCTGAGTTCAACGCGCTGGTTGCCGGTTTCAAGGGGCTTGTCAAAGGCCGCATGGGCCTTCCGCTTCAGGAACACGGCGTTACGGTGATTACGATCACGCTCGTGGGAGATTTGAACGAGATCAACAGCCTGACGGGCAAGCTCGGCCTGATTCCCGATGTGCAGGTTAAAACGTCTGTCAGCAAAAAAGAGGTGTAGGGTTCAGCGGTTTTTAATTTGCCGGACAAATCCAAACCAAAACGCTCTCTCCCTCAGTCGCCTGTCGGCGACCGCTCCCCGTTACCCTGACCGGGCATTCACAGAGGGAGCCAATGCAATCTTATAGGAATTAATAAATTAATAGCGATAAGGAGATTTTACAATGAAAAGAGTCTTAACTGTTTTAATGGTACTGGCGATGGTGCTCGCCATGCTCACAGCCTGCAGCGCGCCTGCGACGGAATCGGTTTCTGCTTCCCCGTCTGCCACCGCAACGCCCGGTGAAGCGGCATCCGAAGCGCCCACACCCTCGCCCGAACCGGCTGCCGCCTACGGCGAAGGCAATCCGCTGACCGTGGCGACGCTCGCCGGCCCCACCGGCATGGGCATGATCCAGCTGTTTGACAACCCGGCCTACGATGTGAGCCTGCTCACCAGCCCCGACCAGATCAGCCCCAAAATCATCAGCGGCGAAGCGACCGTGGCGACAATTCCCTCCAACCTTGCCGCCGTGCTTTACAATAAGATGAAGGGCGGTATCAAAATCGTGAGCGTCAACACAATGGGTGTGCTGTATATCGTCGAAAACGGCGATACGGTCAGCAGCATTGAAGACCTCGCTGGCAAAACGATTTACGCGACGGGCCAGGGCGCGACGCCCGAGTATGTGCTGAACAAAATACTCAAAGAAAACGGCCTTGAAAACGTGACCGTGGAGTACATGGGTGCTCATGCCGATCTTGCGAACGCCGTCGCCGCGGGTGATGTGACGCTCGCACTGCTGCCCGAACCGTTTGTATCGGCGGTGCTCGCTCAGAACCCCGACGTCGCCGTCAAGCTCGATATCAACAAGGAATGGCAGAAGATATTCGGCGAGGATGTGGGCATGCCGATGGGCGTAACCGTGGTGAGCAGCGCGTTCGCGCAGGATCAGGCCAGCATGAACCAGCTGATTGCGGACTACACCGCCTCCGTCAACTATGTGACAGCGAATGCGGACAGCGCGGCCAAAGACATTGTCGCCAAACAGATTGTGGGCGCGGAGCCTGTCGCCAAGGCGGCCATACCGCGCTGCGGCCTCTCGTTTATCACGGGCGAGGAGAGCAAAGCGATACTCGGGGATTACTTCCAGATGATGTTCGAGAGCAACCCCGAATCCGTGGGCGGCGCTGTGCCCGATGACGGCATTTACTATATTCCGTAAATACCCCTTTCTTTGGCCGGAACGCGATACCGCTTCCGGCCTTTTTTATGCCATTTCACCGTTTTTTGGAACTGTCGGTAAAGCTAACGTGATTTGACTTTTCAAATTTTTTGCTATAGAATGGGGCATGAATAATGTCTATGAAAGAATACGTTTTGCTAACTAAGGAGGTAAACGTTTTGAAAAAGCATATATCCCTGATACTCGTCCTGACATTGTTATTCACCGCACTGTTCAGCTTCGGCAGTGTGGCGTTCGCGTCTTCATTTACAGTCACGCCCCAAACAACCTCAATGGCGGCGGGCGGTAACGTAACATTTACTTATGTCGTCTATAATGACAGCGGCTCCACATTCAACGGGCAAATCATGTATGGATCCACACCTGTTGCGGATGTCAGCGTTGCCAACGGCGAAAACAGAGAGGGCAACTTCACCATGAACGTGTCCGACGCCATGCTCGGGCAGACGCTGACCTTCACACTCAACGGCATGCAGGCGACAGCCAAGGTGGACAAAAAGGTGCTCAGCACCAAGCTTGCCGGTACTGCGTACACACCATACGCACTGTACGGCGAAGGCGACACCGTCAAATTTGAGTTCAGACTCGAAAATCAGGGTGAATCCACCCTCGAGAATATTGTGGTCTCCGCGCCCGAGCTGAACGGCGGCAAGGCTCTTGGCTCCCCCATCTCCCTCGCACCCGGCGAAAACAAAGCGGTCAAGTTCAGCTATACCATGGCAAAGGACACCACGGTTAACCCCGTTGTGAATTATTCGGTGGGCGGCGCGGCTCAGCCCGCTTTCAAGATGGACCCGGTGACGCTGACGCTGACAAAGCGCGATGTGAAGCCGGTGCTCTCCGCGAGCAACATGAAGCCGGCTCCGGGCGAAGAGGTGGAATTCACGCTGACGCTGACCAACGGCGGCAACGTGCCGTATAAGGATATCAAGGTGCTCGTTAACGGCGAAGCCAAGGATTTCCCGAGCACACTCGATGCGAGCGGAACGCAAACCGGTAAATTTAAAATGACGTTCCAGACCACCACCGAGGTATCCTGCTCGATCTCTCTCAAAGATCATACGGGCGCAATTAAAAATATCAACAGTAACTCGGTTACCATTGATCTGCCGGTCGATTCGACGACTGTGGACAGCAAGCTAAATTTCACGATGTCTGTGGACCGCCCGCAGCTGACATCCGCAGGCACAATCAATTTCTCGGGCATGATCACCAACGGAACAGACTATGAGCTGACCAACGTCAAGGTGACCGAAGCGACGCTCGGCGATGTTTACACCGCCGATACGCTGGCCGCCGGCAGCACAGCCACTGTCCCGTATACGGTGGACATCAACAGCACGACGACCTATAACTTCGTGCTGACCGCCACCGACAAGGACGGCAACACATACACGAAGAACGCCGAGCCCGTGACCGTGACGATACAGACCGCAACGGCCACAGCCACACCCGGATTTGACGATGCCGCCGATGTGACGGAAACGGCACTCACGCCCGACGGCAATCTGGGCGCGGGCTCCATCGGCACGCTCGGCATCATCGCCATCATACTGGTGGTGCTGATCATCGGCGTCGGTGTCACGCTCGTGGTGCTCTGGAAAAAAGGCCAAGGCCCCAAATCTCCGTCCTCGCCCGGACGCGGCCCATCCACACCGGTACGCAAAAGGCCTGTCCAGTCATCCGCGCGCAGAAGGCCTGCACCGCCGAAAAGCTACCGTGACCGCAACAACTTCTAAAGCCCACAAGCGGAGCTGAAAAGCTTCGCTTTTTTATTGCAATAAATGTGTCAGCTTAAGCAAAAGCCATCTCCTTTGGGAGAAGGCGACGCGCAGCGCCGGATGAGGTGTCAAACGGACAGATACAAATTTACACCTCATCAGTCGCCTGTCGGCGACAGCTTCCCCTCAAAGGGGAAGCCATAAATGCGCATCTTAAGCGCTCAATGCTGCGACCAGCAAGTCGTTTCCTAAAGAGAAGCGATACACGTCTTCATGATAAAAATGTCGATGAATTATTATACATAATCGGCTGCGCATGTGGCAATGGACGGCGCTATTAACCGTTTGTTCGACAGCGAAATGCCCGTTTTTATCCGTACTTTTTGTTAATTCCGTGTTAAGTCGAAAAACGGCTGAAAAGCGCGAATGTCCGTGACTTTTGTCTTTTTCGGCCGTTCCGTGTTAAGATTAGAATAATTATAAATCGTGAATGTATGGACTTGGAAAAGACGAGTTATCCACCAAACCATGTGGATAACCCTGTTTTTTCGGTGGATAACTGGCCTCGTCGAAACAAATTTCGTGCTTTTTTGGCTTTACAGCGCTGGTTGTCTCCGTCGAGCGAATTGTGGATAACCCATCAGGGCGCGGCAGGCCGGGCACAAAAAAAGGGCGCTTTTCCGCGCCCCTTTTCTCTCGCTTTACATAACCTTAACATAAGCCGCATAAACATACGCGGTAGCCGATTTGTACCTGATTTTGTGCCACGATCCGCCCTTCGAGGATATCTCCACCACATCGCCCTTGGCGAGCTTCCCGAGCACCGACGACGATGTGGATGCGCTGCTGCGCACATTGAGCTCGCCCGCCGTAATTGTGCCGTACGTCGCGGCAGAGGCCTTTAAATATGTCGTGGCCATATAGCCCTCATTGCCGCCGTATTTCACCTTCGTCCATGTACCGCCCGGCTGCAGCACCTGCACCACAGCGCCGCGGGTCAGCGTGGTGATGACAGCGCCGCTGTCGCTTGCCGTTTTGCGGAAGTTGAGCCTGCTCGCGTTGACGGTGGCATAGCTTGCCGCCGCACCGCCGGTATTCCCGCCGGTGTTTCCTCCCGTATTGCCGCCGGTATTCCCGCCCGCTCCGTCAATCTTCACGTAACTCGCACTCACGTAAGCCACGTTTCCGTTATAGAGTATTTTATGCCAGTCTGCAGCGGCTTTCACGGCGAGTATGTCGATCTTAGCACCCTTGCTCAATGTGACAACCTTGGCATATGAAGTGCCCGGCCCGCTGCGAACGTTGAGCACCGATGCCGTGATCACACCTTTCGCAACCACCGTCTGCTGCGACGGCAGCTTCACATAATCGGCATACACATACGCGATCGTGTTCTGATACCATATCTTATGCCAGCCCTGAGCCGGCCCTGCTTCAATGATCTCAACGCTGTCCCCCTTTTTATAAGCGCCGAGCTTCGCATAAGTCGTCCCCGCCCCGCTGCGGATATAAAGCTCGCTCACCGATACCGTGCCGGTCTGCGCAATCGCAGGCTTCGTGGGCGCGGGCGTCGGTGTGGGCGTGGGTGTCGGTGTCTCGCTCGGCACCGGGGTTTCCGTGGGCGCAGGAGGCTCTGTGGGTGTCGGCGTGGGCGTGGGGGCCGCCGTATCCATCTGAACATACTGCGTGGAGATGTAGGCTTCAATGCCTCCGAAGTTGATCTTGTGCCAGCCTGCCGCCGCGTCCTGCTGAGTCACCGTAATGCGTGACCCTGCAAGCGCTTTGCCGATCGCGGGGTACTGCGTGCTCGGTGTGCTTCGCACATTGACATAATTGGTGCAGTTGATAATCGTGGCATTGGCCGTATCCACCGATCCGGGCGGCGTTTCGAGCGCGGGCGGCTGAATATTCAATGTTTCAAGGTAAGTATTCGGAAAATAGAACGTCAGTATCTGCTGATAGGTCTGTCCCGCCTTTGCGCGCGTCTGAGCGCCGCGCTGGCTCATGCCGACGCCGTGGCCGTACCGCCGCTGATAGATGTTCCATCTGTCACCCGTCTCCTCCACCACAAAAAGCCGCAGGCTCGTGTCGGCAAATGCCTGATACAGCCCGCCGGACTGGTCGAACTGGTGCATATCGATTGTAAACGTCACGGTCGCGGGCTCCTGAATCAGCCCCTGCCCCGTGGCAACTTCCTCCTCGGGCGTGGCGCGGCGGTTTGCGAGCACCGTCATGGTCACATCGGCCTTTTGATAAACGATGCAGTTGCTCGCGCCGGTCGCATCCGGCAGACCGTGGTTGCCTTCATAGGTGTGCGGCAGTATGCGGCTGACGCCCGCTATCGTGATGTCGCTCGTCACGCCCGCGATATACCCCTTCGCCGCAACAGCACTGAGCGCCGATATCTTAAAATACCGCTCCGCGTTGGCGCTGTACGTGCCGGAACCGGCGACCATTTTGCCCTCATTCATGTACTGGTACGCAGCGGTTGCGCCATTTTTGGGGAATATCAGCACCTCCTGCTCGCTCCATGTGTTCTGCACATCATACGGATCGGCCTGTACCACGTGGTACGGAAGCAGCGGCTCGCTCGACGACCAGACGTGCTGCGGAATATCCACGCTGCCGCCGTTGGAGGCCGTGTAATACGTCTGAACCAGCTGGTCTCCGGATTTAAGCACTTGCTTGGCCGTTTCGTCCACAGCCCTTATCGCGTTGGTGTTCGCGGGGTTATACCCTTTGTAAACCTGATTCGTCGCCGTATCGACCATGTCGTATGTGCTGCCGCCCATGTAGCGGATCGCGTATGTTCTGGCTGCGACCGCCTGCGTTTTGAGCGCCTCGAGCGGCCATGTGTTGCTCATCTCGTGCGGCACCACACCGTAAAGATAGGTCTCAAGATAGATATGGTTGATCAGTATGATCGTGCTGCCGCTTAAGCGGAACTCGATATTGCCGCGGTAATTGTTCGTGCCGCTTGTCGTCGTTTTGATTGACGCATAATTGTAAGCGCCCGCATTCGGCTGTTTTTCGACGATCTTGATCGCGCTGCCCGAGCACACGCGCGCGCTGCCCAGATAAAGATTCAGTGTGCCGCTTTCCGCTTTGACCGTATACGAGCCCGAGCTCAGGCTTTTCCCGGCATCGCCTTCAATGCCGTAATTGCCGCTCAGCGCGAAGTCAAATGTAGAGGGCGTACCGATAGACAGCTTAATGCGGACGACGGAATAATCCGCCGCCCTTGCGGTGTCTAAATGCGCCGCGAGCACACCCACGGCGAGAATCGCCACGATCAGCAGCCCCAGTATTCGTTTTAATGTCTTTTGCAATGATGTATTCAACCGCCTGTCACCTCACGTCATAATTACCCGAAAATACAAAACAAAAAACAAAAACCTTTATAATTTCACTTATTCTATGATCATAGCGTAGAATCCTGTATTTTTCATGTGGTAATAAATAGTTTCTTAACATATGCGTAATCTTTTCTTAATATTTTGGTCAATTCTTGTAATAAAAGAAGAGCCTTTCCAAAGGCTCTCTAAATAGCTCTTATCTTGCCCCTCCTGACGACTACCCGACAGGGTGGATTGGGGGCTGTCACCGATAGGTGACATAAAGCGAATGCCCTGCATAAGGCTCTCTGCATTAGCAAAAACACAGCCTGCCATCCCGCAGACAGAAAAACACGTCTCTTTGGATCATACAATAAACTAATGAACTTTCCGTCTGCTCAAAATAGAGCTCAATCGCTGTGCAGATGAATTATTCATCTGTCACTCAGCAGATTAATCTGATCGCAGCCGAACTGCTGACAGCGATACAAACAACTCTTGCTCTCACAAACAACTCATTAGCCTCTATACAATCACAAGGCCGTCCTCTATGCGCTTCAAGAACCGCGCTGCCGCGTCCTCAATATAAGCCGTCATGCTGATTCCTCCGAGAACGCATGCCTCGCTGCACCGGCCGCAGCCGGTGCACTGCGACGGTATCTCGATCCACGGAATAAACACATTCTCATCCTGCGTGGCACACATTTTCAGGCACCCCTTCTTGCACGCAGCCACACACGATGTACACCCCTCGCAGTATTCGGGGATGATCCATGGCATTGATTTGGCCGCCATCAGCCCGCACTCGTCCAGAACTGGTCGTCAGGAATCTGCTCAAACCGGGCACCGATGGACTTTTGCGTCTTGTAGATATGCACACCGTATCGGCAGACAAAGAACACCGCCGTAAACAGCGCCACACCGACACGCAACCACAGTACGCCCGATTCACCGCCCGCCGCCAGCTGATAGATGCCGAACAGATATGCCGCCGCGGATATCACGCTGCCGATCCAAATGGCATGCCACGTCACCTGCGCACGCGTTTCCTGTGTGATCTCCCACACCTTGCCGATGGTGAACCAGATGTACCCCGCTGCAAAAAATGCCGCAAAGCCGATCAGTGTGAGCGTCGCGACGGGCAGATTCAGCAGCCACAGCACCACGCTTGCGCCCGCAGCCGCCAAAGTCAGCGCACCGGAAATCAGCAGGCCTCTAAAGTGCAGCCCCATGTTACGAATACCCTCATAGCACGCTTTGAGCAATATCAGCGCGCCGATATACGTTAAAAACGGCGGCATAAACGGCAGAATCGGCGGTATGTAAAATGCGCTGCCTCCCGCGAAGCCGCCGATCCAGTCGGGGAACCACAGGCCAATCACTGCCGGAATCGCGCCGATCTCGAGCCATTTGGCCACGCGCTCTTTGGGCCACCGCGGTTTGATCCAGCCGGAAACCGCTGCCTTCTTTTTTGCTGTCTGACTCATCGAAAACTCCCCCTTACCTGGGTGGGCCGTTGTCTTTCCAACGGCTTTCCTCAAACTTCACAACGCTGTCTACAGGCAGCACATCCAGGCGCAGCCCCGCCTCCGGGCCGGGCTTTGTGGAATAGATTTCGTCCACAGTCACCACGAGCTCGCCGCCCTCAATGCGGGCAATACCTTTAAACTGGTACGCCGCGCGAATGCTGCCGATACCGCCGGGTCCAAAGGCGATTTTCGGGTTCTCCGCGATATTGTTTTTGATATAGTCCGCCTGTTTAGGGCTGATGGGGAAACGCACGATGTTGTCCCCTTCGACAGTGGCTTTGTCTGCCACGATCACAGCCGGTGTACCGTTTTTTGATGCGGTTGCGATATGCCCGCCCAAACCGGCCAGCCAGTTTTTCATACGCGATGTCAATATAGCCATCTATGTGTCCTTTCCGCTGTTGTCAGCTTCCTGTTTTAATTTGCTCGCCCGCTTTTTCCGGCGCAAAGTCAGCAATATCCGTCACATGCAGTGCAATCACGCCGCGCTGCACCAATACCGGCGGACGGATGTCCGGCGGCACTTCTGACGGCGGCTCTCTGAGCGCCCAGTCACCCCATTCATCCAGCACATCCTTGGCCGACACGCCTTCCCATTCATATTCGTCGGGATATCCCTCTTGCAATATGGTCACAGGCCCCGAGAACATCCATGTCCTTCCGCGCAGCGGATGCGCAAGCGTGATGACCCCGTGCGGGTTTTCATTGATGTTGATGCGCGTTTTCTGGGCAAACATCTCGGCAATCAGTATGTATTCGTCCTTGAAGAGTGTGACAAACCGTTCGCCCACGATGTTCGGCACCCCGTCTTTGGATGCCGTGGTCAGGTAAACGACCGACCCGCCCGAGCCCACAATTTTCAGCGCCTTTTTCATGTCGCTGCTTAGCTTCATAACGACACCTCCACAATTCTCTCCGGCTTGAACACGATCACGCCGCGCTGTGCAAACACGCTGGGGCGCGCATCTTCATCTTGTGCCTCCAGCACGGGCTCCACCGTTTCATCCCAGTCGCCCCATTTGTCCAGCACATTCTTAGCGTTCAGTCCAAACAGCTTAAAGCTGGCCGGATGGCCCCATTGGACAATGTCGGCCTCGCCTTCCAGCACCACGGACGTCTCACCGTCCGCAAAGCTGACCGCAGAGTACTTATTTTCGTTGAGATTGACCTTCGTCTTCTGCGCAAACAAATCGGGGAAGAGAATCAGTTCATCGTCAACCACATCCGAGAAGGGCAGCGGCAGCACGTTTGGCTTGCCGTCCAGCGACGCGGTGGTCAGATAAACAGGAAAGCGGCCCTGCGCCTTTGCTTTCAGCTTGCTTACCAAATCTTTGTTCAGTTTCATGGCTCCTCCAATATGTACTCGAAGCTGCAGCGGTCACTGCCTTCGAGTATAGTCTTTGATTGGGTGAGGCGTACGCCCGGTATCAGCGCCTCGGCAAACGGCTTGTCGCGCCGGCAGCTGAACGACACACCCAGCTGCTCCAGCCCCAGCGCGCGGTAGTTTTCCGCGTACCGGCACCGCGTAATATGGAACTTCAGCGTGCGCGGCGTCAGTTCTTCGAGCTCAAGCTCGAGCCTTCCGTCCCCGCCAAGTATTTTCCACACTTCGTATAAAGTGTTCAAAGACAGCTCGGGGTAACTCCTGCGAGAGCTCGCGGCTGCGGCCTGCGCCTCTCTTTTCACGACCCGGTCCAATATCTCAAGCGCCGTTTTTTGATCATATTCTTCGGTTAACACATCCACAAAAGCCGCAGCGAGTGGCAGCTCCACCGTGCGCTTTTCCAAGGGAGACATGTTTGTTAATGGTAGCCGGTCTTGGTTTGTATGCTGTGCCACTGTTGCTTTCTTTCGACCTCGCATTATTATGGTTATTCATATATGATTAATATGTTAATGCTATGATAATTGTAAGCCGTACAGTTGTCAATGTTAATTTTATATTATTTCTATATTTTTTATATGATATAAAAATCAGCGTACCAAATAGCCGATTCCGGCATATCCTCTTGATCCTTTATGAAGTCAAATGGAGATCATGAAAGCGCTTTTTCAAAAGGGAGCTTCGCCCGCTTCGTGGTCATTCGCTCACAGCTTCTTTTCATGACGGCTCAGGTCTTCAATGCAAAAAGAGCCTTAGCAAAGGCCCTGAATAGCAATCACATATCCGTTTTTCTGCGAAATATCGGACAGTTGGCTTTTATACCATGAGCAAACGCGTGACCATCACGGTCATGTCGTCACGCGGCGGCTGGCCGCCCAGCGCCTTGTCGAGTATGGCATCGGCGGCGCTTTGCGCGTCCGTCAAATCGATGTCGGAAAACCACTGCACCGCATCGCCGCGAATTTCATCGGCTACGCCGTCGCTCATCATCACGATCATATCGCCTTCGTTCAGCGTATGCACCGCGCTTACAGGCTTCACCTCATCGATAATTCCCATCGGCAGCGACCCGGGCGAGACCTCCATCAGCCCCTCGCCGTTGACCAGATACGAGCTTTCCGCGCCGATCTTCGTAAACCGCGCACTGCCCGTCTTTAAATCGAGCACGCACAGATCAACCGTGGTGAACACCTCGTCGTTGCCTTTGAGCTGCAGCAGCCTGTTAATGGTGTCGAATATCACCGCATCGTCAAAGCCCGCTTTAAAGAAGTTTTCGACCAGTGACACCGCCGCGGCACTTTCGCGGTATGCCGTCTCGCCGCTGCCCATGCCGTCGCAGAGCATCAGCAGATACCGCCCGTCCTTTAAAGGCACGGCCACATAGCTGTCGCCCGATACTTCGGCCTTTGTGAGCTTGGCAATGCCCGTTTGCGTCTGATACCGCTTGGTCTGTTCGAAACGAATCAGGCTGTAAGCCCCTGCGCCGCACGGCGTGATCGACGCTTTTTGCATGTGCACACCGCACGCGCCGCTCACCACGCTCTCCAGGCTGACTCCGCTCTCACTGCCGCCGCCCTTTATTTTCACGCCGACAGCCACGCTGCCGCCAAGGCTCTCCGCGCAAACCTCCTTGACACGGCAATTCGCCGCATCGAGCGCCGCCGCCACCTTTTCCTCCACATGCTCCAGAAACTGAAAGCCCGTCTCGACCTCGCGGCCGATATCGGCCACCACCTTGGCTACGCCTTTAAGCTGCTTGCCCGTAATCAGCCGTGACTGGTCGATCCTCTTCTGCCATTTGAGGCTTAGCAGATACGACGCGAACATGCTCTCGGCTGTGGTCAATATCCCTTTCACGTTATAGCATTTCTTCGCAAACACAGCGTCAATATGCGTTTCATCAAGATATCCGTTCTTTTCAAACGCCACAAATAGCCGGTTGAACACGTTGTAGGTGTTTAAAAACTCCTTGTCCCAGCAGCTCTTTTTAAACACACAATCCTTGCAAGTGCTGTCCGCCACGATGGACAGTACGCCGGATATCTGCATGTTGCCGTGCACCTTGGCTTCCGCTTCCTTGGCGAACATTTCTCCCGTCTGCAAGAACACCTCCGATACCTCCTGCAGCCGCCCCACGGTGAGCTCCTTAAACCGGCGCGTGTGCATGCGGTATTCAAATTCGCGCCGCGTCTTGATGTCGATATACCGCCCGACAAATGTGAGCAGCCTTTTGGGCAGCAGCGTGAAAATCAGCACGGCCACCCCCGTTTCAATGAGCACCAGCGGCCAGACGGCCTGATTGAAAAACGCGATCAGAAACAACAATACGGTCAATATATACGAAAAAGCGACGCCCGGTTTTTTGAGCTTGCGCAGCGTTCCGCCCAGCATGCCGGCAATGCCGAGCATGCCGATCATGGTGACCTCGGCGGAGATGCCGAAGCACAGCGCCATCCCAAGCGCGAGCCCGACGCCCCCACCGAACGACGCGCCGCCCGTATACGCCATGCCAAGCACGAGCATCTGCGCCACAATGCTCGCGATATAAACGCCTTTAACGTTGAGCGGGCCGAACATACAGACAAATACCAGCGCGCCGAGCGCGAGGCAGATCGTCTCCTCCACCGAAAACAGCGTGCGCTTTGCCGGATTGACCGACATATGAATCAACATGCTGAACACATAGATCATCAGCAGCGATACCATGCACTCAAGCACAGCCGTCACATAGGTTTGAAGTTCCGCCGTTTTAAAGACGGCGGCCGCGACGGCGTATGAACTTGCTGTGACGAGTACAGCCACCCATCGCCGCACACGGGCCTGTCCCACAAGCAGCAGCGCCGCGCAGATGCCGAGCACCACCGAAACAATATACAGCGCATCCCCCTCAACGAGCAGCGCGCCGAGAATTGCGCCCGAGGCACAAAAAAGCGCTTGCTCGCGCCGCGCTAAAAAGCACGCGGCTACCAAAGCGGGGCCAAACGGCGATATGCCGCCGATCAGCCGGATGCGGCCCATCAGAAAGCCGAACGCCAGCAGCGAAACGGCTATGACAGCCTTTTTTATGAGTGTATCGTGTCGCTTAAAAAAGCCGGAACATCGCGGCTCGCTGACTGAGGCGCCGGTCGCCAATATGATCACTCCTTCGGTTGTGGTTAGTATCCTCCATTATAAGCAGGCATGTTCATAAACATTGTCGGTCTGCGCGCTCCAGGCACAGATAATTTGCCGATAACGCAAGATTTCTTTGCGGCTTTGCGTATAAAATTTGTACTTTTTGCGTATAATAATTATTTTGCATTCTGTTCCCGATTATTTCATTTGATTGACGGATTTTCATTATTGGCTTTGCAGATCATTACTGATATAATGTTAAATAATTATCAATGGATATACACAGTTTCTAATTCTATCAGGAGGTTTAGTCTATGCAGTGTTCCAGAGAAGTGGAAGAAATGGTATACGTCGCCAAAGGGCCAAAACACGGTCCCGCGCCTATTCCCGAAGAAGGCCTTTGGGTTAAAGCGAAGCAGATCACGGATATCTCGGGGTTAACCCACGGCGTGGGCTGGTGCGCACCGCAGCAGGGCGCGTGCAAGCTGACGCTTAACGTCAAAGAAGGTATTATTGAAGAAGCTCTCGTCGAAACGATCGGCTGCAGCGGCATGACGCACAGCGCGGCGATGGCAGCGGAGATTCTTTCCGGCAAAACGATACTCGAAGCGCTCAACACGGACCTTGTGTGCGATGCGATCAACACCGCTATGCGCGAGCTGTTCCTGCAGATTGCGTATGGCCGCACCCAGACGGCTTTCTCCGAATGCGGTCTGCCGATCGGCGCGGGCCTTGAGGACCTTGGCAAAGGGCTTCGCTCGCAGGTGGGCACGATGTATGGCACAAAGGAAAAAGGCGTGCGTTACCTCGAAATGGCTGAAGGTTATGTGACGCAGCTCGCCATCGACGAAAACGACGAGGTGGTCGGCTACAAGTTTGTAAGCGTCGGCAAAATGATGGAAGCCATCCGCAAGGGCGTTGACCCCGCAGAAGCGCTTGCCAAAAACACAGGAACCTACGGACAGTTCGAAGGCGCGGCGAAATACATCGACCCGCGGGCCAAATAGGGAGGGTGCGACTTATGGTGAATTTTGAAGGATACAACAGACGTATTGCCGGTATTGAAAAATGCATGAAGGAATACGGCTTTGAAAGTTTGGAACAGGTAGAGGAATACTGCAAGAGCTTTGGCGTTGACGCGGGCGCGATTGTGAAGAGCGTTCAGGCCATCGCTTTTGACAATGCGGCGTGGGCCTATACGCTCGGCGCAGCCATCGCGCTCAAAAAGGGCTGCAAGGTGGCGGCGGACGCGGCGGAAGCCATCGGCATCGGCCTGCAGGCGTTCTGCATTCCGGGCAGCGTGGCGGAACAGCGCGTTGTCGGTATTGGCCACGGCAATCTCGCGGCCATGTTGCTGCGCGAAGAGACCGAGTGCTTCTGCTTCCTCGCGGGCCACGAATCGTTCGCGGCGGCGGAAGGCGCAATCGGTATTGCCAGAACAGCCAACAAGGTCAGAAAAACGCCGCTGCGCGTGATCCTTAACGGCCTTGGTAAAGACGCGGCTTACATCATCTCGCGCATCAACGGCTTCACAAACGTCGAGACCGAATATGACTACGCGACGGGCGAGCTGAAAATCGTCTGGGAAAAAGCGTTCTCCAAGAGCGAGCGCGCGGCTGTGAAATGCTACGGCGCGGACGACGTGAATGAAGGCGTTGCGATTATGCGTTATGAGAAGGTTGACGTGTCCATCACGGGCAACTCGACCAACCCGACCCGCTTCCAGCATCCCGTGGCGGGCACATACAAGAAATGGGCCATTGAGAACGGCAAGAAATACTTCTCGGTCGCATCGGGCGGCGGCACAGGCCGTACGCTGCATCCGGACAACATGGCGGCGGGCCCGGCTTCTTACGGCATGACCGACACGATGGGCCGTATGCACGGCGACGCGCAGTTCGCGGGTTCTTCGTCGGTGCCGGCGCACGTGGAAATGATGGGTCTCATCGGCATGGGCAACAACCCGATGGTGGGTGCGTCCGTGGCGGTCGCAGTAGCTGTGGAGCAGGCGCTGTCCAAGTAAGTTACAATTCGATCTAAACGAAAAGTCCTCCATCCGGTTCATCCGCGATTGAGGACTTTTTTATATGAACTAATTAGACTTTTATTTGACATCTATATAATGCTTTTCGGATATTCACCTTCTTTTACTAATACCACAATTTTTTTATTAATAATAGTTGTTGTTATTTATTTAATCTACGTTTTATCTTTTAAAAAGAAGTGGAAAGATGTAAAATAAATGTAATAAATAGCAAGATGTATGTTATAAAAAGAGGCTTCTATTCTTTAAGAGTAATTTTATGGATATTTAATTCGTCTATACTAAGTTGGAGATTCTATGATGAGTTTTTATGATGAATACTTCAAATTGGAAATGAAAGATGTTACAGAATATAAGATTTCATATCTTAAATCACTGGTTCAGAATAATACCGTCTATAAATTTATCGCTTTTGACAATAACGAAAAATTAAATCAATTAAAATTAGACGCCTTGAAAAGGGATTCATTATGGTTTAGTTATTATAAATTTCTAAATGATAAAACTGAATTTGAGATTGATTACAGCATAAAAAAAGTATGTAATAAAACAGGGCATTCACAAGAGTGGATAAAGAATAAATTTAGAACACTGCAACAACTCTATAATATTTGTAGTTTTACTTATGATTATCAACTTGATATGTGGAATGAATATGCGAATCATGGAAATGGTTTTTGTCTGGTATTCGAAATTATCGAATATGATTTTTTATGGCCAGTTGAATATAAATGGAAGAAAGATATAAATTGGACAAAAATGATTATTAAATCAATAAAAACACTTGAAGGCACTAAAGGCTTACATAATGACCCTATGGCATATTACCCTTTCGTAGTGAAAAATCCAAAAAATGATAAACTTGATTCTACCAAAGAAAAAGAATTAAGAATGAACTATTCTCCATATGATACCAAAGAATTTAACAATGGATTTATTTATCCAAATGTAAAGACCATACTTGGTCATAAGGGATTGAATGTTAATTGGAATTCTCAAGGACTTCGCCTTAAAGAAATTATCATAGGAGATAATTGCAAATTTAATGAAGAGCTACATGATTATGGCGATGTTGAAACAACTAACTCATCTTGCTAATTCTTTTTCTAACTTTCTGCTAACGTTGTCTATTTCAATCAAAGCCATAAGCCGCAGAAAAGAAGCATAATAAACTTTTCTGCGGCTCTAACTCGTATTGCCTAGAATTGAACACTAATTATTATCCAAAAACGCAGCCAGCTCCGCCTCCGTCGGCATCGCGCTCTGCGCGCCCATCTTCGTCACCGACATCGCCCCCACCGCGTTCGCATAGCGTATGCTCTCCGTCAGGCTGTTCCCCTTCGCGAGCGATACGGCCAGCCCCGCGTTGAACGAATCGCCCGCCGCCGTGGTGTCCTTCACTTCCACTTTGAAGCCGGGCACGTGCGCGGTCTCGCTCTCCGTGATCAGATAAGCACCCTTGCCGCCGCATTTGTGCACCACCGTTTGAATGCCCTGCCGTATCAATATCCGGGCTGCCTCCACCGCGTCCGCTTCATCCTTCACGTCCATCTTCGATATAATTGAAAGCTCCGTTTCATTCGGCGTCACCAAGCCCGAGCAGGCCAGCAGCTTTTCGGGGAGGACCACAGCAGGCGCGGGATCGAGAATCACGAGCTTGCCTGCCTTGCTCGCGTACTCCGCCGCCCATACAACAGTCTCCATCGGCACTTCAAGCTGCAGCATCAAAATATCCGCATCGTCAATCGCTTTGATGTTGTTTTGCACATATGCCACATCCACAAGGCCGTTTGCACCCGGTACAACGATGATGCAGTTTTCGCCCTGCGCGTTGACCGTGATCGAAGCCGTGCCGGTGCTGATCTCTTCCTTCTGGATGTAGGACACATCAACATGCGCCGCACGCAGAGAATCGAGCGCCATATCTCCAAAAGCGTCAGCACCGACCTTGCCCAAGAACGAGACATCAGCGCCGAGCCGCCCGACTGCCACCGCCTGGTTCGCGCCCTTGCCGCCCGGAAACGTGCGAAACTCGCTGCCGCTTACCGTTTGACCCGCTTTGGGGAACGCTTCCGTCTTCGTCACGAGATCCATGTTGATGCTGCCCAGTATACAGATCTTTTTCAATTAAGCCACCTCATTTAAGCATTTGTCATTAGCTTAATCCAGATTCATAGTGACAGTCAAGCAGGAATGCTGTCTTTTCGTATACTTTAATAAAGTCGTACATAAATAGCAGCGCAAAAAATCCAATACAAGCATATTGGATTCTAGCTGCTGCCCTGATTTGTTTTTACACTCCTCACGGGAAGTTTAAAGGTCCTCGTTTTTAAACAATGCGGCAAGCTTTAAGTACCCTGCCGGGTCTCCCTCCAGCGTGTCGATCACGGGCAGCGGCTCCGCAATGGCCGCGAACAGCTGCCCGCCCAAAACGGCGTGCGCGGCGAACCCCTTGAGCGACTCAAATTCCTGGCCGTCAATATAGAATATCTGAGGGCCGAACAGCTGCCTTTGGCGGTCGTACTCGCAAGCCACGCCAATCCAATAGGCTTCGTCTTCGCGGCGCACAACCAGCTCAGCCATCACGGCCTTTTCCAGCAGCAGCAGTATATCATTGACGCCAAAGCAAACAGGCTCCCAGGCATAGCGCTCTTTGAGCATTGTATATTGCATCGCAGCCCCCTTAAGCGGCGTACCGCTTAACGTGTGCGCACAGGAAGAAACAAAAACGCTTCATTCATTTTTCCCTCCGTCTCCACTGACGCCTCTGTTGCCGTCATATATAAGACGCGGGAAAAGGCCCAAAGTGCTACGCTGTTTTATCCATTATAGATAATTTTCATTCGTAAAGTCTTTCTTCCGTGAGGGGCACCATATGCTCCGCCGCCTTGCCAGTGCCGATTGCGACGCACGAAGCGGCATCCTCAGCCACATAACACTTTAAACCCGTCTTGATGCCGATCAGCACATCAATGCCGAAAAGCAGTGAGCCGCCGCCCGTCAGGCAAATTCCGCTCTCCGCGATGTCCGAAGCCAGTTCGGGGGGTGTGCGTTCAAGCACAGTGCGAATCGGTTCCAGTATCTCCGTCAGCGGTTCCGTCAGCGCCTCGATCGTATCGTTGGAACTCATCCTCATTCTTCTCGGCAGGCCGGTAATCACATTTCTGCCCGCAATCTCTATCGTCGCCTGCTCCTGCTTCGGAAATGCCGTGCCGATATTCACCTTGATTTCTTCGGCAGTCCTTTCGCCTATCAGAATATCGTGCTTCCTTTTGATGTATTTCGCAATCGCATCGTCCATGCTGTCTCCGCCCACCCTGATAGACTGGTGCGTCACAAGGCCGCCAAGCGAAATCACGGCCACATCCGTGGTGCCGCCCCCGATGTCAACAACCATCCTGCCAAACGGTTCCGAAATTTCGATGCCCGCGCCGATGGCTGCCGCTATGGGTTCTTCAATCAAGCTGGCGCGTTTTGCGCCGGCTTCCTCCGTCACTTCAATCAGTGCGCGTTTCTCTACATCCGTAACGCCCGAAGGCACACAAACCATAACCGACGGCCTTGCCAAAAGCCTTCTGCCGATCACCTTGCGCAAATATGCGCTCAACATTCTTTGCGTATCATGATAGTTCGATATCACGCCGCCGCGCAGCGGCCGGATCACGGCGATATTCCCCGGCGCCCTGCCCAGCATGTTGTTGGCCTCATCGCCGAGCGCCAGCATTTCCCCATTGTTTCTGTTGACCGCTACAACCGCGGGTTCATTGAGAACAATACCTTTTCCCTGCACATAGATGCGCACATTAGACGTCCCAAGATCAATGCCAATACTCTCGTTGTCAAGCAATTTCATAGTTGAATTTAACCCCCAAAAAATAATAAGCCAGCAAAGGCTTATGTCAAACAAAACACTATGCTCTCATTTTCTTCCATTCCCTTTAACATAGCAAAAGACATTTCGCCGAAGCGAAATGTCTTCCACACACCTTCACATAAAAATCATAAACCAAGACACGGCTTTTGTCAACGCAAAGCCGGAGCGTGCGTCTCTGGATATTATTGCCGCCCGGCAGCATTGCCCAAACACTCTCCGGACAGACGAAAAAGCCGCAGGCCGTAGCACTCGCGGCTGATCTTTTGATTTCAATGTCACTCAAGAAGCGGCTAGAAGGATCCCACGAGCTTTTCGATCGCCGTGACAGCGTCCTGCTCATCCTTGCCGTTTGCAAAGATGTATATTTTCTCGCCCTGCTTGACACCCAGCGACAACACACCCATAATGCTTTTGGCATTGATCTTCTTGTTGCCCTTTTCCACAAAAATCTGCGAAGAGAACCCACCCGCAACCTGGACAAACATGGCTGCCTTGGAAGCCCTTAACCCGTCGGCATTGGTAATCGACAATTCCTTTGCCTGCATGCTACTCCCCCCTTGTCATTTTCAGGTGCTCTGCAATGCTGTTGAGCTTGCGCAGTTTATGATTGATACCCGATTTCGACTCAGCACTCAGCAAAGCAGCCAATTCATCCAGCGTGGCTTCGGGATAGCTAAGCCGCGCTTCAGCGGCGGCCCTGAGTGCGGGGCTCAATTTTTCCAGCCCCATATGAGTCCGAATGTATTCGATGCTCTCCTGCTGCCTGACGGACGCATTAACCGTTTTCGACAGGTTGCCCGTCTCGCAATTCACTTTGCGGTTTACATTGTTGCGCATACTCTTCAGTATGCGGATATTTTCAATATTCAATATCGACGAATGCGCCCCCATCATCGTCAGCAGTGTCACAATGGCGTCGCCTTCTTTGATATAAACCACAAAATTTTTTCCCCTGGGTATCATCTTTGCAGATACACCAAGTTCTACTATTATATTCAACAAACCCTGCGCAAATTCCTTTTGTCCGCATACAAATTCCATGTGATAGCGCTTTTCCGGGTTTGTCATAGAGCCGCCGCCCAAAAAAGCTCCGCGGACAAAAGCAATCCGGCAGCAGCGCGTCGATAAAAAAGCGGCATCCGTGCCGAACTCGAAGCCCTCGTCTCCGAGTATGTGCGTGTCCATCGCAACCATGCGTGCCGCTTCCTTGTTCACGGACAGCGAATAGATATGGTTGTGCTTCAATTGGTTGGTCTGCATCTGTGTTTTGGCCTGAATGCCATATATGCTTTTAATCAGCGCAAACACCCGGCGCGCCACTGCGGCGTTTTCGGTATCGATGCGCAGCGAGAACGCACCGCCCGATATGCTGATAGAACCGGCGGTATGAATGAGCGCGCTGAGCTCGGCAAGCTCGCAGCATTCCTTGCCGGCACTGGTCCGGCACACTTCGGCCTTGGCTGTGGCGGAAAACGACATAAGCTAATACCCGTATCCGATATCGCGGTGTTCGAGCGTCACATTATGGCCTTGCCCGCACAGGACACGATACATTTCTTCGGCAATCACAACGCTGCGATGAACGCCGCCCGTGCAGCCGATCGCAATCACGAGCTGCTTCTTGTCCTGTTCCACATAATAAGGCGCCACATAGTTGACGAGTTCGTTTATCTTATCTAAGAATATGCGCGCGCGCGGGAAAGACAGTACATAATCTTTGACTTCTTTTTCCCGGCCCGTGTGCTCACGCAGGCTCTCCTCATAAAAAGGATTCGGCAAAAACCGCATGTCAAACACCATATCCGCATCAATCGGAATGCCGCGCTTGTATCCGAATGTCGTGACGGTGATCTTAATGCCCTGCTCATCCGTGTCGCTGTACATCCTGTCGATCGTTTCGCCGAGCTTTTTTATCGAGTACGTGGATGTATCCATGATGTTGTTCGCAATATCCTTGATGACCTTGAGCTTTTCACGTTCCTTGAATATACCCGTCATAATTGTGCCGTCAGGCGAAAGCGGATGCCGCCGCCGCGTTTCCTTGAAACGCCGCACCAGCACCTCGTCGCTCGCGTCGAGATAGAGAATATCAAGGTCGATATTCATCTCCTTTAAGCACTTGATCGCCGGAAATATGTCCTCGAACATTTCGCCCATGCGCATATCCGCCACCGTCGCGGCTTTGTCGATTTTTTCTTTATCCATGCACATCTGCGCAAACTCGGGGATCAGCTTGGGCGGCAGGTTATCCACGCAAAAGTAGCCCGTATCCTCAAAGCGCTTGAGCGCCTGAGACCGTCCGGCTCCCGACAGCCCCGTAATGATCACAAACTTCATATCAGTCCTCCGATATATTGGCAATGCGGCCCGGCGAAATCCCCGCCTGCCGCGCTATCGTCATTGCATTGGGCACAAGCCCCACAGCCGACGGGCTGTGCGCGTCGCTCGAGAGCACAAACAGCACATCCGTCTGCGCCGCAATCTGCAGATCCGTGATTTTGAGCTCGCCGTGCTTGTTATTGATTTCAAACAGCGTGCCGTAATCCGCACACGCCTGCGCAAGCCGCCGGTAATCGACAGGCACGCCGTAGCCCGGATGCGCCACAATGGTGATGCGGTGCCGCTGTATCGCGCGCATATACGCCTGCGTCACCGCGTCCACATGGTTTTTGCCCCGAAAGAATGTCCAGGCCGTCTTTAAATCACGGCAGACGGCTGTTTTATGATACCCGAGTATCAGAAAATCGAAACGGCCCTGCGGCATATCCACACTGCCGTCCAGCCCGATCAGATTGAGCTCCATACCCGCTTTAACCTCAATGCGCCCTTCAAAAACCCGCTTTGCATTCTCAATGCACATCAGATAATCGTCCACTTTTCTCTTTTTGACACCGTACGCAAAATGGGCGATGCTGTGATCCGCAATGCCGACCGTTTGCAGGCCAAGCCTGAAGGCCGCCTCCACATTGTCGTCCACCGAGCCTGTCCCATGGCTGTGCACCGTATGCGTATGGTAATCGGCTATCAGCTTCATCGTTCCCCCACTATTTTCACTTCGGGCTCCAGCTTGACGCCGCAGTGGTCAAATACACGTTTTTGTACCTCTTGAATCAGTGTGATGATGTCCTCGGGCGTTGCGTTCCCCGAGTTGATCACAAAGCCCGCGTGTTTTTCGGACACCTCTGCGCCGCCGATGCGCAGCCCTTTAAGCCCCGCCTGGTCGATCATCGTCCCGGCATAGCCGCCCTCGGGTCTTTTAAATGTGCTGCCTGCGCTCGGGTATTCAAGCGGCTGCTTGCTGCGGCGCTGCTCGTTGAGCGCGCAGAGCTTTTCCATGCTCTCCTCGCGGGAGCAGGAGATAAGCTTCAGCGTTGCGCCTGTCACAATCAGCGGCAGGCTGCTGAGCACGCTGCGGCGGTATCCGAAGTTCATTTCCGTATTATTGAGTGTCAGCACACCCGCCGGTGTCGCAAACGTCACCTCTTGAACGAAATCACCGATCTCGCCGCCGTAAGCGCCCGCGTTCATACAGACTGCGCCGCCCACCGAGCCGGGAATGCCGCCTAAAAACTCCGCACCGCCGAGTGATTGATCCATGGCTTCCTGCACAAGAACCGCCAGCGGCGTGCCGCTTTTGGCGGTCACACAGTCTCCGTCGATTTCGACGCCCGAGAAGTTATCGGCGAGCTTCATCACAATACCGCGTATGCCCTTGCTCGTGACGAGCAGATTCGTCCCGCGCCCCATCACGAACAGCGGCGTTTCCATCCTGCGCGCGGTCAGCAGCACATGCTGAACCTCGTTCGCGCTGGCGGGCAGCACCATGATGTCGGCACCGCCGCCCACCTGAAACGATGTATGCGCCGCCATCGGCTCGCTGCGGCGCACATCCTCTATTTTTTCCGATAAAGCGCTGAAAATCTTGTCTTGATTCATTCCAAACCTCTTTCTTCCAGTTTACATCATGATGACTTGCTGAGGCAATACGCTTTATATCTTACGATTGCTCGGATTCGAAATATTCCACAACCGCCTGCGCGCTGCGCATATCCATGCCCGGCACGGCCGCGATATCCTCAAAACTCGCCGTTTTGATATCTCCCACCGTCTCGAAAGCTTTGAGCAACGCTTTAACGCGCGACGGCCCCACATGCGGGATTTTGAGAAGCGCGCTGTCTTCCACCTTTTTCAGCCGCAGATTGCGGTGATATGTGATTGCGAAGCGGTGCGCCTCATCGCGGATGCGCGTGAGCAGCCCGAGCGCATGGCTTTTTTTATCGAGCACGATCGGATCGCTTTGACCCACAACGAAAACCTCTTCCTCGCGTTTGGCAAGGCTGATGAGCGGCAGGTCTTCGAGGCCGAGCGAGCTAAGCGCGTCGTACGCGAAGGAAAGCTGCCCCTTGCCGCCGTCCACGATAATCAGCGCCGGCAGCTCGTCAAAGCCCTCCTTGCCCTGCAGTGCGTCCTTCAGGCGCCGTGTGAGCACCTCGTTCATCGACGCAAAATCGTTCGCACCTTCCACCGTCCTGATACGGAAGCGCCGGTACGATTTCTTCTCCGGCTTGCCGCCTCGAAACACCACCATCGACGCGACGGAATCCGTGCCCTGTATGTTGGAGATGTCGTAACACTCCATGCGGTCAATCGGTGCCGCGAAACCAAGCGCCGTCTGCAGTTCTTTGAGCGCGCCTGTCGTCGTGTCGTAATCGCGCGCAATGCGTGCCAGACGCCGTTCCAGCGCTTCCTTCGCATTCTGCAGCGCCATGTCCGTGAGCTTTTTGTTATCGCCCTTTTCGGGCACGTGCAGCGCCACGCGGGACCCGCGCTTTTGCGACAGCCATTCCTCTATCAATTCCTTTTCTTCCGGGTTGACATTCACATAGATCTGTTTTGCGACGCCGTCCACGCTCGAATAATACTGCTTGATCATATACGAGAGCACCTGCGGCTCCGCCTCTCCCGCGCAATTCATAAAGAAACGCTCGGTGTGATTGAGCTCGCCGCGGCGCACAAACATGCCCTGCACCACCGCTTCATCGCCGCTTTGGAACACGGCGAATACGTCTTTATCATTGAGGTCGGGAAAGCCCGCCTTCTGCTTTTCAAACAGCCGGTGCAGCGCGAGAATGCGGTCGCGGATGGCCGCCGCCTTCTCATACTCCATATTCTCCGAAGCGGTTTTCATGTCCTCCTGCAGCTGCTTTTCGAGGCCCTTATACCGGCCCTGCAGAAAATCCGCGACCTCGTCCACCATGCGTTTGTATTCATACTCGCTGATCTTGCCCGCGCACGGCGCAAGGCAGCGTCCCATCTCAAAGTTGAGGCACGGGCGGCCGTTGTGCGCGCCCGTCAGTTCTTTTTTGCAAAGCCGTATCGGAAACACGCGCGTTACGGTATCGAGCACATCGTGCAGAATATGCGCCGCAATATACGGCCCGTAATACTTCGCGCCGTCGTTTTTCACCTTGCGCGTCACGGTGACGCGCGGAAACTTTTCGTTGTAATCAATGCGGATATACGGGTAATGCTTGTCGTCGCGCAGCATGATGTTGTAATACGGGCTGTACCGCTTGATCATGTTGCATTCGAGTATGAGCGCCTCAATCTCCGTCCGCGTGAGAATATAATCAAAATCCGCGATTTCAGCCACCAATGCGGCGGTTTTGGGTTCCTTGCGCGTATTCTGAAAATAGCTGCTGACGCGGTTTTTGAGCGCAAGCGCTTTGCCGACATAGATGACCTTGCCCCCGGCGTTTTTCATGAGGTAGACGCCCGGCGTTTTGGGCAGTGTTTTGAGCTTTTCGCGGATCTCGTCGTTCATGTCAGTATCCCAGATCGATCGCTTTTTGCAGCACCTTTTTGGCGGCAGGTGCCGCGTGAGACCCGCCCGAGCCCGCCTTTTCCATCACCACGGCGATGGCCAGCGGATGCGCTTCGTCTTCAATGAAGCCCACGAACCACGCATGCTCCTCGTTGCCGTCCTCGCCCGCGATCTCGGCGGTGCCTGTTTTGCCGCCCACGGTGACGCCCTTGATAGCGGCTTTTTTGCCTGTGCCGTTCTCCACCGCGTTCACCATCATCTGCTTCAACAGCGCGGTGTCGCTCATCGGATGCGCGGCCGCCGCAGGCGTCAGCGTATATGTCTGTGTGTCGCCGTATGTCACGCTGCTGAGCAGCTTGGGTTCCATCATTGTGCCGTTGTTCGCGATACTCGCCGCAATCATGCACGCGTGCAGCGGCGTGATCAGATCGTGGTACTGGCCGATGGCCGACCATCCGAGGTTCGTATCGGTATCCGCCGTTTCAAACACGCTTTCCCCCATCACCACATCCTTAAACATCAGATCGGTATTGAAGAGGTATTTATTCGCCTCGCTGGCGAGCTTCTCTTTGCCGAGCTGCTGAGCCGCCTCGGCAAAATAGACGTTGCACGAATGCTGGATCGCCTCCTCAAGGTTTTCCGGGCCGTGCTCGTCCGTGCAGGCAATCGTCTGCCCGCCGATTTGCGTGCTGCCGTTGCATGTCGTTTCAAAACCGGCGAGGCCATTCTCAATGAGCGCCGACGCCGTGATCAGCTTGAATGTGCTGCCGGGCGGATACAGCCCCGCAAACGCCCTGTTCACGAGCTCGCTCTCTCCGCCGCCCTCAAGGAATTTGTCCATATCGGTCGGGTCAAACGTGGGTGACGACGCACTCGCGAGTATCTCGCCCGTTTTATAGTTCATCACCACCACCGCACCGTCGTAGTCACCAAGCGCCCTGAGCGATGTCTCGCAGAGCTCGGCGTCCACGGTCAGCTTCACATCGCCGCCATGCCGTTCCTCGCCCGATACGAGCCCCACGATGCGTGAAATGGTATCCTGATCAAAACCGTAAAGGTATTTGGCGAACATCGTCTGCGCGCCGTATGTCATGCCGAAGCTGTCGCCGATCACATGCGAGATGGCTTCGCGCATGCTGTCATCGCGCAGGTACACGCGCTCGTCGTCTTTGGTATATAGCAGCTTGCGGCCTGTCCTGTCGAGCAGATTGCCGGGCTCCACCGTGGATTCCACCTGCTGTATGCGCGGGTTATACGGCGTCACGAACCAGCGGTCACCGTATATCACCACGACGCCGCTGAGGTATAAGGCAAGGCCCGCAAACATCACGGAGAAAACGATCAGCAATGTGCGTATATTGCGCCGCAGTACGTTTTTCATATGACCGCCCCTCCCGCCTTCCGGATTTCCGTCTCGTCGCGCTCGCCGTTTTTCACATTGACGCCCTCAATAATGCCCACCAGCGTGAGGCACGCCACCATGGAACTGCCGCCCGCGCTGATAAACGGCAGCGTGATGCCCGTGAGCGGAATCAGCTTGATCACACCGCCGATGATGATGAACGACTGAAGCGATAGCATGCACGTCGCGCCGAACACAAGCAACGCATCAAACCGCGAGCCCGCGTTCATCGCGATGATCATTCCTCGGACGATAAACACCAAATATAAAAGAATCAATATGGCACCGAATATGATGCCGAACTCCTCACAGATCACCGCAAATATAAAGTCGCTCGTGTTGACAGGCACTGCGCTCGGGTACCCAAGGCCCAGCCCCGCGCCGAAAGCGCCGCCCGCCGCAATGGCCATCAGTCCCTGAACGATCTGATATCCTTGGGTTCTGTGGTAGCTCCACGGGTCCTGCCAAATCTGCACGCGCGTTTTCACATGCGGAAACATATAATAGCTCGCGACCGCGCCTGCGCTCGCCACGCCGAGCCCCGCAAACGTCAGCAGCGTGCGCCCCGTGCCCGCGAAAAACATGATCAGAAACGTACCCGCAAACAACAGCGCCGCGCCGAGGTCATTCGAAAGCACAAGCGTAATCACGCATGCGCCCGCAAAGCCCGCGTAGGCGATAATCGCAAGCGTCGCCCGCCGTTCCGCGAAAAAATAGGCGGAGACGATGATATAGAGCACCTTGGCGATTTCGCTCGGCTGAAACGACAGCCCCGCGATGCTGACCCAGTTGCGCGCACCGCCTACCGTTTTGGCAAATAAAAACGAAAACGCGATAAGCCCGAAGGCACCGGCCATCATCAGGTAATTAAGCCGGCCGAAATCGGTCGCGCGTTTGACAATCACAATGGTGATATAAAGAATCACCGTGCCGATCACAACCCATACGAGCTGCCGCCATGCGGTCTCGATATTGAGCCGCGCGAGCATCACGAGCCCGACGCTTGCAAGGAAAAAACAGATGACCAGAGTGATGCGGTCCACATGCCGGAAAATAAGCGCCGCGAGATTATAGGCCAGCAGCACCACGAGAGACGTACCGAGCCCGAAAATGGCAAACTCAATATTAAACGCGCCTTCACGGAACGAAAGCAGCGCGCATGCGGACAGTATGAAAAGAATAGTCAGCGCCAGCATCGCACCGGCACCCCGTCTTTGCAGGACCATATGTTATCCTTTCTTCAAAAATACTTTCGCCACGACGTTGCCGAAGCATATGATGTCCCGGCTTTTAAGCGGCACGCTGCCGCTTAACCGCTCGCCGTTCACCGTCACCTCGCCGCGGCCCAGCTGATTGAGCACCACCGTACCGTCCTCAAACAAAGAGATCTGAGAGTGCGTCTTCTCCACACTGCGGTCGGCAAAAATAATGTCGGCATTGCGTGAGCGGCCGATCGTATTGTGTTCAAGCAGGGTGACATTCTCACCCATCACATCCTCCGGCCCTGAAATGATGGCAAGATAACCGATGCTGCTTTGCGCGACATCGAGCACCATGCGCTTGTCCCTGTATTCTTTAATGGAAATACTCGTCACGCCCAGCACAATAATCACCGCCACGATTAAAAACCAGTATCGCAGCGCAAGAGCGGTCGCTTCGTACAATCCGTTCATTTCAGTCACCTCTTAAATGTCATTGTATCATATTTACGGGAAAGTTAATCCTACAACTTTTTTATAGTCATGTGAACAATTTGTGTCATTGCTGTGACAGCCTGTCCAAATTTGCAGTGAAATCAATGCATCCGCCGCGAATGCACCGTGAAATCAAGCGGATGGTTAAATCATCCGCGTTTACTCAAATGGCCTGTATGATGCCGCAGCCGATGCGGGCTCCCGAATCTCCTGCGGGCTGCGACGTATAATCGTCTCTCTCGGCGTGTATCACAATAGAGCGGCCGATCACATCGCAAACCGAGAAGCGCGTGGTCACGAACGACAGCCATGCGTCGTCCGCGCTCGTGGTCATCAGCATCGGGAAATCCCCCGCGTGCTGCGGATGCGGTGCTCCCGACGGATTGTAATGCCCCTTTGCGCTCGTAAAATCGGGCAGCACGCAGCTCCCCCGCTCGTGCAGATGAAACCCGTAAAACCCCGTCTCGTTGGGCGGCAGTCCTTTCACACGCGCCTCCACACGCACACCCGCAGGCGAATCCGTCAGCCAGACCACACCCGAGAGCTGCGGCACAGTGCTGCTGCCCTTAATCACCGCCATTGCGCGGCATCTTTGCTTTTCCTTCAAGCCGTATCCCCTCCAAAAAGCTGAATGTACTGCTATATTAATAATGTACTGCTATATTAATAAAGTATTCTTCGGAGCGCTTTGCGTGCATCCGGCGCGGCTTTTGCCTGCGGGCATTTGACAAAGCCTCCCTCCTGCTATATCATATTCATATGAGGCAGGTGTATCGCATGTTTAGTAAAGGCGATAAAATATCATATCCTATGCACGGTGCAGGGTTCATCGAGGCGATTGAAGAGCGCGATTTTCTTGCGGAAAAAAAGCGTTTTTATGTGTTGAGATTTTCTGACGGCGATATCAAGGTTCATGTGCCTGTGGAAAATGCCGAAAAAGCGGGCCTTCGAAACATCATCACGACGGACGAGTGCCATCATGTGATCGAATCGTTTAAAACATCCGACGATGTGGAAGAATCGACGAACTGGAACAGGCGCAACCGCGAAAATCTCGAAAAGATGAAATCCGGCAATGTCTATGAGATCGCATCTGTGATTAAAAGCCTGTTAAAGCGTGAAACACAAAAGAACCTGTCGTCCAGTGAGAAAAAAATGCTCGGAACCTCCATGCAGATCCTCGTTTCCGAACTTGCGCTTGCAAGCAACAAAAAGGACGAGGAAGTCAGAAAGATCATCACTCAAGTCCTGTAAAATGTGAACATTTTAAGGTTTTTTGGCGATTACGATGTCAACCGCATGTCTTTGTGATATAATTAGCCACAATCTTTTTTGGACGAATTGCATCCGCATTTTGAACGAGGTGACGAAATGGCTAAAAATATTGCGCGCTTTTTTATTATACTAATCGGTTTATTTATAGGGCCAGGTATCGTAGTTCTTGTCTTCGAAGTGCTCAGCAAGCTCAACAGTATCAATGCGTATACCCTGCTGCTTGATTGGGTCAGTTTGATTATATTTATACTATCGGGCATTGTATCGGGCCTTGTATTCTGGGCTCTTTCCAAGCCCATTGTGGATGCGATTTTCAAAGCCGCAGGCCAGGCCGACAAACGCCTCTCCAGGCTGCCCGCGCAGGTGATGCTGCCGGCAGTCGCCGGGCTGCTGCTTGGGCTGGTCGTCGCTTTCTTCTTATCCGATTTGATTACGAGCATCATCATCATCCCCTGGATAGCGGGCATCATCAATGTGATCGTCACCATTGTGTGTGTGTATCTCGGCATTTCCATACTGGTGCGCCACCGTCCCGATCTGCCCGGCGGTTTTTTCAGGCGTCACAGGGAAGATAAGGACGACAAGCAAAAGGATGATTCTCTCGCGCGTCCCAAGCTGCTTGATACGAGCGTGATTATCGACGGCAGAATCTTTGATATCTGCAACACAGGCATCCTCGAGGGCGCTCTCATTATTCCTGAATTCATTCTCGACGAACTGAGGCATATCGCCGATTCGTCCGATGACCTGAAACGAAACCGCGGCCGCAGGGGGCTCGATGTGTTAAAGCGCATACAGACTGAGCTCAATATGCCTGTGAAAATCGTGCACGGCGATGTTGAGGAAGCGAGCGACGCGGATTCCAAGCTGTTAAGCCTTGCGAAAAAGATGGACGGCATTGTGGTGACCAACGACTATAATCTCAATAAGGTCGCTGCGGTGAAAAATGTGCCGGTGCTGAACATCAACGAGCTCAGCAATGCGGTGAAGCCCGTTGTGCTGCCCGGCGAAGAAATGAAGGTCACCGTCGTCAAGGACGGCAAAGAACCCGGACAGGGCATCGCTTATCTTGATGATGGGACGATGATCGTGGTGGAAGACGGTATCAGGGAAGTCAACAAGCAGTCTGCCGTTATTGTGACGAGCGTGATACAAACTGCGGCAGGCCGTATGATATTTGCAAGGCTCAAATAAAGTCTTCAATGAATGGAAAAGGAAAAACAAAATCCCGTCTAAGTGACGGGATTTTCTTTCGCTGTTAAACCTGAAACGAGGCGTAGCCTTCGTCTTCAGGCAGGCTTTCAAACTTCTCCAATATGGCTGTCTGAATCAGCGATCGTGCTGTCGAGTTGATCGGATGGGCGATATCTTTATACTCGCCATTCGGTGTTCTGCGCGATGGCATCGCAATAAAGTAACCATTCTGCCCCTCAATGATCTTCATGTCGTGGATGGCAAACATGTCGTCAAAAGTCACAGACACGACTGCCTTTAGCTTCCCCATGGTGTCAATCCGCCTGATACGAATGTCCGTGATCTCCATAAAGCAACCCCTCCTAAGCAGGTACAATTATGTAAAGGTAAAATTCGCCATTGGAGTAGGTTTTTCCTGCTTGCACCGCTGCTAATTTTTCATTTATATGAAAAAAAGTCGTAAAAATCCCTGTTTTCGAGCTTTTTTGCTGTTGACAAAGCCGTTTTGAAATGCTGGCTTCATGAATTCTTGCCACAAAGCCGCGCTTTGGGCTATAATACAAGGCGAATGCAAATAAGTAGGAGAAGGTTATGGCAAACGTATACGATGTACTGGTTGAAAGAGGATTCTTAAAGCAAGTCACACACGAAGGGTTAAAAGAGCTGCTGGAGAAAGAAAGCGTCACGTTTTATATCGGCTTCGACCCGACTGCGGACAGCCTGCACGTGGGGCATTATGTGCAGCTGATGGCTATGGCGCATATGCAGCGCGCGGGTCACCTTCCCATTGCGCTGATTGGCGGCGGCACCACGATGGTGGGCGATCCGTCCGGCAAATCGGATTTAAGAAAGATGCTCTCCAAACAGGATATTGAGAGCAACGCAGAAGCGTTTAAAGTGCAAATGCGCCGTTTCCTCGATTTCAGCGAAGGCAAAGCGCAGATGATCAACAACGCGGACTGGCTGCTGAAACTTAACTATATCGAATTCCTGCGCGAAATCGGCGTGCACTTTTCGGTGAACCGCATGCTGACGGCAGAGTGCTATAAAAACCGCATGGAAAAGGGGCTGACGTTCCTTGAATTCAATTACATGCTCATGCAGGGCTACGATTTCCTTGTGCTCAATCAGAAATTCGGCTGCAAGCTGCAGCTCGGCGGCGACGACCAGTGGTCGAACATACTCGCAGGCGCGAACCTGATACGCAAGAAGGAACGCAAAGAGGCCTACGGTATGACATTTACGCTGCTGCTGACCAGCGACGGGCGCAAAATGGGCAAAACCGAAAAAGGCGCCGTATGGCTTAACCCCGAAAAGACCTCGCCTTACGAATTCTATCAGTATTGGCGCAACATTGCCGATAGCGACGTAGAAAAGTGCCTTTCGCTGCTCACATTCCTGCCAATGGACGACATCAGGCAGCTTTGCAGCTTTCAGGATGAACGCATCAACAATGCCAAGGTCACACTCGCCTACGAAGTCACCAAACAGGTGCACGGCCGGGAAGAGGCGGATAAAGCCAAGGCGGCAGCCGAGGCGCTGTTTGAAGGCGGCGGCGAGGGCGGCAGCGTACCCGAAACGGCGATCGATACGATTGATGACCTGCTGCTCGTGGATCTGCTGCAAACGTGCGGCCTCACGGCCTCGCGCGGCGAGGGCCGCCGGCTTATCGCCCAAGGCGGCATCATGGTGAACGGAAATAAGGTTTCCGACGAGTTTATGCCCGTATTGGCAGACTGCTTCGAAGCCGGGGAAATGCTGATTAAAAAGGGCAAAAAGATTTACCACAAGGCTGTATTAAAGGGCTGACGGATGGCTGTCGAAATGGAAGTCAGCCCGTGCTCGAACATCGTGCTGCTCACACGCATGTACAGAGAGCTGGCCGAGGATGAAAAGAGCGATACGGCGCAAACGGATGAACAGTACCAGCAGTGTATGGAAGGCTTTTTAAAGCGCGGAGACCGGGCGTTTGTCTTTTTGACAGGCCGGAGCGTGGTTGGTTATGCGCTCGTCATGACTGAGCGCAAGCCGTATTATTTGCGCCATTTTTATATCAGCCGCAGCAAACGCCGCAAAGGATATGGCCGCACCGCCTTTCAGATACTGCTGGCCACACTGGGTACCGATACGGTTGATCTTGATGTGTTTGTGTGGAACGAGCGCGGCATCGCTTTCTGGCAATCGCTCGGGTTTGAACCAAGGGCCCATCTGATGCGGCTCAAACGCAACGAATGATCACGATCAAGCACGAAAAAGAGACGACGCTCGTCATAAAGAAGTCCCGGTTCATCGGTTACGTCTGCCGCGTTGAGAGCGAGGCCGACGCGCTGGCCGCCATTGAAACGCGAAAAAAGCTGCATTATGACGCGCGGCATCACTGCTATGCGTGGCTGCTCGAAAACGGCGTCATGCGTTACAGCGATGACGGAGAACCTCAGGGTACGGCGGGCATACCAATGCTTGAAGTGCTCAAAAAGTCGGGGCTGCAAAACGTGATTACGGTCTGTACGCGCTACTTCGGCGGGACGCTGCTCGGCGCAGGCGGGCTCGTGCGCGCCTACACGCAGAGCATCGCGCAGACACTCGATGAAGCGGGCAAAGTGGAGCTGGTGCCCTGCAGCGTGTACCGGTGCGATTTCGGCTTCGCTGTCTTCTCACGCGTTCAAACGCCGCTACTGAGTGCGGGATTTCTTTTTGACGATATTGCCTACACCGAATCGGTATCGGCCACAGTCAGCGTTATTAACGGAAAAGAAGAAGTATTTTTGCAGCTTGTGCAAAACCTCACGCAAGGGCAGTCAAAACCCCGGCTCATTGGCCAACGGCGAATGAGCGTTGATGTTTAGCGCCCTTCGTCCAATCCCTGCAGCTCGCGCATCCGCTGCAAAAGACTGTCCACAATGCGCTTTTCCTCTTGCCGCCCGTTGTCCGGGTCGTATCGCACGCTCTCCCCGATGCGCAGCACGCGTGAACGCTGGCTTGCGTACACCGGATAGAACGTCACGCATTCCTTTGTCCGTTTATAGTATAGCCGCCCGAGATTTGCAAAGCCTCTGTAAAAATCGCTGACCTGTTCACTGTCTGTATACCGCTCCTCGGGATTTTCGGGAAAGAGCAGTATGCTGTCGCCCGACTGCAAGCACTCGATGGACAGCTCAAACGTTTTGATCACACTTTTTGCCGTTCCGCGGTAGACGGGAATCGGCTCGAACGAACTGAGCGCCCACACCACCACCGGGCTTAACACTTTGGCCAAAGCTTTTCTCATGAAGACGGGCAACCACCGAATGCGGCTGAACGTCCCCTCATACATATGCACCGTGATCTGCGCCTTATCGATCATCTTGTCGAGTATCCACGGGCGCATATCATACGGCAGAAAGACCACCGCCGCAATGGGCCCGTATACCTCGCGGTGGTTAAACACGAATATGCCGGGCAGCGTGTCCACATGCTCTTTACCCGTCACCGTATGGTACATCACGGGTTTCAGCAGCATACGTATCACATGCACGCCAAAACGCTTCTTGTATTTTTTAATCAGCACGCTCTTGAGCCGTTTTTCCATCACCGGGTTGTCCTGGCCCGTTTCTTTGCCGTGCACATAAGCCTTGAGACGGCGGTTATACTTTTGGGTGAGCGGCTGCCGCAGTGAATAGACAAGCGAAGCGACCAAAAACGCGGCGGGAATTGCCACCAGACTGCTGCCGATCTGCGGCGCCAGCGCGATATAGCTCCCAAAATCCATCGCGTAAATCAGCGGATCGGAAATCAGCACGCACAGAACAGTCAGGACAATCACTTCCGAAATGACCGCGGTCCAGTGCTCCTGACGCTGCGTCCGTTGATTGAGCGCAGCCGCGTTGACATCGCTGCTTTGCAGCTTGACCACCATCAGTATGTCTTCACGCAGGTCCATGGATGCCGTCATCTGCAGCATGAGCCCGAACAGCAGCAGCAGCGTCTGCAGCGAGATCGCAAGCCCTCCCCCATACCAGCTGTCCCGAAATACATAAACCGCGAATATCGCAATGCCCGTCCCAAGCACAAACGCCGCGTTTTTGCCGATCTTGTTGGCGAGCGATTTTCTCACGAACCTGTATGTCCACAGGAATATAAGCGCGCACACAAGCGTCATCAGCGTGAATATGATGAAGACGTCGAGGGAAAAGCTGTTTTTATGCAGCAGCATCGTATAGAGCACATACGTGAACATGAACGCGTTGAGCGCCACGCCTGACGAGATCACCATGCCGTCAAAAAGACGCGCGCTCGCCACCTGCCGGAAATCCTGCGCCATCGTATCCGGCTTCGGGTATTCGGACGCATAGGTTAAAAATGTGCGCTGCCGGAAAAAATCCAGCGCCATTCCGACCGCCAGCGGCGGAATCATCAGCCAGGCGTTGATGCCGGAAAGGCCTATCAGCGCACTTGTCACGCCGATGCACAAAACCGGGCCGCCCGTTAATATCATCAAGCACGCGCGGTCAGTCAATTTGCCCGCCCGTCTTAAGCTCCGCAGCAGCGCCATCACCGATTCCTGCGTGACCAAAGGAAATATAATAATAAAAATGGCGTACACCGTGTGTGCATACCGGTAGAGAAACGGATAGAGCACAAATATATAAACCGATGTCAGCACAAAAAATACGATCAGCGCCAGCTTGAGTATTTTTAGCCAGAGCAGATCGTATGTGGTCTTTACGGTAAACTTTAACATCCTGGCCAAAGCCGAAAGCGATATGGTCAGCGCGGCACCGTAGATGATATTCATCTCAAAACGCTGTGCCACGGCCATCGAATAGAAACAGAAGAAGAGATAGATGGCCTTGCCAAAAAGCCGTTCCTTATCGATCAGCAATGCTTTTTCCGTCATTTTGTGAGATTCCTTAGAATCCCCCTCTCTTGGGTGCGAAGTTATAACCTTCCTTATCCCAAATGCCCAGCCAGCCTTTGAGCTTTTCCAAAAATGCGTCGTTGGTCTGCGTTTTGGCCAGCATACCGATCAGCTGTTCCGTGACCTCTGACGTGTTGCCGTTCGCCATCACCTTGCGAATTGCCCAGATGCCTTCAAGCTCCTTCTTGGAAAGCAGCAGCTCTTCGCGGCGTGTGCTCGATTTATTCAGGTCGATAGCAGGGAATATACGCTTCTCAGACAATTTCCTGTCGAGATGAATTTCCATGTTGCCCGTGCCTTTGAACTCCTCGTAGATAATCTCATCCATACGGGAGCCCGTGTCCACCAGCGCCGTCGCGATAATCGTCAGGCTGCCGCCGAACTCGATGTTTCTCGCGGCACCGAAAAAGCGTTTGGGCTTGTAGAGCGAACCCGGATCAAGGCCGCCTGAGAGCGTGCGGCCCGTGGGCGGAATGATGAGGTTGTAAGCGCGCGCAAGCCGCGTGATGCTGTCCAGCAGCACAACCACGTCTTTCCCCTGCTCCACAAGGCGTTTGGCGCGCTCAATGACCATTTCCGACACGCGCGTGTGGTTTTCGGGCTTTTCATCGAATGTGGAATACACAACCTCGCCCTTGATGGACCGCTGCATATCCGTGACTTCTTCGGGGCGCTCGTCAATCAGAAGCACGATGAGGTTGACATCGGGGTAGTTCGTCGTGATACTGTTGGCGATTTTTTTAAGCATGATGGTTTTACCGGCCTTAGGCGGCGAGACAACAAGCCCTCTTTGCCCTTTGCCGATCGGGGATATCAGATCGATGAGGCGGATCGCGAGATCGCGCATCGCATCCGACCGTTCGAGTGTGAGGCGCTGTTCGGGGTGAATCGGCGTTAAGTCTTCAAACGGGCGCCGTGTCAGGCATTTTTCCACCGTATCGTCGTTGACCTGTTCGATATAGAGCAGTGCGTTCAATTTCTCGGCATCCTTGGCCGGGCGGGTTTTGCCCTTCACCTTATCGCCTGTTTTCAGGTTGAATTTGCGTATCTGCGCCATCGATACGTAGACGTCTTTGTTGCCCGGCAGATAGTTCTCGCTGCGCAGGAAGCCGTAGCCCTCGGGCAGCACTTCGAGTATGCCCATGGCATCGCCGCAGTCGCCCTTATTCAGCAGCTCGTTGACGGCATCGTTGCCCATCACATATTCAATAATCTTTTTCTCTTCCCCCTGCGGCACCTGTTCGCTTGTTTCCGGCCTTCTTTCCGTCTCTTCGCGCTCGCGCCGCTGAATCACATCCTGCTGATATGTCGGAATCTCATCAGAATCATACGAATCGTCAGCCGGTTCATAATCTTCGCTGTCTTCATAGATATCTTCAGGCTCATCATAAGCTTTATATTCTCTGTTCTCTCTGTTTTCTCTGTTTTCTCTGTTCTCCATGTTCCTCGCGCGCCGATCGAGCTCGTAAAGCATATCCAAAAGCTCACCTTTACGGTACTTGGTGACAGATTTAATGCCAGCCATTTTTGCAATTTCGCGTAAGTCCATTAAACTTTTTTCTTTTAATAAACTGATGTCCAAATGCGAATCTCCTTTTAATTATATAAAAATGAAAATACCGGACAAAATAAAACGCATACCCGACAATTTATTTGTGTCAAATTGGGAATAAATACGTACTTAAAGAAATTCCAGCCGTTCTAGACCAAAATCATTATATATTCGCGTTCGTCATCTTGTCAATACTCCCCGGCTCCAACGGACAAGAATACCCATAATATCTGAATATCAGACAAAAAAAGCGAAACGCCCGCGACTTTTGCGCCACATCCGCTCTTTGCACATAATTGCGCTTGACTGAAGACATAATAATAAAACCGGGAGAAATGATATGTGTCTGAAAGGCAGGCAAACGATATACTGCACCGTTGCATCTTGCCGGAACCACGGCCGCAATGGCCGCTGCCGGCTCGACTGTATTCAAGTCAGCCCGCTCACAGGCATAGCCGATTCTTCGGAAGAGAGCATGTGCGACAGCTTTGAACGAAAGGATGAATAGTATGAAATCTCTAAAATGCCAGGCGACCGATTGCGTCTACAACTCAGAGGCACGGTGCGCCGCCAACATGATACTCGTGAGCAACACGTCTCAGGAGACGTATTGCGACACATACACCAAGGAGAACACATTTGTGGCCGCTTCCGTGATTCCCGCGGACATGGAATTCGGCAGCGAGCTCGATAACCATGCCCCGCGCATCTCGTGCAACGTCACGCAGTGTACTTTTAATAAATCGTTCCATTGCCGGGCCACCAATGTGGATATCGACGATGCGCACGATTCGGTGATATGCAACTGCCTGACGTACCGGCCCAAATAAGCAGTCCTTTAATTGTTTCTTAATGCAAGAGAAAAACCACAGCTTCGCTGTGGTTTTCCCTCGCCTTTTCGGATAATAACAATGTCAGGGGAATGGGTTGGTTGCTGTCAATCAAATGCTTGTCGTTCCTTTTCCAGCCACGTTGTGTGAATGTAGTGCGAATGTGGTACGATCAGCCTGCTTAAAAGCAGGTCAGTATTGTTTTTTTTGTGCGTCTGTGCTTGATATTTCTCCCCATTTATTTAACCCTGCGAATCAGGGTTTAGGCGCAAATAAAAAAACTTTCAATCTTCGGCGGCCGGGCTGTCATGTCGTAAAGATTTAGACCCCGTAGCTTTGCGTCCCCGGTTTTCACCGGGTTTGCCTTTATCGGCTCAAAAGCCAATATCAAACATTCAGTTTTTGTTATTATACCACATAAATTGTATAATACAATACCTTTTTATGAAAATAATTATAGGTCTGCAGGCCGACTCTGCACACCGGGTACATGCATTTTTCAAAAGTAATGAGTTTCTGCGCGGAAAATACCCCGCGCAGAAACCATTACGCTATTGAATTAATACTTGCCGAAACCGCCGTCGCCGAGCTCAATGTGCCCCACCATGCGTTCAGTGCGCGGCTTGCTTTCCGGTAAAGACGGCATGCCCGCATCTTTGAGCACAAATTTGTTCACCATCTCCTTGAGCATGGCCGCCTGACTCGAAAGCTCTTCAGCAGCAGCAGCCGTCTGCTGCGATGTGGCCGAGTTGGTCTGCACCACCTGAGACATTTGCTCAATGCCCATGTTCACCTGGCCGACAGCCGAAGCCTGCTGGCTCGATGCCTCTGCAATTTCCTGCACCAGCTCCACGGCCTTTTGCACCCCGTCAACGATATTTTTGAGTGCAGCCGCCGTCTCATCCGCCAGCTTCGTGCCGGCATCGGCCTTTTTGATGGACCCTTCTATGAGCTCCGTTGTTTCCTTGGCCGCCGCCGCGCTGCGTGCGGCAAGGCTCCTGACTTCCTCGGCAACCACCGCAAAGCCTTTTCCGTGTATGCCGGCTCTCGCCGCTTCCACTGCCGCATTCAATGCGAGAATGTTGGTCTGGAACGCGATATCGTCGATCACCTTGATGATTTTAAAGATGTTCGCGGACGATTCGTTGATTTCCGCCATTGCCTGCTGGAGCGACTTCATCTGTTCGTTGCCCGAAACGGCTCTGTCCTTGGCCTGCCCGGACATTTCACTCGCTTTATTGGCGCTCAGCGCATTCTGGCGTGTCTGCGCGGCAATCTGCGTCACCGTCGCCGTGAGCTCCTCTATCGAGGCTGCCTGCTCAGTGGCGCCTTGAGATATGGCCTGGCTGCCATCCGAAACCTGTGACGTGCCCGCAGCCACCTGCTGCGCCGCAATGTTAATCTCGCCCATCAGCTCATTCAGCGATGCGGTGATATCATTGATCGATTCTTTGAGCTTGGTGAAATCGCCCACATATTCCGCCGTAATGCCCACATTCAGATTGCCCTGAGCGAGTTCGCCGAGAACATCGGCAATCTCGCGGATGTATCCGCTGGTCGTATTCATACTGCTGTTGAGCGCGTTTTTGATGACCGCGTGATCCCCGCGGTAATCACCCGTCACGTTGACTCCAAGATTTCCTTTTGCGAGCTCTTCAAGCACGGCACTCGCTTCGGTCACCGGCTCAATCACCGCATCCAACGTATTGTTGATGCCTTCTACAATTCTCTTATAATCGCCCTGATGCTTATCCGAATCGGCCCTGGTGGAAAGCTTTCCGGCCACAGCCGCTTCGGTCAGCATATTCGTATCCGCAACGAGGGCCTGTATCGCTTTGAGAATATCTCTGAAGGAATCGAGCAGCTGGCCCACTTCGTCTTTGGAACGATAATTTACCGACTGTATATTTGTGTCGCCGACGGCCAGCTGTTTTGCTGCATTGTTAAGCTGCCGCACCGGCTTGCTGATCATGCGTGATATGTAAATACCTAAGAAGACCGCGAGGACGATGGACACACCCGAAACAATGATCAGCGTCATCGTTGTGGATGCCGCACTCTTTTCCTCTTCGTCCATCAATTTATTGGCGATCTCGACGTTAGATGCCACAGCGCCTTCAACGGCGTTTGTCGCCTCCGTGATGATGACGGCGGAGCTGTCTGCCCTGAGCAATTCATAGGCCTTGTCAAAATCCCCCTGAACCCCTGCACTGATGATCTGATCCCGAATATCCCGGAACGCATTGATCTTCTTTTCGAGGTCGGCATACATCGCCTTTTCGTCTTCAGTCAGGCAAGTGGCCTTAAAAAGCTCAAGATTGCTCATCAGTCCCGTATCGGACTGAGCCGCCGTTTCCTGAGTTTTCAATGCCTTTTCAAAATTCTTGTCAATGACGATGTCCCTCAAAAACGAACGTTCCGTCTGGTACTCACCGAACACATACCCCAAATAGCCCTGCGAGTTGCCATGATTAACGAACAGGCTTTGGTATTGGGTGTTTGCCTCCATCATTGCACCAACACCCAATAATGCTGTGACGGCAACCATCACAGCGATCACCAAAAACGCGGATAACAGCTTCACTGAAATCCTTAAATTCCTAAACCATTTCATTTTCCCATCTCCCTTTCATTGCTGCGCTTGACTACGCAAAATCAAAATAAGTTATTAAAGTGTGTCTTTCTTTTTCCCTCCTTAACCATAATGATTCCGACTTAACGCTCACTTAACAATATACGACCGACCGTTCGTCTTTATTTGTTATCGAGATTTTTTTTAGACTCTTAATAGGAATAATACTTAATTAATAAAAATGAAAGGGAAATGAAATACTATATATTTAGTCAATAAACTCGTGGATGCCGTACCAGATATGTTTCCATAATGATTCAAATACCTCTTCGGAGTGCCCAATGCCGATCATCCAGTCAAAATAACCTTGAATAGATAAGATATATGATAAAAAAAACGTACGGAACGATTCGGGCCGCGCCAATCTTTCATGCTTGGCTTTCACAATGTTATATAGCCTGTCCCAGAGCCGGCTGTCAAAATGCAAATCCGGCCGGGTTATGATGGCCGGCGCTTCATTATCACCCTGAACCATAAAGCCGCGCTTCCACAGCAGCAGCCGCTCCTTACATGAAAAAACATCAATTAAACATTGGAATAACCCTTTGAACAGCACTTCGGTCGGTTCACTTTCCAAACGGTCAACGGCAAGCTGCATCTCCGTCATAATAATATGGCTCTGTTCGTGCAGTATCACCGCATACAATTCCTGTTTGGAAGCAAAGTGCGAGTAGAGCGACTGCTTTTTCAATCCCACCTCTTGAGCAATGTCCTGCATAGAGGTGCTACCATAGCCTTTTCTCGCAAAAAGATGGAAAGCCGCTTGTTTGATGTTGTTGTTGTTAGCCATAAGCAACCTCTTTTTTCTCCTATTTTATACTATACATGTATCAGTTTTCAACTATATAAGAAAAACCGGCAAAGGCAGATAGGCTCCTTTACCGGCTCTCCTGTTTACTATATCGTCTCCGCTTTTAATACTTGCCAAATTCGCCCTCGTTTGTGTTAACAGGCTCAGTTGTCTGATACCCCTGGTTCAAAGACGGGGCGTCAGCTGGGCTTAACATAAAGCCGCTTACCATATCCTTGAGCATGGCAGCCTGACTCGAAAGCTCCTGCGCAGCTGCTGCCGCCTGCTGTGCAGTGGCCGAGTTGGTCTGCACCACACGCGACATCTGCTCAATGCCCATGTTCACCTGTCCAACCGCTGTGGCCTGCTGATTCGATGCCTCCGCAATCTCACGCACCAGCTCAACCGCCTTGCCGACAACATCAACAATGTGCGACAGCGCATCAGCCGTTTCATCCGCGATTTTGGTGCCAACCTCGGTTTTCTTAATCGATCCTTCAATAAGCTCCGTCGTTTCTCTGGCCGCGTTAGCACTGCGGGCAGCCAAATTTCTCACCTCTTCAGCCACCACGGCAAAGCCTTTGCCGTGAATGCCCGCTCTCGCCGCTTCCACCGCCGCATTTAAGGCCAATATATTCGTCTGGAACGCAATGTCGTCAATCACCTTGATGATTTTCGAAATATTTGCCGAAGACTCGTTGATGCCAATCATGGCTTGCTGCAGCGCTCTCATCTGATCATTGCCCTGCATCGCCTTATCCTTGGCCTGCTCAGACATTTCGTTTGCTTTATTCGCGCTCAGTGCGTTCTGACGGGTCTGTGATGCAATTTGGGTGACCGTCGCCGTCAGCTCTTCGATGGACGCCGCCTGCTCCGTCGCGCCCTGCGATATTGCCTGACTGCCGTCAGATAATTGCGTGGTGCCCGAGGCCACCTGCTGCGCCGCCAAATCAACCTCGGCAAGCAAGGCCTGCATCTCTTTGCCCTGCTTTTCTCCCTGTCTCATGGCCGCCTTGATATCCGTCAAATCCTTGATGATCTCAAGCGCGCCGATCACTTCACCGTCCTGAAGCGACGGAACGCCAATATACAGAATTTCTTTGACGGTATCATCAGCGGGCCGCGCAAAGGTTTCTCCCTGCCGAACCGATTTTGCCTTCATCGCCAGCGCGCACGCACACTTTTCCGTCCCGCAGTCGTCCGTTTTCAAAACATCATAGCATTTCTTTCCGATCAAATCGTGCTGGTTCTGACCAGCCAGCTCCGCGCCGCTGATATTGATGAATTGTATGTCAAATTCCTTATCAATCTTCAAGAGCGGACTCGGCATTTTGTCAATCTCATTGACGAATGCATCCACAACCGTGTTGACACCCTCCATCACTTCACGGTACGCGCCGTTATGCTTTTCGGTATCGATCCGTTTAAAGTACTGCCCATGAATCACATCTTCCGCCTGCACCTTGATGCCGGATATCAAAGCATGAACGGATGTCATAACCTGCTGAAAAGACCTGACGAGATCTCCGACTTCGTCTTTGACATCGTATTGAATGATGTCTACGCCCATATCACCCGCTGCCACCCGCTTTGCCGCTTTGGACAGATAAACGACCGGCTTGCTGATCACACGCGATACGACGAGCGCCAGCAGTATGGAAAGCGCCACGCCAACCGCAACCAATATGATCAATATGGTGCTCATAGATGATTCAGACGTTTGCCCCAAATACCCCACGATTCCGATTGCAACCATTACCAAAGCAATCAGCAGATAACCCGAAACGATTTTTGTCGCGATTTTTCTATTCTGAAACCAACGCATGACAACTTCCTCCACAAATCCTTATTTTTTTTACTAAAAATAAAAAACATTTTCCCAAAATCAAATCGCTCAATTTGGCAAAATGCTTCGTACTTGATGATTTGCAAAACTCGTCAAAATAATTTCTCACTTCCGAAATACAAATATCGATTTATTTATCGGTATTTAATTTTAAAAACTTAATAGTATTTAACTTTTTCTGGGCTTATTTTCCTTAATGTTATCGCTTACTTTTAAATATACTGCACAGATTCTGCTTGATATAAAAAAAAGAGGGGCTGTACTTTTTACAGCCCCCAAATTGGAAAACTTCATACATCACGCTGAGCAGCGAAACGGCGCGGCTATACGGCAGTGCATCCCATTTAAAATCTCCTTAGAACGGACTTCCTGTTATCTGCACTGCCGTACGTGAAACCTCACCGACTATGATATAATGAGCTTGTCAGCCGACTGCCCGCAAATAAGATCAATACTTCCCAAATTCCTCATTATTAAGTTCAATCAGTTCCGTTCTATCCATTTCTTTTGTGCTCTTATGGCTCGAAAGCAGTTTTTTTACGGCGGTGTTCCTCGACTCTTTCAGTCTAAATTTTCCCACCATCTCTTTGAGCATCACGGCCTGACCGGACAACTCTTCGGCCGCAGCGGCTGCCTCCTGCGATGTGGCGGAGTTGGTCTGCACCACCTGCGACATCTGCTCTATTCCCCTGTTCACCTCACCGATAGCCGTGGCCTGCTGATTGGACGCAGAGGATATTTGGGCCACCAGTTGCACCGCATTTTCCACACTTTCCACAATGCGGGACAGGGCATGGGCGGTATCATCCGCAATTTTCGTGCCGACTTCGGTCTTCTTGATCGACCCCTCGATGAGCTCGGTGGTCTCTTTGGCCGCAGCCGCACTGCGCGCTGCGAGATTCCTCACCTCTTCAGCCACCACGGCAAAGCCCTTGCCATGAATGCCCGCTCTCGCTGCCTCCACTGCGGCGTTCAATGCGAGTATGTTCGTCTGGAACGCAATATCGTCGATGACCTTGATAATCTTAGAGATGCTCGACGACGATTCATTAATGTCGATCATGGCCTGCTGCAGCGCCTTCATCTGCGCGTTGCCCTGTACAGCGCTCTCCTTTGTCGCTTCGGACATCTCGTTTGCTTTGCCCGCACCAACCGCGTTTTGCCTTGTCTGCGCCGCAATCTCCGTCACTGTCGATGTCAGTTCCTCAATCGAGGCTGCCTGTTCGGTCGCCCCCTGAGATATCGCCTGACTGCCGTCAGACACCTGAGATGTGCCCGCAGCCACCTGCTGAGCCGCAATGTTGATATCTCCGAGCAGTTCGTTCAACGAAGCGATGATATTGTTTATGGACTCTTTGAGCTCAATAAAATCGCCCTTGTATTCCGATGTAATGCCGACGTCCAGATTCCCTTCTGCCATAGCCCCCAGCACATCGGATATCTCATGAATATAGCCGCTGATTGTATTGATGCTGCTGTTGAGCGCATTTTTGATCACGGCATGATCACCCTGATAGCTGCCCGTCACATTCACATTAAGGTTGCCCTTTGCCATTTCCTCGAGCACTGCGCTGGCTTCATTCACCGGCTCAATCACCGCATCCAGTGTGTTGTTTATGCCCTCCACGATTCTTCTGTAGTCGCCCTTGTGCCTCTCGGCGTCAGCTCTGGTGGAGAGCTTTCCGTTTACAGCCGCTTCGGTGAGCATGTTGGTGTCGGTAACCAGCGCCTGTATCGCATCGAGTATGCTTCTGAACGATTCAAGAAGCTGTCCCACCTCGTCTTTCGAGTGGTAATTGGTCCGTTTGATATCCGTATCTCCGGCTGCCAGCTGCTTGGCCACATCGTTGATGTGCCGAACCGGCTTGCTGATCAACCGGGATATGAAAATGCCGAGCAGCAGCGCCACCACAACTGCCGCAGCCACGATGGCAATCATCACTGTTTTGGTCGTATCCGTGCTCGCATCCTGCGATGCCAGTATTTTGTGGCCGGTTTCCACATCGGCATCAACAAACTCGATGATACAGTTCTGCGCATCCGCAACTGCCTGCAAAGACGCATCCTCACGCATATACTTATAAGCGCCCTCATAATCGCCGCTCTGCGCAATCGAAACGATCTTATCCCGAACTGCAACATAGCTGTTGATGTAGGTTTCGAGTTCGATATAGCCTTGCTGCTCTTCTTCGGTGCTGCATGTATCCTTGTACAGCTTTAGGTTGTCCATCATTTCTACGTTGGAAGCTTCCATTTTCGCAGCATAATCTGTTGTTTGAACGGCATCCGCATCCAGTATGATATCGCGGTATAGTGCACGCTGTGTGTTGAACTCCGATGCAACATGTCCCAAATAGCCCTGTGAGTTGCCATAGTTAACAAAGAGAAAATTGCTTTGATAGCTGCTGTTATCAAGCGCGGCCAAACCGTAAACACCCACAAAGCCGGTAACCACTGCGAGGAGCAGGAAAGCGACAATCAGCTTGACTGATATCCTTAAGTTTTTAAACCAATTCATATTTGACCCCCTAATTTAATTCTTTCACGATTTTTGTTTCTTCTTCATTGAACAGCTTGTCGCAATCGAGCAGCAGCTTAACCTGGCCGCTCACCTTTCCGATTCCGGACAAATACCCGTTGCTGTCCGCCGTTTTGATCTGCGGCGCAGGCGCGATGTCTTTTTCTTCAATCATCAGCACCTCGGTCACACTGTCAACGATCAGCCCGATATTGAGCCTGTCCGTTTCCACCACAACGATGCATGTTCTGTCCGTGTATGTCATGTCTTTTCTGTTGAGGCGGCAATGCATATCGATCACCGGTATGATTTTGCCCCTCAGGTTAATGATGCCCTTCACATAATCCGGAGCCTCCGGAAGCGTGTTCACCGACTGCATGCTGATAATTTCAGTGACAAAACTTATCGGAATGCCGTAAGACTCCTTGTCAATAAGAAATTCCAGGTACTTTCCGTTTTGGGCATCTTCGATTTCCGCCATCTCATAGTGTTCCATCGTCATAGTTCTCCCCCTTTTTTAAAATGAAAAGTGATTACCCGTTATTATCCTTCAGCACCCCCCAACCCATCTCCCGATTCTGTTGCCGTTTATTATCCATCCTCATGTCTTTCTCGCTTTCAAGAAAAATCAAAGCGATATCAGGATCAAACTGTGTACCCGCGTGTTTTGCAATTTCCTCGCACGCCTCCTCATGGGATCTGGCTTTGCTGTATGGCCTTTTGTGCGTCATGGCGTCATACGCATCGCAGACAGAGGTGACGCGCGCGATTATAGGAATATTGTCTGAGGAAATGCCATAAGGGTAACCGCTGCCATCCCAACGTTCGTGATGAAAGACAGCCGCGTCAAATATGCTTTGTTTCAGCAATGGCTGCACACGCAGCGTGTCTGGATTCTTTTCAAGAAATTCTTGCGCATATAGGGGATGCATGGTAATCGTCTCAAATTCTTCGAATGTTAAAGCATCTTCTTTGCAGAGAATTTCAGCCGGCACCCATGCCTTGCCTATATCATGAAAAAATGCATAATGCCCAAAAAATGAAAATTCGGATTTAAATTCTTGATAATGTTGATACCTTAATAAAATACGGAGCAGCTCAAATGTAAACATGCCAACGCGCCGCATGTGCCTGAGTTCCTCCGGCGGAATAGACGAAAGCACATCACTCAATGCTTGGCTTGAAGAAATTTTAACCCCCATTTTTATCTACCTTTTCTATCATGCTATGAATAGAATCCGTTCTGATGTATAATTGTTAGATAAGATAAACCAATTAGTTATTTTATTCTTTTTTATTGATTTTTTAGCCATTTTGCCGCAGTATATCTTATACTGCGGCATCAGGCTTAAACCGTGCTTAAAATAAGGGCTGTTCCTTTTTGTCAAAGGTTTGTGACGGCGCAATGCCGGATTGTGAAGTGTGGATGAGGCTCAGTTTTTCGATCGCTTTTTTCTTTTGTTCCATCAATGAGTGTGCGTAAATATTCAATGTGTTGGTTACCGAGGCATGTCCCAATAGCTCACTGACCGTTTTGATATCGACGCCCATTTCCAGTGCACGCGTCGCAAATGTATGCCGGATGGTGTGGAATTTGCGGTACCCGATGTCCGCTTTTTTAAGAATGCTCATGTAGTATTTTTGCAGTGTACGGGTGTCCATCGGTGTGGCCGCATTGGAAAGCACAAAGCACTCTCCGCGATTTTTTGCGTACGTTTGATACTGCCGCAGCATGACCGATAAAAAATCCGGCAAAGGGATCTGCCGATTGGAGCTGCGGTTTTTTGGCGAACTGACATAAAGAATTGTTTTATTGTCTCCATCCCCGAAGTTCTTTTTTCTTGAGAGCGTCCCGCTTATTGTTATTGTATTGGCCGATGTGTCAATATTGTTCCATTTCAGTGCTCCAATCTCCCCCAAACGCAGCCCGGTATAAAAGCAAAGCAGAATGCACAGCGATTTGATATTGCTGTTCTTTAAAAGGATTCCTTCTATTCTTCTTTGTTCTTCAAACGAAAAGACCTGCACCAAGCTCGTCTGCTTCTTTGGCAGCTTCAGGGCTTCCAAAAGAATCTTCTTATAGTCTTCCTGCAGAATGGACCTGAGAGCAACCTTAAATATTGTCAGAATCTTATTCTGATAGGAATAGGAAAGTGACGCATTATTGCTGATGTAGGTGACAAAGCTCTCAAGCTCTGCTTTCGAGATCGTTTTCATTTTTGATGTTTTGAGATAAGGATAGACATATGTTTTAATACAGTAATAGTAATTTTCATACGTCGATAATTTGACCCGTTTGGCACAACTTTCGAGCCAATTCTCCAATTGCTTGACTATATCCATATCCGTATCACCATGGCTGTGCTTTGATACACTCTTTTTGTGATTACCTTCTTCCTTGATTTTTTCGTTTCTTTTCTCTTTGGCTTCGGTATATGTTCTTCCATATACGGAAATGTACTGCCCGTCCCCTCTTTTAATTCTAGCCTCCCAGCGTCTATCTTTTCGCTTGTAGATGTTCTCCCCACGTCTACTCATGATGCCCGCCCCCTTCTTGACGATTATTTTGACGACGCAAATAGTATTATATGCCCTTTGCAGGCAGTCATTCAGCACTTTTTTCGACAATTTCTGAGATTTCTCAACATTTTATTCATTTGTGCTTGTAATTATTGCTACTATTTTTTATAATATGGCTATATCTAATGCCGCAGTATAAGATATACTGCGGCATTTATTTATTTGTCTATTCAATATTTTTCACGCTTTCTTTCAGTGATATTGATACCAAACTCAAAATCTTTATAGAATATCCTTTGATGAATGAAACGGTTAAGTGATGGTTAAGTATAACCGGCTATTTTGATATCAACGAGGGTTGTCTTATTTGATATGGCTTGTCCCGGCCCTGACAACCCTCGTTAGCCCCCAAAAAAAACAATGATACGGGCCGATGTTTCGGCCTTTTGTTATACAATCAAGTCAAAAAAAACCCTCGATAAATAATGTGATTCATAGTACAATATAGTGATTCGACTTCTTATTGTTAATTATCACTATGCGAGGGCATTCAATTATGAATGACATGAAATCCAGTCTGGATCTGATTTTACGCATCAAAGAAAACATCGGTAAGGTTATTGTCGGCAAAGAGAACATTATTGAAATGATACTGGCCGCTCTCATTTGCAGCGGGCATGTGCTCATTGAGGACGTCCCGGGGCTTGGCAAAACAACGCTTGTCTCCGCGCTCGCCCGTTCGTTGAAATGCACATACCGGCGCATACAGTTCACGCCCGATGTGCTTCCGTCCGACGTCACGGGCTATACGGTATTCAACACGCGCACCGGTGAACGGGATGTCATATTCGGCGGCGTCATGGCGCAGGTTGTGCTGGCCGACGAGATTAACCGCACGAGCCCCAAAACGCAGTCCAGCCTTCTTGAGGTGATGCAGGAAGCTCAGATCACCATAGACGGCGTGAGTCACAGCGTCCCGCAGCCCTTCATCGTGCTGGCAACACAGAACCCTATAGAGCATGTGGGCACATATCCGCTGCCCGAAGCGCAGCTCGACCGCTTTTTACTCAAGCTTTCCGTCGGTTATCCGCAAAAAGGCGAGGAGCTCGATATACTGCGGCGCAACAAAGGCGAAAAGCCGCTCGATGCCATTGAGCCTGTGGCTTCTGCGGAAGATATCATGCGCCTGCGCGCCTTCCATGCCGGCATCATCTGCGAGGATGCGGTGATGGATTATATCGTGTCGATTGCCGAAGCCTCCCGCCATCACAGCCGCATCACTCTGGGCATCAGCCCGCGCGGCTCGCTTGCACTGCTCAATGCCGCTATGGCGCACGCCATGCTGCAGGGCCGCGGCTACACGCTGCCGGATGATGTACAAGCCATGGCGGTGCCCGTGCTCGCGCACCGGCTGGTGCTGAGCCTTGAAGCGTTGCAGGAGAACGACACCGCCGAAGACCTCGTTCATCTGATGCTGCAGTCCGTCAAAGTGCCCGGCGTGTCATGAAAGCAATCAAGTGGTCTTATTACGGCATCATGCTCATATGCTTGATCTTTGGCATGTATACGGGCCTTAGAATCTATTACCTTGTTTTCTTAACCCAGCTTTTTGCCGTCATCGCGATGGTCATCATTAATTTCTGGACATTCCACTCCTTTTCATACAAGCAAGAGCTGGCGGATAAAATACGCGTGAAAGGCGAAGCGACCTCATTGTCTCTCGAAATTGTCAACGAACGCCCGGTGCCGCTGTCGCTCATTGAGGTTCACGTCCGCGTCGTATCGGTGCATGAGAATATCAATCTGTTATTCAGCCTCGCGCCATTTACCGGGCAGGTATTTCAGATACCCGTGACCACGCCTTACAGAGGGCGCTACACCGTCGGTATGACCAAAATCAAAGTCACCGATATCTTCGGCCTCGTCACGATGTCTTTCGACATGCGGCGGTTCTCTTTTTACCATATGAGCGAGCTGATTGTGCTACCCAAAGCCAATATACCGGATTCGCTGCCGAGCCAAGTGACCGATTCGAAGCTGCACCGCGCCACATATTTAAGACACGCCGAACACGGAGACAGCATCGCCGGGGCCCGCCTGTATCAAAACGGCGATGCGATAAAACACGTGAATTGGAAAAAAACAGCGCAGCTCGGCGAGCTTTATGTCAAACAGTATGAGTTTCCCGAACGCGACCATGTCATACTCCTTATTGACACCTCTCTGCATGCGTTAAGCGGCGAAGACGCGCTGATCTATGCCGACACGGTCTGCGAATGCGCCGCGTGCATCGCACGGTACAGTCTGACCAAAAACCAGACAGTGAGCCTGTTCAGCGCCACCGGCATCAACACCGCTTACAGGTGTGATTCCATAACCGGCTTCGATAACCTGCGGCGCCATCTGGCGCTGCTCCCTTTCGAACAGGACTCAAGCTTAACCGACGCGGTTAAAAAAGCCTACGCCGAAGCGGCCGCCGCAAAATCTTTGTTTATTCTGACGCATGAACCGCCGCCGGCTTTGACTCAAACGATCCACCGTATTTTTTCCGCCCACACGGCAGTCTCAATGGTATTGGTCGGGGGGCAAAAAAGCGGCTCGCCTATACCTGCGCTCAGCGTGGAACCGGGCAGCGATGCCGCTTTAAGCCTCAGCGGTATGCTTTTGTAAGGAGCAGCATGAAGTTTTTAAATTCGAAAACCGCAGAACTGTTTGCGGATGGCTTTTGCAGCTTGCTGCTGGGCACAGCCATTTGCGTTCTTCTGTTTCCGGTTTTTCGAATGGATGTCGGCTGGGGCGAATGCCTGCTCCTTATGCTGGCCGATACGGCGCTCGTCGTGCTGTTTTCCCGCAAGTGGTGGATACTTCCGGCTTTTTTGGGGCTGGCAGCACTGCTGACCGTGGGCATTTCTTCGCTGCTTGAAACGAATGAAGCGGTTCTTTCATATATCGGCGGATTTTTTGAGTGGTGCGCAAACGGATATATCGATACGCTGCCCTATTCGGCCAACGCAAGCATGATCATCGTTCATGCGGCTTACGTTCTGCCTGTGGCCGCGCTGCTGTTTGTCTATTTCCGCAAGCTGTTCTTTTTCTATATTCTCCCCCCGGCTGTGCTCGCAATGCTCGTTGCAGCCGTGCTAAGCAAATCCGCCGCGCTGTGGCCGATACTCATCATGCTGCTGTTTGTGCTGTTCGTATCGCTCGCAAAAATGCGGGGAAACAAAATCAGCCGCCTTAAAGCCAGCGGCATCACGAGCGCCATGCTGTCCATTTCGGCCATGATCATCATGCCCGTTCTGCTCATGGGCGCTTTTCTGATCGGCCCCGCCAACAACACCGACTGGCAGTGCAAGCCGCTTGTCAACGCGGTGCAGGACGTGATCGATTATCTGGGGCTCAACCCAAACAAGGCGCCTGCGGACGGGTCTTTCAACATGGGGCTGACCGGTTTTTCGCCGCTGGAGAACAGGCTCGGCGGAAACATTGCCGTCAACAACGATATTGCGCTGCGTGTCAAAACGAATACGCCCGTCCGGCTGACCGGCGTCATTTTCGATACCTATGACGGCGCCAGATGGTACGATTCTTTCTCGCGTCAGCGCTACAGGCTGCAAAGCATATTCTCAAATACGCAGCGGGCTGAGGCATTCGGCTTAAGCACGCCGGCCCGCAGCCCCGAGGCCCGCGCGCTTTTTGACAAGCTCACCATGCCCGCCGAGCTCGAGGTCACCAGCTCTTTCGCGGGGAGAACGCTGTTCTTCGCAGGCATGGTCACCTCAATCAAAAGCGAAAAGCCCGATACGTCCGACATATTCTTCAACAACCAATCCGAGCTGTTCACGCTCAAATCGCAGCAAAAATTCAGCTACACTTTTGATACCGTCGTGTTTGACACGGCGGCGCAAGATTTTAATGCAACCATGCTGGCGCTTGAAAAACTCACCGCGAAGGAAGCTGACCCTGCCTTGGATACCGTAAAAGCCCAATACCTGCCGCTGCCCGACACTCTGCCCCAATCGGTTTATGACACGGCGCAAGAAATCACGTTGGGCTCTAAAACTCCGTATGAAAAGGCTCTTGCGATTGAAAGCTGGCTGACCAGCCACTGCGAATATACGCTGATGCCGGGCAGTCCGCCGGAAAATGCAGACTTTGTCGCCTCGTTTCTGCAGGAAAGACGGGGCTACTGCGTCTATTTTGCGAGCGCGATGACGGTGATGTCCCGCTGCGCCGGTCTGCCCGCGCGGTATGTCATCGGGTTCGGGCTTAAAAAAAGCCCGTTTACAAAGGCGGACAATTCATACGTCGCCACCAATGCGATGGCGCATGCATGGACGGAGATTTATTTTAGTGGCATCGGCTGGGTTCCCTTCGACGCCACGGGCTGGAATTTTAACGAGAACGCAGTCGTGGAAACGACTCAGCAATCATCGAATTTTGCACCTCCGGTGCCGACGCCCGGAGCGCAAATCAATCCAAACATCAATTTGAACACACCGCAATCGGAAGGTTTCCCGCAAGCGCTTCTGATATTCCTGATTGCGCTTGCAGGCGTGTTGGTTCTCGCCGCGTTGTTCGTGCTGAGCCGCTATATCACGATTAACAAACGGGGCTACGGCATTAAGCGGTCGCGAAAGCAATTGAGCAACAGCGATAAATTGGATGCGTATTACCGTAAAATTCTGCATCAGGCAGCTTGCCTCGGCATCCGGCAGCTTCCTTCCGATACCATTGCGACTTTAGCACAGCGTATGGATGCGCGGCTCGGCGAACAAAAAATAACGGGCATACTTGCTCCCGTCATTCTTATGCGGTTTGGCCGGGAAGAACCGGCAACGGAAGATGTTCAGCGCCTGTCGGCATTCAGCGACGAATTGGAACGGCGTCTCAGGCGTGAGCTTGGTCTGCCGGGTTATTTGTGGTCCCGCATCATCAAACACGGCCGACTTTTATAATCCCGTGATTGGCAGCCGCCGAATTTTAGGCGGCTATTCCTTCAACTCACTGATTGCCCAGTCGAATTTGTCCCGATCGACAGACAGCGCTTCATAGACCTCCGGGTAAAAGCCTTCCGTCGGTTTTTCCAAAATAAAATCACAGGCATACTTTTGAGCCAAATGAACCGACATCACCAGCTCTTTGTTGATGATCCGCTTGTCGAACGGCGTGTGATGATACAGCGCACATTCCACAATCGGATAGGGCAAATCCCACCAGCTTAGAAGATACCCTCCGGCCTCGCAATGCGTAAAACCGAGATTTTCGCGCTCCAGGTCACTGTCAAATACCGATTCCTGCAAGGCCCGCTTTTTAATGGCCATGTAATCGGCATGGCGGTGCTTAATCAGGAAGGCGCACCCGATATTGTGCAGCAGCCCCGCATTCCCCTCAATTTCCAGGAGTTTTTTGCGGTAAAACTTCTCATACAAAAAAACGAGAACTTTATTGGTATAAAAAGCATGATTCCACTGCCTGTCCATAATCACAGCGTGACGCCCGGATATTCTGAAAGCATCCATAATCGGTGTGGACAGCACAATATCACGAATGGCCTTGAGCCCCAGATATTTGATTGCCTCCATGACCGACCCCGTCTTTAGGCCGTAAAACGCGGAATTCGCAATGTGAAGAATCTTTCCCACAACGGTCTGATCTTCCGTGATTGCCTTTGCCACAACGGCGATTTCCGCGTCCTGATCAATCAGCGAAAGGATATGGCTGAAGCTCGATTTTATTGTCGGAAGGTCTTCCGCATTGTTGATCATAGAGAGCAGATTGCTTTGCAGCAGCTTCTCCGTTTCAAACAGGTATTCGATCAGCTCGGCCAGCTCCTGATTGTTCCACGGCTTAAACAAATAGGTGCGCGCAATGTTCTTAAGCAGCGCTTTCATTACGAGTTTTTCATCCGCGTATCCGCTCAGTATGATTCTGACGGTATTGGGATACAAAGTTTTGATGTGCGAAAGCAGCTCATACCCGTCCATGCCCGGCATTCGCATGTCACTGATCACCAGATCAACCTGCTGCTCCGACATCAATGTCAGGGCTTTGATTCCGCTGTCCGCAACAAGAACATCATAGCTCAAATTGCTTAAGACACGGCGTAAAGAATTCAAAATCGCGGTTTCATCATCGACCACCAGTATCTTTTTCATATCTCTCACACTCATTTCACAGGCAGCGCAAAGACAAAGCATGTCCCTTCGCCCAAGTTAGACTGGACATCGATGCTGCCTTCATGCTGTTTGCATATAATGTCGTAAACAATACCGAGGCCCAGCCCCGTGCCCTGCCCCACCGGCTTTGTTGTGAAGAACGGCTCGAATATCCTGTTCTTCACCTCTTGCGTCATGCCGCAGCCGTTATCGCATATGCTGCAGAGGACTTTCCCATCTTCGGAATATGTTTTGATGATGATGAGCCCTTTCTCGTTCGTAAACTTTGCACGAATCGCGTGCGACGCATTGATGATAATATTCAACAGCACCTGATTGATCTGGCCGCCGTTCGCATAGACGGGCTCAATGTCCTGCAGCTCCAAGCCGACATCGCAGTTGTATTTGATTTCGTTATTGGCGACGAGCAGCGTCGTCTTAATCCCTTCGTTAAGATCGTATGTGCTCTTTCCCTCCACGAGATTGTTTCGGGAGAATCCCCTGAGCCCGTTAACTATAGCGGCAATACGCTTTAAGCCTTCGGTAATATCATTCATCAGATCGGGCATGTCCCCAATCACCATGTCGATTTTGCTTTCTTCCCAGATTTTATCGAGATAAGTGCAGCAAGGAGTGCCCTGCTGCTGCTCGGTCATCAGACGGCGCATCTGTATGAGTATGCTTTCATACCGCTGCACGTATATTTTGAGCATATCCGCATTGCCGCTTACATATCCAAGCGGGTTGTTGATTTCATGCGCCACGCCGGCGGCAAGCTGGCCGATGGCCGCGAGCCTCTCCTGCTGTACCATCTGCAGCTGCGTGCTTTTGAGCATCTCCATGGCATCCTGCAGCTCACGGTTTTGCTCGTTAAGCTTTCGTTCCAGCTGTATTTGTATCGTGATATCTTCCCGTGCATCGATGAAAGAGTTGAACAGCGTACCGAGCTCGCTGATCTCATCTTCGGATTTTACCTCCAGCCGTTCCTTCTTGCTGATGGTTCCATCCCGAAGATCGCGGATGGTATTGTTAACCGTCTTTATCGGACGAACGATCTTTCTCGACACAATCATGACACAAAATATGATCAGCAGCACCGAAACAGCCACGGACACTGCGAAAGCAATGCTGACCGAGGCCATGTGCTGCCGGATATTGACCGAAAAATCTTGCTGAATGGCACTTAAGCTCAACATTGAGACGATACCAAAGCTGAGCAACGGCACAATGCCGAGCAACAGCAGCAGCAATAAGCTCTTGATTTTAAAGCTCCTTTTGCAGGCTTTCACAATTCTCTTAAAAACTTTCATGCATCATATCCTTTTCGGGGATGACTATAGCCTCGGGCGCCGGGTCCTGCCGTCTTGCCCCCTGATACGCCGGTGCGCGGCAAAGCGCCAGTGCACGGCACGACACAAAACAATAAAAAAGCCTCATCGCATCCTGTTCATCGGCAATGCGTGGCTTTCAGCCGTCAGACTCGAATAAAACGTTTATTATATATACGGTCGGATTTTGAGTTTGAAACTTAACGGTGAATTTGTATATCTGATTAAATCATCGACGATCAATACTTTTTTCAGCTGTCATTACCCCGGAGTCAAAATATCTCGAACGCACTGCACGCATCGCTCATGAGCTTGTGTAATCCCGCTTAATTGCCCGAATGCTCGTATCGTTCAAAGAATCTGTTGATACTTGCCACAACTTCCGTCTGACTGAACGGCTTTCCGATGACGTCCTGAGCACCCAGTGCAAGCGCTTTTGCTTTCTGGTCCCCGTCCGTCTGTTCCGAGAATAAGATAACGGGCAAAGGCTCTCCCTGCCTGCCGTTCTGAAGCATTCTGAGTATATCAAAACCGTTCATGTCACGCATTTCAATATCCATCAGCAGCAGATCCGGCTGAGAACTTTTATACGTATCCACAACAACCGTGGGATCGGTAACTGAGAGAATGTTTTGATAGCTGTTGATTTGCAGTATTCTCTCAATCAGCCTGACATAATGGGTATTGTCATCGACCACCATAATCTTTTGTTGTGATAACTCTGCCTGTCTCATTCACAAACTTTCCTAATACTTTAAGATTAATTTGTTTTGACATTAACACTTTAGCCGGTTTCACTTAACAGTCAATGAACATCAGAATGAGCTCGTCAATCAAATTCCTTCTGAACGCTGCCGCTTCATGCTGGACGCGAAAGCTGTTTTTTATTCATACCGGCAAGGCTGCCGGATGATGAAGCGAAAGCACATATAAAAACGCCGGACAAAATGTCCGGCGTTTTTATATGCTTGCTATTTCTGTCCGTAGTAGGCGTTTTTGCCGTGCTTTCGGAGAAAATGCTTGTCGAGCAGGGCTTGCTGGATATCGGCTTTCGGATTCAGATCCGTCGCGATGTAGGCCATCTCGGCCACGTACTCCATCACCACCGCGTTCTCCACCGCCTTCACGCACGACGTCCCCCACGAAAACGGCCCGTGGTTCGCCACGATCACCGCGCTCACCTGCAGCGGGTCAATCCCGCGCTGGTTGAACGTCTCTATGATCACGCTGCCTGTGTCTTTCTCATATGCGCCGTTGATCTCCGCGTCCGTCATGCGCCGCGTGCACGGGATACCGCCGTAGAAATTGTCCGCGTGCGTCGTCCCGAGCGCCGGTATATCCTTATTGGCCTGAGCCCAGCTCGTGGCCCACTTCGAATGCGTATGCACCACGGCCTTGACGCCCTTGAACGCCTTGTAGAGCTCCACATGCGTCGGCGTGTCGGACGACGGGTTCAGCGTCCCTTCAACTCTTTTCCCGTTAAGATCGACCACGACCATGTCGCCCGCTCTCATCGTGTCGTAGCTTACGCCGCTCGGTTTGATCACGACGAGCCCCGTTTCCTCGTCGTACGCGCTCACATTGCCCCAGGTGAGCAGCACGAGCCCATAT
>JAEYKW010000043.1 GCA_023408075.1 Bacillota bacterium | reverse complement strand
AACCGATCTGCTCATATTCCACTACTCCTTACTGTTCCCGTTACTTGTTTCTGCGTCTGACTATATACTTGTCGGAAGCGTTCTTCTTCTTTCTTGTCTTATAGCCAAGCGCCGGCTTGCCCCAAGGGGTGACCGGTCCCGGACGTCCGATCGGCGATTTACCTTCGCCGCCGCCGTGCGGATGGTCATTCGGGTTCATGACAGATCCTCTGACCGTCGGACGGAAGCCCATGTGGCGTTTCCGGCCCGCTTTGCCTATGTTGATATTTTCCTGATCAATGTTGCCCACCTGGCCGATCGTGGCCTTGGCGTTCAGCAGCACCATGCGCACTTCACCGGAGGGCAGTCTCACCTGCGCATAGGCACCTTCCTTGGCCATCAGCTGGGCGGAGTTGCCCGCGCTTCTCACAAGCTGGCCGCCTTTTCCGGGCTGCAGTTCAATATTGTGTATCAGCGTGCCCAACGGGATGTCCTTTAAATAAAGCGCATTGCCCGGCTTGATATCCGCACCCGTGCCGGACATCACCGTGTCTCCCACGGAGAGACCGTAAGGCGCAATGATGTATCTCTTTTCGCCGTCCGCATACTGCAACAGCGCGATGTTGGCAGTTCTGTTCGGATCGTATTCGATGGTGGCAACCTTGGCGGGAACGCCGTCTTTGTTGCGCTTGAAGTCGATGATCCTGTATTGTCTCTTGACACCGCCGCCCCTGTGGCGCACCGTGATGCGGCCCGCTACGTTTCTTCCGGCCGTTTTTCTGATCGGCTCAAGAAGAGATCTTTCGGGCGTGGTGCATGTGATTTCCTCAAACGCGGAAACCGTCATGCCGCGGCGTCCCGGTGATGTCGGTTTGTACTTTTTAATCGCCATGAGCTTTTACCTCCCTGTCCTACTGTGCGAGCGAATCGAAGAACTCGATGGTCTTTGAGTCGCGTGTCAGCGTCACAAACGCCTTCTTGACTTCGGGCCGTCTGCCGATGTGGTAACCCTGGCGCTTCAGCTTGCCAATCTGGCGCAGCGTGTTCACCTTGGCCACTTTCACGCCGAACACTTCTTCCACAGCGCGGCGGATGTCGCCTTTCGTGGCTCTTGTATCCACTTCAAACGTATATTTCTTGACAGCGATATCATCGTAGCTGTTCTCCGTCAATACCGGCTTTTTAATGATGTCTCTTGCTTCCATTATGCGAAAACCTCCTCAACCTTCTTGACGGCGTCCTTGGTGATCACGAGCTTGTCATAGTTTAAAAGATCGTAAACGTTCACACTGTCGGCCGGCAGCGTCTTCACGCCCTGAATATTGCCCGATGCGCGCACAACGACCGCGTCCTTGCCCGCTGTGACAACCAGCGCTTTGGTGGCACCGAACTTATTGAGGATGCCTGCCATCAGCTTTGTCTTGGGAGCCTCAAGCGCGAGGTCTTCCAGCACGATGATGTTTTTATCCGCCACTTTCAACGAAAGCGCGCTCTGAATGGCCAGCTTTCTGACCTTTTTATTGACCTTCTGGCTGTAGTCGCGGGGCTTCACGGCAAAAACCATACCGCCCTTTCTCCATACCGGAGAACGCGAGGAACCCGCTCTTGCGCGGCCTGTTCCCTTTTGACGCCACGGCTTGATGCCGCCGCCGCTGACTTCGGCGCGGGTCAGCGCGCTCTGCGTGCCCTGACGCTTGTTGGCGAGCTGCGCAACCACCACCTGATGCATCACAGCTTCGTTGACCTCTATGCCAAACACTTCGTTTTTCAGTTCAATCTTACCGGACTCAGTGCCGTCCGTTTTATATACCGATACTTGGGGCATACGTCTCACTTCCTTTTCTATAGCTTGTCTTGTCAGCCGAGTTTAACCGCCTTCGAGATCGAAAGCAGCCCGCCCCTTGCTCCGGGCACAGCGCCTTTGACAAGCAGCACGTTCTTATCCGTGTCGATACCGACAACCTCGATGTTCTGGACGGTCACCGTCTGCGCGCCGCCATGGCCCGGCATTCTCTTGCCCTTGATAACCCTCGAAGGATCCGCACAGGCGCCGATGCTGCCCGGGGCTCTCTTGCTGCGCGAACCGTGCGACATGGGGCCTCTCGCCTTGTTGTGGCGCGCCACCATACCCTGAAAGCCTTTGCCCTTGCTTGTGCCCTGCACATCAACGACATCGCCCTTTTCGAACACGTCCACCTTGATCTCCTGACCAAGCGCAAAATCGTCCGTATTGTCCACGCGGTACTCGCGCAGGCTCCGCTTCGGAGCTACGCCCGCTTTTTTGAAGTGGCCTTCAAGCGGCTTTGTCACAAGCTTTTCCCTGATGTCGCCAAAGCCTAACTGTATCGCATTGTAGCCGTCTGTTTCGGTTGTCTTCTTCTGAGTGACAACGCACGGGCCGGCCTCAACGACCGTCACCGGAACGACAGTGCCGTCATCCATAAACAGCTGTGTCATACCCAATTTTTTGCCTAAAATCGCTTTCATACGTCACACCCCCTAGAGCTTAATTTCTATATCCACGCCGGAAGGCAGATCCAGCCGCATCAAAGCATCCGTTGTCTTTGAAGTGGCTTCAAGAATGTCGATCAGCCTCTTGTGTGTCTTGATTTCAAATTGTTCGCGAGAATCCTTGTACTTGTGCGGCGCACGAAGTATGGTCACAACTTCTTTCTGCGTGGGCAGCGGGATCGGTCCCGATACCTTTGCGCCCGTCCGTTTGGCCGTATCGACGATTTTCATTGCCGACTGGTCAATCAGGTTGTAATCGTACGCTTTCAGCTTGATTCTAATCTTCTGACTTGCCATTTTTCTCCTCCTTACGCTGACGCCCCGTATACACGCAACCGTGTGTGTCGTGTTTTCTTTTTCACGGCAATCTCTTGCCGCCCGAAGCGCTGTCCTTGATTGATTAGGACGACAGTCCGCGGAAACTACCCGGAAAGCGATTTCTCCGGCAACCTCCCGCATCAATCTGTCAAATAAATACGCTGCCTAAAGTGCGCAACGTTGAGATTATATAATATACGCCAAGCAAAAGCAAGCATTTTTTTCGATAAATCCTCATTTATTTGCCTTGATTTTTGCCTTTTCCATGATTGATTATGCCTTTTGTTCGCACGGCTATACAGCCCATTTTATTTCTTACATTATATATAGCAAATTCTAAGCCGGCGAGCGGTATTCGCACGGCACAGCCGTGCTGCATTTGCCGCAGCCGTAGCGCGGCGCAAACCTTGGCAGCACCTCGGCATCAATGTAGTCGCTGCAGGCTTTATTGTCCTTGCCTTCTTTTGTGATGATGCCGGGCGGGCAGCGTTTGATGCACGCGCAACAGGTCCCCTTCGCATAAAACAGACAGTTGTCGTGAAGCCCCGTATAAATCCGCGGCGTGGGCTCGATCGCGAGTGTGGTGACCACGCTGCCGAAACGTCCTGCCGTACCCTTGGCCGTGATCAGCGCCCTGTGCAGCCCGAAGGTGCCGAGCCCCGCCGCAAAGGCGGCATGCCGTTCCGACCAGTTGGCTATCCTGTCCGTTATGCAAAACCGCATATCGCTCACAGGCGCGACAGCGTCGGCGTCCAGCTCTTCTAGCAAATGAACAAGAAAACCCCTCACAGCACTGTTAAATACTTCGCCGTCAATACGCGCGGATACCCATTCTTCAGACGGCAGCCCGGCAAGCCGATTCGACTCCCTGATTTCCCGGGCAAACGGCATAAAGTATGAAATTACCGTCCGCGCACCCGGCAGCCACTGCCGCGGCATAGCCGACCAGCGGTGCATCATAAATCTTCATATGATTATGCGCCGTCAAAGTGTTGCCCTCATCGCTTTCAATAAAGCGGGCCAGTGCTTGCTCAATGTGGCATTTGAAATCCCGCATAATAACCCCGGAATTCTTAATAGACCATGTTCAAAACAGATTATATATGCTAGTCATATGCTATCACAATGGCCCAAAAGTTTTTTCGCCCTGATACGCCGCTTTTAATGCCTCCGGGCATCCGCTTTACTCATTGTGCTCAGCGGGACTGTATTTTGTGCTGTAGATATACGGAATAATGATCGTGGCGACATTTTTATACTTTCTGAGCTTTTTTTCGATAGCATAAGTCGTCTGATTGTGCAGTACGTTGTCGAACCAGCGCTCCTGAATAAAACGGACCAGCACCACGGATATTGTGTCGCCGGGCTTGATGTTTTGCTCCTGTTCATCAATGTAACACTGAAGGGGTTCGAGAATATCTCTGTACGGCGCTCTGATGATTTTCAAAGGAATATCAATGCCTGTCTTGTCCCACTGCTCTTTAAGCTGTTCGCTTTGCTTTTCGTCTGCAGAAATATGGAGCGCCACCACGTTTGATGTCATCAGATTGGCATAGTTCAATGACTTTAAAACCGACCGGCTCATTGAGCTCGCGAGCACAACGCAAAGATTATTATCGGTGCTGACGCTCACATGGTAATGCGCCATAAAATCGTCCACCTTGAGCTGATTCTTCACAAACTCATAGTGCTTGTGAATATGGTACATCACCAGACAAATCAAAGGAATGACAATGGCGAGTATCCACGACCCCAACGCAAACTTTGTTAAGAAAACAATCACGGTCCCTGCTGCGGTCATCAGCGCGCCGATGCCGTTAATCAGCATTTTATGCTTCCAGCCCTTATCTTTGTTCCTGAACCACTTGATCACCATGCCCGATTGAGACAGCGTAAAAGACATAAAAACGCCTACCGCATACAGCGGCATTAAATGATGGGTGTTCGCTTTAAATATCACAAGCAGCAAAGCCGCAGCCACAAATATAAATATGATGCCGTTGGAAAAGCTCAGCCTTGTGCCTCTCTGCATAAACTGGCGCGGCATATACCCGTCCTTTCCCAATATGGCGAGCAGCGTCGGCAGACCGTTGTAGGCTGTGTTGGCCGCCAGCAGCAAAATGAGCGATGTCGCAAACTGCAGTATGTAAAACAGGACACCGCCGCCGAACACCGCTTTGCCCATCTGAGAGATAACCGTCAACCCTTCAACGGGGACAACGCGCAAATTGATTGCCAGCAGTGTGGAGCCTCCAAACAGGAAAACAATAATGCCTCCCAGTATATACAGCACATGCTTTGCGTTTTTCTGCGACGGTCCACGGAACGACGGCACCGCGTTGCTCACGGCTTCCACGCCCGTCAGCGCACTGCAGCCGGAGGAAAACGCGCGCAGGAACAGTATCATTGTGATGGCTTGCAGACTGCCTTCGGTAGCTACCGCCGCATTTTCGTAGCTGATGGGCGTCAGCGTCCCTGTCGCCATTCTGACAAGACCGGTCACAATCAATCCGGCCATGATGAGAATAAAGCCGTAGGTGGGAACACCGAACACTTTGGAAGATTCGCGTACCCCGCGCAAATTCAGCAGCGTAATAATCAGCAGGCATATAAACGCGATGAGTATTCTATATTGAGCGAATTCCGGAAAAGCGGCAATAAAAGCGGCTGTCGCTGCAGATAAGCTGACCGCCACCGTCATCACGTAATCCACAATCAGAGCGCCCGCTGCGGCCAGCGCGGCAGGCTTGCCAATGTTCTCCGAAGCCACAATATAGGCCCCGCCGCCGTTCGGATAGGTGTTGATAATCTGCGAATAAGAGAATATCAGCACCAAGAGCAATAGCACAATGGGCAGCGCGATGAACCCAACATAGTTGATCGCAAAAAAACCCATCGCGGGCACCAGAACGATCAATATCTCCTCTATCGCGTAAGCCACCGATGAAACCGCGTCGCTTGCCATAATCGGCACGCCCCAAACGCGGTTGAGCTTTTCGTTTTCCAAATCGCAGCTTTTAAGCGCTTTGCCGAGCAATATACCTTTAAGAAGCTTCTTTGCTTTTGCCATAAAATATTTCTTCTATCAGTAAGAATTATATACGTGTTAAAATTGCGTATAATCGCGAATAATATACTCAATTATTCTCGCTGTCAAGTGGCTTTATATATTCTTAACCCAAAGTTTTTAACGCTTTAAGCATAACGCGATTTCACAACGCTTCTTTTCATATAATTCTTCCGCCGCACTCTGTTTTATGCACGAAGAACGGCCAGCCTCACTGCTGATGGTTACGTTTTTTACGCTGCCCGCATTATATTTTCTCGCGCATATTCATGTGGATTGTGTTATACTATAATATATAAAGTGGATTGTGTTATACTATAATATATAAATAAGTACGTTTGCCGGGGAAGGGGAAGATGTTATGGGTTTGTTTGCAACAATTGAAACTGTTTCTGTTGTGTTGTTTGTCGTTGGCATGCTCTTTCTGCTCATTGAGATGTTTATTCCCGGTTTCGGTATTTTCGGCGGCCTTGGTCTTGTGGCGCTCGTGCTCTGCATCATATTTCAGGCGCACTCTCTGGCCGAGGGCCTGCTGCTGCTGCTGATCATCGCCGCGATCGTGTTCATTTTTGCGCTGATTGCCGCGCGAAGCTTCAAGCGCGGCTGGCTGTACCGCTCCTCGCTTGTCTTGAAGGACGCCGAAGAAAAGGACGCCGGATATGTGGCAAATGAGGATTCCTCCCATTTAAACGGCAAGGAAGGCCTCAGCCTGACACCGCTGCGCCCTGCCGGTTCAGCGGAAATCGGCGGAGAAAGAATCGATGTCGTCACCGAAGGCGAGTTTATTCCCAAGGACACACGTATTTTGGTCACCAAAGCCACAGGCGGACGCATCGTTGTCAAACAGCTCAAGGATTGATATCAAATGCTGTCCCGCAAGCGCAACCGATAAAACCGTTTCGGCGATGCTGATATAAAAAAGCGTCAAAGCTTTGCTTTTGCCGAATCGTGAGCTGAAATTTAAACTTTTACGTATTTTTCGTCATTTCATGAAAACTAATATATACAAAGGAGTGATTAATAATGTTACCTGAACTTTGGTTGTACATCATCATCATTGTCGCTGTATTCATATTCCTTGTCTTTTTCTTCAGCTTCGTACCGGTGCGTCTGTGGATCGCCGCGCGCGCGGCGGGTGTCAAGGTAAAAATCATATCGCTGGTCGGTATGCGCCTTCGAAGAATATCCCCGTCAAGCATCGTGAATCCGCTGATCAAGGCTATCAAAGCCGGTATCGCCATGACGACGGATATGCTTGAATACCACTATCTCGCAGGCGGCAATGTGGACCGTGTCGTCGATGCGCTAATCGCAGCGCAAAAAGCCGACATCCCTCTCGATTTCAAGAAAGCAACCGCTATTGACCTTGCGGGCCGCGACGTGCTGACCGCCGTGAAGATGAGCGTCAACCCGAAAGTCATTGAAACGCCCATCGTCGCGGCCATCGCCAAAGACGGCATTGAGCTGAAAGCGAAAGCACGCGTCACCGTGCGCACGAATATCGACCGTCTTGTGGGCGGCGCGGGTGAAGAAACGGTCATCGCGCGCGTGGGCGAAGGCATCGTCACCACCGTCGGCAGCTCGCTCTCGCATAAGGAAGTGCTCGAAAATCCGGATCTTATCTCCAAAACCGTGCTGGCCAAGGGGCTCGACGCGGGCACCGCGTTCGAGATTCTCTCCATTGATATCGCGGACGTGGACGTGGGACGCAATATCGGCGCCCAGCTGCAGATTGATCAGGCGCAGGCCGATAAAAAGATCGCCCAGGCCAAGGCGGAGGAACGCCGTGCGATGGCTGTGGCCAAAGAACAGGAAATGCTCGCCGCCGTGCAGGAGATGCGCGCCAAAGTCGTGGAGGCTGAGGCGGAGATTCCTCTTGCGATGGCAATTGCTTTTAAAGACGGAAACCTTGGCGTGATGGATTACTACAACATGAAAAATGTGATGGCCGATACGAGCATGCGCGACGCGATCTCGAACGCGACATCGCCCAAAATCGAAAAAGAAACCGAATAAGGATGATGTTTTATGGAAGTCATTATTATCATCATCGTGATCGTGGTCGTATCGCTGCTGTCCGCCGCGAGCAAGAAAAGACCCGATAAAAACACTGACGGTACACCGGCGCGCCCCACACTCAGCGACATTCAGCGTGCGTTTATGATGTCGGGCGAAATGGAGGCGCAGCAGCGCGCACACGAACCCCGGCCGAGCTATCCTTATCATCAGCCGGCTGTGCAGCGGCCAGCAGCGCCGCCGCCGCAGACGAACTTAGCGCCGCGAATGTCGGAGACGGCTTTAGGTGCTAAGACGGAAAGCCGATACGCAAGCATCGATCTTGCCACATTCCATACGGATAGCGCCGATGCTGTTGAGGCGCCCAAAAAAGTCGTCAGACACCAAAAAAGTACCTTAAAACTGTTTGAGGACAAAAACGATTTTGTTCGCGCCGTGATCTATTCCGAAATTCTCACGCGCAAAGCTCACAGGTAAATTGAATTAAGCAAAGAAGGCTGTGCTGACGCAATGTCCGCACAGCCTATTCTTTTTTGAAGCTCCAAAAGTGCCGAATATGACCCCTCTTGAAGGATATGCACAGAAAATGGAGGGGTTGTTGGCCCCGCCAAACCATCACTCTTCCATTGGCCACAGCTTTTCCAATACTGAAACCTCACACGAGTGTTTCGACTTTGCTGTTATCAACCATCTGCCCATTTTTGTGACCGTTAGCTTTTTTATATTTGCCGTCAAGACTGTACCGTCAATTGATTCTAAAAACTCCGCTGTCGGACGCAAAAGATTGCCGAAGGCGACAACGGTTATGAAAGGCTTCACCCGATACGAAAAACCCCCGGCATACTCTCACATAAGCCGGGGGATCATAATTTGTTAAAGTTTATTAAACGTCAAAGTCCGTCATTTCGCTGTAGTGCTCGTTGCCGTATACATCATAAAACATGAAGCCGTACTGATAACTGCCCGACGGCAGCTCGATCCAACCCAGCACAATGCCCTCGTCTCCGAGCGTATACGGGTCAGCCGTGTAATACGAGTCGTAATCCCCGTCCGCCGCGTAATACGGCCAGTATATCGGGGTCACCACGTCACCGGCTGCCGGTTCAATCGTCAGTTTTGTTGACGGTGCGTCATATTCCTGATTCATAGAATACATGCCGTTGTATTCATAGTAGCCGCCGTTTTCATATGTGCTGTCCCAATACCATGTGGCGCGGATAATCGCCATATTGTCATCATCCGTCTCGCTCGCATCATCTTTGCTTTTATACAGCACGGGGATGCTGTATATCACATAATCGTCCGTTTCCTCCATCACATAAACAGCCGCAAACTGGCCGTTTATTCCCGTCCAATAGCCTTGAAAATTGTCGTGCACGGTGTTATCGGTATAGTCAATATTGAGGTCGCTGTCAAACCCCAAGTCCACGATCGTCCCGTCGTCCAGATAAAGCCCGAGCGTGCAGTAAACATACGACAGGTAATCCATCTGCGCATCGGTTAAGTGCACATAGAACGACCCCACTTCGCTTAAATCGCCGTTTTGAGCCGCAGGAATCAGTTCGCTGTTGTAATCCACGGGCATTTCTGATGCATCTTCATCCAGCGCCGCGAGATAATCCACGACGAATTCTTTGTATTCGGGACAAAAGTCAATCGTATTGTATACATCAAGGCTTGCATCACCGCTTTGCGGCACCTCGAGCGGAAAATAGATGGAAAGGCCATATGAATTGACCTGCTGGTCTCCGCTGCGCTCATACACGACGGCATCCTCAATCGCAGCCATCAGCTGTTCCGCTGCGTCTCCGCCTTCCTGAAGCGAAATGAAGTGATAAAAGTCAATCATGTTGAGCGTCTCAGTGCCTGCGGCGCCCGGTTCTTCACCGTATTTATCTGCGTTTTGTCTCGCTTTTGAAAGCGTCTGTACGGTTAAAGGCTCGGCGAGCTGTCCGTCGAGGCTGGATGCGTAAGCCGCAAGCTGCTCTTCAATCACGCCGATCTTGCTCAAATCAACCACCGAACAGGTCAGGTCTCCCTCCATGCCGCTGCCCGCGCTTCTTTCAAAATAGCCGTCGGTGATCACGGTTCCGAGCTCCGCGCCTGTCATGCCAGTATCGGCGGAAAGCGCCTGCAGCAAATGCCCGTAGTCCCAGCCGCTGCCCGGCTCCACCTCTTCGGACGCCACAAGGTATTTCGCATACGGCGCGGCCACCGCCGCCATCTCCACGCTCGCCATCAGGCACGCGTCAAAGCCGATCAGCTCGAATGGCTGCCCGTCGTAAGCGGATGAAAACGCATCCGTCATTTCCGAAAGGTAAAGCCCGTCATAATCATACAGCTCATCGGCCCCAAAACCGATCACACTGCCGCCGCCATGATCCCACATCAGCAGCGCTTTATGATCCGCCGGATAACTGGCCTGTGCATAAGATATAAACGCCGCAAGCGTTGCGCTTTCGCCCATGCTTTGGGGCTTTAGCGTTTCGAGCAGCGTGAGATCGTTGTTCTTAACAAGCCAAATCTGGTTGGCTTCAGGGCTCACCACGTCGTTGTTCCATTGCGCTGTCCCCCCGGTATAGATCAGGACATTGATCCCCTCCGGCAGGTCGGCACTCACAATACTCTGAAGGCTGGCGGTGCCTTCTGCGCCCTCGCTCTCAAGATCGGAGCCGTTCAAATAAAGCATCACCGTCCACGTCCCCGGTATGCGCTCATCTGTCGGAGCGACGGATGAAATTGAGGATGGCCCAGGCGTTTTGCCCCATACGCCGTCCGTTTCGGGGCCAAAAACATCGGCCGCATTTCTGTAAAATGCGTTGCAGCCTGTCAATGAAAAAAGAATCAAGGTACACAAAAAGAGCGCAACAGTTTTTCTGTGATTTGGACGCATAATCACGGCTCCTTTGATTAATATCAATAACATATCATTATTAATCTATAATAGGAAGACCATGCTTTATTTCTATGAAAAAATTTCTTTATTGTGCTTGACAAGTCAATCAAACAGTGCTAATTTATTAATAACGATTCTTAATAAGAAGGTGGTTTCCCATGGTTCTTGACAACAAAACCGTGCGCAATACCAAACAAAGAAAATACATGCTTGATGTTCTGCAGTCTACAGACTCGCATCCGAACGCATTCTGGCTGTTTGAGAAAATGAAACCGGCTTTCCCGAACTTAAGCCTCAGCACCGTATACCGCAACTTGAGCATACTCGAGAATCAGGGCCTCATCCAGCGGCTATCATGCGGCGGTACGTTCGACCGGTACGACGGCAATGTGGCTTTGCATTCTCACTTTTATTGCCGTCAGTGCGGCAAGGTGTACGATTTGAATGCCAAGGCTCTTGAAGACACTGCACTCAATTCCGTCGATGCGTGCGGACATCAGCTCGAAGGCTGCCATATCACATTTTATGGCGTTTGTGATCAATGCAACGATCAGCAATCATATAATTAAAAGAAAGGTTGGTATTAAAAATGACACATTACGGCGATTATTATTACTGTGAAGTCTGCGGCCATGTGGTCAGCATCGTGAATGAAGGCGCTCCCACGCTCGTTTGCTGCGGACAGAAGATGATTAAGCTTGAGGCCAATACCAAGGAAGCCGCTGTTGAAAAACATGTTCCTGTGATCGTGGCGGACGGCGATAAGACAACTGTCAAAATCGGCAGCGTAGCGCATCCGATGACGGAAGAACACCACATCTGCTTCATCGAGGTGTTCAAGAAGAACGGTCAGTCGCTTCGCGCGAAACTTGACCCCACCGGCGTGCCCGAAGCCACATTCGATGTGAAGGCCGAGGACATTGAAACCGTCTATGAATACTGCAACCTGCACGGACTTTGGAAATCATAAAAAATTAAACCATAAAAGAGGGAGAATCAAGATGGATAAATTAAAAGGAACGAAAACTGAGAAGAATCTGATGGACGCTTTTGCGGGCGAGTCGATGGCGCGCAATAAGTACACCTTCTTTTCGTCCAAAGCCAAAAAGGAAGGCTACGTTCAGATTTCCAACATATTTGCCGAAACAGCCGCCAACGAAAAAGAGCATGCCGAGCTTTGGTATAAGCTGTTCGCGGGCATCGGCTCTACGATGGATAACCTTGTGAGCGCCGCAGGCGGAGAGCACTACGAGTGGGAAGACATGTATCCGCGCATGGCCAAGGAAGCCAGAGAAGAAGGCTTTGAGGATATCGCAAAGCTGTTTGACGGCGTTGCCGGCGTTGAAAAGCTGCATGAGGCGCGTTATAAAGCGCTGGCTGAAAACGTGAAAAACGGCGTTGTGTTTGAACGCGATGTCGAGGTCGAATGGAAATGCTCCAACTGCGGGCACCGTTTTGTGGGCAAGGAAGCACCGGCTGTCTGCCCCGTTTGCGCGCATGCCAAAGCATACTTTGAGCTTTACTCCCAGAACTATTAAACCGACATACAACTTTAAGAGGCCGAAGCGGCCTCTTTTTTGTTGACTGAAAATATGGCGCTTGACGTTTTTAATCAGAAATCTGTGAGCAGAGCGATTCACAACAGACATAAGTTTTAAGCGATATAAGTTCCTTACATAGCAGCCGCAAACAAGCACGTCCGCCGCAAGGCAGACGGTAAGTCTCTGGACAGGAGCCAAAAGCACCGAAGCTGTCTGTTTGATAGTCAATCCACCGTTTAGCTGTCTGCCTGCCGTTGGGCTATGCCTTTAGAGCACATTCTGTTTTTGCCCCTTGCATTCCGTCCGCTTGGCCATCTGCCATTTTGACTGGCATCGTGAGTGCCTGCGGATCAGGTAAGAATCTACAGCAGATGCTATGCCGCATTACCGCCGCCGCTAGGCAGCGGACCGAATGAACGAACGCGTTGCTTCTCAAGCAATGCCTTTGAGACTTTACGCAGCTTAACAGCTGCGATGGCCTTTTTTGCTGGTACTGTTGATATTATATTCTTTCGCTTCCATATTATTATGCCCTCAGCCACGTAAACAGGAGTATATACCATCAAATTGTAACATTACTTTAACATATGCGTAATATATATCTCTCCATATGATTAAACACAGATAGGACACATTAGGGCGTTTTGAGCTATATGTGTCTATTCGTTATAATAAGACTCCAAAGCAAAAACACAGAAGGGAGACAGAGACGTTATGAAGAAAAGAAATATAAGACTGATCGTGGTGACACTTTGCGTCCTGACCGTGCTGTTTGCAGCGGTACCATCTGCGATGGCGGCTGCACCGACGATGAAGCTCGGAAGCAGCGGCAGTGATGTCACTCAGTTGCAAAACCGCCTGCTCGCACTTGGATATATGGATTACCCCAACGCAACGGGAAACTACGCAGCTCTGACAAAAACAGCGGTGATTCGTTTCCAGAGCAACAACGGCCTGGCAGCCGATGGCGTTGCGGGGCCTTTAACCCAAAACAAGCTTTACTCGTCCACAGCCAAGAGCCTCGTACTCAAAGAGGGCAGCTCCGGTGAAGCGGTACAGGCCCTCCAGCTCAAGCTCAAAGAGCTCGGTTATTTCAGCGGAACCGCCACAGGAAATTATGGCACCGTTACGCGCAGCGCAGCCATTGCGTTCCAGAAAGCCAACGGCCTCAGTGCCGACGGCATTGTCGGCCCTGCCACGCACAATAAGGCGTTCTCCGGCAACGCGGTAAGGGCTTCACAGCAAAGTGCCGCGCCTTCTGCCACAGCGGCCATCGCGGATATCGCCTTGGCTCAGATGGATAAACCCTATGTGCTCGGCGGAAACGGGCCAAGTACGTTTGACTGTTCGGGCCTCGCCTACTATGCGATGACAAATGCCGGGTTCAGCGTACAGAGATATTCGGCATCGGCATACAGTGAGGTATCCGCATGGACAAAAATAACGAGCACAGGCTCGTTGAAAAAGGGTGACCTCGTGTTCTTTAAGTCCGATACCTCTTCATATGTCAGTCACATGGGCATCTATACCGGCGGCGGCCAGTTTGTGCATGCGTCATCGGGCCAAGGCAAAGTGATGGTCAGCGCGCTGGATAATTCCTACTGGGCAAGAAACTTTGTGCTTGCCCGCCGTGTGGGATAAGAAAAAAACAAGCTTTTCATGGAACTCCAGGCACCCTGTTTCCGTCTATTAAACGGAAATGGGGTGTTATTTTTATAAATGTTTTTCTTATGATGATCACCCATAAATTTCTTAATTTTTCTAACTATTATATGTAATATGTGGTATAATGATTTCTGCGCAGCTTGAAAGCTGCGTTTTTAAGAAAAGGACAGAGGAACAGCTTATGCAGATACCCAAAATAAAATATAAGAAGAGAAAATACGGCTTGGGCCATTCAAAAGGAATCGTCAAGCCCGCTTCAAAATATTACAAGGAGAAAAACGGCGAAAACCGCCTTTTTCATAAACCCGTCACAAGAAAGAAAGTGATTATTTACAGCTCCATGGCCGTGGCGCTGGCGGTGGTTGTTTTCCTGCTTCGGTTTGTGTTTGTCACCATAATTGATGCGCGGGCGGCATTTCCTGATCAGACACCCGTTCCGACACGAGTTGACGGCAATGCCGCACCCGGAGAAACGCTGTCTCCCGAGGAGCTGCTGGCCATGCAGGCTGATAAGGATTTTATGAAGAACCGCGTTAATATTCTGGTGGCCGGTATTGACTACACGGCGGAGCGCGAAGGGCGCGAAGATTTTCGCACCGATACGATGATGCTTTTTTCCGTCAATTTCTCAACGGGAAAAGTTGATATCGTTTCGATACCGCGTGACAGCTATGCGGATATTGCTTTTACGAACCAGCGATGGAAAATCAACGGCGCATGGATGTCGGCTGGCGGCTTTGAGGGCAACGGCTTTGAATGCATGATGCAAACCGTGAACACCACCCTTGGCGGCATCCCGGTCAATTACTACGTCACTGTCGAGATGCAGGCCGTTAAAGACATCGTCGATGCCCTGGGGGGCATCTGGTACGATGTGGATTATGAAATCAATCTGGACGGAACCCATTTGCTGCCCGGCTATCAGCTGCTGAACGGTGAGGATGTGCTCAATTACTGCCGCGAACGCAAAGACATTACCTCGGGCACCGATATCGACCGAATAGACCGGCAGCAGCGGCTGCTGCTCGCCGTGTTCAGCCAGCTCAAAAGCTCCAACGCGCTGCCCAAAATACCCGAAATCTACAATAAACTGAAGTCGGAGATTTATACGAACTTAAACTTTGAACAGATTGCGGCGCTGATATTCTTCTCTCTTGACCTTGATCCTGATTCGGATTTGAACCGCTGCGCGCTGAAGGGGGAATATATACACGCGTATAATGCGCTTTACTATGTGCTGGATCATACGTATACCAAGGAAATCGTCAAAGAAATTTTCGGTGTGGATGCTGACATCGACTGGACCTATGACATCAAATACGTGGCGTATGATGCCGCCGCCGATGAACTTGAAGACGCCATAAATAAGACTCAGGATTTCTTAAACAAGCATAAATCTTCGCTGTCATCCGAGCTGATCAGCAGCGCCCAGTCGCAAATCGAAGATGCTGAAGGAACGCTCTCATCTGCCCAAGGGCAGCTAAGCAGTGCCCGCAGCAAGAATTCGAACAAGGGAATCAAAGGCACCGGAAGCCTGACATCGGCCGCCAAGGACATGGCCTCTCTTTACGAGAAACTGGCCGACCATGTGAAGAATCCGCCGGAGCCGTCTCCGACTCCGTCTTCCACGCCGAGCCCGTCTTCCACGCCGGGTCCCTCGGCAAGCCCGTCCCCCACGCCGAGCCCGCAATTGCCAACCGATCCTGTGGAAAGCCCTTCACCAAGTACGGATACTGTTTTAACCACTTAGTTGCAAACGCAATCCTCTATTCAGCAAAATAGGGAATCCCCCGCACGGGGATTTTTTATATGCGGGTTGTTCTTACTTAAGGAACCCACTTATATCGCCGACTGTAGCGCTGATTGATTGCACATAAGCGAATATTGTGCTTTAACTTGGCTCGCATGCAATGCTCGTATAAGCGAAGTGCCGTCAGCAACCGATTTTGCCCTCTAAGGATAGCTGTTCGCCGACAGGCGACTGCTGGACTGGCTGTAACACAGAACAACACCTCATCCGGCGCTGCGCGCCACCTTCTCCTCAAAGGAGAAGGCTTTTCTACCTGACTGAATGTATGCGATAATCAGCTGATAAAACCTCTGCAGCTGATGTTTGCGTTGATTATGTGTAAGGCAGTGCCGAATATTCTGCTTTAACTTTTTGTGATGAGCAGGCCTGCATTGATGGCTTATCACCGGCAGGTGAGCGAAATAAAAAACTCCGGGCATCATATGAAGCCCGGAGCATGTTGTTTATCCGTTATGCCGAAATACTTTCCGATTCGGCTGCGATTTCGGGTTCTCCGAAAACCTTCTCGATATGCGCCGCATCGAATTTCTTTGTCATTATACTGACGATCGGCGTTACGATCAGCGAAAGAATCATCGCAATAGAACCGATTGTCGGCGGGCTCAGCCATTTGGGGAGTATCGTGCTCACGCTGCCGATGATCATGAGCGGCACCACCACCACGAGGCCCGTGATTACGCCGGCCCACGCGCCCGCTTTGGTCATGCCCTTCCAGCGTACACCCAGCAGGAACGGCGCAAGGAAGCATCCCGAAAGTGCGCCCCACGAATAGCTCATCAGCGTCACAATGGCAGCGGGCTGCAGCAGCGCAATCACCAGCGATATCGCCACAAACACCGCGCACAGCGCGCGCATCAGGGCCATCACGCTTTTGTCTTTCATATCCTTTTTCCAGACACCTTTGACAAGGTCCATGGAAATGGACGACGAGGACACGAGCACGAGCGACGACAGCGTAGACATTGAAGCGGCAAGCAGCAGCACGAGGATAAGCCCGAGCATTGCCGGAGACAGTGCCGCACCAAGCACCTGCGGCATCACGGTATCGAGATTCTCAGGCGCCTCGGCCAAAAACAGCCGTCCGAACGTGCCTGTAAAATAAGCCGCGCCGCCAATCACCAGCGCGAAGACTGTAGAAATCACCGTGCCGCGATGAATGGCTTTGGTGTCTTTAATCGCATAAAACTTGTGGACCATCTGAGGCATGCCCCATGTGCCAAGGCTGGTCAGCAGTATCAGAGACACCAGCAGAATCACATTCTGAGGCGACCCAAACGGAGATGCGAGAGCTGGCCCCACATCGGGCAGTGCCGCAATCTTTTCAAGGCCGGCAGAAATGCCGCCCACCTCGGGGCGCGCCACCACCATCACCACCATCAGTATCACACCGCCAATCATGATAATGCCCTGTATGAAATCGGTAAGCGCGGTCGCAATATACCCGCCGGCCAGCAGATAAATGGCTGTCAATATGGCCATAACGATCATGCAGTATTCATACGGCAGACCAAACACACTTTCAAAGAAGTATCCAAGCCCCTGATAAACGCTTGCGCAGTACGGAACGAGGAACACGAATATGATAACAGCCGCCGTGATCTTCATATTGGGCGATTTGTATCTTTTCAAGAAAAAGTCAGGCATTGTGGAAGAGTTCAGTTTGTGTGTAATGCGGCGGGTCGGCTTGGCCATCAGCTTCCATACCACGAATGTACCGATCACCGCATTCGCAATACCGATCCATGTGGCGGAAAGCCCCAGATTCCAGCCGTATTTTCCCGCGTACCCCATGAATATAACGGCGGAAAAATATGTCGTGCCGTAAGCAAAAGCAGACATCCACGCGCCGATTTTGCGGCCGCCTAAAAAGAAGTCATCTGTGGTTTTGGCTTTTCGCTTGGAAAAAAATGAATAACCCGCAATGATTAATAACATCAATACATAAAGGCCAGCAATAATGATTTGGGCTACCATGATATGAACCATCCTTCCTTGCTACATTTTTAATTTTTGGGCAACAAAAAAAGCCCTGCCGTTCTTCAATACTACCCGACGTTTATTGTACTACACATTTAAAAAAAAGCAATATTTTTCTGTGTGTTTGTATTGACACTCCCAATTCAATAGTGTACTATGTTTCTAGTACAGTTCAAGCGAGGTGAATTCATGAAATACAACAGCCGCACACCGATCTATCTGCAAGTGATTGACCATATTCAAAAGCGGATGGTGCAGGGTGAAATTCAGCCAGGGGATAAGCTTCCTTCCACGCGCGTACTGGCGCTTGAGTACGAGGTGAACCCCAATACGGCGGCAAGGATATACAAGGAGATGGAAATGATGGGATTATGCTATACCGAGCGTGGGCTCGGCACATTTATGACAAACGACAAAAGCACGGTTGAGCGCATCAAGCGCGAGCTCGCGGACAAACTCACGCGCGAATTCATCAGCGAAATGGCCGCTCTCGGGTTCTCCGTACAGGAAATGAAACAAGCCATTGAGGAGGAAACAAAATGATTCTTAGCGCATCCAATCTGACAAAAAGATATCAGAGAACGCTGGCTGTCGATTCGGCCAGCATCACGCTGGAAAAAGGGCGCGTATACGGCCTGCTCGGCCCCAACGGCAGCGGTAAAACAACGTTTATGAAGCTTGCCGCCGGGCTTGCACACCCGACGTCCGGAGAAATCAGCATACTCGGGCAACCCGTCGGCGCGGCCTCCCGGTCGCACGTCGTCTATATGCCCACCGAAAGCTACTTCTACAGCTACATGACGGTGCGCGAGGTCTGCACATTCCATACGGACTTTTATCCCGATTTCTCTGTCGATGCGTTTTTCAAGCTCATCATAAAGATGGGCCTGACACCTGAAATGAAGGTCGCCGCAATGTCTTCCGGCATGTCGGCCAAATTGAAGCTCGCCGCAGCTGTGTCGCGCAATGCGCAGCTGATTATGTTCGATGAACCCCTGAACGGCATCGATCTGCTCGCGCGTGATGTGATCATGTCGGCCATCATAGAAATCGCAAACGAGAACAACACGATACTATTATCGAGCCACTTGATTGATGTGATGGAAAGCATACTCGACGACGTGATTATGATCAAGGAAGGCCGCATCGTGATGCAGGGCAACGCCGAGGCGCTGCGCGAAGCCCACAGCAAATCGATCGTCGATATCTACAAGGAGGTTTTTGCGTCATGATCAAACTGATGAAATATGAATTCCTGCGCCGCAGACCGCTGCTGCTCGGGGCACTGCTCACACTGTTTGTTTTCGAAGGGATTATCATCTTTTCAATTTTTCAGGGAGGCGGCTGGAACGGACTTGCCGTCGTGCTGACATTTTTGATCGCCATCGGTGCGCTGCTGCTGCCGCTGCTCAATACGGTCACCAAGCTCTATGCCGATCTTAAGCATAAGCAGGGTTATATGCTGTTTCTCACGCCGCAGAGCGGTAACAGAATCATATTGTCGAAAACGCTGTACGGCGCGATTGAAACACTCGTCGCTGTCGCACTGGTAACAGGCTGTCTCGTTTTGAGCGGTCATACCGTCGAGCAGCTCTATCCGGGCACCGTCACCGGCATATTGAGCTCAATGCAGCATGAGCTCGGCATTGTCTCAATCAATAGTCTCACAACCGTTTATGTGCTGCTGATTGCACTGCAGCTGATCGCACAAATGTCTATCGCGGTGCTTGCTGTCACCTTCAGCCGTGTCATCATGCGTGCGGCCAATTACGGCTGGCTTGTCGCGCTGCTCATGTACTTTGTTTTTGCGGTGGGCGTCAACGTCGTCAACGGCATACTTCTTCTCGCTTTTGGGCTCGCGGGTGATATCATCAGCCTGATTTCTGCGTCCTCGTCACAAATCGGCGGCATACTCGGCAAGTACTTTTTAATCGGCGCGTTCACCTATGCGGCGTGGTTTGTCGGTTGCACGGCTTTGTCCGGCCGTCTCGCATCCAAAAATGTCGATCTGTAAAAAAGGAGTCCCTGTCATGAAAAAAGTTATGTTATTGATTATTTTGCTCACACTGGCAGCTATTCTGGGCGGCTGCACTCTCATGAGCGGTGTGTTCACGCTCATGAGCAGCAACTCGACAGACCATTCGATCGGCGCAAGCTATGCTTCCTTTAATGGGTTTATGGCGCAGCGTTTGTCTCTTAAAGAGGGTGATACGGTTACATTCAGCTACACCGAAGATGACAACCTCAAAGCAACCGTTAAGCAAGACAACGCTGTTTTATGCGATATCGCCGATTCCTCGACTTTCGCCGCCCCAAAGGACGGCACATATGAATTCTCTGTGGAGGGACAGTCAACGGACGGCGCCTTCTCTCTCTCGTGGGAAATCGACCAGCCCTAACGCGAGCAGCGCTTTGATATCATCCAGGCGCTCCCGCACTGTTTCTTCGCCGATCTGCAGAATATTTTCGATATTTTTAAAGCTGTGTCTCGCATGGCCTTCGAGAGCGGGGCGCAGCATAAGGTCGGCATAGCGCTCGCAGATCACGCTGTTGATATTGGCGCTTAAATTATACGCCGTTAAAAACACATCAATACGCTTTAAGCTGTCGGTGCCGCGATTCCTGTCGGCGTTCAAATTGATGCCCACCACGACATCGGCGCCCATATCCCGCAGCTCTCTTGTGGGAATGCTGCGCAGCGTCCCCCCGTCAATATACGCCTTGTCGCCGATACAGACAGGCTGAAACACACCCGGCACGGCACAGCTCGCCGATACGGCTTTGGAAACGCTGCCTTCACACAGCGTTTCGAGCACACCCTGCCTCAAATCCACCGCGACCGCGCAAAACGGCCGAAGCAGATCGGCAAAGTCCATCCCTTTTAAAAAGCAGTCCGCCAGCCGCTCTATAATCTCGGGGCTCATATATGAAATCAGATGCGGTTTTCGGGGCAGCGTGACATTGTCGCGCAGGTTCAGCACAAAGTCGTAAAGCTTTTCCCAGGGAATGTCCGCCGCATAGAGCGCGCCCGCAATCGCCCCCGCTGAGTTTCCCGCCACCATGTCAAACGAAATATTATGCTCCTGAAACACGCGTATCGCGCCGAGATGCGCAAAGCCGCGCGTCCCGCCGCCGCCAAAAGCAATGCCCGTCTTCATATTTTCACCCCCGTTTTTTGTCGAAAAAGGTCATCAGTACTTACATTATACTGGCCTGATGGCAAAAATAGTATCCTTTTGGGAACTTTTATTGCCGCATCTCGTTTTAATGTTAGAATACCGCATTTAAAATTGAGGAGATGGATATGAAAAAGATATTGATCTTTCTTTTGGCCGTATTGCTGACGCTCGGCGGCTGCGCTGCCCCCGGCACCGCTCAAAGCTCAAAAACAGGCGAATACCGCGCCGAGCTTAAACAGCAGAGCATCGCGCCGCTTGATGAACGCTTTACAGCTGCCGTCAACGGGTTTGGCTTCGAAGCCGCAAAACGCCTGTACACCAACGAAGATAACCTTGCGCTTTCCCCCGCGAGCATCGAGCTTGCGCTATGCATGACGCGGTCAGGGGCTGCGGGCGAAACAGCCGGAGAAATGGCACAGGTGCTCGGCCTGCAGAGCTTAAGCGACAGCGAGATTATAAACGCATGCAAATCGCTGATGTGGCGCGCCAATACGGGCGGTATGGAAGCGGCCAATGCGATATGGCTCAGCGACGTCTATACTTTCTCAGACCCATTCGTGAACACCTGCACGAACGATTTTTTCTCGGACGCGTTTCCGCTTGTGATACCGGGTGCAATGGATGCCATCAATGCGTGGGCGGATGAAAAGACGCACGGACGCATCCAGCAAATCGTCAATGAAGAGCTGTCGGCCAGCACGCGCATTGTTCTTGCCAACGCGCTCTATTACCTCGGCGAATGGGAGCTGCCGTTTGAAGCCAACGATACCTTTGATGATGAATTCTTTACGCCTTCCGGCAGCGTAACAGCCCCATTTATGCACAGCGATTGGTCTGTGCCGTATTACCAAAGCAACGATTTTTCGATGATCACTCTGAATTTCAAAAGCAAAGACGGTGAAGGCAAATACGCGATGGCGTTTTTGCTGCCCGCCGAAGGGACAAATGTGAGCGACTTGTTGGGTTCTCTTGATGCCGGTATGTTCTCCGCGGCGTTATCCGGCGCAGAGCAGCAAGTGGTTTGGATCAAGCTGCCCAAGTTTGAATTCGCGCATTTCACAAAACTTAAAGAGACGCTTGCCGCGATGGGCATGACCAAGGCCTTGAGCCCCATCGACGCCGATTTTTCCGCAATGACCGATGAAGCCAATCAAATCTACATTGACGAAGTACTGCACAAATGCTATATCCGTGTGGATGAGCTCGGCGCGGAGGCCGCCGCCGTGACCGAAGTGGCAGCCGAAGACGGCGCGATGGAGCAGGAGCCGCCCAAGTTCTACGCCGACAGGCCGTTCGTGTTCGCGATCTATTCGCAGGAAGACGGCACGATTGCGTTTATCGGCGCGGTGAACGACCCGACGAAGGGATAAAAAAGCGCCATTATCCTTGATAAGCCATGGCGCATCGACCGTGTCAATTATTCAATGTCTCATCAAAGGACTATCTCCGACATATGTGGGAGGAATAATACTTCAAACGTTTTTTACCGTCTTTGTTGCTGGCTGAAGCGAGGTTAAAATGACTCTTGAGATTATGCCGGCAGCCGGAAGTGCCAACCACATCGCAATTGAATTTTAATTTGCGATGAGATTCCCAAATAAAAAGGCTTCCGATCAATCTTGAGCAGACGGACGCGGAAGCCTCAAATTGAGGCCTCATTACAGACAAGGTATGTCTTCGCAAGGCATGCTTATCCTTGAATTTCCTGCTAAATATCAGTATGAAAAGAACATACTGATTGGAGTAAAGCAATGATCAGCACCTTGTATGCGATTACCTACAGCCGGTGCATCGCGTCGAATATCTCCTCGCGCATGATGCGGATATCCATGCATATGGATTTCGCCGTTTCGCTGATGCTGTCACTGAGCTCACCGAAAGGCACTTTGCTTCCTTCTAAATCCACAAGCATGATCATCGCAAAATAATCCTGCAGCACCGTCTGGCTGATATCGAGTATGTTGACGCCGTGCTCACTGAGCGCGGCCGATACGCGCGCGATAATGCCTGTTTTGTCTTTTCCCGTCACTGTCACAATGGCTCTCATGCTATTCTCCTAAAGATCTTTTTATCAGGTCGTTTTTAATATACGGACGCGACGCGTCCTTGCTGGCGATGTAGTCCATCGCCTCCTGCGCATTAACGCATATTCTGTAAACGCTTGTGGCGTCTTCGGTGGCGAACCCCAGCCTCACCGTCTCGTCAAACTGAGCAGCAAGCCCGCCGTAAAAGCCGTTCGTGTTGACCGCCGCAATCGGCTTTTGGTGTACACCGAGGTGCCGCAGTGTGATGATCTCGAGCAGCTCCTCGAGCGTTCCGTAGCCGCCCGGCAGCGCGATAAACGCGTCCGCCTTTTCTTCCATCAGTGCTTTTCTTTCACGCATGCCGCTCGTGATATGCATCTCGCTGCACCCGTCAAACAACAGCGCGTTCACGTTCATGATTTCGGGCACCACGCCGATAATCCGCCCACCGGTTTGCGCCGCACCGCGTGCCACGGCACCCATGAGCCCGTGCGCACCGCCGCCGAACACGAGCGCATAGCCGCGCTGCGCAATGAGCTGCCCGAGCATCTCCGCTTCTTTGATATAGCTTTGGTCCAGCGTTTTGCTGCCGGACGCGTACACACATATTGTCTTCATTTCTTTATAAACCCGCCGTTGATCACGCGCACGTCGTTCACCGTAACCACCGCGCTGTCGAGCCTCGCCTTTATCAGCGCCATCGCGGCGGGAATACGCTTTCTCTTCAAATGCAGCAGCAGTATCTCTCTTGTGCCGGTTTTGCCTTCACCCTCCATAATGGTCACGCCGAAGCCGTTGTCTCTGAGTTCCTGCACGAGCGATTCCGCGCATTCATCCTTATTGATGATGACCTGTATGGAGCTGAGGCCAAACGCCAGCTTGCCCTCAAGCCACGACCCCACATAATTGCCGATGGCAAACGCCACGGCGAATATCACGCAGCGCAGCAGGTCTTCCTGAAAACCCACAAGCACGGTCCCTGTCACCACAATCCACAGCGACACCTCAAAAAACCCGGTGATTGACCCCTTTAAGCGTTCTCCCCTGTTAATCAGCACAAGGCGCACTGTGGAAACAGCCACCTCAAGAATCTTCCCGAAGAATATGAACAGATAAAGCCATATGCTGGGTTGCTGCAAAAATTCCATATAAAAACTCCTTTGTTTGGCTGTCATTATAACATTTCGGTCTCAATGAATTCAAGCCTTCATCATTCTATGCCATATCTTGTGATATGATCCGCTGTCCGTTATACTTTAATCTGTATAAACGTATAGGAGTATCATCCATGATAAAGAAAAGTTTAATCATATCTGCGACCGCCCTGATCATTTTTGCTGTGGTCTCCGGCTGTGCATCTGCTCCCCAAAATGATGATGACACGCTTTTTCAGGTATCCACGCTGAATGCGTTAATGCTCGGCAGCTATGACGGCGTCATCACGGCAGACGAGCTGCTGCAAAACGGCGATACGGGTCTTGGCACGTTTGATACGCTCGATGGTGAGATGATCGTGCTTGACGGCACCGTCTATCAGGCTAAGGCCGACGGCAGCGTTGTGAAGCCTGCCGGCGACGTCACGGTTCCTTTTGCCGCCGTCACACATTTTGACAGTGACTACACAATGGATCTTAGCAACATTGATGATATTGAAGCGCTCAAAGCGGCGCTGCTGCAAACTGTGTCGGAGAACAATGCGAATCTTTTTTATATGGCAACCGTCTCAGGCAATTTTGACCTCGTTCATGTGCGCAGCGTATCCTCTCAGCAAAAACCGTACAAGCCGCTCTCCGAGGTGACCGAAAGCCAAAAGGAATATAAATATGAAGATATATCGGGTACGCTCATTGCACTGTACTGCCCCGATTATGTAAGCGGCATCAATCTTGTCGGCTGGCATATCCACTTTATATCGTCTGACGGCACCAAGGGCGGCCATGTGCTTGATACGGCATTTGCCTCTGCCGAAGCGCAGCTCGATATCACAAACGCATACCAGCTTTTGCTGCCTGAAACCAAAGACTTTGCCTCACTGAAGCTTGCAGCCGATATGCAGAGCGCCACAACCAAGGCCGAAGGCAAAAAGTAGCAGCAACCGCAAATAAAAAACCATGGGGTTTTTATTCCATGGTTTTTCTGCTTCAACAGCCGCCAATAACGGACACTTGTTATTCCCATTTGAAAAACTTCAGTGATAATATCAAACAAAGCACGGCAACCGGTGCCAGCACTGCGACAGCAACCGCGACATTTTCGGCGGGCAGCCCGAGCGATGCCGCTTTCATAAGTTTTATCCCCTGTGTAAGCGGCAGCACATCCATCACCGACTGCGCCGCTTTGGGCATAATCTCATACGGAATCGTCGCCCCCGAAAAGAACAGCATCGGAAAGTAAATGAGCGTGCACAGCAGGTTTGCCGATTTCATACTGGGGGCTACGCTGGCCAGCATCATGCCGATGCTGTACATGGAAAACAGCACAAGCAGATAACTGAGAACAAACCATCCCAAATTTCCCGCCATACCGTATCCCCAGAAAGCGGCACAGACGATATAAATCAGTACCAGCGATATCACCGACATGATGAGGTTCACAAGCATCTGCACAAAAAGCAGCAGTGCGGGGCTGACCGGCGTGACCATAAACCGTTTGAGTATTTTCCTGTGCCGGTAGTCCGCCACCTGAAGCGGCAGTCCCATCAGGCCCGTCGCGCAGATCGCGATGGCGGCAAATGCTCCGAAGCCTTGCTCAATCATACCAAAATCTGCGCCTTTAGCGGCAGGCTCACCGCCGCTGACGAGGCCGATGATGAGCACCACAATAAGCGGCATACCGATACCGAAGAACGGTATGTTCATATCCCGAAGACATAGCTTCAATTCGCTTTTAAAAAACGCGTTAAATGCTTTCATTATCCGTATCCTCCTCACCCGAATACCATAAGTACGCTTCTTCCAGATTGTCGTACGGGCTGTTTTCAATCAGCCCGCTTACAGTCCCCATCGCAGCCGTCTTTCCCCTTTTGAGTATACAAATCTTATCGCAAAGTGCCTCCACCTCGTCCATGTGGTGAGATGTCAGCAGCACGGTTAATCCCTTGGCTTTGAGCTCAATTAAGTATCTCCAGACATCCCGCCTTGCTTTGGAATCAAGGCCTGTGGTCAATTCGTCAAGAAAAACGATCTGCGGGTTGGGTATCAGCGCAAGCAACACCGAGAGCCGCTGCCTTTCGCCGCCGGACAGTTCGGATACGGCCCGCTTCTCCATCCCCGAAAGGCCAAAAAATTTAAGCAGTTCTCGCCAATCAGCCGGAGACGCATAAAGCGAACGCATCACGTCACACATCTCCGAAACCCGTATTTTCTCGTGATAATTTGACTGCTGAAACTGCACACCGACATGCTCAAACAGCGTCTTCCTATCTGCGACGGGGTTCTTCCCGAGCAGCTCGACGGTGCCGCTGTCGGGCTTCATCACGCCGAGTATGCATTCAATGCTTGTGGATTTCCCCGCGCCATTGTGCCCAAGCAAACCGAATATCTCACCATGACTGATTTCCAGTGTGAGGTCCTCGACTGCCACAACGCTGCCGTAAGCTTTTCTTAGCTCTTTCACAACCAAAGCTTTCTCCATATAGTCCTCCTTTTATTACTTCATACAAAATAACAGAAAGCTCTGTTTCCTTCTTGACCGCCCTTGCGCAATTCGAAAAAGATTGCCCACCTCAGTCCGTTTTTCGGGACTGTTCTTATGGTATTTTTGGGGTGATATAAGACCCCCCCATTTGGTGTGATTGGCGCGACTTGGCCTCGCGCCTTTCTCTTTTTCCCACACCCGCCGCTTCATTGAAATATATGGTCATGGCTGTTTCACGCGTCATTCTTGCTGTATAATAGATACAACAAACAGAGCGGAAAGGCGGCTTGAATATGACACATGACATTCTTTATGAGATGATACGCCTGAACGGCAGCGACATGCGCCGGATTAACCACGCGCTCAAAGTCCACGGCTTTGCCATCTGCATCGCGGGGCGCGAGCATTACAGCGAGACCGATTGCCTTGTCACTTCTTTGTCGGCGGCGTTGCACGACATCGCGATACGCCACTGCGAAGCGGTTTATGGCAACTGCGGCGGAAAGCTGCAGGAAAAAGAGGGCCCGGCCATCGCGCGCCCGCTGCTCGAAAAGGTGACTGACGATGAGGCGCTGATCTCGCGCGTGTGCGATATCATTGCGCACCACCACACCTACAAAGGGTTTAACGACGTCTGCCATCAGGCGCTGATTGAGGCGGATTTTCTCGTGAATTTTGACGAAGGCGCCTTTGAAAAGCCCGCGTTTGAAGCCGCCGTAAAAAAGCTTTTTAAAACAACGGCAGGCAAAGAACTTGCGCAGAAGATGTTCGGCGTGAGGTGACAAAAGCCGCATTCTTCTTGACGAAAAGCCATACGGTTTGCTATACTTAGCTTTGCTTAAAATACATATGGAGAGATGTCTGAGCTCGGTTTAAAGTGCCGGTCTTGAAAACCGGTGTTGCGAAAGCAACCGTGGGTTCGAATCCCACTCTCTCCGCCACAATTTGTCCAAAAAGTCCCGGTTTTGCCGGGCTTTTTGGCGTTTTACGCCCGTTTTCTTGGCTTTCTGAAATACAGTTAAGTTTATCTGCTCCGCGCTTACGCTCGCATCGCGG
>JAEYKW010000032.1 GCA_023408075.1 Bacillota bacterium | reverse complement strand
GGGGAGTCATTGACTTCTTGGTTGTTGTTTCATGAAAGCCGAATCTATCCACATTTTTTCCTATTTGAACATGAAAAAAGAGGTTATCCTCCTGCGATTATTACTAATCGTTTCTGGACAGCCCCTTGTCAATCGTTTTTATCAGTTCCAGTTGTTTGGGAAACATCAGCCGCTTCGGCGTCCGCTTGAGCAGCATGGCTCGCGTGCTTTTGAGTTCATCGGAAGCCAGGTACGGCAGCAGGCGGACAACCTGATATTCAGCCGCTGTCAGTGTCCAGTCCACCGACGTCTTTTCTCGGGCGGGCTTTGGCGACAGCAGTATAGCCACAGCCCTTGCTGCATCGCCCGTACTCGCGGCGGGATGCCTGGGCTCCGTCTTTTCTAAAACCGAAACCAGCTCTGCGATAATGCGCTCAACCTCGGTCAGAAAAGCCTGATGGCTTGGATTTGCTGCCAACGGATTGAAGCCCATAAACCATCCGGCAAACAGGCGGGTGATTCTTTTGGTATTGGGCCGATGCATTTGAGCCTCATTGTCTGCAAAATCAGAACAGGCACTGCCGAGGCTTCGCAGCAGCCGCTCAATTTCTTTTTCCGCATGGGTATCGTTCGTATGATCCGGTTCCAACTTGTTCTCCTTTCCCATCATCAAGCCCTTGGCGGATAGAACATCCCAATATGCCCGATGAAATGTCAAAGCTCTTTTATCATAATACCAAAGTTTCCAAGTCTGCAACCAGATTCGCTTATACGCTCATCTCAAAAAAATCATATCATTATTGATGCAATAATCCTGTCATCTTGTTTATTGCGCCGATTCAAATTCACGAATACGGTCCACCTTGGGCTGAGACGCGCCTCCGTGTTCGAACTCAGACGTCAGGAATACATCAACCAGCTTCTCCATCAGCTTGATGCCGATGGTAAATGCGCCGAAACAGGCAACGTTCGCGTCGTTGCTCATGCGGGCACGCTCGGCGGAGTAGACATCCGTAATCAGTGCCGCATACGCGCCTTTCACCTTGTTGGCCGCCAGCGACACACCGATGCCCGTGCCGCATATCAGTATGCCCCTGTCGTATTCCTTGTTCGCCACAGCGCTCGCCACCTTAATCGCGATGTTGGCATAAATCGGGTCGTCGCTGCCGAGGTCGCTGACCTCGTAACCCTTCTGTGTCAGCATTTTGATAATCGCATGTTTCGCGTCTGCGGCATTCGGGTCGCACCCGATTGCTATCTTATACATGTTAAGACCTCGCCTTTCCTGTCAGCCTTCGAGCGCTTGCTGCATACCGTCGGCCATCGCCTGCAGTATGATGCAGCATGAGGTCGCCCCCGCATCCAGCACGCCGCGCGAACGCTCTCCGAGACGCGCCGACCTCCCGTATTTGGCCACCAGCTCTTTCGTAGACTCCTTGCCCTGCTCAGCCGCCGCTTTCATATCGTTGAGTGCCTCAGAGAATTCCTTGCCTGCACTGATGGCCGATTTGAGCGCCTGCAAAGCCGGATAGAGCGTGTCCACGAGCGTTTTATCGCCGGGCCTCGCGTTCACGATGCCGTAAAGACCGTTAAGGCCCGCTTCAAGCATATCCGCAAACACGCCGAGCGTGATGTCCTCTTCGTCCTCTGCCTTTTCCGACATATCCATGAATACCGTCCCGTAAATCGGCCCCATGGAACCGCCGATCTTATTGAGCAGCACAGTTCCGAGGTCAAACAGCCCGTCTGTCAGCGATGTCTGGCCGTCGCCCAGCTGCTGGCCATACATCGTAAAGCCCTTGTTCATGTTCATGCCGTGATCGCCGTCGCCGATCAGTCCGTCGACATCTCCAAGGTATTGCTTGTTCGCCTGAATGGCCCTGACCATGCTCAAAAGTATTTCTCGCCCGTTTTCATTTTTTACGACCGACATTGCCATTTCCCCCTTTACAGCTGCTTTAAGCCTACGCAGTATGCGTCGGCGTCAATCAGCTCTTTGAGCTCGTCGTCCAGCTTCATCACGGTCAGCGTTGCGCCCATCATATCAAGCGATGTGAAATAGTTGCCCACATACGAGCGGTACACCTTGATGCCCTGTGCGCTTAACAGCTTTTCGATCTCGCTGTAAAGCACATAGAGCTCCATGACCGGCGTCGCCCCGAGGCCCGAAACAAGCACAGCCACCTCGTCGCCTGCTTGGTACGGATAATCCGGCACCACCACATCAACCATGCGCTGCGCCATACCCGCCGCGCTTTCCAGCGGGCAGACTTCGATGCCCGGCTCACCGTGATGGCCGATACCGACCTCCATCGTACCGTCTTCAATCTTGAAATTGGGATGCCCCACGGCGGGCAGCGTGCACGGCGTCAGCCCGATGCCGATGCTGCGTGTGCTGTCAATCGCTTTTTGCGCCGTGGCAATGACCTCATCGAGCGAAGCGCCCTTGGCTGCTTTTGCGCCGCCGCACTTCCACATGAATATCTCTCCCGCCACACCGCGGCGTTTTTCTCTTTCGTCCTTGGGGGCCGATGCCACATCGTCGTTGGCAATAACGGTTTTCACCGTGATGCCCTCACGCTTGGCCATCTTGACAGCCATTTTCACGTTCATGTTGTCGCCCGAATAGTTACCGTACAGGCATGCAATGCCCTCGCCGCCATTCGCGGCACGAAACGCTTCCAAAAACGCAAGTGCCGTCGGAGAAGAGCATATCTCGCCGACCGCCGCGGCGTCACACATGTTCTTGCCCACATATCCAATAAACGCAGGCTTATGGCCCGAGCCCCCGCCCGTCACGACGCCGACCTTGCCCGCTTTGGGCGCATCCGCTGCCGCCACCACACCTCTTGCGTTGTCCTCACTCGTTATGACCCTCTTGACAATATCACTGTGACATTTCGCGAATCCATCCAGCATTTCATCGACAATGTTGTCCGGGTTGTTCAAAATGCGCTGCATGATCCATTCCTCCAATTAGCTATTTAATAGTAAATCCACCGTCGATAAGCAGGTTGTGCCCCGTAATCATACCGGCACCCTTGCTGCAAAGGAAAGCGATACAAGCCGCGATCTCTTCGGGTTCCGCAAAGCGTTCGGAAGGCATCTCTTTTTTAAACGCATCACCGACAGGGCCGTCCCACGCTTTGTGTCCGAGCTCCGTCAGCACCACCGTCGGAGACACAGCGTTGACACGGATACCGTGTTTGCCCCACTCCATTGCAAGCACCTTGGTCATTGCAATGATGCCGCCCTTGCTCGCGCAGTAGGCCACGTGCTTATCGAGAGCAATCACCCCGGCCTGAGACGCCATGTTGACGATGTTGCCGCTCACGCCGTTGTCGATCATGTATTTGCCCACGGCCTGCGCCATGAAAAAGCTGGCTGAGAGATTGATATCGATGGTTCTGTGCCAGTACGCCGCGCTGATGGTCTCCGCATTCTCCAGCGCCACGATGCCTGCGCTGTTGACCAGTATGTCAATCTGTCCGAATGCCTTGACGCCCGCCTCGATCACCTGCGCCGGATAGCCCTCATCGCACACGTTACCGGCAACACCGATGCAGTTGTCGCCGAGCTGCTTCGCAATTTCATCCACCTGCGGGTTCAAATCAGCCAGCACGATGTTAACGCCTTTGTCATGAAAGAACTTCGCCGTGGCATAGCCTATGCCCGCTGCGCCGCCGGTCACCACCGCCGTTTTACCGCTCAGAGAAAAATCCGTATCGACACCTTCGTATTTAAGCATTTGTCTTACCTCCCCGTCACTAATGTTTATGAAAGGCGGACGGGCTTACCGCGCCGCCCGCCTCTCCGCATGGTTATCCTATAACCTTACAATCAATATTTGTTCACATAATCCGCCGCGTTGTCGGGTGTGATCATTTCGAACGGAATCCAGTAGAACTTCTCAACCGATTCGCCGTTGATTGCCTTCACAGCCGTATCAAGCGCGCCCGTCATCTGGCCTTCGGCGTTCTGGAAGTCGCTCGAAATCATTCTGCCTTCCTGAATCGCGGTCACAGCGTCGGTGATGCCGTCGATACCGATGCAGGGAATGTCTTTACCGGCCGCTTCAATCGCTTCTCTTGCGCCCAGAGCCATTTCATCGTTCTCAGCGATCACAGCGGTGATGTCGTCGCCGTATGTGCTGATCCATGTTTCCATCAGCGTCATAGCTTCCGCACGCGACCAGTTGGCTGTGTCACGGGCAAGCTCTTTGACGTTCGGATACTTCGCCATGATGTTCTCGATACCTTCGATACGCTGAAGCTGAGCGGACTGGCCCATCGGCCCTTCGATGATCACGATGTTGAATGCATCTTTGCCGAGGTAGTCGATCATGAACTGCATGATGTCTTCACCGGCCGACACGTCCTGGGAACCCACATAGGAGGTCAGCAGATCGCTTTCCACCATCGTGTTCACGCCCACAACAGGGATACCGGCTTCATGAGCAAGGTCCACGCAAGCGGCGCAGGCCACCGCATCCTGAGGGTTCAGAATGATGGCGTCGCAGCCGTCGGCGATCATCGTCTCAACCTGAGAAAGCTGTGTCGCAGCGTCATAGTTGCCGTCGTAAGAGGTGTAATCCACGCCGTTTTCCTCGGCCCATTTCTTCGCAGCATTGTCCATACGCATTGTGAATTCGTTCTGGAGGCTGTAGAAGGTGGCACCAATTTTCAGCGTATCGGAGGCTGCTTCCGAAGCTTCCTCAGAGGGCTGCTCCGATGTTTCAGCGCTGGGCTCTACAGAAGGCTTTTCAGACGATTCCGCAGACGGCGTTGTGTTTCCGCAGCCAACAAGAGCAAAAACAAGTGACAGCATAACCATTAACATCGCTAAAGCTTTCATCGATTTTTTCATTTTTATTCCTCCCAATATTTTTTATTTCATACGCCATTTCGTATGAATCATTAAATTCTGATTAATTGTCCGAGCTGAGGCCGTCGAGCATAACCGCACCGATCACGACGAAACCTTTGATGATGAGCTGGTAATACGCGTTGATGCCGAGCATATCGAGCCCGTTGGTCAGGCATTGCAGCAGCAGAATACCGATGATCGTTCCCCAGAGGCGTCCGCGGCCTCCCGCGAGGCTCGTGCCGCCGATAACCACCATCGCGATCGCGTTGGTTTCATAGCCGTCGCCCGTGGATGTGACGCCCGAGGTCACACGCGCCGTTGTGATGACGCCGGCCAATGCGGCCAGAATACCCGATATAATGTACACGCTGCAGATGATCCATTTCGTGTTGATGCCCGATACGTGCGCCGCATTGAGATTGCCGCCGACGGCGAATATATAGCGCCCGTAGCGCGTCAGATACAGCAGTGTAAAGCAGACCAGCAGCACGGCGATCATGATCACGATCGGAATCGGCAACCATCCGCCGATGCTTCCGCCGCCGATTGCCTTAAACTCAGTATTAAGGCTCGGAATCGGCTTGGCATCCGTGAGCAGGAAGGTTAACCCCTTGGCGATGCTCATGGACCCGAGCGTGCCCACAAAGGCCGGAACCCTTAAGTAAGAGATGCAAAGGCCGTTGAATAATCCGATCACAAACCCAACCCCGATGCCGACAAGCACGCCGACGTACCACGGCTGTCCCATGCTGTTTTGTGCGAAATAAGCCGCGAACATGCCCGCACAGCCCATGATGGCACCGACCGAGAGATCAATGCCGCCCGTTAATACCACGAACGTCATACCCACAGCCAGCAGGCCGTTGATGGATGCGATACGCAGGACGTTTCGAATATTTTCTCCGCTCAGGAAGTTGGCTTTAAGAGCCGTCATGATAATGATGAGCAAAACAAGCCCAATCAGCGATCCGAAAATGGACACAAATTGTTTTGTGGACATCCTGTTCTTTCTCACAGCCAAATTGGCAGTCTGATGATTCATTGATATCGCTCCTATCGTTCGAATTATTTTTTACATATGCTTGAACTGCATCTGCACAATGCTCTCTTGAGAAAACTCTTCACGGCTGATCTCACCGCTCATCTTGTGGTTGCTGAGCACGATGATCCGGTCGGACATCCCCATCGCTTCGGGCATCTCGGACGACACCATGATGATGGAATACCCCTGTGTGACATACTCGCCCATGATCTTGTAGATCTCCGCCTTGGCTCCCACGTCGATGCCGCGCGTCGGCTCATCGAATATGATGATTTTCGGAGCGGTGATCATCCATTTGGCGAGCACCACTTTTTGCTGGTTGCCGCCCGAGAGCGACTTGACCGACTGCCTTGGGCTTGCGACCTTGACGCCGAGCGCCTTGACCTGTTCGTCCACAGCCGCCGCTTCCCTGAGCTGCTGGAGCAATCCCGTTTTTGTAAAGCCCTTGAGCGAGGACAGCGTCATGTTATGATGAACGCCCATCGGAAGGACCAGCCCTTCTCCTTTGCGGTCTTCGGTGACGTAAGCCAGGCCGCTGCGAATGGCCTCCTGCGGCTTTTTAAACTGTACCTTTTTCCCGTAGAGATGAATATCGCCCGCATCCGGATGCGTTAAGCCGAATATCGAATGCATGAGCTCCGTTCTTCCCGACCCCACAAGGCCGACAAACCCCAAAATCTCCCCCTTGTGCAGCTCGAAGCTGATGTCTTCGTACTGGTTCGCCTTGTGCAAATTTTTAACCGCAAGCACCGTTTCACCAATTGGCACCTGAACCTTCGGGAACTGCGCTTTGAGCTCGCGGCCCACCATGCTCTTTATCAGGGCATCCGAATCCACGTCTTTGGCTTCCCATGTGTTCACGTTGGCCCCGTCACGCAGCACGGTAATCTCATCCGCAATCTGAAAGATTTCGTCCATCTTATGAGATATGTAGATAATCCCGGTGCCGCGCGCCTTCAAATCCCTGATCATACGAAACAGGCTTTCCACCTCATGATCCGTTATGGCCGAGGTCGGTTCATCCATAATCACGATGCGCGCATTCTGAGACAGCGCTTTGGCGATTTCGACCATCTGCTGATCCGCCACACGCAGGTTCTTCATTTTCGTTTTCGGATTAATGGAAATACCGAGTTCCCCGAGCAGATCGCTCGTGTTTTTGTACAGCTGCTTGTAATTGATAATGCCCATCTGCACCGGCTCACGGCCAAGGAATATGTTCTCCGCGACAGACATTTCGGAAACGGCCGACAGCTCCTGATGGATCATAGCCACACCCAGCAGCCGCGCCTTAGACGGCGAGTCGATGTCCACCGCTTTGTCGTCTATTTTTATGGAGCCCGAATCACACCGGTGGACTCCGGCGATGACCTTCACAAGCGTTGATTTGCCGGCGCCGTTTTCGCCCATCAGCGCGTGAACAGTGCCTGCCCGCAGGCAAAAATCAACACCGTGAAGAACTTCAAAGCCGTAATAGCTTTTTCGAATACCCGTCATCTCGACCAAATTCATGATTATCCCCCTTACTTGCTTTTGACAGCTCCGCAATCAGAAATACTGATTTTTGTTGAAAAAAGGCGACTTAAACACACCCCGGGTGTCGCGCTCAAAAGCAGCAACTAAGCCTTCTCCGGGCCAAATTTTTTCAAGTTTTCTCTGTAGACTTAATCAGTCGTTATGATTGCTGTAAGCAAAACCGTTTAAAGCGACCGGGTATGCAGGAAGATCCAATAGCCGCGTTAATTCATCATCCAGGCTCATCACCGTCAGCGTCACGCCCATCATGTCGAGCGATGTAAAAAAGTTGCCGATATACGATTGATGTATGCCTATGTGTCTTTCCGTCAGCACGTCATAAACCCGGCTGTACAGAATGTTCATTTCGCTGAGCATGGTGTTTCCAAGGCCCGATATCATCACGGCAACACGGCTGCCGCCAGGAATCGGCATATCCTTTAATATCTCATCCACCATAATCTCAGCCGTGGCGTCCGCTGATTTTAATTTGCAGGTATCCATACTGGAAAACCCGTGGTGCCCCACGCCGATCTCCATCGTCCCAAGCTCAATGATGTAATTGGGACGCCCGACCTCGGGAATGATACAGCTTGCAAGGCCGATGCCGATGCTGCGCATACGGCTCAGCGCCCTGTTTGACACATCCACCACCTGTTCCAGACTGTATCCAAGAGCGGCGGCTGCTCCGCCGATTTTCCAAAGCAGCACTTCGCCCGTCATGCCTCTTCTCAAAGCGGGATCGCTGTCTGCAACATCTTCATTTGCGATCACCATTTTCACTGTGATGCCGTCTTTTTCGGCCAGTTCAATCGCCTCTTGAACATTGGCAATATCCTTTGGGTAGTTGCCGAACAGGCAGACGACGCCTTGGCCCGCGTCCGCCTCTTTAAAAGCCGTGTAAAACGACTCGACGGAGGGCGGTGTGAATATGTTGCCGATTGCAACGGCATCCAGCATATTCTTGCCGATATAGCCCATAAACGCAGGGTCGTGGCCCGACCCGCCGCCGCTGACGATGCCGACTTTGCCCGCGACGGGAGCGGCTTTATACTTAAGGGCCCGTGCGCAGCCGGTATGGGCGACCTGATCTTGAAAGCACTTGACAAAACCGGCAACCGATTCGTCGACCATGCTCGCCGGATCGTTATACAGCTTTTGCATATTTCCTCCGCTTTGGCCTTTACTTTTCATCAACTCGCTGAGACCTTCTTGTAGTAACTGATATAAACGTCAATCTCTCTGTCACTGAACTTCTTGCTTTTCTTGCCGACAAACACGAACGGCTTCATCATTTTATATGTATGGCTGTAGTTCTTTCTGTTTAAGAATTCGGACTTTCCCTCGGCGGCAGCGCTGATATGATTGAACAAAGCGGCAGCGGCGAGTTCCTTTTCGGTTATCAGCTCGTCCAGCCGGATCTCGGAAGTCTCGAGGCCCTCAAGGCCCACCTCGGCTTCTTTCTCGGCAATCAGATCGATAAGCGCCACATAGATCTTAATGAACGTTGTGATGCGCAGATCGTTGCTCCTGCTGTATTTTTGATTGAACCCCGCCGGGTCCCATCCGATATGTTTGCTGATCTCTGCATTGCTGATGCCATACCGGCCTGCAATCACATTGAGCCGGGTATATACGCAGTCAATCAAATAATCCTTTGTGATTTTTTTTAATGCCAGTTCTTCAAACTCAGTCACAACACCCTCCCGCAACTGATCGATAACAATGCGGCTATCCCGGCAGTGTTACATCTTTAGGCCTTAAAGCATTAACCATTCATAACAAAGAATGAATTACGGTGTATATCCCATGAAGCCGGTAAAACCGTCGCTGCTTCATGCTTACACTATAGCATCATCGTTGTGTCATGCGAATGCGCCTAAAACACATGATATGAGCTTATTCGCAAAGTTTTATTTTGTATATATTATTGAATTCTAACAGCAAAGTTATGCTTCGATCCAAGGCTTGCTCAATGAAAAGCCGCATCCAACGCAACGAAATAACCTCGCGGGTGTGTGATTGGGGCTTTGCCAATAGACAACACACCGCACAGGGATAAAAAAACAAACGCTTTTTCATAATAAATAAAAAGACGCTGTCAAAAGAAAACTTCAAGCGAGCTTGCTGCCATTCCAGAAAAGGTCCCAAAGGTCCTTTATCGTCGTGCTTGTGTTGTTCTTCATTTTATAATCATTGAGCAATATCCAGTCGAGAATGCTCTGCAGAAAAATATAATATGACCTCATAAACATTGTGACTTTGGGATTATCAGGATCAATAGTCTTTACCGAAAACAGGTATTTGAAAATCTGAATAACCTGTCCGTTTTTCTCAAACAAAATTTCACGAGACGATTGCTGGATACTCTCTTCAACAGCGCTGAACGCCATCAACAGCGTTTTTTTCCAAAGCAGCAGACGGTGTATATCGGAAAAATCCACAAATGCTTTTATGACCTCAAACAGCACCGATTCCAAAGATTCTTCAATATGTTCGTCCACAGCTTTTTGGACTGCGTCTATATAGCCGCTGATTTCGTTTTCGAGTACGGTTAAAAACAGCTCTTCCTTGCTTTTGTAATAGTTGTAGAGCGTCGCTTTGTTTAACCCCACCGTATCGGCAATCTCCTGAAGAGAGCAGCCGTCATAGCCCTTCAAAGCGAACAATTCACGCGCAGCGTTGTAAATCGCCGTTCTTTTCATGCTCTCATCATACAGCGCCAAAAACGTATAATCAATCATTTATATATTTGAAACGAAATTATATCTGTTCCGGCAAACACTTCGCGCGGGCGAACGACACTTGTATCGGCTGAACAGCAGCCTTTACGAAGGGGCCATATGATAGTCACTATCGCTGACTGCGGACATATTTGCTCAATATTCGCTTTTGACGGTATGTTGTTCATCTTATGCGCTGTTCACTGCCCAAAACCCACCATAAAAAGAGCAGCGCTGGCATAATTCTCCCGATAAGACGGTATATCCAATATTTAATTGACATGATTCCGAACATTTTTCGCGTTTTCTCTTCCAAAGTTTTAATACTGCGGTATAATGATAAAAATAAGTTTGGGTGAGGGGTAAGCAATGGAGCTTTTGAAAGAACGGATACGCAGGGACGGCCGGATTAAAGACGACCACATCATCAAAGTTGACGGCTTTTTAAATCATCAGATCGATATCAGTTTGCTCAATGAAATCGGAAAAGAATTCAGACGCCTGTTTGACGGACAAAGCATCACCAAGGTGATCACAATTGAAGCCAGCGGCATCGCCGTGGCCTGTCTCACGGCGCAGTATTTCAATGTCCCGATTGTGTTTGCGAAAAAGTCGGAGAGCAAGAATATCGACGGCGACGTGTACAGGACAAGCGTGACAAGCTACACGCGCGGCAGAGATTATACCGTCATCCTTGAAAAGCGTTATCTGACCTCCGAGGACCGTATATTGATCATTGACGACATACTCGCGACCGGCAAGGCACAAAAAGGGCTGCTCGACATCAGCGAGCAGGCAGGCGCCACCGTCGTCGGCATCGGCGTCGTGATTGAAAAAGGGTTTCAAGGCGGCGGGGACAAGCTGCGCGGTGCCGGCTACAATGTGCAAAGCCTCGCCATTATCGATGGCATGGAAAACCAGACGGTGCGGTTCCGCGAGTAATTTAACACTGTTGATTCTAAACGGGCGCGCTTAAAGAGTGCGTTTTTTCAACTGTGGTTGACTGTTCTGCAAGCTCTGTTCAACGAGAAATTGAACAGGGCTTTTTGTTTGCCTCCTGCCTGTCATGCTGGGAAGCGACCGGCACGAAATCACGAGAAACGTCTTGCCTGACCTTAAACAAGCAAGCCCCTTGCCCAATTGGATATCCGCAGAGCTCTTTTTAATCCGTCTGTACAGCGCACTTGCATAAAGTTCAATCCTGCCGTGACCGCCCATGCCCCAGCCCCCAAGCGTCTCGGAGCCGACATACACGCATCCTGCGGACCATGCAGGCGGACAGGAAGACGAAAATCATATTTACGGGGTAGTCACGATCAGCAACGGGATTAACGGGCCGCCGGATAAGTATTGATTGAATTGCCTCTGTGCTATGCCGATTCTATTTCACTTCAATCTCAAACGACAGCTTTTCGTCGTTCTCATTTTGCTCCCAGCTGCGCTCGTAAACCATATCGATCACCGTGCTTCCTTTTGATCTGGCTTCAAACGTCAGCACCCTCTGGCCGCCTGCGCCGACGACATCCTCATCCGTACTATCAGGTACATACTCATCTTTGCTCAGTACTACCACGTTCTCATCGCTGACCGTATAGCTCCACTGGTAGCCTGTCGTGGGATTTTCGTCGAGCTTCAATGTGAATTCTTCGCCCACTCGGACGGATATATTGGTATCCTCTTTGCCGTATACCTTTGCGTCAACAGCTTTTTCACCCGCGCATCCAAGAAGTGCCGACGCCGTCAGCACAACCATGAGGAGCACAATCAGAAGCTTTTTCATTATTGATATCTCCTTATTTTATTGGCTCTTCGCAAGGCGCGCCAAGCCATCCCAATTTTACCATATCATTATGAGCCGTGAAAGAAAAAACGCCGGACGATGATCCGACGCCTTTTCCCCCTGGAAGCCCATTTAAGCGTATCTTATTAATTGATTTTAATAACCGCCTTGACAACGTTTTTGGCGTTGCCCACCACAAAATCGAACGCCTCTTTGACATGGTCAAAATCAAACTCGTGGCTCACAATGCCTTTCACATCAATCGCGCCGCTCGAAATTGCGTTGATCGCGACGGGATACAGATTGCGGTAGCGGAATATCGTTTTGAGCTGCCCCTCTTTGCCCATCAGCTTCATAAAGTTAAAGCAGGTCTCGTCCTTGGGCGTCATGCCTACGAGCACGATCGTGCCGCCTCTGGAGACCACGTCCGCCGTCTGCTTGACGGTGAACTCGCTGCCCGCCGTCTCAATCACGACGTCCGCGCCCTGCCCGCCGGTGAGCTCATCGAGCTTTTTCAAAACATCGCATTCCTTGGCGTTGATCGCCTCGGTTGCGCCGAGTTTTCTGGCCGTTTCTAGCCTGTTTTCCAGAATGTCCACCACGTAGACCTTCGACGCGCCTCTGGCTTTGCACGACAGCAGCGTGACAAGGCCGATGCAGCCTGCGCCGAAAATCACAACGGTATCCCCGAGCTTGACCTCGCCCATACCCGACGCATGCAGCCCCACCGCAAGCGGCTCCACGAGCGCGCCTTCCATGTTCGACACGTTTTCCGGCAGCTTAAAGCACATATCCTCGGGATGCGTCACATAGTTTGTGAACACGCCGTGATACGGCGGCGTCGCAAAGAACTCCACATCGGGGCAAAGGTTGTATTTGCCCTGCTTGCAGTATTTGCACTTTCCGCATGTCTTGCCCGGTTCGAGCGCCACGCGGTCTCCGACAACCAGTGATTTCACTTCGCTGCCAACCTCCACGACCTCACCCGCACTTTCGTGACCGAGTATAAAGTCGCCCTCCACGATAAAATCGCCGATGCGTCCATGCTGATAATAGTGCACGTCGGAACCGCATATGCCCACAACATCCACTTTGATCAGCACATCCTTCGGGCCGGGCGTGGGCATGGGGACCTCTCTGGTAACCATGTTGCCCGTTCCTTGCATAAAAACTGCTTTATTCGTCATATTTTTTTCTCCCCATAAATCTGCGGCAATGTGAATGTACGCCGCAAAAGCGGCGTACATTCCAATCACTGTTAATGTGTATTTGTTTTACTTAATCGCGCCGGCCTTTTTGTGCATTTCGATGTACTGGTCAACGTTGTCCTTCGTGATCAGCGGGCAGTCGATATCCGTATCGATCTGCGTCTCTTCACCCGTCAGCAGCTTCTCAAGCGAATCGAGAATCGTCGAAGCCAGGTCATACGCGCTCTGCAGGCTCGTGGCTGTCATTTTGCCTTCTTTGATCAGCAGGCAAGCTTCCGCCGTGCCGTCAACACCGTATGCAAGGATGTTCGCGAAATTCGCATTGTCCTTCACAGCTTCGAGAGCACCGGCTGCCATGTTGTCGTTCATCGAGATGATCGCATCGATCTTGTCGTTCGCCTGAACCCAGGTTTCCATCGCGTTCATGGCCTCGTCCTTGTTCCAGTTTGCGATTTCTTCGCCAACGATCTTAACATCAGGCCGTTTGTCGAAGAACTCAGCCTGCCAGCTCTGTCTTCTCTGGTCAGCGTGGAAGTTTCCCGGAGGTCCGAGCAGCACAACCACATTCGCGTTCTGGGGAACCTGTTCCACAGCCAGCTGGGCGTTCACCGCAGCCTGAGCGTACGGATCGGCGTCCACGGACGATGCGCCTTCGATACCCGATATTCTCGCGTTTGTCGTGATCGTCACGATACCGGCTTTCACCGCTTTTTCAGCATAAGGCCGCTGAGCTTCGCCGTTGTTCGGCTGAATCACGATCGCATCATATTTGTTCGTGATGGCGTTCTCGATCAAAGAGTTTTCTTTATCATCGGAAGCCTGTCCGTCAAACACGTCGACTTTGATGTTGTCATATTTCTCAGCCTCTTCTACGATCGAGTTGGCAAGCCATGCTGCGAACGAGTCTGCCTGAGCACGGGCGATATATGCAACCCTGAACGTTTGTCCTTCGCTGGCCGCGGGCTCGGATGCGGTTTCGCTTGCTGCCGGGCTGGTCGACTGGCTCGGTTCCGCCGTTTCGTTGTTCGTGGGAGCGCAGCCGGCAAATGCCACTGTCAAAGACGCAAGTGCCAAAATCAGTGCCAGAATTCTTTTCATACCTTTCCTCCTCTTTTTTTAGAGCAGCTTAAGGCCGCTCAAATTTTATGTCAGGCGCTTATGCTGCCTAATTTCTTCTTAGTTTTCCTTGTTTTTGCGTAAATATCATAGGCCACTGCCAAAGTAATGATGCCGCCGCGGACGATTTCCTGCAGATACGAGTTCACACCGGAAAGCACCATGATGTTGTCGAGGAACCCGACGATGAACGCACCCGCCACCGTACCCGCCGCCGTACCGATACCGCCCGTCATGCTCGTGCCGCCGATAACCGCAGCGGTGAGCGCCGTAAATTCGTATCCCACTGCGCCGTTCGGCAGACCCACGTTGTTTCTCGACATGAACAGCACGCCCGCCACGCCGACGAATATACCGTTGATGATGTAGGCGAGCATTTTGTTGCCCTTCACGTTGATGCCCGATGCAATTGCCGCTTCCTCATTGCCGCCGATCGCATAGATCGAGCGACCGAACACTGTGTGCCGCAAGAGATACCATGTGACGATCAGCGTGGCTGCGAGGAATATGACCGGCGTCGGGATGCCGAGAATGTACCCCTGGCCGAATTGGACGTAGTCGCCGATCTGGTAGATGTTCTGACCGTTCGTGTACAGCAGCGCCGCGCCTCTCGCCATCGCCATCATCGACAGCGTCGCAATAAACGTCGGCACATTGTACCGTGTGACGATGACCGCCGTGATCATGTTGCAGACCACCGATACCGCCACGCCCACGAAGAACGCGAGCAGCAGAGAACCGGTCGCGAGGTAAGCGGACACTGACAGCACGCCGGAAAACGCGAGCACGGATGCCGACGAAAGGTCGAGCATGCCTGCGATGATCAGTATCGTTTCACCAAAGGCGAGTATCGTTCCCACGGAAATCTGCCGCGATATATTGGACAGGTTTTCGATGGATACAAAGTTGCTATTCGCCAGCCAACAGATGAAAAACATGACGACGAGAACGATATAAATGCTGTATTTTGACTTTATTTTGTCCCACAATTCTTTTGCCTTCATTTATTTTCTCTCCATACCTTATTTTTGAGCTGTCGCCAGCGTCATAATATGCTCCTGCGTAAACCCTTCCCGAGACAGTTCGCCCGTGATACGCCCGCGCGACATGACGTAGATACGGTCGCACATGCCGATGAGCTCGGGCAGTTCGGACGATACCATCACGAGCGCTTTCTTCTGCTTGACAAGGTCTGTCATGAGCTTATAAATCTCATACTTCGCGCCCACATCAATGCCGCGGGTGGCTTCGTCGAGAATCAGTACGTCGGGATTGGTGAGCATCCATTTGGCGAGCACCACTTTTTGCTGGTTGCCGCCGCTCAGCGCATCCACCGTTGTGTCGAGCGTCGGTGTCTTCACGTTCATGCGCCCGCAGTAGTCGCTGATGGTTTTGTTCTCCATCTTCACATGCAGCCGTCCGCCGAAAATGAACTTCTTCAAATTGCTGAGCGACACATTCTCGCGCACGCTGCGTATCGGCACGATGCCGTAACGCCGCCTGTCTTCGGACAGCATCACCATGTTCTTCTGAATGCTGCTGCGGACATTTTTGATCTTGACTTTTTTATTTCGTATAGCAATCTCGCCGGATTCGAATTTGTCGAGCCCGAAAAGGCTGCGCATCACTTCCGTTCTGCCGGCGCCCATGAGGCCCGCAAACCCGATGATTTCACCCTCGCTCACATGGAAGCTCACATCCTTGAAACCTTCACCGGTGAGCCTGGAAACTTCCAACACCTTTTGGCCGATTTCCACCCTCTCCTTCGGGAAGTTGTCGTCAAGCTTGCGGCCCACCATCTGCGCGATGATCGTCTTCATGTCGTAGTCCTTCACGGGACGCGAATCGACCACGGTCCCGTCCCGGAACACGGTGATGTCATCGGCGATTCTGAATATTTCCTCCATCTTGTGAGAGATGTAAATGATCGCGACGCCGCGGCTTTTGAGTTCGTTGATCTTCTTGAAGAGCGCTTCCACCTCTTTAAGTGTGATGGCGGATGTCGGTTCATCCATAATGATGATATCCGAGCTGTAGGAAATCGCCTTCATGATCTCAAGTATCTGAACGTCGGAAACTGTGAGCTCTTTGAGCTTCGTATCCGGGTCGTAATGAAGCCCTTCCGCTTTTAAGAGCTCGGCTGTCCTTTTTTTGATCTCTCTCCAATTGACTTTCCCGAATTTGGTCGTCGGCCAGTTGCCGATGCAGAGGCTCTCCGCAATCGTCTGCTCGGGAATATAGTTGAGCTCCTGAAAGATCATCGAAATGCCCATCTGTCTTGCCTGAATCGGGTTTTTGATCTCAACCTCTTTTTCGTCGATCAGTATCTTGCCCGCATCCGGCTTATAGATACCGTTGATGATCTTCATCAATGTTGATTTGCCCGCACCGTTTTCCCCGCACAGCACATGAACCGTACCCTTTTTGACCGTAAAGTTGACTTTATCCAACGCCTTCACGCCCGGGAAGGATTTTTCTATATTCATCACTCTCAGCTTTACATCTTGAGACATTACAATCTCCTCTTTTCCTTATCTAGCGATATCTTTTGCGCATGCAGGATTATTATTCCTTAGCTGTGAAGCAACGCTTATCGGTGCTTTGTGATAGGATTGTATGATATTGCACGGTTTCACATAATGGCTCAGATTGCGGGTTTTTTACACTATGTTAATCTGATTGCTGTTTATATTGTTTAGCTCGATTTCTTTACACTATATTGCTGAGAATTTATACTTTTTTAATATTGGTCACGGCCACCGACGGTGTGACGGTATACACATGTCCCCAAAAGCACAGTATTCTTACCACTTGAACCAGCGGATTAGTTTGAGCAAACGCAAAAAAATAAGCCTTAAGAATTTAAGGCTGACCAACGGCTGTGCTATCATGCACAGCGAATTCTTCCTATAATATAACAACCGGCGTTCTTAAAAGCTTTACGGATTGATCTTGTCCTTATACTCAAGAATCGTCATGCCGGTCATCTTTTTAAACACTTTGCTGAAATACTGCTGATTGGCGTAGCCGACCTCATCATAAATCTCTTTGATCTTGCGGTCTTTTTTATGCAGCAGCATTTTCGCCTTTTCAATCCTCAGTTTATTGATATAGTACGATACGTTTTCCCCGGTTTCTTTTTTAAAAATGCTGCAAAGATATTGTTTGGAAAGATTGAGGTTCTCCGCCACATCCTTGAGCGATATCTTTTTATCAAAATTCTGCTGAATATAGTTGACGGCCTGATTGGTCAGCAGCTTCGAATTGTTTTGCACATACTGGCGCATCTGCTCGATAAACCTGATGAGCATACGCTCCATAATGCTGCAGGCTTCTTTGAGCGACGTCGCATTGATGATATCAAAGTGATAATGTTCATGATCCGGCTTGTTCGCGCCGCTGAAAAGCTGCGAATAATGCTCGAACAAGTGGTTCATGAGGTCCGTAAAAAACAGCTTGACGCTGTTCGGATGCGCGAGCTTGGCTTTGAAATACCTGTAAAGCTCGCTCACAAATTCCTTTGCGCCTTCCATGTTCTCTTTCATAATGGAATCGATCATGAGCATCTGGCTGTACTTCTTTTTGAGCTCAAAAGAATTGAGTTCCTCAAACCGGATGTCTTTGGCGTTCTCCAGATAAAACGACGGGTCTTCCAGATAAAAAAGGATTTCGGATTTATCCAAAAACTCGGCATGTCGGCTGTGAAGCGCAGTGCTGTCTTCAAAAATATCCGTAAATACGATATGCAGCGCTTTATCAAAATACTGCTGAGCTCCCTGATTCGCGGACGAGAAGATGCGCTTCATCTCCGGTATGCTAAGCCTTGCCGATGACAGCAGGAAATGATACCGGTTGTTCACGATGTGAAAGAGATAGGCGATTTCTTTGTCATCCAGCAGGTTAATCAGCAAATTGATGACCGCCTGATTGATCTGCCTGCTCGGTGCCTGCTGCTCCTGGCCGTCCGGCACGGAGGCGCTGACAAACGAAAACCGCGTATCCGTGAGCGGTACGCCGATAATTTTAAAACGGTCTTCCATATTGGCGTCAATACGGAACTCGGATTTGACAAGATCGTTAAACAGAACGCGCCGGATATCGTTTTTGCTCGTGCTGGCCGTTTGGCTGATCTCTTTGTCCTTGCCCAGCTTGTCGAGCTTCTTTTTCACGCCGTTCATCATGCTTAGCAGCTCTTCATCTTCCACTTCGGACTTCAATATATAGTCGTCTGCGCCCACCTTCAGCGCGTTTCTCGCGTAAGAAAACTCGTCAAGGCATGTCAGCACAAGTATCGGGATATAGGGATTCTCTTTGCGAATCTCTTCCACGAGCCACAACCCGTCTTTCTTCGGCATTCTGATATCCGTGATCACAACGTCGGGCTCATGCTTCTTATACTGCTCATACCCCTGCTCACCGTTGGCCGCCTCCGCCACCACCGTAAACCCTGCCGCCTCCCAGTTTATTGTGGTTTTAAGGCCGACACGCAGCAGCACTTCGTCGTCGACAATCAAGACTTTGTACATATGCCCTCTTTTCCGAATCAGTCAGCGTTTTAGGACGGGATTTTAACGATCACCTTTGTGCCTGCGCCGAGCTTGGTTTCAATACTGAGCCCGTACTCTTTCCCGTAATAGAGTTTGATACGCTGGTTGATGTTATTCAGCCCCACCTTGCTGAACTTGTTCTTGTCGGTTTTGCTACGCAGTATCTCCTCAACGATGTCCGTTTGAATGCCGGGGCCGTCGTCCGTGATCTCTATGTAAAGCTCCATGTCTTTCCTGTAAGCCGATATCTTTATGTTGATATCCTTATGGTCTTCATTGATGCCGTAAATAATGGCGTTTTCCACAATCGGCTGCAGTATGAGCTTGGGCATCATCACTTCGAGACACGACGGCTCGATATCGTGGCTTAAGTTGATGCCTTCGTTATACTTAAGCTTTTGTATCACGACATAGTTCTCAACATAATCGAGCTCTTCTTTGAGCGTGATCGTGTCCGTTCCGAGATTCGTGCTGACGCGCAGCAGCTTGATCAGCGCAACGATGGCGCGGCTCACGCTGTTGTTGCCCTGAATTTTGGCCATCCATTTGATCGTGGTCAGCGTATTGTATAAAAAGTGCGGATTGATCTGCGCGTGCAGCGCTTCGAGCTCCACTTCCTTTTTCTCCTGCTCTTCCTTGAGCAGCTTTTCTATCAGATTGCCCATTTCGGCAATCATATTGTTAAGGCTCTCACCGAGCTGCCCGACCTCGTCTTTGGTGGATATCTCCGTGCGCACGGAGAGGTCCCCCTGTTCCACCTTTTTGATCACACTCATCATTTTCATCATCGGGTCCGTGTATCTGACAGAGAAAAATATCAGAAAAACGATGATGGCGACGCCGTATATAATGCCGCCGATCAGCAAATCGCGCTGCATTTTGTTGATCTCTTTATAGAGATAGCTCACGGGTATCGTTTTGATAATCTTCCAGCCCGTGCTTGAAATTGTCGAGTAAATCGCAACCTTGTCCACATCCTCGGTAAACTCAAAATAGCCTTTGGACGTTTCGGTGTTGAGAATGCTCTGTGCATACGGCTGAAACTTGATCGTCGAGCCTATCTTCTTTTTATCCGTATGGCTGATGATCGTACCCACATCGTCGCAAATATAGATATCTTCGAATTCGTTGTCCAGCAGGCTCTTATACGACTGCTCGAGCAAGACCTCTTCGAGATTGATCACGAGATACCCGAGATCCTCGAGCGTGTTGTAATTGATGATTTTGCGCCCCAGCGCAAAATAATTCTTGTGAAAGCGGCCCGACAATATTTCAATCACATGGCTCTCGGTATCCAGCCAGACAGGCTGCCCCGACGATTCAATGAGCTCTTGTTCGACGGTTGATTTCGAATCGACCTTATTCGCGCCCATCGAATAAATGCCGCTCGGAAGCACAACATCGATAACTTCTATGTCATCGCGCGACAGAATTAAGTTTCTCAGCAGCGTGTTGAACTGGTCCTTGCTGTAGCTGCCCGGGTTTTTCGCCATTTCGAGCAGCTCCGCATTCGAAATGATCACCGTGGAAAAATCCTCGACATCGCGCAGTATGTAATCGATCTGCTCACCCGCCTCATAAACGGATTGTATGGCCGAATCGGTGTATTTTTTTGATATGATCTCCTTGACGGTTTTCGTGTACGTCATGGAAATGGCAACAATAGGAATCGCGATCAGAATCACAGCGATGATGGCGAGCTTTAACCTGAGGGATGCATACAGTTTTCGTTTTTTCATGGCTGTCCACCGCTTGTGCTCTCAGCCAAAATGCCGGTCAGCTCCTGATAGATGTTCTGGCTGACCTGACGGCTGTCCGAATTTTTATCGCTCACAAAGTCATGCAAGTTCTTGTTTAGAACCTTTTCAACGGAATAGAAGTTTGATACCTTCGGACGCAAGTAAAGATTCTCAGGTTCCCACGCCTCCAGAACCGTTTGTATCAGATCGATATTGAGCATTTCATCCGCCTGATCCGCTGATTCAAGCTCACGCTTGATATCGGGCTCCTCATACACGGACAGCCGGGAGGGCAGGTTGCCGCCTTCGGGGTTGATGAGGACCTCGCGCTGCATCTCCTGAGATGTCGCCCAGACGATATACAGCCACGCGGCTTCCTTATCCCCCTGCGTGGCAAACTTATTGATGCCGATGCCCGAGCCGCCGAAAATATTCGCGCTTTTCGTATCGCCGTACGGCAGTATCGCGCAGCCGACATTGCCGGACACCTGCGAGTCCTCGGAGTCACTCAAATACGGGTAGTTTTCGTCCCAGTTGAGCATCATGGCAATGTCGCCGCTGCGGAATGCGTTGGAAGAATCCGTCCAATTCCAGTTCACGCTTTCGGGTGCCGCTGCATCCACAAGCTGTTTATATATGTCGAGCGCCTTCACAAAGCTGTCATTCATCACGTTGATGTTTCTGAATGATTTTAAGCCAAGCGTGCCGATATTCGTATCGCCGAAATAATCGCCGCCGTATGCGGATAGTATATTTGAAAATTCACAGTAGATCGAGTTGTGTTCCTGAGCCATGGCACCGCAGCCGTATTCCACTTCCTCATCGGGCACGTTGTCATCAATCCATTTCGCCACTTCAATGTATCTCTCCCAGGTGAAGTTCTTGCTGCCCGGTGTCCAGTCGTATCCCTTTTCTGCAAAAAACTTATCCTTGTATTTTTCAAAAATATCCGTCCGGTAAAACAGAATCATCGTTGTGCTGTCAAACGGAATCGTGTATATGTTGTCCTTGTCTTCAAAGCAGCTGATCGTTTCCGTCTGAAAGTCGGAAAAGTCGCCCATAAAACCTTTTATATGCGGCATCGCCGGGTCTTCGTTGTAGGCATTGAGCACCTCAAAGCAGTCGTGAAACCGGTTCAAGGTCTGATACGGGTCCACATAGACGATTTGATATTGCCCCGCCTTTGATATGAAATCAAGGTTGATTTTTTGCACAAGCGTATCAAAATCCACGGCGATGATTTTAATATTGATGCCGGTCAGATCGGAAAACTCCTGGCTTTTATTGAGCAGTATCGTCGCGTGCCGGTTGTTTTCCACAATAAAGCGAAGCGTCGTTCCTTCAAACTGCCTGATATCATAGCCTTCGGGAAGGTCTAGGTTTTCAAAGCTTGTCCCTGTCAAATCCGCTGCGGCGGCCTGCGGAGGAGCCTCGCCTTCCTCTTTGTATATGAAAGTGTAGACGAAAACGAGTATCGCCAGCAGCGCAACCAAGAGCAAAGTGAAAATTCGTTTATTCACAGCCTCACCCCTCCTCAGGCACAAAAGCGTCCTTCATACAGCTTTGACTTCATTTATATCATTATTGTCCATTCGGGTTTTAAACAGAACATGCGGTATTTTTATTTTATAGCCCCACCCATCCACTTTCAATATCATTTTTCTTCCATGATTTGTTTATCAATAATGGTATTGGAGCCAGCTGCATTTCCATGCCTTTCACTTTGAGAAGAGCCGGTCACCGGCCGGTGATTGATGAAGACATCCGCCAACATCGCCTATCAACTTTCCTTATCGACAGTTTGGCTTAAACACAAAAAGCGGCGCTTTCCGTAAAGAAAGGCCGCTCTCAAATAATCTATGCACAAATTTACAGACTCAAAGTCACTAATCCCAAATCTGTCAGCCTGGATATGATTCAGATAAATGGATGATCGCAGCATCATAAGGCTCCTCGATCGCAAGCGTTTCCTCCGCAGCATACACTTCCCCGTACCCGCCACAGGCTTTGGCTCCCGCATCCTGCAGCTTAAACTGAGCCACCATCGATTTTAACAGATCCGCCTGACTGGACAGCTCTTCACTCGCCGCCGCGGCTTGCTCGGCCGTCGCCGAGTTGATCTGCACCACCTGAGAAAGCTGCTCAATGCCGCGATCCACCTGCGCAATGCCCGTGGCTTGCTCATTGGAGGCCGACGCAATCTGGCCGATCAGTGCCGCTGCCTTTTCCACGCTCACCACAATGCTTGAGAGCGCCGTTGCGGTTTGATCGGCAATCCTTGTGCCATCCTCCACCTTTTTGATAGAGCCTTCAATGTATTCCGTCGTTTCCCTGGCCGCGCTGGCGCATCTGGCCGCAAGGTTTCTCACCTCTTCGGCGACAACGGCAAAGCCCTTGCCGTGCACGCCTGCACGGGCCGCCTCCACGGCGGCGTTGAGCGCGAGTATGTTGGTCTGAAATGCAATATCATCAATGACTTTGATAATCCTGGAGATGCTCTCGGAGGACGCATTGATTTTGGCCATCGCATCCTGCATCTCTTTCATGCGGCCGTTGCCCGCTATCGCATCCGTCTGCGTGCCCAGCACCAGCTTATTGGCCATGCCCGCATTTTCGGCGTTTTGTTTGGTTTGTGCCGCTATCTGCGTGACGGACTCTGACAGTTCTTCGATAGCGCCGGCCTGCTCTGTGGCCCCCTCCGAAATGGTCTGGCTGCCCGAAGAAACCTGGGATGTTCCCGAAGCCACCTGAACGGCGGCATTGTTGATTTCCGACAGCGTGTTGTTCAAAGACTCGGCTATCATGTTAATGGACTCTTTGAGCGTGATGAAATCGCCCTTGTATTCGGATGAAATATTGACGCACATGTTGCCGTTTGCCATCTCGCCCAGCACACCCGATATCTCTGCGATATAGCCTTTTATCGCGCTGATACCGCCGGAGAGGTTAAACGCAATCTCGCTGTACAGCTGATGCAGCTCTTCCGTATCCTGATCGGCTTCTTCCACCGCGATATCACAAAGCAGCTCTCCGTGCGCCAGCCGCTTCAGGTTGACGAGCAGCTTCCCGACTTCGGCCGATTGATACGACGCCTGTTTCTCGGATACGCTGCGTGCCTTTTCAATATCCTTAAATGCCTGACGCACCTCGTTGTTGATGGTCGCGGCCAGCTGCCCGGCTTCATCCTTGGAATTCACCGAAAGCGGCGCATCAAGGCTGCCCGAAGCCAGCTGTTTTGCGCATTTTGCCGCCGCCTTTATCGGTTTGCTGACGCTGCGCGAAATCGCGATTCCGATTGTCAGCGACAATATGACGAGGACGCCCATAACGAGGATGGAAACCATCTTCACATCATTGGCCTGCGCCGTATTGGCAGCGGATTTTTCCTTTCCGTCCTGCTTTTTAAGCTCAAGGATGTTGTTAATCGCGTCCTTTTCGGCTTTGACCGCAATGCCCATCTCCCCGTCCGGAGACACCTGCAATTCCGCGATTTTGTTCTGTCCGCTGCGCACGAGCTCAATCGCCTGATTCAGCAGCGGCTGGTATGCCTTGTCGGCTGCTTTAAAATCTTCAAAGTATTTTCGCGTTTGTTCTGATAGATCGTATGCCTCAAATTCCGCCGATAGGGTTTCAATGTTCTGACGGCTGCTTTGAATGTCCTCAATCTTTTGATCGATAATCGTTTGATTTTTTCCCGTGATCGCTTCAAGGATATCGACATGCTGCTGCTGGAATTCTTCGCTGATCTGTGCCATCTGCTCAATCGGCACCAGCATATCTTCGTACAATTGCGCATCCGATTGGGCGAGATTCATAATGTTGATGATCGCAAAAACGCCCATAGACACAGCGAGAATCGTCACAAGCAAAAAGCTTAAAATTAATTTGGGTGCGATATTGAGATTTTTAAACCATTTCATATTTTGATGCTCCTATTTTGGTTTGAATGTGTATTGAATGTATTGTGAACGAGAAGCTCTTTACATGGAGCCTCTCACTGCGATTAAAAAATATGATGATGTATGGCGGTAAAATGGAGCCCGCCCGGCAGCGGTACGCACTATTGCGCTCTGCGTACCGCCGGGCGAAACTTTGCCTTCATATCACGTACTCAATTTTGCGTCGGTGGGTTCCGGCAAGGCCGGTGCACGCCCTCCAACGCGCATTGAGCATAAATACGTCTGTCTCTCCCAAATCAAATAATCAGTTGATGTCCTTCGTTTGGTATTTCATGTTCAGGTTTTCCCAGTCTTTGAGGGAATTCCGCACGGCATACTGCGCGAGATCATAATCCCGCTCGGCCACGGCGCGAATAATTAAATCGTGGTGCCTGAGCACTGAAAAATCCGATGTGGCATGCTGCTGAACATACGAGTGCTTGATAAACGGCGTGAATATATCGAGCATGTTGATATAGACGTTTTTCAGCACATCGTTGCCCGTCATTTCCACCAGAACCATGTGAAAACGCAGATCGGCGGCCACAATCTGCTCGATGGACGCCTTTTCATCCACCGCTTTTTGCAGCTTGTTCTCCGTTTCACGCAGCTTCTCCATATCCTTGTCGGTCACGGCGTCAATGACGGCGCGGATGATCCCTGTTTCAAGTATCTGCCTCAGTTGAATCAGGTCAGGCAGCCTTGTCCCCATTGCGATAATGCGAAAAAACTGTGCGTCGAACAAACCGTTGCTCGCAGAGCCGCGCACATAGGTGCCGTCTCCGCGGCGCACTTCAAGCACACCGTACGAATCGAGTATTTTCACCGCCTCGCGGACAACCCCGCGGCTCTTTCCGAACATGGTGCTGAGCTCAAACTCGTTGGGGATTTTATCTCCGATGCGCAGTCCCTTCTCGATAATCATGTTCTTTATGGCTTTGATAATCTGCTCCACAGCGGTGGATGATTTTTTGTCGTCAGCCAACTCTATTCTCCGTTCCACCAGACATCCTCTTCTTTATATTTATTGTGATCTCTTTTCTCTTCTCATAGTACGGCAAAAGCACACAGGATCATTTTGCCTAAGTGCCTTTGCTGTCTGTTTTTCAATTATTGCCGGGCCCAGCTGGAAAACTCTGCCCTTATTATAAAAGGTTCTCAACCCTTTTTCAATGTACCCGATTCGAAATTAATCGGACTTGCCGCGGTTTGCGCTGAGCACCAAAACGGAGATGATGATGACTCCCTTGATGATGTTCTGCACGCCGATGGAGAAATTGGCCACCTGCATTGCCGCCACCACAAAGCTTAAGAACAGCGCGCCGAACAATGTGCCGAGCGTCACCGCACGTCCGCCCGAAGCGAGCGTGCCGCCGATGACCACGCTGCCGACCGTATCCAGCAGGTACGAATCGCCCATACCCAGGAACGCGCCGCCGACGCGCCCGGAAAGGAAGAACCCGCAGATGGCCGCCAGCACCGCACTGATCACATAAGCGAGCGTTTCTACAACATTTACCTTGATACCGGCCAGCTGCGCCGCGCGCTTGTTCTGCCCGAGGGCAAGCAGCGCACGCCCAAACGTGATGGAGCGGAACATGAACGCGATACCGATCACGATCAGAATCACGATGTAGCTCACGATCGGCAGGCCGAGAATTTTTGTGCTCGTCAATGTCGTCATGATATCGCTGACCTTGAGACAGTTGAATGTCCGGTTATAGATGGAGGTTGCTGTGGACAGGATATACCCCACGGCAAGCGTCGCAATCATGGAGGTGATGCGCAGACGGATGACGAGTAGGCTGTTGATGAACCCGACCAATGCGCCCACTGCGATGACAAGCAGCAGCACCGGAAAAAAGTTCTGATTCTCGCCGTTCGTCAGACCCATCGTTAAAAAGGCCGAGAGCGTAATCATATTCGGTATGGAAAGGTCAAACGCACCGCGCCCCGTCGTCATGACGATCATCTGTCCGAGCGCACATATCGTTAAATAGCTGGCGATCATGAAATTCGCGGCGAAGCTCGAATATGAAATCTTGCCCGAAATCAGCGAGACTGCGATAAACATCATGATTGATCCGACCGCTGCCCACGTCCATTGATGGTTCTTGGTAAAAGTATTTAACTTTATCATTGTTTTGCTCCTTTCCTAAGAAGCCTTAGCGATAGAATCACAATCAGCAGCAACCCTTGGACAGCCGCCGTAAAATCGGAGCTGACGTGCAGGAATCCGAGCAGTATGGTCACCAGCGACAACGTAATGGCACCGAACACAGTGCCCACATGGCTGACTCTGCCGCCGCTCAGCGCGCCGCCGCCTAAGACCACCGAAGCCACAGTGAGCAAGGTATAAGAGTCCATCGAGCTTGCGTCTGCGGAGAAAGTCAAAGCCGTAAAGGACAGGCCGCCGAGCACCGCGAAAAAGCCCGAAATCATGTAGGCGTTGAACACCGCCGCGTATTTTCCCCAGCCGCTGCGAATCATGGATTCCTCGCGGTTGCCGAAGCCGCGCAGCACCGTGCCGTATTTGGAGCGGTAAACAAGCACCGCCGCAATCGTCGCCAGCACAAGAATCACCAACACGTTCGGGAACCCGAGATACGCGCCGTTAAAGATGTCGACGAGCAGTGCGGGTGCGGTTCCTCCCGGAATGCTCTGCAGCACCAACGCGGCACCGTACCATACGAATGAGAAGCCCAGCGTCACGATAACCGCCGGAATATTGAGCCGACGTATCAGCAGGCCCATCAGTCCGTAAGCCACCCATGCGACAAGTATGAGCAGTATGCCGAGCACAGGCGATTCATAGAGCACCGTCGCGGCGAGCACGCTGACGAGGCCCATAAAGTTGCCTATACTGAGGTTCACATGGCTGAACCCGATAATATATGTTTGACTGATCGCCGCAAGTATGAGCGGCAAAGACCCGCTGATCAGCAGTTCCGCGCCGAATATTGTGAACGTGTTACTCTGTATCAGTCCGCACGTCACATAGATGGTCAGCATCGCGAGCACCGGCGTGAGTATCGACAGGTTTATGTGGCGCTTCGTCTTTTCGAGCTTTTCCTTTTTATTGTCAACCGCCTTGAACGACGCTTCGATGATGCTGTCTTTGCTGATATCCTCGTGTTTCAGCGTTTCCACAATCGTGCCATAGCGCATGACAAGAACGCGCGAGCAGCTGTCGAGCTCTGAATCGTCGGAGCTATACCAGATGATGAGCTTGCCATTCACGGCGGCTTCATGGAAGACTTCATAGAGCTGGCGTTTGGTTTCCACATCGACGCCGCGCGTCGGGTCGTCGAGAATGATGATATCCGCATCCGCAATAAGCGCGCGCGCAATCAGCACTTTTTGCTGGTTGCCGCCGCTGAGGCTCACGATGTCCGCCTTGGGGCTTTCTCCCTTTATTTTGAGGTTGTTGTACCAAACAGAGGATTGTTCCACAACCTTCTTGGGAGAATTGATTGCAAACAGCGCTTTGCGCATCAGAGACGTGATCGCGATGTTATCGGCAATGGACCAGAGAGGAAAATTGCCTTCCGCTTTTCTGTCGCCGGTGACATAAGCGATGGACCCCTTGCGCTGAATCTTCTTGCGGAGGCTGAGCGGCAGTTCGAAAATCGCATGGAGCAGGTCTTTTTGGCCGTTGCCTTCAAGGCCTGCGATGCCGATGACCTCACCGCCGTACATTGAGCATGTGACGCCTTTGAGCGCGCCCTTTGCCACATCGCTGCAGACCACATAGACGTCCTCGTTGATTTTGGCCTGCACTTTGCCTGCTTTCTCTTCCTGCTGCACCTGCTGCGCACTGACGCCGCCGCTCATGTCGTCGATGAGCGTGTCCTCGCAGGTATTGCGCGTCTCGCAGCCGGAGACCACTTCGCCGTTGCGAAGCACGTAGACCTTGTTCGTAATCTCCATGATTTCGAACAGTCTGTGGGTGATATATATGAAGGTTATGCCCTCTGCCGCCTTTTTTCCAATGTAGCTGAGCAACTGCCTCGTCTGCTCCACCGGCAGAGAAGAGGTCGGTTCATCCAGAATCAAAAGTTTTAAATCAGGGTCGGAAAATGCTCTGGCAATTTCCACCATCTGCTGCTGTGCAATCGAAAGATCGGACAATTCTTTTTTAACATCAATACCGTTGTCGGGAAAAACGTTATCGAGCTGCTGCTTTGCCATCTCGGCCGCCTGTTTTCTCCAGCGCAGCGACCCTTTGAATAGGTGGCTTAATTCGACAGTAAAATTCTCATATACCTTTAAGTTGTCGCATAACGACAATTCCTGATAAGCGACGCGGATGCCTTTTTTGCTGGCTGTTGTCGGAGAAAATGATTTCCAGTCGATGACATCCCCATCAAAATACATGGTGCCTTCATCGGGCGTCGTGACACCGGAGACAACGCGCATCAGCGTGCTTTTTCCGGCACCGTTCGCTCCGACCAGTCCCAAAACATCGCCCTTGTTGATCTGCAGGCTGATATGGTTATTGGCAATGGTCGTACCGTAAATCTTAACGATATCCGACAATTTAAGAAACGCTTTATCATCCGTTATCGGGCTGTTTTTTATGTTTTCCATATGCAGCACTTCTTTCTGTTATTTCTGCCAAAGTGCAGAAGATTCGGAATGGCGCAGCAAGCGCGCCATTCCGATGTCCTCGCGAGTGCCCTGCCTGCTTTATATCAAGCCGGCCGGTTATTTAGACCTGGAGGGAATAATAATCTGTTCCATAACCTGATCATTCGTCCAGTCTGCGCCTGCGATTGAGCCGGCTTCCATGTCTTTGAACTGGTCAGCCATATCACGGGTGATCACGGACAGGGCCAGGTTCATCTTCTTGGGAACGTCAACGCCGTTGAGAATGTCAATCGCTGTCCAAAGAGCCGCAGAACCGCAAGCCGGTGCCGCACGCATGCTCAGCGTGTCGTAGCTATCCTGCTCAAGCCACCAGTTGATGAACTCAGCCGAGTTGTCGCCGGACATCAGCGGAACTTCGAGATCAGCCTGTTCGAACGCCTGGATGATGCCGTATGTGTCGCCGCCCTGGTTGAATATCATGTCAACCTTGTCAAGGCTCGGAAGAATCTTTGTGAACTCTTCCTGTGCCACTGTCGAGTCGGCTTCGCCGAGAACCGTTGCGATGACCTTCATATCGGGATGCTCATCAACTACCTTCTGGTAAGCGTCCACCATCACCTGCTCGGGAGCGGAACCGGACACACCGCGGACGATAACCACATTGCCCTTGTATCCGCAGGCTTTGGCCATATAGTCGCCCATCTGATAGTAGTAGTTGCCAAAGTCGAAGTCCATGCAGTATGCGTTTTCATCGTCAACTGTGGAGTCAAACGCGATAACCGGAATACCAGCCTGCACCGCTTTGTCGATAACGCTGTTGAGCGCTGTCGCGGATGCCGCATTGATGCAGATCGCATCGACGCCTTCGAGAATGAAGCTGTTGATCTGAGCGATCTGAGCGTTCACGGAACCGTCGCCGTTCTGAATCTCATAATCCTTGATGTAGCCTGCCGCTTTGGCTTCCTCAGCAACCTTGGTGAAAGATTCAACCATCTGTTTGCGCCATGTGTTGCCATAATAGGAGTTGGACAGACCGATTACCCAATCCCCCGTCGGGATCGTGTTTTCCGATGAAGCCTCCTCCGAAGGCGCTGCCTCTTCCGAGGGCGCTGACGGCGACTCAGACACAGCCGACTCTGTCGCCTGCGGCGTGCTCGATGCCGATTCTTCACTCGGAGCGCTGCTGCAGCCAGCAAATAAGCTTACCGCCATAACAAGGGTGATTACCAAAGTAATCAGTTTTTTAGTCATCTTTTTTTCCTCCTCTTTTATTGCGATCCGGGATTAACCGAGCACCTGCTTCAGATATGCAATGCTCTGTTTCACCCAGCGATCTTCTTTTTGAAGCGTCTCTTCCAAACCGGGTTCGGGGGCCATCCAAAGCTCCAGTATCGAGCTGTAATCGCAGCGGGCCTGCGTTTGGAGCCGTTTTTCCATCTCGGGGATTTTGAGAAACCCGTCGCCCGCAGGGGTTCCCGTCACGAGCAGCCCCATGCTGTTTTTGACGCGTTCGATCTTAAAGTCCTTCACATGGAAATTAACCGTGTGTGCTGCCAGAATGTCCATCACCTGCTCCGTATTCTCTTCGCAGGCGAACGAATTTACCGTGTCGAGCACAATGCCCACATACGGGCTGCCGAGCGCCTCCACAATATCGGCAAATACGCGCGCTTTGAAACGGTCGTGGTTTTCAATGCCGAGCACGATGCCGCTGTCTTTAAGGCTGGGCAGCACCGATTTGAGCAGCTCAACGATCTCCGCAAATTCCGGATGGTGCCATGCCGTATCGATAACGACTCTGAGCAGCCTGGCATCCAGCGTCTTCGCAATGCCGATATACTTGAGCAGGTGTTCGGTTTCTATCCCGCGCGTACCGGCCTCAATCTCGATGCCCCGCTGTTTTGCGTATGCGCCGAGGTCCTTAAGCCCGTCGGCAGACAGCTTGTCCAGCGGACAGTTGTCCGCAATCTGCAGCACAGGCACCTCGAGCGCCGCGGCTTTATCCACAAGGTCAAAAGCGCTGAGCGGCTTTTCGGGCTCAAAGCCCGGGTATCCCACCGCGAATGAATACGAGTACGAGCTGATTCCGATTCTCGTTTTGTTCATATCTTGCTGATTTCGTGCGTGATTTCATAAACGCTCTGATCGACCGCCTGCCGGTTCATGATATTCTCAATCCAATTCGGCTTGAATATCACATCCATCGCGTTTTTGAGCGCGAGATTGGCACCGTCCGAGAACGGAAAGCCTGCAAAGTCGAACAGCACGCCAAACTGAACCTTGAGATGCCCGAGCACAAACGCCATCACCGCGTCCCTCGGCACGCCCTGCTCCACACAGGCGTCCACCGCCATGCGCATGCCCTTCACAAGCGGCGCCGTGATGGATTCGACCAATGCGGGCTCGAGCATAATCATCTGGTCGATCGTCAAACGGAAGGATCTCGCGATGGGCTTAAACATCTTGCACGCAAACGCTTCGTTTTCTTCATAATCGGCATCGCCGCCCTGATGGATGGCACAGGCCAGATCCATCTTGGCCGCGCCCACACCGCCGAACCAGTCCTTCTGCGCCGCAAGGCTCAAATTATCCTCAAAGGCAAAAAGCGGCGGATGGCAGGGGTGCACCACAAAATATTTAAGATCCTCGCGCATCATCATCACCTTGCCGTAATGAGCGGCGGGATCAAGGCCAATCACAGTTGCGCCGCTTTTCATAAGCGGAACCACACTTTTGGAGACTTTCTGAATCAGTATGTCGGGCACCGCAAAGATCACGGTATCGGCGCTCTTAACCGGTTCGTTGCTGTCCGTCGCCTCGATGCCGAAGGTATCCTTCAAACGCTGTCTCCCGGCCTCGCTGATTTCCACATACGTTATGTCATACTCTTGGTCATCTTTAATGTTGGCCGTGACACGGCACCCCATTTTTCCGCCTGCGCCCAGCAGGACCACTTTTTTTTTCATCGCAATCGCTCTCTCCTTTGGCTGTGAATTATTGTTCTGCAATGAAAATGGAGTAAGGATTCAATCGGATCTCTCCATTTAGATTGTAGGTTTGCCAGCAGTCATCATCGGCCTTTATCACGTCGCGCTGTGCGAGCTCGGCCACGCTGTTCTCATCCAGCATGATCCCGCGCACCGAAGCCGACGCGCCGTCAAGCCATAGCGTGACGGCTTCGCTTTTGGGATTGGCCAGTATCAACCGCATATGCCCCTCATTCTTCAAAACGAGGGCTGTCGCATCCGGCATCACCGAAGCGGAAATATCAAAAGCGTTTAAATCGCGCAGCGCATAAAAAGCGTAGTATAACGGATACAGCATGTTCGGGAAGGCGGGGAAAGCATAATCCCGTTCAGTCGCTTCCTCTTCCATAATTCCCTTGCAGCCGACGAGCTCAAAATAGTTGGCACCGGCCACGCCGCTGCTGATGCAGGCCGCTGCCGACCGCAGAAACCACGAAGCGGCAAACAGCGATATCTGCCTCTGATCCACATCGCGGGGAGCCTGCCCTTTTTTGACGATGTCCTTCCCGGTCGCGTCGGGGTTCCACCGCATCTTTAAAGATATCGGAGATACCCATATCGGCAGCTGCGAATACATCCTTTCACAGCTGAAAACAGTCGCCGTCTGCCCCTCAACTGTGGACATGATGGATGCATTGTCAAACGCATGTACCTGCGGGTTGCTGGAGTAGGTCACAAAATCGAGCAGCCTCTCGGGCAGACGTTCACGGTTGATCTGCGTGAAGAACGCGTCTGTGCCGGAACCGACAGGAACGGCACATCCCGCAAGCGTGTTCCGAACGGCCTCAAGCAGCTCTTGCGAGACCACCTTCACGCCCTGCTGGAAAACGGCAATGCCCATGATGCCCGGCTCATACTCGTTCACAATACCGTGCAGCGTTTCGAGTTCGTCTTTCCAGCTTTCCGTAAAGAATACGGCCAGCTGAACCGGCAGCCCGAGCACACGGGCTTGTTCACATATCTTTCCGATATGTTCGGATGGGTCGTTAAAGTGATAGTCAAACCGAAGCTGGGTGAGACTCAGCGCTTTGATGCGCTGCATCTGCAAACCGGTCAGCGGACGCGTGATACAGCTTCCGAATGAAAAGCTGCTTCCCTTGCGAACATCTCCGCCGTTGAGCGAGATAACCGCTTCGCCGCCGGTCGCCGCAACCAGCTTCACATCAGGCTCCGTTTTAAGCGAAACAGATACGGACTGGTGAAACCTGTCGCCGTTTTTCACCGGCGCAGGAAACGGCAGCGACAGCGGGGTGCAATAGGTTTTAAACGACGCGTCGGTCCAGTTTCTCTGGTCCTCCATCTCAAACACGTCGCCTTCAAATTGGGCCCGCACCGCAACGCCTTTGGCGGGATAATGCGTGATGGCTTTGATATCGTAAAAAGGCTGGTGCGGCGAAATTGCAGCCGGGAAAGCGCCGCTTTCGGATTCGGCATGAAAATGCTCGACATCGCAGGCCACGCCGCCGCAGGAGGCGGGATGCAATATACAAAAACCGATGCGGTTTCTTAAAAAATCGGATTTGGCTATGCCGTCAAACGCATAAGTGACAGTGGAATCGGCGCTCCCGGTGATCGTCGCTTCCCATACAAACTGCATGGTGTCCTGATCGTGGACAGCCGTAAACGACACAGAAAACGCATTCTCCTGCTCCGTGATGACCAGATTCTCTATACGGTAAGGAATCGTTCCCCAGTTATAATCGCGCAGCGCGAAATACACCTCATCAACAACGTTTTTGCCGCCCACGGAAAAGTTTATGAGACGACCGGAAACAAAATCGACACTCAGCTGGCCCGCACAGAGCCTGCGCGGCCTGTCCAAAGTTTCTTCCACACCGATCCATTTGTTTTTTTGAATTTCGTTTACAAACATATGATGTATCCCACTTCCGCGTTATTGACCGAATTATAGATACGTTATATGATTCTGTGTTTTGCTGCTGTAAGGATAATAAACCATATATGAACCGCATTGTCAACATTAAATTTGGTTTTATCCGATTATAAAGGCCTTTTACATGATATTACCATAAAAACGCTTCTGTACGAATTCAAACAAATGCTTCCTGTTTCCAATGCAAAGTTGCTTAAACATATGATGTATTTGGCGGCACCCACCCCTGCCAAAAACAGCGATACATCATATGTTTATTTTTTCACAATCAGTGCATTTGGGCTGTGCGCCCGCGCACAGCCCAAAATCCAGCGTTAAATCGTGTATTTTTTTATCAGGTCTTTGAGATAAGCCGCCGTAACGCGCGCGCATTCATCGGCGTTGTCGGCGCGCACCAGGCCTTCGGAGAGATATCCGTCGTAATCGAGCGCGTGCAGCAGCTGAATCAAAGCGGGGAAATTGATTTCACCGTGCGAGAAGCCCGCAGGCCATCGGTCTGAGTCGCTGAAGTGCATATGCCGGATGTGGCCTTGGGCCATCGTGATGGCTTCATACATATTCCGGTCTTCCAAAAAGATGTGGAACAAATCCAGCGTCATGCCAAGATTGTCCGCGCCCACGCGCTCGACAATATCGAGGCCCTCCGCCGTACTGTTGATAAAATTGATCTCAAAACGGTTGGTGGCTTCAAATGACAGATCCACCTTCTTTGGTTTGGCATAAGCCGTCGCTTCTTTGAGCGCTTCCACCAGCATATCGCGCGAGTAGCGAATCGGCTTATCCGGGATGCATGCGCCGCGAAACAGGCCGACACCCACAAAGCAGTGCATTCTTTCCGCAATGTCGATGCATTTCTTTAGCTTTTGCATTGCCTTTTCCATCACCGCTTTGTCCGGCGATATGAGCGTGTATTTCAAAACCGATGCGATATACCCCGTATTGAGACAGGCGAGCTCGATCTTGTTATCCGCAATGGCCTTCTCCAGCAGCGCCACATCGCATTCGTCGGGATCGTTGATGAGAAATTCAACTGCCTCAAACCCTTGCTCAGCAGCGCGCTTGATGTTGATATCAACCCGGTCTCTGTACAGGTGAACATACTGGGAATCCGCCGGAAATTCCGGTGTTGCGACAAACAGCGATGGTTTCATCATGGTTTTGCTTCTCCTTTTGTTTTAAACGTTGACTTCTATGACAACCTTGCCTTCAGATGCCAGGTTTTCCGCCACGTAACGAAAGCCCTCCACGGCATCTTTAAAAGCGATCTTTTTGGTGAGCAGCTCTTTTTCGTGAAGCTTGCCCTCGCTCATCAGCTTAAGCACCGGCGCAAACGCGCCCACGGAATTTCGCGACCCGTGTATTGTCATTTCACGCTTGGTGAAATTGAGTCCCTGGAACGACACGTCTTTGGTGGTGAGGCCCACGATGACGATCATGCCGCCCGCCGCCACCAGATCCTGTGTCAGGCTCATGATGGTGCTTACGCCGGTCGCTTCGAAAACCACGCCCGCACCCTCTTTGTCCGTCAGCCCCAGTGTGCGCTGCAGCAGGTCTTCGCGGCCTGAGTTAATCACAACATCCGCACCCATGGCGAGCGCCTTATTGAGGCGGTACTCAGACAGATCGGCAACAATCACGCGCACGCCTCTGGTCTTTAATATATCCACGATCGTGAGGCCGATTGCGCCTGCGCCGATGACGAGCGCCGTTTCCCCTTCCGCTATTTCCGAACGCTGCACGCAGTGGTACCCGATTGTGTACGGTTCCACGAGCACGGCCGAGTCTATATCGACATTCTCCGGCACCTTGTGCAGGTTCTTGATCGGGTAGACCGCATATTCGGCAAAAGCCCCTTGCGTATGCGCACCGATCACCTTGAGGTTGGCGCAGCAGTTCGGCTTGCCGTGACGGCACGGATAACATGTGCCGCAGGGGCTTAATATTTCGGAAACGACCAAATCGCCCGTTTTGAACCCGCAGTCAGCACCCTCCGGCAGCGTTTCTATCGTTCCGACCATTTCATGGCCGTATATCTGCGGATAGTTGGCATAGGGCTGCGAACCGTCGTAGAAGTGCACATCACCGCCGCAGATGCCCACCTGCTTCACTTTAATCAACGCTTCGTCCTGTTTAAATTCCGGCATGGGCACATCCTCGATGCTGATTGACTTGGGCGCATGAAACACGATTGCTTTCATTGCTGACCCTACCTCCAGATTTAAAATTTTGTCACGACCTGATACAGTATGATATACTCTCTCCAATTTCAGACCAATAATCATGAGCTTGATTGGGGTTGGGCTTGTGCTATTTAACAGCACCAATTTGTATTACGTTATATGTATTACCTTTTGAACGAGTTTATTTTACTGCGCGCTCGTCCGGTTTGTCAATATCACTTTTAAAAAAGTGTCGACGGGTAAAAAATATCCGCACACGGCTGTGTACGGATACGTCTTATATCTATAAATTGATACTATTCCTCGGTTAAGTTCCCCTGCTCCTGCATGGCCCGTTCCAGATCGATCTGGTTTTTCTTGAGGTGCTCCTCCATTATCCGTCTCGCACCGAAAGCATCCCTGTTGCGCAGAGCCTCTATCAGATTCCGGTGATAGTAGAACCCCGCCCGAACGTCTGTGAGGCGCTTGTATGTGCGCATGCATTCCAGAAAAGAGTCCCTCATGATCTGCTGGGTCTTTATGATGAGCGGATTCTTCGTGGCTTCCGCAATAATCAGGTGAAATTCCACATCGACTTCGGCATTATCCTTGTTTTCAGCGCTTAAGCGCTCCATCTCCGCGATATTATCCTCGAGCCTTTTGATGATTTTATCGTCACAGCGAAGGGCGGCGAGCTCCGCTGCGCCGCATTCAAGTATCAAACGGTACTCGTTCATCGATTGTATGCCCGGCGGCATCAGCACAAGCATGGGAACCAGGCTGTTGATTTGCTGCCCGCTCGAAAGGTCACAGACGATTGTGCCGCGTCCCTGTTTGCGCTCAATGAGCCCGAGGCTCGAAAGCTTTTGCAAGGCGGCGCGAATGGAAACACGCGAAACCCCCATTGTTTCGGCCAGCTCCGTTTCTGCGGGGATTTTCTCCCCCTGCTTCCATTCACCCGAGGAGATCAACTCCATGAGCTGTTCAAAAACCATCTCAGATATGTTCTGGCGGTCAATCGATTGTACTGGCATAGTCTACCTTTCAACATGGTCATTTGTATTATGTTATGACAACTTTATTTTATACAGCTTATCATTTTCTGTCAACTTTTTGATGCAAAAAATATATTGACGACATTTGTATTATGTATTACAATTCAACCGTAGCAGCATATTTGCTCATTGCAATGCATCGCAACTGTCTAAGCGTATCAAATTAATAAATAAAAAGGAATCATCATTTTATGAAATACGGCTGCTGTTTCAATATGTTATCCGCAGTCCCCGGCGGTACGGGGTCCGAGCACTTAAAGCTGTTTCGCAGCGCGGGCTACGATTACGCCGAGCTGCCGCTCGCGGAAATCATGGGTTTATCCGAGGACGGCTACAGCCGCCTGACGGATGACATTCGGGAAAGCGGGCTCGCGTGTGAAAGCTGCAACAATTTTTTTCCTCCCATTATGAGACTGACGGGGCCGGACGTTGATTTTAACGCGGTTTCATCTTATGTGGACCGGGCCGTGGCTACCGCCGCGGCGCTCGGCGCAAAGAACATCGTTTTCGGCAGCGGCGGCGCAAAACGGTATCCTGAGAACTTTTCAAAATCGGAGGCTTATGCGCAGATTGTCCGCCTCTTAAAGTATGTGGACGGCGTGGCGGCGCAGCATGGCATCACCGTTGCCATTGAACCTTTGCGCAAAGCCGAATGCAATATCATCAATACCTTTGAGGAAGGCGTTTGGCTTGCCCGCGATGTGGGCGGCACGCAGGTCAGGGTGCTTGTCGATCTTTATCACCTGGCCGAAGAAAACGAGCCGCTGTCGCATGTGCATGAATACGCAAATGGCTGTTTGACGCATGTTCATTTTGCGAATCCGGTCGGACGCGTGTTTCCGCGTGACAACGACGGATCGGAGCCGGTCTACCGCGCATTTTGCGACACGATTGCCGCGACGGGTTATAACGGACGCATCAGCGTCGAGGCATATTCGACGGATATCCGGCGCGACGCGCCCGCGGCGCTTGCGCTGCTTAAGAGTTACTTCGAACACAATGAAAGGAAATGACAGATATGTACAGCAAACAACAACTCGAATCTCTGACTGCGAAAGCGCAGCAGTTGCGGCGTGATGTGGTCGTCAGCATTGGCGTGGGCGTCGCCGGCCATATCGGCGGCTCCAATTCCGCTGCCGACATCGTTGCGGCTCTCTATTTTCATAAAATGCACTACGACCCCAAAAGCCCGAAAAACCCTGACCGCGACCGGTTTTTGCTCAGCAAGGGCCATGTCGCCATTTTGCAGTATGCGGCTTTGGCCGAAGCCGGATTCTTTCCCGTGGACGATCTCAAAACAACCAAAGCGCTTGGTTCGCATTTGCAGGGCCATCCCGATGTGCTGAAAACCCCGGGCATTGAAGCCGGAACAGGCTCGCTCGGGCAGGGGCTTTCTATCGGCCTTGGCATGGCGCTCGGCATGCGGCTTAACAAAATCAACCGCAAGGTGTATGTGCTGGTCGGAGACGGCGAGATTGCCGAGGGACAGATTTGGGAAGCTGCGATGGCCGCGAGCGCCTATAAAGCCGATAACCTCGTCGCGATTGTCGATAAGAACGACCTTCAGGCAACAGGCGCTATCAAAGACCGCCTCAACACCAACCCGCTCAACGAAAAATGGGCCGCTTTCGGATGGCATGTCATCGATGTCAACGGTCACAACATGGAACAGATACTCACGGCTTTTGACGAAGCCGATCACATCAAAGGGCAGCCCACCGTGATCGTTGCCCATACCGTCAAAGGCAAAGGCGTCAGCTTTGCGGAGAACAATGCCGCGTACCATAACGCCGCGCTGACCGAAGAGAACTATCATCACGCGCTTTGCGATCTGGCCTGATTGCCGAAAGGAGAATACAATGAACTGCAATAATCAAAGAACTGCCTACGGCTCCACGCTCGTGGCGCTCGGGAAAGAGAACCCGAACATCGTCGTGCTCGAGGCCGATCTTGGAAAATCCACAATGTCCTATCTGTTTCAGGAGGCTTATCCCGAACGCTATTTTGAAATGGGTATCGCCGAAGCCAACATGACCTCGGTCGCGGCGGGCCTGGCGCTGTCGGGCAAAACCGCCTTCACCAACTCGTTCGCGGTGTTTTCCGCCGGCCGCGCTTACGACCAGATTCGCCAGACGGTTGCCATCGGCCGTCTGAACGTGAAGATCTGCGGTTCTTCCGCGGGCTGCTCGGATTTTGGAGACGGCGCAACGCACCAGTCCATAGAAGATATCGCGATCATGAGCGCGATACCGAATATGACGGTGCTAAGCCCCGTCGATGCGAATGAAACCGTCAAGGCTGTGCGTGCCATGGCCGCGCATGACGGCCCCTGCTATATCCGCGTCAACCGCAACAACTACGATAACGTGACGGGCGAAGACGCCCCGTTTGAGATCGGTGTACCCTCGGTGCTCAAAGAGGGCAGCGACGTGGCCGTGTTCGCCACAGGCTACATGTGCGTGAAAGCGCTTGAAGCTGCCCGGCTTGTGGAAGACCGCATTTCGGTCAAGGTGATCAATGTGAGCACAATCAAGCCGCTCAGCGAACAACTGGTCTGCGATCTCGTCGGCGGCTGCAAAGCCATCGTGACCGCCGAAGAGCACAGCGTGGTCGGCGGGCTCGGCTCAGCCATCGCGCGCGCTGTCCGCCATCTTAGCAAACCGTTCGAGCACGTGGGCATCAACGACCAATTCGGGTGCAGCGCGCACGCGTATGATGAGATTTTAAACCATCTTGGGCTGACCACGCAGAGCATTCAGTCAGCGATTGAATCCATGCACAATCTTTCAAAGTAAAACTGGAGGTAATAAGAAATGAAAATCGGCTTTATCGGCCTTGGCATCATGGGCAAGCCCATGGCGAAGAATCTGCTTAAAAAAGGCTATGAACTCACTGTTTTTGACGTCGTCACAGAAAACATCAATGAACTGACCGCAGCCGGTGCATCATCGGCGGGCTCCGCCAAAGACGTCGCGGCGCAGTGCGGCATCGTCATCACCATGGTGCCCAACTCCCCGCATGTCAAAGCCGCTGTCCTCGGCAAAAACGGCGTTCTCGAGGGCGCAAAGCCCGGCACGATACTCATCGATATGAGCTCCATCGCACCGCTTGCCTCGCAGGAGGTTTATGCAGCCTGTGCCGAAAAGGGCGTGGAAATGCTCGACGCGCCTGTTTCGGGCGGAGAACCCAAGGCGGTCGACGGCACACTGTCCATCATGGTCGGCGGCAAGAAGGAGATATTCGAAAAGGTCTACGATATTTTGATGGCAATGGGCGGCAGCGCCGTCTACTGCGGCAGCATCGGTGCGGGCAACACGACCAAGCTTGCCAACCAGATCATCGTGGCGGTCAACATCGCGGCGGTCTCGGAAGCGTTCCTGCTGGCGACCAAGGCCGGTGTAGACCCGGAGCTCGTTTTCAACGCAATTAAAGGCGGCCTTGCCGGTTCCACTGTGATGAACGCAAAGGTGCCTATGATACTCGAGCGGAATTTCAAGCCCGGCTTCAAGGTGGACCTGCACATCAAAGATTTGAACAACGCGCTCGAAACGGGCCACAGCGTCGGCTCGCCGCTGCCTTTGACCTCCGCCGTGATGGAAATGCTGCAATATCTGCATGCCGACGACTGCGGCCAGTATGACCACAGCGCCATTGCGAACTACTACGAAAACCTCGGGAAAGCGGAGATCAAAAAGCACTGATCTTCTTAATCCATATCTTTTTATCGCAAACCCTCCATGAACAAAGGCCCCTGCATCAGCAAGGGCCTTTGTTCTATTGAAAGGTACTATCTTTTTATCAGCAGCACCGATAAATCGTTCACGTTGGTGCCGGTGGCCCCGGTTTTGATAAGGCCGCCGCACTGACCGAGCGCATAGTAGGCGTTGTTGTCTTCGAGTTCATCAAAAAGACTGATACCGGCATGCGATAACGCCTGTGCGGTGTATCCGTCCGCGTAACCGCCGGCCGCGTCTGTCGGGCCGTCGGTGCCGTCCGAGCCGACCGAAAACACCGCCGTATCCTTAAGACCGGAAATTCCCGCTGCCGCCGCGAGCGCAAGCTCCTGATTGCGCCCCCCCTTGCCTTTGCCTTTTAAGTGCACCACCGTTTCCCCGCCTGCGATAAACGCAAGCGGTTCTTGCGTCTTCGCATGGTACCGGGCGATGGATGCGAAAAAGCTGCCCGCATCCCGGGCCGTGCAGCAAAGGCTGTCGGTCAGCACCGTCGGGCGGTAGCCGAGCGCCACGCAAGTCTCCTCCGCCGATGCGCAAAGCTGTCTGACGCTGCCCGTCACGAGCGTCTCCACATTTTCCAGTGATTTGGGCGTTTCGGCTTGCAGGCAGTCCATGGCGTGCGCGGAGAGCCGCAAGCCATACCTTTTCACAATGTCCATCGCCTGTTCGCAGGTGGACGCATCGGGGTAAGCCGGGCCCGACGCGATCATATCGAGCGGATCGCCGATGATATCCGACAACACAATGGCAAATACGTTCGCAGGGCGGCAGTGCAGCGCGAACCGACCGCCCTTCACCGCCGAGAGCCGCTTGCGGACAATGTTCATTTCCACGATATCCGCACCGCAGGCGAGCAGCTGCTTCGTGATGTCCTGCAATTCCGCCGGGGCAACAAGCGGCTTTTCAAAAAGTGCTGACCCGCCGCCCGACAGCAAAAACAGCACCGTGTCGTCCTCCCGCAAGCCTGTCGTCAGCTTCAACGTTTCTTCCGTCGCCAGAAATGAATTCTCGTCCGGCACGGGATGTCCCGCTTCAAAAACCCGCGTACGTGGTATGTCACCGCGCGCGTGTTCGTACTTGGTGATCACGACGCCCTGCGCAATCGCATCCCCCATGATATCGGCGGCGGCCTTGGCCATCTGCCAGGCGGCTTTTCCCGCCGAAACGAGGAACACCCTGCCGGGGAACCTTTTATGCTCGAGCGCCCGTGCCACTGCCGCATCGGGCAGCGCCGACCGTATGGCGGCTGTGATGATCCGATCCGCGTCGTCTCGAAGTGTCATGGGAACCTCCATATAATGTTTGTAATATGTATTACCATTAAGTATACAGCATGCCCTGATATTATTCAACCCGTCCGCATTAAAGAGACGCGACCACCCTGCATGGCAGGCCGGTCATCCCGGCCCAGCGCAGCGGATATGTATTCGCGGTGAAATAAGCATAGGGTTTTGAACCAGTGAGCATTTTGAGGCTGCACAGGTTCTCGATGACGAAAACGCCGCGGTCTGCGCAGTACTGGTCTTTGGGCGTGTGCTCAGCGCCTCTTCTCATTCCGGCGAAATCAACACCGATGATGGATATGCCGCGATCCAGCAGCGCGTCGATCAGGCTGTGCGAAAGCTGCGGATGCTCTGAGAAGTAAACCGGCGTCCCGTAAGGCTCCTGTTCAATGAAGCCTGTGCAGAAGGCGACAAACATGTCCTTCTCAATCAGCTCAATATCGATATCTTCAATGTCTATGTCGCGGCCCTTAATATCGGATACATCAAAGACAATGGCTTTGCGGGCCGTGTATTCCAAAGGGAAAATCTTGTTCATCACATCAAAGTGGGTCCCCAGATGCCCGGACAGCGCCTTTTTCTCATTTTCCTGCGCGTCCTTCGTCATTTCCGGCGTGATTTCAAGCGTTATGTCAGTCAGCATGTCGTCTTCCCTTCTGTAAACGCTTCGATAAAAAGCTTTCTTGTCGGCTGGTTCCGCTCTCTGTGTAGCGGCAGAAATCTCAACAGTGCGCTTGCCCTTCTCTTCGATCGCGCTCCTTGCCGATGTCCAATCAGCTTATAATCGTCGTTCGTCGTTGTATGAATGGTTTCGTCGCCGATATTATAACATGCTGCGCGGCATGTTATAACAGCCTTAATCGCATTTGTTGTTTCAATCCCGGTCACCGGGACATTATTGCATAACCTTTCGGAGCATATCGCCGACCAGTGCGTTGGATTTCTCGAATACCTGCTTTTCATCGATTCCCGTCAGCTGACCGTCCTTCACAATCACTTTGCCGTTGGCCATCACCATTTTGGCAGGCCGCGAATACCCGACGGTTCCGAGCAGACAAGCCGGGTCCAGATACGTGCCCGCAAGCTCCAGGATATCGACGTCGATCATGAAAAGGTCCGCCGCTTTTCCGGCTTCGAGCGAGCCGATATCGCTGCGCCCGAGCACTTTCGCGCTGCCTGCTGTCGCAAGCTTCAAAATATCATAGCCGGTCGGCGCTACGTTGCTGTAGGTCAGCCTGTTCACAAGATACGAGGCGCGGATCTCGGCCATCAGGTTCGAGCAGTCGTTGCTCGCGCTGCCGTCCACCGCCAGCCCCACCGGCACACCGAGAGAGAGCATATCGGGTATCCGGCACACGCCCGACGCGAGCTTCATATTCGAGACAGGGCAGTGCGCGACGCCCGTATCCGTCTCGGCCAGTACTTTAAGCTCCTCATCATTAAAGTAAATACCGTGCGCATACCAAACGTCCGGGCCAACCCAGCCGCATTCTCTCATATAGTCAAGCGGACGCATCCCCACCGTCTCGAGGCAGTACCGCTCCTCATCCTTCGTTTCACACAGATGGGTATGCAGGCGCACGCCCAAGTGTCTGGCCAGCACGGCGGATTGCTTGAGCAGCTCGGTTGTGACGCTGAAGGGAGAACACGGCGCGAGCGATACCTTGTGCATCGCGAATTTTGAGGCGTCATGGTATTTCTTCACAAGGCGTTCACTGTCGCTTAAAATTTTATCGACGCTTTGGACAAGGTCATCGGGCGGCAGTCCGCCGTCGCTCTTGCCCCTTGACATACTGCCGCGTGTCGCGTGAAACCGCATGCCGATTTGATCGGCTGCCTGAAACTGCCGGTCAATGAACTCATCCGATCCGGCTTTCGGGAATACGTAATGATGATCCATACATGTCGTACAGCCGTATTTGGCCAGTTCGCCGATGCCCGTTAATGTGCTGTAATAAATGCAGTCGTTATTCAGCCCTCTCCATATTTCATAGAGCGTCACAAGCCATTCAAACAGCTCCATATTTTGCACCTGCGGCAGATTGCGTGTAAACGTTTGATACAAATGATGGTGCGTATTAATCAGTCCCGGATAAATGTAACACCCCTTGGCGTCTATCACATAATCCGCATCTTTTTTTTCTTTTCCGATATATTTAATCACATTGTCTTCAATTAACAGGCTTCCGTCAAAAATCACCGTGTCATTCTGATCCACCGTGACAATTGCCTTTGCATTTTCAATCCGTGTCGTCGCCATAAGGGTACCTCCCAGCCGGTTTATGATTATCATACTATTAAGCCCGCCTTTAGTAAACATCATCCGCCTCTGCGCGATGATTGATTAACGGCAGATGCTGCCGACCCGTCGGACTTTATACCAGACCGTGCGGTGCCCCTGTTTTTCTTTTCTGAGAAATCACTCACCAATTGAAACGAATTGTCATATCAGTTATTTATATTATTACAATAAATCTCAATACTGCTTATTTGTTTACATTTTCTTCAATTGATTTTTTAGATGCTGCCAATTATATTATTTACAGCGTGAAACATCAAAGAATAAAAAACGACATCCATTCATTCACCGAATCATATTGACTTTCACCTGTCCAAAGCTTGGACACTCTGAAGAGCTCGGTCTAAAAGTAGCTTGTTGGGGAAAACGGCTGACGTATAACAACGCATAGCCCTGGTTTTTTGTTGGGGTTTTCTTATGCGTGCTATTGACGTGCCCTAAAAATATGAGGAGGAATGATATGAAAACGAAGAAAAACAGATCTGCAGCCAGAGTATTAGCCATCATACTGTCGATTATGCTGGTTCTTGGCCTCGCGCCATTGACGGCATTTGCCGACAGTCCCCCGCCCGTTACCATCCTGATCACATCCGATGTTCACGACAAAACCCCCGAGCTGCAAAGCTGGGTCACCGCCATTCATACCGGTACGCCAGCGCTCAATCATATGATATTCGGAGGGGACTTCACTTACGGCACCGATCCGGCAGGCGTGGCTTCGACCTGCGCATCCATCGTCAACAGTGTTTATTCAGGGGTGCCAGTCGTGAAAGCAAAAGGAAACCATGATACGGCAGGCACCTACGATAAAGGCCTTGTGTATAACGGCAGCGATTACGCGATTTACGCTTTAGACCTTGACTCAGCCAGTCAGACGATTTCAATGGATAAAATAGAGGCGCTCGATACCGCACTTTCAGGCATTGATCCGTCAAAGCCGGTCATTGTGGTATCCCACTATCCCCTGCATTACTGCAATAACAACGGTATGGCCAGAACCACTGTCAACGCGCCTGATCTGGTCGAAAGGCTCAATAAATACCCCAATGCCATTTTTCTTTGGGGACACAATCATACACTGAGCGATCCCGGATACGGGACCGTCAAAAAAGACGGTGACACGATTCAGTGCGCCAGCAACTTATCTCCGGTTGTCATCCATTTTACATATGTCAATATGGGTTCACTGTACAGTTCGGTCAATAATGCCGCCGGTGTGCTGTTGACAATGACAAAGAGCGACGGCAACACGGTTCTTGACTTTCAATATAAAAACCCCGCCGGTTCCACCTCTTCAGCCTATACCGTCACGGTGGATACCACGTTCATCGCAGAAAGGCCGACAATCAATACGCAGCCTCAGAGCGTTTCTGTGGATACCGGCGAAGACGCATCCGTCTCCGTCGATGCGGTCGTCAACGACGGCGGTACACTTTCCTTCCAGTGGTATGAAGATGAAAACGACGATTGTACCGGCGGAACCGAGGTCGGGGAAAATTCGCCCGCTTTCTCAGCGCCCACGCTAACACCCGGAGCAAAATATTACTACTGCCGGGTCAGCAACTTAAAAGACGGTGATACCGCTTCGATCACAAGCGAAGCGGCACGCGTCAGAGTCAAGTCCGGCGAAGCGGGCACCGTCACATATGAATATGCGCCGAGCATTCAGAGCGGCAGCAGATATGTGATTGTCGATAAATCGGATACCGACACCTATGCTTTGACCACAGAAGCGGTCACTGTCGGTGAAGCGGCTTATCTTACCTGCCATCCCGTCGCTATAAACGGCAGCACATTAAATGCCGACGATATTGACGAGAGCATGATTTGGGAGCTGACCGCTGACGGGGACGGCTATAATGCCCAAAATGGCGGCAGCCTCCTCCACCGCAAAAGCGGCACAACCGGCGGCATTTATTTGAACACGACGGATGAAGGCGCAGGCTATACGGACTGGGAATACGACAGCGCTGCGCATAACCTGAGCGTTCACAGCAGCAATCAGAATAAGGACTTTTTCCTCTACCAAACAACATCCGGCGGTACCAATTATTTTGACGTCAGCGAGACCCCGGGCAACAGCATCTATCTTTATAAGGTCAACGTAACCAACCCGATAGAGATCGACAGCGTGGATATCACCGGCATCGATGAGCCGGTGCCCGGTGCGGTGCCGGATACGAGCGCCGCCACAGCGTCGGCGGGTGCGGTAAACCCGGCTGCCGTCAGCTGGAGCCCGGCTGCGAATCCGTTCGGGTACGATACCGCGTATACAGTCAGCATCACAGTGTCGGCGCAATTCGCTTACGAGTTCGCATCCGACATGGTCGTGACGGTCAACGGTGCACCCGCAGACTCCGTGACGCTTAACAGCAACGGTACGCTGACGGTGACATACGCTTTTGACAAAACCGCAGCGGCTCCGATTTATGCCTACGAGTATGCCACAAGCGCAGAAAGCGGCGGCACCTATGTGATCGTGGATAAGGGAACCACAAATTATGCATTGGTATCCAGAGTTGCCAATACGAATTACTTGGCCGCAGACGCCGTTACGGTCAACAGCAACAATTTAAACACCGCAGAAATCACCGACGGTATGCTGTGGACGTTCACCACCGACGGCAACGGCTTTAACGTAAAAAACGGTAGCAATTTCTTATCGCGGCCCAGCAGCACCACCCAGCTTACACTGAAAACCACTGACGACGGCGCGGCCAATACCGATTGGCAGTACGACAGTGCCAATCATACCTTAAGGCTTAAGAGTTCCAGCGGTTCAAACAGCTATTACTACCTGTATCAGACAGGCACCGGCACTTACTACTTTGCCGTCAACTCAAGCGACAGCAGTGCTAAAAATATATATCTGTATAAACGCGTTGAGATTCCCCCGACCGCCATCAGCAGCGCGGCGGTGACGGGCATCGACGTTCCCGTGGCAGGAAACCCTCCCGACACAACCGCGACCGTTGATCACCCGGATATCACGGTATCCGCCGTCAAATGGACGCCGTCCGTCACAACATTCGGCCATCATACCGTGTACACGGCAAGCGTCAGGCTTTATCCCCAGCCCGGCTTTGCGTTTGCAGAGGGCGCGACGGTGACCATCAACGGGCAATTGGCACAGGTGGTTCGCAACACGAACGGCTCTCTGACCGCGAGCTATGCATTTGGTGCGACAGCAAGCGAAACGATCAGCAGCGTTGCTGTCACAGATGTCGTCGCACCCGTGGCAGGTGCCGTTCCGAATCTATTTGCTTCAACATCCACCACGGGCGCCGCAGTACTGGGTGTGCTGTGGACCCCGATGACCAGCCCGTTTTACTATGGCACCGTCTATACAGCCAACGTGAAAGTGTCGCCGCAGCCCGGTTATGTGTTTGCGGACGTTGTTACTGCGACAGTCAACGGATTTTCAGAGCCTGCGGTTCGCAATCTCGACGGCACGCTGACAATAGGCCATACATTTGAAGCCACGGAATTTGGGCCGATAAGCAGCATTGAAGTGACGGATATCGCCGCACCGGAAGCCACAAAAACACCCGATACAACGGCCTCCGTCACCACCGGCGGCGTGACCGTATCGGCAGTTTCTTGGGAGCCGGACGACAATCCGTTTGGCTTTGATACAGTCTACAAAGCCAGCGTCACGCTGACCGCTGAGGCGGGATATGTATTTGCGGGCGGTGCGGTGGTCACCATCGACGGAGAGCCGGCTGATGTCACACCGGGCCCCGGCGGCACACTGATTGCGAGTTATTCGTTTGGCGCGACGGAGGCAGCGGTCGATGCGCAAACACCCAATATCACGGGCCAGCCGCAGAATGCCACGGTGTCAGAAGGCGGTCGGGCCGAGCTCGCGGTCACGGCGAATGTGACCCAGGGTTCGCTGTCGTACCAGTGGTATAAGAATACGGCAGACAACAATACGAGCGGCACCGTCATTTCAGGCGCAGACACACAAGCATACACCGCGCCGACGGGAACCGCGGGCACAATGTATTACTATTGCGTCGTCACGAACACCGACCTTAAGGCGACGGGCCATCAGACCGCGAAGGCCACCTCACAAACAGCCAAAGTCACCGTACAGCCCCTCCAGTTTACGATTTTGGCTCTGCCCAGCGATCCCGCATACGGGACTGTATCGGGCGGCGGCACGTACCAAAAAGGTGTTTCCATCACGCTCACAGCAGCGCCCAAGCCGGGGCACCGCTTCGTATGCTGGACACTGAACGGAACGGACGTATCAAGGAGCTTGAGCTATACATTTGTCGCATTAAGCAGCGCTTCGTTCACGGCGCAGTTCGCTGCCGTCACACCCGTGGGCATCAGCTGCAATAAGACGGATGCCTCCCTGTACGGCGGGTCGAACGGTTCCGTCACGGTCACGGCATCGGGGGGAGACAGCGGGTCGTATGAATATTCGCTCAACGGCGGCACCAGCTGGCAAGGCTCGGGCAGCTTCGGCGGCCTCGCGGCAGGCACATACACAGCCGCCGTGCGCGACGCGGGGTATCCGGGCAACACCGCGACATGCCCCGTCACGGTTGGACAGCCAAGACATGTGGGAACCGTCTTAGCAAGCAAAATACCGTCCGGCGCGAACGCGGGAACAGCCATAACCGTTATTCCCCCCGCAGCGTCCAGGGGCTACACGGTTGTCTCGGTGACCTACTCCTCAAGCACCCCATCCGTGGCGACAGTGGATGCCAAAGGCAACGTCACCTTCCTTGCGGGCGGCAAAGCGACGATTACCACAAAGATCGTGGCGCAAACCACTGACCGCAAGGGGAAAATCAAAACCAAGACCACAACGATTAAGAAAACGGTCACGGTCAAGCAGCCGGTTACCACCGTCTCGCTGAACACAACGGCGGCCACCATCGCGCGGACTCAAAAGCTCAAGCTCGCCGCTTTCATCGCACCGACGACGGCGAGTAACAAAAAGGTAGCCTGGATATCGAGCAATCCCAAGGTGGCTTCGGTATCCAGCGCGGGTGTGGTCACCGGCAAGGCGGGCGGCACAGCCGTCATCACGTGTATCGCCAGGGATGGCAGCGGTGCCAAAGCCAGCTGCAGCGTAAACGTCACCCCGATCTATCCGTCAGGCATCAGGATGTCCAAAGCAGCGCTGACGGTTAAAACGGACAAGACAGCCTCGCTCAGGGCAACCGTATCGCCCGGCAACGCGGATTTCAAAGCCGTGGCATGGACGAGCAGCAACCCGGCCGTCGCTTCGGTTGACGCCAAAGGACGCGTGAAGGGACTGTCGCCCGGCACAGCCGTTATAAAAGCCGCAACGGGCAACGGCTATACCGCCGCATGCACGGTGACTGTTAAATAAGCTTCAACGGTTGGCATATCATTTAACGCATAAAAGCGCCGGATTTTTATCCGGCGCTTAGTGCATTAAAAAAGCCATTTATGTCATTATGACGGAGCGTAAGCGACTGACTGTGAAGTGGACTGGAACCCCATGTTTAAAGCGTTTTTGCCGTGGGATGCGTTCCACTACGTCACTTCGCTTCTCACTACGCAGAGGACTGGATGACCGACTTCATTACTTTTCATAACGATCACACTTGTGGCTTAATCAGCGAAGAATCTCTAAAGAGCCTCCCGAGATTATTGATATCAAAATGCTGCGCATGCATGGTGGCATTGTTTCATTGTCAAAGCCGTATCAGTCTGTTCTGACCGGCATTTTTATCGTAAACTCAGTACCTTCATTCGGCGCGCTTTTCACCTCAATCGTGCCCCCGTGTGCCTCGACAATGGATTTCACAATCGTGAGCCCTATGCCCGCACCGCCCGTCTTGCGGCTGCGCGATTTGTCCGCCCGATAAAACCGGTCAAATATATGCGGCAAATCCTCTTGCGATATGCCAAGCCCGGTGTCCCTCACGACCATCTCAACAGTGGTCTTTTGCTGTTTCAATGTCACCGTCACGCTGTCGCCGGGTCTCGTGAATTTGAGCGCGTTAGACAGCAGATTGAGCAGCACCTGACTGATTTTATCCTTATCGGCAACGATCTCACACCTTTTGCCTTCATAAGTCAGCGTCTTGTCTTCTTTGGCATAATCGTTTCCGACATGCAGAATCACGTTTTCGATGAGTGCCGACAAATCAAAGTCCGTCTTTTCGAGCACGGTTTTTCGGCTCTCGTAGCGCGCGAGCTCCGCCAAATCGTCCACCAGCCGATTTATCCGCAGAATTTGCTCATGCAGCACTTTAACGCGGTTTTGATCCAATTCCATCACGCCGTCCATCACCGCCTCCAGATTGGCCTGAACCGTTGTGAGCGGCGTGCGCAGCTCATGGGCAATGTCCATGGATGCCTGCCGGCTCTGAATCTGCTGAGCCTGCAGTGTATCCGCAAGGTTGTTGACCGTATCCACAAGGCTGCGAATCTCCGTCGTGCTCGACCGCTCGGCGATCTTGCTGCCGTAAAGGCCGCGTGCAATCATCTTCGCTTTATCGATCACGCGCGATATCGGCTGGCTGATCTGCCGCGACATGAGCGCCCCGAGCCCCAGCGCGAGAATGACCGATGCGACACCGGCCCATATAATCATCCTGTTGATGGAATTAATAAAATACAGGTCGTTATCGGTGTAATAAAACGGGCCGTAATAGCCCACGCTGACGGTACCCACGCTGCTGCCGCCCACGCTCACATCATACTGTGACTCCTGATAGCCGCCTTCCCACTGCCGGTACCGGCTTTTCATATTGAACCGCATGTTGGTCAGCATCTTCTGGCAAAGGCCATTGTTGTGGGTCGCGGCGTCCCAAATCACCGTTCCGTCAGCATCAGTCACCTTAATGATCATGCCGTTTTCGAGTGCGTTCATGCCGACGTTCTCGATATAGGCGGTATCCCACCCGTCGGACGCCTTGTAACGCTCTGTGATTTGCGACACAGTGCCATCCGCTTCATGCTGCTGCTGGGCCTGAACATAGCTGCGGAACTGCGTCTCAAGCAGCGCGTTCGCCAGCAGAATGACGATCACGACACAGACCACCGTAATCAGCACATAGGACAGTGACAATCTCGTTCTTAAGCTATGCCGCATCGTTACTTACCCCCAAACCTATACCCCACACCGTGAACGGTGAGGATATAACGGCAGTTCTTTGTATCCGTTTCAATTTTCTGCCGCAGATTTTTGATGTGCGAGTCGATTGAACGGTCGAATCCAAGGTAATCCTCGCCGAGCGCAAGGTCAATCAGGTCGTTGCGTGAAAATGTACGCCCCGGCGATTTGGCCATTGTGCAAAGCAGCTTGAATTCTATGGGTGTAAGCCCGGCGGGTTCGCCGTTTTTGAACACCTCATGCGTGATGATATCGATCATCAGATCTTTGTCCCGGAAGCTGAGCAGGCTCGACACGCACAAATCCATGCCTTCGGTACGGCGCAGCAGCGCGCCCACACGCGCCATCAGCTGCCGGGGGCTGAACGGCTTGGTCACATAATCGTCCGCGCCGATATCCAGCCCTTTCAATATATTCTCTTCCTCCACCTTGGCTGTGAGCATGATAATGGGCACGCGCGATGTCTTGCGTATCGTCCGGCACACCTCTTCGCCGCTGATATCGGGCAGCATCAAATCGAGCAGAATAAGCGAAAGAGGCTGGCTGCCAAACACAGCCAGCGCATCTTTCCCGTTGTAGGCTTTAAAAACCGTATACCCCGTTTTCACAAGATACGATTCGACAACCTCAACAATGGGTTCCTCGTCATCCACCACCAGTATACCCGGTCTCTCCGTCATTGCCTTGCTCCATGCTTTCTATTTCTTATGTCAGGTCATACGGCTTGAGCAGCACGTCGATATCGCTGCCATCCGTATCCTTCATGGTTTTAAATACCCAACCTTCAATATTCTGAACATCCACGCCGATATCTGCAAGCGGCTTCGCGGCGATCACAAAAACGATGTCCTTGTCGTTTGTATTATAGTCCTTCGCCCATTCAAACTTGCCGCCCGGCAGCTTGACACCGTAATGGTCAAGATCCTGATGATAGGTCAGCTTCGAACGGTCGTATTTTACGCTCTCAAACAGCGCATCGGTCACATTGTCCTTGGCACCGCTGCCCTTGCCGTAATCCCCCACCAGATAGAATGTATCGTTCTCAGCTTTATACCCCTCGCCGAGCTTCGCAGTATCGAGGCCCGCCGCCGTAAACGGAGCCAGCGGCGTTTCAAACCATATGTCCTGCGTCCCGCTAAAATCCGCGCTGACATTCAACGAGGTCTCGCCGTCCACGGTCAATTTGTAAGCGCCATCCGTTTCACTGACGATGGCCTGATATTTCTCCGTGATCGCACTCAGAGAGCCGGGGCTGAACTTTAATACCACATCCGTCTCCGCACACCCTACAAACATTATCGTCACAAGAACCAAACTGATTATCATTAACGCGATCTTTTTCATAATTATTTTCTCCTCTATTATTTTTCTGCCAGTTTAAAGCGCTTTAAACGCAGCGCGTTCGATACCACCGATACGGAGCTCAGCGCCATGGCCGCGCCCGCGAACACCGGATTTAGCAGCGGCCCGCCGAACACATACAGCAGCCCTGCCGCAACGGGTATGCCCGCCAGATTGTAGATAAATGCCCAGAACAGGTTCTGCTTGATGTTGCGGATCGTCGCGCGGCTCAGCGCAATTGCGGCAGGCACTTCGTTTAAATCTCCGCGCATCAGCACCACATCCGCCGACTCCACGGCAACATCCGTGCCTGTGCCGATCGCGATACCGACATCGGCCTGAACAAGCGCCGGAGCGTCGTTGATGCCGTCCCCCACCATGGCCACCTTGCGTTTATCCTGCTGCAGCTTTTTCACCTCTCCGGCCTTATCCTGAGGAAGCACATCGGCAAGCACCCTGTCGATGCCCACTTCTTTTGCAATCACCGCCGCCGTATTCGCGTTGTCGCCCGTGATCATAGCCACCTCAATGCCGAGGGCCTTGAGCTTTTGAATCGCCGCTTTGCTCGTCGCCTTCACCGTATCCGCCGCCGCCATCAGCGCCGTGAGTGTCCCGTCCACAGACACGTACATCAGCGTTCTTCCCTTGGATGCGAGCTCCTTCGCGTCCGCATCCGCATCCGCCGTATCAATATTGTTTTCAGCCATCAGCTTCACATTGCCTGCGAGCACGCGCTTGCCCTGAATCATCGCGTCGATGCCGCGACCCGGCACCGCCTTAAAGCTCTCGGGTTCTTTCAGCGCAATGCCCCTTTGCTCCGCGCCCTCCAATATCGCGCGGGCAATCGGGTGTTCCGATCCGCGCTCGGCGGATGCCGTTAACGACAGCGCCTCTTCTTCACGCATGGCGCCGTAAACGCGGGTATCCGTCAGCACCGGCTTCCCTTCCGTGATCGTGCCTGTCTTGTCAAACACCACCGTCTTGATACGGTATGTCGTCTCAAGCGCTTCTCCGCCTTTAATCAGTATGCCAAGCTCCGCACCCTTGCCTGTGCCCACCATAATCGCCGTCGGTGTCGCAAGCCCGAGCGCACACGGGCACGCAATGACGAGGACCGAAACGAAGACGTTAAGAGCGAAGTTGAAATCCTTGCCCGTCAGAGCCCATAGTACGGCGGCGACGAGCGCAATTCCGAGCACCACGGGCACAAAATACCCGGAGATAATATCCGCAATTTTCGCGATCGGGGCTTTTTTTCCCTGCGCTTCCTCCACGAGCTTGATGATTTTAGAAAGCGCCGTGTCCTCGCCAACCTTGGCTGCCTGAAATTTGATGAGCCCTTCCTGATTGATGCTGCCGCCCGTCACATCGCTGCCCGGATGCTTATCCACCGGCAGGCTTTCGCCGGTCAGCATCGATTCGTCCACGGAGGTAAGGCCTTCTACGACCACGCCATCCACCGGAATGACGGAACCCGGACGCACCAGCACGGTGTCGCCCACGGCCACTTCATCGAGCGGCACTTCCATCTCCGCGCCGTCCACGAGTATAACGGCCGTTTTGGGCTTAAGGCCCATGAGCTTTTTAATCGCTTCGGACGTTTTGCCCTTGCTGACGGCTTCGAGGTATTTGCCGAGCATGACGAGCGTAATCACGACCGCCGCCGATTCAAAATACAGGTACTGCGCAAAATGAAAATCGCCTGAGTATATCATGACGGTCGCATATATGCCGTAAATAAACGCGCTGCCGGTACCGATAGCTACGAGCGTATCCATATTCGGCGCGCCTTTAAAAAGCGTCTTGATCCCCACCGTAAAGAACCTGCTGCCCGCAAATATGACCGGCACCGTCAGAAACAGCTGAACAAGTGCGAATATCAGCGGAAAATCGTGCGAGCCCATAAAGTAGGGAATGGGCAGCTTGAGCTCGGGAAACATATGCGACATCGCGATATACAGCACCGGCAGAGAGAACACCGCCGCGATGATGAGCCGGATGCGCTGGTTTTTGAGCGCCTTGGCCCGCCTTTCGCTGTCCGCGTCGCGCACAGCCTCTTCCTCAATATCGACGGGCGTATAACCCGCTTTCGTTATCGCCTGCTTGATGCCGAACAGCTTGACAGCCGAAGGGTCGTATTCGATTACGGCCCGGTTGGTCGTGAGGTTCACCGATGCCGATTTGATGCCCGGCAGCTTTTTCACCGCACGCTCCACCGCCGCCGAACAGGCCGCGCAGGTCATGCCTTCCACCAGCAGCTCCAGCTTTTTCAGAGGCTGTTCGTCAACAAGGCCGTACCCCGCATCCTCCACCGCTTTTTGCAGCTGTTCAAACCCGAGCTTACTTTCATCATATATCACACGCAGCTTTTCCGTTGCGATATTCACCTCACTGAGCTCAACGCCGTTAAGCTTGGCGACAGCTTTCTGCGCATGTGCGGCGCACGACGCGCACGACATGCCGGTGACTCTGTAATATTTCTCCAAGGCTTATTTCCTCCGTTGCTTGATATATTTATTATTGCTTATTTTTCAGCCGCAGCATCCGGCTCCGGCCCCGGCATCCGGCACCACATTCGCCGCCTCCTGCTGAACCGCCTCAAGGTCGAAATCCGTGACGTCGTCCACCACTTTGACGTAGCCGTTCAGCATACCCATCCAGCAGCTGTACGAGAAATCCTGATCCGGGGTGAACTCAACCGTATTTTCCCCTTCTTTGAGATCCATTTGCGCGTTGTAAGCCGGAAAAACGAGACTGCTGTTGCAGCTGTTCAGGCTCTCGCCGTTGATCGTCCAAACCGTCTCAACACCCTTTTGCAAGACAACCAGTGCGGGTTCAAAGCCTTTTTCGTTCACGGAGATGTTCACATACTGCACACCGTCCCTGATCTCGCCGACAGCCACCTTATCCACCGGGAACTTGCCGTTTTCAAAACCGGCCGCGTATGTACCGCCGCAGCAGCTGCTACCCGCAATCTGCCATTCATCGTCCTCAATCAGAGGTGCTGAACTGCCGTCCGGACTTGCAGCAGGACCACCGACAGCCGGTGTCTGCGTCTGAGAGGGCGCCTCAGTCTCCGTCGTATCATTATTCGGAACCACATGGATCACACCTCTGATCATGCCCATCCAGCAGGTATAAACGACGTCCCCTTCCTCCGTCGGGGTAAATTCAATCACATTATCCCCCGGAACCAGCTCTTTCTGCACGTCGTATTTGGGTATCGTCACCGGGTTGTTGCAGCCGTTAAGCGAATCTTCGTCCGCCGTGATGGTCCATTTCACGGGAATGCCCGCTTTCACCGTGATCGGGTCGTAAGTGTTGCTTTTCATCTGTGTGGTCACAAGCTGCACATCTTCCTGAACCTGCGCTGTCACCGACGGCAGCTGGTCCGCCGCGAGCACAGGCGACAAGCCGGACTGGGTCAGCCCCCGGCCCGCCATCACAACGCCGAGCGCAATCACGAGCACTGCGCTGACCTTCATGAGCCTTTGGGTAAACTTGCTGCTTAAGAGTGAGCTTAAAGCCCCGAATCCAAACATCAGCGGAACGGTACCCAGGCTGAATAACAGCATAGAGAGGGCGCCCGCAAAGAAGCTGCCCGTACCGAGCGCATAAAGCTGCATGGCCTGCAGCGGCCCGCAGGGCATCAGCCCATTGAGCAGGCCCACAACGAAAGCGCCGCGTTTTTTCGCACGTGCCTTTCTCGCAAGCGCTTTGGGCATGTGCGGTATCAGCTTTCTCATCCACGGAAAGAGGCCCGTCAGATTGAGTCCCATGAGAATCATGAACACGCCTGCCACCACCGCCACGATGCCTTTGGCCGTACCCGAAAAGCTGATGCCCGCGCCGAGCGCGCCGACGATACCGCCGATAATCGTGTAGGAGATGACCCGGCCTAAGTTATAGAGCAGGCTCGGCCTCAGCTTCGTTTTGAGCGTCTGAGTCTCACCCGTCTGGTGCGCGATGCATTGGGACAGGTTGATGCCGCCGCACATGGCGATGCAGTGGACCGAAGTCAAAAGGCCGACAACAAATAAGATGCCGTAACTCATGGACTCGTCAATCTGCGGCAAAAAGCTGAGGCCCAGCGAACTGTCGAACATCAGAAAGACAGCCAGCCCAATCACCAGAATTCCCGCCGCAATGGTAAAGATACTGCGTTTTTTTGCCGGTTTGTCCGCTTGCCCCGTCTCTGCCAGTGCGTTTTGGGGTGCCACCTTGTACTCCAGCTCTTCGATAACCTTGATGATCTGGCCTTCATTCACCTGCTGGGCATCGTAAGCCACCGTCACGGTGCCCGTTCTGTAGCTGGCTTTGATGTTGATCACACCGCTAAGCTTTTTGAGTCCGCGTTCAATTGTCAGTTCACAGCTTGGGCAGACCATTCCATCCACAGCCAGCCTCGTTTTTACCTGCTGCATTGCTTTACTCTCCTCTATTTTTTCCACTCGCTGAACAGCGTTTTATACTGAGCCAGCACATCGTCCGAGATCGTGATCGTATCGTCGGTCTCGGTTTTTTGGTCATCAAATATCGGCACGGGGTTGCATCCGCCTTTGACCACCTCAACCTGATCCACGCTGAACCGGTTGCCGCAGTTCTGACAGACCAGCACATCGCCGTCCTGCTTGTAATAGCCGCGCCCCGAATCAAAGCAGACCTGACAGGTGTTGAGCGCCGTTCTTACGGTCCCGTCGGTTGCCCGGATCGCAATGACCTCCATATCGGTATCGCCGGACTGATACGGGAAAAATGTCGCGACTTCGGTAATCTCATCCTTATTGATTGTGATGCCCTGTCCGTCGGACTCCGCAGTGTCGCTATTGGCATTGTCGCTATTGGCTGCGTCGGCTTGCGTTTTCGTCGGAATTGGAGCCAGCGCCTCCTCTTTGCCGTCCTGTCCGCCGATCAGCAAAATGCCCGCTACGACGACGACCGCCAGCGCCACCGCCGCAACGGCATAAATTGTGATCTTATTGGATCTCTTTTTCGTCTTCATTGATTCATTACCCTTTCATGATTGTGACTGCATGATAACAAACAGTTATGGAGTTTTTATGAAGACCGAAAAATTGACAAAAAATATTTTCGCAAAAAATTATCTCTGTCCGTCCATCGCTGCCCCCTATTTTGCCGACTGACAGAGGTCTCATAAAGTGAAGCGTCCGCCGCTTTAGACGCTATCCCGGTCACAGATTCGCCGCTCAAATAATATATTGTGTTAGCTGGTCTTGCAGCCATTCGCTCATAGCCAAGCCGTGTTTTTCACGCGCAATTTGAAGGGAGTACATAATATGATGGATAATGAAAACGGGTGGTTCCAATTGGAATCGCAAACACCTGTCAAAGAGCTCAAAGCCAATCGTCAAAACGCTTCGCCTGACCGCAATTCGTATCAACAGAAACAACACAGGCAATCAGCCGCTCCAAAAGAGGATTCAATCAGCCGCAGGTACGCGCAAGGGTCCTACGATGATTATGCATCGCCGTGCCCGGCACAGACGGATGATATGCCGGAGCCTGCTTCGAACCGCCCTGTGAACTCCAATGAAAGGACCAGCGCGAGTGCGTACGGGGATTATCCCGATGCGTACCATACGCGCACGAGAATGACGGACGCGAATGATATGCCCGAAGCGATGCCGTGGTCCGAAGATGGCATGGCGGACACAACGCTGTCCTGGGAGAAAGACCACCATCTTCATACAAAGCACTCACAGACTGTGGGGCCAAGAGGCCCTGTTCTTGAGCAGGACAGCACTTTGCATGAGGCGCTTGAGATATTTACCCATACCAAAATTCTCGAGCGGCCGCTTCACGTGAAGGGGTTCGGCGCATTCGGTACCTTTCAGACGATGTATTCCATGAGAGATTATACCAAGCTCAAGTTTTTGCAGGTGCCCGGTCAGCAGGTGCCCGCCATGGTGCGCTTTTCTCTCGCAGCGGGCAACAAGGGAACGCCGGATACGTCCCGCAATGTGCGCGGGTTTTCTGTTAAGTTTTACACGAACGAAGGCATCTTTGATCTGTTATGCAACCATATCCCCGTGCTGTTTGTGCGCGACGGCGTCAAGTTCCCGCAGGCCATCGCAGCGCTTTCCCCCTCACCCGTCAACAACCTGACGAACCCCGACCGCTTTTGGCGGTTTTTCGCAACCGCACCGGAAACCACACATTTTGTGACCTGGCTTTATTCGGATGTGGGCACAATCAAAAGCTTCCGGCATATCAAAGGGTTTGGCGTGAATACCTTTGTGTGGAGAAACGCACAGGGCGAGCGCCGCTATGTCAAATACCATTGGATTCCGCTCGCCGGTGAGGAATATATCAGCCGACAGGAAGCCGTGGCGTTGGCATGTAAGAACCCCGACATCGCAGGCCAGGACCTTTTTGATACGATTGCCTCCGGGCGCCCGGTGCAATATGAGCTGCACGTTCAGCTGATGGACCCGTGCGATGAAGACTACCTGCCCTTTGACCCGCTCGACTGCACAAAAACATGGAGCGAGGAACAGTATCCGCTCATACCTGTGGGCCGGCTGACGCTGAACCGCAACCCGGTTGATTACATGGAACAAATTGAAAAGGTGGCCTTCTCGCCCGCGAATTTGCTGGACGGTGCCGAGCTTTCCGATGACAAGCTGCTGCAGGCCCGTGCCAATATCTACTGGGATTCACAGCGCCACCGCCTCGGAAAAAACTTCAGGGATATTCCCGTGAATGCGCAGAAGAACTGGACGCCCGACGATTTGGTGACGAGCGGTACCGATACGTACGCGGGAGGGCAGCTGGTCAGATCGCAGATTCCCAAGACCGATAATTTCACGCAGGCCGGACAGCGCTATATGTCTCTGTCTCCCGAACAAAAAAACAGCCTGATTGACAACTTGGCTGCCGAACTGGTGCATGTTTCCGAAGGGCTGCGGCGCACCGCGCTCAAATACTTTTATTCGGCATCCGCGGATTTTGCACAGCGGCTCGCAAGCCGGATTGCCGATTATGCGAGATCAAAATAGCGTGCCACAGATCACATTCTTATATTCATGAAGCGCCGGTCATCAGTCCGGCGCTTCTGTATAACAGTAAACGTTGCTCTTGCTATCAAGACATTCTGTCTCCCAGAGTGAGCACGCGCTGTCCGCCCGCGCAAACGAAAACCACGAAGGAGAAATTCGTCTACTCACACGGCGGACCGTAACTCAAAATGCGAACGGATGAGAGTCCATAAACATCCTCATCCGCCGCTTAAAGCTGCCTAAAAAGCCTATAGACCTCTCGCAGATGAGCAAGGCGGCACAAAGTACCAGCGGGAATGACCAATTTAAAGTCTTATTCTCCCCCAGTCACCTATCGGCGACAGCTCCCCATCCGTCCATAAAGGATGGCCGTCAGGGGGCCACAGCAAGAGGTTATTTTACGTTCTGGAGCGCCGGTCTTTTGGGCAGCGCTTTATGAATGTCGCGTTAACATTCAGTCCATTGTGTATCCCATCCGTTGTAACGCACTTTGGCTGCCTGATAACGGTCCTGATTCCGTCTCTCTTCATCGGGATGTCCGATAATGATAATGGAAAAAGGCACGTACTTTGTGGGAATACCGGCTGTACTCTGAATAAACGCCACCATATCGGGCGCCTTTCTGTTCACGCCGCTCCATGTGGCACCGAGGCCCAGCGCGTGGACTGCGAGCAATATGTTCTGCGTGGCCGCCGCACAGTCGTCTTCCCAAAAATAATCGAGCACGGCCGCCTCAGGTTCCCCGCAAACGAGTATCGCAAGCGGCGCGTTTTTAAGGAAGCTGATGCCGGAATGCATCTGCGACAGCGTTTCCAAAATCGCTGCGTCATCGATCACAACAAACTGCCATATCTGCTGGTTGCACGCCGAGGGCGCGTTCATCGCGGCCTCCAAAATCCCCTTGATATCCTGCTTTTCAACCCTTTTGTCCGAAAACCGCCGTATGCTTTTCCGGCTGATCATTGTTTTTATCATGTCATTCATACTCAAACCTCCGTATAATTTGTAAACTCTTTGATTCTTTTATATAATAGTATCAGGTTTTGCATATGACAATTACGCACAAATAAGTCGGTTGCTTTCATAAAAGTAAGCAGGAAGATGGATGTCGATGATTCAATTTAACAACAAGAATTTTAACTGTCCGATGGAGCTGGCCGTGCATCTGGTCAGCGGCAAATGGAAATGCGTGATACTTTGGAACCTTGCCGAAGAAACGCTGCGTTTCGGCGAAATCTGCAGAAAGTTCCCCGAGGCCACACAAAAGGTGCTGACCGCCCAGCTGCGCGAGCTCGAAAAAAGCGGCCTGATCGTTCGCAGCGTCTATCCCGAAGTCCCGCTGCGCGTTGAATACTCGCTGAGCGAATTCGGCAAGTCTTTAATTCCTATATTAAAGGAAATCAACAAATGGGGAGCGAATTACCTGAACCTCGATATCCCCTAAGTGCCGATGGTTTATATATCCTGCGCCGATATCAAATCCTGAATGCAGGGATAATTCTGCACGTCGGCCTGCCTGTGTTTTAATACGGTTCTGTTCACATGGCTCAAAAGGCAACGCCGTAGCTGCTCATCCTTTCCAAGGCTCCATATATACCCCTGCTGCGCGAGAAAGCCGGTCTTGTACAGCGAGCAGGTAGACTCGATATCGGCCAGCGTGTTCCAATAGACCGCGCTGTTTAACCGGCGCTCGAGCTCGAGATAATCACACTGCGTATTAAAAAGAGACAAACGGTATCTGTTTCCGCTGTATTCGAGCTTCACGTTGTCCTGAATCTGCGAGAATACCTTTCTGATTTTGCATATCGCTGTTTGCAGTATGGGCAGCGCTTTTTCTGGGATATAGTCGGGCCAGAGGTTCTCAATAATCGTCTCTTTGTGCATGAAACGGCCATGGTTCATCACAAGAAAAGCGAAAAGCTCCTCCGCCTTGGCCCGTTCCCATTTCACCGGCACGCCGCCGACCGTTGTTTCGAGGCTGTCAAAGCATTGGATTTTCAGCATATGGGGCTCAATTGGCTTCTCCTGACTGATTTCATTGCGGATTTTTTCCACCATCCGTGAGAAGCGCTCCTCTTTAACGGGTTTGAGAATATAATCGAGCGCGTTCAAATCGAATGCCTTGACGGCATACCGATCCCAGCCGGTGATAAACACGATCATCGTGGACGGATTTTTCTCCAGCAGCTTTTCCGCAAGCGTGATGCCGTCCATTTCAGGCATTTCAATATCGATAAAAGCGACGTTCGGGCGGATATCGTCCCACTGCTCAAGCACAGTCAGCGGATTCTGATACATTCCCGCCACATGCAGAAAACCCGTTCGCTCCGCAAGTTCGCCGATCTCTTTGAGATTGTACCACTCATCATCCACAACTATGGCATTAACCATCAATTTTCACCCCGTCCCGTTCGTAACAGGCAATCCTGAATGCAACTTGCGTGCCGCCGTCCACCGCGCTCTGAATGCGCAGGCCCTCTCCGTAATATTTGACCAGCCGTTTATTGATGTTCAGCAGCCCCACCCGGTCAAGGCTGTCCTTTTTGACCGTCAGGGAAGCGGCTTTCTCGGGCGTCATCCCCACGCCGTCGTCCAGCACCGAAAACAGGACACCGTCTGAATCCTCCTCTATGCGCAGCGTGATCTTCCCGCCCTCGGCTTTTTTCAGCACACCGTGCCGTATCGCATTCTCGACCAGCGGCTGAAGCACGAGCCGCGGCATAAAGATATTCGGAGGCTCCGTGCATACGAGCTCAAATTGAATCCGGTCTCCGAAACGGGCCTTTTCGATGGTCACAAACACATTGACCGTCTCCAGCTCTTCGGCAAGAGAGACCATATCCGTATCGCTATCAAAGTAACAGCTTCTCACCAGATACTCCCCCAAATCCGCGATGAGTGCCTTGGCCTTGCCCGGGTCGCTCGTGATCATCGACGATATCACGCTTAACGTGTTGTTTAAAAAATGCGGCTTGATCTGCGCCTGAAGAAACGATATCTCGTTTGTTTCGGCTTTATCGATCGCGCTGCTCGCAATCGATTCGAGCTGCTTTTGATGCGCTACAAACGACGTGATGTCGTTGACCGTCAGCATTGTTCCGATGACCAGCTCTTTGTCGGCCCTGATGGGCGTTGTCTCCGCAAAATAATGCCGCTCTTCGCCCAAACGCAAAAGCTGATATTGTGCGCTTTTGTTCTCTCCGTCCGCCAGAGGGCCAAGCTCGGTGTGAGAGTTCACGAATGCGGCAAACGTGAGCCGTTTTCTCAGACTCCTTAAATCGGGATACACACTCGCTATGTAATCATTCACGTCTATGATCCGGTCGGCCTGGTCAATGAGCATAATGCCTTCCTTGGCATGCCGATACACCATGTCCGTCGCGATCGGAACGATTTGAAACAGCTTGTACTGAAATATGCCGATCAGATAGAACAGTCCGGATACGCTCGAGAATATCGGAAAATAATCGATGCACAAGGTATTGTCGGGCGAAACGGTCAGATAGACGGCAATCCACGGCAGCAGAGACGCCGCGATCATGATCATATAACCGTACCGGTGCAGACGTGACGACCGTATATACGCGCGTATATATGCGCCGAAGCAAACGACAGCGAGCAGCGTACCGGATACCACCATCAGCATATAGGCCGGGCCTTTGACCGTTTGCACCACTTGAAAAAAGCCGTTGCTGACATAATTGAACTCTGATATATAAAGATGATGAAAGCCGTTGGTGAAGTAAAGCGCATAGTATAAGACGGGATGATAAAGCAAAACGAGCTTGGCGATCTTTAAATACTTTCTGTTGATCCTCACGAACTCAAGGCTCATAACCGCCCAGAGATAATGCTGAATCGGAATGCCGACGTGTTCAATGTGAAACCAAAAAAGCGCGCTTTCTTTGGCGGGCGCATTGATTTCGCCGATATACCCGCCGTTGTAAACCAACGCCGCAAGCAAAAGAAATATGAAATATTTCGCGCCCGGCATGGTTCTTCTCTTATAGGCATAGCTGATGAGAAAGACGGCGCAAACCAACGAAGCTATTAGCAATACAGTGTATATAAGCCTGATGTGTTCCAACTGTTCACCTCATTTTCGTTCATCATATTACAGGATTCAATGAAAATCAATAAATCGGCAAATGAACCATGAATTTGATAGAAACTTAACAATAAGAACGCGAAAACGATAGTATCTGTCAGAATCCTGTTAGAATCGTGTGTTAGACTGATGGTGGATATGACTAACTTGAGATATCTGCAACAAAATTGCCTGTTGGCTGACAGATTCCCGGTTGCTTCGGAAAGTAGCCGTTACGAAAAACACGCAATAGACGGATGGAGAAAAGTATGTTGTATGAGCTTTGAGCTTGCTTATGCCGTCATCGGGCAGCCTGCGGCGGCCCAATACGCAGCGGCCAACAGTCTGCCGCAGGCAGGCGATATGAACTCCGGAGTCGGCTACTTTTGGGCCGTTGTCGCGGCCGTTATTGTTGTTGCGGCGGCAGGGGTGATCATCATCGCTAAGGGTCAGCGGCGTGAAAAAAAGTGATATTTTTTTGAGGATGGTGCCAAATGATAAAGAGATTCTGCAAAAAGCTATTGATATCCGTTCTGGTCGTGCTTATGATTACGATGCTGCTGCCTTTCAGCGTCATACCGGTATCAGCGGATGATGGAAACAAGATAACCGACAGCACGCCGCGCATCCTTTCCGGCACCTATACCGATCAATTGATCGAAATCGAGCCGGATGTGACCGCGTATGTCACGCTGAACAGCGTAACGATGAACAACAGCAGCATCCTTATAAAATCCGGTGCCACGCTCAATCTGACTGTGTCGGGATATAATGAGATTACTGGCTGGATCCTTTTCGCCGCAATCGAGGTGCTTTCCGGCGCGACATTGAACATTACCGAGGAGAGCACGGGCGAGCTGTGGGCTGTGGGCGGCGATTATGCGGCGGGGATAGGCTCGGGATATAACGGTGTCGCGAAGCCCAGCAGCCTCGGAACCATCAATATTCACGGCGGGACCATCCATGCGGTTGGCGGCAACGGGTCGGGTTCCGACCTGGATGGCGACTTCTTCGGAGGCGCGGGCATCGGAACCGGAAGCTTTGAAAGCGCCGGAGACGATGATGTATACCAAATCAATTGCGGCGACATCACCATTACCGGAGGAACCGTGACCGCCGTCGGCAAGGGCGGCGCTGCGGGTATAGGTGGCGCTTCATTTTCGGACCTTATCGGCACCGTCAGTATTTCGGGCGGACATGTCGTCGCGCAGCCCGGCACCGACTGGGATACCGCCATTGGCTCCGGCTATTTTGAGTATTACACAAGTGTCTACGGCGGCACCATCAATATCAGCGGCGGTACCGTCCGGTGCACAAACGATTCTTTCCAGCCTGACTATCAAACCTACCAGCTTGGATACGAGAGTACCATCGAGATCACCGGCGGCAGCATCGAAGCGAGCTTCGACACGTATCAGTATAAAATTAAAATGCGTATGCCCTTGGGGTTGCGGCGCATCAGCGTCGAGTCCATGACCATAAAGGTTGGCAGTTTGATTTACTCGGGCTATGGAACTGAGGATATCATATCTACGCCCACCAACGCGGCCTATAATGGATATATATACCTGTATCTTGACGCGCCGAGCACAAACTTGACGGTGGATATTGTGGGGCGCACAACGACGAACGGCACGGTCAATTACCATTATTATGGTATCAACAGCTCCGGGACATTAAAAATGGATCAGTCACCGCTTTCCGTGACGGATATGCAAACGATATATTCCACAGGCAGCGCGATCAGCCCCGACACATCGGGCGGTGACGGTCCGGGCGCCGTATCCTATTCATATACCGGGCGAGCAGAAACGGCCTACGGCCCCAGCACCGCAGCGCCAAACAGCATTGGCAATTACACAGTCACCGCCACCAAAGCGGCAGACGATACCTATTATGCCGCAACCGCCGCCTATAACTTTTCCATTCTCCCGTCGCTGACCGTGGAGGATATCCCCGACCAGACCTATACAGGCGCCGAGATTAGGCCCGATGTCACCGTCAAAGACGGATCATCAATTCTCGACGGGGCAACGGACTATTCGGTGGATTATGACGACAATGTTCAAGCCGGAACCGCCACCGTCGCCGTCACAGGCACCGGGATCTATTCGGGCAGCAGCGCCACACAGACCTTTACCATCATCCCTCAGGAAGGCTCGCTGACGGTTGCCCCTATTGACAATCAAACCTATACGGGCAGCGCTGTGACCCCTGCGGTCACGGTTACAGACGAAAACGGGCTGACTCTCAGCAGTCAGGATTACGAGGCGACATATGCCAACCACACAGACGCAGGCACTGCGACCGTCACCGTCACGGGCAAGCGCAACTATACAAACACGAGTACGGGCAGCCGCGCCTTCACCATTGTTCCCAAGCAAAGCGCACTGACAATTGCGGTCATCAGCAGTCAAACGTATTCGGGCAGTGCGATAACCCCTGCGGTCACCGTCACCGACGCAGACGGTCTCACACTCAGCACCGATGATTACGACGTCACGTACACCGATCATACGGACGCGGGCACCGCGACCGTCACCGTCACGGGTAAGCGCAACTATACGAACACCAGCACGGGCAGCCGCACATTCACCATCGCCCCCAAGCACAGCGCTCTGACAATTGCGGCCATCCCCGCTCAAACGTATTCAGGGAGCCCGATGACTCCGGCGATTACAGTCACCGACGCTGACGGTCTCACGCTCAATAGTGAGGACTACGAGATTGCATATAACAACCATACAAATGCGGGCACGGCCTCAGTCTTGGCCATAGGCAAACGCAATTATACGAATTCGAGCATGGGTGTCGGCGTCTTCACCATTGTCCCCAAGCAAAGTGCACTGACGGTCGCGACCATCGACAGTCAATCCTACACGGGCAGCCCAGTCACCCCCGCGATCACGGTCACCGATGCTGACGGCCGTACACTCAGCAGTCAGGAATACAAGGCGGTATATGGCAGCAATACAAGCGTGGGCATGGCCTCGGTCATCGTCACAGGCCAGCTTAACTACACAGGCACGAGCATGGGAACCCAGACGTTTATCATCGGCGCCAGACAAAGCGCACTGACCGTCGCACCCATCGTCAATCAAACTTATACGGGCAGCCCAGTCACCCCGGCGGTCACCGTCACCGACGCGAGCGGCCTCACGCTGAGCAGTCTGGATTATGATATTGCGTACAGCAGCAACACGGACGCGGGCACCGCCACCGTCACCGTGACGGGTAGCCGCAATTATGCGACCACCAGCATGGGCAGCCGCACATTTACGATCAGCCCGAAATCCAGCGTGCTCACGGTTGCGCCGGTCGGCAATCAAGCATATAGCGGCAGCCCGCTGACCCCGGCGGTCGCCGTCACCGATGCCGACGGCCTCACGCTGGACAGCCGGGATTACACGGCCACATACACAAACAATACAAATGCGGGAACGGCGACGGTTGAAGTGGCGGGCAAGCGCAATTACACCGGAGTGAGCACCGGCACTGCACAATTCTCTATTCTTCCCGGTTCCGGTTTTACCGTGACGCCCGTTGCGGATCAGGTTTATTCGGGCAGCGCCATTGAACCGGCTCTCACGGTTAAAGACGGCCATGGAAAAACGTTGACTGCCGGCACGGATTATACCCTGTCGTTTGCGGGCAACGTCAACGCCGGAACAGCCACAGCCACCGTGACAGGTAAGGGCAACTACACAGGCAGCTTGGGCATACAATTTATTGTTGCCAAACGCCCGGTCTCGCTGCATATGTCCGCATCGGGCAGCCGCTATGCGCTTGATGATGTGACGCTGACGGCAGGGATCCAAAATGCGGTCAATCTGCCCGCAGGCACGGTCACGTTCAAAGCCGGTGATGAAGTCATCGCTGCCAATGTACCCGTTGCATTCGAAAACGGCGTTTATACCGCAAAAACGGTCTGGAGCGCAGTCCCCGAAGGCACATATGCGCTGACTGCCGCGTATGTGCAAGCCTCAAGCGATAACTATACTTCGGCTCAGACCGCCACGCTGACCGAATTCAGCGTGACAAAACGGAACCAGACGGGCTTCACAGGCGGCACGGTCAGCAAGACCTTGGGCGACAGTCCGTTTACGGTATCGGCCTCCGGCGGACAAGGCTCCGGCGCGGTCAGGTATACGGTGGCGAGCGGCGGCGACTGCGTCACCCTTTCGGGAGACCGAGTCACCCTGCTTAAAGCGGGTCAGGCTGTGATCACGGCCGCAAAATCAGGCGACGCGCAGTATAAATCCACATCGGCATCCGTCATCATCAACATCGGCAAGGCCGCAGCTTCGATCAAAACGCTGCCATCCGCTTCGGCCATCACAGGCTCGGGTCCGCTTTCGTCCTCCGTGCTCACAGGCGGGCAGGGCAGCGTCTCCGGCACGTTCCGCTGGAAGACACCCGATGCCGCCGTGATCGCGACGGGCGACTATGACGTCATATTCACGCCTGACGACACCGCCAATTACACGGCTTGCAGCGGCAAAGTGCCGGTGACCGTCACAAGTGCGTCGGAGGAAGAGAAGACTGTGTTCAATCCGGAAACGGATATTGAAGTGGATATATCCGATGTCATTCTCCCCGACGATGTTGAAGATATTACCGTGGATATCGACGAGATCGCAGCCTCAGACGGACAAACCGCCAACACGGTCAAGGACCTGCTTTTGGGGATTGATGATCTGAAAAACGCGGACAACTTTGCGCTCTATGATCTGACACTTCTCGATCAGAACGATGCGCCGATACCTCAGGTGAACGGCCGGCTCACCATCAAAATCGCCGTGCCGGACGGTATGGGCAGCCAGCTTCGCGTTTTCCGTTTCGACGAAGCCACAAACCGGCTCGTGGAAGTGGAGGCCGCCGTCAAAGACAGCTACATCGTGATCAATACGTCTCAGCCCGGCTTGTTCACTGTGGTGGAAGTGCCTGAAAGGCCGCTGACCTGGCTTTGGCTGATCGTAGCCGCCGTCATATTGTGCATCGGAGTCATTGTGTTCTTGAGAAAAAAGAGACGCAGCTGATGTGCAGCGCAACACCCGTCTGAAAAAGAAGCCAGTGCTATGAAAACATTCATCACTGGCTTTTTGCTTACAGCCCAATGCGAACCGAAAGAGGCTCGTTCATGGCAAACTATCCATATATATGCGGTTAACTGTTCATAGCTGCCGATAACGGCTACAACCGTTTTGCCATGATAGAGGCGATCATACTTTGGCTTATTATGATATCCGGATTGTCGGGGTGCTTCGACCGGGTGATAAAACAAAAACGCAAAGCGCCGGAATTAATCCGGCGCTCCCCTCATCTCCCGCATGCTTTTGGCTGGCAGCAGCGGATAACCGCTGCTCAGAGTATCAAAAAAGCCTCTTATCATGGCCCCCTCTGACGACTACTCTTTAGGGTGGATTGGGGGCTGTCACCGCCAGGTGACTGGGGGAGAGAAATGGCTTGAAAACGGTCACTCTCTCCGGCACCTCCCGATCCATCCCTTTGGGATAGCTGTCTGACTACCCCGTAGGGGTGGACCGAGAGGCTTAATTACACACTTTATCGGCAGCCTTAGCAGCAAGATAAGCGCTGCTATTTAATCAGCCGTCAAGGCGCCTTTTCGAATGAATCAGCGTTCACTCAAGACAACGCGGCTATAGCTCCTTCCAAGCTTCTTCCCGCGCGGATTCGCAGATGCGTTCACATATCACGAGCTCCCTCTCGCCGTCTGCAAACGTCGGGAATTCGACTGTTCCTTTGCCGCCGGCAAGTATATACGCATAGATTTTTTTGAACATCTGCTTGGAGCAGTCCGGGAAGCCCTCGCTGTGCCCGCCCGGATACGAACAAATCGCTCTGGCGGCAGCGCTCAACAGTGCGGGATCCTTCATCAGCACCTGATTGGCTTCATCCCTGTTGCCAATCCAAAGGCTGTTGCAGTCTTCCGTATCGATCACGAGCGACTTTTTGGTGCCGTACACTTCAATATAGCACCTGTTCTTTCTGCCGGCCGCAACCTGGCTGACCGTGACGCTCCCATGCGCACCGCCGCTGAACCGGATGAGCACAGAGGCATAGTCCTCCGTGTTGATTCCCACAGCCTCGTAGTCCTGCGGTTTGAGCAGCTTGCCCGAATATGTCTCTATGGCTTTCAACGGCTTTTTTCTGACCGGATGGAATGTGGCGAAATCCGCGCAGACCTTATGAACCGATAGCCCCGTGATGAACTCGACGGCGTCAAACCAGTGTGACCCGATATCGGCTATGGCTCTGCTTTCTCCGCTGTACCTTGGCTCCAGCCGCCAGTTGTAATCCGTGTCGTAGAGCAGCCAATCCTGCTGGTAAGACCCGTTCACGGCGATGATGTCTCCGAGCTCACCGCTTTCAATCATCGCCTTGGCCTGATGCATGATGGGGTAAAATCTCAAATTAAAATGGATCGCGTTGACCAGCTGCTTTTCGTTTGCGATGTTCACCAGTTCGTTCGCTTCGGCGCTGTTCATGGCCAGCGGTTTTTCGCACACCACATGCTTGCCTGCCAGCAGCGCTTCTTTCGCCATGGCAAAATGCAAGTGATTGGGCGTGCAGATGTGAACGATGTCGATGCTATCATCGGCCAGCAGCGCTTTGTAATCGCCGTAGGCCGTAGGGATTCCGAGTTCGTCCGCCTTTTGCTGCGCGACCTCGTCATTGATGTCCGCCAGTGCGGCCACACTTCCGAGCGCTGTTCTCCTGATGGCTTCCACATGCGCCGGCCCGATAAAACCCGTGCCGATGACTCCTGCTGTTAGTTTCTTCATACTCAAACCTCATCTAAAACAAAAACTGATTAATATAGGTTTTGGACTGTATCACCGCTTTTTTACGGCTTGCCAGGCTGTCTTCAAACGCCTTGTCTTCCACCTCGATGACGACGCAGCCCTGATATGCAATATCGGTCAGCGCCGATATATAGCGGCCCCAGTCGATATCTCCGAGCCCGGGTATTTTGGGCGCACAAAACTCAAGAGGTGTCGCCATCACGCCCACGTCATCGAGCTTATCCTTGTAGACCTTTGCATCCTTGATATGCACATGAAATAATTTCTCTTTAAACTCGTATATCGGCTTAATGTAATCCATCTGCTGCCACAGCAGATGGGACGGATCGTAATTGAGGCCAAAGCAGCGGCTTTCTATGATGCCGAACATCTCACGCCAAATTTTCGGCGTGGTGGCAAGGTTCTTGCCGCCCGGCCACTCGTCCGCAGTAAAAAGCATCGGGCAGTTTTCAATCGCCACACGCACACCGGCATCTTCCGCAAGCTTGATGATATCCGGCCAGACCTTTTGAAATTCCGACAGGTTTTCGGAAACGGTTTTTTGCGGATCCCGCCCGATAAACGTCGTCACGGTACTCACCCCGAGCAGTGCCGCGCCGCGAATCACCTTTTTGATATGCGCAATGTACACCTCGCGCTTTTCCAAATCCGGGTCCAGCGGGTTCGGATAGTATCCGAGCGCCGATATTTCAATTTTTCGGCTGTGAATATAATCGTTTATCCTTGCGGCCTCCGCCTGCGAGAGTGCATCCATATCGATGTGAGTCACTCCGGCATAGCGTCTTTCCGCTTTTCCTTGAGGCCAGCACATCACCTCGGCACACTGAAAGCCGTGTATCGATGCGAAATCCACCAGCTCCTCGAAGGATAAATCGGGCAGTATCGCGCTTGCAAATCCGAGCTTCATTGATAAGCCTCCTGTCAAGTCAACAATGATTTGAAACGCTGTTTCGAATGAATCAGCGTTTACTCACAATTCCAGAACTTCCTGCTCGCGCCGGTTGAAATAGCTTGCCGTTTCGCTGACCAGCCGGTCCATCACCGCGACATCGCACGGGCCGTTGGCCAGTACATACGGTACCGGAAAAGGTCCGAGCGGTTCCGGTGTGACATAGCGGCCCTTTGCGTTCATGCCGATCAGATAAGCCGCACGGATCACCGTATCAAAATCAATCATGCCGCTGCCCAGCGCATCCCGGTTGCTGTCGGCCAAGTGCAGATTCACGAGCTGGTCTCCCGCGCTGAGTATGGCTTCACCGATATGCGCCTCTTCGAGCAGCATATGATATGTGTCCGCATTGATATGCCCGATTGCGTCATGGCCGATTGCACCAATATAGCGTTTGGCGTCGGAAACCGAATGGACCAAGCTGACCTCGGCACTGCGGACGGGCTCAATCGCCGCTTTGATGCCGTGCTGCGCGAAGAAATCGCCGCAGCTTCTCAGTGCGTTTACGCTCCGCAAAAACTCGGCGCCGTCCGCCGCCTCCGGCCTGCCCACGGCGGTTGGTACGACGATCATGTATTCGCCGCCGACCTCCGCCAGGAATTCGACTTCGCGCTTGATATAGTCAACCGCATGCTGCACGGAATACACATCGGTGGAGGACAGGTCGTTCCCCTCCGAAAACATGCCGCACGCGCCCGAAACCTTGATATCATAGTCGCCGAGAACCTTCCTGACCTCCGCGACCTTGAGGCCCGAGCCATGCGTATGCTGGTCCGCTTTGAGCTCAATATAATGGATGCCGTTCTTGGCAAGACGACTCGCCGTGTCTTCGAGCTTCTCAATGCCAAACATCCATACACTCCAGGAGAGATTAAGGCGCTGTGCGAATTGATCCGGATTCGTCAATTTCAGCTGGTTAAACCGCCGTTTGATCTGTTCGTTTTTGATTTCGTAGTTTTGCATAAGCTCACCAACCCCTATCAGCTCTTAGCTCTGGATGACTGCCCCAAAGTGCTCACCGCGAGCGCAACAATCACCAGCACACCAAAAACAATATCCTGCAGATACGCGTTGACGCGCAGCATGTTAAGAACGTTCGATATCACGCCCATCAGCAGCACACCGAAGAATGTGCCGATGATCTTGCCTCTCCCGCCCGTCATGGGCGCACCGCCGATGACCACAGCGCCAATGGCTTTGAGCTCCATACCGGCCCCGGTAGACGGCTGGGCTGCGCCGAGCCGGGAGAGCAGCAGCATGGAAGCGACGCCCACCAACAATCCGTTGATTGCAAAGAAGCCGAGTATGTTGCGGTTGACCTTGATGCCCGACAGGTACGCGGCACGCGGGTTGTTGCCGATCGCATACACACGGCGGCCGAGCTTGGCCTTCTTAAGCGTGAAGTGCACCAGCAGATATCCCACGATGCTGATCAGGAACAAATAGGGTATAAAGCCGAGCAGCATGTCGTTGCCGAGCGACTCAAACACGCCGTAGATCGTCTGAATCGTGCCCTCCGTCAGCGCCAAAGCGATACCGCTGAATATCCCCGTGGTTGCGAGAGATATGATAAACGTGGGCGCTTTAAAAAGGATGGAGCAGGCGGCATTGAGCAAAGAGCAGGCAATGGAGATGGCGATACCCACACAGACCGAAAGCAGCACCGATATCCCCGACGACATCATCATGGCCATCACGCACGTGGATAAGCCGATGATCGCACCCACGGATATATCGAAGTTGCCCGATATAATGAGTATCGTCGCGCCCGATGCCACCAGCCCCAGCACTGAAATCTGCTGCAGAATGCTGATGATGTTGCTGCCGTTAAAGTATTTGCTGTTGCCGATTCCCGCCACAACCGACATCAATACGATAACGATCAGCAAAAAGAACCATTGCTCCCTTAAAAACCGAAAACTTTGTTTTTTATGCAGTACTGTCATAGCGCTATTCAACCCCCAGAAAGTATTGTAATAGTTCCTCTTCACGGACATCCTGAACGATATGCGTCAGCATACCCTCGCGCATCACGCCAATCCGGTCGCTCATGGACAACAGCTCGGGCATATCGGAGGAGATCATAATGATGTAACATCCGTCCTTCGCGAGCTCCACCATCAGCTTGTATATCTCTTCACGCGCGCCGATATCCACGCCCTTTGTCGGTTCGTCGAATATGAACACCCGGCAGTTGCTGAGCAGCCAGCGCGCAATCACCGTTTTCTGCTGATTTCCGCCGCTGAGGCTCCCCATTTCCTGCTCCGGCCCTGTCAGCACAATGTTCAGCTTATCGACCATATCGGCAAACTGTTTCTTTTCCTTCCGTGCCTTGAGCAGCGGCCCGCGGTCCATTTCGTTCGAGACCAGCAGTATATTTTCAACCGACGGACGATCCAGAAACAAAGCATTCGCTTTTCTGTTCTCCGTCACCATGCAAAAGCCGTTTCTTATCGCCTGCTTCGGGTTGTGGTTGGCAACCTTCTCGCCGTTCAGCAGCAATTCCCCGCTGTCCTTCTTGTCAATACCGACGATCAGGTTTGCAAGCTCCGTCCGACCGGCACCCACCAGGCCGCCGATTCCGAATATCTCGCCCTGATGCACCGAAAACGACACATCCTTGACGGTCTGGCCCCAATTGAAGCTTTTGACCTCGAGCACGCCGTCTCCGTGCGAGACCTTCTCTCTTTTATAGAACAGCGACGCATCGCGCCCCACCATCTTGCGAATCACCTGCTCGACGGTGACATCACCGATGTCGTAAGTCCCTTCATACGAGCCGTCCTTGAGTATCGTGATGCGGTCGCCGATTTCAAATATCTCCTCAAAGTAATGTGAGATATAAATGATGCCGATTCCCTGGCTCTTCAAATCCCGAACCATTTCCATCAGCGCCTTGGTTTCCTCCACGCCGAGGGAGCTCGTGGGTTCGTCCATAATCAACACCTTGCACTGCGAATGCAGCGCTTTGACGATCTGGAGCGTCTGCTTCTGTGCCACCGACAGCTCCTCAACGAGCATGTTCGGATCTATTTTGATCTTCAGTTTATCGAGAATCTCCTGAGCTTTCGCAACCTGTACCCCCACATTGATGAAGCCCGGCCCCTTTGTGCGTTCGTTGCCCAGAAAGATGTTGTCTGCGACAGTCAAAACGTCGATCAGTTCTACATCCTGATAGATCGCCGAGACCCCAAGGTCAATGCCTGTCGAGGGATTCAGCGCGCTGTAGACCGTATCGCCGATAATAATTCTGCCTTCACTCGGGCTCAGCGCGCCCGACAGTATTTTGATGAGCGTCGATTTGCCTGCGCCGTTTTCACCCACAAGGCAATGGACTTCACCTTCACGAATAGAAAAATTGATATTGCTGAGCACCTTGTGCCCGCCGAAAGTTTTGCTGATGCCTTCTGCGCGAAGTATCTCTCCCATCTCTTCACTCTCCCGTCTGTATGCCAAAGATGAATCAACTGCGTCCCCGCCTGTCTTTGGGGCAGGGACGCAGCCTTTCATTTAAAGGTCAATTAGTCCGCTTTGTACAGCCCGTCATACTGCGGGAAGTATTCTTTGGTCAGCTGAATCCAGACGGGATCCACTTCCCACGGCACCACCTTTGTGGGATCGTCAATCGTATCCGCGTTGACGGGAGTGATGGGCAGCATAATCTGCTGGTTCACATCCGTGATGGTGCCCGTGACATATGCGTGCAGCGCGAGGAACGAAATCATGCCTTCCCAGCCCGGAGAGGAGCTGATTGTGTAAGACAGGCTGCCGTCCTTCACGAGCGGAATGCCCACCGGGGAACCGTTCTCGGATATCACCTTAATCGGGTTGTTGAGCACGCCCTTGCTGTCGAGCATTCTGATAACCGCTGCGGCCATATCTTCATTGCCGACAAACAGCACTGAGAAGTCCACACCGGATTCCACAAGGTCCATCGCCTCATTGACAGCCACTTCCGGGTTATACTCGCCGTTGCGAATCTCAACGATTTTGTTGACGCCGAGCTCTTCCACCTTGGGCTCAAATGTGCTTCTGTACATCTGAACCGGTATGTGCTCGAAAAGGCCTGTGATCATCGCGATGTTCTCGCCCGGATAATTCTCGGCAATGTATTCTGCCCAGTCGGTACCCATGGCTTTCCAGTCGAAGTCGATGCATGCCACGATGTCGTTATCCTGCTTGAGCACCTCGCCCACGTTGTCCGTCACCACCAGCGGGATTCCGGCTTCGGCGCACTTCTCAGCGGCGATATTGGCACCGCCCTCGTTGAATGTGAACACGCACATGCCGTCTACGCCCTGATTGATAAGCGCGTCAATGTTGGCGATTTCCTTCTCAACGTCATAATCCGAGTTGAGCACCACCACTTCTGCCCCTGCGAGCTCCGCGGCATACTGGAAGCCTTCAACATCCTTCTTATACCAGGTATCCGGGCCGGGTGTCACATAGCCATACACCTTTTTTTCTGAAGCGGCCGAGGGTTCCTCTGACGGCTGATCCGATGTGCCGGCATCTGCCGAAACGGATTCCGAAGGGGCTGCTGAATCGCTTGCCGCCGGTTCATTGCCGGCTGCTTGGCAACCGAACATTGAAAACACCATGACAGCCACCAGCAAAATCATAACCAGTGCCTTGCAATTTTTCATCTTTTCCTCCTTTTTTGTTTGCTCGTTTATTTCATTTCCTCTATACCGAGGCTGAGCAAAGTCTGTCTGAGCCACTTGAGTGACTTTTCAATCAACGGGCCGCCCGCACCCTCCGTCTCCATACTCAGCGCGCCGCTGTATCCGGCATCCCTGAGCAGCGTTAAAACGCCGACGATGTTTTCGGCATTGACGCCGTCGCCGATGGCACAATGGCTGATACCGATGCCCGTCTCTTCGCCGCGGGATGCTTTGGCCAGGCTTTCGGATACGTCCTTGATGTGAACGTGATTGATTCTCCTGATAAACCTTTTGCAGAACTCAACCGGATCATTGCCCGCGATATACGAGTTGCCGGTGTCGAAATTGAGCCCGAAATGCGCAGAATCCGCGAAATCCAGCATCTTTTCAATCATGTCCTGCTTGGTGGTAAAGTAGCCGTGTATTTCAATATTGATGTTGATGCCGTACCGCTCCGCGCGCTCGAGTATCTGCCCGTAGCTGCGTTTCATGCTCTCCAGCGCCTGCGCATCGGTTAACCCCTCCGGCTTATACAATCCATCCGTGGTTGCAATGTTGGGGCAGCCGGCCAACTTCGCCCAGGGGATCGAGTTGAGAACATACGGGACGCCGAGCACCGGGCCGTCTTTGCCGGAAAGCGGGTAAGCCGCGTCAATCTGTGAGAAAGCCACCCCTTTAGCCGCCATTCTTTCACGCAGGGCCAGCGGGTCTTCGTGCAGCGCGACATGCGGAAAGTAGCCCAAGCCATGAATCCAGGATACGCCGTCCAGCACACCACACTCGATATACGATACCTCATTTGCCTGTGCCCAATCGACGCATTTTTGAAAGCTGAAGGCATGGGAATTGAATGCATCCGTATGGAAACTAATCTTCATCTCTCTCTCCTTAATTGTAATTGGCAATACTTGTTCTTTTAACTTGTACCTACAAGCGTTGGTATAATGATAGCATATGTTCTTCGGTAAAAGCAAGACCTTTTAAAAAAGTTTTATAAACGTTTTATAAACGAAACAATATTCTGATATTTGGTTTTTTGACGCGCCCGCTGTATAATAACAGCATGATTAAAATTGCGATAATCGGCGCGGCCAGCCTGACATTCAGCCACAAGCTGCTCATGGATTTGCTGACAATGAAGCTTAATGATCATTGCCGTATTATTCTGATGGGACCGCGCGCCAAACCGCTGAAAATGTATCAAAGCCATATACAAAAAGTGATCAGTGACAACGCCATTGATTTTTCCGTATACAGCACAACAAATATGCGTGAAGCGGTTGACGGCGCCGACTATGTGCTGACGCTGTTTGCAATCGGCGGCCTGCCGTGCACCGAGCAGGATTATAAGATCCCGCTTTCTTACGGTGTTGACCAATGCATAGGCGATTCAATGGGCCCCGGCGGCATATTTCGCAGCCAGCGCGTGCTGCCTGTTTTTTGCGAGCTGGTTAAGCTCATGCAGGCGCACTGCCCCGATGCGTTTTTAATGAACTATGTCAATCCGATGGCGATAACGACAATGGCCGCAGACCGCCTTGGCTTTAAGCGCTATATCGGCCTGTGCGGCGGCGTTGAAGCCACAAAAAATTACATGGCGCATGTGCTGAATGAACAGACGAAGAATCTTGATTTTGCATTTGCCGGAATCAACCACATGTGCTTTGCGCTCTCAGTCAAAAAAGACGGTGTTGATCTGTATCCCGAATTCAAAAGCCGCATGCACGATCCGGGCTATTTAGTCTGGGAAAAGGTGCGCTTTGATGTGATGCAGCACTTCGGCTATTTTGCGACCGAAAGCTCCGGTCATCTTTCCGATTTCCTGCCATGGTACCGCAGCAATCCCACGCGCCGCGAACGCTATGGCAGCAACGACGGGTTTCACGGCGCGTCGGGCGCTTACTTTAAGTTCAGCCGTTTTATCGCCAAAAACCTCGGAGAGGACAACTATCTGCAGTTCAGCGACACCTCGCTTCAACCGCGCAGCAACGATTACGGTGTGAATATCATCGAAGCACTGCATAATAAAACAGACTACAGCTTCTACGGCAATGTGTGCAATACCGGCGGATATATTGATAACCTGCCTGCATCCGCAGCGGTTGAAATACCTGTCCGGATAGAAAAAGGAGCCGTACTGCCGCAGCATTGCGGCAGCCTGCCTCCCGCGCTGCGCGCCATGATTCAGACCAATCTAAACGTGCATGACCTGTGCATGGAGGCCTTCTTTTCCGGCGACTCCAGCCTGCTTGTGGCCGCATTAGCCTTTGATCCGCTCACATCATCGGTGCTGTCGCCTCATTCCTGCACGCTGCTGGCGCGCGAAATGCTCGAAAAACAAAAACGGTTTTTCCCTCAATTTGAAGAAAAACCGCTTATGCCGACACAGCATATTAAAGCAAACTATGCCAAAAAGCCATATCCTGTACCGGAAGAATTTGATCTGTCCGCGCTTGTCAATTACCGCCGCAGCCTCAGAAAGCTCGGCAAAAAGGACGGCTAACCGAGCTCTATGCGCTTCACCGAATCCCGCTTTATAATCTGCGAATCGATATAGGTGTGCGTATTGATTTTTATCTGCGGATTGTTAATCCGGTTGATCAGCATCGTGGCTGCCATCTCCCCCATGTATTCGCTCGGGTGGTTCATCGTGGTCAGCGACGGGCTCGAGTGCCGCGAAATATCCGAGTTGTCAAACGATATGATGGACACATCGTCAGGCACTTTATAACCCAACCGTTTGAGCTGGGATATCAGAATGATCGCTTCATCATCGCTGCTGCACACGATGGCCGTGGGCAGAGGATTCATCGATTCAATGGCTTCGTTGATCTGCCTGAAGGTTTTTCTGATCGGTCCCTGGCCTTCTATCCCGACGAACAGGCTCTCATCAGCCGGGCAGTTCATATCCTTGAGCAACGCCTTCACACCCTCTGCGCGCACCACTTTGGGGTAGTAATTTTTGCTGTATATCATACCGATGCGGCGATGGCCGTTGTCATAAAGATATTTTGCTGCGGCATAGCCGGATTTTTCGTCCGAAAGCGATACGCTGCAAAATTCCTGGCCGGGGAAAAAGCTGTCCATCAACACCACCGGTATACCCGCTTTTTCAAAGCGCTGCACGATATCGGCATTGTTGTAATCGTCCGGGCCCTGGACCGGGGTGAGAATCATTCCGCGCACGCCTTTTTGCAGCATGTTGACCAGCAAATCCCGCTCGACATTGATGTCGTACCAGGATTCATGAAACATCATATGGTACCCATTTTTTTGTATGACTTTATTGGCTCCGTGCAGTATCTCCGGGAAGATATAAGACGACGACCGGAAGCATATAAAACCGATATCGGTTGATTCGTTGGATTTTATTTTCTGAACGAAATATCCGACACCCTGCTTGCTTTGAATCAGCCCTTCTTTTATCATTTCATTGGCCGATTGGCGCACCACATTTCTTGATACGTCAAACTGGCGCATCAGCTCGGCTTCCGACGGCAGCTTGTCGCCATCCGCAAGCTCTCCCGACGCTATACGGCTCTTTATCCAATCCGCAACAATCTCGTATTTTTTCATATTGGCCCTTGTCCCTATCAGTTGTACCAATATTGTAATGGATTAAAAAACAATTTTCAAGACCAAATCATTAGATGTTTCCATATCTGTACATCACTGCGAGATCGCCGAGCCGTTTACAGAGGAAAACGCCAAATTCTTTTCGGAAGCCCCGGTCTGGGAAGGGCACAGCAAACGGGTATGAGTGGCTCTCCCCCTCTATCCGCAGCGTCCCGCCAAAGGAAACGATCATATCCCCAATTGTATGGGGCAGGCGATCGAATTTTTCAAATTCATGCGGAACTTGAAATAAAGCTCTTCGTTCGCTCAACATTGGCGTATCATAGGTATATTCTTTCCAACCGGCTGCCCAAGCGGGAAAGAAGGTCATTCGGAATGGTCCCGGCCTTTTGCGATACTTCAACAGCCGTAATTTCCTCACCGCCGTCGCAGCCGATCAGAATGGCGATATCGCCCCTTTGCACATCCGGGATATCCGTGACATCCGCCATCAATTGGTCCATGCATATGCGGCCGATCATCGACGCGCGGCATCCGCGAAGCAAAACCGCCCCTTTGCCGCTTAAGCTTCGGGGTATGCCGTCGGCATAGCCGACCGCAATCGTCGCGACAACGGTATCGCGCTGCGCGACGAATTCACGTCCGTACCCCACGCTCTCTCCGGCAGCGACCCTGCTCACATGAATGGCCCTTGCTTTCAGGGATAATACAGGCTTCAGATCGGCATGCGGCTTCATGTTCTCCGCAGCACCATAAAGCGCCAGCCCAATCCTCGCATAATCAGCGTGAACCTCGGGGTAGTGCAACACACCGTAGCTGCTCTGCATGTGTGTCTTCGGGAGAGATATCTTCTGCCGCTTAAGCTCGTCCAGCAGCTCATAAAACCGCGCAATCTGCAGCCGTGTATATGCCGTGTCCTCCGGTTTGAGACTGTCTGCGGCGCACAGATGCGTATAGATTCCGTCGATCTTTAAATGCGCGCAGCTGAACATCCGTTTGATTTCATTGGTTTGGCTATAGCCCACGCCCAGCCGGTGCATGCCCGTATCCACCTTGATATGAACCTTGACCGTTCTGCCGAAACTGTTGAACGCCTGCGCATGCTGTGCATCCACAATTGTTTGAGACAGGTCATACCGTATCAGTTCAGCCGTCCGGCGCGTATCGGTATAGCCGAGTATGAGTATCTCTCCCTTTATGCCGTTCTTTCGCAAACCGATGCCTTCATCTATTGTCGCGACGGCAAAGGCGTGGACGCCTTCACGACTCAGCGTTTCGGCCACGGCGGCATCGCCGTGCCCGTAAGCATCGGCTTTCACCACAGCCATGATTTCGCAGCCTTGACCAACAAGGCTGCACAGCGCACGCGCGTTATGTGCCAGATGCGGCAGGTTGATCTCCGTCCAGGCCCGATCCATACGCGCCCGGGAGGGACCGCCCGCTCTTGCGAACTTTTTTGTGCATTCCGACCACAAAAAGGCCGCCGCCACGGAGCCCGCCACCGTCAACGCAAACCGTGTCATACTGAACTGTAACAGCCACTGTATCTGTGCCAGTGCCGCAAGCTTGAGCAGCAGCACCGTCACCCACGGATGCACAATATAAACAATCAGCGAATACTGCCTGAGTTTGGCCGTGCCATGCGTATTCCAAAGCAGCAGGCTGCGAAATAGCAACAGCATGCAGGGCAGCAGCAGCAGATACATGCTATCGCGCCTCTGCATATTCATTCCCTTCAGCATCAGCCCCTCTGCGGCCATCAGCGTCAAGCACACGGCGAGCCCCGTCAAGCTTGCGCGCTTATCCCGTATGGGGCGGTTTGCCGCATACGCCCCCAATATCATGAAGACAGGCGCTAAGAAAAGGCCATTGCGCGTATATAAAGAAACCGAAAACAGAACCTGATAGAAGGCGCTCAAAGCCGGAATGTTTTTGATAAAGCCAAAATAGCTGTCGCCAAACAGTCCGATTCCGTACAGCAGCACCGCCACGATGATGGCCCCGTTTATTTTGAAAGCCCTGATCAATGCCCAAGAAACCGCGGCACCGGCTATGGATGCGGGCAGATACCACAGATGAAAGAACGTGCCGTCAATACACAGGTCTTTGAGGAAACCGGTCAGACTTGTCCACTCGGGCGGCAGACCGTGATACACATTGAGCGGCAGATACAGCAGCGCGGCGGCGGCATAAATCAGCGCCGTCTTTTTAACAAACGCAGCCAGCCTCCCCAAAGCAACAGCGCCGTTGTTCCCTTGAGAGAACAAAAAGAAACCCGATGTCATAAAGAAAAAAGGCACAGCCACACGCGCGAGTACCCGCGTCAATATAAAATCCGCCGTAACGCTGACCGAGGCCAGCGGAGAGGTGTGTATGGCAACCACAAGCAGGGCGGCGACCATCCTGAAGCTGTCGAGCCCTGTGTAAGCCGTCTTTTTGGCCACTTTATCGAAGCCCCCATAACGTCACCACAACGCCGTCAGCGTTGTTTCCGGATAGCTGGTATGCCATGTGCGGCGGTATATCGATTTCGGTTAACGAACCCGGACGTATAAAGCCGATTTCGCACCTGAGCCCGTTATCCGTAAATTCAAAGCGCTTCTTGTCAAACTCAAATGCCCTGATATGCTCCGTGTACTCTTCAAGCGTCAACCCGTCATTTGTGATGATCTTTGAATGCGGATACCCCACAAAACGAAAATGCCACGGCTCGTGCGCGATATGAGTCACCGCCTCCCGCCCGACGGGATACCGTTCAATAAATCCGTAATCAGGCGCTTTTTCACGAAAACGCCCGCAGACGCCCGTGTAAGGAAAGCTCGGGCGCAAAAAGTCAACAGCTTCCGCATTCTCCGCGAGATCAACCGCGAGGCCGGTTTGGTGCTCGCTGCGGCTCGGAAGCGCCACATATTGGCGGGTAAACTCCGCTCCGTTTTCTTCAAGAGAGTTTTCGTATATCGCCTGCTGTTCGGCGTGTGTGCGAAAGCCGCTGACAGCGACGATCCGGTCCCCGCAGCCAATAACCGACAGCAATTTGCCCAGCATTCTCGCCGATTGCCTTTCCATCAATACGGCATTCTCGCCGCATTCGACAGGCGTCAGCGATTCTGCCTTGGGCTCCTCGCAGACAGGCCAGTCGGCGTTGACGAGAATGAGGCTGCCTTGATGAATGTTCTCCGGGCGCAGTTTTAGGGTCTTCATGGCTGTACCACCCGATCGATCAACGTGTTCACAATATCCGAAAAGCTTATGCCGATGCCTCCCAGCATGCCGGGATAACGGCTGTGTGCCGTAAAACCGGGTATCGTGTTGACCTCGTTGAACACGATATCACCCTGCGGCGTCAAAAACATATCCACGCGCGCAAAACCGCCGCATTCAAGCGCGCGGTAAATCATAATAGCCGTCTGTTTGACGCGCGCCGCCGTATCCGGGCTGATGCGTGCGGGCATATGAATTTTGGAGGTTTGCAGCGTGTATTTTTCGGTATAGTCAAAAAAGCCGTCTTTCAATTCAATTTCATCCACCTCGCCGACCACGAGGTCCTCACTGCCGAGCACGGCGCAGCCCACCTCAAAGCCTTCAACGGTTTCCTCCACCACCACCTTTCGGTCATGCCCGAATGCGTTTGCGGCTGCGCGAAGCAGCTGCGACAGTTCTGTGACCTGCGAAATGCCGAAGGACGACCCCGCATTGGCGGGTTTGACAAACAGTGGATACTTTAAAGCCATGACCGCGTTCAGAATCTCGTTCTCGGGCATATGCGCCCTCAGGACTGCCGATGCAGGCACCTTGATTCCTGCGGCTTCCACGAGCCTGTGGGCGATATCCTTATCCATACATATGGCTGAGCTCAGCACACCGCACCCGATACAGGGGATACCGGCCATTTCGAGCAGGCCCTGCACCGTGCCGTCCTCACCGTTCTTCCCATGCAGCACCGGAAACGCCGCATCGATATGCAGCGCAACGGCGCTGCCGTCTTCCATCACGAGTACGCCGTGCGTCTGCCTGTCGGGAGATATGAGAGCGCGCACGCATGAAGGATGGCGCATCCACGTGTTGTTCTGAATCTGCCGGACCGACCCCGCATATTTGTACCATGCCCCCTCCCGTGTGATTCCGAGCAGCACAGTTTCGTATTTTTTTGTATCGATGCCGAATATCACAGCCGATGCCGATTGGAGCGATACGTCGTATTCGCTCGAGCAGCCGCCGAACAGCACCGCTATTGTTTTTTTGCGCATGTTTATGATACCTTCGCTTCCTGACAGTCAGATTCTTCGGGCAGCGGATACCCAATCTCAAACAGATCCGTATAAAGACGCTCCTCAGAGCAAATGAGGCCGCTCAAAGCGTCATATCTCTGCCGGTATACCGAAACTTGCTCGAAGAGCTTTTCATCTTTTCTGAAATATGTTTTATCCCTGTTGACCACCTCGAACCTGTATGACATCGGTCTGTTCGTGAGTATCCGGCCATACAGATCATCCGCATCAAACTTAAGCGCAATCTGAAATGTCATATCCGTATTGTTTTCAAGTTTCAAATCGAGCCAGCCCTCGCTGACGGTGGCGTCCACACCGTCAAGGTCGTCCTCATCGGGCGAAGGAAAGTCTTTCACCCTGTGCGGGTGCCGTTCCGAAACGGTCAGCGGCGTATGCAGCAGCATCCAGAACAAAAAGTTGCTCAGGTGGCAAAGCCCGCCTCCCTTCACGGGCACGAGCCTGCCATATTCCACCGAGAGACCGGGTTTGAAATGCGCTCTGTCCGCCTTTCTGACCAGCTGCCAAAAAGAAAAGGTCTCAAAAGGCCGGATCATAATACCGTCTATCGGCTGCGCTGCGAGCCGCAGATTGAAAACCTTGTTTTCCTGATATTTTAGATCGAAGCCCGTGTGAAGGTTAATGAGGTTTGTACCGGCTTCATAGGCACAGTAAGAAAGCGCCTCAGCCGATTTTGTGCCGGCATAGCGGCTGCCATCCCATCGCATCTTTGCGTAGAAAAAGAACTTCCTTTGGGCCTTGCGAAGCGACAGCAAAAACGGGAAAAGCCGAATCACGCACTGCTTTATCAAATGATTTTCTCCTTTCCAAATAAAAAGCCCGACCGGCTTTGACGTCATCGTATCAAAACCGGTCAGGCTATATAGGAATTCTTGATTACCAAACGCTTAAGATTCTCTTATGAAAAACTTATGATTTATGGAGCCGTATTCGGCAAAACGACCGTGAATACCGTTTTTTGCGCATCGCTGCCCACGCTGATTGTGCCGCCGTGGGCCGAGACGATCTCTTTTGCAATCGCCAGCCCAAGCCCTGCGCCGCCCGTATTCGTTGAGCGTGCCGCATCGAGCCGGAAGAATTTTTCGAATATCATATCGAGCTTCTCTTTGGGGATGGGGTCCCCCTGGTTGGCAAACGTCATCACGACATGATCGCCCTGCTGAGAGGCGCTGATCTCAATCGCGCAGTTTTGATAGCTATAAGCAATCGCATTTTTGAGTATGTTGTTGAACACGCGCGAAAGCTTGTCTGCGTCGCCCCACAGCACCAAATCGTGAGGTGCGTGAACGACGGCTGTTTTTTGCTGCGGTGCCAGCATCGGATAAAACTCATCCGCCATCTGGTGCAGCATCATCGAGAGATTGATTCTCGTCTTATTCACAGAGATATGCGCGATGTTGAACCGCGTAATTTCGAAAAATTCGTCAACCAGCTGATCGAGCCGGTAAGCTTTTTCAAGCGTCAGCCCGGTGTATTTCGCCCTTTGCTGCGGCGGCATGTCGTGTGCCTCGTCGAGCATGCTCAAATAGCCGATTACCGATGTGAGCGGCGTTTTGATATCGTGGGCAAGATACACAATCAGGTCATTCTTTCGCTGCGCTTCGTCCCGCGCCGCGCGCTCATTGCGCATAGCCGTCTGCTTGATCTGGTTCATCCTTTCCTCCACCTGCCGCAGCAGCGGCGAAAGATAGATGGGCTCCTGGTCGGGCGAGATGAGCAGCTTGCTTGCGTCTGCGATTTCTGCCATATACCCCACCGTGATGCCCCAATAGTGGTAGAGTATGAAGAAAGCGATCAATAAATAAAGGCTGATGAGTATGGCCAGCGCGTTATTCCTGATGAGCGAGAGAAACTCATAGATGATGCTGGGCTGCCATATGATGCTTTGAACGACTGTGACGGCAAGAAAGGAGATAAGAACCAAAGCCGCCGCCGCGATAATCAAAGCGATCATACAGCGCCCGAACAGCTTTCTCATCAATACTGTTTTAAACGGCTTCTCACTGTTCAATTTTGTAGCCAACCCCCCATACCGTTTTGATATATTTCGGACGCTCCGCGCTGTCGTTCATTTTTTCGCGCAGATGCCGGATATGCACCATCACCGTATTGTTGCTGTTTATAAAGTACTTTTCTCCCCAGACCTCTTGAAACAATTCTTCCGAGCTCACAACCCGGCCCCGGTTGGACGCAAGCACCCAGAGGATAGAAAACTCCGTGGGTGTCAGCCCAAGCCGCCGCTCGTTTAAAGTACACTCGCGCGTATTTTTGTTGAGAAGCAGCCCGGAAAAGTCGATCACGTGCTCTTCACCGGCGGGCTCCGCCGTGTTGTATTTGGTAAAACGCCGCAGCTGCGCTTTAACGCGCGCAACAAGCTCAAGCGGCCGGAACGGCTTGGTGATATAATCATCCGCGCCGAGCGTCAATCCCGTGATTTTGTCAATCTCTTCAGATTTGGCCGTCAGCATAATAACCGGAAAGTTATGCTTCTCCCGAATACGCTGGCATATCGCAAAGCCGTTCTCGTCGGGCAGCATCACATCCAATATGGCCAAATCAATTTTCTCGTTATCCACGCAATCCAAGGCTTCCCGACCGGCGTAGAACTTAAAAACCGTATAATCTTCGTTTTTCAAATACAGTTCAATCAAGTCGGCGATGGCCTGTTCATCGTCCACAACAAGTATGTTTGCAGTCATCCGCTTTAAAACTCCCCATTGCTAAAAAGACCCATGCTTATTTTATCATGAAATGCTCAATCGTATAGCGGCATATTTCTTATGAAAACCTTAAGATTCCATTATGCACGATGAAGCATTCAAAGCGAAGTCCGGCTGCCCTTGCATCAAGAATTCCCGCATTTCTATAAGGATTAGCGGTTTTATACACATAATTATCATGTGAAGAGAATCATATTATCAAACCTACTTGCGCTTGATTATGTTTTATGTTAAGTATAAACTAAGAGTTAATCATTCAAAGTAAATATAGAAACGAGAACCGCATGTCAAAGTCGATCTGTTGTACCGATGCCCAAGTGCATATGGACTGCAGTGCTAAAAGGCCCAAAATCGCGGTGTTTCTTAATGGCATCAGCGATTATTATCAACATACAATTTGCGACGGTATTGTGACTCAAGCAGAAGAACTCGGTTATTCTGTGCTTTTTTTTGCTTCACGGGTCAGATATTTTGTCAACGAAAATAACGAAGGTGAACTGAAGCTGTTTACCTTGCCGGATATGCACAGCTTCGATGGCATCATCGTGGCCACCAGCACCATCACGTCCGCAGAAACCGTGGAGTACATCAGAAAAGCGCTGCCGGCAAAGGGTATACCGGTCGTCAACATTGGCCCCTCCATTGACGGCTCCTTCAGTGTGGACTCGGTGGACAACGGGTGTATGGAAACATTGATCCGGCATTTCATTGCAGACCACCGGTTCACCTCTATCAATTTCATCTCCGGGCCCCTAAGCAACCCGGATGCAAAAGGCCGTCTGATCACATACAAAACAGTGCTCGCGGAATATGGCATAGACTACGATGACAATCGTGTTTTCATAGGAGATTTCAGCAGGGAAAGTGCACGCGAAGCCGTCATTCGTTTTTTAGATGACGACGGCGAATTGCCGCAGGCCATCATCTGCGCCAATGACAATATGGCGCTCGGCGCCTATACCGAACTCACCCGGCGCGGCCTGCGTGTCCCCGAAGACGTTGCCCTCTGCGGATACGACTGCATTCTCGAGGCAGAGCGCCACGTGCCGCGCATCACCACAGCCAAGCAACCACTTTACGAAATGGGCCGACGGGCCGTGCACATTATTAACGATGTGAATGCAGGGATTCATGTCGAAAAGGAATACAGGTATGACGTGCAAATCGTCATCGCAGGCTCATGCGGCTGCAAAGACGCCGCCCCAATGGACGACAGGCAATTTGTGAAGGAGCTTGTGCTGAAAACCGACGACCTGCGCATTTACGATAATATCGGTACATCAATGATGGAGCTGCTGACAGGCACCTACACCATGCAGGATATTGTGAACCAGCTCACGTCTCTGGCGCGCATGCTGGCTTTTCGGCATTTGTACTTCTGCGTCAACGAAGACAGCCTCGTCAACCATACGCAGGTTTCAAACGGCTATCCCGGCGAAATGACACTGATGCTCGGCATTGTTAACGATACCGTGCATACCGGCTTGAGATTCGCAACAAAGAATGTATTGCCCGAATTGGACAGCAGCACAACCGCGCTCGTTTTCGCGCCGCTGTATTTTAAGAAGAACACGTTTGGATATATCGCTTTCGATTTCAACCATTCCAGCAGTTTCATGCACCGTACCTGGGTGAAAAATGTGCGGCTTGCTCTCGAAAACCTGCGCACACAGGATGCACTCAAACAGTATTCCGTTGCATTGGAAGAAATAAGCCTCCACGACCCCCTGACCGGCGTGCTGAACCGCAGAGGCCTCGAGAAGCGTGTAAATTCTCTGCTCCGTATATATGCAAAGGAGCTGCTGTTTGTTATCTTTGTGGACCTGGACGGGTTGAAGCGCATCAACGATACCTACGGGCACGCCGCCGGAGACGAAGCCATACAGGTTGTCGCGGACATATTGCGCCATTGTTCCCGTCCCGACGATATCATTGCGCGCATGGGCGGCGATGAATTCGTCTGTGTTGGCCTCGTACCGGACGAAGAAACGCTGCGCTCCATGCTGTTTTCAATGCAATCCTACGGGACGCTGCACAACGAGCACTCCGTCAAGCCCTACGCGGTTAACGCGAGCTACGGCTGGTGCCTGCAGCCGTGGGAAGAGAACCTTTCTCTGATGCAAATGATAGGCAAAGCCGATATCCACCTGTACGAGCAGAAGCGTTTGCGCAGCCAGCGGTGATGCTTCATTCCCGCGCTGCCGTTTCTTTCAATCGCGATGTTGCATTTGCGCCCGGCGCTGACCTGACTGCACTGGAATATGCCCGTCACGCCATTTTCAAACTTCACCAGCACGCCCGCGTAATCTTCCGTGTCCACCCGCACCTCTTCATGCGGCCCCTGGGCCGCTTTGGAAAACGTTTCGACCGTGTTCAGGCTCTTTTTTCGAACGGGCAAAACCGTGCGTATATCGGCACAGACCTGTGTGATTCTGCTTTGCAGCACCGATTGCGCGAGGTCCATCCAATGGGAGCCGATGTCCGCCACACAGCGCGACGGCCCGCCGTAAGCCGACTCAATGCGCCAGTTGTAATCCGTATCGTACAAAAGCCAGTCCTGCAGGTATTGGCCGTGCACGAGCAGCGGCGTCCCGATCTCGCCGCCGCGAATGCGGTGCTTCGCGTCGAGAATCAGCGGATTCATCCGGTAGCAGAAGTTCACGCCCGCGACCACATCCGGGTGTGCTTCGAGCAGCTTCAGCATTGCCGCGCTTTCCTCGCTCGTTTTCCCCAGAGGCTTCTCCGAAAAAACGTGCTTTCCCGCTTCTATGATCTTTTGTTGATAGGAAAGTGCAAATGGGCATACAGTTATGAACTCCTCTCAGTCACTCAGTTGATTATGGTCCCCGTTATGGGGTCTTAAGCTATGCCCCTCTGTCATTACGTAAAACGGTAGCCGCAAAAGCTATAGCAGGTTTCCCCATCCATGCCGATGGACACATGGGCTTTAACCTGTTGGTTGTGCTTATTCAGCCTGATCTTCGAAGAGAAGGCTTAATCTTTTTCATTCTTCATCATCACCGATGACCCGTCTTTTAAGCATTCTCTAAAGCCTTACACACGTCATCCCACCCGCTCAGCGTGTGGCATGCTCTTGTTTACTTTCGCTCCCAAAACCACACTAAAGTGTACAATAAAAAATGCAGGGAATCCCGTGCATTTTTTAATATATAAAAGTTGAGCTGTCCGGGCTTTAGAACAATGCGCGTTTTCTCCGTGCCACGAACAGCATCAACAACAGGGCAGCTGCCAGCCCACCCGCCAAAGGAATATAGATGTCCGGTTCCGTGGGGTCACCGGTCTGCGGAATCGGGTCAGTGGACTCAATCGGCAGCTCTTCGGCTGTGAACACCCAGTTGATAACGCCCATCCCATTCTGATACTCATTCCCTATTTCCAAAGGGACGCCGAGCGTGACAGTCAAAGGAATATCGGCGCCCGAGTAAAAGGTCCCGAGGCATACACCCGTAGACAACCCGCTTTGCTCGCTTGCAGGCGCGGCAAACAGAATTGACTGCCCGCTTTGCGCAACGTTTAGCTTCATCTGGCTTAAAAAGCCCCGGTATTTTTCATCGACGGCTTCAGCCCGCAGATAAATCTTCACCTTAATGCCGTTTGCCGCATCATTTTTAACCGTGATGCTTTGCTTAAGCGTATCCCCCGGCATCACATTCTTAAAATTCTGAAACAGATCGGCACCGGGAAGAAAAACGAATTTATCCGCGCTGCTGCTGTAGGTCACAGAGGAATCAGCCGCAAGCGCGCTGCCCATAATGCCGAACACGAGCAGGCACATAACAACCAGCATTACCCTCCTCACTCTCTTGGTGTTCATTGCGGCACCTCCAATTTTCCGTCGCTGTCCACAGTACAGCCCCAAACCTGCTCCACCGCAGAGGCAGGCAGCGCCTGCAGCGCCTGCGCCGCTATCTGCAGCTCAAACCGATAACCGTTTAGCGTCTTCACAGTGCAGCTGTCTATCAGCACCGGGGTAACGTCCCCCGCGGGTACGGGTGATGTACAGTAATAATACCCGTCGCGGCCTTTCACCCACTGTGTATTGAACCCGGCTCCCATCACAATATTGGCATCCGAAAGCGAGGCGGGTATACCGGCGATATTCTCTCCGTCCTTCCAAACGGGTACGAGCGTTACGCGGATATATGCGCTGATGTTGCCCGTGTTGCGTATGCAAACGTCTTCTTTCAGCTGCCCGTCGAAGTTTTCTTCAATCTTACAGGTCACTTCTGTCTTTTGAAAGCCGTTCGTCATCAAAGCGCTCTGCGCCGTCAGCCAGGCTGCCGTCAGCCCTGCCGCGGCAATCAGCAACAGGCCTACGGACATGATAAAGACCGTCCTCTTCGTGCCGATGCGTTTCAGCGCGCCCTTGTATCTCTTGTTCATGGAAACTTCCTCCGTTCCTTAATGGGAAAACAGGTTTGCAGCCCAGCTGTCTCCCGCAAGCCACCTGTTATTCGTCACACGGTTATTGACCGTCACGGTGCCGTTGCTGTGCTCGCGGCTGAGATTGACGCTTTCGCTGCCCGCCGTATACCGCCACGACCAGCTCGGCACTTCGGCAACAGTATAATGACCGACCGGCAGACCGGAAATCGTCTGATTGCCGTTGCCCTGCATCGATATTTTGAGCTCCAGCCCGCTGTCGTTTTTAACGGTGAACACAAACGTATCCGTATCGTCAGCGGCACCGGCCTTGCTGACCGTAAGCATGCACGATTTTACGAAAACGATGAACTCTCCTTTTGCGGGGTCAAACTCGCTGCCCGGAGCCGCTTTATGGACAAACGCCGTATACCCGGTTACGTCCTCTGCATTGAGATAAACGGCTGCATTGACATACGTATCCGCGCGAAACGCACCGGCTGCCGGGCTGTACGCATAGCTTAATGCAGGTGCCGGGCTCGACGGCGCGGGAGCGCTTGTGACACTGTTCTTCCATTCAGCATTGACAAAATTATCGCCGTAGTTTGCGGTTTCACCGAGATAGATTGTGCTGTCGCGGTATGTGATTTGGGGCTTGAACACATAAACATAGGCACACTTGCCGATGGTAGGCGCAGCAATGCTCGCGCTGTTCGGCGTCACGGTGCAGCTGATGAAATATGTCTTGTTGCCCGTCAAGCCGGTCAGTGTGGGGTCAGCCGGGTTCCATGTGCCGTGATCGGCACCCTTGGGGATGGTGAACGTCCCGAGCAGATTGTTTTGATCGTCTCTCACGGTGTAGACGATGTCCACATATGCGTTGTTGACTTTGTTGGGGATATAGTAACTTTGCGCATCGGTAAACAGATCGGAAACCTTCACCGATTGACGAAGATAAACGGAACGGTCAACCGCCGTATAGTCATAATCCACCGGAATCGGCACCTCCGGTATGGGCAGTGCTTCCACAAGCACTTCCTGCCCCATTGAGTTATGGTCGTATATGCCCGAGCTGCCAAGGTTCGTGGGGACAAGCCCACCAAGACATGAATGCTCTATATATTTAATAGGTATGGTGAAAATCAGTTTCTTGCCCCGGTATTCAACAATAGTCCCCTGTTCATTTTTCACCGCCACGTAATAGTTATCCTTGTAGTCAAAGCCCGATACGCCGACCGTCCGGCCGTCTTCGCTGATTACCACAGTACCGTCAAACGGCTGCGGCGTTTGCCATGCGCCCGTTGACGCATTGACGGCTGATGTATAAACAAGTATATCATCCTCATCAACGCCGTCGGGCAGCTCAAAATACGGTGCAATCATGTCCTTAACCACCGAGTCTTCATCCAGCGTGACCGTGGTACCGCCCGTCTCGATATTCTGTGATATCGACTGAAAGATATTATTGAGCCCATCCGCGCTGGACGCCGACAAATAATAGCCCGCGTTGCTGCCCGCGCCGTAGTTCGTCATGCTCGCCGCATTCGGATAATTGGACGATACAAAGTGCATGAACTTGTTTTCATTCGACGCGCTGCCGATCGACGTGGCAGGATTCGCGCCATCGAATATGCCCACTGAGTAGACCGTGGCACCGTACCCCGATGCCGATACGGCCGCTTTCAATGTTTTTGCATTCGCGATTGCAGGATTGGCAACGTCAGTCTGGAATACGCCGCCGCTACCTCTGCTGGGGGCACCGTCGGTGAAAAATACCACAACCCGGTTGCGAAGCCCGCCCGTATCCGGAAGGTCATCCCGGAATATATCCGATGCCAATTTCAATCCTCTGTCCGCGCTTGTGTACTCAACCGATCTTAAATTGCTGATAGTGCTTTGCAATGTGTTGATACCGCCCGTATTGCTTTGAACATTAACGAAAGCGTTCCCCGAATTGCTGCCCGAGATTATTGACGCGTTTGTGGAATACGTCACCACGGCAATGCGGTGACTCACTCCCCCGTTCGCGTTGGCCTTCGTCTCAATTGAGTCGATGAAATTATTCGCGGCGGTTTTCAGTGCGGACAGGCGGCTTACCGAACTCTGGGAGTAACTGTAAAACGCCCAGGCTGGCGGAAAATCCCCGGCTGCGTCATTATCACTGGTATAGACCAGAGGCGTACCATTAACCGTGTATGTATACCGGTACCGGTTTGGGTCTACATGCGTCCGTACTCTTTCAATAGCAACCGAATAGTATTGACTGCCCACCTTCACATAAAGATTGCTTCTGTTGGTATAGGCAGCGCTATTGGTATTGTAAGTGGCAGGGGTATATGTGTTGACGGTCATGTTATAGTCCATGCTCAAGGACACATCGAGCACCAGAATGATGTCGGCAGGAACAGGCGTTTGTCCGGTCGTAATGGTCACATCACCGGTTGCGTATGCATCGATCGTCAGCAAATAGCTGCCGTTTGTACCGCTGACTGCCTTATTTGTCACCAGCGCGTCTTCCGCCACCTCTTGAACAGCAGGCGTTGCCGCCTGCAAAGCCATTTTCCTGGCTGATTTGGGAATGTCCACTTGCACCGGGTCTTTAAAAGGTGCCGCGTCCGTATAATTGACGGCAGGTGCCAAGATGTTCGATTCCAGTGTCAGCATATACGCCTCAAGAGCATTAAATTGTTCAAGTGTGAGAGCGGCTAGTACCGCTGATGTCTCTGCACTGTCCAGCGCGCACAGATACTCATACAGCTCCTGCGGCGACATTGCGGAATAATCGACGGGAGGCTGCTCTGCGGCAACATCCGTGGCATCGTCTGTAGTATCTCCCGGCGTATCAGCCGCGGTATCATCTGCAGGCTTATCTTCGTATGCAGGCACGGGCAGCGTTTTATCCTCAGGCGCTTCACCGGCCGATATACCCGAGTCTGCGCTTTCATTTGCCGGTTCACCCGGCTCCTCGGCTTGGGTATCAGAGACGGCGGGTTCCTCATTGTTATCAAGATATTTGCCGAGCACGGCTAACTGTTCATCACTCAAAATATTAAGCAGCAGCTGCAACTGTTCCTCATTGAGCTGACTCAAAAGCTGCGTGATTTCATCTTCGGTGCCCAGCGTGAACAAATATTCGGCCTGCTGCTGCGGTGTCATCTGAGTGAACACGCCGTCATCCAGCCATGCCGTCGGACGGAAATACGACGTGTTGTTTTTTGCATAGGCCACGCCTGCATAGGCCATCACCGAGAAGATCATGATGATAACAAGCAACATAGATAATGTTTTCTTCATGGCTGCCACCCTTATCCTTTCGCCGGTTCAGCCGGCCAGCCGGCCGCCTGCAAAGCCGTATCCCCGTTATTGGCACATTGAACCGCCTGCGCAGTAACCTCCACGCTGACATGTGCGTTCATATAATCGTTGCCCATGCCGGGTGCAAACCTTAGCTCCTTAAAAAGCGGTTTTGAGGCGGCACCTTTGCCCAATGCCGATTGGTAATAATACCAGCCGTCAGCACCAAGCTTCCAGTCCACCGTGTCAATATCAAGGCTAATCTGATCAAAGCCCAATGCGGAACCGTCCTCGGCGCGGACTGCAGGCTTCAGCTTGATGCGCGCATATAACGCGTTGTCTCCCGTGTTTTCCACAAAAACAACGCGGTCAACGGCTTGCCCCGGCATCAAGGCCCCAACGCTTTCGGGCGACGGATGCCCGTCTGCGGTTTCCTGATGCAGCGCCATTTTTATATTACCTGCCGTGATCACATTGGCCGCTTTTCCCTCAGCCGTAAAATATGCGAGCGTCCCATATACAGCCGCAAACAATACAGCCGTTACCGCCGCCGCCAAGATGAGTTTTCGTCTCATCACTCATACCGCCTTTCGTATGCAAATCTATGTGCACTGCGCAGCGCCCAGCGCCACACAATCATATTCGGAACCAATGCATCTTCTTAATCCAGCCATACAGCTGATTGAAGATAATGCGGAATTTTCGTTATAGATGCTCAACGGGGAGAAAATTAATCTCTCTCCCCGTTTCTATCTCAGTTACATCCCTGATTGGCTTTGTCACGGAGTCGGAGGAAACGCGTTATCGAACATTGCGATCACTTTCGTGAGATCGGTCGTGTCGGATATGCCTTCGGACTGAACAGCCTGAGCGATGACTTTAACGTCATAATTTCCGCTGTCAGCATTCGTCACATCCGTCGGGATACCTATGCCCTGGAAAAGAGCGGTGGTATTGTCTCCGGAAGCAAGCGGCTTAAGATAATAGTAGTAATCACCGTTCGCTTTCCAATTCGCGGTATCAAGCCCTTCAAGCGTGATCCAGTCGGCCGATTTGTCAACCTTGATGCGTACCATGCAGGGATTATCGCCGGTATTTGTGACTGTGGGGTCTTTGGCCAGCTTCTCTCCCGGATAGACATTCGTTGAATTTTCATAGCCGCCGCCTGAAGCAAGCCATGCCGGCTCAGTCAGTGTGATACCCACGTTACCCACGGTAAACACATTGTTGGCAGGCTCGGTTTGGTCCGAAAAATACGCGATGGTGGCGCCGATCGCACCGGCGGCAATCACAGCCACGGACAGCACAAGTATCAGGGTCCTCTTTTTCATTGGGAAATTACCTCTTTCAAAGTATTTATTTTTTCACTTATACCTTTGGTATAAGATAAAAGCCTTTGTCATGTCATTGCGAAAAACGCAATGGCTTTTGTATCCACATCGCTCTGATTGATGGCGCCGGACTGGTGGGCATACGCTCTCACCTTTATTGTTTTGCCGCCAAGCAGACCGATGTTCGCTTCGGTGACTGTGTTTTCATCAACCGAGACATTTGTAAAAACCTCTTCGAGCACTCTCGGTGACGACGAGAAATCTATTTTGGCGGCGTAGCAATAAAGTGAGCGGTTGCCGGATGTTTTGACGACCTTCCAATGGTCCGTATCTATATCCAGCGCGACCGCTCCCGGCACCGCCAGATTCAGTTCGTTTTCAATCATGACATAAACGAAACAATCTTCGCTGCTTGCTTCCACTGTGACCGTGGGGTCTTTGCTTATCACTGCGCCGGGGTACACCTTTTCAGAGATATCGGCATTTGGCCACGACGGTTCGGTGAGCGTAATACCGATTTTCCCGACAGTGAAAGTGTTGGCAGCCTCATCCTTATCCATCAGCCATGCCACTGTTCCGCCTGCGGCGATTACGCAAACCAGCGAAACCAACGCAATGATTGTCACAGTTTTTTTCATGTTTTCCACCTCATCTTCAATTTCAGCTTTTGGCTTTCGCCGAGACAGATTTACAATCGGCAGCCTTCTGCCCGGATGTCTCGTCCTTTTTATCCGCCTTTTTCAGCAGTACCGGTATTGATGACAGCAGCAGATAGATCGCCGCTGCGCAGATCGTGATATAGAGCCCGGGCGGTGCGGCTACAAAGCTTGCGATATACCCAAGCACCGGAATACAGAACACAGGCAGGCCGATCAGGTTCTCAGCAGCCACAGGCGCGCCGTCAGCGGCGTCATTGGCATCCCCTTTTGTATAAAAAGCTCTGTTCAGTTCATCAATTTTAATCACCCTGTGCGTGGCGACTGTAGATTTGTCGTTCAGATGAAAAGTGATCGGATCACCCACATGGATGTCCTCGAAAACGGCAGGCTTCACATAAATCAAAGCGCCTACCGGATATTTTGGAGACATGCTTCCGCTGGTCACTGCATAGGGCAGAATGCCCAAAAGTCTGACACCGGTTATCAAAAGAGCAAGGATAAGCGCCAGAAAAACAAAGACCATAGAAAACAGTTTGCTCACCCTTTTCACTTTGTTACCTCTCATTAATTCATCAGTTGGTATTCGGATATAATTTCCATTTGATATTATAAGCCGTCTACCAGAACTTGTTAATGACTTTTTTTGTAATTATAGTTAGTATTTTTATTTTATTTTGTTATAAAGTGGAATAAGCCTTTGGCGAATTTTCGGGCTTTCAGAAGTGTATTCTTATATGAATATTTAGATATGAATATAATACCGGTAAAACACAAAGAAAGAGACCGGAATTGAAATTTGAGTATAAATGTCATTGTGCAGATTTTTGTTCTAAAATCAAAAACTTGATAAGGCACGCAGCCGAATAAAAAACAAAATAGCGCCGAACAATTCGGCGCTCAGGCTGCTGACAAAGCGGTTCGTATCATAGCTATGGCAAGCAGCTCATCTGGTCATCCGGTCTACTTTGTAGCGAGGAGCGAAGTGGCGACTCTGCAGTGGAAAGCATGACAAGTGAAGGTTTTTCATCACTATGCGCCGAATATTCAGCGCTTCAGGTTTTGACGATACTGCTTAATGCCATAGCTATGTCAAGCAACACATTAGGCCACCCAGTCCATTGCGCAACGGGGAGTAACCTGAATGATAAAGCACTTTGATAGCCATGATGACGGACGGGTTTCTCTCACCATGTCATCATTTTATTGATCCTCAAAAACGGCAGCAGGCTCGCAGCGAGGCATATTGCAGCGCTGATAGCCGCAGCGCCGAAGGGTATTTGCAGCGCAAATACCGATGTCTCCTGTATCTCCGGCGCAAGAAACGACGGGACCGAAACACCGACAATAATACCAACTATGACACCAAGCAATGCGGTCATGGCAGATTGCAGAATCAACAGCTTCCCGATATCATTTTTCTTCATGCCAATCCATCGCAGCGCCGAGAAAATGCTTTTATACGCCAACACGTCTGTTTTCCTGCGGGCTGCCGCGAGAAAACCCGAGAAAAATATTCCAAAGGCTCCGATCAGAATCAAATAGGTCATCTGGCTGAGGTCCATGTCCCATTTCGCCTGCACAACTTCATTGGCATTGATCACGCCGAGCCCCAGCGCTCTGATCTGCTCCGACACGTCCGCGGCGTATCCGGCATTTTTAATACGTACATCGGCGCTCATGCCGTCTGCATTCTGCCCCTGCTGCCCGAGCAACGCTTCCGCAGAAGCGATACTGATATAGGCGGCCGGTACCTGATCTTCATCATTCCCGGATAATATGCCGACAATCTTGGCAACCACCGACTTTGCGCTTGCCTCCGTCTGAACAGAGACGGCTGCTCTGAGCCAGTCGATAGGCGGCTCTTCCGTTTCTTCTGCCGTCTGCTCATCGGCGCCCTTCTCTGCAAACAGTTTGCAGGCCGCTTTATTGAGGACGATGTACGGCATCACGCTGCTGTCCGGAAAGGCCCCTCCTTGCGCAAAAACCTCATCGATGTACCCCGCGGCAATGCCGGTTAAGGCCAGGTGCGCTTCGTACCCGCCTGTCTCAATGCTCACAGGCACCTCAATCACGGGTGTCACCGCCGTCACATCAGGAATCTCAGACAGTTGAACCAACGCATTGTCCGACAGCATTTGCGTATCCGCTGCGATATTGAGTTCATAAGGCGAAGACCGCTCCTGCTGCACGGTGACCAGCACCGTGCCCGCAAAACACAGGCAGAACGTGCTGATTGCTATTGCCGCAGCGGGCAGCGCCGACAGCCTGCCTTTCAGGGTTTTGACTGCGACCCAAAGCAGATCAGGAAGTCTCATGCTTTTTTCCTCTCCTCGCACGAACAATCAGTATGGCCGCCAGCCCGGCAACCACGCCCACCCCGATGGCAAGCGATACCCACCATTGTCCGGCCTTTTCGGGTTCTTCCTCCGGCTCCTCGGACGCAGGCATCACAGGCTCGTTAATCCGGGTTTTGATCTCGGTTTCCTGGGTATACTGCTGGCCGCTTGCATCCTCATAGATAAGCGTGATTTTGCCTGTTGCCGGGCCATATTGATCCGTGCCCGTGTAGCCCTCGCTCATGTCCTTCGTGCCGACAAATATGCTCATCTCGCCCGGCATGGCGGTGCCCGCCTCCATGTTGCCGATAAACGCGCTGGATGACGGGAACAGGCCGGGCACGGAGATCTCGCAGCGCACATTGAAAACCTTGCTGCGCCCCATGTTCATCACCTGAAGCGATAACGAAAAGGTGTCGCCCGCATTCACCTCGGACGGTATCTGCGGCGTATCCATCTCAACCTTTAGCGGCTGCCCGATCATAACGGGGACAGTGCCCGAGGAAGTCAGCGCCGTCGCGTCGCTGTTGTCATACAGCATCGTCAGCGCAATGTTATAGAGCTGCGGCACGGTTTCGAGATCGGCTTTGTATTTGAGTTCGATGGTCGTCTCGGCTCCCTTCCCCAGCTTGTTTATATAAAACGTGTTGCTCTCGTTCTCGAGCAGCAGGCTCGGCGAATCGCAGGATGCCGTGACCGTCATATTCTGAACGGATTTCGTACCGCTCGTATTTTTCAGCGTCATCTGAACTGTAAATTCCTCACCGGCCATCGCGACCTCCGGGCTGATGCTGTAACTGCTCACAATCACCTTGGGCTCGGATGTCGGCTTATCGAGCTGCGGTGTCGGCTCCGCGGCGTTCGGGTCTTTGCCGTCGGTAATCGTCACATAGGCCGTAAACGTCTGCTCTATGGGCGTCCCGTCTGCAGACTGTGCCTGCACATTGATCGTGACCGGGTACACGCCGTTGTACCGCCCGGATACGAGCGGAAAATCGAACCGGACCAGAAACGATGACACTGTGCCGCCGCCCGATACCGCGTTGTCACCGCGGCTGACCGTTGTTTGATAGTTGCTGTACACGAAAGGCGCGGCTGCCGTATCGCCGAGCCCCGGCGTGACATGGATGGTGTTGCCGAGTATCTCACCGGATGAGATCAACGGCAATACGACCGTGGCTCTCCCGTCTTTGACGACCGGCGTATAGCCGTCTTTATAGGCTTTGTCCATGCCGTCATAAATGTGCGTATTGTCTATCTCAAAAACCGTTAACGCTGTCGTCTGGGTCAGCTGCTCCGGCTCCCCCTCCGCCAGCGCCGTCACCGGCATCATGAAAGCCAGCATCAAAGCCGCAAGCAGTATGCTTATTTTTTTCATTTCCTGTCCTCCCGAATTTTCCCGTTTTCCAGTCGAATCGTTCTGTTTGCATGAATAGCCTCATTGGCGATGTTGCCGATCCAAAGCGCCGTACAGCCGCCGTACTCACCGATTACGCTGAGCGTTTCGGTGATTTTTTCGGAGTCCCTTACCGACAAGCGGGCAGTGACTTCGTTCAGCAGCAGTATTTTGGGTTTTGTGATCAGTGCCCGCGCGATGCCGGCGGCTCTCGTTTCATAAACCGACAGCTGTGCGGGAAGCGCATTCGCCACATGCCGGATACCAAGCGTATTCAGCAAGTCCTCAGCCGCCTCGCGGCTCCGGTGCCGGTTTATGCCCCGTATGATGAGCGGCAGCGATATATTCTCCGCAATGCTGAGCTTATCTATAAAACCCGGTTCCTCAAGCACCGCGCCGATATGCCGGTTCCGAAAGACGGCGGCCTCGCCGCTGCTCATCGCATGAACGGCTTGGCTGAGCACAAAAACCTCGCCCGAGCTCGGTTTTTCCACGCCCGCAATGATGCGCATCAGCGCATCGCTGCTGATGCCGGAATCCGCGCAGAGCATCACATGCTCCTGCTCTCCAATACAAAGGCTGATGCCGTTGACCGCACGCCAGTTATCCGGTGTCATGCAAACCACATTTTCCAGCCGAATAACCTCACTCATTCTCTCACCACCGTCATGACGCCCGCATCCATTTCACAGACGGTATCGCACAGTTCATCAATATCCACCTGGTTATGGCTCGCAAGCAGCACTGTTTTGCCCTGCTTTTGAAGCCCTTTGATCAGCTCGCGCATCTGCGCGGCACCGTGTTTATCGAGGCCGTTGAACGGCTCATCGAGTATCAGCACCGATGGATCCTCCATGATCGCCTGAGCGATGCCGAGGCGCTGCCGCATACCGAGGGAATATTTGCTCACAGGCTTTTTCATCGACGGATCGAGCCCGACGCGCTTGATGGTCTCCCGTATCACTTCACTCGACACCTTTCGTTTAAGCGACGCGAGTATCTGGAGGTTCTTCATCCCCGTGAGCCCGGGCAGGAAACCCGGCGTTTCAATAATGATGCCGATATCGGCAGGGAAATCGCAGTCCTTTCCCACCTGTTTGTAATTCACGAGTATCCTGCCTTGCGTCGGCAGCAAAAAACCGCATATGCATTTCATCAGCACTGTCTTGCCGCTGCCGTTGTTGCCCACAATGCCGTGGATGCGGCCTTCCTCAAAATCGCGGGAAACGCTCTGTAAAACGGTTTCCTCTCCGAATTTCTTTATCACGCTTTGTACGCTGATTGCGACATTCATTATCCATTCTCCGTCCCAGTAAAGTTAAAGTTATACCGGCGCACCGACCGCAGTGCCACTATGAAACACGCCAAAATCAAAATGCCGAATACCGCATATGTCTGCCATAGCCTTGGGAGCAGGTCGTAACCGAAGTTATGCATATGGTATGTCGCCTGATTCAAAGGCGATATCCAACCGAACGCCACATTGGCTTTGTACAGAAGCCTATCCGGCAACTGAAGCACCGAATTGATCAGCTTGGGGTTTAGCACCAACCCAAACAGACTGAACACAAACACGCTGACCGCACCCGCCCGCTGCCCCTTGCGGATATTGAATATCAGCATGATAAACGCCATCAGCAGCGAGTAAAGCAGCATCAGCAGGAGTATCGTCGCCATGCACGCGTACGGCGTACTCATCTCCATCGTCTTGACCTCAGACGGAAGCAGCAGCTTTTGCCCCGCGCCCGAATACCCGAGTATCGCCGCCGTCTCGCTCCACATATTGCCAATGAACGAATTGCTCATGCATATCAGAGATGTGGATACAAGTATAAACACCATGTAAAGGCACGTTGTGGCCGTGATATATATCATCTGTCCGGCCAGCCACGTCTTACGGTCTATGCGCAGCAGGTAAAGCGGCGTCCCCGTGGTGATAAACGGCATATCCGCAAAGAGCAGTATCAGCAGCAGCGACGAGAGCAGCACCGAGTTGCCGTCCTCAAACGTCCACACGAACGCTTCAACGATCTGCATCGTCGTTTTATACTCCTTTGCGAACTTAACCACCTTATCAGACAGCAGAAAGCAGAGGACAAAGGCCAGAGCAAATGTGATGATGATGCGCGGGTTCCGGCGCCAGCTCCTGAAATTGTAGGCGGCCACGGAAAACATCTGAGCGATTCTATACATTCTCGAGCCTCCTTTTCGCCGTCATGCCGAACAGCAGGCTGATCACGGCGGACAGCACCAGCAGCTGTATCCAGACACCTAAGTTCTCAAACACCCACGGTTCCGTCACGGCGAGCCATTCCTTGGGATACAGCACAAAAAAGTCTGCAAAGTAGCGCTCATGCAATATAATCAGCACATAATAGAGCACGAACGGCGACGCGTAGGCCATATAGCGGCTCATGGTCATGGAAGCCAAAGTGAAACCCATGAGCGACCAGAACGCGCCCGAAAGAAAGAGCGTCAGCGTTTTGGTGAGTATCTCCGCCAAATACGGCACAGCGGTTTGATCCGGTTCGAGCGCGGCTTCCATCGGCGTGAATACGAGTGCAGAAATGCCGTAGGCGATATACAGCCCCGCCACAAGCACAAGACCGCCGGAGAGACCGCTTGCGAGAATCTTGCCTTTTATATACGCCGTAACGCCCGACCGGGGCAAATATTGCTTCACAAAGCCGCTCTTTAAATCGTCCACAAACACCGCCGCAAACGGAAGCGTGCAGAGTATCGGCAGCACGAGCGTGACGTCATCCGACGTCAACGCCGAAAGTATCAGCTGCGCATGGAACCCGTTGGGCAACACGCCCTGAATCGTAGCAATGGCGCCGATTGATGCGACGGCAATCATCAGCACCATTCCCGCAACAGCGAAGAAGAAGCCTTTCGCGCTCAATGCGCGTTTTATATCTGAAGAAACCGAATATGTCATCGTTAATACCTGCTTTTATTGTAGAAAACTATATTCTGCTGAAAAAAGGGTGAAAGAAAGCAGGCAGAGGCTTTTTCCCTCTGTGGTTCAGCCTTCTGCCTGCTCAGAACCGTCTTAATACCCGAGGCTTCTGTTGATCACACTTCCGTCGATCGCATTAATCGTCAGTATCGGTATGGGGCCGTCGCTATACTCTTTTGTCTGTCCGTCAACTTCGATAATTTGAGTCGATGTGCCGAAGAAATCCCACGCGGGCACGAGCAACCCCGAATCGCGCTTGTTCTCTTCCGTGATTCTGGTCAAGCCAAACTTAATATGATTGACTGTAATATCCACCGCTTTGAGGTTGGGGCTTCCTTGCGCATACCCGTCCCAGGCGTGAACCGCCATAGACATCGTTTCAAAGACGTTCGTCACCTCATCAAATGGGATGAGGTTTGAGCTCTCGGTGACGGTTTCCGCCATGACATACGGCGAGCGCCAGCTGAAGCCCACAATACCGGTATCGTCAATCGCAAACGTCATATCTTCGTATCCCCACGGGGCTGACTGTGTATCTTCCTCTACTTTCATGCAATCCCAAACGGTATAGGTCACGGGGACGCTGTCAACACTGCGCATATAGCGAAGGAACCAGACGCATTTTCGCGGATTGATGTATTGCGACTGATCCGCCGTCATCTCATAGCTGCCGCCATACATCTTATCGGCTGAATAACACACCATATTTTCCGCGCCCAGCGCGCTGATCAGCGCTTCTGCCTGTGCTTTGGCGTCCTCCTGCGAAACCGTCACATCCGGAATGCTGTCTATCGAATCAATACCGGTATACGAAGTTTGTTCCACGGCTTCCTTTGTCCAGAAATAACCCATGTCTCTTGAGAAACCGTTTTTTTCCGAGGTGTAATAAATCATGTTGCCGGGGCTGTCTTTATAATTATAAATCTGCAAGCTTTCATAGCCGTTTTGGTCGGATTGGGCCAGCGCATAAAGCTTGGTTCCTGAATCAAAGTCGATCTCGGGATCCATCGGCTCGAGCTGACCCGTGCTCGGTATACGCTCGCTTGTATCGGGGGCCGTCTTAAGCTGCTCCTGTAATTGCGCCAGCAATGCGTCACGCATGGCCACACTGCGTTTTTGGGGCACGTCGATGTCCGATTTTTCCTCATAGTCTGCCGCCTGAACATCGAGTATCTGCTGTTGAATTTCACTTTTCGTCAGCTTGAAATCGTCGCCGGAGAACGCGTCACCCTTCATGAGCTTATCCATGAGGACATCCGCCTGCGCCTGCGTGAATTCGCTCTTGCCGACTCTTTGGACCGAAACGCCGGGAACATCCGGAATCTGCACATCAGCGTTCACATGAATGCTCACCCTGCCCTGCGCATCCGCCAGCTCTGTCGCATATGACTCTTTCGCACCGACTTTTTCGGCAATGGTGCTGCCCTGCACTTGCGATTCTTCAGCTGTCTGTGTTTCTGTCGCCTTGTCTATCATGTCATCAAGGCTTTTTCCGACTACGATATTCTTATCGGGCGTGGCCTGACAAGCTGCCATGCTCAGCAGCAGCAGGGCCGAAACAGCAATGATTAAAGCTCTTTTCATTCTCTGTACCTCTTCCATACTTGATTTCCTGTTTATCTTGCTATAATCGGCAAGAAAAGAAATCATGAAGATGTAATTCATTTGTAAATGGGGAAAATGACATGAACCGCCGTCCCTGCCCCGACGCTGCTTTCCACGGCTATCTGCGCACCGTGCGCCTGCGCAATCCGCTGCACCAAAGCAAGCCCAAGCCCCGCCCCGCCCGATTGCCTGCTGCGGGATTTATCCACTCTGTAAAAGGGCTCAAAAATGCGGGGGATCTCGTCCTTGGGCATGCCCGCCCCGTGATCCGTCACCGTGATGGTGCTGTCTTGTGCAATGAGATCAATGGTTTGTCCCTCTTTGGAGGCTTTCGCGGCGTTGTCCACAAGGTTGATCAGCAGGCTCTGCATCAAATCAAAGTCCATCGGGAGCGTCTGTATACCGCATGAAACATGAAGAGCGATATTGCGCTGCCGAAGCGCTTCGTCCACGCTGTTTTTCACGGAATCCAGCAGCTCTTCGACCGGTTCCTCATGCAATTGTATGTTTTCCTCCAGCGTGATCAAGCGCAGCATCTTCTGTGTCAACCGTTCGAGCCTTCTGCACTCCTCGAGTATGTGTGACAGTGAATTTTGAACGACATCCTCCGGCATCTTTGTGAACAACAGCGTTTCCGAGTGCCCGATGACCGATGTCAGCGGCGTTTTAAATTCATGTGTGAGCCCGCCGATAAAAAGCTGCTGCCTTTGCGCGTTTTCATTGAGTTCGTTGATATGGGACTGCACGGCCTGTGCCATCACATCGAAATCCTGAGCCAGTGTCCCCACTTCATCGGCTTTCTTATTGATCTGCGCGCGTTCGCCGTACTCGCCTTTTGCGATACGCCGCGCCGCCAGCCCCAATGTTTTGAGCGGCCGGATTGCATACCGCACCAGCACAATGATCAAAGCCATGCCCACAACGATGCAGAGCAGGCTGATTGCCCCAAATTCAACGATCATCTTATCTATGCTGTTGTAAACGTATGTGAGGTCGCCGACGGTGTATATTGAATAATCATCGAAACGGATGTTTGTTTTGCTGCCGACGATGAGTATTTTTGCCCCGTCGAACGTGACAATCTCATATTGCTGTTTTTCAGCTTGGTCGAGAGGCAATATCTTCTCGGGCTGAATCGCTATATCGGAATATATTGTTTCGTCTCCCATCACCAATACCGACGTATTTGACGCGTAATGAGAAAACCAATACTTAGCAAGCGAGTGTTTTGCCACGGGTGACATATCGTCTCGCCCGTAAAATTCAATCATATTCTGAAAAGACTTTTGCAGGCTGGTTTGCTCAGCCAGCGCGCTGCTGGTTGTCAGCTCAAGGATATTGTTTTTCGAGATGATGATGAGCAGCGTGCTGCACAGCCCGACGACCAGCAGCAGCACGCAAATACAGATTAATGAAATCTTTAACCAAAGCTTCATACATCCTCCAGGCGGTAGCCGATTTTGGAGGCAGACTTAATCTCGTCGTGCAGGTTGAGTTTCTTGCGGAGCTGTGCGATATGAACATCCACCGTGCGCGTTCCGCCGACAAAATCGATACCCCAAATCTCGTTAAGCAGACGTTCCCGCGGAATCGTTCTGTTTTTGTATTTGATCAGCATCGCGAGCAGATCGAACTCAAGCGGCTTTAAAAAAATCTCTTCTCCGGACCGGACAACGCTATGGTCCCCCAAATTGACGGTGATATCTTTGTAATGCAGCACGTCGTTGAGCTTGCCCGTGCGCTCCAGTATCTTTTCTATGCGCACCAGCAGCTCCAGTATTTCAAACGGCTTGACGATATAATCCTCCGCCCCGCCCCGAAGGCCCTGTATCTTTGAGGACACATCTGCCTTTGCGGTTAAAAAAATGACGGGGATGTTGTATTTCTTTGTCCGCTCCATCAATTCAAAGCCGTCGATCCCCGGCAGCATCACATCCAGCAGCAAAAGATCAAACGAGTGGTCATGCTCAAGCAGCTCTTCGGCTTCATTGCCGTTTGAAAGTACGGCGTACTCATACCCCGTATATTGAAGATTGATTACAATAAAATCGGCTATGGCTTTATCATCTTCCACCAGAAGTATTTTCGCAGACATGCTTTTCACCTCCAAGTCACAATCGCGGCATACTTATTAATTTTAACATGAAAATGCAATTTTATGGGTCATCAAGATGTAAACAAAATGTTATTTGAGAAAAGCTAATAGATGCCGGATATAGCAGGCCTGCTGACCGGCGGAGACGCAAGCTGCCCGAAACAAAGTGTGTCATCGACACTCTCCGTTCAGGCCCAAGCATACCCACCATCATTTTTGATATCGGCTTCTTTTACAACGGTGTTTCTCAATACCTGTGGTCTATAAAAAAAGCGCCGGACTTTCGTCCGGCACCAGTTATTGCTGAATCAACCCGCTGTAATGATAACTATACAGACGGAGGAATTTCGAGAAACACTGCGTCCTTATTATTCTCCTCGGCGCGTCTTAAAGTCCACTCGTCCTTATAGAGAATCACAGGCCGCTTATGCCGGTCCTCCACAACCTTCGCGTTATCCAAAAAGCCCAGCATATCCCGTGTGATGTTCTTTGCCAAAACCCATCTGGCCAGCGTGTACGGCAGCCGTTCAATCACAATGTCCACGCCGTACTCGTATTTCATTCTGTAGGTTAATACCTCGAGCTGCAGCACGCCCACAACACCGACGGTCAGCGTCTCAACCCCCAGATTCGGCTGTTTAAACACTTGAATCGCGCCCTCTTCCGATATCTGGTTGATCCCCTGCAAAAACTGTTTTCGCCGCATGGCATCGGGCGTGCGCACCTGCGCGAAATGCTCTGACGGGAACATGGGAATACCTTCGAATTTAAAAGCCTCTCTGCTTTCACACAATGTATCGCCGATGTTCAGAAGGCCGGTATCCACCACGCCGATGATATCTCCGGCAAAAGCTTCTTCTACCGTTGTTCTTTCTTGCGCAAAAAATTGCTGCGGCTGCGCCAGGCGCAACGCCTTGCCGGTTCTCTCGTGGGTCACCTCCATGCCGATTTCGAACCGCCCCGAGCAAATTCTGATAAACGCGATTCTGTTGCGATGAGCCGGGTCCATATTGGCTTGAATTTTAAACACAAATCCCGAAAATTGCTCGCTGCTCGGGTCCACCGCTCCTTTTGTGCTGCCCTTGCTTTCGGGTGAAGGCGCAATGATCACAAACTCATCCAGGAATTGCTGGACTCCGAAATTCGTCATGGCACTGCCAAAAAACATCGGTGTCAGCTTGCCGCTCTTCACTTTATCGATATCAAAATCATCCCCGGCCATATCGAGCAAAGCGATGTCCTCGCACAGCTTGTTATGCAGCCTTTCTCCCAACAAATCGCGAAAAGCCGTATCATCTATCGATGCGCTTTGTGAACGGACAATCTCCTGCCCGTGTCCCTCCGCTTCAAAAAGCTCAATGCGGGATTCCTTGCGATTGAAGACGCCTTGGAACAAACCGTCTTCACCGATCGGCCAATTCATCGGGCAAGACCGTATACCGAGTGTTTTCTCGATCTCATCCATCAGCTCAAACGGATTCTTACAAAACCTGTCGAGCTTGTTGACAAAGGTGAAAATGGGTATGCCGCGCATTCTGCAGACATGAAAAAGCTTTTTTGTCTGCGCTTCGACACCTTTCGCCCCGTCAATGAGCATCACGGCACAATCGGCGGCCGCGAGCGTTCTGTAGGTATCTTCGCTGAAATCCTGATGCCCGGGCGTATCCAGAATGTTGATCCGGTAGCCGCTGTAATCAAAATACATCACGCTGGACGTGACTGAAATACCTCTTTGCTTTTCGATCTCCATCCAATCGGAAACGGCATGCTTGGCAGCTTTCCTGCCTTTCACGGCGCCCGCAAGCCGAATAGCGCCGCCGTAGAGCAGCAGCTTCTCGGTCAGCGTTGTCTTTCCCGCATCCGGATGCGATATGATGGCAAAGGTTCTTCTGCGTGAAACCTCTTCTACGATTTCATTGTTGATGCTGATACGTCATTCTCCCCTCTGGTATGCAAAATCTATGCACATTAATTTTTACAAAAAAACAGAAGCTTATTACGGAAAGCTCCCACCCTAAAAGCCTTTATTCTTCAAAACGGCACTGCCGTCCAACCGTCGCTATTATATTCAAACACGGGTCATTATACAAGATGAATGAGAATGCGTCAAATTTGCGATGTGATCGGCGTTCAAAACTCATAAAAGATGCCTGAGCACTTTACTATTGTGTCGAGATTTACTGTTCGAGAAGGAAATGGCATTCAAACATGTCCATTTAAAGGGCTTCCTGCTCAAACCGCACTTCCATAGCCAGAAAGGGAGGTCGTTTAGGATAGTGCCTTCAGATTCTTCGGGATCATCTTGTAGTATTTTGTAATGCCTATCGCATTTATTTTATTTTTAAGAACATCTGGAAGATTTTCATACTCACCATTCGAAATAAGCAACTCTGTTTCCGCTTCGTTGAATTCAACACCCTTTACAGTTCTGCTCCTATGCTCTGAATTAAGAGGACAAGCGATTTGGCAGTGCAGGCATCCCACGATGCTGTTGTGGTGTTGCGGTAAAATAAATTCCGGAAATGTCTTTTCTGCGCTTTCATTATGCCGGGTGATGCATAAGCCGGCATCGATAATTCGCCTGTCTGCGCGAATCGCACCCGTCGGGCAGGCTTTCACACACTTCTTGCAATAATCGCACAAAGCCATCCTGCGGCATGGCTGCCAATAATCATATTCACATGACGCGTCTGTATAATATGCGGACAACAGCGCAAAACTGCCGATGTCCTCCACATAGCATAGATTGTTCCGGCCATACGCAGCAAGCCCGCTGTGTGCGGCGCACATTTTTTCGGGCAGCCGATTTGCCCAGCATACCCGGCTGCCAAGCTGATTGATCACGCTGATTTGTTCGGCAATCTTGTATTGCAGTTTTCCGTATTCGGCATAAGTAGGCGGCACCTGCGTTTCAATCTTATTCTGGCCGACATGGAAAACAACCTCAACGATAGGAACGGGAGAAGCAACGGCGATCACCGTCTTCATGCCATCCGGTACAATAAAATCGAAGAAGTTCGACATATCCGCAGACAGCTTATTGTTTAGTGCGGCTTGCCTTTGTAATTCATAAAATTCTTCGCACAACTCTTTCACATGCTCCGTTGAAAACATACTAACATGTAGTCCCGAGTTTTTGAAATCATTTAACAGTGCCTGCAATATCACCACTCCCCTATCTGCTCAGTTCTGCCTACACCATAATGTTTCCGCTCAAAAAACCAACGAGTATCGCAAAGCCGTGACATTCCTGAACCAAAAAATTGGCAGCTTTCTATAGTGATGTTAGATTCAGGCGTTTTCCGTCTTTACATGCTTAAGTTTTTATCGGAGTACCTTTAATACTTACCAAACCCTTCGTTATGAAGCGCCATGCTGTTTTTCGCTTCGGTCGGATATTCATAAGCCGTGTTTTCGGGCAGCAACATCTCACTGCTTTGCCGGAATGTGAATCTCCCGGCCATATCTTTGAGCATGTCCGCCTGGCCGGACAGCTGCTCGCTCGCCGCCGCTGCCTGCTGCGATGTAGCGGAATTGGTTTGCACCACCTGCGTGATTTGCTCGATGCCCGTGTTGATCTGATAAATGGCGGAAGCTTGCTCGCTTGACGCAGCAGCGATGCCCGAAACCAAACCGGCGATTTTGTCAACGCCCTCACGAATGGTCCCCAGGGCTTTGGCCGTATGATCCGCTATCAGCATTCCTCCGTTTATCTTTTTAACCGATTCTTCAATCAGGGCTGTGGTTTCTTTGGCCGCAACGGCGCTCCGTCCTGCCAGATTGCGCACCTCATCGGCAACCACCGCAAAGCCCTTGCCGTGATAGCCCGCTCTGGCCGCCTCCACAGCCGCATTAAGAGCCAGAATGTTTGTCTGAAACGCAATATCATCAATCACTTTAATGATCCTGGATATGTTTTCGGACGAATCATTGATGGCTGTCATCGCCTGCTGCATTTTGGACATCTGGCTGTTTCCTTCTTGGGCGGCAGATGTCGCCTCAAAGGACAGTTCATTGGCCTTTGCCGCATTTTCGGCATTTCTTCCGGTCTGCTCCGCGACGCTTGACATCGACGCGGTCAATTGCTCCAGTGAACTCGCCTGCATCATGGCCCCCTGAGAAATCGTCTGGCTCCCTTCGGAAAGCTGGTGCGTCCCCGATGCCACTTGATCGGCAGCCCGGCTGATGTCCGCCAGTATCGAATTCAATGAACGGACAATGGTGTTGATCGATTCTTTGAGCGCTGCGAAATCACCCTTAAAATCGGATTCTATGCTCACATTTAAATTGCCGTGTGCCACGTTGTTAAGAACGCTTGAAATTTCACCGATATAGTTTTCTAAAGACTGTATTGTGTTGTTGAGCGCATCTTTGATGATGGCAAAATCGCCCTTAAAGTGGCCTTCTACGACAGTATTCAGATTGCCTCGCGAAAGCTGTTCCAGCACCTTGGCGGATTCATTGATCGGTGCAATCATGGCATCGAGCGTTGAATTGATGCCCTCCACAATACTGCGATAAGACCCCTGATGTTTTTCGGTATCCGCACGGACGGAAAGCTGTCCTTCCGTCGCCGCATCAATAAGCATATGCGTGTCTTGCGTCAGCGCACGTATCGATTCAAGAATGGTTCTGACAGCCTCACTCATCTGGCCGATTTCATCTTTCCGGGTGTTGCCGGTCACGTCAAAATCCGTATCTCCAACAGCAAGCTGCTTGATTTTCACTGTCAGGCTCTTGACTGGTTGACTGATACTGCGCGATATGAGGATGCCTATCACGACCGCAAGCAGTATGGCAGCCGCTGTAACCAGAAGGGTGACACTCAAAACATCCTCGGCAAAACTGATATTCTGCGCGCTTTTCTCCGCCGCATAATTGTCAATCACGCGCTCAAAGTCTTCAATGCTCTTCTGAAATGCGCTTCCGGCATCTTTCAGCGAAAGAGTATAAGTTACGTCACTGAAAATCTGCTGTCTCTCGCCGGATCTGATTTTTTCTCTGGCATAGACCAAGATGTGATTATAGTTATCGTATGAAGCTCGGACGTTTTGAACGTACTGCACCGTTTCGGCGTTGTTCGCCTGTGTTTCGATAACCGAAAGTGTTTGCCCGATTTGTGACAGGCTGCTTTCTATGGTTTCAAGATAAGCCAGATTAAAATAGTCGTCCTCCGTCAGCAATACCTTCTCAAGCGCGCTGTTTCCCTCCAGAAATTGATTGCGAAGGTCGCCCGCGCTTTTTACCGACAACAGTATTTCGGTTTGCATTTGCTTTATAGACTCCCCAAGCTGCCGGATGCACAGAGCTGCAATGCCTCCCATGACTGCGCACATCAATACGATGGCCAAAAAACCTGCCATTATTTTCGGTGCAATTTTAATATTGCTAAGGAAGTGCAGCCTCTTTGTCAGAAAAAATTGGTGTTTTCGATTGAATCTCTTTTCTTTTTTGAAAAACATCCCTTTTCACCTCGCATTATGCTTGTGTTTCGAAAAGAGTCCTATGTCTTCCGTTTTGTTTCCTTAAGCCCGCCGATACCGTCTTTCTTCACTGCGGCCTTGCAGGCTTAAATGTTTTATCTTGACTGGTTTTGTCTCAGGCTGGGCTATACACATCTCTTCTTTGTTTCTACTTCTGCGTAGCTGGAGATGCTCCGGCATAGCCCTAACCCCAGATCACATCGCCGAGCGCGAGCTTGGTTTTGATATCGTCGATCGTCGTGCTCTTGCTGATGTGCACAAACTCGATCCCCATAATCTCCGCGAAATCCGCCATATGCTCGGCCGTCAGATCGTACGAAATCACGCTGTGGTGTGTGCCGCCGCAGTGTATCCATGCTTCGTTGCCCGTGATCATATCCGGCATCGGCCGCCACATCACGCACGCCACCGGCAAATTCGGCATCTTCTTCATCGGCGGTATCGCTTCTACATCGTGCACGATCATGCGGAACCGTCCGCCCATAT
>JAEYKW010000008.1 GCA_023408075.1 Bacillota bacterium | reverse complement strand
TTTGATTGATTCTGTCCGTTCTGTGTAGAAATCCTCGGTAATTGAACGAAATAGAGTCAAAAAGGCTTCTGGTTTTATATACTGTCGTCTTTCGGAAAATGCCTGTTTGCTGTATGTATCTACTTCTGATTTGATTTCGCCCAAAAATACATAGATAGCAGCCTGTAGGCTCCGCTTTGATCCTCTTAGGATCATCAGGCACGTTTCCGCAAACCCAAGTTTACTCTTTCGACTGAATTTCTCTGCGCTCATACGTCCTTCCATCAAAAAACAATAACTTTGAATGATAGTATAAACCCTCTTAAGCTGTTCTGCAAAGCGATTCATTGAATGATATCCTCCAAGAAAAGTAGTCATTCAATTTTTGGCGGCTTTTGTATTTGTCAAGAGATCGTATGTTCTGTGTTAATTCCACCCCTTTACATTTTAACTTTATGACATTGCTCTGACGAGGGGGCTGTCACCGATAGGTGACTGGGGGAGAGATAATGGCTTTAAATAGTTAAATCAGTCGCTTTTTCCGGCACGTCGCACTCATTAGTTCATCCGTGAAAAGCTATTTAGGCTTTATCGACAGCCTGACCGCTTGATTTCTCAAGCGGTGATTGAACTGCAATATTCTTTATTCGTTTTCCTGCGAGCCGTAGCTGTAATACGTGCCCTTGACCTTTTCTATCGTCTGTCCGTCCTCGGAGATATTGTAATTGCCGTTGTATTTGGCAAGGCCGTCCTTGGTCGAGAACGTCGCGTCAAAGTTTATCGTGGCATTTTCGATCTTGTTGATCGTAAGCTGCAGCACGTTGTCCGTGCCGATATGGCTGTCCAGCTCCGATTTATCCGGCAGCGTGACGATGAGCGTTTTCACGTTCTCGCACGCAAAATCCGAGGCATAAATCGCGCTGTCTCCCATTGTCGTAAAATAAAAGCTCTGCTCTCCTTCGGGGATAAACCGCGCGGACATGCTCGCAAATTCGAGCTTTAACTTGTTAGCCCCGTCAAGGCCCATGCGCGTGGTGCCCCATGTCTGCGTGCCGTTCACATCAAGGTCGTCATCGTTGGCATCCACATAAATGTAATCCCCGATGACCGAATACTGAAAGCCGCGTATGCCAAGGTCCGTATCTCCGGTGTTGTCGGTTTTTTTCATGCGCAGCGGCGGGTCCTCGTTAAAATCCAGCACAGCGGGGTCGTTCAAATTCAGGTAATAGATCCACCCGTCATGCGTCACAGCCATCGCGTCTTCGTCGAGCTCCGCGGTGGCCGGGTCTGGTGTGGCCGCCACATCGGGCGGCGTTGTCGCGATGGGCGCCGCAGCCGGTGCCTGCGACGGCGTTTCCGAAGCCGAAGCCGGAGCCGTACCGCAGCCGCTCAGCAGTGCGATGCTCAGCGCAACAATGATCATAATGCTGAAAAGCTTCTTCATACCTTGCCGTCCTCTATATACGCGTCAAGCTTATACGATTTTGCATAGGCTTCCTGTATGCAGGCCTGATGCGCTTCGTCAATACGCCCTGAGCCGTGTATTTTGCTGCCCCTGAAATGCAGGCATATCTGCCCGTCCATGCCGTTGGTGCTGATTGTATCGGTATTGTGCACATATCCCATCAAGCCCGCAGCGTAATATTTGCCGTTTATCTTCACCCACACGGGGCGCCTCGTCGGGTTCAGTTCTCCGCCCCAGGCTTCAATCATCGCTTCGGTGTCTTTCTTTGTCATTGTCTCGACGTCCGCATGCCACCAGCCGCCGAACCGCTCCATCCGCCAGTGAATGCCCGTCCGCACGTCGATAACCTCAAACGGCTCCATCTTCTTCATATCCTTTTCCATGCCGTCAAACCAGTCTTCGAGGTAAACGCGTCCGCTGTCCTGCGTTTTCTGCGCGGGCATCTCGGTTCTGTAATTGTTCCAAAGGTTCATCGCGCCCGATTTGCCGAGCAGCACGAGCAGCGTCTGCGGCCCCGCAATGCCGTCCGCATCGAGATTCACAGTGGACTGGAACTTGGCGACTGCCGCTTTGGTCGCGTTGCCGAACACGCCGTTGGCAGCCGGATAGAAAAATCCTTTATTCTTGAGCGCAATCTGCAGCTGCGTGACCGCCTGGCACTTCATGCCCTGCGTCATCGTCGTGATGTGCGACCCGGCGGGCACGGTGTAAGTGATAAAATCACCTCTGACATAGCCGACCTTGCCCGAATAGCCGATCTTCACCCATTTGTCCTGAATGCTTTGCACCGTGACTTCGGTGCTGCTCTTAAGAACGTCCAAAACGTCGCCCGTTGTGCTCGGCAGGCTTCTCACATTCACGTTGGAAGAATTGAGCTTCGCTTTTAAATCGATCTGAATTACGCGGTATTTATGAACGCTGCTTTTGGGAACATAGCCGCTTTGCGCGCCCGAGGTGACCTGATAATAGGCTCCGTAGCTGCCGGTGATGGTGACCTGCGTGTTGTATGTGAGGCTGGCAAGCGTGTTGCCGCTGCCGGGCTGGTCGGTCATCGCCGCGTCGCCGATCATCGCAGCCGGATCGTTTAAGCCCGTCACCGCCACGTCCAGATAATCCGCCCTCACATAACCCGTGAACGTCTGATAAGTCACTTTTAGCCAGCCGCCGTTTACGCTTTCGAGCACACTAACCTGCGCGCCTTGTGCCATTTGCGCAAGCACAGCCGAAGCCGTGGACGGCTGCTCCCGAAGGTTTGCGGCCGTATTCGCCGCTCCCGTATGCGAGTCAGCCGTGTTTTCCGGAGCCGTCGGCGCTTCTGCCGGAGTTTCTGTCGGCGACTCAGCCGGTGCCTCTGTCGGCGTAGGCTGCGCCTGTGCTTTGGGCACATCAAAAGCGAATGCCGAAACAATAAGCACTGCGGCCAATACAAACGATAAATACTTAAATCTCTTTTTCATCACCGTATTCATGCTTTCTGTGATTCTTTTGTCGGACAAAAAACATCAATTCCATACAGATAGATTTGATTATAGACAGTGTTTATTATAATATTCGTTAAACGGCTTGTCAAAGATCGATATGTTCCATATAAAAATGGCATCAGTTGCCGCGTATCGCCTCCATCGGTGAAAGCTTCGTGGCCTTCCACGCCGGGTAAAAACCCGCCGCGATGCCCACGAACACAGCGATGCCGATGCCCGCCAGTGTGAGCCAAAGCGGAATAGTCAGCACCATGCCTTCTTGAAAATACATACCTAGCACCTCGGTGTTGCCCGAGCCGTTGTTGACCGCGAACGAAATGATATAGCTGATAATCGCACCGATTGCACCGCCCGCCAAACCGATGACGGCTGCTTCGATGAGAAACATGCGCCGTATTTTTTTCATCGCGAGCCCCGCCACCTTCATGATGCCAATCTCTTTTCTGCGTTCGAGTATGCTTGTGAGCATCGTGTTCGCAATGCCGATTGCCGAGACGAACAGCGCGATTGCGCCGATCATTACAAGCTGCGCCTGACGGCTGGCCTGATCCTTTTGAACTTCTTCGATATAAGACCCATCGCTGTACGCTTGGTATCCCATTTTATTGATCGAATCCACAATGTCGGATACGCCGTCCAAATCTTTCGCGCGCAGCCGTATCTCGTTATAGCCATCAGCGTCGATGTACATCTGCTCTGCAAGCTTCCTGTTCTGATGGAGTATGTTCTTTGCGGCATCCAGGCTCATATACGCGCCATAGCTCCCGTCGCTGCGATCATCTTTTTTGAGTATTCCTGTGATGGCAGCGGAATAACGTTTGGATTGAACGGCCTCTTCGCCCAGATAGTTATCATCCGGGTTATTCCCGAGATAAAGCCTCATCTCCTGCGTCTTATAGTCAAAAGGCAGCGTGATTTCAGGCTCTGCTTCACCGTCCTCCATAAAACTCATGGATTCTTCGTCCGGTTCTTCTCCGTCCTTAACGAATTGCTTTTGCGCGTAATAGCCGACCACGAGTTGAGGCATATCGGACCCGTCGAATAGTCCGCCGTCCTCAAAATCCAAGGTTCCTTCCAAGAAATCGCGGCTCATTGCGGTCACATTAAGATAACTTGTTTCGTATTCTCCCGCGTCGATAAACACAGGGAATTGCATCACAGGCGTTGCGCTCTCCACGCCTTCGAGCGCAAGGAAAGAAGCCATGGCATTATCGTCGAGCTGCGCGCTCTTGCCCATTGCGTCCATGTTGGCGTTCACGCGAATCTCCGTCAAGCTCGCGCTGTTGAGCCAGTTCTCTTCAAACTGCTTATAGCTCGACAGCCCGAGCGCGAACATCAATATAATGCACACCGTGCCGATCACCACGCCGAACGTGGTCAGCAGCGTGCGTGCGCGCCTGCGCCAAAGGTTCAGCCCCGCAAAGCGTATCAGATCAATCCAGCCCATCGCCGTCTCCCAGCGCCTTCATTTTGCGCTTCCTGCGAACCACGAGCGCCGTCACGACAGCACCGATCAGCACCGCACCGATCAGCACGGATATCCACCACTGGCTCACCGTGTCCACGGGTTCCTCCTCTTCCTTGTCTGCGCTTGCCGATATCACGGGCGGCTCGATGTTCATGCCGATATCAACCTCCTGAGTGTATGGGCTGCCGAACTCGTCCTCATAGCTGATTGTGATCTTGCCGTTGGTATAGCCGTATTTCTCCGCGTCGTTATCCGTTTCCATGTTCCCGTCTTCGTTCTGGCTCATGCCGAGTGTTCCCACAAACACATAGAGCTCCGCCGTGCCGCTCGTGCCCGGCTCCATATTGCCCACGAACGCGCTGCCTTCGGGCAGCAGCCCCGGCGCTTCGAGCTTCACCATCACGTTATAGAGCTTGCTGCGCCCTTTATTGAACACATTGAAAGAGAGCGGCAGCGTATCGCCCGCGTTGGCTGTTTGCGGAAGCTTGGGTTCGTCGTATTCGAGGCTCACCGGCTGCGTCACCTGCAGCAGCAGCGGTTCGGTCACCGTGTAACCCGTCGCTTTGCTGTCTTCATACGCGATGGTCAGCGTCACCGTCTGTATGCCGGGTGCGCTGTCGAGGCGCGCCTGCATATTGAACGTGACATCCGCGCTTTCACCGCGCTTGATTTTATCGATGTACGCCGTATTGGTGTTGTCGGAGGATATCAGGCTCTTGCCGTCGCCTGCGTACGTCACCGTGATGTTCCTCACGTCGTATTTGGTGCTCGTGTTCTCGATCGTCGCACTGACGGCGAAGGTTTCGCCCGCCTTAATCACATCGGGGGCTGTCCCGTAATGAGAGACGATGAGCTTGGGCTGAGGACGCGGTGCCTCTGCCGTAGGCGTGGTGACCGGAGCGGTTCCGTCCACCGTGGCATACACGGTAAACGGCTGCTCCACCGCTTCATTTGCAGCGTTCGTATATGAGGTGTTGAACAGGATCGGATAGCTGCCGGAATAGCGGTCGGCCTTGAGTGCCAATGTGAACCGCGCCACATATTTATTGCCTGCATCGAGGTGTATTGTCTGCTGGTAATTGTTAAACACAAAAGGTGACGTCGCCGTATCACCGAGGCTCGGTGTGATAACGATATCGCTTGCCACTGGGTCAGCCCCCGCGAGCGTCAGCGGCAGCACCACACTTACGTTATTGCCCGATTGCACAGGCGCATACCCATTGCTGTATTTAAGGCCACCCATCGTATCGTCGGTATATTGGTCGTCAATCTTAAGCAGCCCGCCCGCTGCAAACGCCGTTACGCTGACTGCGCTCACAATGAGCATCACAGCCAATACTATCGAGACTTTTCGAAGCTTTTTCATCGTGTTATTCTCCTAAAACGAATTCTTAATTCCTTCAGACTCCCATTTAACTGCCGACGATTTCCCCATCGCTGATATGTATCACCCTGTCCGCGAATGCGGCCTTCTCCATGTCATGCGTGACGAACAGCAGCGTGGTTTTGTCCCGCCGCACGGATTCACGCAGCAGCTCCATAATCTCCTGCGCGGTGTGGCTGTCAAGGTTGCCCGTCGGCTCGTCCGCAAACAGAATCTTCGGGGCCGCGACGAGCGCCCGCGCAATGGCAACGCGCTGCTGCTGGCCGCCCGAAAGCTGCATCGGCTTATGCCTCAAATGCTGACCAAGCCCCATGCTGCCGAGCATATCGCGCGCCATTGACAGCCGTTTGGCTCTTGAATAGCCCTTGGCGGCGAGCACGAACGCCGCGTTTTCTTCGGCCGTCATCGTCTCAAACAGATTGTAGCTTTGAAACACAAAGCCAATATTGCGCAGCCGGAAATCCACCAGATCGCTTTCAGTCATCGCGTGAATCGAGCGGCTTCCGATCAGGATGTGGCCTGCAGTCGGGCGTTCGAGCCCCGCAATGAGACTTAATAGCGTCGATTTGCCGCTGCCCGATGTCCCCACGATGGCGCACGTTTCGCCTGGAGCGATGTCAAGGCTCACGCTGTTGACTGCCTTCACGCGCGTGTCCTGCGTTTTGTATATCTTGGTCAGATTTTTAACCCGGATGATGGCATCGTCCATATTCGTCTCCTGTTTATCTTCACGGGCGGGCATTAAAACCGCCCCTACGTTTCGAATCTATTTAACCTCCTTCAAAAGGAGGCACAGGCTGCTGACAAAGTTTCAATTGTCATTCCGATTGAGCGTAAGCGATTGAGGAATCCCATGTCTAAAGCGTTTTACTATGGGATGCTCACGTCGCTTCGCTCCTCAGCATGACAGACAGGGGTTTTTCATCGAGCTGAGCCTCCTTCAAAAGGAGGCAGCACGCTTTTATTTTGTAGGGGACGGTCATACCCCTTCGGGGCACAAGCGACGATTCCCTACAGTTCGTGGATGTCACACGCAGCGTGGGCTTCATGTCCCACCGCTCCAAATCAATCCTCAGCAGCTTACGCTGACAGCTCCTTTTCAAAGGAGCCTATTCACACAATCCCCGAACGAAAGCCTCCTTTTGAAAGGAGGTGGCACGCGCAGCGTGACGGAGGATTGTCCTTAATCCCTCAATACCGTCAGCACACCCGCGTCCATCTCGCAGACGGTGTCGCAAAGCTCCTCAATATCCTGCGCGTTGTGGCTCGCGAGCAGTATCGTGCGGCCTTCGTCCCGAAGCCCCTTAATCAGGTTGCGCATCTCCTGCACACCGTGCTTGTCAAGGCCGTTTAACGGCTCGTCGAGTATCAGCAGCGACGGCGATTCCATAATCGCCTGCGCGATGCCAAGCCGCTGGCGCATACCGAGCGAAAATTTGCCGACCGGCTTTTTCATAGACGGATCGAGCCCGACGCGCCGTATCGTATCGGCAATTTGCTTGCGCCCGATCTTATTCTTGAGCGACGCGAGGATCTCGAGGTTCTTCATGCCGCTGTACTGCGGCAAAAACCCCGGCGTCTCGATGATGAGCCCTAAGTCCTCTGGGAAGTCCATATCCTTGCCCACCTGCTCGTAGTCCACGAATATCTTGCCGCTCGTCGGGAACAGAAAGCCGCAGATGCATTTCATCAGCACCGTTTTGCCGCTGCCGTTGTTGCCCACGATGCCGTGAATCTTGCCTTCCTCAAAGTCGTGGTGCACATCGTTTAGCACCTGCTCGCCTTTAAAATCTTTGAATACATGCTGTACGCTGATTGCTACATCCATCTGACTCATGAACGATTAAGAGTGAAGAATTAAGAATTATCTTCGCATTAGGCAACACCCTCCATCGGACACTTGATATAAATCTCATGTCTGCTAACTCCCTCAGATAACTATTCCGAGAGGGCGGCCCGAAAAGTGGCACGAACTGCCAAAACGCATAACCGATTTTAAACAAATTTCTCTCCCCCAGTCACCTATCGGTGACAGCCCCCTCCTCAGAGGGGGCCATGATAAGGCGAGGTTTGTTACGAATATTTCAGTTTTAAATTCTCAATTCAGATTCTTAATCGGTTCCCTCCTGTACATTTATTCTTTATATCCAATTTCAATGATTCTAGTCGGTGCCGCTGAAGTTGAAGTTGTACTTGCGCATCGCGCGCAGCGCGAAGAAGAAACACACGATGATCAGTACGCCGAATATCGCATACGTCATCCAGAGCCGCGGCAGCAGATCGTACCCGAAGTTGTGCATGTGATACGTCGCGTGCTGCAGCGGCGAGAGCCACGCCGCCCAGAGGTTCGCGATGTACATCTGCTCCTGATCAAGATGCATAAACGCGTTGAACGTCTGCGGATTCAATAAGAATCCGTACAGGCTGAATATGAACACGCTCGCAACGCCCCAGAACTGGCCGCGCCGCACATTGACCACGAGCATGATCGATACCATCAGCAGCGTATAGAGCAGCATGAGCAGGAATATCGTGCCCATGCATTCGTACGGGGTGGACATCTCGAGCGTTTTGACAAGCGCGGGCAGCGCCACGGCTTTGCCTGCCCCCGAATACCCGAGGATAGCCGCCGTCTCGCTCCACATGTTGCCGATGAAGCTTTGCCCCATGCAGACAAGCGAGGTGGACACAAGCACGAACAGCATATAAATCGCCGTCGCGACACAAATATAGAGTATCTGCCCCCACAGCCATGTGCTGCGCCGTATGCGCGACAGGTAATAAGGCACACCCGCGCCTAAAAACGGCATGTCCGCAAACAGCAGCACGAGCAGCAGCGACGCTAATAGTATCGAGTTCGAATCGCCGAATGTCCAGACGAACGCCTCAACAAGCTGCATCGTCGTCTTATATTCAAGCGAAAATTTTACAGCCTTGTCGGACAGCAAAAAGCAGAGTATGAATGCGAGCGCAAATGTGATGAATATGCGCGGGTTCTTGCGCCATCCGCGGAAGTTGTAGACGGTGACCGTCCATACCTGTGTGAGCCTATGCATCGCCGAGCCTCCTTGAAACACGTATCCCGTACCCGATTGCGACGATGGCCGCGAGCTGCGCAACAAGCAGCGAAACGCCCCAGATACCGCCGGGCCACAGCTCCCCGGCACTGAGCCATTGCTTCGGGTTCAGCACATACACGTCCTTGATGTAACGCTCGGAGAGTATCACGAGCACGTAATAGATGATAAAAGGCGAAGCATACGCCATGTATTTGCTCATTGTGACGGCGGCCAACATCGCGCCGACGAGCGACCAGAGCGCACCGCACAGCGCAAAAACAAAGGCCCGTCCCAAAATGTCAGCAAAGAAATGCGGCTGCATCATCTGCGTCATGTTTTCGTCGGGCTTTTGCTCCATCGGCGTGAATATGAGTGCAAACAGTATGTACGCGATGATGACGCCGATGAACATCACAAGCGCGCCCGAAACAGCCGTCGCTGCCACCTTGCCGGTGATATAGCGCCGGCGGCCCGAGCGCGGCAGATATTCCTTCAAATAACCGCTCTTCATATCGTCCACGAACGCCGAGGTATACGGCAGCGCCGCAAGTATCGGCACGCAGAGCAGCATCACATCCGACGAGAGCGCGGTTAGCAGCGTTTGCGCGTGAAAACCGTTAAAAAGCCCCTCTTTTGCGCCGTTTTCAAGCATCGGCACGATGTCTCCCGCCGCGCCGATGATGATGGCAAGCACCATGCCTGCAATACCCGCGTAAAAGCCCCATGAGGATAGCGCGCGGCTTATGTCTGAGTTGTATTTTTTCAAGCAATGCCTCCAAGTTATCTGCTGTAACTTTAAGCTCCTATATAAGACGGATGTAACGCCCAAAAGTGCTACGGCTGTATCAATATTTCCGTTATATCCCACGTTATCTTTAGCTTATACGACAGATTGCATTCTGTCAAGATTCATATACGATCGCGGGCGCTTTTTACGTTTTATTTACAACCCTCATGCCAAATGATGCCACACATATGAAATCTCACTTTGGATCAACCATTTCCTCATAGTTGGTGACAATGCTGCCGTCTATCGCGCTCAGCGTAAGCATGCTCTTTCCGTCATTGGCTCCGTCAGGCAGCTCTGATGTCCCAAGGTTTCCGATAAAGTTCCAAGCGGGCACCATCATGTATTGATCGGGATTATCCTTCACCGGCTCCCGAACCATACCGAACTCAACGCCTGTGATGCTGATATCCACGGTCGTACCGGGAAACCCCCAGAGGCTGTGATAGAAAATGCCGTCTTTAAAACGCTCCAGCACCTGATCAAAGGGCATCAGGCCCACATTATCGTTTATTTTTTCGACTGTCTTGCTGTAGCTGTCGTACCACATGTCCGCAATGCCGCTGTCATCCACCGCCACCAGCACACCCTCCCGCGCGTAAGGTGCCGCATACTCCGTCGAATCCGTACTCACGATGGGTGCACTGTCAATAAACAACGACGGAATGCCGTCGTATGAGCGCACGAAATAGAATACGTATGCCTGCCCCACACTGGTTTCCACACCGTCATGCCACAGATATTCCTGGTGGTTGATCAGGTCGATCACATCTGAGTGCGCCATTGCGAAAGGCTCCTCAAACATGGTTGTCATCGCGTCGCTTGCAGCGGCGAGAGCTTCATCATATGTGATCTTTAAATCTTTCGGCTGCGTTTTTTCACCCGTCATTTCGCTTAAATACCGAAATGATCTGTTGAACCGGTTATTGCGGAACGAAAAATGGTCGATAAGCGCCGTATCCGAAATCGCGTTGGAAAAAAGCTCCAATATGCTGTTGTCGTCCGTATAGCTTTTCAAATGCAACAGCCGCTCGCCAAATTCCTTGTCGTTGTATTCGAAATTGGCTTCGCTATTGCTGTCTGCGGCTTTTTCGTATCTTGTATTCATAAATTCTCGGTAGCCATCCGCCTGTTCTTCATAGCCTTGAAGGATGGTGTGGGCGCTGACATCCTTCTCAAAGTCAAGCAGCTCCTTTTCAACATCCTCTTTTGATTCCTTGCCGTCGAATATCTCGCCCGGCATCAGATATTCAGCAACCCTTTTCATAGAATCAATGCTGAATTCTTGGGGCTCGATCAGATATACCGGCACATTCTGAGGCATTTCGGGAGCCTCTATGTCCATGTTGATTGCAACGGTATAATCGCCCTGGTCTTCGAAATTGACCGTCCTGCTCTCGCTCCAGACGATTCTGTTGTCTGCCTTGGGGGGCTCTTCACCGGTGGTCTGAGCGGACTCCAGAACTTGCTCCTCCAGAGCGCCGCCGCCCTTGCCGACAACGGCTTCGGTTTGCGGTGTCGGCTGGCAGGCTGCCATCCCCATTATGAATACAACCGCTATCAGGCACACAAGGGTTTGTTTGAGATTCCTCATAAGTCGCTCCTTTTTTAAGGCCGGCTATGCAGATAAATACCATGCAGGCTTAAGCTTTAAATCCGTCCTTATGTTCTCAAATTTATCCCTATTTTACCATGTTGGTTCAATAATAACCACCGGCACCTTTCCGGGGTCATCCGGCGTCTCAGCGTCTATGCTGACAGTAACGGTGTATTCGTCGAACATCTCACTGTCAATATCCACGGTCTTTGTCTCGTTCCAGACAATTGCTTCGGGCGGCGGCCACGTTTCGTTCGGGTCCGCTTTTTCCAAAACAAGCTCGTCCAGCGGGCTGTCGATTCTGTTTATGACAGCTTGCGTTTCAGGCGTGGGCTGGCAGGCCGTGAACAGCAACACCAGTACCAATGCTGCCATTATGATTGTATTTACCCAGTGCCCATTTCTCATAGAATCTCCTTAGTGTTTACATATAAGACGGACGAGACGCCCGAGAGTGCAACTGCATCAGTAGCCAGCTCACCTATCGATGATGGTTCCGTCAATCGCGTTAATTGTCAGATACGTATGATCTTCATCGCTGTCATCATCATAACCGTAAAATATTGTGTGTTCAGTACCGATAAAGTCCCAAACAGGAATGATCAGGCAATCATCGTCGCTATCTTTTTCGCTTATCTTCATAAGGCCCAGTGCAATTTTATCGATATGTATTTCAACTGTACCGTCATACGAACAGGCTGCATAATAGTTTTTAACCTGTTGTTTGAAGATATCTTTTACTTGCTCAAAGGGCATCAATGGCACGTCATCCGATATCACCTCACCTGTGATATCAGGGGCTAACCACATCCAATCAACAATATTTGTATGGTAGACGATCACTCTGATGTACTCTGGATGCGTTTTCTGGCGATACTGTGGATCTGATCCATTAAGATTAAACTGAAAATCCGATATAGTGGTATATGTTGGCTTTGCGTCTTGATAGCTTCTCATGAAATAGAAAACAAGGCCATCCGGATTAAGCTTTTGCATTTCTGTGGCCTCAGGCATCGTTTCGGGCACTCTGCAAATGGTGGCTATGCGCACCAGTTTCATGCTATCTCCTTTTGCGACGGTATTCACAGAATCCTCAGCGATTTGAAGCGCGGTTTGCGCATCCATATCAATGCTCTCGGGCGCGTCGTTCAATGAATCGAGCCCGACTTCATATTCATAATTATTGTATATAGATGTTTGTTTGATAAATACCAAATGGTTATTTCCCATCTCAACAAACGAAATTCCATCGGAAGGATACGAAACAAGCGCAACAAGATTATCGATCCCTGTATCAATCATATGCTTCTCACCGCAAGGGTCTTCCTTAATATCGAAAGGAATGTCATCGGATGCCGATGCGAGTAATTTCTGATAATATTCAAGCTTTTGATTCGCGTCATCAAGCTCCTCTTCGGGAACGGTACCGGACGATAGGAACTGCTGAAACCAAAATGTCCTGATGGCGGCTTCTTTTTTAGCGGGGTCCATTTTACGATAGTAGAGCTGATCCCCGGCAAAAAAATAATCGATCATGTTCTTTAAGTATGCGCCCTTCATAAATCTTTCTTTATCTTCCTTCGTTCGAATGGCAGGATAGGCTTTTACATCCTGCGTGATGATTTGAGCATCCACCGACACAGTGATATCATCCTGCTCAAATACCTGCTCACTCCATGTTTGGCCATTCAGCGCAGCGGCGTTTTCCGGCGTAAAATCGTAATCACCTGATATCATATCAATCAAGCTGTCGCCTTTATTCTGCACCGGCGCGATTTCGGGCGTTGGCTGGCAGGCGGTGAGCAGCAAAGCCAGCGCCAGCGCTGCCATTATGATTGTATATATCCTGCGTCCTTTTCTCATAGATTCTCCTTAGTGTTTGCGCATAAGACGGATGAAACACCCGAAAGTGCTATAGAACATTTAAAAATCGTTGAGATCACAGATTCTATAATTAGCCATTTGGCATCACTTGAGCACCCGTCGCACGCGGTTCAATGTAGCTTCCGTCAATGGCGTTCAAATAAACGTGACAATGAAAAACAAAAGGCTCTTTTTCACCAACAAGTCTTTCATAGTAGTCATAAGCAACATCCCACGAAGGAATGAGTCTGCCCACATCCGGATGATCTTTTACATTAATAAGAGAGCTTCCCAGTTTTATTCCATTGACAACAACTGAAGCCTCTTCAACTGACTCTACATGATAGGCATGATTGTAAACCAATTGTTGTTTAATCCGTTCAAGAATATCAACAAAAGGCAATAATTCAACGTTGTTGTATAGAACTTTATTCTGCTTGCCCGCGCCGCGGCTGTCATATACCGCGATTCCTTTATCATCTACAATGATAAACGTACACTCTTGTTCCCATGGCGCTGTGTTAACAGGAGCAGGGCTGCCTTTCCATATGTCCCAGTTCCCAACATATGAAGCTTGCAACCCATTACAATCCCGCGTATAACAGAATTCCCACCCTACTGATGTTGCTTGATCATTCTTATAGCTGATCGATTTTGAGTGATAAGACAGCAGCATCGTTGGATCGTCATTTAAGTTGCGCAAAGCTTGTTCAGCTTTTTTTGCGCCTCTTCCACTGAAATGCTTGGCATCATATTTAAAAAATCATTCTTTTGCTGATCTGTTTCTGCACCCTCTTCAGGAAGCCAATATTCGTCAGAAATTCTTTGATATTGATAGTGGTTGCTGTTCATTTTACCTAAAAAAACTGAATATGTATCATCATCTTTATTCTTGCAATAGGCATAGATATCACCTTCATCACTGATTTCATCAAATGAAAACGGCTTGTATTCGGCAGCTTCTGGTGCGTCCTCCAATTGATCTTGAAGCGCTTTAATGGCGTCCTTATATTCTGGACTTTCAACATCTGAATTTGCTTGATAATAGGCTATTCTTTGAATAATCTCATCCTTTGTTAAAATCGGCTCTTTAACCCATGGCTCATCTGGATGAAAATAGTTCATGATTTCCTTATAGATATTGACATCAAAGACTTGCTTTGATATTTCCATGACGCTATACCCGTCAGTAACGGGAACAGTGACCTCAGCATCGATTTTCAAGCTTAACCCGCTTATTTCTTCGGACTCACTAATATTTAGCGGTGCTTCATAGGGCTGGAATGGCGTTTCTTCGACATTCTCTAAATAGTCCACAGCTTTTCCGATAACAGGTGTTTTTTCGGGTGTCTGCTGACAGGACATGAGCAGCAAGGCCAGCACCAGCGCTGCCATTATGATTGTATATATCCAGTGCCCTTTTCTCACAGAGACTCCTTTGCGTTTACATATAAGACGGATGAAACGCACCAAAGTGCTATTGCAAGATTGCAGTTTTTTTGCATCAATAGCCTGCCTATCTTTCCGAACACTCCAATATAACGTTTAAATGAGTCTATTCTTCTGATGTGCGCACTTTAAGATCAATACTTGAACCATCTATGGCATTAACCGCAATAAATGCAGATACCGTATTCATTCCGGCTTCTTGGTCATAATAGATAATCCATGCAGGAACCAACATTTGATATTCTGTTTCGTTCTTTATGGGTATCATAACGTTGGTTAATACGATTTTTTTGACTTTGATCTTCTGATCGGACAACTCCGAACCCCTGTCTTTGAACTGCTGAACCACATACGAATATCCATATTTTATATATCCGAGTATTCTTTCTTTGACCTCATCAAAATTTAATACAAGAACATTCTGATTAAGGACTTCCACTGTTTCAATCGGATTGTTCCATGCAAAGGTTTTAACACCTGTGTCATCCACATATATCCTCATCGCTTCCGGATACCAACGCTGCGTATAATCCTCTGAACGATAATAGAGTACTCCTGAATGTTGACTGGTAATATTCAAGGGCACGCTACCGCCATCGTTTCTGCAAAGCGTCAAACACCAGCCCTCCGAAACCGTTTTACTCATCATAGCATCACGCAAACGTGCCTTTTCAGATTCAGCGATGCCCATATTTTTGATGCCCACTTCTTTTAAAAATGCATTAACCATTTCGTAGGCATCTTGTTGGCTGATTTTTACGTTGTCTAAAGTGGTTCCCTTCGGCTCTCCCGGATAAGCCTCTCCTGCTATCACCCATGATTCCGGTTGAACGATTCCATCCTTTAACGGAGTAATGTTAATACTATTTGATTTAGCCAGCACATGCACTCTGCTTCCATCCGGCATTGCGTAAGTATAAGCTATCGGCAACACAATATCGTCAGTCACCGAAGAGAAAGCTTCCTCCCCAGTATTTTTTATCTGTTCTTCAAGCCTCGCAATATCCTCTTGCTGGCCTTCATACGACTCCCATGTGTAGATGCCTTCAGCCTCTGTAAACTTTCCTCGTTTTGCATAAACTAATTGCATCTCGAGCTCTTCTTTGGTTGGAGACGTCTCACGCATGCCTGTGGCATCTTTGGTAAAATATTTTACTATCCTTTTTATTGTTTCATCATCAAATTCTCGCTGTTTTATCTTATACACCGGAAACTCTTTTTTATCCGGTAAAATGATATCCGCATCAATCTCACATTCGAGCCCTTCTAAGCTATAAGGCTGTGTCCACCTTTCAGTAAGCACGCCCGGCTCAGAATCATCTGCCGACTTATCTATGGTTTCGTCTGATTCATTCGCAATGACTGTTTGTTCAGATTCAATTGGGGCGGACGAAATGAGTTCTTCCAATTTTCCGTCATTTTTATTGACCACGGCATCTTTATCCGGTGTGGACTGACATGCACATAATAAAATAAGAAAAACCAACGAAATAATTAGCCCAATTTTTTTATTCATCTTTTGTTACCTCACTGACAGTTGTTTGCCACCCTCGATCCGCAGAACAATTATAGATCGAGGGTGGCATAATGTATCACTAATTGTACTCGGCTTCAAAAGTCCCTTTGGATTTCATGTTATATACGCCTGGATATTCACTATTTTCTATTCTGACGCGCAACGTATTAAGATAACCTACATTGTATATGGATGCATTGTCATCTTCATTTATCCAACAGCCGCAGAAATCTGACACCCGTTCACCAGTATCAGGTCGAACAACATATGCCATCATCCAGTTGTCGATACTCGCGTAACCATCATTAGCATATTTTACATATTCCGGTCTTGGTGTGAATAAGCCCCAAGTGAAATTATACGGTGTTTTCTGCAACGGGTCATTAGCTATAAAATAACGCATGCACGTTGACGATGTCCATGAACCACCAGTACTCCCGGCCAATGCAACACCAGCAAAGGCAAAAACCAATACAATAGCAACTATCATTGTGAATGTTCTTCCTGGAAGTTTTCTTTTCATTTCATTTTTCCTTTCTATTGTTATTTTTTCATTTTCTTGTGCACGGTGAAGCTGATTTCCATGCTAAGCCAGCTGCCGCTTTGCGGCAGGGTTCGCGCCCTTTGGTTTTTGCAAGGACTTTTCTATACCCTCATACACATCCCTCCTTTACCCCCACATTTGGGAGATGGCAGGCCATGCAAAGGATGTGATTGATTCCCAATGTCATGTCCCGCAGGAAAGCACCAACAAGTGTATAATTTACTATCCAATTTATATACAAGGTATATTTTATATTATTATATACTATTATGTCATATGTTTCGATTTTTTCAATGACAAAAACTCGACTTTTTATGACATCACATCATATCAAGCCTGTCTTTGCACTCGCATATATTCGTCCGGCGAGCCTTTTCATTGCAACAAAAACAGGAGCATCCTTTCGGATGCTCCCATCATTCTTTGTCTATTCCTGCTGCCTTACTTCACAAACGGATTCTCCGTTTTGTAATAAAACCCTTTGGGCTGGTTGAACGATATCTTGCCGACGCCCAGCAGCTTCATCACTTCAAATATCTGCCGCCCGACGTTGCCGAACGCCACCGCGCCGTGATGCGGATAGCCGTCTTCAATCAGCACATGGCGGTAGAAGCGCTCCATCTCGGGAATGCCGAACACGCCGATACCGCCGAAAGACTGCGTCTCCACAGGCAGCACTTCGCCGTCCGCAATGTAGCTTTGCAGCTGCGAGTCGATATTGCCCTGCAGGCGGAAGAACGTGATTTTGCCGGGCGCGATATCGCCTTCGAGCGTGCCGCGCGTGATGTCGGGCTCCTTGTCCGGCTCAAGGCCGCGGTGCATAATCAACTGATACTTCATCTCGCCCTTTTTGAGGCGGCAGATCGGGGTGTTGCCGCAATGGAAGCCCATGAACACCTCGTCGTCTCCGTACGCGAGCTTGCCCTTGATCGACTGCTCATACATCTCGGCGGGCACCGTGTTGTTGATATCGAGCAGCGTCACCGCAGCGCCCGTCACGCAGGTGCCGATATATTCGCTGAGCGCTCCGTAAATATCCACCTCGCACGCCACGGGGATGCCCCTTGACGTCAGGCGTGAATTCACATAGCACGGCACAAACCCGAACTGCGTCTGAAACGCAGGCCAGCATTTGTTCGCGAGCGCGATGTATTTAGCCGCGCCTCTGTTTTCGTCGATCCAGTCGAGCAGCGTGATTTCATATTGCGCGAGCTTGGGAAGTATGCCGGGCATGCAGTTGCCTTCTCCGAGCTCCTTTTCCATATCCGCAACAACGGCGGGAATACGCGCATCGTCCTTGTGCTTGTTGAAAGCCGCAAACAGGTCGAGCTCGGAGTTTTCCTGAACGTTGATGCCAAGCTTGAAAAGCGGCGCGATCGGTGCGTTGCACGCAAGAAAATCGAACGGGCGCGGCCCGAAGGTGATGATTTTAAGGCCTTTTACGCCGATCATCGCGCGAGAAATCGGCAGGAACTCCTGAATCAGGCTCGCGATGTGCGCAGCCGTCCCCACGGGGCTTTCGGGTATGTACGCATTGACCTTGCGCAGTTTTAAATTATAGCTTGCGTTGAGCATGCCGCAGTAAGCGTCGCCGCGGCGGCTCGAAAGCACGTCGATGCTTTCTTCGGCTGCTGCACAGAACATCGACGGCCCGTCAAATTCCTGAGCCAGCATGGTCTCGGGGCCTTCGGGCCCGAAGTTGCCAAGAAACACAACAAGTGCGTTCACATTCTTCTCTTTGAGTTCCTCAAGCGCCCGCATCGTGTCGTGCTCATTTTCAATCGTCGTCTCAATCTCAACGATATCAATGTTTTTTCTCTCGCAGGCTTCTATAACAGCTTTGCGCCTTTCGATGGACAGGTCAATCGGGAAACAGTCGCGGCTCACGGCCACAATGCCCACTTTCACTTCGGGAATATTGATCATGTTGCGTTTCTCCTTTATTGATATAATAAAACTTGTATACGCTGATATTTCTAAACACTGAAATTCAGTATAACATATTCGAGATATATACGCTAACTCCTCCCGCAAATTTTTAACCACTTTAATAAACCCATATGTTACTTTGTGCTTATACCGTTTCGCAAGTCAGCGCATACATCCACATTTTTATAAATGAATCGGCTGCGGTTTTCGCCTGCCTTGATTGAAAAAGCCCGAGATGTTATGATATATACAGTTCAGGCATAACTTTCCTTGAAACTTCAATAAAATTAATTAAGGACGGTCACAATGAAGCAGCGTTCAGTGATTATTATCGGCGCGGGGATTGCGGGATTGTCGGCAGGCTGCTATGCACAGATGAACGGGTATCAGAGCACGATTTATGAAATGCATAATATACCCGGCGGGCTTTGCACGTCGTGGAAGCGCGGTGATTATACGTTCGACGGGTGCCTTGATTGGCTGACAGGGTCAGCGCCCGACGGCATGTTCTACCCCATTTGGCGCGAAGTCGGCGTGATCGACAGCCACCGTTTTATCAACCATGAATCATACTGTGATTATCTAAGCGCAGACGGCGAAACCGTCAGGCTGTATTTTGACCCCGACAAGCTGAAACAAGAGCTGCTGAGCCATTCTCCCGAGGACCGGGAGGCCATTGAGGAGCTCTGCGGGCTTATCCGCACCTTAATCGGCTTTAAGCCGTACGTTCAAAAACCGCAGGAGCTTTTCAACATTCTCGATTATATGAAGATGATGCCGGGCATGCTGGCCCATTTGCAGCAGTACCGGTCTTTTCTGAAATATGGGAAGGTCTCGATGCATGAATTTGGCGTAAAGATGAAGAGCACGCTCTTAAGGCTCTTGCCGGAGAATGTTTGGGGAGAGGAGTTCCCCGTTTCCATGTTTGCCGCCACCATGGCTTGGTGCGCCGCAAGAACGGCAGGATATCCCGAGGGCGGCTCGCTGAAAGTTGCGCAGGCGATGGAAAAAAGATATATTGCGCTCGGCGGGCAAATCCGTTACAAGAGTCGCACGGAACAAATTCTCACGGAGAGCGGCAGAGCCATTGGGATTAAGCTCTCCGACGGAACGCAGCATGCCGCGGACTGCGTCGTTTCTGCGGCGGACGGATATACCACGCTGAACAATATGCTGGGCGGACACTTCACACCAGAGGCGGTGAAAGAGTGGTATGAAACCACCACGACCTTCCCTCCGTACATCCAGATTTCTCTCGGAATCGCGCGCGATCTTGGCGGCGAGCCAAAACTCACACACAAGCGGCTCAGCACCCCCATCATGGCGGCGGGCGTTCCCGTGCCGTATTTGATCATACAGAATTATGCCTGCGACAAGACGCTGGCCCCTTCGGGCAAAACGCCGCTTGCAGTTCGTTTCTATACGGAGTTTGATTATTGGATGCAGCTGTATGCGGATAAACAGAAATACAAAGCCGAAAAGGACAGGCTCGCCAAGGATGTGATCGGTGAGCTCGCGAAGCTCTATCCGGGTATTGAAAACGATATCGACGTAATCGATGTCGCAACCCCCGCCACATACGTGCGGTATACGGGCACATGGAAGGGCGCGACGATGAGCTGGCTCCCCACCACAGCCAACTTTGGCAAGAGCATCGGCAAAACGCTGCCGGGCCTTGCCGGGTTTTACATGTGCGGCCAATGGCTCGTGCCGGGCGGCGGCGTACCCAACGCGCTTAAAACCGGGCGTGACGTGGTGCAGCTGATCTGCCGGGATAACAAAAAGCGCTTTGTGACCGAAAAAAGCCAATAATAATTGTTGATGCACAAGCCGTCATGGATGAATAATCATGGCGGCTTTTATGTTGTTGCCAGATTGCCTTTGCGACCAGCAAAATAATTCAAAACAAACATGTTTATCTGCCCGAAAAATGATTATATAAAAAGGGAGCGCCAGCCAGTTGCCGGGCTATCTTGATTCATAATGTTATATAAATATAAGGGGGATAAGCCTATGCCGCCACCGGCAGTGAAAACAGTCAGAGACCTTATTTTCTGGCAGTACGCCGCCATCATGACGAGTGCCGCCACGGGTAAAAAGAACGAGTGGGCGCTGCGTATGAGCTTTTTAAACAAGCTCAAAAGCGGTGAAATCGTCTGGTCAACAAATGTGCGCGAATGGCTGCTCGAAATGGAAAATACGTCCGTCTGCATCTATTGCGGCGCTGAGAACAACCTCACCACCGAGCACATACTGCCCCGTTCGCGCGGCGGCGAGGATGTAACGGACAACGTGGTGCGCGTATGCAAAGCCTGCAATTCGGGCAAGGGCGCAAAAGGCCTTTATGAATGGAAAGGGCTGCAGGAAAAAAACAATCACCACCGCATCGCGGAAGGAAAATACTTAAAATACCTTTATGCTTTGCACGAGCGGCACGGAACGCTGAACGCAATGTTAAAGGATTTATGTCCCTGCTGTCTCAAGCAAAAATGCGTGGACGAGGATCATGACGAAAAATTCACGCTCTACTGTATCGAAGGCTTTTTTCCCTCAGGTCAATAAAAATATCAGACTCGATGAAACGAAAAAGGCCTGCAATGCTCAGGCTGCAGGCCCTCTTCTCCCCGATGCCTAATTTTATTTTGTCAATAATGCGGTCTGATTATTGGCGCTGGCCACCGTCAGATATTTGCCGTCTCCCGAAAGGAAGACCTTTACGGGGCTGAATTCCAAATCCGGCAGCGCTTCTTCATTCCAGGTTGCCCCGCCGTCCGCCGTTGTCAGGCACACTGTTGTAAAACCGCCTTCGGAAGACATGCCGGTAAACACAACCGTTCCGTTTTTCTGATCGGTAAAGCTGATATCGGCCACTGCCAGATTGTTTTTGCCCAGTTTCGGCTGCTTCTGTACATCAATGATGCCGTAATCTTTGATTCCCAGATCCTGCTCACTCCATGTGGCACCGCCGTCTGCGGTGGTATAAAGCACCCCGGCACGAGACAGCAGATATCCGTCCTGCGGTGTGCGAAGGGAGATCGCCGCGATACCGTCGGCCCCTTCCGGCAAGGTCATTTCGGTCCATGTGGTGCCGCCGTCTTTCGTAGCCTCAAGCTTGTAAAGCGTCGCAATCCAGCCTGTCTGGTCATCCACAAAGTCGATATTGCTGTGGGCTGAACCCATGGCTATATCGGTAACCGCTTCCCAGGACTTGCCGCCGTCATGGGTCACGCGCACCATATCTCCGTTTCCGCCGGCCCATGCGATATTTTCATCCACAATGTCAAGGCAGAAGCGGCACATGGAGCTGTTCTCGCCTTGCGGCCATGCCTGCCCGGCGTCAGCCGTATAGTGCATTTCGCCGCTGAATCCGACCGTGATGCCGAATTCTTCGTTCAGAAATCCGGTGATATTTGTGGGGTGGGTAATCTTGCTGTTAATGGCGACGGTCCAACCTGATTCTGGTTCCTCAGAAAGAGCATCCTCGGGGGAGCAGGTCTGCCCGGGCCGCACAAAGTCCGCTGCTTCCGAATCAGGCGGAGCCTCCTGGCTCACACTTGGTTCAGCAACCTCGCTGGCAGGCGCTGCGCTGCATCCCGCCGCCAGCACAGCCGTCATCAATAAAAGCGCCATAATGGCAAATGATAAAAATCGTTTCATAATCAATTCCTCCTTTTCCCCTATTGTAATTTCCGGAAAAAGAAGAGTGAACTGCGAATTGGAAGAGAAAAACTGCTAATCGGAAAAACGTCAGGCTTTTTCGAACCGGTTCCTGTATTCGGACGGAGGGCAGCCGACGTATTTTTTAAACGACCGAAGAAAGTGGGCGTCATCCCTGTAGCCTGCCCTTTCCATAATCTCTTTGACAGGCAGATATGTTTTTCTTAAAAAGGAGCAGGCGATCTGCACGCGAATGTTGTTGATATATTCCGTTACAGTGATCCCCATCACGGCTTTGAATTTTTGGTTCAGCGTTGTTTTGTTCGTATGGAATTGTCTGGTGACGGCATCCATCGTTATTTTTTCAAGGAAGTTAAGATGCAGCCAGTCGACCACGGCGATGATTTCGTCGGTCATTTTTCCATAGCAGACCTTCTCATGCGCGCTGTCTTCATCGTAAATGGAGTTTGTGAGCAAAAGCAGCTCTATGAAATATGAGCGGCTTCGGCAGGGCCAGTAATCATCCTTCTGTCCGGTCAGCTCCGTATCCGTCATTGCAATCAGCTGTCCCACTCTCTCCGCCATGTAACGGTTGACAGAGCATGCGCCTATAAATGCGTTGGACCGCTCAAAAAACGGCCTGAAAAACCAAGCGTCATCGTTTAATGTGCCCTTCCACACCTCGAGATTCTCAAATGTCACATACCTTTCAAAGCAGGTTGGCTCAAAATACATGATATCCAATTTGAGCCCGGTCGTGTTGTGCAACTCCACCCGATCACGCTCATTGAGGCAGAGCACTGCCGGGCTGGTGACAAACTGGCTGGTGTTTGCGTTTGTGAATATTCCGGAACCCGCTTTAATCAAAACGATCCGGTACCTCTCGTTTAAGCACCCGTCGTTTAGATAGTCCGCGTTCCTCTCGCAGCAGATCTTGACCTCAAAGCCGGGATATATGTCCCTGCCCACAGTGATAAACCGCGTGTCAGCCATATTTCCTCCCATACAATACCTGAAAGTTAAAGGATTCACGCAACAAATCTTCGGCAAAGCGCCCCTTGGCAAAAAGCGGGGGCTCTGACAAAAGCGTATCATTTCGGCGCTAAAAATGCAATGTTTTCGTTGTTTCGCGGCAGCAGCGAAACAACCGGTTTATACCGGCCTGCCATGCATTCGTGTCAAAAAAAAACCGCAATTTACTGCGGAGAGATAAAGAATTGGGAGATAAGGATTGATTAAAAAACTTTATAAAATTTCATATTCATGGGCGGCGAAAGCATTGCCGCCATTGCAGCATAACCGCCCTGCGCCACTTTATATTTGCTGAAAATCCATGTATGTTTTTACTTGGAGCGCTCGGTTGATAAAAGAGGCTTGGAACGTTGGTGCGTTTGTATTGTATTCTTAACGGCTCCCGCAATCACCATGATCGATAAAGTGCCGTGAGTGACGGTAATAGACTTTGCGGCCTCGCTGAGTCCAAAAAGAAGCAGGGTTAATACCGCAAACAGTTCGACAGCCAGCATAATTCTCGTGCGTTTCTTAAATATTTTCCGCTCCGCTTCATCAAAAGGCTTATTCTTATCCTCAACGGGGGCTAAGAACAATATGATGAGTGTGGATATGGCAATGATCGTGATCACAAGCAGATCCGAGCACGCTATGTATTTAATGACCAACAGCACAAGCACAGAGTGCAGCACCGTACAAATGAAACAGATCCATTGCCTGTTGGCGTGAATTCCTCCCGATGATAAGCGAAGCGGCGTGTAAGAAAAAATAAACAGCACGCTTTGCCACCACATTCCCCATAGGATACCGATCAGTAACACAGAAAATGTTTGCAGCAACATAATTGCGCCCTGTTTTAAGCCATAAGAATAAATTTCCTGGTCTTCTTCTTCAATCGTTTTATTGGTTACCAGATAGTCTGTGACTTTGTCGACCATTGTTTAGAATCGGCGAAGTTTCTTGATGCCCTCAGGCATTTTGGGCTGATGCCACCAAATAACACAGGCTGTATTTGCGCTCATCTTGGCTGTCAGCAATCCGAAGCTAGCAATGATCTTACTGAGTTTTTTCATGATTGATTACCTCCTACATTATTCGACATGATCATAACACAATAAGACAAGAAAAGAACAAAAACGTCATGAAACAACGTAAAAATGTAATGGAAACTATTTATTGACCATTGATATTTCAACAATGAAGTTTTTGTCGTATGAGATATGGGTTGTTCCGTTGTATTTGCGTACAATCGTCTCCACATTAAGCAAGCCATATCCATGGTCCTTCTGACGCCTTTTTGTTGTGAGAAACCGCCCGTTGCTTCTTAAAACCGTATGATGATACGGATTTTCCATCGCAACAACGAATAACCCATTGATGCTGCCTATTGTAAAGTTGATGTATCTGTCTTCAATATGCTTGTTGTTGACGGCCTCAATCGCGTTGTCAAACAGGTTGCCGATGATGCTTATATAATCCTGCGGGGAAATCTGCAAGCCTTCTTTAATTTGTATTGTGGGGTTCACCTTTATTTCGCACTCACGGGCACTGCTGACTTTAAAATTGATAATGCTGTCGAGCTCGGCTATATTGCTGTTGGAGACTTTTTCTATGCTGCTCATCTTTTTTGAAATGCTCTGAATATAGTCCTGCGCTTTCGCCGCATCCCCCCTCATGATGAGCAGCTGTATCGTATTTAAATGATTGGCAATATCGTGCTTTAGGAATCTGATCTCATTTTGTGCCTTGTTGACGATTGTGAGTTCATTAAGATACGAATCAGATTTCATCTCCAGCAGCTTCTTTTGCTCTTTTTCGTAATACTCTTTCGACGTGATATTGACGAAATTGAATATGAATATGCAAATGACGAACAGCGATGTGATGCTGATAAGCTCCAGCACCATATTGACGTATCGCAGCGTCATCAGCACGTAGGTTAATACCAGTATGCCGATAGCCACCACGAAAACGCTCAACACTTGTTTAAACGTCATTTTCATTCTGTTTTTTAAATCAAACCTTCTCAATATGATGACGCACAGCAGGAATGTTAACAGCTTTGATATGGCCATTCCCCATATCAGCGTCATCTCGGCCGTTTTCTGATGCGGTGACAGGTCGAGCATGTTATATACCATCACAACGATGCTCTCAATGGCTGCCATAAACACAAAGTAAGACAACGCCGCGATGATCCGCTTTGTAATGGAGGCCTCATAGTTAAAAGACATCGCAAACAGCACGACGATGTTGCTCAGAATATTCAATATTGGGGTGTTAAAAAGCAGATAAACAATGCTGGTCACTAGAAAATAAGCCAGAAAAGTCAGATAATAACCGGCACGTTCGCTCTTGCGTTTGCCAAGGATCAGAGAATAAGCGTACAGAACGATGTAACTGGAGAACCCATTGATAATTAAATAAAAAATTTCAAACAATATCAGGACTCCTTCAGCTTGGAGAGCGTAATCTTCGTCAGCGCTTCCATGACTTCCGAACGCTTGTTTTGGCTGATGTTCAGTTCATGGCCGTTTTTCATTCTCATCGAGGTATATTTGTATTGATCAATTTGGCTGACGTTTATTAAATAAGATCGGTGTATTTGAATAAAATTGCGCAGATTCATGTCGAGCAAATCGGACATGGTTCCATAGTATTCTTCGCTTTTCGAGGATGTCACGATTCTGACCTTTCTCAGCATGCTTTCAAAGTATTGAATATCGGATAAGTATACCGAAAGGTTGTAATGGCCGCTTTTGTATATGAAAACGCCGCGTTCTTCCTCTATGAGTGCAATCGTCTTTTTAAGTATTCTCTCCACTTTGTCTTTACTGACCGGCTTGACGATGAAATTAACGGGTCTTGCATCAAAGGCTTCAAATACATAGTCTTTAATCGCCGAAACGAATATGATTTTTGTCCTTTCATCATGAAAGAGGTTGCGAATGGCTTTTCCGGTTTGTATGCCGTTCAATTTATTCATGCGGACATCGAGAAAAATAATATCATAACTGTTTGACTCGGATATGTTTTTAATCAGGGATTCGCCGTCACAAAACGTAAAAATATCAAACTCATATTGAATAGACTCCAAAAGAGCCTGAACAATCGATTTGAGCTCATTACATATAAGCGTATCATCATCACATATGGCTATTTTCAACATAAATACGCTGCTCCTACGTTGTCTAATATAAATATATATATTATATCATAAACCCGATTCTCCCTATTTTACAAGCAAATATATGATTTGCCCGGCTATGGCTGTCCGCGAACCGCTGATCTTAATAAAAAATCGAATTGTATTTTGGATAATATCTGCCGTAACCATGCGTATTTGTGTAAGCTATTTCTCATATTCTGCGCTCTGAAGCGCTGACGCCGACCTTATCAATGCGTTCTGGCTGACACATATCCCCTGGTTTTTTTGCATAGCCAAAGCAGCACAAGGGACTGCAAATAAAAAAGGAAGCGTATCGCATAACAAACGCTTCCTTAGCAGTTGCTTCAGCGGCGATGCAGCCGAGCTCCATACGGTTAAATCTATTCCGCGCACGCCAGCGCGAGATCCTCCGCCGTGATGTGTGACTTTTCGAGCGCACTGTACTCCACCTTGCCCACAAGCGTGGTCGGCAGCTTATCGCGGAACTCAATCGCACGCGGGACGCTCCATTTAATCAGGTGTTTCTGGCAGTGCTTCAGCAGCGTTTTCTTTGTCTCGTCCGTCGCCAGCGCTTGATCCTCCAGCACGATGTACGCTTTGACGCTCGTCATCTGATAATCGTCCGGCACGCCCACAACACAGGCCCGGAACACGAGGTCATGCGTCTCGAGCACCTGCTCGACCTGCATGGGGTAAACGTTCACGCCGGACACCTTGAGCATGCGCTTTTCGCGGCTCTTGAAATAGAGATACCCGTCTTCATCCATGCAGCCGATGTCGCCCGTATACAGCCACCGGATGCCGTCTTCGTCTGTGCGAATGGTCTTCGCGGTCTCTTCGGGATGATTGATGTATTCAAGCATCAGCGTGGGGCCGGAAAGCGCGATCTCTCCGTTCTCGCCATACGGGATTTCTTCCTTCGTCTCCATATTGACCACCTTGGCGAGCATGCCCGGCATGGGGATGCCGATGGCGCCCCGGCGGTACAGGCTCGGCGGGGTCAGCACGCAACCCGTGACGGTTTCGGTAAGGCCGTATCCTTCGGCAAGCTCCACCTTGCTGCCCTGCGCTTTGAGCCGTTCGTCAAAACGGGCTTTCAGCTCGGGAGACAGGCTGTCGCCGCCGCTGTATATCGCTTTGAGGCGGTTGAAGCGGACCTTGGCGAAGTTCTTATCGCGCAGCATCGCTTCAAACATTGTGGGCACGCCCGCAATGAACGTCGGCTGATGTTTTCTCAAGCTGTCAATGTATATCTTCGTGCCAAACTTCGGCTCGAGGAACACCGTTCCGCCGTTGCAGATAATCGAATGGATGCAGATGCCAAGGCCGAATCCGTGGAAGACCGGCAGTATCGCGATGACGCTGTCGTCCTTCGTGAACTTGGCAAACGGCGCGATGATCGCGGACAGTGCGTTAAAATTGTACGAGGACAACAGAATCCCTTTGGGCATATTCGTTGTGCCGCCCGAAAACAGCACGACAGCGCCTTCTTTGGGGTCAATGCGCCGCTCATAGGGGTTTTTCGTTCCTTCGGCTTTCTTCAAGAAATCCTTCCACAAAACGACCCTGCCGTCTTCGGGGATTTTGTTCTGCCCGCCTTTGATGATGTTGAACATCAGTTTTTTGGATTGAGGCAGAAAGTCGGATATTTTTGTGATCAGCAGCTTTTGATCCGGGCGAAGGATGTCCTTAAACCGGTCGTAAAACATATCCACCGTGACACACCAGACACTGTCCGTCTCCTTGACATATTGCGCCAGTTCATTGGACGAGTACAGCGGATGCGTCATCGCCACACGCGCGCCGATCTTGTTGAGCGCATAAAAAATGATGAGCGCATTCGGGATGTTGGGCATAGACTGCAGCACGCTGTCGCCCGGCTTCACCCCGTAAGCGACAAACGCGGCCGCACACCGGTCGATCATCGAGAGCAGCTTTCCAAACGGAATCTGCGCCCCCATGTAATCGATCGCTGTTTTACCGGGGTATTTGAGCGCAGTATCACGCAGCAGCTCGTACATCGTCACGTCCGGGACTTCCGTAAATTCGGGGATATCTCCGTATAGTTTAAGCCAAGGCTTCTTAACTTTGTTTCCTTTATAAATTCCGGTATCCATGCTGTTCACCTCACTCACAGGCTTTCAATGGATTCAGGATTTTTCAGATAATTTTCCATGAGCTCCAATGAACGCGCAAAGTAAAACCCGTCCGCGATTCTCTCGTCGAGCGACACCTTCACCTCGACCATTTTTCTCGCGACGATCGTCCCATCCTCCAAAGCCACGGGCTTGTACCCGATTTTGCCGATGGCGATAAACACCGAGCAGTTGCCCCATTCGAACAGGTGGTGAAACGGCGCCTCAATACCGATGCTCCCGAGATTCGCAATGTAGACACTGCAGCGCAGCGGGTCCACATCCGCGAACATCCTCGGCATATTAAAGTAAAAATCCAGCCACCGCAGCAACGCGAACAGCGCGCGCAATATAAAACGCGGCAGCTTCATCAGCGTTTCGATGACTTTGTCGTCATCCTTTTTCACGTCGTCGGATTTGGCTGTTTTGATATCTTTTTTAAGCTTGCTGATCACGTCCTCAAAGGTTGTGCTTTCGTTAAACGTGAGCGCCACATTCGTCTCTTCGCTTTCGTCGGAGGCTGCCTTTTTGGCGATGAAAGACAGCTTGATGTCGTTGCGCTGGTAGAGCCTGCGTCCCGATACGAACCGGTTGAGGTGCGGGCGCTCCTTGATGAGCTTGACAACGGAGGCGACGAACATCTGAAAGAATTTGATTTCTATGCCCTGCGCCTGCTTCTTTTCGATATAAGAGAGCAAATTTTCGACATCGAGCGCCGTATTGAAATAAACGAGTGATTCCGTCCTTGTGCGCATCATATAGGGAAACATTGCGTTTAACGCATGCACCTTGACAACGCGTCCGTCTCTTTTCGCCATATTGATACCCCTTTGTATGAAAAATAGAATGATGACTGTACTTAATATATCTTAAGTTATATCAATATGCAATAAGCGCCGGATAACTTCGCGATATTCCAAAAATATGCTTATTATAGGATGTGCTTAATTGATAAGCATCGCAGAAAAGCCTCAATTGTTCCCGTTATTTGCCCTGAAAGCTGGCTGTTCCGTTAAACACCAATTTTAATATCAATTCGGTAATCTCTTCAGCCGATTCAACCGTACCGTCCTTGAGCCACTTTTGAAATATACTGATGCACCCGGTGATGCTGTACGCCTCCAGATAATCCTTCGTCCGCGTATCAAGCGCTTTATTGTATTGAGACGAGACGATCTGAGACAGCGCCAGAACATCCTTCTGGAAAGCGAAGTCGCAGTTTTCACTGAGCAGCACTTGAAACAGCTCGGCGTTTTCTTTTGCGTATTTCAAAATACGCGTCATGACCTGCGCCGATACCGGGAGAACGTTGTTATAATCCTGCTGCTCCAGATGGAGCCTTAAATTGGTGATCACGTTTTCTTCAATCTGGCGGAGCAGATCGTACTGATCCGTATAATGGGCGTAAAAAGTGCTGCGGTTGATATCCGCCGTTTCACAAAGTGACTTGACCGAAATGCTCGAAATATGCTGCTTTTGCATAAAATGCACAAGCGCATCCTTCAGCACGGTTTTTGTGTATTTTACCCGGCGGTCCGTTTTGTTTTCTTTCAATGCCGCCCTCCCAAAAAATTCATAAATTTTATCCAACAGAATGCAGATGCCGTGTCGGCTAACGGACATCAGGCGGGCATCTGTTGGTTGTAACCCGACATAATGTCGATTATAATTCAAACCGTGTGTTTTTTCAACCATCTGTTGTTTAAGGAGCCGTTATGGACAGATTCACCGAGACTATCACCCGGCATAAAAAGGCCGTGATCATTTTATTCATTGCCGCAGCACTGATAAGCGTATTGCTTCAGGCGCTCGTGAACGTCAACTACAACATGGTCGATTATCTTCCGCCCAACGCGCAGTCCACAAAAGCCGTGCAAATTATGGACGAGGAATTTACGCAGCCGATTCCGAACGCCAGCGTGATGGTGAAAGACGTGTCGATTATGGAGGCGATGGATTATAAACAAAAACTCTCTTTGATCGACGGCGTTTCGCAGGTTCTCTGGCTGGATGACATCACGGATATCAAACAGCCGCTGCAAATGGGAGATACGGATACGATTGAAGGCTTTTATAAAGACGGTAATGCCCTCTTTTCGGTGACCATTGATAAAGGGATGGAAAAGCGGGCCTGCGAACAGATACTGACCCTGATCGGGGACGGCAACGCGCTTTCGGGTGAAGCGCCGAGCCTTGTCGCCATTCAGAATGCAGCCGGGCCAGAGGTCCTCAATGCGATGGCCGTCCTGCTGCCCGCCATTATTTTGCTGCTCGTGCTGTCCACCACATCGTGGATAGAGCCGCTGCTTTTTCTGGCGGCCATCGGCATTTCCATACTGATCAACATGGGGACGAATATCATATTTGGTGAAATATCGTTTATGACAAATTCAGTCAGCCCCATACTGCAGATGGCCTGCACGCTCGACTATGCGATTTTTCTGCTGCACAGCTTTGCCGACAACAGAAAGAAATTCACCACCGTGGAAGCAGCGATGCGGCAATCCGTCAAGGAGTCGATGTCCACCGTGGCAGCCAGCGCGGCGACCACATTATTCGGGTTTTTGGCGCTTGTGTTTATGAATTTCAGAATCGGGGCCGATTTGGGGCTGACGCTCGCGAAAGGAATCGTGCTCAGCTTTGTATCGGTCATGGTTTTCCTGCCCGCGCTCACACTGGGCTTATATAAGCTCATCGACAAAACGAACCACCGGGAGCTCATGCCGAGCTTTAAAAATGTTTACAGCGTCATGTCGAAGATCGCGGTACCGGCGATTGTGGCCGTCGCCTTGCTGATCGTCCCCTGCTTTTTAGGCCAGAGCCAAACGGGCTTCACATACGGCAACGAAAATGCGGTACCGAATACCCGCAGCGCGCAGGACAGCGCCGCCATCAAAGACGTATTCGGAAAATCGACGATCATGGCGCTTCTTGTTCCCAAGGGCGACGTCGCAAAGGAGCAGGCGCTCTGCGACGATATTAAAAAGCTTGACCATGTGACCGGCGTCGCGTCGTATACGACTCAGGTCGGCGCGGCAATACCGTCTGATTTTCTGGACATGCAGATAACCGAACAGTTTTACTCGCTAAACTATGCGCGCATCATCGTCTACACCAATACGCCTGAGGAGGGCGATACCGCGTTCCAAACGGTGGAAAGCATCAATGAAAAAGTGGCATCCTATTACGGCGACACGTTTTATTCCGCCGGGCAGAGCGCAAACCTTTATGATATGAAAAATGTTGTGAAGCAGGACACCGGCATGATCAACCTGATTGCCATTGTCTCAATTTTCGCGGTGCTGCTGGTCACATTCAGATCGGCTCTGCTGCCCGTCATATTGCTCTTAACCATCGAAACGGCAATATGGATCAACCTCTCGATTCCGTATTTCAGCGGCGATTCGATAAACTTCATGGGATATCTGGTGCTGTGCACGGTGCAGCTCGGGGCCACGGTGGATTACGCGATATTATTGACCAACCGCTATATGACATTCAGAAAACGGATGCTGCGGCGCGAAGCCGCCCGCGCTGCGCTGGGCAGCAGCTTTAAGTCGATATTGGTTTCGGGGCTCACCCTTGCGACGGCGGGCTTCACGCTGTATTTTGCGTCGTCAAACAATGTGATATCGGGGCTGGGGCTGCTGCTCGGCCGCGGCACGCTGCTGTCCATGCTGATGGTGGTTTGCTTCCTGCCCGCGATGCTGACACTGCTGGACAAACCCATTCAAAGAACCACCTTTAAGGCAGGGTTCAAAGTCCGGCCATAAACAATTGGAGGAACATCATGAAAACGAGATGGTTTAAAGTTCTACTGTCGGTTTGTCTGGCCGCGGCTTTGGCCGCAGCGCCCGCCACCGTTTCCATTGCCGATTCAAGCAGGCCCGGCCTCGCCGCCGACAGCGCGCAGAGCGCCGCAGTCAAAAATAAAGAAGAAGTGGTTTATGCGAGCCTATCCGCCGACGGGAATGTCAATGCCGTTTATGCCGTGAACCATTTTGATGTCGCCGCAGCCGGAGGCGTGACGGATTACGGCCGTTATGCGTCCGTTGTGAACCTCACAAATACCGGTGCAATCGCCAGCGACGGCGAAACCGTCTCGTTCGAGGCGGAGGAAGGCCAATTCTATTATCAGGGCAACATGGCATCGGCCGAGCTTCCGTGGCTGCTCGATATCTCTTACAATCTGGACGGAATCAATACGGCACCTCAGGAGCTCGCCGGAAAATCCGGCAGTGTGACGATCCACATCACAACCAAGCCGAACGAAAAGAGCAATCCGGTCTTTTATGACAATTATCTGCTGCAGATATCCGTGACGCTGGACACCGAAAAATGCGGCGATATTAACGCGCCGGAGGCCACAATCGCCAGCGCAGGCAAAAACACCATTGTGACCTATACCGTAATGCCTCAAAAAAATGCGGACATCAGCATATCCGCGTCGGTGGAGGATTTCACCATGGCCGGCATACAGATCTCCGGCATGCCTTTTGCCATAAATATAGCAACCCCGGAAACCGATGATATGCTCAGTGATTTTGAAAAGCTTTCCGACGCGATATCCGACCTCAATGACGGCGTCGGCGATCTCAATGACGGCGTCGCGGATTTGTATGGCGGCGCACAGAGGCTGGAAGACGGCTCCGCCGGTATCAAGAACGGTCTTTTACAGCTGCGCAACAATTCCGGGCAGCTCGTGGCGGCCTCCTCTCAAATCAATACCGCTCTGTCCCAAATCTCATCGTCCTTAAGCGGGGCTTTGTCCGGTGGTATGGATTTTGGCAGCCTGACTCAGCTTCCGCAGGCGCTCAATCAGCTCTCTGCAGGGCTGAAAGACATGTCGGACGGCCTCACCGGGCTTAAAAACGGCTTCTCACCGGCTTATGCGGCGCTCGATGCGGCCATACGGGGCATCCCCGATACGGCGTTGACGCAGAACCAGATCGATACGCTTTACGCGGCAACCGACCCGGGCCAGCATGGCGTTCTCGATACGCTGACCGCCTCATATACGGCCGGACAGACAGTCAAAAGCACTTATGACCAGGTCAAGAGCGCTTTTGACGCCGTCGCCCCCACAATCGATACCATATCCGGTTCCGTCGGAACAATCGCGGCATCGCTGGATCAGATGTCGGACGGAATCGAAGCCCTTTCCGGCACGGACATCGCAGGCCAACTGGGGCAGCTTGATGACGGGCTGTCGCAGCTGGCGAAGAACTACGCCGATTTCCATAAAGGACTGGCCGATTATATGGCCGGCGTTGCGGATATGGCCAACGGGTACAGCGGTTTTCATGACGGTCTCTCACGGTTTCATGACGGCGTCGGCGAGCTCTGCGACGGCATAGACCGGCTTCATGAGGGCACAGCCGAGCTCAATGACAACACGGCGGATATGCCTGAGACGATGCAAACACAGATCGATGATATGATGGATGAATACACGGGGACGGATTTCGAGCCGGTATCTTTCACATCGTCTCAAAATCTCCATACCGGTCTGGTTCAGTTTGTGTTTAAGTGCGACGGGATCGAGAAACCCGAAGCCGCCGAGCAAACGCAGCCGGAGCAGGACAACGAGACAATCTGGGACAGGCTCATCTCGCTGTTTTAATGCGAAGAAAAACCGCACCATCCTCGCCGTATGAAATAAAAGCGGTCTATCAATTGCTTTTTATTTTTCAGAGCCATTTGAGCCGCATATTCGGATTGCTGCGGATCAGACAGTATGATGAAAACATCTCAATCCAAGGACAGTATATTTTTCGCATTCAGTCTGTAAATATGCTCTTTGGCATTGTCCGGAAGATTCAAGTGGTCAATCCTGTGGATCTGATCGTCGATGCTCGCGTAAGGCGTGTCCGTACCGAAAACGATGTGGTCATAGCCGAAAGCGTCGATGGCGTGTGCTATATCGCTTCCCTGAATCCTCTTTGAGCTCGACGTGTCAAAATACACGTTTTTTAGTAACGCACCGCTTTGCGCGAAGAGATCGGTTCCGGTCAGATGGCCGATGATAAATACGGCGTACGGGTTTTCCTTAATAAATCTGACCAGCTTGGCGGCTTCTTTCTTTGAGTAAATATGGATGAAGACCGGCAGTTTGTATGACGTCGCCATATCCACGAGAGTCTTAAATTCTGCGCCGTCAATTTTAAACGGATTCCAGGCCTGATGGAGCTTGATTCCTTTGGGCTGATACCGGCGAATATTGTTCTCAAGATTGCCCATATGTGCCGCATCCAGCGGGTCCGCCCACAAAAACGCGGCGACCAGCTCTGGCAGTTCACTTTTTAACTGATGCACAAATTGATTGCCGTCACCGTTGTCCTTGATAAAATGATGATAAGCAAGCCGGTTCATCCGGTTCATCGTATATATGCTGTCGGGCTTCTGTTTAAAAGGCATATTGGGCGGCCCCTGAAGATCATGATTATTCTTCGGGCTGGTACACAAAACGATTTTTTCTATTTGATACTTGTCAGCCGTTTTTTGGATAGACTCTGCCGTGCCATAAGCGCCAGCGGCATGAGCGTGAATATCTATAAACATAAAAACCTCCAGAAAAGAAAGTACATATTGGCGATACATAAGAAGCATTATATCTTTTTAAGGCATTTTATCAAGACAGTAAACAAACATCCACTGAGAAATTTGCATTCACTGCTTGCCATTTATATGAAGCGATTTCTTAATACGTTGAAGACAAGCGGATTTATGGACATTTTTTACAGTATTTTGGATTGCTTTCAGTCACAGAAGGCCCTCATACCGGCTTTGCCCCTGCGGGGTGATCAGAAGACGATCTTGTTGGAACAAACCGGGAGATAACACGCAGTACCGGAGGAAGTGACCGATTGTAAGCCGTTTTTTCTCCCTAACAACCTTCTAACCCCATCCAACCTTTTTGGATAGTCGCCAGAGGGGGGCACGACAAGAGGTTCTTTGACGTTCAGAATGCTTTAAACAAAGCTTTTTATTCACATCAGCAAAGCCGTCGGCTTTTAAGAAAGATAAAAAAAGGAGGCAAGTTTCCTTGCCCCCAGTTCTGGGAGATTTCAATTTATATCATGTCCTCGCGGTGTCTGCGCCGCTTGGGTTTGCGGCCCGTATAAAGCCACGCGCCCGTGATGTACGCTGCCATGATCGCTCCCGTGACAATGAAACCGACATAGATTCTGAGCCAGCAGAGTATCAGGCACGCCAGCACGCTGACGGCAATGTAGATGACCGTCCTCGCTTTTTTCTCGCGGAAGTAATCCTTATGGCGTCTGTGGTTGATTGTGAGCAGCACCGCCGCAATCACCCAGCCGATGACACACCAGAACGAGAACAGTGGCTGCCCGCCTTCCACATTGAACGTCGCGGCGTATGGCACCTGTTCATCGCCCACACTGATTGTGAAGACGACGGCATCGAGGCCGCTGAAGCCTTCCGACGGGCTGTAGACGAGGTATCCGTTCTCAATTCTGACGTTGCCGTTCAAGGGCTGCCCGTCAATCGTAATCTGTGCGTTCTCATCAAAATTCTCCCCAAGGTATTCTGCAAGGGGTATCCTGATCTCGTTCCCTGCGGACGTGAATCCGTTGTCCGACAGCGGCACGCCATAGCCCAATGTCGTTGTCTCGCCCGTCTCAGCGTCGGTGTTGGTGATAACCTGATATTCAACCTGACCGTTCGCTGTATCCATCACAACCCGGTATGTATCGATACCGCTGGTTCCTTCGCTCGGCGTATAGTATGCGCTGCCGCCCGCCGTCGTGACCGTGCCGCCCGAAGGCTGGGAAGCGATTCTCATATCTCCGCCGGATCCGCCCGTTGTATTGCCGTCCGTGCCGTTTTCATCCGTTCCCGTATTCTGTCCGTTTCCGGTGCCCGGGTTCGAGCCGCCCACGGCGGGGCTGAATACGGCGGTGTTCTCTCCGGCGAATTCCGGATAAGCCACCTTTACCGTCACTGTCGCGTCCGCTTTGATCTTGCCGTCCGTCATGGTGTACGAGAACGTATCCGTGCCGGCAAAGCCTTCTGCGGGTGTGTACGAAAGCTTATTGCTCTGCACCGCTGCCTTGCCGTGCGCGGGCGCGGAGGCTGCCGTGATGCTGAGTTTGTCGCCGTCGATGTCCGAATCGTTCGCAAGAGCGTCTATTAAGACCGGCTGCATGTAATATGTGCTGACACTGTCGGCAGACGCTGCAGGCGCATCGTTGATGCTTCTTACCGTGATGCTTACGGTCGCCGTCGATTCGTATTGTCCGTCTGTCACCGTATAGGCAAAGGAATCGGAGCCGTTAAAGTCCTTAGCGGGCGTGTACTTCACGCTGCTGCCCGCCTTTGTCACTGTCCCGTTTGAAGCGCCGCCAACCGAAGCGATGGAAAGCGAACTGTCAACGTCCTCGTCGTTGCCAAGGACATTCAATACGACCTCTTTATCCTCGTCCGTTGCCGAGCTGTCGGCATTCGCGGCCGGTGCGTCGTTGACCGCGGTGACAGTGATTTCGGCTGCCGCCGTATTCATTGCCCCTTTGCTGTCCGCCGCCGTATAGACGAACGACACGGTGCCATTGTAGTCCGTTGCCGGTGTAAAGCTAATCACGCCGCCGTCCAGCGAAAGCCGCCCGGCTGCGGCCTTCGAGAGAGGCGATGTCGATACAACGCTCAATGCATCGCTGTCTGCCCGGCCGATATCCGCATCGGTATCGTTGGCCAGCACGGAAAGAGCCGCTTTTGGCGCATCTTCCTTCATCGTGTATGTATCCTGCGCACAGACGGGCGTTGAGTTCTGCATTGTCGATAACGTGACCTCGGCAGGCCGTACGTTGCCCGCCGCGTCCCTGGCTTCCACCTTTATCGTGACCAGCTGGCCGCGCGCATACCCGCCGAGCGTTTCGTTCACAGCCGTCTTCCAATCAGACCAGCTTGTCCCGTTGAACACGCGGTATGCCGCCATGCCCGACTCAGCGTCGGTCGTTGAGGCCGATATCGCAATCGAATCGATCGCCGTCGAGCTGGCCGCTATCGAGAAAGACTTCGGCGCATCCACGTCTGCCTTCACAACCTTTGAACCGGCTTCGGATATGTTGCCCGCGCCGTCGACGCAGCGATATGAAACCGTATACACGCCCGACGCGCTGATCGTCAGCGTGCTGCCATCCTGCCATTCGCCGGAGCCGACCTTGTATTGATAGCCGTCAACCCCGCTTGCGGCATCCGTTGAGCCGCTCAGCACAACAGTCACGCCGCTTGTGGCCCATGTGCCTTCGGTATAGGCTTTGCCGCCCGATGTCATGGCCATGTCGGGCTTCGCGGGTGCTGTCTTGTCGATCTTGACCGTCCTGCTGACGGTTGTCGTATTGCCGCTCTCATCCGTCACTCTGAACCAGCCCGTGTGCGTTCCCTCATCGCTGAACGTCAGACTGCTGCCCGCAGAGAACGTCGTGCCGTCTTCGGACACTTCGTATGTGATGTCTTCTTCTTCAGTCAGGTTGTCGTCCGATAGGCTCGCCGTCAATGTGAGCGTTTTATTCGTCCAATCGGTTGTGTATCCGGGTGCAATATCGACAGTGGGCTCACCCGGCGCTTCAAGATCAACCTTGACCAATTTTGACCCTTCCGCAGATACGTTCCCCGCATTGTCCACCGAGCGGTAATAGAACGTGTGAACGCCCGACACATTAAATGTATACGCGCTGCCATCCTGCCAGGCCCCGTCGTCAATTTTATACTGATAGCCCGCAAGGCCGCTGTGCGCGTCGGAAGCGCCCGACAGCGATAGGGACACGTTCTGCGCCGCCCATGTTCCCGCCGTATAATCGCCGGAACCTGTGCTCATCGATATATTCGGCGCGGAAGGCACCGTGTTATCCAATTTAACCGTTTTTGTCGCCGTCGCCGCGTTATTGCTTTCATCGGTAACTTTGAAGTAAACCGTGAACGTGCCTGTGGCTCCGGTCAATATCCGCACGTTTCCGCCGGAGTAAGACGTGCCGTTATCGGAGACTTCATACAAAATATCATCGTTTGCGGTAAAGTCATCCGTCGAGCCCGAGGCCGTCAGCGTCAGCTCGCCTTTTACCCAGGTGCCGTCCGTATATGCTGGCGTCACCGCTATTGAGGGGGCGCTCGGTGCGGACGTATCGGAAAGCGTGAACGGCCCGAAAGAGCCCGTCTTGATGTTGCCCGCGTAATCGCGCGCCTGATAATGGATATAGTTTGCGCCGAGACTGCGCAGCGTCACGCTGTATACATCGTTCGTGCCCATCGAGCCCCACTGCGTCGGCGTGTCCGCCGTGGCGGTGACCACTGCATACCTGTAGCTGAAGCCGCTGCCGCCTGTTTCGTCGCCGAATGTCAGCTGCACGGTTTTGGGACCGTTATACACGCTGTTGTTCGGCGTATTGGACGCAGCCGTCGGCGCAGTTGTGTCGCGGACCACGGTCAGATAGCGTGCGACCTCTTCGGACCATACACCGCTCGCGTTGCGAACCTTGAGCGTCATCTTATAGGTTCCTGCCACAGCGCCTGTAAAGCTTTCCTTGGGTGTCGCAGCCGTGCCGGAAGCCGGATAAACCTGCGCGCCGTCCTTCCAAACCGTCCATGCCCTCGAGGTAATCGCTTCGCCCTGCGGGTCATAAGACGTGTCGTCATACGCCACGGTTTCCGTAATGTATGTCAGCAGCTTGCCCGGCGATACTTTGAATTCCGCCACAGGCACGGAATCTACCGTCGATTCAGTGGATACATAACGGTAGTAAGGGTCGCTCTCCACCCCGTAACCGTCGGTGACAACCTGACGGACGATGTAGTTTTTATTCGCCGCAAATGAAGACGGCTGCCCGGATACCCACGTGGACGACGTCGTCTCCCTGTACTGCCAGGTTTCGGAGGCAACGCCCTTGCCCGATGCGCTTTCAAAATCGGGGTCGCAGGCGTTATCCGCTATGGACACGGTATAACCGCCGCCGCCGTCAGAAGCCGTGCTCAGAGAAAAGCCCGCGACGGGTTTTCTGTGCACATAGACTGTTTTGACAAGCGTATCCTGATAGTAAAGCTCATACTTCCCCGCTTCACTGAACGATATATCAAGGTTATTAAGATACATGTTGTGATACGGCACGGTGCCTGTCGGATTATCATAAATCTGGCTTTGGACGACTTTCCACTTGCCGTTCGGCCAGCTTTCGTCGGCCGTATTGGTCTTCTCGGACTCGGGCGTGATGGCGAATGAGCTCGGTTTGCCGTAAATCAGGTATTCCGTATTGTTCTGGACACCCTCGCGGTACTCGTTGTAGATGTAATTGGCCAACGCCGCAATCTGCTCCGCGTACGTGTCGGTCGCCGCAACATCCTTATCAACGAATGTGCCCATGCCGTCATTCTTCGCTATAAACGCATTGCCGTCCGTCTCATTCCTGCCCCAGCCAAGGTAGTGGATGCTTTCGTTGCCAAGGCGTGAAAGTATTTCGCCGAGAGCTTGGGCGTCCGAAAAATCTGCGACAGCGCCGTCTTCGGCGTTGATGATGAAGCGCTTCGACTCGCCGCGCCACTCGGGCTGGCGGATAACCTCAGAAAAGCGTTTGGTCGACTCGGTTGTCATCTTGACATTAAAGAATGTAAAATGCGTGTGTTGTGCGCATCCGTGGGACAGATAACCGACAAGCGGCCCAAAACCGTATGCGCCAAAATCAGAGGGCAGCGTGACTTCGGTGGCGTGCCCGCCCGCATCCAGCGACCAGTCTAAAAGCGTGCCGTTATACCACATCTTAAGCGAAGTCGAGGTCGCTTCAATTTTAACGCCCCGTGTCCTCTCGCTCCCTACAACTTTGGATGCGATCCTTGTAAAGCCGCCGTACGATTCGATATTGGTGCCAGCCGAATTGTGAAATGCGTTCACATCGACGTTAGTAAATCTGTAGATTTCCACCGTGGGCGGCGGCGCGCTGCCCGGATAACGGAAAAATATCAAATACCCCGACATGGTCCTGCTCGCGAGGCTTGTATTTGATGTCATCGACGTGTTAAACAGAAAACCCGCGCCGTTCAGCGCATCATAAAACTCGCCCTCCTGTATGGTGAAATCGAATATCTTTTTGCCGTACTGCGTATTGGGCATATACATGAAGTCCTTGTAGCCCGGCGCGCCGTAGCCGTAAAAATCGATATCTGTCGTATCCCCGTCGACGACCGGCGAAATATGCTGCGACAGCGTGTAATTTCCGTTTACCTCCGCATAGTACGGCCGGTAATACGGAATCACGGTTGAATCGTTGTAATTGGTATGGTCATAAATCTCCCAGCCGGATGTCGTGTTGCCTGCGCTGACCTCACTCGATTCAACGGCTGTAATCTTTATCTTGTCGGCGGGAACGCCTTTAGCAATCAGCGCCGACTCAAGGTCCTGCTGCACGGTGGATACGTCGGAGTCGGTCCGTCCCAGCGTTAGTACCACATCCAATAAATCATCCTGTGATACGCTGATGCTGATGTTCTGCGCATCGGCGGCGAGCACAGCGCTGCCGACGTTCATACTGACGAGCAGCCCTGCGGCGATAATAATTGATAAGACCTTTTTAACAGAATCACGCATATTCGTTTCCATCCTTCTTTGATATGCTTTTTGCGAAAGTACACCTGTTTTTTTGATACCTATTTAAATAACTATACACGTGCGATTTCATCAGATTTTCATCAAATAAGGCCAAAATATCAGAAAATGAGCTTTTCCGGCATAAATTGTCGAAACTTTTTTAACCTACGCAGAGTTTTTAAGTGTATTCTTGGTATGTCTGTAAAACCCTATAAAAAAGGGCTTGACCCGCTTGTCTGCTGATCACTCAATTGTCATTATGGAAAGAAGTTCATCAGGTCATCCGATTCATTGTATAGTCAGAAAGCGACAACCACGAAGCGGAATAGGATCAGATTCTTACCATCGCAGTCCCCCGTTCTGCAAGGTCACGGTGCGCGTGGAAAGAATGACCGCTTGCGTAACGGCTTTCGCTTATTGTGTGGTGCAGATTCTGCGTGATGATTTTAAGTGAGCCATTGCGAACTGGAGTGCAGAGTTTTCTCGTATTTGAAAATTTAAAACCAATCGACCAGCTGACGGATTGATTCGGAAGGCTCTATTTCAAGCTCATTTTTAAGCAGTGCGCAGTATGCCGAATAATGACGGGCCGCGGCACATTTGTTCTGCGTTCTGCGGTAAAGGGCAAGCAGGTGCTTTGTCACGCTTTCGGATAGCGGGTCAAAACCGTATGCTTTCGTCAGCACGGCAGCCGCGTCGTCAAGCCTGCCGCTGTCCGCATAGAGTGCAGAAAGCTCTGTGACGCACTGGGTATACATGTCGAGCAGATGCTGGCGCTCAAAGGCAGCCCAATCGTAAGGAAGCGTCCCCAGATAATCTCCGGTATAAAGAGCCTCCATGCACTCAAGGGCCTCCACGCGGTCTTCCGTTTGCTTATGCAGCGTATGAAAACGGTGTATGTCAAATTCCACATCGCCCGTATTCAGATGATAGTCGGCATCAATGCTCAATATGCTGCCGTCTATGCCATAATCACCGAGGGCCTTGCGGATATAGTATACGCCGTTATAAAGCTGTCTCACCGCCCTTTCCGGGTCATCCCTGCGCCAGAGAGCGTCCAAAATATCGTCTTTGGAGATGTTCCGCCGTATATTGTGCAGCAAATAGGCAAAGAGCTCCTTTGTTTTTTCAGCGCGCCATTTTATCGGTGCGGACCCCTGCAAAGCCACTTCAAAGCCGCCGAGGCAGCGGATCTTCAGCGTTTGATCGCCCTTCGATGCCTGAGCGGCGGCTTTTTCGGCATGCTTTTTTTTGAGCTTTTCGAGCGACATCTCCAGCCGCACCGGGCTCACAGGCTTAAGCAAATAATCCAGCGCGCTGAGTTCAAACGCTTTGACGGCAAATTCTTCATAAGCGGTCACAAAAACAATATCTGTCTGCGGGTTTGCCTTGAATATCAACGAAGCGGCATCAATGCCGCTTAGCTGTGGTATGTTGATATCCAGAAACACAACCTCTGGTTTCAGAAACCCAATCTGTTCAATAGCCAAAATGGGATCGGTATATATGCCGATTATTGATATTTCGAGATACTTTTTAAGCAGGAATTCCAGTTCCCGAAGCGCAGGCTTCATATCATCCACAAGTACAGCTGTTATCATCTTCTATCCACTCTTTCTTTCTGTTTACCGGAATGCACCATGTGATCTCGGTTCCCACATCCGGACTGCTGAAAATATGAAGTCCTTTTCCATAGAGCTTCTTAAGCCTGCTGTCTATATTTGAAAGTCCGACACCGCTTCCGGATTCATGGGCCAGAATACTTTTCAGCTTTCCCTGATCCATACCCACTCCGTTATCCTTCACTCTGAATGTCAGCATTCTCTCTTCACTTTTTATTGAGACCTCAATGCGTCCTCCTTCTTTCTTCGGCAGAACGCCATGAAGCACCGCATTCTCAACCACCGGCTGGAGAATCAAAATAGGGATCCGCACGTCCGCGTCGTCGTCACAAACCTCGATGTTCACCTCAAGCCGTTCTTCATACTGCGCCTTTTCTATATCCAGATAGGCTCTCATCAGCTCTATTTCGTTCTTTAAAGGGACCAGCTGACTTAAGTCTTTTAAGTCGAAGCTTCTTCTCAAATAATTGCTGAAATCAATCAGAAGCTTTCTGGCCAGCTCCACATCATAGCGGGAAATAGCAACAAAGGTATTGATGGCGTTGTATAAGAAATGGGGCTTGATTTGAGCCTGTAAAAACTTCAATTCTGATGCTATTGCCTTTTCTACCGATTCTTTAAATCGCTTGGCAAGGATATATGCCTGCAGGAAAAGCATTATTAAGAAACCAAAGCAGGAAAACTCTCCAAAGCTGGAGTTTATTATATTGTTCTGATAAAGCACATCATGAATGCCGCCTAATGCAACCACCAAAGCGCCTGTAAAAATGACCATTGAGTCTATTTTGGCATTGGAAAAGGCTCTTATAATACAAACGACTGCATAGGCGGTAATCGCGAGAGTCGCTGCCTCAATCAGATATGTCAGGCTTGTAAATATTCGAATAGGAGAAAGCACCACAAATAGCGACATTAAAACTGCATATATAATAAACAGACGATTTATCTTCCGGTAAGCCTGTTTCAGAAACAATTCTCTTATAAACAATATAAGCACAACAGGAAACCAAATCACAGTGATATAATCTATCGCAACAATAACAGCATAACCGGCCCAAGGAAATATCATGTTTATGAAATAGTCACCGTATATGATTGTCCTTCCAATAGCGATCAGGCACAGCAAAACGAAGTATAAGCTGCTGGTGTCCTCTTTACGCATTATATAAATGCAGAAATAATAAAGTGCCATGATAATAAAAGCGCCGGTTAAAAACATATCCTTGTAGCCAATAGTTTTATCATATATACCCATACTTTCGGCAGAACCCATAAATATAGGGTACCATACTCCCCCACGGGCATATGAAAAGTTGGCAACTTGAAGGATGATATCGAAATTTTTGTACGCAGGCGTGAATTTAGCCAGTACAGGGCGGTATTCCGGCATAAAATGCTGCTCATCTATACCAACCTTGCCATTGGATGCGAGCAATTCATCGTTTATGTATAGGTTATAGGCGGTTGATACTGTAGGCATTCTGATTGCTAACGGCTGTCCCATTACCGCATTCTTTACCTTCAGCCTGTAGGTTGCATATCCGAAGCCTGATAAATTTTTTTCGTCTATTGTATAAGTATTCCATACTTTTGGCACATCAACCAGTAAATCAGGTTTGGCCTTGCTGTCATCAAGGTTTTGGCTGGAATATAGCTTTTGCCAATAAAACTCCCATTCCCCACTCAGGTTGATAAGTCCATTCTGCAAAGAATCCCACTTTAACAGGTCAATTGATCCTTGCTGAGGAGACAATTTTTCCGTCTTGCTATCTGTCAGTTCCAACACTCCTGCAAAAAGAAAAAAAGTTGCCGCAAGTGTGATGACAAGCAACAGTATATTAAACAAGCTTTTCCTTTTTATCCACTTCATAAACTTGAACTTGCCCCATATGTAGAACTAATGTGCTAACCACCGTGGAAATTGGATATAACCCGTTTTAAAGCTTTTGACGGCATTTTCTTATTTTGCTTCTTTGCAAATTTTTGGGGTTGCTGCAATTTACGACGCAATCCGATCCAGTTTTCATTCGCAGAAATTCTAGAATTCAACAACTTCTATCATTATAATTCATAACTTATCTTTATAAAAGAGCGATTTTTTGTGATGTTGTGCGTACTTTTTTGGGTTCATCATTACATGCGAAGCGCATAAAATCACTGCAGATATAAACGGGATGGGGGTATCAAGCGTTTCCCGTCACATCATGAAGGCCGGTTAAACCAGCCCGCATGATATCTGACTTTATTCATTTGAAACGGCATGATCAGCGCGAGCCGGAGAGCGCGTTCTCAACCGCTTTTAATATGGCCTTGCTCGATGTCGTCGCCCCGGATACCACATCCACATCAATGCGCTGCTCATTGATTATGCTGCCGATCACGCCTTCGGCCGCTTTTGCGTGTTCGCTTTCTCCCCCGCTCACAATTTCTACGCTGGCAATCTTATGGTCCTTAATTTCCACATCCACCTCATAGCTGGTTTTGCTGTAAGCATATGCGCCGTGATATGTGCCGTCGTCCAAAAGCTCCAAATTGACATCGTTGATTTTCATGGACCTCACGTTTTCATATTGCATATTCGGCAGTATCACAAGAAAAAGCAGGACGGCAAGCAATGCGGCAATAACGACGGAAACAGAAATAATAACGGCTTTTTTCATAGTCTTCCTCCAAAATATTTGATAAATTTTAAAGGAAGCATACCGCCGCTGCTTCATTTCAACAATCGTGAAAGCGGCTGATTTTTATGCCGAATCATCTCATACTTTTGTATGATTTTTGATTATATTAAATGGTTATGGTGTTTTTTGACGGTGTTCATCAATTCGATCTTGTTTTGAACACCGGCCTTCTTATATATATTGGTGACGTGCGTTTTAACTGTCGGCAGCGAAATGGCAAGCTTTTCGCCAATCTGCCGATAGGTTAGCCCCGCCAGCAGATAATCGATGATTTCCTTTTCCCGGTTTGTCATACGGAAAGCATCCGGCATCTGCTGCATATAATCGGCATGAGCATTCGGGGGATGGATTAAGACATTGAACCCTTTAACGATATAATACAAACTCATTGCGCCAAAAATGCTGTAAAAAACGAAGACAGAGAAAAGCCCGAATGCAAACGCTTCGCCGAACAGCGGTATTTTCTCAACAAAAATATCCGCAATCAATACCGAAAACAAAAGCAGCGATACGATCGCAAGGTTCCTTATGCCGCTGCGGATTCTGCTTATTTTTATTCGGTTCAAATGAACGAGCAGCGCAACCACATTATAAAGAATGTTGAGAAAAAACAGTGCGCTGGATGTCCATAAAGCGACGTGCGCACCTGTGAAGCTGTACACCAGCGCCGCGGCGACAGGGATCAGCGAATACACGACGAGCCCTGCCTTAAGTCTGCCGGATATGTCCCGCTCAATCAGCATAACAGCGAGACGTGTGAAAGCATAGATGAGCAGTGAGCATCCCGCCGCAGAGGTGAATCGCAATATTGTTTTCATTGCGCTGCTTTCAATAAAATTGGTCAAAGCGTATGCGGTGATCATCTGCTCGATTAAAATCAGCGTCAAGGACACGGCACATAACAGAAACATATGGAGCAGCTTATCCCGGTTCTTCAGCCATAAAAAGAACACAATCAGAATCACCGAAAAGCCCAGAGTAAACGACAGTATGTAAAACAGAATGATAAAATGCTCCATAAGAGATGACCTTTCAAATGACCCGTTCACGCAAGAAATATATCTGTATGATAATGGATTGCCGGTTATTTGACAACAGCAGCGGTCGTAAAATCGCGGAAAACCAATTATAAAAAAGCACCCTGACGGTGCCTTCATTATGCAAAATGAGGAGATGGTATGAAGTTTCGAAAGAGCAGTTAAGTTTAAGCCATCTTCACGCCCCCGGTCACCTGTCGGTGACTTTAAAGCACAACATTCGACTCACAAATATTTCGACTGCCCGCTGTCACAATAAATATATGACCGGGCACGCTGCTCGTTCTGGCTTTTGCCTAAACCAGCATACCGGACAGCACATAAATATCATTGCTGTCCATGCAGGTATCGATTTCAAAATACGGTTCGAACCAGCGGCGCTCTTCACTGGCGGACATCAAAGGCACGCTGTATAAACACACGCCTCTCGCCTCATGCATGGCGTTCAGGCTTTCCCGCCCTTTGTCGTGCGCAATCACAAACCGGCCGCCCGGAGCGAGCAAGTCCCGTGTCTTTTCCGCAAATCGCTCTTTATTGAAAAAGTGGGGATATGCGTTGTATATGATGATGCGGTCGAACGCGCCCGCTTCCAGCTGATAATAATCCGCCGTCACAATTCTCAGGCGCTTGTCGCAGTATTTTTGGCGCGCAATATCCGTCATTCTCTCCGATAAATCAATGCCCATCAGCAAAGACGGATCGTGCGCAAGCAGCCAGGGAAAAAGTATGCCCGTTCCGCATGCCACATCGAGCACCCTTTGGCCCGCATGCAGGTCGCACGCGCGGACAATCCGGCGCAGCTTGCCCGGCTCGTGATGCGAGCGGGCATCCCAGTGACCGGCCTGACCGTCGAAGTAGGCTTTTACCCCATGCGATTCAGCATTTGCCGTATTGAAATTTGACGTCATATGTATCTCCATTTGTTTGATTCTCAGGACTTTCAGCAAATGCGCGGCAGGCCCTCGCCCGCCAGCACGCCCAGCCTGCGCCGCCCGCCCAGTTTCGTTTCAAGCACAACGCCCTTTGTTTCCACAATGCGCCCGATGATTGCCGCATGGTGCCCTTCCGGTGTGCTTCTCAGCGCATCGAGCGCCGTTAACGCGTCTTTGCCATTCACCACCGCTGCGAACTTGCCCTCGTTGCCCATGTAAAGCGGATCAAGGCCAAGTATCTCACAGAAGGCAGCCGTCTGCGCTGAGACGGGCAATGCCGCCTCCTCAAGCGCCGCGCCCGTGCCCGACGCCGCGCACAGTTCATTGATAATCGTCGTCAGCCCGCCGCGCGTCACGTCGCGCATCGCCTTCACGTCTGCGCCGCTTGCAAGCAGCGCCTGCACCGGCGCACAGAGCGGCGCCGCGTCCGACTCGATGCCGTTCTCAATTTTCATGCGCGCGCTCAATATGCAGGCGTGATGGTCTCCGAGGTCGCCGGACACCAGTACCGCATCGCCCGGCGCACACCTGATAGCACCGAGATCGCGCCCGTCCGGAATGGTGCCGATCCCCGCGGTATTGATGTAGAGGCCGCCATGCCCTTCAATCACCTTGGTATCGCCCGCAACAATGGAAACACCCGCCTCCGCCGCCGTTCGCGCCATGGACGCTGCGACCGCGTCGAGCGTCTCCAACGCCAGTCCTTCCTCGATGATAAACCCGGCGGAAAGATACCGCGGCTGCGCGCCCATCATCAGCAGATCGTTCACCGTGCCGCATACGGCCAGCCGCCCGATATCGCCGCCCTTGAAAAACAGCGGTGTGACCACGAAAGAATCGGTGGTAAACGCAGTTTTGCCGGTGAGCTCCAGCACCGCGGCGTCCTCGAGCCGCCCGAGCGTGTCGTTGCGAAAGTGCTGCAAAAACACGGCTTTTACGAGTTCTTCCGTCTCTTTGCCGCCGCTGCCGTGCGCCATTCTGATCATTCCAAACCCTCCCCGGCATAACGGATGCCGCACGCTCCCTCGGCCGACACCATACACGGCCCGAATGCATTGGCGGGCGTGCACACATTGCCAAACAGCGGGCATTCCTTAGGATTGATCCTGCCCGTCAGCACCTCACCGCAGCGGCAGCCGCCGCTGTCCGCAATGCTGTCCAGCAAGCCGCGGCTCCCGGCATCAAATTCAGCGTAGTCTTCCTTCAAATAAAACCCCGACCCGGGTATCACCGAGAGGCCGCGCCAATACGCCTCCCCCGGCTCGAAATATCTTTCCAGCATCGCGAGCGCCTTCGTATTGCCCTCCGGCCGTACCACCTCGCCGTACAGGTTCGCCGTGTACCCCGTGTTCTGCTTCGAAAGCAGCAGGCAGATCGCCGCAATCATGTCCGCCGCGTTAAACCCTGCCACCGCCATTGGTTTTTGGAACCGCTGCGCGAGCGGTATAAACACATCGCTGCCGATCACCGCAGCCACATGCCCCGGCGTTAAAAACGCGTCCACACTGTCGTCCCCGCACAGCGTCTCCATCGCGGGAATCAGCCGTTTGAGCGCGGTCAGCAGCTTAAAGTTGCGTATTCCTTCCGAGAGCGCCGTTTCCAGCGCGAGCGCATAAGACGGAGCCGTGGTTTCAAAACCCACCGCGGCCATCACCACGGTGCTTTCGGGATGCGCCTGCGCAAGCTTGAGCGCGTCCAAGGGCGAGTAGACCATCTCCACCCGTGCGCCCTGCGCCTTGACGTCGAGCAGGCTCCCGTTCTTTCCGCGCACGCGCAGCAGATCGCCGAACGACGCAATGATGCAGCCGTCCGCCGCGAGCTTGCACAGCGCGTCTATATACGCCGATGCGGCGAGGCAAACGGGGCAGCCCGGCCCGGATATCAGCCGGATATTCGGCGGCAGCAGCGAATGCAGCCCGGCTTTGGCCGCCGCTGCGGTGTGCGTGCCGCACACCTCCATGATGCGCACCGGATTGCCGTCGTATTCGCGCAGGTATTGCAGCATGCGTTTAATGTCGTTCATGGGAAAGCGCCTCTATCTCGCTCAGCAGCTCAGCAAGCGCATCCGCCTGCGACGGTTTCATGACCTCAATCGCGCAGCCCGCGTGCACAAGAACAAAGTCGCCCACTTTCGCGTCCACCAGCCGCACGTCTGCCTCCACGATGTTGCCCGAAAAATCCACCTTAGCCCAACCGTCCGATATGGACAGGACCCGTCCGGGCACCGCTATACACATGGCTTGTATTCCTTTCCGCTTAAATGCCAGAGGCCGATCTGCGCCTGCCCCAGGCTGATGCCTCCGTCGTTCGTTGGCACCTTCTCATTGATGTAAACGGCGAAACCCGCCGCTGTCAGCTTACCGATGATATCTCCCAGCAGCACGGCGTTTTGAAAAACGCCGCCCGAGAGCGCCGCCGTGCTGATGCCGGTCTGATTGCGCAGCCGGATACAGATATCGACGGTCGTGGCTGCCACCGCCCGGTGAAACCCGAGCGCCAGCGCTTCCCGGCTTTGACCGCCGCACAGCGCCGTTATTACGGGCGCGGCGTCCGCCACCAGTATATCATTCTGATTCGAAACCGCGAATACCATGGCATGCGGCACAATATTTTGTTCAATCGCCTTTGCCGCCAGATTCTCCAGCCGGATGGCGCATTCGCCCTCGTAACGGTTGTATGCGCAGACGCCGAGCACCGCACTCGCCGCATCAAACAGCCGCCCCAGCCCCGAATTGCCGTGCGTGTTCACGCCGCCTTCGAGCGCCGCTTGTATCAGCGGCCAGCGGTCGTCACTGACAGATGCTCCGAGCCCCGCATCGTGCAGATAGCACATTGCGCTCTTGGCCGCGTCCTTCATGCCTTCATCGCCGCTCAAAAACCGCACGGTTTTGATGTGCCCCGCCCGTTCAAAGGTGTTATCCCGGCACACCAGAAACTCTCCGCCCCACACCGTATTGTCGCAGCCCCAGCCGGTGCCGTCAAACGCGACGCCGATCATGGGTTCTTTCAGCCCGTGTTCCGCCATCACCGAAGCGATGTGCGCGTGGTGATGCTGCACACGCAACAGCGGCAGCCCCGTTTGCTCCGCGAACGATGCGGACGCATAGCCGGGGTGCAGGTCGCACACAGCCAGCTCCGGGCTGATGCGCAGCAGCTTTTGCAGCCGTTCCAGGCTTTCGGCGTACGCATTCATACAGCTGTCGTTATCGAGGTCGCCGATATGCGGCCCCACATACGCAAAGCGCCCGGACGCGAGGCAGAACGCAGCCTTGAGCTGCCCGCCCGCCGCGAATACGCTGCCCCGGCAGTCATCGCGCAATATCACCGGCAGCGGTGCATACCCGCGGGACCGCCGGATCATCTGCGCCCGTCCCGCCGATATTTTCGTGACAGAATCGTCCACGCGTGCAGCGATACGCCGCGTGTTATACAGCACGCCGTCGAGCCCCGGCCACGCGAGCATCGGTGCGTCATCCTTCACGATGGGCTCTTCCGATATGTTCGCGCTCGTCATCACGAGCGGGCCCAAGGCCTGAGTCAGCAGCGTGTGCAGCGGTGTATACGGCAGAAAAGCGCCGAGCAGCCGGCTGTCGCCGCAAACCGCAGGCGCGAGATTGTTTTCTTTCTGATTGAGCAGCACAATCGGCCGTGCGCCGGACAGCAGCAGCGCTTCCTCATTAGGCGAGACATGCGCATGGCGCCGCAACATGTCCATATCAGGAAACATCACCGCAAACGGTTTTAATTCGCGGTGTTTAAGCTCACGCAGCCGCAGCACCGCATTCTGATCAAACGGATCGCAGCAGAGGTGGTAGCCGCCGATTCCCTTCACCGCGATTACACCGCCTGCGCGCAGCGCCTGCACGGCATTCTCAAATGCGGCTTCGCGCGACGACTCACCGACGCCGTCCCGGTATATAAGATACGGGCCGCAGCGATGGCAGGAGATGGTCTGCGCGTGAAAACGCCTGTCGTCCTTATCCCCGTACTGTCTCCCGCAGATTTCGCACATCTCAAAATCCCGCATCGCCGTGGTTTCCCGGTCATACGGCGCATCTTCAATGATGCTGTAGCGCGGGCCGCATGCCATGCAGCTGATGAAAGGATGTGCGAACCGCTCGTCGCGCTTATCCGCCAGCTCTTTCAGGCATGCCTCGCAGACGCAGAGATCGGGCGATACGAACACCGGGCCTTCGGCCTCGCCGCTCGGCACAATGGTGAAAGCTTCATGCTGTATATACGGAATATCTTGCGTCTCACAGTGTACAATCAGCGCATTGGCCGGCTTTTCATCGAGCATCCGCTTGAGAAATGCATCGAGCTGCGCCGCCGTGCCGCAGGCTGTAATGTCCACCATCCCGCCGCTGTTGCAAACCGTACCGGTGATTCCCAGAAAAAAAGCTAGCTTAACCACAAAGGGGCGGAAACCCACCCCTTGCACAATGCCATACAGCCTTATTCTTATGCACCGATCTGAGTTTTCTTCTCTCGTATCCATTGTATGATGCCGTCCACGCCCTCACCGGCCCGGGCTGATACCTTCATCACGGGCACGCCGGGGTTCAGCGCCCGCACACCCGCCATGAAGAATTTTTCGTCGAAATCCACATACGGCAGCAGATCTGCCTTATTGAGCACGATGATGTCTGCCTTCTCGAACGCCAGCGGATATTTATACGGTTTGTCGCTGCCGTCCGTCGCAGTCACAATCAGCATCTTTGCGTGTTCACCGATGGTGAACTCTGCGGGGCACACAAGATTGCCGATGTTCTCGATGAACACCACACCGCCTGACGGCACGCCGAAGTCGTCCACCGCCGCGCGGATGGTGGGCGCATCCAGGTGACACGCGCCATGCGTATTGATCTGGTAGGTGCTGATGCCGATGGCCTCCAGCGCTTTCGTGTCGATGTCCGATTCGATGTCGCCCTCAATGACCGCCGCAGGCAGCGCCAGCCCTTCCACAACGCGGCGGATCACGGAGGTTTTGCCCGCGCCGGGCGCGCCCATCACGTTGATCAGCAGCGTGCCGCTTGCCGACATGTCCCGGTTGACTTCGTCGGCAATCCGGTCGTTCTTATCGTATATGGATTGCTTGACGTCAATCCGTTCTGTTTCCATGGTTTTCTCCTTCTTCGCGGCTCACTTCAATATGGTCGATGTAGAACTCCGTTCCGATATTCGTCGGACCCGCCTGCCCTTTGCACACGGGACACTCAAACGAGAATGGCTTTCTTTCGAACACCTCACCGCAAGCTGTACACTTCGCCTTCGGGCGTATCCGCGATATTTCGAGCTCGCAGCCCTCGCAAGCTGTGCCCTTCGATATCTCGTCGAAGTACATGTGCACGCTCTCGCCCACGTAGCCCGACAGATCGCCGATCACGAGCGCGATCTTTACAACGCGCACCGCGTTTTTCTCCCTTGCGGTTTCCTCCGCTATGCGGATAATCTCGAGCGTAATCGGATACTCATGCACCGGAGAATGCGTCCGTCTGTTTCTCCACGCCGGGCGTGGTGTATTCGTTTTTCATAATCAGGCATTTCTTCGGGCAGTATTCCACACACGAGTTGCACTGTATGCATTTCATGCGTTCGATTTCCCAATGCTTGTCCGCTTTCACCACACTGATGCTCCCCGTGGGGCAGCGCTTCTGGCAAATGCCGCAAAATATGCAATCGGCAATATTGATCTCAATATGGCCGCGCGTACGGTCGAAGAATGTCCGCTTCTGAAACGGATACATCAGCGTGGCCGGTTTATGGCCAAGATTTCTAAGAGCGCTTTTGGAAAAAATCATCACAGCCATCACGCGCCTACCTTTCTGTGCAGCTGATGCACGGGTCAATCGTGAGAATCAGCACCGGCACGTTGGCCAAGCTGCGCCCTTCCAGTATTTTCAGCAGCGCGGGCAGATTCGCGAATGTGGGCGTACGCACACGGAAACGCTCCAAAAACTTGGTGCCGTTGGCGCGCACATGGTAGAACGCCTCGCCGCGCGGCTGTTCCACGCGGATATAGCCCTGCCCGTTGGGGGTGCCCGTCACTTTCACCGATATTTCCCCGTCGGGTATCTTGCCGAGAGCCTGACGGATGATATCGATAGACGTATGGACTTCACCCATGCGCACCACGCAGCGGGCATAGCTGTCGCCGTCGGGGCTGGTGGTCACCCCGACATCGAGCTCATCGTAGATGGCATAGCCTGTCTTGCGCATATCCTGTTCCACACCGCTCGCACGCAGCATGGGGCCCACCGCGCCAAGGGTCAGCGCCTCATCTGCGGTCAGCACGCCGATACCCTTGAGCCGATGGAGCACCGATTTATCATTGAGGAAAGTGGTTTCGAGCACCTTAAACTCGCGCCCGATTTCCTCCAGAGTTTTGAGTATAATCTGCTGGCTGTCCGTATCGATATCCTTGCGGACACCGCCGATCTTGCATACCGAGAAAATGACGCGGCCGCCCGTTGTCATCTCAAATATGTCCAGCACCTTCTCGCGGAGCCGCCAGCACTGCATAAACAGGTTCTCAAAGCCGAACGAATCGGCGAGAAGGCCCATCCACAAAAGATGGCTGTGAATTCTTGAAAGCTCGGCCCACACCACACGCAGGTAAAGCGCGCGCGGGGGCAGTTCGAGCTTCATGATGTCTTCCACGGCCATACAGTAACCCATGCCATGCATAAAGCTGCATATGCCGCAAACGCGTTCCGCCACGTAAACATAATCGATATAATCGCGGGTTTCCGCCAGTTTCTCGAGACCCCGGTGAATATAGCCGATGGACGGAACCGCTTCAACCACGCGCTCGTCTTCAATCACAAGATCAAGATGAATCGGCTCCGGCAGCACCGGATGCTGCGGCCCGAACGGAATGACGCTTCTCTTGCCCATGCTCACTCACCGTCCTTTCCGGCAAACGGGGTCGGCTTTGCCGTCTGATAAAGCTTGCCCCCGAAATCCACGAGCTTGTGCTTCACTTTCAAGCCAAACAGAGATTCGATCTCGTTTTCATACAAAAACGCGGGCGGAAAAATGGCGCTGATGCTGTCAATCTCATCCGCAGGCGACACCGACATCGTCAGATCCACAAACTGATAAGACCGGTCAAACGAGTAGTCCAGCGCAAGCGTTTCACCGCTCCTGCTGCAGCAAATCTGCACGAGACGGCATCCCTGCTCTTTAAGGTCGCTCACGCGATCGAGCAGCTCTATTGGCAATATACTGATAAATTCTTTATCGGGCTTCATTTGATATCTCCCGTTTCTTTGCTTTCTTTTTCGCCAGTTTGGATTCTTTGTATTTCTCATCCAAAATATGCGCTGCCTGCGCAACGCCGTCGATAATCGCCTCGGGACGCGCCGCACAGCCCGGCACATAAACATCCACCGGTATCGCCTTATCGGCACCGCCTATAATATTGTAGCAATCGGCGAAAATGCCGCCGCTCGTCGCGCAAATGCCAATAGCCACCACCGCTTTGGGGTTCGGCATCTGCTCATAAATCTGCTGCAGCACGCTTAAAGCCTGCGCATTCACACCGCCCGTTACGAGCAGTATATCGGCATGCTTGGGGTTGCCGGTATTGATGATGCCGAAGCGCTCAAGATCGTAAAGCGGTGTCAGACACGCGAGGACTTCAATATCGCAGCCGTTGCAGCTCGAACCATTATAGTGTATCACCCAAGGTGATTTGCTGAAATAACCCATTGTCCACCTACTTTAATATTAGCGAGAGTATGACCAGATTCAAAAATCCCAGAGTTGCCGTGAGGCACCAAACCGTTTTAAGCGCCCACTTCCACCGCACACGGGCGAAAGAGTTGTCTATGAGTATCTCCAGGAAGTAAATAAACAGGCAGACAGCCACAGCCACCAGCGGACTTAAGGGTGCCTTCCATGCGAAAAACAGATAAACAAAGCCGAGCAGCATAATGTTTTCATACCAATGCGTAATTTCCACGATCGCGAGCGTGGGGCCGGAGAACTCTGTCATCACGCCGCTGACCAGCTCCTGGTGCGCGTGATGCGATGTGCTGATGTCAAACGGCGACTTGCGGAACTTGAACGTCAGTATGAACACAAACCCGATAAAAACGCCGGGCAGGTAAACGACCGACGGCAGCTGTGACGTCATGATGCTGCCCACAGTAAACGTTTTGTCCGACATGTAAAAGCCCATTGCCGTGAAAAGCACCATCGGTTCATAGGCCATCATGGCCAGCAGCTCGCGGTCAGCACCCAGATTGCTGTATGGCGAATTCGTGGAATACGCCGCAATCAGCAGGAATATGCTCGCGAGCGTGAGCGCGAAAATCACCAGCAGAAAATCACCGCCGGAGAAGAAGATGATGCCCGTCGCAATCATGAACAGCAAGAACATCACCACAAGAAATGTCGCCGCATTGTTGACAACAACGGATTCCTTGCGGAAAAGCTTCATCACGTCATAAAACGGCTGTACGATCGGCGGCCCCTGCCGTCCCTGCATGCGTGCGGTAATTCTAAGGTCAATTCCGGCCAGCAATCCGCCTAAGATCGGCGCCAGTATGACGTATATCAATGCATATAGCCAATTCATCCCAAAACACTCCCACAAAGATAAATCAATGCGAACACCAGCAAGGCCAAAGCAACCAGTGCCGCGATCTTAAACAGCTTCTGTTCTCCAAAATAGCGTTCCATATACCAGTTCGCCAGATACATACGCTTCATCTCTCCGCCCGAACCCTCAAAATGCCTGTTGTCGCCGGAATTGATACCTGCCATGTAAACAGTGGTCAGTTTGCCGCGTGTGAAGAAGCGAAGACCCAACGGCAGCAGCAGAATCATTCCGAGCAGCATCAGCATGATATGCTGGTTGCCCAGGCTGATAACCGTTTGGGATACACCAAATATCTGGGTTAGAAACGGCTCTATCATATACTGCGAGACGACTGGAAACAGCAGGCAGTTGGCCACCGTGAATATCGCCAGCGCATAAAGCGCCGTCAATTCCGCTTTTGGTGCTTTTGCGGACAAACGTTCACTCTGCGGCCGGATAGCCACCAGCTTCCCCAGCCACTTGGTCCAGTAAAAAAGCGTCGCCGCACTGCCGAACACAAGCAGCATCAGCATGATCATGTTCTTGGAATCAAGAAACGCCTTCATAGCCGCCCACTTGGATATGAGCATACCAAACGGGGCGAGGAACATACCGGCAATGCCGATCGTCATCATGATGGCCATCATCGGCAGCTTGACAATGAGGCCGTGCATATCTTCGATGTCGCGGCTGCCTGTGAGTCCTTCGACTGACCCCACGGACAGGAACATCAGCGACTTGGACACCGCGTGGAAAATGATCAGGAACATGGCCGCCCACAGCGACTCATAAGTGCCGATACCCGCACAGGACACGATGAGCCCCAGATTCGCAATCGTCGAATAGGCCAGCACCTTTTTGGCGTCGTTTTGCGATATGGCGATGATGGATGCGGCAAGAAATGTGACGCCACCCACCAGCACCACAAAGAAACCGGCAGCATTGCCCGCAAGCAGCGGCGCGATGCGCAGTATGATATAGACGCCCGCTTTCACCATTGTGGACGAATGAAGCAGAGCGGACGTGGGCGTGGGGGCCACCATCGCTCCGAGCAGCCATTTGGAAAATGGCATCTGCGCGGACTTTGTGAGCCCCGCTATGGCAATAAATAAAGCCGGTATAGCGAGCAGGGCATTCTGAGATTCCAGAATATCCTTGAGCTCTGTGACGTGCAGCACGGTTCCGAAGAATATGATACCCGCCGCAAAGAATACGCCGCCGATCGTATTATAGAGCAAGGCTGTGAACGCATTCTTTTTTGCTTCAGGCGTTTTGGTATAGCCAATCAGCAGGAAAGAGCAGACCGTGGTGATTTCCCAAAACAGAAACACCCACACGAGGTCGTTGGACAGCACAATGCCGAACATCGCCGAAAAAAACAAAAAGATCACCGAGAAAAACATAGGCCGACGATCTTTTACATCTTTATGGTGTTCGTGGTAGTGCTTCATGTAGGAGGTGGCATAGATGGCGATCAAGCCGCCGACAAAGGCGACGATAATCACCATAATAATGCTGAGCTTGTCCACAAAGAAATGATGGCTAAGCGACTCCGTCAAATGATGGCCCGACAGCTCGTACCATGCGAGTGCCACCATCTGCACAACGGCCAGCAGTGTGATCAGATACTTTCTGTTGCGTACTGTCACGTAGATGATATAGAGCGTTATCAGCACCTCTATGGCAAACAGGCCGATGTTGACTGCGGACGATTCCAGAAGGTAATACTCTTCCGCCAAGCTAAAATGCCGAACAGCCAGTACCACTGACAGGGCTGCTATGGCCAGAGTTGCCAGTATAATGACCGTGTTTCGCAGCATGCTGTGTCTGATGCATAGCATCAAGGCGGCAGCCAATAATGGAACAATAATTAATAACACAAGCAGCGACATATATCTCCCTAATTTCCATGCCAGTCAGACTGATCGACAAAACTGGCGATAACCGAGATAATATAGCACCAGCAATTTTCTTTGTCAATGATTGATAATATTTTGACAAGCGTGTTGAAGACAAGCGTGTGTGCGTAAATAAGATTGAGCCTTCTTTGGACATCGCATATTGTTCCTGTTCTTTGAATTTTATGCTTATTAAATGGATATCTCTACATAGCCGGAAGCGTTTCAGAGTGGACTGTTCAGCCGGGCCCCTGCCCAATCCATCACAATCACCGGCTAAACCGGGAATTCGCCAGCTCTGGCTGCCCATGGCTTGAATCGCTTCAAAATTCCCGCCAGCCGCATCACCTGCCATCAGGCAGCTAAGGCAGTGTTACCGATTCGTCTTTGAGCTTTAAAATTCTTACTCATCTGTGCTCATTCCGTCGCATGCATTATGCCGAAGCCAAGTATGGCTGATGCATTTTTATGCTAAAGCCTAATACAAAAGCCCTTAGAAGCAGGCGTTTTCCGGTTGGCGAAGGCAGGAAGCTGAACACAGGCCGACTTTGAAGGCACATCATCCCGGGCGCTATCTGCGCCTCACATCCTGTCTAAATATTTTTAAAGGAGAGAAATATGAAAAAGACCAGCTACAAAAAGTCAAGCTGAAAAAGAATATTGAAAAGTACATACAAGCAGAGCCCGCCGTCCTTGACAAACAGCGTTCAAATGCAAAAGCATGAGTATCGAGGCGAAGGGACGGATATAATAGAAACCACAAAAAGCCCCTTGCTGTGCAAGTGTAGCATTTGACCGCTTCGGCTTGTCAAGGATGCGCTGCGCCGTCTCAGAGGGAGCCTTTTCAGCTCCCTTCACTGACTGTTCAGGCTGCGTCCCCGTTATATTATGCTGTTCATATCCGTATCACCTACGCTGTCACCCCTGAACGGACATGGTCTCTCCCGACACCCGGCCCTCTCCAATCTGCTTCGCCTATAGTACAGATAATTTGCCGGAGAAGAGCAACGAATCCATTTCCTCAACATTGCCTTCAGGGTAAAAATATAAATTCGCATCGGAATGGTTAAAGACCAGCGCTTCGCCCTCTTTTTGGCTTTCATTGCTGAAAACGAGCTTTAAGCTCTGCCGCCGTCCGTCTTTAAACACCACCGACGCATCCTGCAAAATAAATGTTGCAGGGAAATCCATCGGGTCAAACCGGATGCCGCATATCGTTCTTTTGTTTTCGTAGACGTTCATATCAAACGCTACAGAAAAAGCCTCGTTCGCGACATTGACGACTGAGGTCAGGCTGTTGGAAGAATAATATCCCCGCCCATGATCAAAGAAAACCTGAGCGACGACGATGGACTGATCCACCAATTTAGATTCGGGCACATGTCTCATCAAGTAATAACAGGCCCGGCACCGGATAAAGTTCTTTAACCTCGCAAACAAGCCCTGTGCGGGCTTTGCTGCCACCAGTATCGTATCCTTCCATATTTTATCATACTTCTCGAAGTCGAAACGGCTTCGCTGCGTTTTTACCTCCAACACATCGAGCAGCGCAAACCTTGCCATGGCTTTCATGCCGTCCTCATAAAAGCGCCAGCAATCAACCGGATAACGGTGCGGGAAACCGGATGAGGGCGCTATGATACAGCAAAGACCGCCGGGCTTAAGAATGCGCATTATCTCCATGATTGTCAGCCAGAAAAATTCGACATGCTCAAACACCTGCCCGGAGATCACGACATCTGCCGAGCACGATTTCAGTTCTTTCCACTTATATGGGGTTTTTAAAACGACATCCACATTGTTGCCCGCCACCATGTCGCATCCGATATATCTCCATTTTGGGCTGGTAAAAAGCTTGCGATAAGGCGGCATATACCCGCCGACATCCTGGCTCCCGATATCCACAATGACCATTTCTTTATTGGGATCGAGCCTTGTTTGAACGAATTTCTGCATATTTAAATAAGAGCTTTCGTGCATAAGAACTTTTCCTTTCCTGCAAATACCGCAAACGGAATCATAAGCCGGCATTGAAGCGGCTCATCATCCTTACCCCCATATATATGCCTTTTTTTCCGGTTACGTGCGATGGAGACAGCAAGAGCAAAGCCGCCCGCTTCGTTCGCTCCGCATCCATCCCTCACGGCCATTGCTGAAAAGAAAGAAACTTCTTGGAATGCGTCTTTTCCCGTGTCATATCATTCAAGGCTCTGTTTCACTCCTCTGCACCCGGAGCTGTACATGTATGGCATCTCTGTCCTCGAAATGCATAATTTAAGAGGCCAAAACTGCAAAATTGTCCACGCAATCTCGAAACGCCAGAAACCATGTTTATAACCTAAAAGGCAGAATGAAGCCAGTAAGAAACGGCAGCCCAATTCTTCTTTATTATTATAAGGTAAAAAACAACCCGTTATAATGGAAAACGGGTTGTAAGCGAGTCCTGTTTTATAACAAATTGCGTTTATTTGAGTCAGTTTCCCTCGACGATGGCGGGGCCCGCGCTGGACCCAAACCGCACCGCACCGGCGGCGATGAGCTTATCGGCATCTTCCCGCGTGCGAATACCCGTGGAAGCCTTCACGCCGACGTTGGGGCCCACCGCTTTGCGCATCAGCGCCACATCCTCCACCGTCGCCCCTCCCGTCCCGAAGAAGCCCGAGCATGTTTTGACGTATCTGGCGCCGCACTTTTCCGCGATCTGACAGACGCGCACCTTTTCTTCATCCGTCAGCGCATGCGTCTCAATAATCACCTTTAATATGGCCTTATCGCCGCAGGCTTCAACCACAGCCAGAATATCCTTTTCCACGTAATCATAGTTCTTATCTTTCACTGCGCCGATATTCACCACCATGTCGATCTCCGCCGCACCGTTTTCTACCGCCTCGCGGGTCTCCGCGGCTTTCATCGCGGTGGTGTTGCCGCCCAAAGGAAAACCCACCACCGTACATGGGTGCACGCCGCTTCCCTGCAGCAGCTCGGCTACCATTTTGATATGGCAGGGCTGCACGCACACGGCAGCAAACCCGTATTCCTTTGCCTGTCCGCAAAAATCGCGTATTGTCTGTGTTGTCGCATCCGCATACAGCTTGGTATGGTCAAAGTATTTTGCATATTCCGGCTTATAGTCCGGCCCTTTTTTCACCATGATTCACTCCGTTCTGCCGCTGTGCCGCGGCATCGTTCACAAATTAAGTCAAGTGGTTTCTCTTTTCACAAGCGCCACGGGCAAGGTGTAACGCTTGTGCTGCGGCTGGTCGCCCGCGCACATCTTCAATATGAGTTCCGCCGCCATCGCCCCCATCTGTTCCACAGGCTGTGCGACCGTCGTGATGGGCGGCGTACAGAAGCGGGAGAACGATGTGTTGTCGTACCCCACAACCCTGGCCTGGCCGGGTATCGCTATGCCTTCTTCGGTCAGCGCGCGGACGGCGCCGGACGCCAGTATGTCGGAATAACAGAACAGCGCGTCGAAGGACTTGTCTGAACGCAGCAGCGCTTTGGTCGCCTCATATCCCGAGTCAAAGCTCACCTGCGTGACCGGCTGGTAAAGCTCTCTGGCCACGGCCAGCCCTCTGTCCTGATGGGCGCGAAGATACCCGGAATACCGCGCCACCTGCGTGGTGAGCCCCCGGCTGTCAAACAGGGCCGCAATACGTGTGCATCCCGCGCTCAGCAGCTCTTCCGTCGCTATACGGCCGCCTTCGTAGCTGTCCGATTCGATCGCGACAATGCCCTTCGCATCCGCATTCCACGGGATGCGGTCCACAAACACTTTGGGTATGCCGTCCGCGAGGTCCTCATCCGTCACGTCCTCTCCGGATATGAAGATGATGCCCGATACCATGCTTGCGCGAAGCATCTCGAGCTGTCGGCTTTGTATCACGGGCTGCTCGTTGGTGTTGCATATCAGCGCCACGTAGGACCGCTCAAACAGCGCATTCTGTATGGCGAGCGTGATGGAAGAAAAGAATTCGTTCGTGATGTCGGGCACAATAATGCCCACGCTGCGCATGCTGCTTGTCCGCAGGCCTTTGGCCAGCAGATTGGGCTGGTAGCCGGTCTCGGCGATGACCTCGCGAACCTTTTTCTCAGTCTCAGACGAGTACCTACCCGTGTTGTTGAGTATTCTTGATATTGTTGAAACGGATACACCGCTCAAACGGGCAATATCCTTTATTGAAATCTTGTTGTTACCCATCGATATGACCGATTCACCTTTCCGATTATTTCTTCCAGTCTATCCAATTCCCTGCCGGAAATCAATGCGCATATGCGCTGACTCCCGCTAATCAAAGGTCATCACACCTTTGATATAGCCGTCCGCCTTCGTTTCGGAAATCTCGAGCATTTCCTGTATCCGCCGGTAATTCATCACATGCGTGATCATCCTGCGCTGATCGAAAACGCCCCGCGCCATCAACCGCTGTGTGGGGATCACGTGATCGGAGAAATGACGGTCGAGCGCGGGCGCGGTATTGATGATGCGGATTCCGCGCGTGTGCCAAGCCGACGCGTCAAGCGTCCTGACGGCGCGGTGCCACGCAAAATTGGAGACGGTCCCGCCCGCTCTTGTGAGCTCTATCGCGAGCTGAAGCCCGGCTTGACTGCCCGAGCATTCCACAGCAATATCCACCCCCCCTCGGCCAACAATCCGTTTCGCCGCGGCGGCGCCGTCTTGCGTATTGGAGAGCCAGCAATGATCAGCGCCGTACGCTTTGGCGAGCTGCAGCTTATCACTGCTGATATCAAAGCAATCAAGGCTGCCGATCAAAGAATGGACATAAGCCTGTATGTTGAGCAGTCCCATGTATCCCGCCCCGATCACCGCCACATTATCGCCCGGCCGAACCGGCAGATTTGCAAGCCCGGCCACCACACAAACCAGAGGTTCTCCGATATAAGGAATAAAATCCTCCGCCTTTTCGGGCCTGCCGGGCAGCAGGCCCACCAGTTCCGCATCGATATTGATCACCTGAGCCATGGCCGGCCCGCCGTCGATGCAGAAAACACGGTCACTCGGAGAAAACGCGGTAACGTTTTCTCCTAATTCTTTGACAACGCCCACGGCCTCATGCCCAAAACGGAACGGGAACGGCTCGCGCACATCCAGGCCTTTAAAGAGAAAGGTGTCCCAGGCGCAAACGCCGCACGCCGCCACTTCCACCTGTATCTGTCCGGGCTTCGGCCCGGATATCGATATCTCGCGAATGCCCGCTTTCCGTTCGCTCTCCATATACAGCGCGTCTATCTTCAATGGCATCACTCCTTTCAAAAAGAATTCACAGCTTTGGTGTATCGTTTTCTCATAAAATTATAACTCAATATGCCCTGCTGTCAATATGGCAAAAACGCGATATCGGAGACTTATATCTATTTAGCACGCACTATATGCCTTTAAATACGGCATTTCTTGTATTACGGCCAGAATAATTTATTTTTGACGGCTTGACAAAACCCGGTGAATTCTTATAATAGATTTATGGTATCGTTACCGCACTTTACGAATGACAATCAGGAGGTATCCGTGCCTTATGAAAGAAAAATGTGTCGTGGGATTGGATATCGGAGGAACGCACGCCCGAATCGGTGCCGTCTCAATGGCAGGCGCGCTGCTGCATTCCCATATCTATCACAGCAGAGCGATCGCAGACGGAGCCGCCTGTGACGCCATATCCGATCTGGCGGCGTTTATCCATACGTATCTGAACGATTATCAAATCGACGGCGTGCAGGCCATTGCCATCGCGTTTCCCGGAACACTCGATCAAAAGCGCGAGATTCTCTATTCCGCATCCAACCTCGGCGAAAACGCGCAATGCCGCTACGACGGCATGAATATCCCGGCAGAATTATCACGGCACTTCGATGTCCCCGTCTTTCTCGGCAAGGACAGCGATTTCATACTCTACAACGATATCCATCAGCTCGGCATCGATACGCAGGAGATGGTGACCGGCATATACTTCGGCACCGGCATCGGCTCGAGCTTTTATTACCGCGGCGAAACGATATACGGCAGCGACGGGGTCGCCGGCGAGATCGGCCATCTGCCGATCAGCGACGCGGGGCGCAAATGCACATGCAACGAGACAAACGGCTGCTGTGAGACGGTCGCATCCGGCTGGCGGCTCATTCAGATAAAAGACGAATTTTTCCCGCAAACACCGATGGAAAAGCTATTCGTGCGGCACAGCAGCGAAGCGCCGCTCGCCACGTTCGTGTACGACTGCGCGCGCGTGATCGGGCTCACCGTGAACCTACTCAACAGCGCGTATACCGTCATCGGCGGCGGCATTGTCAATATGCCCGGCTTCCCCCGCGAGAAGCTGCTTCATAACGTGCTGCGCATACTGCGCCACCCCCACCCCCGGGACAATTTTCAAATGCTTTTTTCACCCGGCGGCCAAAACGCGGGCATTCTGGGCGCGGCCCAGCTTATATTCCGCAAGCTCAGCCAGAATACGGCGCGGCCATTTTAAGCTTGACTTTATAAGGAGAACCCGGCATGAAAAAATATCTGCCCGAAGGGCTGTCAAGATCGGAGCGCACCCGCAGGCTCAGCGCCGACATGCGCGCGAGCATACCGGCGATATGCCTTGAGAGAGCCCGGCTCGTGACTCAAAGCTATCAGTCCACCGAGGGCGAGCCTTATATATGCCGCCGCGCAAAGGGGCTGGCGCACATACTTGACAACATGAGCATCTTCATCCATCCCGATGAACTGATTGTGGGCAACCATGCGTCCAAACAGCGCAGCGCCCCTCTCTACCCTGATACGGGGGCTTTGTCTGAAAAGGAGCTCGACCTGATGCCGGTACGGGACGTGGATACGCTTCAGATCACGGAGGCTCAGAAGCGCGAGCTGCTCGACGATATCTACCCGTGGTGGAAAGGCCGCACCCTTGAGGACATGGCGTTTGAATACTTTCCCGACGATCTGAAGACGCTGATGCGCTCTCCCAACAACGTTTTCGACGCATTGAGCCGCACGCGAAGCGGCTACGGCCATTACCTGCCGGATATCCGCATGGTCATCTCGAAAGGCTTCACAAGCATTGAGCAGGACGCGAAGGCGCATCTTTCCGCACTGCTGCCGCAGGACAGCCGGTATGAAGAAAAGCGTGCGTTCTATGAATCCGCGCTGATTATCTGCCCGGCCGTCCACCGTTTTGCGCTGCGCTACAGCGCGCTTGCCAAGGAAACGGCGGCGGCTGAAACAGACCTCCGGCGCAGGCAGGAGCTGCTGCTCATCTCGCAAGCCTGCGAACGCGTCCCCTACCGTCCCGCCCGCAGCTTTCACGAAGCGCTGCAGTCCTACTGGTTCACACTGCTTATCGATTATATATTCCAGAACGGTTCCGCCATCTCCGTCGGCCGGTTCGACCAGTATATCTACCCGTATTATAAAGCGGACATCGACAAAGATACGCTGACGCGCGACGAAGCGCAGGAGCTGCTCGAAGCGCTCTGGGTGAAGCACAACGACGTGATAAAGGCGTGCACCTATTCCAGCGCGCGCAACAACGGCGGATTCTCCACCTCCATACACTTAACGCTGGGCGGTGTGGATACCCGCGGGGAGGACGCCTGCAATCCGGTCACGTATCTTTGTCTGGACGCCGACAGAAACGTTTTTAACTGCGAGCCCAATATCGGCATACGCGTCAACAAAAAAAACCTTTTGACGCTGCCTAAAAAGATATTCGATATACTCAGCGACGTGGGCGGCGGAAAATACCCGATATTCAATGACGACATCATCATCCCGACGCTCGTGAAAGACGGCCTGCCGCTCAAGGAAGCGCGCGATTACGGCATCGTGGGATGCGTGGAGCCCAATCCCTACGGCAGCAGCCTCAGCATCTCCAACGCGTGTTACTTCAATTTGGCCAAGTGTCTGGAGCTTGCCCTGAACAACGGCGTCTGTCTGCTGACGGGCGAACAGCTGGGGCCGCAAACCGGCGACCCGCTTAGCTTTGAGACCCTCGGCGATATCCAGCTGGCCTTTCACAAGCAGGTTGCGTATTTTGTGGAGAAAATGACGCGCACCCTCAATATCATAGAGCGGGCCATCGCCGATTATACGCCTCATATTTACTGCTCGCTGCTGCTCAAAGACTGCATGGAAAACGGGCAGGACAGCGCGGCAGGCGGCAGCCGCTATAACTACTGCGGCGTTCAGGGCGTGGGCGCGTCGGACGTCGGCGATGCGCTGATGGCCATTGAAGAGCTCGTGTTCCGCAAAAAAGAGATCACAATGGCGCGCCTGCTCGAGCTGCTCCGCAGCAACTTTACCGGCGCAGAAAGAGAACGGCAGCGCCTGATCCATGCGGCGCCCAAATACGGCAACGACATCGACGAGGTGGATATGCTTGTGCGGTATGCGGCGGAGCTGTATTGCCGCGAAGTCGTTACGCACCGCGAATGGCGCGGCGGCAAGTTCCGCCCGGGGTTGTACTGCGTCTCGGCCAACACGCCAATCGGCAGACAGGTGGGTGCCATGGCCAGCGGCCGCCTTGCGGGCACGCCCTTGGCCGACGGCGGCATCTCACCCAAGCAGGGCATGGATACGTCCGGCCCGACCGCCGTATTCCGTTCCGCATCCAAACTCAATTTGAGCCTCGTTCCCAACGGCGTCGATTTAAATATGAAGCTGCTGCCGTCGCTGGCAGCCACCGATGAAGACCGGAGGAAGCTCGCCTACCTGGTCAAGGGGTATTTCGAGGAAGGCGGCATGCACGTCCAGTTCAATATCCTTTCCGATGAAACGCTGCGCGAAGCCCAGCGCCATCCGGACGACTACCGGAATCTGGTGGTGCGCGTGGCGGGATACAGCGCCTTTTTCACCGACCTCGATGTGGATATACAAAACGAGATCATATCGCGCACCGCGATGCAAAAATTCTAGCGAGGCCAGTATGCACAACACAACCGGCACCATATTTCAAATACAGCGCTGCTGCCTCCACGACGGCAGCGGCATACGCACCACCGTCTTTCTGAAGGGCTGCCCGCTCCGGTGCGCCTGGTGCGCCAACCCCGAATCACAGAACGGCGGAAACGAGCTGTACCAGGTCAAAAGGGGGTGCATCCGCTGCGGGCTGTGCGTCGGCGCCTGTCCGTCCGGCGCGATCAGATGGGAAGCAGACGCGATAGCTGTTGACAGAGAAGCGTGCACACAGTGCATGGCCTGCACCCGCGTCTGCCCCGTATCCTTGTTCCACGGCAATGCTTTGGAGGTCACCGTCGGCGATGTGATGGCCGAGGTGCTTAAAGACAGGACGTTTTATGACGTCTCGGGCGGGGGACTGACGCTGTCCGGCGGAGAGCCGCTGTATCAGCCCGCATTTGCCCACGAACTGCTCTGCGCCGCCAAATCAGCAGGCATCAGTACCGCAATCGAAACCAGCCTCTACGCGCCTTTTCACGTTATTGAACCGCTGCTGCCCTTGCTCGACGAAATCTTCTACGATGTCAAGCACTGCGACAGCCAAAAGCATCTGGCATACACAGGCGTCGGCAATGAGCTGATACGCAGCAATACCGTGCGGCTGCTCGCGCTGCGCCCCGATGCGCAGGCGCGTATCCCCGTTATTCCCAGCTTCAACGACAGCGCGGACGACATTGACATGATGACGGGTTATCTTAAGAGCCTCGGTATTCACAGTGTACAGCTGATGCGCTATCACAATCTGGCCGGCGCGAAATACGCAGCGTTGGGCCGCGCTTACGCCTACGAAAAGGTGCCGCCGCACACCGAGCAGGCTTTTGCGCGCATCAAAAGCCCCTACGAAGCCGCCGGAATCAGCGTCTTATGACGGCTCATCCACAGATCAGTACCGCCGGTGAAACCGGCGGCATATACCAACACCAAAAGCGGCTGACTGCGTCTCCGCACATACTGTCCACCAGTCTTATGACTTGCCCTACAATGGCTCAAGAAGAAGTCCTCTTGAGCGCACTGCTTTTGACATCTACCTTTTTGTCATTCATTCCCGCTCAATACTGAGTGCCGAAGTTGTTCTGTTTCATAAGCGAGCCGGTGGATTCTTACGCAAAGCAAATGAAAAAGCCAGAACAACGTGGTTGCCGTTCCGGCTTGTTTTATGCGATTATTTTGTTTACTCCATCGGAGCAACCAGCACCCTGACGCCGCCGCCCTCAAACTCCTTTACGGCTTCATCGGAAATGCCTGCGTCCGTCACCATCGCATCTATCGCCGACAGCTCCGCAACGTATTTTAAAGAGTTGCGCCCCACCTTCGAATGGTCCACCAGCGCCACCGTCTTCGCCGATATGTTCATCATGCTGATTTTTGTGCTCGCCTCGTCTCCGCCCATAATCGTGATGCCGAGGTCGGCGCTGACGCCGTTTATGCCCATCAAAAACAGGCTGGCTCTCATTTTTTCGAGCGCAAAGCGCTGATATTCATCGTAAAAGGCGCCCCGTTCCGCATTATACATACCGCCGAACAGATAAAGGTCAACACGACCGGATACCGGCATCAGCGTCAGCGCAGCCCGTGCCGAGTTGGTCAGCACGGTGAGCCTGACGTCCCGCTCCGCAATCTTTCGGGCCACCTCCAGGCATGTCGTCCCCGCATCCAGTATGATCGTGGTATTGGGCACAATAAGGTTATCCACCACGTAATTCGCTATGGCTTGTTTTTCCTGCAAATAAATGGTCTCGCGCGTCCCCCAGTCTTCCACATTGCTGGGCGTGATGCGCGTTTTCACCGCACCGCCGAATGTACGCCGAAGCATCCCCTTGCTTTCCAGGCTTGCAAGGTCGTTCCGTATGGTGGATTCGCTGCATCCCGTCTTCTCACAGAATTCCGAAATCGTGACAAGATCGTTGATGTTAAGCAAGCGCAAAATTTCATCCTGCCTTTTTTCGGCCTTTCCCTTTTCAACCGGCATCCCGTTTCCCCTTCTCGAGTCTATTTTTTCCTAATGATCCGGCCGCCACCGCGCAGGCCCCCAGCACGCCCGCATCCGTGTAAAGCTCGCCGCCCACAATCCCGCACTCCTGCAGGGGATGCATCAGCGACTGCCTCACAAGCTCTCTCACCGGTGCAAGTATGCGCTCACCAGAGCGGGACACGCCGCCGCTGATAATCATAATGCCGGGGTTAAATATATCAATGAGATTGACCAGTCCCACGCTGAGCTTTTGAACAAACAGACCGATTGTTTTTATGCAGGCCTGATCGCCGCTGTCATAACCCATATCGATCATTTTACCATCAATCTTGAAAATATTACTATTTGTATATTTTAACAGAACAGAGTCGGGGTATTCAAGCACAAATTGCTGAGCGTACCTGATCATCGCGTTTCCGCTGCAGCAGCTTTCAAAGCACCCGTGTTTCCCGCAGGCGCAAAGCGAGCCGTTCGCTTCAATAACCATATGCCCTATTTCCGCCGCCACATAATCCTCGCCGCGGAGCAGCTTGCCGTCAATAATGACGCCCGAGCCCAGCCCCGTCCCCAGCGTCAGCAATATGATATTTTTATGTCCTCGCCCGGCGCCGAAGTAGAACTCGCCCAAGGCATTGACTGCCCCGTCGTTTTCGGCAAATACCGGCACCCCGAAATGACGCTGTATGGGCGCTCCCACATCCATGTTCGTCCATTTTAAAAACTTGACCTCATGGGCGATATTCGTGCGGCAGTCCGTCAGACCGGGTATGCCGATGCCGATACCCTCCACCTCGGACTTTTCGATACCGGCATTTTTTATCAGCTGTTCCACGGCTTCAATGATCCGCGAAAATGTGGTCTCCGGCGGCTGCTGAAAAGGTGTGGACACCTGCGAGCGGTCGATGATCTTAAAATCTTCGTTGACCAGCGCCGCCTTTATATTTGTACCGCCAAGATCTATACCAACGATATATTTCACGCTGTTTCCCCGCTTCGCTGTTTGTTATTCAAGGTTCGCATGACGCTTCATCAGCATGATGTTTTCTTCCGTCATGCCTTGCCGCTGTATGATGCGGATCACCGCCGCGTCGCAGAACAGCAGCACGCTCTGCTCAAACATATTGGCGCCCGGCTGTATCGATTTGACGCTTTCGCGTGTGCCCTTCGTCGTCGCCGCGACGATTTGAACGACGACGTCCGCCAATTCCCCGATTGTGGACTCGGGATATATCGTAATCAGCGCAAGCTGCGCGCCGACTTTTTTGGCTTTGCCCGCCATCACCGCCAATGTGCCCGTTTCGCCGCTGCCCGACGCGATAACGAGCAGGTCGCCCGGCTCGATGGACGGCGTCACCGTTTCACCGACCACATACGTTTGAAAACCCATATGCATCAGCCGCATGGCAAACCCGCGGATCATGAGCAGTGAGCGCCCCGCGCCCGCCACAAAAATCCTTTTCGCGGAAAGAACCGCGTCAACAAAGCCTTCAGCCTGCTTTTTATCAATCAGCGCCAGCGAGCCGTGAAGCTCCTCCAAAACCTTCAAACCGATATCAACCGCATTATCCATATGTCCCTCCATTCATCAGGCCAAAACGGCCTTTTTCATTTCAACCACCGCACCATGCAGATTGGCGGCGTTGGTCAGCGAGCCTCCGGCAATCACAATGGCGGGGTTCAGTGCCTTGTAAGCATCGAGCGTTTTCATGCTGATGCCGCCCGCCACCGCCGCTTTTTCGGGCGGTATGGCCGCAACCAGCTCTTTTAAGTCGCCGAGCGGCGTCTTTCCGAGCTTTTGCACATCCACGGCCGTATGCACACAGACATAGTCGATGCCCATTTCGACGAGCTCCCGCGCGCGCTTTTGTATATCCGTCACACAGATCAGGTCGGCCATGGCCATCCTGCCAAATTTGTGCGCCGTATCGGCCACAGCCTTCACCGTCTCGTTGTCCGCAAGCGCCAGCACGGTGACGATATCCGCGCCCGCTTCGCATGCGTCCGCGCATTCAATGTCTCCGCCGTCCACAATCTTTGTATCGGCGAGCACCGTCACGTTCGGATACGCCGTTTTGATCAGCCTGACGGGCACCATGCCTTCCTTCATGATCAACGGCGTGCCAATCTCCACAATGTCGATCTCATCCTGAATCCGCCCTACCATCTCCAGCGCTTGCGTGCCGGTTGCAATATCGATCGCGATTTGTAACTTCATGTCTTTACCCTCTTTTATGCTCTGTATTTTTATTTTGTCATGGCTTCTATTGCATCCAAATACGCCTCCGGATGCAGTAGAAAATCGAATTTCGCAGGCCCGTATACAAACTCCCAATAGGCGGGCTTGCCAAACGAAATCCCCAGGGCCGGGTTTTGTTCCGGCTCGATTTCCCTGATATCGGGCACGTTCGCGTAATTCGGGTTCTTGACGAATTTGATCTGTCCGTTTTCTTTCAACACATAAGCGCCAAGTCCGTGCTTTTGTTTGATGGGCTCGTAATGCATCGGGCACGCAACCACCGCGATATTGCTGAAAATCAGCGGCCCCTTTCCGGCGTTCACCGAACAGTGGCCCCAATACGGCGGGATGATGATGGCCTGCCCCGCCTTCACACGCACGGCTTTTATCGCTTCAATCTCCGGCTCCTCATCCTGCTTATCAAAATTGCGGACCTTTTGCAGTATATAGACAGCCTCACCCGAAAGCACTTCGTAGACCTCGGGATAGGTATATCTTTGCCCGTCGATATACCCATGATAGTGCCCCGAAGTTTTCTTGCACTCTCCGTTGACCGTGCCCGGCATAATCACCGTGATGTCATAGCGAAAATCATACTTTTTGAACAGCTCCCGGTGTTCTTCAAAAACGATATCCCGGTAAAAGTCGTAGCAGTGCTCGTTGTCGATATCGCCGTCCTCATTGTAGAGCAGCCCTTTCAAGGCGGCTGCATTTCTTCTGCCATCCCCTGCGCAGGTCAGGCCTTCGCGAAAGACCAGCCGTGCGGTTTCTTCGTTATACGCAATCGGCAGGCCCGAGCTTATCAGTTTTTTCATTTTTATGCCTTCTTTCTGTTGCTGCTTTGGAATGCCACGGCAACGATGATGATAACGCCCTTTACGAGCCCGGTCAGGAAAGGATCGACTTTGGCTGCTATCAATATTGTGGATATCATCTGCATCATGAGCGCGCCGAGGAACGTCCCGACGATCCGCCCGCGTCCGCCCGCCATCGATGTGCCGCCGATTGCCACCGCGGCGATGGCATCAAGCTCATACCCGAAGCCCGCGTTGGACGCCGTTACGGAAGACATGCGCGACGCAAGCAGGAAAGCCGACAAGCCGGACAGAAAGCCGATCAATGCGAGCACCTTGAGCTTAACCCCCCTCGGCTTGATTCCGGCCAGCGTGGTGGCATGCTCGTTGGAGCCCGTGGCGTAAACGTAACGTCCGAATTTGGTTCTGGTCAGCAAAAAACCGGCCAGCAGCACAATCCCTATAAGAAAAAGCGGCAGGAAAGGAATCACCCCGAACAGCTTTCCTGTTGCGATCGCGCTGAAACCGGGCAGTATATCTTTATCGACTGTGAACGGGCCGCCCTGACCGATCTGAGTGATGATGGAGCGGTAAGCGCTCTGTGTCGCGAGCGTCGCGATGAACGAAGCCAGCCCCGCAAAAGAGACCAAAAGGCCGTTGATGGCACCAAGAACCGTCCCGAAGGCCAGGCAGAAGACCAAGGTCAGCAAAACGCTGTGCGTTAAATTCAGCAGCAATATCGCAAGGCCCGCAACCAGCGACACGATTGACCCCACCGAAAGGTCGATCATGCCCGATATGATGACGAAGGTCATGCCGCACGCAATGATGCCGGTAATGGTCGAATTGGACAGCAGTGTCGTCAGGCTGGAATAGGACAGGAAGCTCGGATTAAAAATCAACGCGATAATGACCAGCGCAACGAATGAAATAACGAAACTGTACTCCCCGTAGAGCTTTCTTATGTTGTTTTTGGTGAATATCTTGCTTAGCTTCGTCGCCATGTTTTCATACCACCTTTCTGTCAGAACCGGTCGCGTAATACATTATTGCAGCTTCGTTAAAGTCCTTACGATCAAATTCTTTGGCAATTTGCCCGTTGTACATGACAATGCAGCGGTCCCCGATCTTTGCGATTTCGGGATACTCCGAGCTGAACACAATGATACTCACGCCTTGCTCTGCAAGCTTATTAATAAGTTTGTAGATTTCAAATTTCGCACCCACATCAACTCCCTGCGTGGGGTTGTCAAAAATATAGACCTTCAGATTCAGCTCCAGCCATCTTGATATGATGACCTTCTGCTGGTTTCCGCCCGAAAGCGAGGTGATCTCGTGCCGGGGGCTGCCGACCTTCACATCCAGCATGTTCTTGCAGTCGTTGAAAACGCGCATCTGCTCAGCCCGCTTAACCACAAAGTTCTTTCTGGAATGCGCAAACTGGGCCATGGTCAAATTATCGAGCACGTTCATGTTCTTGATGATCGAGCGTTCTTTTCTGCTGCGCTGCACCATGCCGATACCGCTGCGCATCACGGATACGATGGATTTGAACTTTAGCGGTTTCCCTTCCAGCCAGACAGTCCCGCCGGTCAGCTTGCGCGCGCCGAACAGCGCTTCGGCCAGCTCTCCGCGGCCATCCCCCTGCAGGCCTGTCAAAACGAGCACCTCGCCCCGGCGAAGTTCGAACGACACATCCCTGAAATAATGATGACAAGATAAGTTTTCCGCCTTCAGCAACACATCCGTACCGTGCTGTTCCTTGTCTATTCTGTCATTGATATGCTGCCCGACCAGCATCTCGGTGGCCTTGGATTCATTGATCTCGCCAAAAGCGCCCGAAGCCACAAATTTGCCGTCGCGCAAAACCGTATAGCGGTCGCATATTTCAAAAAGCTCAGGCATTTTATGAGATATATATATCATGCTGACGCCTTTCGCTTTGAGTTGCCGCATGATCGTAAAGAGGTTCTTGATTTCCGTATCCGACAACGCCGTTGTCGGTTCATCCATGATGATGATTTTCGCTTCAAACAGCAATGATCTTGCGATTTCTATCAATTGTTTATGAGACGTGTCAAGGTCTCCAACCGTCACATTTGCTATACCCGAAAGATTGACGCTTTTGAGCACACCGTCGGCTTTCCTGCGCATTTCCCTGCGGTCAATGATGCCGAATCTGCCGGCAATCTCTTCACCCAAAAACAGATTTTCATACACCTTTAAATCGTTGACAAGATTAAGCTCCTGATGGATAAAGCGGATGCCGATTTTTGACGCTTTTTTCTCATCAAGATTGGTGATATCCTCGCCGTCGAGACAGACTTTCCCATGGGTGGGCCGCAGCACGCCGCCCAGCACATTCATCAATGTCGATTTGCCCGCGCCGTTTTCACCCATCAGCCCGTGAATTTCGCCCTTTTCCAACGAAAAATCCACACTGTCCAGTGCCCGGGTCGCATCGAAATCCATGGTGATTTGTTTCATGTCCAAATACATATCATATCCCCTTCTGATTTTCGAAAACCGGCGGGTACCCGACAAGGGTACCCTTTGCCAGTTTTCGCAAGATCAATTATGAAGTGTACTTATTAAGCTTATTGACCTTCACCATATCTGTAAATGTACTCGTCAGACTGACGGTATTCGTCCGCATTGGCAAGCGCGATCTGCTCAACGGGAACAAGATGAAGACCCGTCTCACCGGACCCGTAGATGATGCCGACCGAAAGATCCACACATTGACGGATCATGCCCGGCGCATACGTGTTGGTCACGATGTCAATGCCGTAATCGTCCAGCGTGGACTGCATCGCATCGAGCACAGGCTTCTGTGCGCCCACGCCTACAAGAATCTTGATATTGATCTTTGCGGGCCCGCTGTACTGCGTGATCGCATCGAGAATGCCAAGCAGCGGCTCGTCATCGTGCGTATAGATTGCCGAAATCTTTTCGATGTCTTCCTTGGACGAGTTAGACAGCCAGTTGGTCATGTCGTTATATCCCGTCTCGCGCGACCAGTTTGTCACGAAGGACTGGACGACTTCGATCTTGTCGTTCTTGTTGTCCATAAAGCTCTGCGTTCTCTCGACAGCCGCCTGAGAGGTATCGCCCTGGAACTCAAGCACATAAATGGATTCGCCGGCATCAATTTTGTCCTTGAAATAATCATTCATATAATTCGCCGCGCCTGTGCCCACAGCAATCTGGTCGCCCGTCATTTCAGCCGTCGGCTCAAAGTCAGGAATCAGTCTGTCGTAAATAATCAGCGGAATACCGGCATCCACAATGGACTGAGCCGCATTGAGCAGCGGAGCTCCGTCGATCGGCCACAGCATGATCGCGTCAAAATCGTACATTTCGAGCGCCGTGGCGATCTGGTTGGTCTGCTCCGAAGCTTCAGCCGTGTTGAACAGCACATAATCGAAGCCTTCCTTATCCTGCTTGGTCAGCTCGAGAGCGCCCTTGGCCTGTTCAATCGACTCCGCGGTAAATCCATGATCCGCGCTCGGCATGAAAACGCCAAGCAGCTTCTGTCCGTCGTCAGCCTGAGATTCCGACGGAGATTCCGACGCTTCAGAGCTTGCCGAAACAGATTCAGACGGGGAAGATGTCGAAGGCTGTGCACTGCTGCAGCCAAGAAACACAACAGTCATCATAAGACAAAACACAACGAGAAGAACTTTTTTCACCTTTTTTTCCTCCTTATTTTTTGTTAAACCGTGTGACCGGTTTTAACATTGTTCATTCTGTTTAAATAACAACCCATTTTCTCGATTTCGCGCTTTCAAGTATCTTTTCGCAAAGCACCAGCTCATGCCGCCCCGTTTCAAAGGTGGCGTAAGGCGGGTTTGCTTCATGCTTTTCAATGTCGGCATAAACCGCGCGAAAGCCGTTTTTGAACGCATCGGGGAAGCCTTCACCATGGCCGCCCGGATAAGCCGCGTTGATGCGGACCGATTCGTCGAGCATTCCCGCGTCTTTTTCAAATACGCAGCTGTACTGGCCGCGACGCCCCAGCCACACTTCGTTGCAGGTATCGCTGCACCACGTTGCGGATTGCTTAAGGCCCGCGATGTTGATTTCAAGCTGCGCCTTCCTGCCCGGAACGATCTGGCTGAATACGCCGCTGCCGACCGCGCCGTTGCTGAGGCGGAACATCACATTGGCGTGATCCTCGGTGGTCACCTTCACCGGCTCATATTCCACAAGGGTATTGCTCTCCACAAAGGTTTGCACGGCCGCTTTGGGCTTCTTGCGCGTCTCATGAAGAATCTTGAAATCCGCGCAGACTTCCGTGATGTGCAGCCCCGTAATAGTCTCCATCAGATCCATCCAGTGCGACCCGATGTCGGCGACGGCACGCGTCCGGCCCGATTCCGACGCTTCCACGCGCCAGTTGTAGTCCGTATCGAGCAGCAGCCAGTCCTGCGCAAATTCACCGTATACCGCGTGGATGTCGCCGAACTCACCGTTTGCAACCATCTGTTTAAGCTGTGCCGTCATCGGATACCAGCGGTTATGGAAATTGACCGCGTTGACGAGCCCTTTTTCTCCGGCCTTTGCGATCATCCTGTCCGCTTCCTCCACCGTGCAGCACATCGGCTTTTCACAAACCACGCTGACGCCGCGGTCCATGGCAAACAGCGCGATGTCGCAATGCGTAAAGTTCGGCGTGCAGATATGCAGCACATCGAGCTTTTCCGCCTCCACCATATCGGCGTAATCCGAATAAGCTTTCGGCACACCCAATGCGTCCGCTTTCTGTGCGGCATTCACAGGATCTGCAATTGCGACAACATCCACGTTTCCAAGACGGCGCAACGCCTCAATATGGGCAACACCAATGAAGCCAACGCCGACAATGCCGGCCCGGTACTTTTTCATAACCTTATTCCTTTCTCATGGATTGCTTAGTTCTTTAATGCGGCGTCAAAAGCAACTTCCGACGGCTTTATGCGAATGTCTTTAATGTATTTGCACGATTCTGTGGCCCCCTGAATGCGGTCCATACCGCTGTCTTCCCATTCGACGGAGTAAGGGCCGTTATAACCGGCAAAATTCAACTCACGGATGATATCTTCAAAATTGACCATGCCGCGGCCGATGCTGCGGAAATTCCATTTGCGGCGCGGGTCTCCGAAGGGCAGGTGCGAACCGATAATGCTGGCCGTATCATCATTCGATATGTAGACGTCTTTCATATGGCAATGATAAATGCGGTCCGGAAAGTTGCGGATGAAGATATGCGGCTTGATGCCCTGCCACAGCAGATGGCTTGGGTCAAAATTAAATCCAAACGCTTTGCGGTAATTCAAAACCTCGAGCAGCTTTTTGGCGGTCCAAATATCATAAGCGATTTCCGTTGAATGAACCTCGAGTGCATAGCGTACGCCCTGACGGTCGAACTCATCAAAAATCGGCGTCCACAAATCCTTGATGCGGGCATATCCCTCTTCTATCATTTCATCGGTGGTTTGCGGGAATGAGTACCAGTAATTCCATATCGGCGAACCGAGAAAGCTCGTTGTCACCGTGCAGCCCATATTCTTGCACGCCGCCGGCACATGCATCATCTGATCGATCGCCCATGCGCGCATGTCATCCGGCTTGCCTTTTACTTCGGACGGGACAAGATTATTATGCCGCACATCGTATGTATCGCCGACGATTTTGCCTGCGATGTGGCTCGCAATGGCGTAGGCTTTGAGATTGTACTTTTCGAGGATCTCTCGTTTTTGAGCCACATAGTTCATGTCGTTTGCCGCTTTGATCACATCCATGTGGTCACCGCCGCATCCGATCTCGACACCGTCGTACCCCATACGGCTTGCGGTTTCACATATCGTTTCAAAAGGAAGGTCTCCCCATTGGGCAGTTAACAGAGTCACAGGATTCTTCTGAGCCACTTTTGTCACCTCACATATTATTAACGAATTTGATTGTTTTTTGCGTTTATAATATTATATAACGCATTATTTTGTTTATGTCAACATTTTTGTTGTTGAATTCAATAATTTTATCGATTTATTTTTACCGTTTGTAACAATCTGTTATTTCTATAAATCAGTGTGTATCCTATATAAATTTCGTCATTATGTCAGGTTCGGCATCCACTCAATCACTGTAAACGGCATGGTCATCCGCCGCATATAGCAGCAGAGCGCTCTCTGATAAATAAAACGTTGAGTATTGCCAGAACCGGTTGTCCTGACGTAGAATAACAACGACGGTTGGTGGGAATTGAATGATTGACTGTAGCCTCATCCTCAAAAAATCGCAGCTGCCCTCTTCGCGGCACTGCGGGTGGAAATCTTGTTTAAATTTGATTTTGGCATACAAACAGGAGGTGTTTTTGTGAAGAAGGGTGCTTTTATCATATGCTTGGGTATTCTCGTGTCCGTCTGTGCCCCTTCAACAGCTCTGGCCTACTCAGGCCTCAGCATTTCATTTCATTTGTCTAATACGATATACCTCGGTGATTTAATTGCTGCTCTTCTTGGATATTTTGGTCTTCGATCAATATTGAACAGCCAGAAAAAAACAAGCGCAAGAATCTTCTTCATCGTCGGGCTTATATTATCACTGGCCGAGCTTGTTTATGCCGTCAATGCATTCATCACCTTTAATCAAAGGATCACAGATATTTTCAACGTCATTATGTGGGCGTATATGGCAATCATGTTTGTCATCCTTATACCAATCAAAAATAAAAAGCTGAGTCTTGGCTTATATGCAGCCGTTCCGGCACTTCTGCTATTATGTTTTGTCTTCCTGTGTATATCGATATTAACCTATACAGACGTTGCGCCTGTCAGCATGATACTTTTTGATCTTCAATATATCGTTTATTCGGGAGTGATATTCCGGCTCTGGTTAAACCTGAAAAAGAAAATCGGAGCCGCTTAATAAGAGCTTCGTCCGCCATGACCCTATAGGGCACAGACTGGCGGCGTGCATTCACGTTCCTTTAGTCTTCGCCAAAATAAAAAAGCAACACCTCAAAGGTGTCACTTCTCTTTATTTTTGGTCTATCGTGCCGATTACACCCCGGCTTCCTCCAGCCCCGTTTCCTGAGGAGGCCTGTTTCGCGTCAGGTCCTTTATCCACTTAAGCCGGTTTAATACCACAATGGCCACGAAGCACTTTAATACCTGGTCCGCCTTGAGGCACGTATACACAACCCATGCCGGAGCGTGGAAGACATACATAGCGATGAGCGCTGCGGGAAGTATCACGCCGAAAACAAATATGGAATCGTTGATGAAAACAAAGCTCACGCTCCCTCCTGCCCTGACGAACCCCAAAAGCAGCGGCGCGTGGTAAAACGTGCCGACGGTCAGCACAGCCAGAGCCGCCATAAACTGGCGCGCTGTTTCCACAGCTTCGGGGCTTAACGTCGGGTAGAGTGAAATAAATACATCCTTAAACAGGAATATGAACAGTCCCGTCGCCGTGCCTATGCAAAGGAAAAAGACCTGTGCCCTCTTCACGTTGCTTTTTAAAGTCTCGCATTGCCCGGCACCCACGAGCTTGCTCGTCATAATGGTGAGCCCTTGAGCCAGCCCCGACATCCATATGAATGTGAGCTGAGCCAGCATATTCACCACGGCAAGCGCGGTGATGACCTCCGCATCGAACCGTCCCATTATCGCGTTCTGAGAAGCAAGGTTTACCGCCCACACAAGCTGTCCCGCAAGCACCGGTGCACCGTATTTTATGAAGTCTCGGCGCAGCACCTTGTCCGTCTTAAAAAAGCTGGAGAGCTTGATGCCAAGCTTCTTGTCTTTATGCAGCACATAATATCCCGCCGCAGCCGCCTCGCAAATGCGGCAGATGAGCGTGGAGAGCGCGCTCCCTGCGGCACCGAGTTTCGGCGCTCCGAGATTGCCGAATACGAACACCCAGTTGAGCAGCAGGTTGACCACAAACGCCATAATGGAGATATAGAACCCGACTTTTACCGACTCTACGCTCTGCACCGTCGATATCATCACCTGAGAAAACGCAAAGAACACATACGAAAAGCTCAGTATGCGGATAAAATCCGTCCCCTCGCTGATCACCGTCGGGTCTGTCGTAAATATGGAAAGCATCTGTGCCGGAAAAAAGAAGCACACCAGCCACAGCACCGTGCTGATGACGAGCAGTATCCGCAGGGCTATGGCGCAAAGTATCCTGATGCTGTTTGTATCGCCTTTGCCCCAATACTGCGCGCAGAGTATCATAACCGTACCCGTGATGCCCATGGCCAGCGTCTGGAGAAATATCTGTACCTGGCTGCCCATATACGCCCCGGCCATGGCCTCGTCGCTGACATTACCGATCATCGTCGTGTCGCTGAAGGCAATCCCGAAGGTGACGAGAAGCTGAAGTGATATCGGTATCATGAGTCTGAAAAGCGTTTTGTAAAAACCGCTGCCTTTTCCGTTAAGGCTTACTGTCGTGTCCAATTTTAATTTCCTTCCGTCCTGCAAATATACGCATGAAACGCCGCGAACAAAGGACTGTTTGGCTCAAGTTAAAATCGCAGGCGTAAACGTTTTCGCCAATGTAGTATCATAATACGATCGCGGGCATTTGACAAGATGTAAATAACAGGGCAAAGAAAAAAGCTGAGGACAAACAAGCAGCACTTTAGACGAATTAAACGCATTTCCTTACAGAACCGCCCGCAGGGTTTGATTTTGCGGGCGGCAACATTGTATAATACCGCTATCGGCAACTGCCGGAATATGGCGCAGCATCGAGGATATATGAAATTTGAAGGCTTATGTCGGCCCGTGGCGGCAATGGAGGTGTTTGCATGAGGGATATGCTAAAATTAGTTAAACCATGTGCGGCATACGCAGAGCAGATGGCGGCATACAGAGCGGAATTTCCTGCCGAACGCGAGAGAGTGACATACGACCCACGCAGAATACCGGGTATGGATTATCTTGAAGAGTACGACAATGTACTTGACTGGCTTCAATTTTGCGAAAATATGTCCGACAGATTAACCTGGTATATGGCAATGCGTGAAAACGACAGCAAGATCGTCGGTTTTATCGTCTTTCGTCACAAGCTCGAATACGATGATGACGATATAGAATTTGCCTCCAACTTCGGCTATTCAGTTTGTCCAAGCGAACGCGGCAAAGGGTACGCAAAAGAGCAGCTACGGCTTGGCTTGCAGAAAGCAAAAGCATTTGGGCTTGATAAAGTGCGAATTGTTTGCCGGGATAAAAACGTGGGCAGCAACAAAACGATTGTTGCCAACGGCGGTGTGTATGTTGACACGATTCACGGTGAGGAATCGGGATTAAATGTGAATCGTTACGACATCCATATGGGTATGAACATTAACCGCGAGAATATTGCGTCAGAGGTTAAAGAACCATGACCGGTATCCACCAAAAATGCACCGTCGGGCACATATTTAACGGTTTTACAGGGCAGGGTTTTCACTCGCATGCGCGAAGCGGGATTTGAAGGCGCGGAGATAAGCTGCGCCTGTATCGGCAGCCTGGAACTACCCCAATGGAAGCATCTTAAAAGACAGGACGGCATAGCTGAAAAGCTATGCCGTCTGTCCAAAGCATGTGTTTTACTGAGCCGCCACTGACGCTGTCACTTTTTTAGGGAGGAAACTCTTTTACACCACATCCAATATCAAATGTGTTGAAGCTAGATACAAAACGGACAGGACTTTATCGGCGGCAGCTGGAAGCTCTCCAGCCTAAAATCTTGTTTTCCGTATAATCCTTACCGCTGTCTTTCCAATGGCTTCAGTCTCCTTGCGAATTGTATTGACGAAGGCCGATACGCTTGAACTTTTCTATTTTTTCTTGAATCACCGCGGGGCTGGTTGGCCCTCCGTCCCCGAACATGCCTCTTTTTATATCCTCAGCGGAACTGATTTCGTGCCCGACAAGCGCCCACGCGGCGTCAATGAGGTGCGCGAAATGCGGTTCTTTAAGCTGCGGGCATATCAGCGATTGCCTCGGCTGGTTGATGTCCTCGCCGCTTATCTGTAAAAAACCGTACTTGCCGCAAAGCGCCATCACTCTCTCAAGCTGCTCTCTTGAGTTTCTTGACGGCATGAACGCGATCGCGTCGAACCCCAAGTTCCTGCACTCAAGGAAGACGTCTTCAAGATAATCATCCTCGAATTTCTGTGCATGCTTGTCTCCCGTGGGCGAAGCCCCCACGTCTCCAAGGTAACAGTATGTGGGTATCGCGCCGAGCGTTTTCATAAACGCGACGGCTTCTTTAACGGGCGGTGTTTCTTCCGGCCTTGTGTCGATATAGATGCTCTGTATGAAGCTGCTTTTCAATACGTTGAGAACGTCGTAATCATAGACGCTGCTGTCTGTGTCGCCGAGGTATGCGAGCTGTTTTTCGCTGAGGGGCGCATCCAGCGTATCCGACAGAAAATTGATAAGCGCCTGCCCTTTGCCCAGCCCCTTCATCATGTGCTGTGCCAGCGCGAACAACAGATGCCTCTCTGTGACCTCGCCGCCATGGGATGCGTAGGATAGCGGCAGCACATCGGCGTCGTAATCCACCGAAATGCCGGTGCCACGCATGATACCGTTGAGTCGCCCGGTCATCGCTCTGTTGCGCTGCGCGCGCGCGTTTCTGATGTCGCTCAAATAACTGTCGGCGCTTTCATAGCTCATGCGCGGCAACCCGTGCGCGCATATATACGCATTGCCTGCCTGATCCGGGTTGTTGATGCGCCGTCCGGCCAGCCTTGTGCCGCTCCAGTCTGTACGCATCTCAAACCCGACGGTCGTCGCTATGCCGAGTATCGCGCCCGCCTGCGTGAATTCCTCCGCGCCGCCTGCCGAATCATGATCGACGATGCCCACAATACCAAGTCCGCTCATATATGCCTTCCAGACGGCCTCTGCGGGTGTGTACGGCGAAAACGAGTATTTCGTGTGCATATGGTTGTTCGTATAGCCTTCGCTCACAGGCGCACTTATCGCACCGCTGTCCACCAGCTTTTTGAGCTGCCGCAGCGCGTCCAAGCGTTCCGGAAGTGAATCGGAATCGAGCTTTTTTATCAATGCTTCTTTATCCATACCGCTCAGTCCATCTGCTGGCCGCCGGTCACGTTGACAGCCTGTCCGGTCATGTAATCCGCCTCGTCGCTCGCAAGGAATACGAGCAGGTTCGCAACGTCTTCATATTGACATCCGCGCTTGAGCGGCACCTGATCAATGTACTTCTGCCTGACCTCCTGCTCGGTGATGCCCTGATTCTTGGCATACTGCTTGAACAGGCTGTTGACCCACAGCGGGGAATCGAGCAGGTTTCCGGGGCAGATTGCGTTGACCCTGAGATGATACTGCGCCAGCTCGAGCGCAAGGCTCTGCACGAGGCCGATGCCGCCGAACTTGGACGCCGCATACGCCGAATTCCTGTAAGAGCCCTTTTTGCCCGATTTTGAATTGATTTGTATAATCGCGCCGCCTTTTTGCTTCATATGCGGCACCGCGGCTTTCGTGACATTATAGAACCCGCACAGGTTGACATCGATGACTTTTTTCCACTTATCCGAATCAAGCTCCTCAATCGCGCCCGACAGCAGTATCGCCGCGTTGGACACAAGTACATCGATTCCGCCGAGGTGCGCCGCAGCGTTTGCAATAAACGCCTCGCACGATAAGTAGTCCGTCACATCGAGCCCGAACGCAGCCCCGCCGTTAAGCGCCGCCGCCGTTTCGCTTGCCGCTTCAATATTGACATCTCCTATAACCACCTGAGCGCCCTCGTCCGACATGCGCTGCGCCAGTGCCTGCCCAAGCCCCTGAGCCGCTCCTGTAATAACCGCCTTTTTCCCTGCCAACCGCTGCATCTGTTTACCGTCCTTCCCTTATGTGAAGATATCTTTCAAACTGCTCCGTCCACGCATCCGTATGCTCCGGCTCGAAGCTCAATGTCTCGAATGAGTTGCGGATGACCTCTCTCATCTCTGCCGTATTTTTAACCTCGCCCGACGCCATGACCTGTACCATCAAATTCCCTGTCGCCGTCGCCTCGGCGGGCCCCGCGATCACTTCTCTGCCTATCGCGTTGGCCGCAAACTGATTGAGCATCCTGTTCTTTGACCCGCCGCCCACGATGTGCAGCACGTCGATAGACCTGCCCTTAAGCTCTTCCAAACCCGCAAACGCTTCGCGGTAGCTCATCGCAAGGCTCTCATAAACCGTCCGCGCAATCTCTCCCCTGGTTTCGGGCACGGGCTGCCGTGTCTCTCTGCAATACGCCCGTATCTTGCCTGTCATATCGTCAGCTTCGAAGAACAGATCGTCGTTGACATCTATGAATGACCGGAATGCCGGAGCGCTGCCCGCGAGCGCGATGATGTCATCCCAGCTTATGCTTTGCTCTCTGTCCCACTGTTTTTTACAGCACTGAATGATCCACAGACCCATTATATTTTTTAGCAGACGGACCTTGCCGTCCACAGTGCCTTCGTTCGAAAATTTGTTTTCATAGACAACGTCGCTGATAATGGCGCTGTCTGAGACGATACCGATAAGCGACCATGTCCCCGAGGAAATAAACGCATAATTATCGCCCTTTGCGGGGATGGACGCGACCGCCGAGGCGGTGTCATGCGCGCCCGCGCAGAACACAGGCACATCCGCCTTTTGCCCCGTCTCTTCCCGTATCGACGCGTACAGGCTGCCTTTCACCATGCCGCTGCTTTGTACCGGAGCGAGCAGTTCCTCCCGTATCCCCAGCATATTCAATATATCGTTCGACCAGCTGCTCTGAGTGCCGAGTATCTGCGTCGTGGTGGCAATCGTATACTCCGACGATACCCCGCCGCAAAGCATATATCCGAGGAGATCGGGCATCAGCAGCAGCTTGTCCGCGATTTCCAATTGGGGGTCGCCCGTCTGCTTCATATCATACAGCTGATAAAGAGTGTTATACGAATTGTTCGATATGCCTGTCAGTTCAAAAGCCTTTTTAGCCCCGTACGTGTTGTGAAATGCCGTCATGCCCCGCGCCCCTCGCGGATCCCTGTATGCGCGGGGATTGCCGACCAGCCTTCCCTGTCTGTCAATCAAGCCAAAGTCAACGCCCCACGTATCAATCCCGATTCCCGAAAGCGCGCTTCCGCCTTTGGCCGAGATGCGCAGGCCTTCTATGATATTTGAACAGAGTGCGAGTATGTCCCAGTAATACGCATCTCCGACGCGGATGTACCCGTTTTCGAAACGGTTGATCTCGTTAATTGCGATCTTTTTCCCGTCGAACCGGCCGAGTATCGTCCGGCCGTTGCTTGCACCAAGATCCGCAGCTAAAAAAGCCTTCATATGCATCCCCTCACGTTTCCAATAAAAATCAGGCTGCGGCGCGACATGCCCTGCGCCGCAGCCCTCATCATGTTAAACAACCACGCCTTTTTTCAGTATGATATTCGCATAGAGCTTCGTCTCTCCCGTGGCCACAACGGCGAAACAGGTTTTTGCCCTCTCGTAGAATGCGAAGCGCTCTATCATCTCGAAATCGGTAAAGGCTTTTTTCTCTTCACTCTCCTGTATGATGCTCCGGTAGCCGCCCCATATTTCGGGGACGCTGCCGTCCACCGTCTGCATCAGCATCACCGGCCTCTCCACAAACGTATCAAGAGGAAAGAATTTGAGCACAGCCTCGAGTATCTGTTCCGCACCGTGCCCGTCGAGGCGTACCACCCTTTTCCCTATGTTCTCGGATGGGAAATTGCCGTCCGCAAGGCATATCTCGTCTCCGTGCCCCATTTCCATAAGCACCTTCATAAGGTCGGGCGAAATCACCGGCGGTATTTTTTTAAGCATGATATTCCCTCCTTCGGTCAGCGTCCGTATAACGGCCCGAAGTTTTTACACGCCATATAGTCCGCGCCCGCAAGGTTGTCCGTGCCAAACATGTTCCACGCGCTCGGCCGCATGATGTCGGCGTCATCCACGTTATGCATCGTCACAGGTATGCGCAGCATAGCGCATAGCGTGATTAAATCGGCACCGATATGCCCGTAGTTGATCGCGCCGTGGTTCGCACCCCAGTTTGCCATCACGCTGTACACATCTCTGAACGCCCCTTTGCCCGTCAGTCGCGGCGCAAACCATGTTGTCGGCCATGTCGGGTCTGTACGCACATCTAAGATGCTGTGCACGTCATCGGGCAGATCGACTGTCCACCCCTCGGCCAGCTGCAGCACCGGCCCCAGCCCTTTCACAAGATTGATACGGCACATCGTCACCGGCATGCCGCCTTTTGTCTTAAAGTTGGAGGAATAGCCGCCGCCCCTGAAATACCCCTTGTTCGCGGGGCACCATGTGGTCGCATCGAGGCATTTTTTCACTTCACCGTCCGTGATCTCCCAGAACGGTTTCATAGCGGGCGTGCCCGATTTCTCCTGCTGTCCCGTGCCGTCAAGGCATGTCGCGCCGGAGTTGATCAGGTGTATAATGCCGTTCTCCCCGACACCCGTCAGGCTCTTGCCCGTCACGCGTTTCACGGCCTCGGGGCTCCAGTACGTCCGCACGTCGGAGAATATTGACGCCGTGTTTGTCAGCAGATGCCCGAACAGCATCGACGCCCCGTTAAGCGAATCGTTCTCGGTCGCGAATACGTACGGCGTTCTTTGCCCGTTCCAGTCAAACGACGAACAGAGTATCGATTCCACAAAGTCCGCATTGGGCAGATGATCCGTCCACTGCCGCTGTCCCTGAAAACCGGCCGCAATGGCGTTGTGCCCGAGGCCTTCTTCGCCAAAGCCCATTTCCTTGAGCTTCGGATTGCCTGCCATAAGGTCTTTCGCAATCAGCGCGCACTTGATCGTGAATTCCCACTCCCAGTCTTTTCTCTGCCTGTCCGAGGGCTGGGCGTTTCTGTCCGCGCCTTCCTTGCAGTTCGCTTTTACCCACGCAAGCGCCTTTGCGAATTCGTCTTTATCGTATATTCCTTCGTCGATGCGCCTCACATATTCCGTCATGTCCACCTGCTCACAGCGCATCCCGAGGTAGCTTTCAAAAAAATCAGGATTGACGATCGATCCCGCTATGCCCATAGATACGCTGCCGCATGAAAGATAGCTCTTGCCTTTCATCTCGCCGGCGGCTGCAGCCGCCTTGGCAAACCGCAGTATCTTTTCCTTTACGTCCTCGGGTATCGACATGTCGCCTGCGTCCTGCACATCGCGCCCGTATATGCCAAACGCGGGAAGCCCTTTTTGCGTATGCGCCGCAAGCACTGCCGCAAGATAGACCGCCCCCGGCCTTTCCGTTCCGTTAAATCCCCAGACTGCCTTTGGGAGCATGGGGTCCATGTCCATCGTCTCGCTGCCGTAACACCAGCAGGGCGTGACCGTCAGTGTGGCACATACGCCTTCCCTCTGGAATTTTTCGGCGCACCGTGCTGCCTCAGCGACACCGCCGATCGTCGTATCGGCGATCACACACTCAATGGGGTTGCCGTGCCTGTCCTTAAGGTTAGAGGAAATGAGCTGCGCGGCGCTCTTCGCCATATTCATCGTCTGCTCCTCTAAAAGCTCGCGTACGCCTCTTTCCCTGCCGTCAATCGTCGGCCTTATGCCTATCTTAACCATTTACTCTCGCCTCCCTGAAATTCTTTTATCACCGCAAACATAGCATTTTTGGGAAACCGTGTAAATGACCTCCTTTAGCCAAATAGCCAAAGGAGGTCACCCTATTGTATTTACACGTGCTGGCTATGAATATTAGTCGTAAAGCAGCTGAGCGATATCAGCCTCTTCCATGTTCGTCGCGTCATACCATTTCGCGCCTGTGTCGATGTCCGCAACAGCTTCGCCCTTGGCAGCCTTGACAGCCAGTTCGACAGCTTTGTAGCCGATCTGGAACGGATCCTGTGTGATGGAGCCCATGAACACGCCGCTCTTCACAGCCGCTTTCTGGCCGGCACCGGCGTCAAATCCAACAACTTTTACGCCTTCCGGCACCACGGAGCCGGCGTTAACAGCAGCGAGGAGACCGTTGACAGCGCCTTCGTTCGAGCAGAACACGCCGAGAAGGCTCTCCGTGTTAAGCACGCCGTTTGCCGCGTTTGTCATGTCGGTGATGTCGGGTGTTGCGCCGACGGTGATTTTGATGTTGACAGCAGATGCCGCAGCGTCACCGGCGTTGATAGCCGCGAAGTCGCCTGTGATGGCCGCTGTGCTTCCGCCCGCTTCAACGAGGGATTTCATCTTCTCGGCAAAGCCCTTTGTACGTCCCGTGATGGAAGCGCTTGTGGCATCCTGAGAAAGCACGGAGATGACGACAGGCGCATCGGCTGTCGCAGCAGCGATCTGATCCTTCAGAGCGTCGTACATATGCTCGGCGCCAATCGCGGCAGCGTTTTCATTGTTTGTGGAAGCGTTGGCCTTAATCTGGCCGGCCGGAGCATCCGGAACGCCCGAGTCAAACCCGATGACCGGAATGGCCTTGTCGGCAGCTTCCTGCAGCTGGGACAGAACGGCTTCTGTGTTCAGAGCGGCAAGGCAGATCGCCTTGGGGTTCTTCGCGAGCTCTGCGTTCAGCATATCCACCTGAGCGGCCTGCGCACTTTCACCCTCGGGGCCGGTGAAGAAGACTTCGACGCCGAGATCGGCAGCGGCCTGCTCGGAGCCCTTCTTAACGACCTGCCAGAACTGGTGCTGGAAGCCTTTGGAAATCACTGAAATATACATCGACTCTGCGGGTGCTTCGGCAGATGTCGACGGCTCGACAGAAGCTTCCGCCGACGGGGTCGCTTCGCTGCTCGGTGATGTCTGCTCAGCCTGTCCGCATGCGGCTGCTAAAAGCACCATTGCCAATGCCATCAGAAGCACTAAGACTCTTTTTCTCATTACATATTCCTCCATTGTTTTTTTAATAAGCATTTCTGCTTAAGCGTTATCAAAGCGTGTTCGCTTTTCTGTTTCTGTAAATATCCAGCAGCACGGCGCCAATCACAACGATTCCCGTAAAGAACGTCTGGAAAGGCGCGGGTAGGCTCATTGATATCAGCCCGTTTTTGAGAACGCTCATGATGAACACGCCGATAAGCGTTCCCGTCAGAGACCCGATGCCGCCCGAAAGAGAGGTGCCGCCAATAACGACGCCTGCGATGGCCTGCAGTTCAATACCGTTGCCGGTATTGGGGATGATGACCGTATAGGTTGCAGAATAGAATATGGAACCGAGACCGGCTGCAAAACCGCTGATGATATAGGCATTGGTCTTCCAAACGTCCACTTTAATACCCGACAGTCTGACGGCTTCTTCATTGCTGCCGATACCGAATATATAGCGGCCGATTTTCGTTTTGTTCAGTATCACAAATGCGATGGCGAAGAATACCAGCAGGAATACCGCACCTATCGGGAAGCCGCTCTCCGTTTTGAAAAATACGCGCGAGAACCATCCGTCTTCTTCCAGTATGGTCGGGAAGTATTTCGACGATGTGCCCGTGATGATCGATCCAAGCCCCAGCGAGACCATCATCGTGCCCAGTGTTGCGATAAACGGAGGCAGCTTGAGCTTTGTAATCATAAGCCCGTTTAAGAATCCGACGATCGACCCGAATATGATCATCGCCAGCAGGGCGATCCACAGAGGAAATCCCATGTCTCTGTACAGCTGGCCTCCGACGAGCGCGGAGCACATCATGAGCGCACCTATTGAAAGATCGATGCCGCCCGTGATGATGACGAACGTGACGCCCAAGGCAAGGAATCCCACATAATATGAGGACGCCAGAATATTCAATGTTGTCGATGCCGATGTAAAGTTTTTGCCCGCTATCGCGAAGAACACATAGATGATGATCAGCGCTGCAAACGCGAGTACTTTTTGCATCCCGGTTTTTCTAATACTTTTAAACATACTTCTTCCCCCTAATGCTGAGTCGCATATTTCATTATTTTTTGCTGGTCAACTTCGTTTATCGAAAGTGTGGCTGTATGCGCCCCTTCGCACATAACCATGATCCTATCGCTCATGCGCAGAAGCTCGGGCAGCTCTGACGAGATCATGATGATCGATTTGCCGGATTCGGCCAGAGCGTTCATGATTTTATAAATCTCGCTCTTCGCGCCGACGTCGATGCCTCTGGTCGGTTCGTCGAAAATGAGAATATCACAGTCCCTCAAAAACCATTTTGCGATGATGACCTTTTGCTGGTTGCCGCCCGACAGGTTCTTCACGAGCTGTTTTATTGAAGGCGTTTTGATATTGATCTGTTTAACGGCATCACTTGACACCTCTTCAATCTTCTTCTCGTTGATGATACCTGCCGATATATACTCGTCGAGGTTCGGCATCACGATATTATTCGCTATTGTCATGCCCAGAGCGAGCCCGTAGCGCTTTCTGTCCTCCGAAAGGTACCCGATGCCGTGTTTAACGGCATCGTACGGGCTGTTTATCTGAACCTTTTTCCCGTTTAAATACACATCGCCGCTTATCTTTTTGTCTGCTCCGAAAATGAGCCGCGCAAGCTCCGTTCTTCCCGCGCCGACCAGCCCCGCGAAGCCCAATATCTCTCCCTTATAAAGCTCGAACGATACGCCCTTGACGTCTTTTGAACGCATATTTTCCACCCGAAGCACGACGGGCGCTCCGGCTTCCACGGCGCTCATCTGCTTATGCGCCTCGTATGTCACGCGTCCGACCATCATGTGTATGATCTTTTCGATATCGATCTCTTCCGAGCCCAGCGTACCGATGTACTCGCCGTCACGCATGACGGTGACTCTGTCGGATATCCGTTTGATTTCGTCCATTCTGTGCGAAATATAAACCATGCTGACGCCGCTGTCGCGAAGCTCAGTGATGATTTTGAAAAGCTCTTCAATCTCCAGCTCGGTCAGCGATGACGTCGGCTCGTCAAATATGATGATCTGCGCATCGTACGATATCGCCTTGGCGATCTCGACCATCTGCTGGTGGCTGACCGACAGATTGCCTACCTTTTCCTCCGGATTCAGCTTGATATTGAGCCTTTTAAAAAGCTCCTCGGCGCGCTGATTGATCGTTTTATCGTTGACCATAAGGCCTTTGCTTTCGCGGCCTATAAAAATGTTCTGCGCAATCGTCAGGTGGTTCATCAGGTTCAGCTCCTGATGCACCATTGATATGCCCGCAACCTGGGCGTCCTTCGGCGTTTTGAAGCTGACCTGCTCGCCGTTAAGATATATCGCACCTGAATCCACAGAATGAATTCCCGTCAGTATCTTCATCAAAGTCGATTTACCTGCACCGTTTTCCCCCACCAGCGCGTGAATCTCGCCTTTAACAAGCTCCAGTTTGCATTTATTAAGGGCGTGTACGCCTGGGAAGGATTTTTCGATGTTCTCCATTTTAAGAAGCTGCGCGCTCATAAATTCACCTCAAACCTCTGAAAGATTTCTAATCAAACAAAACATGTATGCTATTCTTACCGTATGTTTGATTTTACAGTCGTATTCGGATAAAAAACATGCGAAAAACAACAATGAATTTTTGAAATTCTATAAGGATTAATTAGCCAATTTGATGCCGAAGACAGCCATGGTTTTCTTATAATATATAAAAAAAGCCCCAAAATTATTCGGGCCCAAGGGCGATGATTTCTGCCTGTCATGTATTCGAATGCGCAGCGCGACGCGAGCATGACACGCGAACCCCTGTAAACAAGGGGCTTTTGATCCGCTGCATAGTTGCCCGCTCAAAATCTTCATGCACAATCCGCACCGCAACAAGCAGCGATAATCACACAAGCGGCTATACTGAAAGCTGCGGCGGATGAGCCGCAGAACCGCACAAGACCTTTGCCGGATACCAGTCCACCTCGCCGGATCGGATGACCGAATATGTGGTTTTTTGTAGAATTTTAATTGGAACCTTATAAAAAATATGAGCCCGAAATGTATTCGGCCCCAAGCTGCTGACAAAGTACTAAACGTCATTTTGAGTGAGCGTAAGCGATCGAAAAATCCCATGCACTATGGCACCACAATAAACGAAAAGACAGGTTATCGGTCATTCTGAACGAGTGTAGCGAAGTGACTACGCAGTGGAATAGAATCTGTCTCAACAGATCCTTCGTCGCTTCTCTCCTCAGGATGACCGATTTAGTTGCTTTCCATAGTAATGACACTAACCACTCTGTCAGCAGTCTGAGCCCGAAATGAGTTCGGGCCCGCATGCTTACGTAAAATACTGAAAATTTTTTGTTCGGTCAGTCTGTAAACGGGAACAGCAGCTTTTGATTTTCAGGCAGGTACATGTTCTCTTTATTGATGACGGTTGCCCCCGTATCCACCGTTTTTGGCACATGCACATTATTGACGGCGTCGAGCGCATACTTAACGCCAAGATACCCCATATTGAACGGGTTCTGAATCACAAGCGACTGTATAACGCCGTTTTCCATATACATGATCTCCTCGGGTGTGCTGTCGAAGCCGACCACCTTTATGCTTCCTCCCTTGCCCGATTCGTCCACCCCTCTGGCCACGCCCGCTGTGCCGTAAGCGTTGAGGCAGACAAACGCGTCGAGATCCGGGTTTTTCTTCATCATATCGATGGCGAGCTGCTGGGCAATATCCTCATCCGAATTGCAGTAAAGCGTATCGATCACATTAATCCCGGGATACTTTCTTGTCTCTTCAAAAAAGCCTTCTTCCCTCTCCACAGCGGTCGCCGCGCCTTTCACAAAGCTCATCACGGCGATATCGCATGATTCGCCCATCACTTCGACAAGCGATTCCCCAACCTTTCTTCCGGCGTCCACATTGTCGGTGCCTATAAAGCTGTCCATTTTATTGGATTTGATATTTGAATCGATGATGATAACGGGGATGCCCGATGCGACAGCCTTTTCAGCAGCCGGAACGAGCAGCGTAAAGTCGCTCGCCGCGAGCACCAGCGCGTCCACATCGTCGTCCACAGCCTTCTTCACCATAGCGATCTGGACGTCTATATCCTTCTCATCCACCGGCCCGTCGAAGTCCACATCCACATTGAACTCTTTCCCTGCCGCTTCCGCGCCTATTTTAACGACGTTCCAGTAGTCGTAGCTGCGCTTTTTAACGATGACCTTTATTTTCACCTTTTCGTCGTTGCCGGAAAGATCGGTCTCGGCGCAGCCCACGCTGGCCGCTGCCAGCAATACGGCAAAAAGCAGCAGTATTATGCTACGAAATTTCATTATGACCTCCTCCGTTCTCCGGTTCCGTCAAAGGAATCCATATGCTGACCGTGGTGCCGACTTCTATTTCGCTGGCGATATCGACACCGTAGCCGCTCCCGTAATAGAGCTTTATCCTCTCGTTCACATTCTTGAGCCCCACGCCCGACGAATGCTCACTCGAAGGCTCTCTGTTCAATATCCCTTTCAAATGCTCCGGTTTAATTCCATAGCCGTTGTCGGACACCTGAAACACGAGCTTGCCGTCCTGAATAAACACCTTTATACTGATTTCGCCTTTTTCCTGTATCTTGTTTATGCCGTGGTAAATCGCGTTTTCTATGATCGGCTGCAGCACGAGCTTCAAGGTCTTATGGTTGTACGTATCCTGCTCTGCGTCGATGGAAAAGTCGAATTTGTTTTTATACCTTATCTTTTGTATCACAAGATAACTTCTTGCATGCTCTATTTCGTCCCCGACGCCTATGATCTCGTTGCCTTTGCTGATGCTTATCCTGAAAAATTTCGCAAGCGCCGCGGTCATTTCCGTCACACCCTTATAATTGCGGTTTTCGTTCATCCAGATGATCGAATCCAGCGTATTGTATAGAAAATGCGGATTGATCTGAGCCTGAAGCGCTTTGAGCTCGCTTTTGCGTATCGCTTCCTGCTCGCTGATGATCTGGTTCATCAGCTGCTTTATCCTTCTGATCATCACGTTGAACGCTTTTGTGAGTCTCTTGACCTCATCCTCGCCTTTCACTTCAAGATCACCAATGTCAAAATCGCCGTTCTCCACCTTGTTCATCTGGTATTCGAGCTTTTTGACAGGCTGCGATATCTTCGACGAAATGAACATAGACCCAAGAACCTCGATGCCAATGCCGAACAGCAATATATAAAAGATCAAATTGTTGAAATTCTCTTTATTCGCGACGAGTTCATCGACAAAGCTTGCGCCCACCATCTTCCAGCCCGTGTAATGGATATCCTTTATCGTCGTGATTCTGACTTCACCCTGAAAGTTTTCAAAATGCGAGCCCGGCTCATTGCTCAGCGCGCCGCTGATGTTCTCTTCTTTGAGTCCTGTGTAAATCAGCTGCTGCTGAGGGTGATAGATAATATTCCCGGCCTGGTCGATGACATAGATATACCCGCGCTGACCCAGGCTGACCCGGCTGCAAAGCTGCTCGATAACGCTGAAATTCATATCGACCATGACGACCCATGTGACGGGAACGCCTTGCCTGTAAACCGTGACCCCCCTGCATAGCGATACCACCCACGGGCGCCTGCTTTCAAACAGCCGCTGAACGTGCGGCGGCTGAAATATATATTTTGCGGGATTTTCCTGCGCGCCTTTAAACCAGTCCTGCTGCGCGATGACATAATTGTGGTCATACGCAAATCCAGGGCTGTTGACAATAATATTTCCGTTTTCATCAAAAACCGCAACCGTCACGATGTCTTTGCGTATCTCCATTGTCAGAGAAAAAAGGCTGTGCAAATCTTTTGTGTTCTCATCGGAATCCCGGCTCAGATTGTTTTGTATCAGGTCGGAAATATCCATCATTGTCACAAGGTAGTTTTCGAGGTTTATCGTCGCCTGGTCCATAATCTGCTGAGAACTCGACGCCGCGTTCTTCTCGGCGTTTTCAGAGAACGTGCTGTAAAACGCGAGCCCTATCAGCAGCATGGACAATATTGTGACAGCGGTAAATGAAATGGTTATGACCGATTGCAGGCTGCCGATTTTAATGCTGTTCCGCAGGAATCTATAGACGCGCAGCAGCGCCTTGGGTATTCTCCGCCTCACCTTCAGCACCCCTTTGCGTCAATGCGCTTGCTTCTGTATTCCCTTGGCGACACGCCAAAATTTTTCTTGAAAAAGTAGCTGAAATAACTGATATCCGGGTAGCCTACCCGTTCGGCGACCTCTGTGATTTTGACATCGGGCGCGTTGAGCAGCTCTTTTGCGGCTTCGAGCCGGACGCGTATCAGGTATTTTAAGAACGTCTCGCCCGCTTCATTTTTGAATATCAGGCTTAAATAGCTGGGGCTGATAAACAGCACATCCGCGAGCTTTTGCAGGCTCAGTTCATGATCGTCGAAATTCTCGTCTATGAAGTCCTTTGCTTTTTCGAGCATCGTCTGTATCGTATTCACCCGTTTAGCGGATATGATATCCATCAGCTTGCTACAAAGCGTTTCGATCCATTCTTTCATCTCGTCCGTCGTCTCAAACCGGCTGATATCCGCGTAAAAACCTGATCCGTGAGGCAGTATCTCTGTGACGTCGATTTGAAATACGCGTGCAAGCTTGGAAATGGCAGCGAGTATCTCTAAAAAATAGAGCTGGAATCCCTTTATAGACGCTTTCTTCCCGACGTCATGAAACAGCAGCGCCACTGCTTCGAAAACATCCTTTTTTTCGCCGAATTTTATGCTCGATATCAGCCGTCTTTCTTTATTTTCATCAAAAACGATCGTATCCGTAATCTCCGGCTCAAGGTCGTCCGCGAATATGACCTTGTTGCCCCCGAGAACAAGCCTGTATTCCAGCGCGGTCACGGCGGACTCAAATGAATGAGCGATTCTTTCCACGCTGTCGTATATGCTGCCAAGGCCTATCACAACGGTGAACTTCAGGTATTTTTCTACGCTCTGCCTTATTTCTTCGAGCAGCGAAAAAACCTTTCTGAACGCTGCCGATTTATCGGTGCTTTCAACGCCCGCAATAATCACAGGCGCATTGTCAAAGAAGAACACTTCACCGTTTCCGCGTTTATCGAGTATCTCCTGCGCGATATTGAATACCGCAAACTTCATGAGCTCGGTATCCGAATCGTCCCACATATCCTGTGAGCTGCCGCTGTCTATACTCAGGGCAGCCGCAGCAAAGCAGCTGCCCTTTATACGTAAATCGAAATCGGAGATTTTTCTCTCTGCCTCGTCCTTTCCCTGCCTGCCTGAAACAAGCGACATAAGAAAGTTTTCCTTTAACACGGGCATGCTCTCATAGTAATGCTGTTTTAATTTTTCTTTATCGTTCTTTTCCTCTATCTCACTGTCTATCTGTTTCTTGAGCTTTTGCATAAGCTCGCTGATCTCTTTGGGCAGAATGGGTTTTAAGATATAGTCAATAACGCCGTATTTGATGGCCTGCTGCGCAAACTTGAAATCGTCAAAGCCGGTCAATATGACGATTTTTACCGTCGGATATTCATCTTGAACGGCCGCAGCCAGCTGCAGCCCGTCCATAAGCGGCATGCTTATATCCGTTATGATGACGTCAGGTGTGTTTTCTTCGATAAGCTCCAGCGCTTCTCTTCCATTTTCCGCTTCTCCGACGATCTCGAAACCAAACTTGTCCCACTTAATGGTTTCGATGATACCGCGCCTCACTTCTTCTTCGTCGTCCACTATTATCAACTTATACATATATGTCTCCTTCCGGTTCCGTTACTATCAGATAAATATGTACTTATTGAGTTTTGCCCTTCTGTCAGTTAATATTATCTCTCGTCACGTCAAACTCCTCTTTTTAACCTGTCAATCTGCCCTAAGTGCGTAAAATTGTTTTTCGGGACATGTCCTTTCAGCGGCATGATCTTCTCGTGCACCGCGTCCACAATCCAGTCCGGCTGAGGGAAGAAGTAATCCTCCAGCTCATGCGCGGGCGTGATCCAGTTCTTCGCGCCCACAACCACGGGAGGCGCATCCAGATAATCGAAGCAAAGCTCGGTTAAATTCTGCGCAAATTCCTTAAGATGCGACCCTCTCTCGCAGGTATCGCCCGTAATCACGATCTTGCCTGTCTTTTTGACAGACTCTATGACCTTTTCGTAGTTGAAGGGCACGATGCTTCTCGCGTCAATGACTTCGGTCGATACGCCGTATTTCTCTTCCAGCAGCTGCGCGGCGGGCAGCGCGCGGTAAAGCGTCGCCCCCACAGACAGTATTGTGAGGTCGCTTCCCGCTTTCTTGATGTCCGGCTCGCCAATCGCGACTTCGTAGTATCCTTCGGGGACTCCTTCCTTATGGAACATCTCGCCGATGTCGTATATCCTCTGGCTTTCCATAAATATGACGGGGTCGGTTCCGTTAAGCGCCGCGTTCATCAATCCCTTGGCGTCGTAAGGCGTCACGGGGAACACGACTTTAAGCCCCGGTATATGCGCGCATATGCTCGAAAAATCCTGTGAATGCTGCGCGCCGTATTTTGAGCCGACCGACATGCGCAGCACGAGAGGCATCTTAAGTACGCCCGCGCTCATCGACTGCCATTTGCTCATCTGGTTGAATACCTCGTCGCCCGCGCGCCCGAGGAAATCGGAATACATCAGCTCAACGACCGCCCTGCCGCCGCACATCGCGTACCCGACGCCGCTGCCCACGATCGCCCCCTCTGATATCGGTGCGTTGAACAGCCGGTGATACGGCAAAGATTCGGTGAGCCCGCGGTATACGGCGAACGCGCCGCCCCAGTCGCGGTTCTCCTCGCCGTACGCAATCATCGTCGGATCCTCGTAGAACTTGTCGATCATCGCCTCGAATATACCGTCGCGCAGCTGGTATGCTTTGAGCTTCGAAACGGGCTGTCCGTTTTCGTCATAAGCAAAACGTGCCTTTTTCTTAAGCTGTATGACTCTCGGATTTTCTTCCTTCGGCAGCAGCACGTCGGGTGCTCTGCCCGGCTCCATAGACGTCACGCTCCGGTTGGAAAACATAAGCTCAGCAATCACATCCGGATGCTCATTCGGGTCTATTCTCGGTGAAATTTCATCGTCAATCGCCGCCTGAAGCGCCGCGACGATCTCGCCGTGCACATATGCCGATATCGCTTCGAGCTCGCTTTGCGCCGCGACACCCGCCTCAACAAGCTGATTTCTAAACGACACGATAGAGTCTTCCTTTGCCCAGAGGTCTTTCTCCTCTTTCGAGCGGTAAGAGTCTGCGTCCGAAGGGCTGTGCCCGCTCATGCGGTACGTCAGCACCTCGAGCAGCAGCGGGCCTTTGTTTTCGCCGATCAGCTGCAGCTTCCTTCTGTACGCATCGATGACAGCGAGAGGATTGTAACCGTCTACCGTTTCCGCATACATCTGCGAGGGCGTAATCCCTGCGCCCAGACGCGAAACAAGCCCGTAAGCCATTGTCTCGCCCGTCGTCTGCCCGCCCATTCCGTAGCCGTTGTTGAATACGTTATAGATGATAGGCAACCCGCCCTTGTGCGCGTCGTCCCACAGCGCCGTATATTGGTCCATCGCCGAGAAGTTCATGCCTTCAAATACCGGCCCGCAGCCGATGGAGCCGTCGCCGATGTTGCATATCACAACGCCCGGCTTTCTGTTTACGCGCTTAAACAACGCCCCACCCGCGGCAATATCCCCGCTGCCGCCGACAATCGCGTTGTTCGGAAAAGACCCGAAAGGAATGAAAAACGCGTGCATGGAGCCGCCGAAGCCTTTGTTGAAACCCGTTGACCTTCCGAATATTTCGGCGAGCACGCCGTATATCAGAAATGCCCTCGCCTTGTCCTTCACACTCGTATGCTTTGAGTGCTTTTCGATCACGCTGTATATGGCTCCGCCGAAAAACTCTTTCATGATTTTCAGCAAGCTGTCGTCATCAATTTTCTCAATGGCGGAAAGGCCTTTGGCCAATATCTCGCCGTGACTTCTGTGCGAGCCGAAAATATAATCCTCTATGCCGAGCTCATAGGCCTGCCCGACATACGCAGCCTCCTGCCCGATGCCAAGATGCGCAGGGCCGGGGTTGCTGTAGGTTATCCCGGAGAACTCCCCTTTTGTTTTGATCTCATTGAGCATCGTCTCGAATTCGCGAATAAAGAGCATGTCGCGGTAAATACGCAGAAATTCTTCTGTCGTGAAATTGGCTTTCTCATCGTTCACTGTTTTCTGATAAGCGTTCACCGGGATATCGTTGAACGTAACCGTATCAGATTTTCTTCTGTTAACCGGATCTATTGTCAGCAGTTTAGTCATGATGTTCTCCTGTCTGAAATACACATTCTTTTATTATCTCCGACACCGTCGGGTGCGGGAATATCATCTTTTGTACCTGCGCGGGCGTCATTTCGCGCCCTATCATCATACTGGCCCCGTATATGATCTCGGACGCGTAGCTGCCTATCATATGAAATCCGGCAATGCGCCCGCGGCCATCTGTGATGATTTTTGCGATACCGTCGCCGCCCTCGTTCTCCGCGAGATATCTTCCCGAAAACCGCATGGAAACGGTTGTGGATTGATACGCCACACCCTTTGCCTTGGCGGATTCCTCCGTTTCCCCCGCTCCCGCGACCTCGGGGCTTGTGTATATGACGCCGGGCACGGCGCGGTAGTCCATCCCATCCGCTTTGCCGAGCATATCGTTGACCGCGACTTCCGCCTCACGGTACGCGGTATGCGCGAGCATCGATTTGCCGTTGATGTCGCCCGCCGCGTACACGCCGGGTATATTCGTCCTCATGCGCTCGTCCGTCATCACGGCCCCCTTTTCGCTGAGCACACCGATGTTATTAAGCCCGAGGCCTTCCGACGCAGCCCGTCTGCCTGCCGAGAGCAGCACGGCGTCGCAGCCGATCTCCTTAATTCCGGCGGCATCCTGTGCTTTGAGCACGCCGCTGCCGACTTCCGTAACCCTGCATCCGAGCAGGAACGTAATGCCCTTTTTCTCAAGGTTCTTCTTAAGCAGCTTCGCGATGTCGGCATCAATGGGGCCGCCTATGCTTTCGAGCATTTCCACAACTGTGACTTCGCTGCCCGCGGAAGCGAAATAGCTCGCCATTTCGAGCCCGATGACGCCGCCGCCGATCACCGCGAGCCGTTGCGGAACAACGTCCAGATCGAGTATCTCCCTGCTCGTCAGCGCAAACCCGCTTTCGAGCGACTCCTTGAGCCCGGGTATCGGCGGCACGACCGGCACCGAACCCGCCGCAATAAGCAGCCGTTGGCCAATATGCACATCTTCCCCGCACTTGACGTCAAACCCCTCGCCGCGCTTTAAAACCTGCGCCTCGCCCTGCACGATGGTGACGCCCGCCGAGCGGAGCTGCGCCCTGACACCCGACACGAGCGTTTTCACAACCTTGTTCTTGCGGGCAAGCACCGCCTTGTGGTCGAGCTTCACGCTCTCCGCCAGCACGCCGTATTTTTCGCCGTGCGCTGCGTTGTCCTTTATCTTTGCCGAATAGAGGAGTGTTTTCGTGGGAATACAGCCCTCGTTCAGGCATACGCCGCCGACTTCCCGCTTCTCTGCCAGCAGGACGCGCAGGCCGCCTGCTCCCGCCATCTCAGCCGCGCGGTATCCGGCGGGACCTCCTCCGATCACGATCAGATCATACATGTTTATGCCTCCGTTATGCTTTATATAAATTGCTCAATAGTCTCCAGCATCTCTCCAAGCTCCTTCACAAACCTCGAGGCAGGCGCTCCGTCCACAGCACGGTGATCGTATGTGAGCGAAAGGCCCATCGCCTGATAAAATGAAATCGCAGTGCCTGTGTTTTTAATCCGTGTTTGCAGCGCGCATACGCCGAGTATCGCCGTCTGGGGAGGATTGATGATCGGCGTAAAGCTTTCCACGCCGAGATTCCCAAGATTGGATATCGTAAACGTCCCGTTCGCGAGCAATTCGGGAGCAATCCTGCCCGATCTTGCCGCCGCGACGAGTTCCTTTGTACCGCTCGATATCTCGAGCAGCGACTTTTTATGCGCGTCATACAGCGTCGGAACAAGCAGCCCTCTGTCGGTATCCACCGCCACGCCAAGGTTAACAGTATTGAACACGCGTATCTTGTCATCAAGGAAATGCGCGTTTAAGTACGGGTGCTTTTGAAGTGTTCTGGATACGGCGTAAAGGATAATGTCGTTTATGGTGACGTCCTTCCCCTCAGCCTTGAATTTCTTTCTCAATTCCAGCAGGTTGGTCGCGTCAAAGCTGAAGTTGTGCGTGAGCTGCGCCAGGTTGGAAAGCGATTCGTGCATGGCGCGCGCAATCAGCTTGCGCACATTCGAAAGCTTTTCATCGGTATACTCCGCCTGCGGCGTATCACTCTGCGTCTGTGCCATTGCTGCGCTGCTTTCAGATATATTGTATATATCGCGCTCCATCACCCTGCCGTTCGCTCCCGTAGGCACTGCGAGCGCTGCGTCCACGCCCTGCCGCTCCGCGGCTCTTCTGGCTCTCGGCGAGACGAACACCTCTCCGTCCGGCCGTTTTTGCACGGGGGCCGCTTCGCTCTTCTGCTCCTGCTTTGGCTGCACTTCGACGGGTGCTTGCTGCGTCTCTTTCACAGCAGCGGCCGCGCCGCCTATATCTTCCCCTTCTTGCCCTATAACGCCCACAGGGTCAAGGCAGGGCACATCGTCGCCCTCTTCCGCGAAGATGGCAAGCAGCTTGCCTTCCGCGTCTGCCTCAAAGTCAAACGCCGCCTTGTCCGTCTCATAGGAAAAAAGCAACTCTCCCCGTTTTACATCATCGCCGACTGCCTTGTGCCATTTCGTGATGATACAGCTTTCAACCGACTGCCCCTGCTTGGGCATTATGACCGTATGCGCCATCAGTATGTCTCCTTTACCGCTTTGGATCCCGTAATGATTCAAAAATTGTTCTTATGTCATATTGTCTTGATCTATTATTTTGATTAATTCTATATTATAATCAGACGAAATACAACATATTTTTATTAATTACAGATACAAACGGGCACATTCGTTCATGTTCGGTATCAATACCAAATATAAATGTTGCATCCGGTGCTGTCAGTTGCTATAATTAGTTAGCAACCATTCGAAAGAAGGAAAGACTTTGTTTGCCGTAGAGAGAAGAAACAAATTGCTGTCGCTGCTTAACGAGAAGGAAAGCATATCGGTTCAGGAGGCTGCCGCTTATTTCAGCGTCGCGGAAGAAACCATACGCCGCGATATGAGCCTGCTCGAAGAGCAAAGCCTGCTGATAAGAACGCACGGAGGCGCCGTGCTGTCGGAAAGCGCCCGGCCGGAGATATCCTACGAGATGCGCAGAACGATCAACATTTCGGGCAAGGACAGGATAGGCAGAGAAGCGGCAAAGCTCGTTGATGACGGGGATACGATCATACTCGACGCGAGCACGTCCGCATACTTTCTGGCGAAACATATAAAGAACAAAAAGAACCTGACGGTGATTTCGAATGCGCAGAACGTGATCAAAGAGCTTTCTGAAGAGGAAGGCATCGAGATCGTTTCCACCGGGGGCGTGCTGCGCAGAAAGAGCATGTCCTACGTGGGCCGGATCGCCGAGGAGTCCTTACACAATTACCACGCCAACAAGCTGTTTTTCTCATGCATGGGGTTCTCTCTCGAGCGGGGCGTGACGGATTCGAACGGGCAGGAATCGGATATCAAGAAGATCATGATCGCGTGTTCGCAGACGATATGCCTGCTGTGCGACGAGACAAAGCTGGATAAGGTGGGCTATGCGTCTACCGCGCGCGCCGAGGATATTGATCTGCTTGTGACCGATCAACCGCTGCAGCGCGATTTTTCGCAGGGCCTCGCGGCTTTGGGGATCAACGTGATTATGGCGGAATAAACGGCGGGCAAATGTTTAACCGCCACTGTTCTCTGCTTAAAATCCTCCATTTCTTTGCCGATATAAATAGCATCATCTTCCCTATATAAAGAAAACCCCGTCCATAAGCTAAAATCATATGAACAGGGCCGAGGAACTCCTCTAGATGTCTAAACTTTTATTTGCAATCAGTATCTTTATTTCTTCGCGACTCAGATCAGATTTCTTTCATCTTCTTTGGAGAAAAGATGAATGAGCGCTGCCGGAAATTTAAAATCAATCTCGGTGCAGTAACCGATGCCGCCGCGGAATTTCTCATCCAGGTCAACAGTGGGAACCCGGACAACCACATCCTGTCCTTCTACGTTCAAATGGATATGCATTTCGCTGCCCATCATTTCCGATACGTCTACCACCGCATGAACCGCGCCGGTTTCGTCATGCGTGGCGATGCTCATGTGCTCAGGGCGTATGCCCAGCACCACATCCTGCTCGGCGATGTGCTTCTCAGCCAATCTGATACTCATCTCAGCTGCCAGCGGTATCGTCACGCCATGCAAGACCACGGAATAGCCGCTGTCATGCTTCTCAAGCCGCACGTTGAAAAAATTCATCTGAGGTGAACCGATAAAACCGGCCACAAACAGATTGGCCGGACGGCTGAACACCTCCTGCGGTGTCCCGATCTGCTGAATGTAGCCATCCTTCATAATGACAATCCGGTCTCCAAGCGTCATCGCCTCCGTTTGGTCGTGCGTGACATAAATAAACGTGGTATTAATACTTTGGCGCAGTTTGATAATCTCGGCGCGCATCTGGTTCCTGAGCTTGGCGTCGAGGTTGGAGAGCGGCTCGTCCATTAAAAACACTTTTGGCTGCCGAACGATGGCCCGCCCAATGGCGACACGCTGCCGCTGGCCGCCCGACAAAGCCTTGGGCTTTCTTTTCAGCAGCTCGGTAATGCTTAATATCTCAGCGGCTTTCTTAACCTTTACCTCAATTTCTTTTTTATCGGCATGGCGCAGCTTTAATGCAAACGCCAAGTTTTCATAAACCGTCATATGCGGATACAGCGCATAGTTTTGAAAGACCATCGCGATATCCCTGTCTTTGGGCGGCACATCGTTAACTATTTTATCATCAATGAGCAGGTCACCGCAAGAGATTTGCTCGAGCCCGGCCACCATCCGCAGCGTGGTCGATTTGCCGCAGCCGGACGGCCCGACAAGCACAATAAACTCCTTGTCGGCAATCTCCAGATTAAATTCCTGCACAGCCACAACATCTTTGTCATAAATTTTCCTTATGTTTTTTAACGTTACCTTTGACATCTCATATAAGCTTTACCGCGCACAGAATTCTTGCGCAGTTCACCATCGCCCACATTGTGCGCTGACATTACGACAGGTCTCCATACTGCCGCACCGCAAGCCCGGCGGAAATCTTTAGCCTCCTTTATTTTACGTATGCCCGCGAAAAAAACGTGGAGTCGCGGGCACCGCATTAATGTTATTGCAATTCTATGCTCTCAATTTCCATAGCCGGTTCCTGTTTCAGTTGAAACCTGCTTACCATCTGCTTCAGGTATTGCGCTTGCACTGCAAGTTGCTGCGACGATGCTGCGGTTTGCTCGGCCGTCGCCGAATTGCTCTGTACGACGTGTGACACCTGTTCAATGCCCATATCAATCTGAATCATATTGTCTGCCTGCTTTTTTGAAGCCCTTGATATCTGATTGGAGATGTCCGCCACATGCATGATGTTTTCCAGAATGTCCGTCAGCATTGCAACTGTATCATCGGCAGTTTTAGTCCCGTAAGCCGTTTTAACTTGTTCGCTTTCAATCAGCAGCTGGGTCTCCTTGGCCGCTTGAGCGCTGCGCAATGCCAAATTGCGGACTTCCTGCGCCACCACGGCAAATCCGCGTCCATAGGCGCCCGCGCGGGCCGCTTCCACCGCTGCATTGAGCGCCAAAATGTTGGTTTGAAAAGCGATGCCATCAATCACTTTAATAATCTTTGATATGTTGACAGATGATTGCTGAATCTCTGTCATCGCATTGAGCAAAAGCTGAATCATATCATTGCCGTTTACGGCATTCGCCTTAGCCGACTGCGCGAGGCGGCTCGCTTTCTCAGCACTCTCAGCGTTATGCTTAGCCGTTTGCGTCACACCGCGCACAGCGTTGGTAAAGGATTCAAGCTCACCGGCCTGCTCAGCAGAACCTTGAGATATGATCCGGCTGCCGTCCGAAACCTGACCGGCACCCAAAGCCACCTCATCGGACGCCCGGCTGATTTCTTTCAGCACACCGTCGAAAGCATCAATGCACTGATTAATGGAGTCCTTAAGGCTCATAAAGTCTCCCTTAAACTCGGATACGAGCCCTACGTTCAGCTTTCCGTCGGCCATATGCCTGGTCACACACGTTATTTCGCTGATATACCCGCTTAAAGTGCGGATCGTCGTGTTCAACGCATTTTTTATCCGCGCAAAATCGCCCTTAAATTCTCCTTGAACCGACACATTAAGATGGCCCTGTGAGAATTCATTCAACACCTTTGCCGATTCTTCAATGGGGGCCATCATCGCGTCGAGTGTGGCGTTGAAGCCCTTCACAATTTTACGGTATGCGCCGCTGTGCTGGCTCTCATCGGCGCGCAGCGACAGCGCCCCTTCCATAGCCGCATTAATCAGCAAATCCGTATCCGCCTCCAGCCTCTTGATCGCAGAAAGAATCTTTGCGAAGGATGCTTCCATTTGCCCCAGCTCGTCTCCGGTTGATTTTTGAGAAAGCGACAAGCTCGTTTCTCCTTCAGACAGCAGCTTTGCATGATTGGTCAGCTTTTTTATCGGTTTGCTGATACTTTTTGATATAACAAGGCCGATGAGCACGGAAAAAGCAAGCACCGCAGCGATTGAAATGGCTGTGATGGCAACAACCCTATCTGCCGTTTCGGTATTGCTGTGATTGATGAGAGACGCTTCGCTCGCCACTGCATAAACCAAAGAGTCTATCTCGGCGTCCATACTCCTCTCTGCGTTTCTCAAATCGCTTGTTTTGGAAAGCTGCTGCACAATCTCATCACGGTTGCCATTTTCATAGGCGTCCACCATTTGCTTCATGACCGTGTTGTAATCGCTGAACGCTTCTTTGAGCCCGGCCAATCTGTCCTTCGTTTCTCCGGGCTCGAGCAGCACATCCGTCTCTGAAATGGCGGGCGGTATCTGCGTTAGCCCCGTATTGATTGCGGAAATATGCTTTTGCACCATGCTGTCATTGCTCGTCACAATGAGCTGTCTTAATGCGATGCACGTTTTTTTATAACTATCGTTGATTTGCCCGACATTTTGAGACGGCTTTAAAATGCGTTCGTACATCTCTTCCGACATATTGCTGATGCTTTTCAAATGATACACAGCGTACGCACCGATGATGGCGCTGATCAGTGCGACGATCAAAAATCCGGACAGCAGCCTCGCCGCGAGCTTAAAACGAAACCTGATTTCAGCAATGCTTTTGACTATTCCGGCTGCAAGCATAAAAAGCTTTCTCAATACTTTCATCGTATCTCTCCTTTTGCTGACCAAGCGGAATGTGTCGGGAATTCACACCGCGAACGTCGTTGTCCTGATGCGTTTATATCATGGCCTTGAGCCAGACGATCATTTCATTTTCACCTCTGTTGCCCCAGAGAAAATAGGGGATTGCGGTCAGGTCAACCGGCCCGGTTTCAATCCTCGCCGGTTTATAAAGCTCATTCCCCCAGCTCGAATTGATTATTTTCTCCCCTTTACATGTGATCGCGGTCGTGCCGCCGAACAAATTTTGATCGAAGCTTTCTTCAAGCTGTGTATCCTGCCGCACAAATACAGAAGCAAGATTCCTGCCGTTATCGGCTTCCTCCAGACAATACACCAGCGGCCCCTTAACAATCGCGACCTTGCCGGTGTCTGCGCGAACCTCGGGATGAGCGGCAATCAATTCGGCTTTTATCTCAAAACGGACGTCAATTGTGCTTTCCGTATGCCACACTCTGCGCAGCTTTGCATACCCTTTTTCGATATGCACCGAATTGATATTGGCGCCGTCTATCTTGATTGCGTATCCCTTTACATACCCGGGTATGCGGATGTTGACTTCAAACGCCGCAGGCTTTTCCGGCCTGACATAAAGCTTGGCGCAGCCGTCGCTCATGAATGTGGATTTCAGGTCAAACTCAACGCCGGTCTCGCCCAAGGTCATCTCTGAATTGTGGGATATAAATAAATTGAGATAATAAGCGTCTTTGGCGTACGACGACACATAATCGCCAAGCGCCGTTATCGTCCGCGCCACGTTCGTGGGACAGCATGCACAGTCAAACCATTCCTGTCTGACGGTTTTGACGTGCATCTTGGATGTGTGCGCCATACAGCTGCCGGGCCATACCTCGAGCGGATTTACGTAAAAATAGCGGTCCGCGCCCAAAGAGATACCGGCCAAAACGGTGTTGTAAAGCGCCCGCTCAACGGCATCAAAATAGCTTGCGTCCTCTTTTATCCTCGCCATCCTCGCACCAAACATCATCAAGCCGATTGATGCGCATGTCTCGGAATAATTCACATCGTTTGGCAGATCATAATCGGTCGTAAAGCGTTCCATCCTCGCCGACGATCCCACACTTCCCGTGATATACATGCGTTTTGTCACTATATTCTGCCAGAGCGTTTCGCAGGCCGCCAGCAGCTCTGTGTCACCATATTCTTCGGCGATATCTGCCATCGCGCTGTACATATACAGGGCGCGCACGGCGTGGCCTTCAGCTGTCGTCTGCTCTCTTGGCGGCATGTGGGATTGTGAGTAAGCGGGATCATAATCTTTAAGCTCGGGGTTAAAAATATCGGCCCCCTTCGTCTTCTTAATTTCTTCCACAAAATAATTCGGCTGATGCCCTCTCACATCAATGAAGTGTTTCGCCTGTTCCAAGTACCGTCTGTTCTTCGTCACGCGATAAAGCTTAACCAGCGCGAGTTCAATTTCCTGATGTCCCGGATATCCGTGGTTTTGGTTATCGCCCGTACCAAACACATCACAAATCAAGTCCGCAAAGCGGATCGCGATATCAAGCAGCGGCTTTTTTCCTGTTGACTGAAAGTAAGCCACCGCCGCTTCAATCATATGCCCCGCGCAGTAAAGCTCGTGCCCTTCCGTAAGGCAGCCCCAGCGCTTATCCGGCCTCGCAATTGTATAGTAGGTGTTGAGGTAGCCGTCGCTGTGTTGCGCCCGTCCAATAAGATCAATCACTTCATCGGCATTCTTAGCAAGCTCGGCATTCGGTCTGCCGACCAAGCTGTATGCCACGGTCTCGAGCCATTTCATCACATCCGAATCAATAAAAACAATGCCGCTGTGCTGACCGCTTTCTTCTCCCGCCGCGATCCTGAAATTGCGCAGACAATGGCTTGGCTGCCCATCAATCCGATCATTTAAAATCTCCCACTGATGCGGAATGGCGACATCCGCAATTAAATCGGCATAACGACGCCAAAAAGCATCATTTATGCGCACATTATGAAGACCAATGGGTTTTAGACACTCATTCGTCATTATCAACTCTCCTATCACCATATGGTTGTTTTATTAAATAAGCCTTTCAAACACGGGGAACTGTTCCAACGTCACGCTCAGTTCTATTGTTTTCCCGCCCTGATATATTTCGCCTGTCTCCACGTACTTCCATTTGCCTTCGGGTAAATAGACCGTGCGTACCGCAGCCTTCGCTTCCAACACCGGGGCAACGAGATAGTCATCTCCGAACATATACTGGTCTTCAATCTGCCAGGCTTTTTCGTCGTTAAAAAAGCTATAGAACAGCGGGCGCATCGGCGGTGTGCCTTTTGTGTGAGCCTCCCGCATGATTTTTTCAATATAAGGCTTCATCGATTCGCGGATATGCATAAACTTTTTGCATATTTCATACGCCTCATCGCCGTAACTCCAGACTTCATTGGGAGCACCGGAGCGGCAGGAGGCGCCGCCCGTGATGCCCACCTGCGGCTGGCGCGGTTCGCGGTCCCCATGCAGCCGCATCACAGGACAGTAGGTGCCATACTGAAACCACCTGATAAATAACTCGCGAAATTCCGGATCATTCGGGTCACCGCCGTGAAATCCGCCGATATCCGTCGTCCACCAGGGTATGCCCGCAATGCCCATATTAAGGCCCGCCGTCAATTGGTTGCGCAGGCTTGCCCAGCTTGAGTGAATATCGCCCGACCATACGAGAGCGCCATACTTCTGGCTTCCCGCCCATGCGCAGCGAATGAGATTAATGATGTTTTCCTGACCTTCCTTCTGCATCCCCTCAAAAAACGCCTTTGCGTACATGAGCGGATAGACATTCCCGATTTGCAGATTGGACCCCAGATGGTACCTGAAATTATCAAAATCATAGGCCGAGTATTCGGGCTCCGCTTCATCCAGCCAGAAAATCCGAATGCCCTTGTCGTAATAATTTTTTTTGGCCTTTTGCCATACGTAATCGCGCGCAGCCGGATTTGTGGCATCAAAATGAACGGTGTTGCCTTGAAAATCCATAGACAGACGGAATCCGCGCTCGGTGCGGATCAAATACCCCTTGTCTTTCATTTCGGCAAAGTTCTCACTGCGGTAATCGACCGTCGGCCAGACGGATACCATCAGTTCAATGCCAAGCTCCTTAAGCTCTGCGATCATCGCGTCCGGATCCGGCCAGTATGTGTCGTCAAACCGCCAGTCGCCCTGAGTCGGCCAATGAAAAAAATCAATGACGATCACCGAAATGGGAAGATTTCTGCGCTTGTATTCACGCGCGATATGAAGCAGCTCTTCCTGCGTTTGATAACGTAGCTTGCACTGCCAAAAGCCCATCGCATAGTCCGGCATCATTGGCACGGTGCCCGCAACAGCCGCGTAGGCTTCCTCAATCTCGGCGGGGGTGTCGCCCGCGGTGATCCAATAATCGAGCGCCTTTGTCGATTTCGCCTGCCATGTCGTCACATTTTTGCCGAATGTGGCCCTGCCGATTGCCGGGTTGTTCCAGAGAAGGCCGTATCCCTCACTCGACATGCAAAACGGCACACTGGCTTGCGAGTTGCGGTGAGCCAGCTCGATATCCGCCCCCTTCAGATTGAGAAACGGCTGCTGATACTGCCCCATGCCGTATATTTTTTCGTCGGCTGATGTGGACTCAAACCGCATAAACAGCTCATAATCCCCGCCGATAATCGGCCTGAACTCACGCGCCTCTATCTCCAGCGCCGAACAGTCCTCCGAAAACAGATCCTGTCTGGTGCGCAGATATTCTCCGAGCAGCAGCTTGCCATGCTGATTAAAAATTCTGATTTTTCCGGATTCCAGAACTTCGGCACGGATGTTGCCGTTTGTTACGGACGCGCGGTTCCCGTCAATATGTATGGCCGCTTGGGTATCCTGAGGCAGCAGCACCCAATCTTCCGGTGGCATTTGCGCACACTTGGTTGCCCGGATGCGCAGCGCATTTTTGCCCCATCCTTCTATCCACAGTATCTCATTGTCGAACAGGCGAATCAGCCTGTTCCTTTCAGCCAATAGTGTGGGCATAAATCATCCTTTCACCGCGCCTGCGGTCAGTCCGCTGATGATATATTTTTGCATGAATATAAATATCAGCACGACAGGTACGATCGTCACAACGCCGAACGCGCACAGGTAGCTCCATTTGGTTCCGTACTGGCCCAGGAAGTTAAAAATACCCGCTGTAATCGGCCTCATGGCCTGATCACGAATAAACGTCAGGCCAAAAGCCAGGTCTCCCCATGCGTACAGGAAGGAAAACACCCCGCATACGGCCACGCCCGGCTTGGCAATGGGTATGAAAATTCGCAGAAACGACGTGAAACGATTGCAGCCGTCTATGAGCGCCGCGTCCTCAATCTCCTTGGGTATCGACGCGAAATAGGCGCGCAGTATCAGCACCGAGAACGGAATGCCGATGGTGGCGTCTGCCAGTATTGTGGATAATACAGTGTCATTTCCTATAGACAGATTCTTAAACAATATGAACAGCGGCGTCAGCAGCACCGACACCGGCAGCATCTGTGTGACAAGAAAGAACAGGACAAACAGCTTTTTGCCCTTAAAACGGAAACGCGCGAGGCCATAAGACGCAGGCACTGCCAGCACCAGCGCAATCAGCATGCTGCCCAGTGCAATGAGCGTGCTGTTTCCGAATGCCTGAAACATATTAAAGTCGCCGGACTGAAGCTGCGCTGAATATGTCTCCGTGTTGATTGTTGTCGGAAACAGCGTGGGCGGTGAAACGAACACTTCTTTTTCATATTTCAGCGACGTCACGATCATCCAATACAGCGGAAGCAGCAGGACAATAAGCAGCAGCACCGACGTGATATTCAGCGCCATATTCTTCTTTTTGGATAGTACCGTATTCATTAATCTACCTCCGCAGTATCACGATTGAAGTATCTGATGTAAATCAGGCTGACGATGAACAGTATGACAAACAATATATTCGCCACTGTGGCACCTTCGCTGTATCTGAACAGGCTGAACGACAGCTTATACGAATAGGTAGACAACATTTGTGTCGAATCGACCGGTCCGCCGTTTGTCATCACGAACACAAGATCAAACACCTTGAACGTGTAGATGAAGCCAAGAACAAGCACAGATTCGATGGCCGGCTTGAGCATCGGCAGCGTAATTTTAAAGAAGCTTTGCGTTCTGCTTGCGCCGTCAATCGCGGCGCTTTCGTACAATTCTTCGGGAATCGTCGTCAGCCCCGTGGAAAGCAAAATCATATTGAACGGAATGCCGATCCATATGTTCGCGAAAATGAGTGCCGGCATGGCCGTATTCGTTTGGAACAGCCAGTCGACCGGCGCAAGCCCGATGCTTTTAAACATCTCATTAAATATGCCGACATTCGATGTGAACATAAATTTGAACATCAAGCCCGTAATGGTGATGGGGATCATCCACGGTATCATCATCAGTCCGCGTATCGGCTTGGCGAACGTAAACTTCTTGTTGAAGAACAGCGCGAGTGCGAATCCGATGATAAACTGAAATACAATGCTCCCGATGGTAAAGACGAAGGTATTGACCACCGATTTGCCGAGTACCGGGTCGCCCAGGAGCTTAATGTAGTTGTCAAAGCCGACAAACGGTTTGTCCGCCTTATTGATTGTTTGCACCGTCACATCCTGAAAGCTCAGTATAAAATTGCTTATTATCGGATAACCCACGAAAATCAGCATATACAGCGCTGCGGGAATGACGAAAAGCATTCCTAAGTTTCTGCGCCGACGGCCCAGCATGCGCGATGTATTCAAAGTGACACTCTTTTTGCGTTTCGAAAACATTGTAAACCCCACTTTGTTAAAAACTCATACTTTGGATACCCTTTTTATAAGATTGGCGCATATGGAAGCCATATGCGCCAAATCTCATACGCCCAGGTGATTATTGTCCGACTATTGAATCAATGGTTTCCTGTGCTTTAGCCGCTGCCGTTGCAGGGTCAGACGTTCCGGTGATCACTTCGTTGAATGCGGTGGAAATCGCATTGGAGATTTCCGGCCATCTGTCGTGAGGTCCGCGCGGGTATGCATACTGCATATTCTCGGCAAACTTCTTCATGATCGGGTCATCCGCGAACTGCGTGTCCGCCACGTCCTTACGGGATGCGATGTATCCGAAACCGTCGATGTAACTCTTCACCTTCTCCGCGCTGGTTGCGTAGAGCAGGAAGTCAAGCGAATTGTCCACATTGTCGTTGTTGATGACGGCAAAGTTCTCGCCGCCCAGGTCGGAAGCATTCGCCTTGTCCATCGGGATCAAATCCACATTCCACTTAAGATCGGGTGCTTCGGCGCGCATTGTCGGCACCTGCCACGGCCCGTTGATCATCATCGCGAGGTTGCCCGAGATGAACTGATTCATCGCGTCGCCCTGTGTCCAGTTGATGACTTCTTTGCTCATTGCGCCGGAATCAATAAGATCCTTATAGAGCTGCAGGGCTTTGATGCCGCCTTCGCTGTTCATCTCGTATGAGGTCGCGCCGGTAGACCACAGGAACGGCAGGAACTGGAACGTTCCCTCTTCGTTCTGGAGGCCGGAAAGGCCAAGGCCGAACACGCTGTCTGTGGTTGTCTTTTTCGCGACATCCACAAGCTCATCCCACGTTTTGGGAACTTCGCAGCCGGCGGCTTTGAGCATATCTTCGTTGTAGAACAGGCAGAGGTTGTTGCTGCCAAACGGGATACCGTAAATCCGTCCGTCGATCGTCAGGGAATTCATCGGGCCTTCATAATACTGGGCCAGATCCGGATAATCGGCAAGTTTGTCTGTCAAATCGGCGAATATGCCCATAGCAGCATATGCGGCGTGATCAGGGTTATCGATAATGACGATATCCGGCAGCTCTTCGGAAACAACACCGATGGATAATTGTTTCTTAAAATCAGCAAACGGAATGTAATTTGCCGTCACTGTGATCGCATCCTGAGAGCTGTTGTAATCTTCGATGAGACCGTTCAATAGCTGCTGATGGGATTCGGTCTCCCAATAATACCAAATCTCAACGTCTTGTTTGTCACCAGCCGGCGATGCGTCTGCCGAAGACTGCTCCGGGCTCCCAGAAGCACTCTGAGATGCACTCTCAGTGTCCGATGCCGGTGATGAAGGCGCGCAGCCAACGAGCATGACAACACTCAAGCACACAACCACGAGGACTGTAAAAAGTTTCTTCATAGGGTATCCTCCTTAATAATTTGGTGTTTAGTGATACACAGTTGTTGAGTTTAATATACAAAAGCGGGGCATCGGTTTGTACTCTAAAAATCTCGAAAAAGGAGGACAAAACTTAACCGAATTCATTCGGTTATTATAAAAATTACTTGTTTAACTTCCGAAAATCGGCTGGGAGCTGACCAGCTATTTCACGAAAAACCCGACTGAAATATTTGGGATCGGCATAGCCGACAGCGGCAGATATGTCATAAATCTTCATATCCGTGCCGATAAGCAGGCCCTTTGCCTTCTTAACCCGGTAATTTTTTATATACGAAGAAAACGTCACGCCCACCTCTTTGTGAAACAAACCGCCGAGGTATTCGGGCGTTATTTTGAGTTTTGCCGCAATCTCATCCAGCGTCACGCCTTGGCTGTAGCATTCATGAACCATGCTTTTTGCGCGCCTGACCGTGAGGCTTGTCGTCTGATCGCTCTTGACATCGCGCAAGGCCTCTGTCAGTATCTCCACGGTATCCTGCAATTCGTTCCATGTGATTGCCGTCACGATTTTCTCCATCAGCGCCTGCTGTTCCAATTGCGCGCTGGTGGTAAAATCGATCTCCTTCACCACGGATATGACCGACCAAAGAAAACGAATCATCGTTTCCTTAACCTCCGCAGGGCTGAAAATGCGCGACTTTAAATGACTGAGCAGCGACAGGAATGTATGGGATAACTTTTCGTACTCAAGGGAGCATATTTCCGCTTTGGCCTTAGATTCAAGATCAATGGGATATGGCAAGGGCTCGAACCGGACATTCTCCACAGCGGGATAAGATATCAGTGCCTTTTTGCCAAAAACAATGCTCCAGTCCATAAACTTTCTGAGCTTTGCCATGCTTTCCTTCATCAATTCCAGATTGGTAAAAGAGATCCATCCGAACGCCATATCGTAAGGTACTGTCGTCTTGATCTGCGAGATGATCAGGTGCTGAAAATACTTCTCAATCCCTTTCAAATCCGCCATATTATACAGCACCAGCATCAGTTCACGGCCCTGCGGATGTTCCACAATGCAGTATCCGAAGGATGCCCCATTTAGCAGGCACTCGAGCTCATCCCTTAACGGATGAATGCACTCTTCATACACCGCACCCAAGTAAATATCGAGTATGGCAAACGTTTCTCTCGGGTCAATCTTATAGGTCGTATTCAGGAAAGAACTCAATTCATCGTCCACGACAGAGATCCCAAGAATAATTGAATAGAAGATGTTTTTTAAAGCCTTAAACTGCGCAGGTGACTGTGCTTTGAGATTCAGTTCCTGTGTCATCTGCGCCTCGATGTTCTTCATTGCCTGCAGCAGTTCGTCCGGCGCGATCGGCTTAATCAAGTACTCGCTGACACCGAGCTTAATGGCCTGCTGCGCATAAGAAAACTCGGAATAAGCACTGAGCACAATAGCCTTATATGGAATCTGCCTTGCATGAAGCGTCTCGAGCATCTGCAGCCCATCCATTTCCGGCATTTTGATATCCGTAATAATCAGATCAGGGTGCGTCCTGCCGATGAGCTCCAGCCCTTCAAGGCCATTCTCGGCGACCCCCGCAATGCCAATATCTATGGAGAGCTTGTCCAGCAGATGAATAAGGCCTTCACGTATACGAATCTCATCTTCCACAATGACCAGCTTCATAAGGCACCTCCCGTTACAATTTGGCCAGCTTGAGCGTCACACACGTCCCGTTCTCATCACTGTAAGCCTGAATACTGGCTGTGTCTCCATAGTACATTTCCATACGGCTCTGCACGTTCTCTATTCCGATATGGTCAAGATTTTGATCGCGAAGCTCTTTGTGATTAAAGCTATCCACCATCTCCTGCGGCATACCCATCCCGTTGTCTGCTATCTTTATTTCAATGTGGTCATCCCGGTCTTTAATGGATATCTGTAAAACGCATTTGTCTTTTTTGCCGTAAAAGCCATGCAAAATGGAATTCTCAACGAACGGCTGCAACAGCAGCTTGTGTATCCTGCACCCCATCACGCTCTCGTCGATATCCATTTTGCATTCGAACGCATTCTTAAGACGCGTTTGCTGCAGATAGATATATTGGCGAAGCCAATTAACTTCTTCTCGAAAAGTGACAATCGCATTGCTTTTGTCCACGCCATACCGGAGTATCTTGGCAAGTGAATTGATCATGCTGCTGATTTCCAGCTCATCCTTGTCCATCGCCATCCAGTTGATCGTATCGAGCGTGTTATATAAAAAATGCGGGTTGATTTGAGATTCCAATGCGCGTATTTCCGCCTCTTTTTGCTTCAGCGTCGCTTCTTTCACTTCATCCACAAGTATGCTGATTTTATGAATCATATTGTTGAATTGGTCTGCTATCTTTTGAATCTCCAGCGGCATCGATCTTTCAGAATGAATTCTGACCGTCAGCTTACCGGTTCCCGCCGCTTCCATGGCCTTGAGCACGCGCGTGACCGAACCGGATAATCCTCTGGAAATAGGCAGGATAATGAACACCAGAGCGATGGCCGTTATTAAGCCGACGATAACCGTCAGGCTCTGCTGGCTGTATAGCTTTCCATATAAGTCTGATTGATCTGATGCGTTGATGATCGTCCATCCCGTTTTTTCATCCTTTAACTGATGAATGGATATCTGATCACCGCTTAGCACTTTCGAATCCTGAACCAGTTGCCGAAATGTTTCTTCATTGCCCGTATCTAAAACCTTGCCGATCAGATTTCGGTCAGGATAAGAAATAAGCTTGCCGGTTTCATCCACAATAAAGTTCAAATTTGTCCGGCTGTCATCCGCCGCATCTTCGTTGCAGGCTTCAGCCAGCACAGCTTCATCGAGGCTGATAATAATAATACCGACATCATGGTAAATGTGTTTATAATCAATCATCCGGTGCGCCATATGAAACAGGTAATATGGATTGACGCCGAACTGAGTGGCATTACCCGTTTCAATCATCACGGTATCGTTACTCGTGGCAATTTCTTTATAAAGATCCTGAGCCTCTTCTTCTTCGTTGAGCCATGAGCTTTCAAACGTCACCGGAGTTAATTTATCGTAAGCGATAAGCTTTTTACTGGATGTGATAAGCGTAATACATTGTACGCTCGGCTTGGCATTTGAAAAGCTCCTTAAATGACGGCGCAATTGATTCACATTAACCGCAACATCATGACCGTCATTGATGTTGTTCATGTTTTCGATCATTTCATCATTCGTATATATCTGATATAAAAAATCGTCGTATCCCGACAGCGATAAATCAAGGCTCTTCCTTGTCTGCAGCAGATTCAAATTGATGATCTCGTCTACATTTTCCCTCATAGATTCGGTAATCACAAATGTTGATATTGTCTGTATGATAAACAATGGCAATATAGAGATGAGGACAAAGGACATTATCAATTGAAACTTAAAACTGCGTTTGGATATTTTCAGCTTTTTCTCAATGGTGTTCAGAAAGAACGGGCCTTTTCTCATCTTCATTGCCTTTTCCTTCGATGATATTGAGTTAATTAAATGAATAAAACGCGTTTACAAAAGCGAGAGGGATCGCCATCACATTAGCATACATGAAAAACGTCGTCAAGCAAAGCCGCATACACTTAAGGTGTGCATATTTTCCATCCACGACCGGATGACTCATTTACCGCAGATTCTCCAATTGCTCGTTTTCATTCTTCAATAATTGAATCGGGCGGAGACGTATCCGTTGCCCCGAGCAAGAGTCTCTTTACCTTTATAATCAGCCGCGCCCGGGTCGCTGCTTACTTCTGCTTTGTCAGCTATTTGTGCGTCCGCGCAAGGTACATTTGTCCTTTGTGCTTAAGCTGTTGATCTTTTTTAATGATGATCTTTCAGCCAACGATTATAATAAATCACAATGCGTCATTAAAACACCGGAATAAACTAAAGAAAGGTATACAATCCTAATATGAATTTTCACATTTAGATTTTTGGTGCCAATATTTTAAATAAATATTGTTGTTTTTATATTTCAGACGGCTCATCTTTCCATTCGCTGATGCGCGCTCATGCTATCCTGACGCGCCTCCATCCGCAACCGGCACACTCGCGCTTCACTCCTCCGTTCCTTCGTCAAATCAAGCATTCTTATTCCACAGCAATAAAGCCTCCTGTGTTGTATATTCCACAGAAGGCTTTTCAGGCCATGCTATCAATGAGCAGCATATTACGTAAGCTGCGTTTTGTCTTTTTTGAATATTGCCGTCAGCTTATCCTTATATTGCGAGAATATCAGAACGAGCAGCAGGAACAAGCCAAGCGTCACGTTTTGCATTGTGCTGGGCAGCCCGGAAGCCACAAGGCCAACGAATATGATATTAAGAGAAAACTGACCGATCAAAATGCCAACCAGAAGATTGCATAGCCGCTCCAGCGCCATGCCCACCATCACGCCCATCAGAGGTTTAAACAACAGCGAGGCGCTTGCCAGATTTATTTCGGGCGACATCACACTTGAAAGGCTTATTTGCAGTATCGTCGCAATCGCAAGAAACAGTGAACCGATGATGTGTCCCGCTATCTTGGTTCTCTTGACGTTCACTCCCATTCTCTGCGCAATCGCTTCGTCGCTGCCCACCGCCCTCGCATGATATGAGAATTTTGTACGGTTGAGCAAAATATAAAACAGCGCAGCTGAAATAATCAAAACAAAAATATTGTACGGTGAATTTGCTAAAAATGATGACCCTTCATCAATCCTGACATAGATCATCGACCCGGTGAGCTCCTGCCCGATCACTTCGAATATAAGCGCTATGGCAATTGTAATCACAAGCGAAGGCACTTTGACAAACTTCTCGAAAATCCCCATGATGCAGCCTGAGAGCAGGCAAGCGGCGATCGTTCCCAGAATCAGCCCCCAAAAGCCAAGCTGCATGCTCAGTATGCCGCCGACCAACCCCGAAACGACCATTCTCGATCCCACTGAAAAGTCCATGATCCCGCATAAAAACGAAAAGCATATCCCATACCCGATAATGGTTGATATAATTGATTGCTGAAAAATTGTGGACAGCGTTTTGAACGACGCAAAGCTCTCAAAGTTGATCAGCAAAAACACCAGATACACTGCTGCAGGCAGTATTAAAGCCTTTAAGATATCGACAGATTTCTTCATAACAACCTCACCATGCTTGCTTTTGCCGGTTACGTTTTTTCATAACCGGCAAAAGCAGCCACATGTCTCTTTAACGATTTGTTCTGTTACATTTTTTCAGGAGATTTTCAGCCCATATCTTTGTGACGTTCCGCCACATCAGCGATGGAGAACGCTTTGAAACGCTCCATCACGGAATCACCCGTGACTTCCAGGTTCTTGAATTTAAAGAACATATCATTGAGCTCGTCCTCAGTATAAACGGGGATCTGGCCTTCAAAATACTTGTAATATTCAGCCGTGCCCTCAGATGACGTGCGCAGCTCATAAGGTGACGCGAATATCATCGGCTTGTCCGACAGCGGTGTTCCCATCAGCTGATTGACGATCACAATGGGGGCTGCGACTGCGCCCAAGTGCATCTGGGCACCATACGTGAAATCAAGCTGACCTTTATCGAAATATTCGCTCATGGTTGTGTCAAAATCGATACGGCCCACCTTTATTTTGCCTGCCAGTCCGGCTGTCTCCAGCACCTTCTGCAGCGCCGGCATAGCGCCCGCCGCCCATGTGTACGATACGAATATGCCGTCCATATCCGGGAATGCCGCAACCATGCTTTCCACAGCCTTTGTGATATCCGCCGCCGTGTTAAGCTCGCGCACCGTGGTCAGTATGTTCACGCCGGTTTCCTGCACAGCTTTGTCTATACCGCGGTCACGTGCATCGGAAGCCGGGTCGCCAACCGGGCCCGCAATCACACATACGTCCTTTGCCCCCAGCTCGGTCATTTTCTTCATGCCCATATATCCCGTGTTTTCTTCGTCCGCATAGAAGTTGCCGAGATAATACTTAGACCCTTCGAGCTTTGCCAGGACATTGGGGTCATAGATTTCTCTTGCCGTTATCACGAAATAAACGCCCGCTTTTTCGCACATCTCCTGCACAATAGGCACAATCGCCTGCGACATGCCCATAAGCTCGATGGCGTCAACCCCGGAATCAATCAGCTTCTGATAGCCGTTAACCATGCCTTCGGGATCGAGCCCGGTTATGGTCTCTTTGACAACTCCGATGCCAGCCGTCTTATAAACAGTCTCTTGATTCATAAATGTGGAAATGTACGTCGGGTCGTTCATTTCCATAAACAGATATCCAACCTTTAAATCCGCCGCCGGTGCGGTTTGGGTGTCTTGAGTTTCCTGGCTCTGCGACGAACTCTCAGACGAGCTCTGTGATGGGTTCTCAGACGCGTTCTGTGAGCCCGTGCCGCACGCGGCCACTACGCCGATTATCAGCAATACCGCAAGCATCATAGCCATACTTTTCGCAAGTCTCTTCATTTTTTTACTCCTTCATTTTTATAATATGCTTTTTCAAGCAATTGAAGCTTATTGTCAATTTCCGCGCTCGGTAATCAAAACAGAAACGATAAATATGATCCCTTTCACCAACTGCTGCATATAGACGTCCAGCCCCATCAGCGACATTCCCAATGCCAAGAACGTAATGAACAAACACCCGATTATCACACTTCTGAATTTCGCCGTCCATCCGCCGGTCATTGCCATTCCGCCGACCAGCAACGCGATCAGGACATTAAATTCGTGCCCGGTTCCGCTCAGCGGTGTAATCGTACAACTCCGCACAACCGAGAAGAAACCGATCAAGCCGCTCATAAAACCCGAGATGATAAAGGCCGTCCATCTGGTCCGTGTCACTTCAACGCCGTTCTGCCTTGCCGCCTCCGGCAGCGACCCTATCGCTCTGCTGTGCTTCCCAAACTTTGTGTACTCAAAAATGATGTATCCGATTATAAAAGTAATGATCAGAACAGGCACTTTGACAAACATGGAGTCAAACGCGTTCGCCTCAAAGGATATTCCGTAAACGCCGCCCAGCACCACCGTCGCTATTCCCCTTATAATAAACGACATACTGAGCGTGGCAATAAACGCCGGCACTTTGACTTTTGCCACCAGAAAGCCGTTGACAACGCCTATCGCCGTACCGGTCAGCAGCGCGACGGGAACGATCAGCACGGGGCTTATGTCATTGTACGCCATCGCACACAGCGAGCCCGCCAATGCGATAATAGATCCGATAGAAAAATCGATATTGCCTTGCGCCATCACAAAGAACACACCCACGGCGCCGAGCCCGGTACTGAACAGGCTGTTAAACAACGTCACGGTGTTGCCGGGGTTTAACAGCTCGCCTTTGGTCAATGCCGCAAACAGCACGATCACAAATATCAGACCCAAAAAAGGAACGACCTTGGTCATATTGATGCTTTTCAGACTTTTCTGGGCTTTTGTATTTTCTCCCATGACTCATACTCCTTATATTTCACCTTGCGAAGCCTTACGGCTTTTCAGGGGCCCCATTATTAAATCATGCTGACTATCAGGTCGCTCTCGGTCAGGCCTTCTTCTCTCCTGTACTCGCCCGCGATACTGCCGTCTTTGACAATGATGACTCTGTCGCTCATGCCGATCAGCTCGGGCAGCTCCTCTGAAATCATCAGAATTGACTTGCCGTCTTTTTTGAGCTGAAACAGCAGCTCATAGATCGCGGCCTTCACACCAATATCAATTCCTCTTGTCGGACAGTCAAGTATCAAAATATCCGAGTCTTTCCCCAGCCATTTGGCGAGTACAACCTTTTGCTTGTTTCCGCCGCTCAGCGTCGTGCAGAACTGGCTGCTGTTCACCATTTTTATTGACAGCTTGTCCGCCCATACCGTTGTGAATTTTTCTTCACTTTTTCTGCTGATGAGACCTCTCTTGGCGAGCTTATCAAGAGACGGCAGGCATACGTTGTCCCGTATGCTGCACACCGGCATCAGCGCTTCCTTGTCCCTGTTCTTGGAAATGTAGCCGATGCTGTTTTTAATTGCTGTTTTCGGCGAATCGATGACAGTGCCCGACGAATGGGCGACCTTGCCTTTGAGCGGTTTTTCGAGGCCGAACATAACCTTTCCGATCTCGTGCATACCGCAGTCGGTGAGCCCGCCGATTCCGAGTATTTCGCCTTTATGAAGCGTGAATGATATGTCTTTGAGTGACTTTGTGGATACGTTGTCCACTTTGAGGGCAGCTTCATCACTGTACAGGCTGTCGGTATCCACCCTGTAATAATGCCCATTCATTTCGCGTCCGACCATCAGCTGCTTGATCGTGTTCTCGTCAAAATCATCTTTTTGCAGATTCGCCGTCACATTTCCATCCCGGAGTATTGTGATCGAATCACAAATCAGCATAATTTCATTGACGTCATGGGATATAAACAATACCGAATTGCCATTCTCCCGCTGCTTATTAGCGAGGCTGTATAATATCTCTCTGCCGCGGGCTGTCAGCGCATTGGTCGTTTCGTCTATGATCAACAGCTTCGGTTTTGTATACATCGCCCGTGCGATCTCAATAAGCTTTCTGTCTTCAAACGACAATGCATCCGCATAGGTTTCCGGCTTGATATGATTGATGCCGACCTCATTGAGCAGCTTAAGCGCCGCCTCGTTCATTTTTTTTGTGTTCAGTATGCCGTTTTTAACGAAGAGATGTTCTCTGCCGACGAAAATATTCGCGGCCACCGTGATGCCGCCAATGGTTCCCTGCTCCTGAACGATCATGCCCACGCCTTTTTCCAGCGCATCGATCACATCCTTGGGGCTGTAGTTCTCGCCGTCAAATGTCATCGTGCCGCTGTCATACTTTTGCACGCCTGCCGCAATCAAAGAGAATGTTGATTTTCCCGAGCCGTTTTCACCAATCAGCCCTTTAATCTCTCCCCTGTTAATCAAAATATTCACGCCGGCAAGCGCCTTAACCACCCCGAATGTTTTGACAATCTGTTTGCCGCAGAATAAAGTGTTATCGTTCATATCTCCCGCCTTTTATCTTTGAAGTGTTCAACCGGATGGCATACGACCGGCAGCCTTTTTGAGGCGCAGCGACCAAAGAGCGCTGCATACACGCCGTCGAAGCTGGCTGCCCGTCGCATCTGACGTGGTTAAGCGTGATCAGCCTTTTTGTATGACTTGAATCGTACGTGCCGCCAAATCGGATATTTTATTTTTTCCGAATCCCGCGACGCTGGATAACACGGTATCATTAAGCGGATTGATCCATTTTTCGGGCAGTGCTTTTGCGCCCAGTACCATACCCATAATCGATCCCACTGTCGCGCCATTACAGTCCGTATCAAAGGCGGCGTGTACGGATATGGATATGGCCTTTTCAAAGTCGTTCCCACAGAACAGCAGCGCAAGCGCGACGACCATGGCATTGGTCGTGGTCAAACACCAGTCATGCATGTTTTCTTCGTCATAAATCTCATGCAGCCGGTCGAGGGCTTGTTCCCATCCGAGGCCGTCTTTCTTCCATGCAGCAACTTGTTTAACCCCCTCTGCCAGCCTTGAGTTTTTCGGTATCTGGCCGAGCCCCGCCTCGATGATTCTGTCAATATCATCCGTTACGGCTGCCGCCGCGAGCATGGCCGCCACAAACATTTCACCGTAAATACCGTTTTTATATTGCGCGAGCACGGCATCTCTCCAGGCCATTTCCGCAGCTTCTTCGGGATTGCCGGGCGCGGCATAGCCGTATATGTCAGCGCGTATCTGCGCCCCGATCCATTCCCTGTACGGGTTTCTTCTCCAGCCCGAATCGGGAGGCAGTATGCCGCTGATAATATTTCTGTATCCCACGCGCTCGGCAGTCATCAGGTGAAGCGCCGGCAGGCTGTTGATCCACTCGGCAGCAACATCGTAGCTCGTGAAAGCCTTCCCTGCTCCTTCAAGCACTTTTAAGCCCATAATCGTATAATTGGTATCGTCATCCGTCGGCATCGCATCCACGGTGTTAATCCAGCCGGTCAGATTCGAGCCATAAACTTTTATCGGGCCCCATGTGTCTTTCATATCATATTTTTGTTTGATGGCATCCGGCACATCTGACGAGAAGTACGCCGATATCGGATAATTGTTCGTGTCTTTTGCGAGCCCGTCGATTTTTTCCCTCTTCCACATCTCCACAGGCTTGCCAAGCAGACAGCCCGCGCAGCGCCCCAACCAAGCGCCATATACCTTATCATAGAGTGCATCGCCTTCCGGCACATCTCCGCTCAACTCAGCAGCGGCAGGCCGTTCCTTTTTTATGCCCTCAATATCCGACGGCTCAACATATTTGAAATCAGCGCGCACCGGAAGCGCGGATATAGTATCGTAGAATTTATCGGCTGCGACCATTTTATTAACGCCATCTTCCATCTGCATTATCTTTTCCGCTTCTTCTTTCAGGCCGCTCACGTCCTTGCCTTCCTGCTCCGCCTGAATGAGTTCAATCATGACCCCGTCCACGTTTCTGAAAAACATACCCATGCTCAGCATCTCGTTGATCATATTCACATTCTCCTTTATTATTAATACGTCTTTGAAGCTCTATATCAAAATCATATCAAACGTCTTGAAAGCTGCCCTCGTGATCGTATTCTATCAGCATGTGTAGGGTATAAAAATAAGGCAATCCTTTTATTTCGTTAGGATTTAAATTAAAAAAGGCGCTCATCCCTGTTAATGAGCGCCGCGGCTTTGCCGCCTGCTATTCGGGCTTGAATTTCAATGTGACCGTCGTGCCTTCGTTTATTCGACTGTCAATCTGCAGGCAGTCCTCATTGCCAAAGAGAAATATCAGCCTTCTCCTGATGTTATTGAACCCCACATGCAGCCCTCTGTCTGTCGTTCTTGTCACATAGTTTTCCCGGAATGATTCGAGCAGCTCCTCACTCATGCCATTTCCGTTGTCGCTCACGCGGATAACAATGTTTTCATTATCATCGGTTTGAATAGAAATAGTGACTTTTCCCTTTATTTCTCCCTGCTCATTCGTCAGGCCATGAAAAACCGCGTTTTCCACGAGCGGCTGAATGATATTTTTCGGTATTCGTTTGCCAAGCAGCCGGTCATCAATGATCCACTCCACCTCTATCACATCATTATAATGGCTCCCGATGATGGTCAGGTATTGCTTCACGACATCAATTTCCTTATCAACCGTATCCATGATATCCGCGCTGTCAAACCTTAATGAATCCTTCATTATTTTTATGAGCGCCGTATTGACCAGAATGATCTCGTTATATTCTCCTTTTTTGGCAAGATAATTGATTCTGTTCATCGTGTTGAAAATAAAATGCAAATCTATCTGACTCGCCAGTAAACTGTATCTTATCTTCTGTTCAATTTTTTCTTTGTAAATCAGCCTTGAAATATAATTATTGATGTCGTTGATCATGGTGTTGAACACATTGCTGACATCTTCGATTTCGTCTTTGGTGTGAATTTGAGACCGGATCTTCAAATTGCCTTTGGAGACCTCCTGCATGGTTTGCGCCAGCTTGTTGATTGGACGAATCGTGTTGTTCACAACAGGAGCAATGAACGCGATAGCCAGCAAATAAAACAGGCCCAGTATCACCACAACATTGAGAATATATCCTGCACCTGCTCTCAGCAAGGTTGCATTTGAGATGAATGAAATAAAGCGCCATCCGCTGTTTTGAGAGTAGTTTATAAAGTTGACGCCGCCATACCCGTCAAGCTGGCTGTGGCCCCATCTGTTCATGTTATCCGTTTCCCGAATAATGGACTCGCTCCATCTCTCGTCCCCGGTCAGATAAAACGGCTCATTATCCTCACCCACCCACATGTACGAATCCATATTCTTTGCGGAAAGGTTCAGCATGGCATAAACAATTTCACTGGCATTGAAGAATATCGTTGCCGTGAAACGCTTTCCGTAAAGATAGTAATTCTTTGAATACGCGGCCGCATATATGCCGCCATACGATTTTATTTCATACATTTTTGAAAAGCCGCTCGCGTAGTCTGTATTCCGAATGTTGTAATACCAGTCACTCGACATGATTTGCATATCAATATCGGTTAATTTTCCGATAGACCCAAACGTTTCGCCGTCCTCAATTTCTATCATAATCCCGTTGATGTTGTTCCACTGGCTTGCCATTTCGCTCAGAGCCAGATCGATCTGACTGCGGTTCCCGCTTGTCGGAGCGTTGACATAGTCGATGTAGCGATTTCTGAAGTTTTTATCGATCACAATGATATTTGTATAATCCCTGATATACGACAGCAGATAGTCGGTTTGCTGCACAAACCTGACATTGGTACTTTGCGTCTCCGTGATGATTCTGTTGTTCAACGGTAATATCAACATAAAATAGGACAATATGATAACGATAATAAAGGTGATGCTTCCCATGATGACGATTTTAGATAAAATTTTCTTTCTGAGCGTCGTCCTTTTCATTCTGCCCCACTGTTTCTTCTAAACTCTCGCGGGCTCAATCCGGTGATTTCATAAAAAACCTGACTGAAATACTGGCTGGACCCATAGCCGATTTCTTCCGCGACCTGATTTATTCTGAGTTCCCCTTGCATAAGCAGCGTCTTTGCTTTTTCTATTCTGATAAAAGTAATGTAATTATTGATCGTTTGATTGGTCTCTCCTTTAAACAAAACGCTGAGCCTTGACGCGCTGAGCCCCGCGCTCTCTGCAATCTGCGTGATGGACAGCGTTTTGATACGATAGTTTTTATTGATGTACTCTATTGATTTTTTAACGGGATAAGAGTACTTTGTACTGTAATGCCTGTTGATGGCGAGGCAGAATCTTTGAATCGTGCTGAATATCCACCGTTTGGCTTGTTTGATATCAAGGCACTGACGTCCTTCTATCAAAAGAGCGCTCAGATCGCTGTGCTCCGTGACATCCGGCATCGGCTTTATCAGTCTGGCAAGCGTATCCATATATGCGTTTGTAAAGCTGACCAGGCTCTCAAGGTCTTCGTGTCCGGCAATTGTTTGATAAGATTTCTCTAAATACTCTCCTAGCTCCGCGCAGCTTCCATCCGTGAGGCTGCGCTCCGCAAAGCTGCTGTCAAACGCAAAATTATCGACACGCGATCCGGCTCGGATTTCAAATATATCATAAATTTCTCCGCAGCCGAGAAAATACTTTTCTGACGTCACGCTTTTTTTAATTTGATATAATTCTTTGAGTTCCAATATGTTCTTAAGCTCGGGCACAATAAAAAAGCTGAATTCATTTCTTGTTTTCTCTGCCAGTTCATTTTTTACGGTCCGGGACATTTGTATCAATTGGCTTTTGATTCGATACTGAGATGCCCCCAGCTCGCCCTTAACGAGCAGCACCATTCTATCCCTGTTGATGTTGACCGCCCGTATGTCCACACCCAAATCCAGATGGTTGAGCATCTCATTGAGCAGGCTGTCATTGAAATCGCTGCTTTCGTATGCTTCTGACGCTATTAAAAATGGCTTGTCTCTTTCTATAAAAATGGCATAATTGCATGTTTCAACGAGCGTGCCGATATCCGCTATATACTCATTGACATTTGAGTTCTTCGAACTGAAAATATCGGACAGCGCTTTTGCGCTGAGCACATTGGCGATATTTCTGTCCTTGTTGATCGATTCCTTTATTTTCAGCAGCTTCTCTTGTATTGACGTCTCGTTGATCTCATCTTTAATGATATATTCTGTGATGCCCAATTCAATGGCGCTTTTGGCAACATCGAAATCACAATAGGCCGTTAATAAAAGTATCTTCGTTTCTTTGCTGTGTTTGCGTATGTTTTTTATCAGATCAATACCGTCCACATGCGGCATACGCAAATCCGTAATAACCAGCTGGGGAACATATTTCAAATACTGCTTATATCCCTGATTTCCATTCAAAGCCGTTGCGACAATATTGAATCCATGCTTCTCCCAATCGAAAAGGCTCTGTAAATAATCAATCGCAAGCTTATCATCATCCACAATCATCACATCTATATGCTTCATACAATACCCCACGGCTATTATGCAAACAGTATTAACAATTGATTTGTGTTTTATAAGGTATGGATGGCACAGCACCTTCCCTTGTTACCGAGATACCGGCAGCCATTGAGGCCCTTTTCAACGCCAGCTCCGGTTCACAGCCTTGCGCGATGGAAGCAATAAAATAGCCCGTAAACGTATCGCCTGCAGCCGTGGTATCCACCGCATCGACCTTTTGGGCTGCAACGCGGAGCCTACTGTTTCTGTCAAAATAGACTGCGCCTCGCTCACCAAGCGTTATCACCGTTTGGGCGCGAGGATATCGACTGCGCATCGTTTCGATTATCGAGTCTATATTCTCAGCCCCTGTGATTTGCTGTGCCTCGATTTCATTCAGCAGAAACATTGATACCTTATGAAGCTTATAGTTTGCAATTTTGCCATCAAACGGTGACGGGTTCAATGCGATTCTCATTCCCTTTTCGTACGCTTCATCGATAATATATTCCAGTAAATTGATTTCGTTTTGCAGAACCAGAATATCACCTTGTTCAAAATCCTTAAGCGCGGCATCAACCATATCCGCTGTCATCATTTGATTGGTACCGCCGCATACAATGATGCTGTTTTGTCCGGTGTTTGAAACCTGGATAATTGCATGTCCTGTATTGCGAGGCAAAATACTGATATGCCGCGTATCAACGCCTTCTTTTCTACATAATTCCAGCAGTCTCGCGCCATCTTCACCAATACATCCCGCATGAAACACCGATGCGCCTGCTCTCGCCAAAGCGATTGACTGATTTAAACCCTTTCCCCCTTCGAATATGCTTAAAGACGATGAAGATATCGTTTCTCCCGGCGACACAATTCGATCGACGTTGTACACATGATCGATATTTAACGACCCAAAACACAGTATTCTCATATAATAAGACCCTTTCACGATAACCATATAGATATACCGCTACATTCTATCAAGAATACATGGGTAAAGAAATATAATATCCTTTTGTTTCGTTTGTAATTCGTTTACCGTCTCGCCGTATCCGCCATACCCTATAGGGCACAGGCTGGGCGGCGGTTCGTGTTCGACTCCTCCATTCCTTTGTCAAAATAAAAAAGCAACACCTATATGTGTCACTTTTTTCCATTTTGGTGGAGGCGAGGGGAGTCGAACCCCTGTCCGAAAGTTCCAAAACCAGACTTTCTCCGGGTGCAGCACAAGGTTTAAGATTTCCCCCTCTGCCTGCCCCCCTGTGCAGGGCAAGCGAGCGGTAGCTTCATAATGCTCTCCCACGCTCAAAGCTTTGCGAGGGAGGTTCCCCTAGTTAATGATACCCTGGCCCCGGCGATTAGGGTGCCACCGGCAGGGCATTACACTGCCTTAGGCAGCGTAAGCTAGTTCAGTTTTATCTGCAACTAAATTTAGATCCGGCTTTTTAACGCAGCACTCCGGGACTGCGACCCGCTTATCCGATTCCGACAAACCCCCGTCGAAAGCCAAATACGCCCCCACGGTGAAGCTCAAAACGAGCTCGCTGTGCCGAAATTATCTGGCCAGCTTTGTGGCCTGTTCCTTTTTCCTCTGTGCGTCACGCTCCGCAATGCTCTGCCGTTTGTCGTACAGCTTCTTGCCGCGCGCCACGCCGATCTCCATCTTCACGAGGCCCTTTTTTAAATACACGCTCAAGGGCACCAGCGTAAGCCCCTTTTGCGTAATCGTGCTGTAGAGCTTAACGATCTCTCGCTTGTGCAGCAACAGCTTTCTCTCTCGCAAAGGGTCTTCGTTGTAGAAGCTGCCCTTTTCATACGGGCTGATGTGCATGCCCTGAACAAACGCCTGAGAGTCCTTGATGCGAATAAACGCTTCCTTGATGTTTGCCTTGCCGCCGCGTATGGATTTAACTTCGCTGCCGACCAGCGCAATCCCTGCCTCATACGTCTCTTCTATAAAATATTCATGATAGGCTTTTTTATTCTTTATTAATATCTTGACCCCGTCGCTCACAAAACCACTCTCCAATTGCCTCTCAGGGCATAGGCGTGAACTCGATGCGCGGCGGATATACGCTCACGCTCTCCAATCGCACGCGCATTTCGTCGCCCATGCTGAGCTTGCGCCGCGTCCTCTCGCCGATCACACAGTACAGTTTTTCGTTGTAAACATAGTAATCATCTTGCAGGGATGATAATGGTATCACACCCTCCACCGTATTGTCAAGCTGCA
>JAEYKW010000045.1 GCA_023408075.1 Bacillota bacterium | reverse complement strand
ACCCTGTCATGCTGAGGAGCGTAGCGACGTGAGCATCCCATGGCTAAACGCGTTTAACATGGGATTTTAGTCCACTGCGTAGTCGATCGCTTACGCTCACTCAAAATGACGTTTAGTACTTTGTCAGCGGCTTTCTTATTTTTTTGATTCTGCCGGTGTCTCGCATCGCGGCGGCATACATCATAAACTGCGGCGTTTTTTGATCGATATCGTGCTGTGTGATGCCGCGCCACAGCACCAGCGCGTTCATCAGCCGCGTACAGCTGTTGCCCATCGTCATGTGGCCGGTTGACAGCTCGATATCCACCGTTATATCGTCCATATCCGACCACTTGCCAAACAGCCTCTTGCGCATAGAGCGAAGGAGTCTTCTGTTTTCTTTTTTGCGTGCGCGGTAATACCCTTTGGTTGCCTTATTGCAAGGTATGCGCAAAAAAGCGTAACGGAAACCAAGAGAATCGTCAGGCAGCCGGTCTGCCGCTTCCGCATAATCCAAATGAGACTGCTTCGCCCATTGGAGCCATTCTTCCTTGGGCGCGTTCTCGTCCGGCATTTTCGGCACCTGCAGCGTCCCGGGGCGGCTGACCAATAAAGCGCCGAGCTTGAGCGAGCGCAGCTGCCACACAGACGGTGCGATTTCCTTGGCGCCAAACGTATGAATCAGATGGTTTTTCAGCTCATCGCCGGTTTTAACGCATTCGGTCGGCACAGCGACAGCCCGGTACTCTTCCAGCAAGGCATTCCATTCCTGCTGCTTTTCCTCTGATGGCTGGCCTTTTGACACAAACACGGTCGTGGGTCCGTCCGCACCGCCGATGATGCCGACAGCGCAGGCATCTTCAGCCGTTTGCTTCGGTTGCATATGCTCCGCTTTCGCCATATCCGTCACGCGCCTGACGAAATCCGTCTTCGCCTCCGTGTATGCGTCGCGGTCGTGCTCGAACTTTTCTCTGAGCCGCACCTTTAATGCGCCGTACTCGGCGGCAACGCCGGGATGTCTGCGCAGGTAGTCGCAAAAATACGGCTCATCCCAGTTTCCCTCGTACCTCACATGAATATGAAAAACCTTCCCGGCGAACCCCTGCGGCGTGTATCCCTTCATAAACGTCATGTGCGGCGGCGGTTTTTGGGGCTGAGGGTTGTAAATATACCCGCTGTTTTCAAGCGTTTCAATGAGCTTTTGCTCGCTGCACTGAGGCGTGATTTCCAGAAAAATATCGACCGTCGGCTTCGCGATCAGCCCCGGCACAGCCGTGCTCCCGATGTGGCTGATTCTCTCAATGTTCTGTTCGCCGATTAATCGGGTAAGCTCCAGCCGCTCTTCCTCATACCACTGTATCCACTCATCACGGTGGTCTTGCAGTATGACCGGAAACAGCTGCCACAGCTCTTCGTTTGTCATTTCAGAAAGAGATCTTTTCATTCCGCTCCTTTGCACGCGGCTTTCAGCCTTCAGCGCATAGCATTCGCTATCGAAAACGCACCTTGCCAATATCTTGGTTGGAGCGTATCAGCATAGCCAATTCGGTATTTGGCAGCGTTTTCGATAGCGATTTACAGACACCGAAGAACAAGGCCTTACTCGACCTTATTGATATAGACATGTGTAGGTCCATCCGCACCGCCGATGATCCCCACACTCATGTCATCTGCTTTTATAAGACGGTATATGCTCCACATATGCCCGTTCGCGAGTTTGGCAAGCCAGACCTCACCGTCCATCAGATAGGTTCGGTATTCCACATGTTCATCTTTATAAACGGCATACTGACTGCATTGCGAATAGGCCGCTATATCCGGCACGGAAAAACCGTCCAGCTGAACCTCTTTTTCAAACAGCGCATTAAAGTCTTCCTGGCTGATATCGGACAGCGCGGATTCTCCCGCGATTTCGTGCACACTGTCATTCTGCGGATCAATGATGCGCAGCTTGTCGCCCGCGATTTCAAAATACGGCATATATCCTTTGACCGCAATAAATGAGCCGAGCGGATTGACATAGACGTTGTCTTCGAATTCATAGACGCCGCCGATAGGCTCGTCTTTCGCCGAAGGCTCAGCACTCAGCAGCGTCGTTGGCGCTGATTCCGCATTTTCGCCCTGCTGCACCGGCTTATCCGCGCCGCATGCCGCAGCCGCAGCCACGCATAGCAGCGCGAGCGCCATCAGCCATGCTTTCCGTTTTTTAAATACCGGCATATTTCGCACGACCCTATTTGAAAAATCTCTTGATCTCAATCCCGGCGTTCTCCACAGAATCGCTGCCGTGAATGATATTCTCACTCGTGCAGGACGCATAGTCGCCGCGGATTGTCCCCGCCGTGGCTTCCTCGAACTTGGTCGCGCCCATCAGTATACGGGTGCCGAGCACGGCGTTTTCGCCCTCCACAATCATGCCGAGCACCGGGCCGGATGTCATATACGCTACGATTTCCGGGAAAAAGGGTTTATCCGCAAGGTGGGCGTAATGCTCGCGCAGAATGGCCTCGTCAAGGTTCATCATCTTCGCATCGATGAGCTTATACCCTTTTCTCTCGATGCGCGCAATCACTTCTCCGATCAGCCCTCTTTTGATGCAGTCGGGCTTAAGCATCACATACGTTCTTTCAACTGCCATGGTAGATTGTCTCCTTATAAATTTATTTCTATATTGCAACCGGAAGCCGCCGGTTATTGACCGAAATATTCTTCGAGGCACTCTGCGCTCTGCTTCATGGCCTGTGCAGCCTCCACGCCGACAAAACGCCAGTGCCACGGCTCATAAATCACCCCGGTTAATTCCTGCTTGCCCGGTTTGTATCGGAGCGTAAAGCCATAATCCTGTGCGTTCGCATCCAGCCACTTGAACGCATCGGTCTTCGCAAAGCCTTTGTCGCGCTTGGTATAAGACGGCGTCACGATATCAAGCGCCAGCCCCGTTTGATGCTCGCTCGTATTGGGCCGCGCCGTGATCGTGGCGGCCTGTGTTTCGGCATCCTCGCGGCTGTAGCCCTTAGCGATGTAGCTGTCCACTTTTTGCTGATACAGCTCATTCTGGCGCTCAAAGCTGCGGTATGCGTCCACCAGCTTGAATTTGACGCCGTCATCCGCCGCGTCGGCAAACATCGCCGTGCAAATATCAAAAATACGCGCATCCACCTGACCGCCTTCAAAACCGGCCACCGCCGTCTCGAATCCGTCGGGCAGCGGATGAGACGGATTGACGAGAACAGCTGCCCACTCCCCCGCCGGAACCTCAATATCCGGCGTATGCCTGCCAATCAGATAATCGCGGCTCACGTAACCGTCTATGCCGTTATAGTGTACGCGGGCCCAGCCATCCTCATAAGCCAGCACATCCGCCGTTTCCCCCGCCGGCAGTGCGCCGAGCACGGCGCCGTTTTTGCCGGGGTTCTCGCGGATATTGACGGATTCTTCGGCTGTGCAGACAGCCTGCCCAATATAGGCCGCTGTTTGCGTGGGCTGCGGCGTTTGCACAGGCTCCGGGGTGGCCTCCGGCGGTGTCGTCGGAACGGGTGTGGGCGACGGTGTAACAACAGGCGCAGGCGTTCCCATGGGCGCGGCTGGCATTGGCGGCGGTGCCGTCTTCTCGTCCGGCGCGCTGCACGCGCCAAACGGCACGAGCAACGCTGTCAATGCGGCCAGCGCACAAAATCTTATGAAAAACCGGCTCAATTTAAATGGCTTGCTCAATCAGTTTGATCCTTGTATTTTTTGTTAGTATTATAGCACATGAGTTGTGTTCTCAGACATCATTTCTTCGCTATATGGATGCCGTCAGCACAAAAGATGACAAATTAGGACTTTTCCCTTGTATTTAATGCCTTTTATTGCTAATATAATCACATACCTTTCCATTATGACATCTTCATGGATCGACGGGGGCATAAAAATGCAAAAAGATATTCGCGTTATGATTACAGACAACTGCGTTGAATTTGCCGAACTCTTTAAATCCAGATTGGAAATTTATTCCGGAATTAAGGTGGTAGGCGTGGCGTATGACGGCAACGAGACGATAGGCCTGCTGAAAAAAGAAAAAACGGATTTTCTGCTCCTTGATATCGTTATGCCGGAAATGAACGGCTTGGAGCTGCTGCAGCACATTAAGGCTGTTAAACCAAAGCCTGTTGTGATTGTCATATCCGCATTGGGTACGGATCTGATTGTTCAAAAAGCGCTTTCACTCGGGGCTGCGTGCTGCTTTAATAAGCCTGTCGATTGTGATAAGCTCGTCTCCACTTTAAGAAAAATCATTTTGTATCCTTCGTAAAACATCTGCTGAGCCTTTTAATAAAAGCTGATATCTGAAAGTTCAATGAGAACGTTATTTTCAATGTTTTCGGATTTTAAGATCACCGCTTTATCGGCAGTTATATTGACAGACGGCAGTTCGACAAAAAAGCTGCTGCCTTTGCCGCACTCACTTTCCAGCCAAATGCGGCCTCCGAGCAGCTCGGCCAGCGATTTTGAAAGAGCAAGGCCAATTCCGCACCCCTCGCTTGACCTCGCAAGTGAATTGTTGGCCTGACGGAACCTGTCAAAAATCATCTGCTTTTTTTCTTCGGGAATGCCTTCTCCGTTGTCCTTCACGGCAATCAGTATATGATCGGCGCTATCCTCAAAATGAAGGCTGATACTGCCGCCTTGGGGTGTATGCTTGATGGCATTCGACAGGAGGTTCAGCACGATTCTTTCAATCATTCCGCCGTCCGTAAAGAGCAGGCGGCTCGGCAGATCCGATATAAAATCCACTGTCAGCTCACGTTTTGATGCGTAAAGGCGAATAGACTGAACGATGTCTTCAAGCAGGCCGATAATATCAATCAAAGACCGTTTGGGCGTCATAAACCCGGCATCCACCTTTGTCATATCAAGCAGATTTCCGACAAGCTTGGTGAGCCTGTTCGAATTTGACCGGATCATGGCGATATACGCACTTATTTTTTCATACCTGTCGTTTTGCAAATTGTGATCGATTAATTCGGCAGCCAGCTTTAATATTGACAGCGGCGTTTTAAACTCATGCGACACATTGATGAAAAAATCCGTGATCAGCTTATTTTTCATCTCCAGCTCTTGGGCCTGTTCGCTTAATTTTTCCTCTGTCCTTTTTCTTCTGATAGAGACCGCAATGCTCTCGACCACTGTGTTCATCAGCATGAGTTCTTCCTGCTTAAAATAATCCCTTTCCCGTGTTCCGAACGCGAGTGTCCCGAACACCTCATTTTCCGTCATTAAAGGATGGCAGGCATAAGCACGAATCCCGACCGATTTCAAAAAATGGGTTCTTATATCATCGGTTTGCTGAATATACTCAGCAACGATTCTGCTCCTTTGCTGAATCGCGTAGCCGCATACAGCTGCACCGACCGGAAGCAGCTCAATCTCCTTCATCACATCCGGGGGTATCCCCTGACAGGCATTCAGATGCAAGTGAAGCTCGCCCATATTATAAAGGTAGTTAAAATAGCAATCACAATCAAGAAACCGCATTACTTTATCGCAAAGATAGTCGATGTCCTTTTGAGGCGTGGTGCTGCTCAAGATTTTTCCGGTGATTTCGTACAACAATTCAATGTACTCCTTGCTGCGCTTTAAGGACGTCACCATGCCGAGCAGCGAGTCTTTCGTTTTGTTGAGTTCAGTCACATCATGGCCGATGCCAAGCACGCCGATGGTATCGCCGTTTATGTCTCTCCACGGCACCTTGGATAACGAAAAGGTCTTAAATCCGTCCGCCGTCATCGTGGATTCCTGACAGATCAGCGCCTTTCCGGTTTCCATGACCTGCCGGTCGTTTTCAATAACCTGTGCAGCCATGGCGGGGTCGGGGTAAAGCTCGTAATCACTCTTGCCGACCACATCCTTGATATTGACGTTAAATATCCTCCCGTAAGCCTGATTCACCATCACAACGCGGCTGTCCTGGTCCTTCAAGAACAAAAAATCCGAAGCGCTGTCCATAATCGTACGCATCAGCAGTTCGTTATCTCTAAGATGCTCTGCCGCACGCTTGCTGGTCAGCGTTTCGAGTATTGACGGAGCCAGCGCTTCGAGCAATTCTCGTTGCTCCGCGGTATAGCCGCCTTCGCGGTTGGCCACGCAGAGCAAACCCGCCAAACGCTCGCCGCGCATATAAGGCACTTCAATAAATGAGTGAATTTGCGAATGGCCTTTTGGCAGTTTGTATTGACGTGTATCGTTGATCGTTAAAGTGTTTTCACATATCTTCAGGTTTTTGATCATTTCAATTCCGCCGATTATATCCCAATGGGGCGCGTTGCTTGCAAGCAGACGGAACTCGCCGTTCATCCCGATTTCTCCGATAAAGCTGAGTGTGCTGTTTGTCACCTTCTCAATGATACCAAGGCACATCTTTCCGAGACTGTGGGCCGTTTCACACGACATGGCATGCTTGTATATCGCATTGATCTGTTTGAGTATTGTATTCTGGCGTTTGATGGTGGCCTCCGAGGCCTTGCGGTGTGTCATATCCCTTGCGGCACAAACAACCCCGATCAGCGCACCGGCTTCATCCCTCACAGTTTTGCTGCGCACTTCGTGCCATTTACAGCCCTCATCCGTTTTCAATGAAATTTCGAATACCAGACTTCCGGCTTCGGCAAGCTTTTGATGCACCTCTTCAACCGGGTATTCAATTCCGGTACGTTTTAATAGTTCCAAGTAGTATTTTCCGGTGAGCTCGTCTGCATTGATTCGAAAAACTTCTTCGGCTTTTTTGTTGATAAATTTTAAAACACCGCCCTCATCCGTCGCGATAATCGCTTCATTGACTGCAGACAGCAAATTGGCTTTGAACGTCTGATCCCATTGCATCTGTTTTTTTTCGGTGATATCCTGCATCGTTCCGAATATTTTTTTGTTCTTGCCTTTGTTATCTGTGTAGACGATCCCATGCCCGTGTAAGTAGCGGACTTCCCCGTCTTTGCGGATGATACGGTATACGAGTTCGTATTGCGTGTTCAGTTCAATGGCTTTTCTAATGGCTTGCTCCGCCATTTCCCTGTCATCGGGGTGCCTGAAACCCGCGACCGTTTCGTAGTTTAACGGGATTCCCCGGTCGATTCCGTAAATTTCGTATGATTCTTGGGACCATTTCATTGTGTTTTTGTGAATATCCCATTCAAAGGTACCGAAATGGGCGATTTTCTGTTGCTGCTCAAACATCCATTTAATTCTTAAAAGGTCATTAAGGGATTCGTCATTTGTCAGCATGATTCTCTCCACCACCATAATAATCTACCAAATGGAATTAATTATAACATATAACGGGCAAAAAAGCATTTAAACCTTGGCAATGGTCATATCATCACCGGTTTCAAGCTGAATAACATATGCCCGAAATTCCATCTGCTTTGGCAGCAACCCGTTTTCTCTGCCTGATCCTTGAGAAAAGGGGGGAATGTGACGGTACGGGGCTTAAGGGCGGTGGCCATCTCCGGCGTGATGCCCCGCGCGATTGCCCTGTGACAATCGCGATGATAATGAGCACGATATCATATGTGCTCAAATAGCCCTTTATCCAGAAAACCGCCTCTCCGATCTGCTGCTCTAAATCTGCTGAAAAAGCAAAAAGAAATAGAAGCATATCGCTTGCTTCTATTTCTTGCCTGAAAATTTTATTTATCCGTGACTGAACCCTTTCGTATCAAATTAATAATGGCGAGTAAAATTACCGAACCGAGCAGCGCCACCAGAAAGCTTTCGAGCGTAAAACCCGTCACATCCGCATTTGCGCCGATAAGATTCATAATGAAACCGCCGATAAAAGCGCCGATAATGCCCACGGCGACGTTCGCGAAAGCGCCCATCCTCGGGTTGTTCCTCATGATGATACTGGCCACCCAACCCGCGAGTGCTCCCAACACGATCCAAGAAATAATGCCCATGACAGTTCCTCCTTTTTTTATTTATTTTCTCAAGATGCCGATGAATTATGCAGCTGGCGATATGAGGAAATCCATAGCGTTTTGCGACGGATAACAAACCGCGTTTTTTGGCAATAATGCTTTTATAACGACCTTCGGAGAAGAATTTATGATCAGAAACGACGCATGGCAAAAAGTCAGCGGCAAAGCGAAATACAATGATGACGGCGTTCATTCTTCATGCCTTCAAGCGCGGCTTTTCACCAGCGTGTTTGCCCACGCGCGCATCATCTCCATCGATGCGTCGGGCGCATTCAGCGTTCCGGGTGTGCGCGCGGTTGTCACGGGACAGGATTGCCCTTTGCTGATCGGCTCGTCGCTGCAAGACATGCCTGTGCTGGCTGTTGACAGAGTGCGTTATTTCGGGGAGCCGGTTGCCATTGTGATCGCCGATGAGGAATGGCAGGCCGCGCAGGGCACGAAGCTGATTCAGGCCCGGTATGAGCCGCTGCCTATCGTCAGTTCCCTGGAGGATGCGCTGCTTCCGACGCCGACGCTTGTGCATCCCGCAATGATGCAATACACGCACACGCCGGGCGAAGTCTATCCCGAGATGAACTCAAACATATCAAACCGCACGAAAATTCGCAAAGGAAACATGCCATACGGCTGGGCCTCCTGCGATTTTGTGGTGCAAGGCGAATACCGCATGCCTCAGGCCAGCCATGCATTTATGGAAACACGAAACGCACGCGCTCAAATTCTCCCGGGCGGGCAAATATGCATCCATTCCGCCACACAAGCCCCGCACGCATCCAGAGCGTTGATCGCAAAATTTTTCCGGCTGCCCGAAAGCAGCATTATCATTGAAACGCCGTTCGTGGGCGGAGGCTACGGCGGCAAGGTGAATCCGCATCCCGAGATTATGGCGTACATCGCGTCCCTTGCGGTCAACGGGCGGGAGGTGCGCATTTCGCTGACGCGCGAAGAGAGCTTCTGTTCGGCCGCATGCAAAATCGGCACGAAGGCGTGCCTCAAACTCGGCGCGGACAAGTCCGGCCGTCTGCAAGCCCTGCAGGCGGATTTCTTTATCGATTCGGGCGCATACGCGGATACCGCGCCCTCAATGAGCCGTGCGGCAGCCGCCAATTGCAGCGGTGCTTACCACGTTCCTCATATACAGTGCGATTCGGTCTGCGTCTATACCAACCATGTTTACTCAACGTCGTTTCGCGGCTTCGGTCATGAAGTCTCCACATTTGCGATGGAGCGCACAATGGAAAAGCTTGCTGAAATCATGGGGATGGATTCCGCCGAGCTGAGACGCATCAACGCGGTGCGCGAAGGCGATTATACGCCGACGCAGGTCAGAGTTACGCTCAGCAATACGGGGAATTTGGATGCGTGCATCGACAGAGTCCGGCAGATCATGGAATGGGAAAAAGGCATCGCCGTTGAGTCTCAAAAAGATGTGATACGCGCCAAAGGCATGGCGTGCTTTTCCAAAACCTCGAGTTCCCCCACCGATGCGTCGTCGGCAGCCGTCGTGCAATTCTGCTCGGACGGCAGTGTGAACTTAAGCTGCAGCGTGATTGAGTGCGGACCGGGCATGACCACCGCGCTGCCGAAGATACTCTCGCAGCGGCTGGGCATCGGCCTTCAAAAGATCGTCATGAACATGCATGTCAATACGCATGCGCATCCCATCCATTGGAAGACTGTCGCGAGCATGTCCACCTACATGGCGGGCAACGCGATCATTGCGGCGGCGGACGATGCGCTGCGCCAGCTCAAAGCCAATGCGGCGCTCGCATTACGCTGCACGCCGGAGGACATCGTATTGGAAAACGAAACGGCGCACCTGAAAGAAGACATCGCTGTTTCATTGCCGTTCAAGGACATTGTGTTCGGCGTTAAAACAGAAGAAGGCAACGGATTGGGCGGTCCGGTTATCGGCCGCGGCCATTTTGTGATGAAGCATTTATCCAAGCTTGACTATGAAACCGGCAAAGGCCAGCCCGGCCCTTACTGGACGGTGGGCGCGCAGGCCGTAGAGGTGGCGTACGACCGCACCGAACACACATACCGTCTCATCAGGGCAGTCACCGTGATTGACGCGGGCAAGGTGATTGAGCCCGAATGCGCATCGGGCCAGGTGCTGGGCGGCATGAACACCGGGCTTGGTATTGCCACGCGGGAAAACTATCACTACGACGCAGCCGGTGAGCTTAAAGACACGAGCTTTCGGACTTATAAGATTATGCACTTTGCCGAAAACCCGACGTACATCTCAGAGTTCATTGAAACGCCGAATTTGAGCGGGCCTATGGGGGCGCGCGGCGTTGGCGAACACGGTGTGCTCGGTATGCCGCCTGCGCTCGCAAACGCGCTCTGCAAAGCCGCGACTATTCAGCTTGATTCACTGCCCGTCACATTCGAAACGCTCTGGGGTGCGGCGCAAAGCAAAGGGGGGCTCTGATGCTGGCCTATGATTTTGATTATTATCTGCCCGACACATGGCAGGAAGCCGTGCAGATTTACGATGCGGTCAGCAAACAGGGGCTCAAGCCGTATTATTACGGCGGAGGCACGGAGATTATCAGCATGAGCCGTGTGTTCAATGTAAAGCCGAACGCCGTGATCGATATTAAAAGCATACCCGAGTGCTGCGGCATCGGTACGGATGGCACGCACATAAGCTTTGGCGCTGCCGCCCCACTCAATGAAATTATACAGACCGACCTTTTTCCGCTGCTGAGCCTCGCCGCTGGCCGCATTGCGGATCATACGGTGAGGAGCAGGCTCACGCTGGGCGGCAACCTCTGCGGAACGATCATCTACCGCGAGACATTGATGCCGCTGCTGCTGGCAAACGCCGAGATCGACATTGCTTCGACCGGCGGAACGAAAACCGTCTCCGCGGCGGAGGTTTTCTCCAACGGCAGCCGGCCTCAAAGCGGCGAGCTAATTGTCCGTGTGACCGTCGATAAAAACGCCGCGGCACGGCCGTGCTATCATATCAAAAGATCCAAAACGGAGAAAATCGGTTATCCGCTGACGACGGTATGCGCGCTGTTCACAAACAGCACGGTTTCGCTCGCGGCGAGCGGTTTATGCGGGTATCCGTTTCGCTTTGCGGATATCCGGACGGACGGCTTGCCGCCCGCCGCCGATATCGCGGCGCAGCTGGCGGATCAGATACCCGCGCCCGTGCTCGACGATATCGAAGGCTCTGCCGGATACCGGCTGTTCATATTCAAAAAAACGATAGAAAAGCTGATCAATGAATACAGCCAAAGCCGAGGAAACAACAATGCTTAAATTGTCCGGCAAAAGCCTTATCTCACTGACCGTTAACAACCGCGTTTACGACGCTGCCGTGCGCCCTGCCGATACGCTCGTTTATGTGCTGCGGGAAAAGCTCGGGCTCACCGGCACAAAAATCGGATGCGAAAACGGCGACTGCGGCGCGTGCACCGTGCTTGTGGACGGCTGGCCGGTGAAATCGTGCCTGATGCTGGCTGTCGAAGCCGTGGGCCGCAGCATTACCACCATTGAAGGGCTGGAGTGTACGCCGGTTCAGCAAGCATTTGCGGAGCTGACAGCCTATCAATGCGGCTTCTGCACACCCGGATTCATTATGGTGTGCCACTCGCTGCTGCTCCATCACCCGACCCCCGACGATTACATGATTGAAACATGGCTGCAATCCAATCTGTGCCGCTGCACGAGCTATCAGGAGATCGCGGCGGCGGTGCGCCGCGCGACAGAGATACAGGCGATTCGAGCCGGGGCTATTTGAGCAATGCCTGCATGATAATAAAATATATTTTATGCTGATCGGATAATAAGCATAGCGAACTCCAATCCACCCGTTGGGTAGTCGTCAGAGGAGGCCGCATTAAGCGGTTTTTCGATGCTATGACCTTCTCCTCCAAGGAAAGGCTTTATCTGAACTTATATTGTAAATTCGAACTAACAAAAAACGCTTCGAACGCCGGTCATTCCGGAATTCGAAGCGCTTATCAACATCATTTGTCACTGAAAAGTTAAATCCAGTATGCCTTTGAGCATCTGCCTGCCCTCAGACTCCGGGAGCTTTTCGAGATGCTTTTCGGCTTTGGCGATATACCGCTTGAGTATCGCCTCAGATTTTTGCACACCCTCGGCTTTCTTAACCAAACCGATGACTCGCCGGATATCCTTCTGCGCGGGCTTTTTCCGCTTCAGGCCGCTTAAAAAGCGCTCAATCTCCGCCCGCAGCCCGTCATTCTCCGACGCCGCCATGAGCACCGGCAGCGTGGCCACGCCTTCCTTCAAATCGTTGCCGACCGGCTTGCCGATGCGGCTCGGATGCTCTGTGAAATCGAGCAAATCGTCCTTGATCTGAAACGCGATGCCGTAGTACGCGCCGAAGCGCGCCGCGTGTTTGACCGCTTCGTCGGGCAAACCGCCGATATGGCTGCCGACCGCGCAGCATGCCGCAAACAGCACCGCCGTCTTGCGGCTGATTCTCGAAAGATACGTTTTAAAACCCGGCAGCTTGCCACGCCCGCGAAACTGCTCCACCTCGCCCACGCAAACCGCCTCAACCGCCTGAGAAAGCTCGCTTAAGTATTTCATAGGCAAATCGGCGGCGGCCAGCGCCTGCATGGACTTCACATAGATATAGTCGCCCGCGAACACGGCTGTGCTGACCCCCTGCGTGGCAAACAGTGTCGGCATGTTTCTCCTGACCAGCGAATTATCGATGATATCATCGTGAATCAGCGTGGCCGTATGCAGCATCTCCACGCTCAGCGCCGTGCTGAAAACCCTGTCGCGCTCATAATTCCCAAGCTTCGCGGCGGCAATAGTTATGGCCGGGCGCAGCCGCTTTCCTCCGCTCTGTATGATATCAAGCGACAGCCGGTCTATGAAAGAATTGATATTCTTTTTTGAACCAAATTGTTCATTAAGCAGCGCTTCAAACAGATCCAGCTCCGTTTTTAAAGCGGGCAGCTTTTCCCACACTTATTTTTATACCCCTTATTTTTTCTTTTTGTCCCAAGTCAGCGTCAGTCGGCCATTCTTCTTTGTGCCGTCCCAAACTCTTCCGAGATACGGCAGCACCCAGTGATCAAGCCCGAACGCACGGCCGGCTCCGGCTGCCATCGCGATACCCGCAAACAGCATCCACCATGTGGAGTCGTACATACCTGTGGACGTTAAGAACATTGCAATCAGGCCGAGCGAGACGACGGACGATAAGAACGTAAACGTCCCCGAGAATATCGCAAGGCCGACGAGAATCTCAAGAATCACGATCAGCACCTGGAAGAACATTGACCAGCCCGGCGTCGCGAGCACCCATCCGTTCAGTATCCAGTCCACAAGGAAGAAGTGGATACGGAACACGAGCGGCTGGCCTTCTCCCGCTCTCTCAAGGAAGAACCCTAAGAACCCAAGATCGATATTCATGAGCTTTTCGACAACCGCCGGAGCCGCACCGGTGACGGCCTGAGACGCACCTGAAATGGCTTCGGCACCCGTTGCTGTCGATGCCGCGTCCGCACCCGAAGCGTACCCCAAAAAGCTTGCGAGCATCGGCTTTGCAAACCAGCCCTCCTGCACCTTCTTGATGCCTTCATAGAACCATGTCCAGCCGAGGAACAGCCTTAAAGGCACAAGCCACCACGCCTGAACCGTTCTCGTATAGTTACGCTGCAGGAAGCGCTTGTACTGCCGTCTGTGCAGAATCTCATCGCGCAGGTAATCCCAGACGCCCTTTAAGCCCATGATACCATAAAGATAGTGCATGTTGACAATGTATTTCATGAACAGCGATATCCAGCGCCCGGGCTTCACACCCATCAGATCGGCCACCGCAAAATAGTTGCCGATGCAGACCATCACGCCGTGCAGCTTGACTGTAACGGCTTCGGGCTGCTTGCCTCTGATATCGTTCAAAATATTCATCGCCGCGCCGTCGCCGGTCTGCAGTGCGGTTTCCACCATTGCCGGAAACGCCTTGCCCTTTTCATCGAGCAGGGCACCCACATCGCCGACCGCATACACGTTTTTATGCTTCGTCCGGCAGAACTCATCAACGGTCAGTCGCCGTCCCGGCCCTTTGTCGAGCTCCATCTTCTCCACATCGAGCGACGACCGGACACCGGCCGCCCATATCAGCGTGCTGGTTTCTATCTTTCTTTCCCCGATATCCACATAGTCAGCCGTAACCTGCTTGATGGTGGTGCTGAGTATGATCTCAATACCGAGCTTGCCGTGCATGTAATCGTGGGCTCTCTTGCTGTTTTTGTCGCAGAGGTTGCTCAGTATGCAGTCCATCATGTCCACGATGATGAGGCGAACCTCTTTGCGGTCAATGTGGTGAACCCGGCACAGCTTTTTCACCCACTGCGCGAGCTCGCCGATCATTTCGACGCCCGTAAATCCGGCGCCGCCCACCATAAATGTGAGCAGCCGTTTGCGGCGCTGCGCGTCCTTCTCGGTTTCCGCTTCATAGAAGCAGCGTTCGATGTGCTCCCTGATTTTGATCGCGTCGTCCACCGACCAAAGCGGGAAACCGTGTTCCTCAAGCCCCGGTATGCCGAAATAATTCGGCGTCGATCCGACCGACATGATCAGGTAATCGTACGGATATTCATTCGACTTAGACTTTACTTTGCGGGAATCGAAATCAAACTGGTCGATATTGTCGATCACGAGATTCACATTCGTTGTTTTGAAAATCTCCTTGAGCGGTATTTTTACCGCGTCTTCACCGACTCTGTTGCCCGCAACTTCGTGAATTTCCGTTAACAGCGTATGGTAAGGGTTGCGGTCAATGATCGTAATATCAAGATCGTCTCTTCTCCCTTTTTTGTTGAGCTTGACAGCGGCTTCAATGCCCGCGTATCCGGCGCCCACAATCACAATTTTCTTTGACATCTTTTCCTCCCATGAATTAAAAGACTAAGCCGTCCAGAACGGCACTGATTACAAAAGACAATCCAAACAGCTGGTAGATCTGCACCGTGGCCGCGTTCGACGCGATCAGCCTGTCGATCCGGTTCAGGTTCTCCCGGCAGTTGCTCACGGCTTTCACCGCAATGGGAATCGTCAGCAGCGGCAGCAGCCAGATCAAATTCCCCGCATAAAGAGCCACCGCGATAACCGACAGATAGCTGAGGGCAAAAAGCGCCGCATAGACAGCCACAGCTTTTTGCTTGCCCAGACGCACAACGCCGTTTTTCTTATTATGCGCTTTATCCACCTCATAATCGGGAAATTGGTTGATCCACAGCACATTGATAATCATAAAGGCGATGGGCAGCGATACCAGCAGCGGCAGCCAATCGAAGCGCCCTTCGATCAGCACGTATATGCCCATCACAATCGCGGGGCCAAACGCCAGCCCCACCGCAATTTCACCAAACCCTCTGTAACAGAGCTTAAACGGCGGCATGCTGTACAGCACGGCGAGAATAAAACCGGCCAGCCCCGGCCAAAGCACACGCGGCTCAGCGAACAGCACGAGCACACAGCCCAATACGGCGGCTGCGAGATAGCAGAAAACTGCGATGGTCAGGCATTGCGTAAGGTCGAGGTACCCCTGCACGATTGACTTTTTGCCGCCCGAAAAGGGGGTCCTGTGCTGCTCGTCAACGCCGGGGTCCACGCCCGACTGAAAATCGACCACCTCATTGAGCGCGTTTTTTGCGATTTCCACAAGGTAAACAGCGATCACGGCCAGCAAAAACCACAGTATGCTCAGCGGCTTTATGCCCGAACCGTATGACCAGGCTGCCGCCGCGCCCGCCAGTATCGGTATGGTGGAAGCCACCCAAATCTTCGGGTCGGCCACCTGCCAGAAACCCTTCCTCAGTTTTTTTGCCGATGTGTCCGTTTGCATAATTGATATAATATTATCAAACTTTTTTTTCGAATTCTAATGTTAATTATTACAAATCTTTATATTGCTAAACGCTTTTTTTACCGTTGAAACATATCAAAATTTAATTCATAATGGTTATTAATACCACTTCATTTTTTATTGACTTTGTGATAAACTTATCACAGTTTTTTGGTAATGTTTATGTTTATTTAACAGAAAACAGAGCCTGAGAGAAACATTTATCCAATTATATTGCCGCCCGGTGAAATAAAAGACGAGGATTGGCAATGATAATTGGTGAGTGATAAAGAGGAGGAAGACTGATGAAAAAGGTACTATTATTGGTTTTGGTTTTGGCGTTGGTTATTTCAGCTTTTGCCGGATGCGGCAGCAACAACACAACAACATCACCGGCAGCGTCCGCAACTGTGAGCGAATCGGCAACGCAAAGCGAGACGGCCGCGGCCGGCACAGTGCTGACGGGCCTTGGAAGTGACATTTCCATTGCGAAGTCGGCCAGCGTATCCGCCGATGCGGACGCACTTGCCGAGATAGACACCGCTTTTGCGGCTGTGACGCTTGACAAAGACGGAAAGATCCTCAACGTCAAGATCGACATGGTTCAGCCCATGGTGAACTTCGATGCGCAGGGCCAGCTGAAATCGGATACCGCACAGGAAATCAAGACAAAGGTTGAACTCGGAAATGCTTACGGCATGGCCAAGGCATCCGGTATCGGCAAAGAATGGTATGAGCAGATTTCAGCCCTTGAAGACTGGATGGTCGGCAAAACGATCGACGAAGTGATGGGCATGCAGCTTAATGAAGAGGGCGTTTCGACAGAAGCCGATCTGACATCGAGCGTGACCATCCATGTGTCCCCCTATCTGGCTGCCGTACAGAAAGCCGTCGCCAACGCGAAGGATTTTGGCGCAACGGTTTCGGGCGCAACCAAAACAGGTATCGGCAATGTGACATCCATCGCAAAATCTGCGGGCGCGACTGCGGATGCGGAGGCCATTGCACAGGCTGACATCATCATGGCAGCGGTCACAGTCGATCAGGACAGCAAGATCGTCGGCGTGATGATCGACAACGGCCAGGTGAAGGTCAACTTTGACGCAAAAGGCACACTGATCACCGATGCAGCCTCCAAGCCCAAAACAAAAGTGGAACTCGGCGACGAATACGGCATGAAGACGGCCTCTTCGATCGGCAAGGAATGGTACGAACAGATCACGGCTCTCGGCCAGTGGATGATCGGCAAGACCATCGACGAAGTCAAAGCGATGAAGACGGCCCCGAAGGATGAGGAGCACCCGGCTGTTCCTGCGGAAGCGGACCTCACATCCAGCGTGACCATCTCCGTTCAGGACTACATTGCAGCCGTGGAAAAAGCGATTGCAAGCGCTGACTGATTCGTTTAAAATTTAAAGAAAACACGCGAATAATCCCTCCGGCCCAGCGCCGGAAGGATTATTTTGCTGTATAAGAGGTCAAATGAAAAAGTTCCTTACGGTCATTTTATGCATACTGACGATTTTCCCGCTTTTCGGCTGTGCACCGTCGCAAAAATACGAAAAATACAGCGGTGAATTTCTCGACACGTTTGATACATCCGTCATTGTGATGGCTTACGCGAGCTCTCAGGAAGAATTCGATGATATTTACAATACCGTCTACGATACGTTTACCGAGCTCAATAAGCAGTATGATATCTATCATGATTACGACGGCATCAACAATGTAAAAACAATCAACGACAACGCAGGCATCGCTCCCGTGAAGGTGGACCCCGTGATCATCGACATGCTCAAAATGTCCAGGGACTGGTACGACAAATCAAACGGCATCGTCAATGTGGCCATGGGCAGTGTGCTGCGTATATGGCACGATTACCGTGAGGCCGGAGAGTTTGATCCCTCAACAGCGGAGCTCCCCCCCATGGCCGAGCTTCAGGATGCCGCCCAGCACACGGATATAGGCGGCATGATCATTGACGAGCAGGCTTCAACCGTTTATTTGAACGACAGCCGAATGAGCCTTGACGTGGGCTCCGTGGCAAAAGGTTACGCGACCGAAGTCGCGGCGGACAAGCTCATTGAGAAAGGCTATGATTCCGTGCTGATCAGCGCAGGCGGCAATATCCGCGCCGTCGGCACGCCCAAGGACGGCGTACGCAGCAAATGGAGCGTGGGCATAAAAGACCCCGACAGCCCGCTTGCAGGCTCCACGGATGAATCCAACCTGCTCGACGTGGCGTTTGTCACCAATCTTTCCGTGGTGTCGAGCGGCATTTACGAGCGTTTTTACACCGTGAACGGCGTCAATTACCATCATCTGATTGATCCTCAGACGCTGATGCCCGCCGATTACTATAAGGCGGTCACCGTGGTTTGCGAAGACAGCGGTATGGCGGACCTGCTTTCGACCACGCTGTTTTTGATGCCGCCTGAGCAAAGCCTGCCATTTGCGGAGAACCTTGACGGTCTGGAAGCCATTTGGGTGATGCCGGACAACGAAATCATGATGACATCCGGCATGAAGGCCATGCTGCGCGACCTGGGCGGCGCATCGTACAATTGAATTCATACACTGCCCGGAAGGTCAAAGGATTTGATTGCTTATAAAATATATCATCGTTTTCCGTTTTCCATTGTGTTGTCTGGTCGTCATAGCAGACCCGTAATAAGGGTCTGTTATTTATTTTGCGCCGGAAACAATTCAGAAATAAACAACCCCTCTCCTTCAGTCGAAACGTTGAAGAGGGGTAAAAATATGAGTCTGCCGCTAAAAACTGCAGCATAAGGAGGTAGAAGCCCCTAATTCCCACCATCCCGCAGATTCCTCTGCGGTTTTGATCATGCTTTGGTTCTGGATTTTGTCCAAACATCGAATCCGACGGCTGCGATCAGCACGAAGCCTTTGATGGCTTGCTGCCAGTCGATGCTGACGCCCATGATGGACATGCCGTTATTCAAAACGCCCATCAGCAGACCGCCGACAATCGCGCCGACCACAGTACCGATACCGCCTGTTGTTGATGCGCCGCCGATAAAGCATGACGCAATCGCGTCCAGTTCGAAGCCGTTGCCGCCCTTCGGCGTCGCGGAATTCAGGCGGCCTGTGAAGATGATGCCCGCCAATGCAGACAAAAAGCCCATATTGACATACACCCAGAAGAGAATACGCTTTGTTTTGATACCCGAAAGCACCGCTGCCTTGGGGTTCCCGCCGTATGCATAGATATGCCGGCCGGGTATTGTCTTGTTGGTCACGAACGAGTAAATCAGCACCAGCACAACGACGACCACAAGAGACATCGGCAGGCCGCGGTGGCTGGACAGCTGAACCGTGAAGAAATTGATAACGATGACGATTAGTGCAATTCTCAGCCAGAACGCAAGCAGCGAAGGCACGGCAAAATTGTAACGTCTTTTGTTCCTGCGTTTACTTAACTCACTGACGATGAACAGCCCCGAAGCCACAACACCGGTGAGTATAGCCAGCAGATTGACATCGCCTATGCTCGCTATATCGGGAACAAAGCCCGCGGCCATAAACGTGTAACTCTCAGGAAGCGGCGCAAGGCTGGTCCCGTTCAGCACGACCATTGTCAAGCCTCTGAATATCAGCTGACCGGCCAGCGTGGCTATAAACGCGGGAACGCCCACATACGCGATCCAGATGCCGTGCCAAACGCCAATCACAAAACCGACTGCCAACGATATCAGAATGGCGGGCAGAACCGGCATTTCCATCTTTATGATCAATAAAGCCGATATCGCGCCGACAAAACCGACAACCGAGCCCACGGAAAGATCAATGTTGCCGCAGATCAGTATACAAAGCAGCATGCCGATTGCGAGCACCATGACATACGCGTTTTGCTGAATGATGTTCGAAATGTTCAGCGGCTGCAAAAGCACACCCTCGGTTAAAATCAGAAACAGCAGTATGACAACGCCGAGCGCAATAACCATTGCATTCTGCTTTAACGACCCTTTAATCAGGTTCGATATTTTATTGTTGTTCATTTCGTTACCTCCTTGTTGCTTTGCATTATGCAGTGCATAATTTTTTCCTGGGAAGCTTCCTCAGCAGTCAGCTCACCAACAATCGTTCCCTTGTTCATGACATAAACCCTGTCACACATGCCAAGGATTTCAGGCAACTCCGATGATATCATTATAATAGATTTGCCCTTCTCAGCAAGCTCGTTAATAATATTGTATATTTCGTATTTTGCGCCCACGTCGATGCCTCTTGTGGGTTCGTCCAGCAGCAGCACGTCCGGGTCAGCAAATATCCATTTGCTGAACACCACTTTTTGCTGATTGCCACCCGAAAGATTGCCTGTTTTTTGCAAAACACTGGAGGATTTAATATTCAGCTTTTCCCTGTATTCTTCTCCGACCTTTATCTCCATGTTGTCATCGATAACGGCACCTTTTCTTAACTGATTTAATGCCGCGAGTGAAATATTTCTTTTGATGTCGTCGATCAAAATGAGCCCCGCTGTTTTGCGGTCTTCGGTTGCATATGCAATTCCGTTCTTTATGGCATCACTCACGTCGTGCATGATGAGTTCTTTACCATCTTTGACGATGCTGCCTGTAATCTTTTTGCCGTAAGCCTTGCCAAAAACACTCATGGCAAATTCTGTTCGCCCCGCACCCATCAAGCCCGAAATGCCGACGACCTCGCCTTTTCTCACACTGAGATTAATGTTGAAAAGAATTTGTTTGTCCGGATCGAGCGGGTCATAAACATTCCAATTGGCAACCTCAAAACGAACGTCTCCGACGGTATGCTTTCTTTTCGGAAAGCGGTCGGTGAGTTCGCGCCCCACCATCGCTTTGATAATGCGCGCCTCGTTTATGTCATCAACACCCTTTACAAGGTTTTCTATCACAGCACCGTCGCGTATGATCGTAATCTCATCCGCGACCTTCGTCACTTCGTTGAGTTTATGTGAAATGATAATGCTTGTGATGCCATGCTCTTTTAAATCGACAAGGAGATCGAGAAGATGGCTCGAATCTTCATCGTTGAGCGCCGCCGTCGGCTCATCGAGAATCAGTATCTTAACGTCTTTAGCCAAAGCCTTAACGATTTCAATCAATTGCTGCTTGCCAAGGCCGATATCTTTTATTTTTGTTTCGATATTTTCATTCAGCCCGACCTTTTTTAGCATTTCAATCGTTCTGCTGTGTGTTTTGTTCCAATTGATGATAATTCCCCTGTCCGTCTGCTCGTTACCCAAAAAAACGTTTTCCGCAATGGATAAGGTTGGTATTAAGGCAAGTTCTTGATGGATAATGGCAATGCCCTTAGCCTCACTGTCATTGATGAATTTAAAAGCGCAAACCTGTCCCTCAACGATAATGTCACCTTCGTATGTGCCATGAGGATAAACGCCGCTTAACACATTCATGAGTGTGGATTTGCCGGCACCGTTCTCCCCTACCAAAGCGTGTATATGTTTAGGCTTAACCTTTAAATTCACATTATCAAGAGCTCTGACACCCGGAAATGTCTTTGTTATATTCCTCATCTCTAAAATGTAATTTTCCATCGTCTCACTCCTTTATATATCTGCCGCGATATTAAGCATAACAACCGTCTTGATAGCTTTAATCGGCTGGCACTTGCAGCGCCAGCCGATTAAGTTGCTGTTTATTTTTCTGTCCCTGCTTATTTGATGTCGTCTGCAGTTAAATAACCGGAATCCATAACGAGCTCCTGATAATTATCAACTGTGACCGTATAGGGCACGAGCAGATAGGAAGGAACGATCTTGACGTTGTTGTCATATGTTTCGGTATCGTTGATTTCCGGTTCGGTACCGGAAAGAACCGCATCCACCATGTTCGCCGCAACAGCCGCGAGCTCTCTTGTGTCTTTGAGAATCGTGCTGTACTGGTCGCCGGTAATGATCATTTTGATGGAAGCCGCTTCAGCGTCCTGACCTGTCACCACCGGCCAGTTATCTGTGCCAACTTCATATCCGAATGCCACCAGAGAAGAAATTATGCCTCTTGAAATACCATCATACGGAGAGAGAACGCCATGCAGCGGCTTGCCGTCAGTGTAGTTTGCAGCGAGAATCGCATCCATACGGGCCTGTGCGTTTTCACCGAGCCAGCGGAGTGTTCCGATATCAGCCTGTTCAGTCTGGCCGGAGGGAATCACGACTGTGCCGTCATCAATCATCGGCTGCAGAATATCCATCGCACCGGAATAGAAGTAGAAGGAGTTTGTATCGTCAGGAGATCCTGCGAACAGCTCGATGTTGTACGGGCCTTCACCCTTCTTGGCTTTCAGGCCGTCCACCAGCGACTGAGCCTGCAATTGACCAACTTTACGGTTGTCAAATGTCGCATAGTAGGACACGGCTTCGGTATCAACCAACAGGCGGTCGTAAGAGATGATCTTAACGCCATCTTTGCCGGCCTGGTCGAGAGTCGCGGACAGTGTCGAGCCGTCAACAGCTGCGATGACGAGAACATCAGCGCCCTTGGCGAGCATGTTTTCAATCTGAGCTTTCTGAGTCGGAATGTCGTCTTCCGCATACTGCAGGTCAACTTGGTATCCCTTCTCTACGAGAATCTCTTTCATTTTGTTGCCGTCTTTAATCCAGCGTTCGCTCGACTGGGTCGGCATTGAAATACCCACATAGTAGTCACCAGCATTTGCAACCGCAGATACAGATTCAGAGGGAGCCGAAGATTCCGATTCAGCAGGAGCCGAAGATTCTGCACTTGCCGATGGTGCCGGAGTTGTGCCGCAAGCCACGAGCGCAAAAACCAACGCAAAAGCCAAGAGACTCAGTAATACCTTTTTCATTTCTCTCTCCTTGATTATGTTATTTTTACTCCGGTGTAACCCGGGTAAACCTGTAAAATGTCAGATGGGCGCAATGTTCGTATTGGTTCGTTTACTTTTGTTTGTCTTTCTTTTTCGAATTCTATCACTTATATATACATATGTCAATCAAAATAATGTTCGTTTTTTTATCATTTTTTTCGGTTATTTTTTGTTCTTCTTTCTTTTGTTTATGGGTTGAAAAAACAATACATATAATGTATGATAAATCATGATTCTTTTAATAACGATCAATTAAGGTGCACAAAAATGTTTGCAATCGAACGCATTAATATAATTAAAAACTATCTTGAAAGAGACAAGCATGTTTCTGTTGCCATGCTTTCAAGTATTTTGAATGTCACCGAAGTCACCATTCGCAGGGATCTCGAGAAGCTTGAATCCGAAGGATACCTGAAAAGGACGCATGGCGGTGCCGTCATCAACGACGCTGCCGACAGCGAGCCCTATCCATACTCAGAGCAGCTGCCAAGCAACGAACCGGATATTTCTCAGCTTCACGAAATAGCCGACACGGTTTTTCATCTCGTTTCAGACAACGATATCATCATGCTCACAGACGGCCGGACGAACCGGTATATTGCAAAGAGACTGACGCAAAAAAACAACCTGACCGTACTGACGAACGACCTTTTGATTGCACTCGAGTTTTCTTCTTCACCCGGCAACCATATGATTTTATTGGGCGGCGATTTGGAAGAGTATGCGGTTTACGGCCAGCTCGCCATCAACAATATGCAAAACTTCACACTGAACCATTTGATCGTGGAAGTAGACGGCATCAGCAAGAATTTCGGCATCACGGTCTCCAGCATCAACAAGGCATCGCTCATCCAGCAGGCGTGCAAAACAGCCAATACCGTTTCAATCGTCTGCCCTGCGTCGCATTTTGGCGAAAAATCGTTTTACCGTGTCGGCGACTTCAGCCTTCCCGATAAGATCATTACGGATTCGTCATTGAAAGACACCTATAAAGACTTCCTCTTTGACTTAAACATACAATTATATACTTCTGTGGATATCTATGAGGCCGGCTAATCTCGTTTTATTGAATAAACGGAGGCGTATGGATTTGAAGGATCCCTTGATTAAGTTGCAGGATGTGAATTTGGCTTTGGAGAATTTTTCACTGTCAAATATCAATCTTGACCTTTTTGAAAAAGAGATACATGTCATCATGGGTGAAAACGGCGCGGGAAAAAGCCTGCTCATGCAAGTGGCCAGCGGTGTTGTGTCTCCCGATTCTGGTAAAATATTCATTAACAACACACTTGTCAAAACCAAGACGTTTTCCAATAATCTCTTTAAAGACGTGATCTATATCCGTCAGGATGCCACCATGCTCTCTCAGCTCTCCGTCGCGGAGAATTTGTTTTTTAATAATCTGCCGAGAAGATATAAGTTTCTTCCGATGATTGATTACAACAAGCTCAATTATCTTTGCCAACGCCTCATCGATGATTTGGATCTGCCGGTGAGTACCTTTGACAAGGTCTCCAATCTGGGTTTCGCACAAAGGCAAATCATTGAATTCTGCCGTGCCTACGTGTCCGAAGCGAAAATTGTCATATTGGATGAACCGTCTTCGGCGCTTGCGCAGAGCGAGCGGAATCTTTTATACCGCATCGTCAATAAGATCAAGGAGCGCGGCGCCGGCGTCTTTTATATCACGCACTGCATCGAGGATGTCACCATACTCGGCGACAGGATCACGGTGATAAAAAAGGGACAGATCATGGGCACAAAAACAGTTTCCGAATGCACGCGCGAAGACATTATCCGCATGCTGAGCGCGCAGAACTTAAGCCAGCGATATCCCAAAATATCCATAAAAAAAGGAAAGCAAACGCTCGCCGTCAAAGATCTCGGGTTCGAAGACAAGCTTTACAATATCAATTTCAGTCTGCACCAGGGCGAAATACTCGGCATCACGGGGCTTGCGGGTTCAGGCCGTACGCTGCTCGCGAACTGCTTATTCGGCGCTGCCCCAAACGTGAAAGGCGAGATGTTGCTAAACGGCGCTCCCATCAAGATCGATAACCCCTATAAAGCCATCAGCAACGGCATCGCCCTGATTCCGGAGAACAGACTGACCGATTCGATATTCGGCTATCTTGATGTCAACAACAACGTGGCGGTGTCGTCGCTGAAGCGATTTGCAAACTTCTTTTTGATCAACAATTCCGTTCTGGAACAGGTTGTGTCGGATTATGTGCACAAGCTCAACATTCCGCAGCAGAACCTGCACAGCAACATACTGGAATACAGCGGCGGCAACCAGCAAAAAGCAGTTTTTGCCAAATGGATCATGAGCCGGGCCAAAATTTTCATTCTCGATGAGCCGACGCGCGGACTTGATATCGCAAGCAAAGTGGATATTTACAATTCGGTTAACGACCTGATTAAAAAGAAAGCCAGCGTGATTTTCATTTCTTCGGACATCGAAGAAATCCTGGGCATATGCGACCGTGTCGCGGTTCTGGCCGATCACACCTTTGTCTGCAATGTACCGACCGCGGATATCACCGTTGAAAAAGTGGTCGAGCTGTCGATGAGCAAGGAATCATAAAACAACTGTCATCGTTGATTTTACTTTTTCAGAGCCTTTGCAATGCGCTTGCGAGAGAAAAGCAGCACGGCGGGAACGAGCAGAAACACGATTCTGCCGACGATGGAATTCGCAAACAGTATGAGCGCGCCGAGCCAGCGGTTTCTTCCCGAATATACCCCGTATACGGTTTCCCTGCCGACGGCTTTGATCATAGCGCCTTGCTGCGCATCCGCCGGATACGTATCGATATCGACGGTCAATTCATCCCCCTCTCTTCGGGATATCCGTTCCACATACACCGCCTCCTTAAATTTAAACAGCACAATATCGCCCTCCTTAAGCGGGTACGCGGTGTCTATCCGTTTAAAAAACACGAGATCGTTGACCATGATGGAGGGCGCCATCGTGTCGGACCTGAATATATACGGAATTTGGCCGCGAATGGTCACCTCACTGCCGGGCGTCGCCGTGCTGAGCAGTATAATGAATACGTTGAGCAGCAGCGCCGCGCCGATAAAAAGCAGCAGCACCGATGTCGTCACAATATCGAGCGGCCTGTGCCGCCGCTGCCGGCTTTGCGCCGCCGCTTTGATTTGCCCCGTCGCAGCATCGGCGTACCCGAGCGACGCGCCTTCGGGGAGCACCGCATTGTCCGTTCCCGTATTCACATACCTGGAAAGGCTTTTCGCGCGGATCACACAGACTGCGATGCCGAGCAGTATCAAGCCGAAGGAGACGGGTACATAAGCAGAGCCCCGCAGAAAGCTATGCAGAGACTGCATCGCCGCGCGGTCGGCTATCACCTCATCCATACCCAATGCCCATTTCAGCAGCATGATGAGCACCGCAGCAAATATGATGAAATACCGCGCGTTATCCGCCTTTCTGACAAACAACGATACGGCCATACAGACGACGGTGACCAGCAGCAGATCCACGAGCCCCGCCGCAAACAGCGACGGCATATAGGCATACACAAACGGCGCTTTGATAAACACGGTCAGCACCGAAGTCGCCGCAAAGCCGTAAACGTACATCATGAAAACCGTATATCCTTGTGCCGCGAGCTTGGAGATGATCATCTTATATGGCCGGTAGCCCATTTGAATGAGCATGTACCATGCATTGCGGCGTATCTCGGAAAAAAACAGATTATCAAAATGCACCAATAAATAGCCGGTTAAGAAAATGAACGACACATAAAGATAAATCGTGATCGTCGAAAAGAAGCTTCGCTGCATGATCTGCGGCGCAGCCTGCGAAACCACGCTCTCCTGCAGTGTTTGCAGCGCAAAGTACACGGCGAAAGAGAACAGCCCAAGAAACAGCCCCACGGCCAGCCTGCGCCGAAAGCCCGTTCTGCTTTCGGCATGGCGCATTTCTTTTTTCAGCAAACCGTCACGATAAATCATGCCTGTGAGCGAGCTCCTCCAGCGCGTTTTTGACTGTTTTTTGATGCACCTTCATATCGTCCGGCACGATGCCCGCGTCCAGAATCTCTCGAAAGATGTCCTTCGGTGTCTGGCCCTTGCGCCCGCTGATATACACTCCGTCGTCCTTTCTGTCTATCCGGTATTCTGCGTATGCCTCCCGGAGCCGTTTTTCAGATTCGTCGTCGGCTTCAATCCGCACGGAATAGACATCGAAATGCGCCCGCAGGCCATCCACCGCCCCCTGAAAGACGATACGGCCGTCTGCCAGAAAAGCGGTATGCGTGCCCGCGCTTTGAATGAGGCTCGCGTCCGTTGTGCTGAAAATCAACGCCTTGCCGCCCGCACGCATGCGGCTGCTGATATTTGCAAACGCGTGCCGCAGGTTCTCGCCGAACACCAGATGGGGCATGTTAAAAACCACGATGCTGCTTTGAGAGCATGCCGCAGCCATCAGTATCACGACGGCTTTCTCTTCGTCGTCGAGCCAGCGTATCTCTGTGAGCGACATGTCGCCAAGGCCGCATGCGATGAGCCATTCAAAAAGCCTCTCCTGCCTCTGCACAGTCTTCGTTTTCTCCTTTGCCGTCGCAAACATCAGGTACTCAAGCACAGTCATCGTGTCATACAGCATGTCTGCACTGCCGATATAAAACACGTGCGGCAGTATCACGCGCTTTTTGCGCATCATACCGCGCTCCGCGAGCACACAGCGCCCGTCTTCATACGGATGAACGTTGGCCATAATCTGCAGCAGCAAGCCGGCTTCATAGGACGACAGCGCATAAATACCCCAAGCTTGCCCGCTTCTGATGCGCAGCCAAATGCTTTCGAGCACGCGGCGCGGCGGCTGCGTATCCACTGTCAGATACTCGGCGGCACGCAGTTTCTCCATTCTGACCAATGTTTTTTCATCGTTCTTATTCATCGTTCTCGCTTTATGTAAACGGGATTTTGACCACAAATATGCCGATCACGCGCTCGGGATCGAGCAGCTCTTCATCCGGGGAGTTCACGGGGTTATCACCCTTGGTGCGGTACTTCACGGGCTCGCCGCCGATGACCTCCACAATGCGGTGCGTCACCACATAGCCCGATCCGGTACGGAACGTGACGATATCGCCGGTTGCCAGCGCGTCCGCATGCTGCGGCTTTCGGCTCAGTATCACCGAGCCCACGGTCAGCGTCGGCTCCATGCTGCCCGATTCCACCACAAACAACGAATACATGCCGAAAATCGTGGGCACCTCCCCCTTCGATTTGGCCGCATAAACGAAAACAAGCGAAACAACCAGCACCGCGACGGCAATGACAAACGCAGCCTGCCCCAGTATATTCAGCGCTCTTTTCATGCGCTGTTTTTTTGTAAGCGGTACACGAATGCCCGTTTCCCTCATTTTCTCCCGGGCGATATCGAGCCGCATCTGCTCAATCTGAGCATCGGTCGTCTTTTTATCCTGCCGCAAAATGCGCCTCCGTCTTTCTTATTATCTGCCGTATGCATAAAACAACGCGTGCGCACCTCAAAAAACATAAATCAATTTGTCTTTCTTCGTCATTTCATATACAATAAATGAAATAAACTGCGGATGATTGAGAAGGTGTCATGTCTGCTTAAAAAGCACGGAAAACATATCGTCTTTGTTTTTGCGGTCATGCTGATCGGCTTTTTTTCTTATTCTCTGATGAGCCTCTCTCTCTTCGCCAACGCCCCTGCGGTCCACAACGGCGAATACAACTTCCAAGATTCAGGCGGCAGCGTCGTCAGGCTCTCGGGCGAATGGGAGTTCTATTGGAACGAGCTGCTCACTGACAGCGATTTTGGCAGCAAGGAAGAGACTGCCGTCAAAGCCACCGTCCCCGGCGTATGGAACAACATAAAAATAGACGGCCAAAAGCTGCCGGGCTTTGGGTGCGGCACTTACCGGATGACGCTTCGCGGCCTGACAAGCGGCCAAAAGGTCGGGCTGTATATTCCTTTGCTGTCCGTCGCATACAGTGTGTACGCGGACGGCGAGCTGATTGCTCAAAACGGCACCGTGGCTAAAAGCGCCGACGGATTCCGCCCTTCGTTTTTGCCTCAGGCCGGTTATTTCACAGCCACCGGCAGCGAGGCCGATATCATCGTCCATTCGTCGAACTTCATCTATGCGCGCAACGGCATGTGGCACGCGATCTATTTGGGAACGCCCGATCAGATTCAAGACTTGAATCGCGCTGTGATTTATAAAGACCTGTTCATGATCGGCTCGTTTTTGACGCTGGCCGTTTATTTCGTAACGATTTATCTGCTGCGCCGCGACAAGCAGAACCTGCTTTTTGTGCTGATGTGCATCGGCGCGACGATGCGCATGGTGGTCAACGGCGACCGCGCAGTTGTCCGCCTGTTCGAGGGCTTTCCTTTTGAATGGATCGTCAAATTCGATTATCTTGCGATACTGCTTTTTTATCCGATCATGCTATTCCTCATGAAGCGGCGGTTTCCGCAGGAAATCCCCCATCGCCCGCCTCTCGTTTTCTTTGGTTTGGGTGCGGCATTTTCGCTTTTCGTGATCGCTGTGCCGGTCAGCATTTTCACACAGCTTGTGCTCGTATTCGAAGCTCATCTGTTTGTGACGATGCTCTATACGCTTTTTGCACTCGGTCTTGCCGTATTCCGCGGGCGCAAAAACGCTTATCCTATGTTTTTCTCCGTGCTGTTGCTGCTCATACTCACTATATTCGACGCTTTATACCAAAACGGTATGCTCGAAAACCCGATAGGAGAAATATCCGCGTTCGGGTTTTTTGTGTTTTTGCTCATCGAGTCGTTTGCGATTGCGCGGGACAATGCGGACAGCTATAAACACATCAAAGACCTCTCCCTGCAGCTGATGGAAAGCGACAAGCTCAAAGACCGCATTCATCAGACCGAGATGGCCTTTTTACAGTCGCAGATTAAGCCGCATTTTCTCTTCAACTCGCTGTCTGTGATTGACGAGACGTTTAAGCTCAATCCGAATGAAGCGAGCCGCCTGATCAACTCGCTCGCGCAGTATTTGCGGCGCAGCTTTGATTTTGAGAATCTCGAAAACTGTGTGCCGATTGAGCGCGAGCTTGCGCTGGTCAGATACTATGTTGACCTTGAGCTGGCCCGTTTTGATAACCTGACCGTTCAATGCCGTATGGATGAGACGGGCACATTTCAGCTTCCCCCGCTGACCATACAGCCGCTCGTCGAAAACGCGATACGTCACGGCGTCCGCAGGAAAGCGGGCAGCGGAGAGGTTGTGCTTTGGATACGGCCGGACGATGACGCTGTCGCGGTGTCCGTCAGCGACAACGGCGCAGGCATTCCGCCGGAAAAGCTCGGCACATTGCTTAACGGCACAGGCCAGAGCGTCGGTATGACGAATATCCATTACCGGCTGATGCGCATGTATGGCAGCGGCCTTATTGTGAAAAGCAGCGAGGGGATCGGCACAACCGTCTCATTCAGAATACCGAAAGGAAACGACGATGATTCGCGCAATCGCAGTGGACGATGAAAAGCTCTCCCTTTTGAGAATCGAGCGGATACTCAAAGAAATTCCCGGCGTCAGGTTTCTTGAAGCCTTTCAGAATCCGGTCAAAGCGGTGGGCCATGAGGCCGTTCTGGAAGCGGATGTGGCCTTTCTTGACGTTGAAATGCCTGAAATGAACGGGCTGGCACTCAGCGAGCTGCTTATGGAAAAAAATCCGAATCTCGAAGTCGTATTTGTGACCGCACACGAGAGATATGCGCTTCAGGCTTATCAGATCAATGCGATCGGGTATTTGTTAAAGCCCGTCCAGTTTGACGACATCCGGCGGCATATCGAGCGCGTATCGCGCTACAAGCGCATCGTCCGTGAGCAGCAAACAGCTGTGCCGCATTTTAAAGTGTTCGGCCAGTTTAGCCTTTGCATGCAGCCGGGCGACGTGGCCGCGTTCAGAACGGAAAAAACGGAAGAGCTGCTGGCCCTGCTGTTAAGCCAGCGCGGCAAAGCGGTTTCAAGAAACTACATCTGCGCAGTGCTGTGGCCCGATATGACCGAGGAGCGGGCGGTTCGAAATTTTCATACGACTGCCTACAATATCAGAAACCGGTTCAGCGAATATGGCATCACCGATATTTTACTGCGCAGCCTTGACAGCTACCGCATCAATCCGGCGCGCATTACGAGCGAGCTTGAGGTGTTCTGTGCGGCGCTTACCCTGCCCAATGACATAAGCGAACGCGCGAGCACACTCGAACGCGCGGTGAACGTTTATAACGGCATTTTTATGGACGGCAAGGATTACGTCTGGCTCGTGGAGCATCAGGCCTATTACGAGCGCCTTTTTGAGCATTTTTCTTTGAATCTGTGCAGCGAGTATGAAAAAACGCAGCAGCTCAATAAAGCCGCAGACGTGCTGCGCGGGCTGCTGCATCACAATAAGACGAGCGAAACGGCCTGTGCGCGGCTGATTTCGCTTTACCGCAGGAGCGGGCGGGACAGAGAAGCCTATCAGGCCTATCAAAGCTTCCGGCATCATTTCTTAACCGAGTTCGGTGAAGACCCCCCCGCATCGCTCAAAAAGCTTTTGTAAACATTTTAATAAGCAAGCCCTGCGAGAGCGCAAGTTGGCGCTTTTGTTTGGTTGACTATCGGTTGATTCCTCTGTGGTTTAATTTCTTCGGGGGGGTTACAAATACATATCTCATTCAAATGAATATATTTTAAAGGAGCAGGTTATGAAAACAGACATCAATTCCGAAAAGTTCTCACGCCGTTTCGAGCTGTTCATCGCGATCATCCTCGGCATCACCGCGGTGCTCACGGCGTACGCCTCATGGCAGAGCGCACTTTACAGCGGCGACCAGGCGGAATGCTACACGCAGGGCAATGCGCTCATCGCCGATGCGAACCAGTATTACAACGAAGCCTCTCAGACCATTGCGCAGGACACGGCCACCTGGAACGAGATCAACAGCTTGAGAGTCGACCTTGCTTTCGCGGAATCTTCGGGAAACACGGACGACGTAGACAGATTCCAATACAAGCTCGACCAGCTCATGTATGAAAACGTCTCTGATGAGCTGAGTGCGGCGATCGAATGGGCCGACGCTCAGGAGGAATACGCATCACCGTTTGAAATGGAAGGCTTTATCGGCACCTATTACGAGCAAGCCGAAACCACATACGACGAAGGCTGGGCGAAAATTGAAGAAGGTACCGCCGCCAATCAGCTGGATGATAAGCAGGGCCTTGTGACAGTGATACTTGCTGTAGTGCTGTTCATGCTCGGTATTGTCAGCACATTTACCAACATGAAGACGAAGTTTGTTGTCACCGGTATATCTCTGGCCGCGTTGGTATTCGGTGTCGTGATGATGCTGAGTGTACCGTTCCACTCTCTATAAGCATTGACGGGTATTTTAAATTAATTGACAGGAGGCAATGCTATGCAATATGAGATTTTCGGCGGCAATCTTCCCGCCGTGACGATCAAGCTCAGTCAGGGTGAGTCCATTTACACACAGTCCGGCGGCATGTCGTGGATGACATCCGGTATGCAGATGGAAACCAATATGAAGGGCGGGCTATTAAAAGGCCTTGGCCGCATGCTGAGCGGCGACTCTCTGTTCCTTGCAACCTATTCGGCCCTGGCGCCGAATCAGGAGATCACCATCGCATCCACCTTCCCCGGCGCGATCGCCGCGCTCGATTTATCAAACGGCGATATCGTCGTTCAAAAGAGCGCGTTTCTGTGCGCGCAGCCCGATGTGACGCTCAGCGTTCATGTGGTGAAGGGCCTCGGTGCGGGGCTGTTCGGCGGCGAAGGGTTCATACTGCAAAAGCTCAGCGGCAGAGGGCTTGCGTTCATAGAGATTGACGGCGCGCTCTGCGAAAAGACGCTCGCGCCCGGCGAATCGCTGATTGTGGATACCGGCAACATTGCGGCATATGAAGCGAACGTCGGTTACGAGGTCATGATGATCAAGGGATTCAAAAACATACTGTTCGGCGGCGAAGGGCTGCTCAACACAAGGCTGACCGGCCCCGGCAAGGTCTGGCTGCAGACGATGACGATGCCGAGCTTCGCAGGACGGATTATACCGTTCCTGCCCAAACCCAGCAACTGACAATCTCCCAATTGTCAAAAGGAGCTGCCGATATTGGCGGCTTCTTTTTATGTCAGAAATAAACGCCCCTCATTCGGCACTGCGCGCCTTCATCCTCCGAGAGAATGCCATCTGGTTTTTAGTGCTGACCGCCTCAATAGCTTTTCATGAAGCGAAGTTTTTAATTTCGGCTGAAGGCTGTCGCCGTCAGGCGATTGATAAGGTTATTTCATAAATAGCTTATGCTTAACCCCTCATCCGGCGCTCCGCGCCACCTTCCCCCGAGGGGGAAGGCTTTTTGCGCTCGACTCATCCTTTCTGTCATGCTGAGAAGCGAAGCGACGAAGCATCCCATGGCAAACGCTTTGAAACATGGGACTTCTGTCTATTACAAAGTCCTCACTTGTGCGCAGTTGAAAAAAATCAGCATACTGATCTTTATTTGAAATAGTGTTCACTTTTCTAAAAAGAAATAGCGCCGAATCAACGGCGCTTAAGTCATATCTATATCAAGTAAACTTTATAACTATTTCTGTGTGCCAGTGACGGACACCGCGACGGATGTGCCATAGTTCGCACCCGCGTAGCTCAAGTCCACAGCGTTGTTGCTCGGCCAGTTGACGGAGACCGTGTAGGTCTTTTCCTGTCCGGCTGCGGCCAGCGCAAACTCGTCTGAGAAATTGATGAGTCCGCTCGATGTGGCTGTGCCGACCACCGCGCCGCTCTGATCCTTCACCGTGAAGGTCAGCGGCTGAACAAGGCTTTTGCCTGCCGTCGCCTGTGCGTTGACCTTAATATCAAGAGCCATGGCTGTCTCGCTCACGGTGGCGCCGTTGTAGTTCTTAATGCTGAACTGCCAATCGGCCGTCTCGCCCGGGGCGATTTTAACGTCTTTCACAAAGCTGTCCGTGCCGCCTTCCGTCAGTATGAACTCCTTCGCCACCACGCTGCCTTCCGCGAGATTGTCTATCGTTGTTGTATACATGGCGAGCGTTCCGGCGATAAGCGATGTGGACACCACAAGAACCAAAGCAATCGTCAATAAAACTTTTTTCATTTGTATCCTCCATAATTTGTTGTGCGTGACGCACATTATTCACTGATCTGTTCAGGCTCTTTGGCCTGCATGTCTTCTTGTGCGGCTTGGGCTGTCGTTTCCGCACTCACACCCTCCGCCTGCATGTCTTCTTGTGCGGCCTGGGCTGTCGTTTCCGCACCCACCCCCGCCGCCTGCACGCTTAAACTGTCTTTATGGCTGCCTTCAATTTTTTCGGTATCAACCGTTATGGCCGCTGAGAACGCCGATGCGGCGGTATACCCCGAAAGCGTGCCCACGCTTGCGGATACCAGCACCGCACCGAGCAGCACCAGCAGCACCAGCATTTTCAGTTTCATAAGCCCTCCTTAACCGAGCGGGACACTGAACCGATTTGTCGCTTTTGCGGAAGCGGCGCTTGCATTGCTGCCGCCCACAGTGACATTGCCGATGGGCTGCAAGCCCTGCCCCACCGCGGGGCCTCTGAATGACACGCTCTGCCCCGGTGCAATATCGTCGGTGGCCGTGTTGTTGTAGGCCGGGTTGACGAACCTGTAGCTGCCGCCGCCCTGTGTCATCACCGCGTTGCTGTAAGCGCGCGTCAGCTGATCTGTGCTGAGGTCGAACGCGACATACCAATCCTCAATCGTTTTGTCCGAATTGTTGGTAACCGTCACTTTATACTCATACTGATAGCTGCCGCTCTGTCCGTTTGACCACGCGGGCGAGGTTTCATACAGCACGCTCACATTGCTCTGCGGTGCCGGATTGGAATCGAACGGCACCTGAGAGGCCGCTGCGCTGACATTGACCGCTGTGCCATAATTTCCGCCCGCGTATTTTATGTCGTTGCTGTTGTCGCTCGGCCAATTTATCTTAACCGTGTACCCTTTCGACTGCCCGGCCTGAGCCACCGGAAATGCGCCCGTGACATCAAACGTCCCCGTCCCGGTCACGCTTTTGAGCACGGTGCCGCTGCCGTCCAGCACACTCACCACCAGCGGATCAATCGCCGTCTTGCCTGCGATGGGCTGTACATTGAACGTCAGCTTATAATACAAATCCGTTTCGGTCACCTTTGCACCGTCAAAATTCTTGATGCTGAACGGCCAGCTGACCGTTTCGGTGGGGGCAATTTTAACGCCCTGCGAAAAGCTGTCGGTTCCCTCTCCGAGGAACACAAATTCCTTTGCGGACACACTGCCCTGTGCGAGATCGTCTATTGTTGTTGTATATATAGCGAGTGTTCCTGCCGTCAGCGACCCTGCCATCACAAGCAGCAGCGCGAGCACGAACACCGTCTTCTTCATCCATTTCTTCATAATATCAAGTCCTTAATAAGAATTATTATTGACTACTTTTCGATCCTAACATGCGCTATATATTTATTCAAATTGTATATACTGTCATAGTTGGTATCTGTATGCAGTCCGTTCTTTTGTTTTGACAGTTAATTGATGAGTTGTCCCAGTCATTCTTATCCGAACCAGAAATTACAGGGCGGCCTCCGCCACATAAAAAGAGACGGCGCATTGCCGTCTCTTTGCTTCCCAGAGCTTATCCGTCGCGCGGATCGTCTTCACCGCTGTAATGCACGCGCAAGTCTTCGCGCAGTCCTATCTGATGGTCTGTCCCGTCGTTTGCATTTGTCCGCGATGATTTAAGATCCAGCCGTCTTCTGGGATCCTTCTTTTTGTTCATCTTCTTCACCCTTGGTTTGTATTATGCGCAGTTTTCAGGAATTAAACAGGCGGGAGTTTTTTACGCCCCCGCCTGAACCTTATTTTTTATTGCCAGCTTTCAATTGTGCCTTCAAAGCTGCCCTTCGTGTCGTCCGGTATCACCGCGTTGAAGACCTCACGGCCTTCAATGGTGACGGTCAGCGTCTTGGTCCTCATGCGCCGCGTGAGTCCGTCGGACAGCGTGATCGTGCCATATGTGCTGTCCTTAATGCTCTCAGGCTTCAAATCGATTAAGAGCACATCGCGGCTTCTTCTCAGCTTTCTGATGACCCTGACAGTTCTCAGGCGGCCGCCGTCTTTCCTAGTTATCGCCTCAATCTTCACGTTGCGCCAGAGCAGCAGCAGGAACAGCAGCAATAACCCGGCAGCGCCGCCGCCGAGAGCGTATACATACCAGTCAAGCCCGGCCTTTGGCTGGAACTGCCCGAAGGCGATGTCTTCATCGGTGATTGTGACCTCCACGATACGCACATTGCCGTTCTCGTCCATTACCTCAATCAGATATGTGCCGGGCTCGATGTCTTCGAGCACGAGAGAATCCTGCCATTCACCGTCGGGCAGCCTGATCTTCACCGCATCCTGAACCACGTCGGACGGGCTCAGTGCCACATCGCCGATTACAGGCTGTGCCGCTTCCGTAGGCTCAGGGCCGGGGGCTCCCGTCTCCTGGGCGGCGATCTTGAACGGCCCGAACGTCTTGCTTGCGGTCAGCCCGAACGAGTTCTTTGCAAACGCATGCACGTAATAAGTACCGGGCTCGCTGAGAACGACATCCTCGGTATAGCTCTGGTACGCACCCGAATACGTCTTGCTCTCGGTGACCGCATACCCCTTCGAAACGATATCCGCTTTGTCATCGGAGAATATCAGCGCTGCTGTGATGGCTTTGAGCGTCGTCTCGCCGATCACATAGCTGCCCGTGCTGCATTCGATCATGGGCGGCGTTTCATCAAGGGTATTCACCGTCACATTGAACTTCGTGCTGTTGCCCACGTTGTCGAGTATCGTCATCGCGTATGTATCGTTCTTGTTTGCCGACCATGTCATATCCGAAGACGCACTCTTCACCGTGCCGTCCGGCATCACGATATGGCTGTTGCCGCTGCCGCCCGGATCGGCAGATAGCGTAAACTTGAGCTGCGCCTCGTTGCCCGTTACCGTCACATCCACTTTGGGCATTGCCGGGGGCTGTTTGTCGATCTTGATCAGGTACCCGCCGAATTCGCTCATGTTGCCGAACTCGTCAACCGCCTGTATATACACGTTGTGGACGCCGCTGACGACCGTCTTGCCCGGTTCCGCCGCAAACGCCTTGTCCTCCATCGCATATTTGAATGTGACCGCCGATGCGTCTTCCACGGACACCGCCGTCACCGTCACGCTCTGGTTGGTCCATGTCCCGGCCGTATACGGTTTGCCGTCCGCTTTCGTCATCTTCACGACGATATTGACCGGAACGCTCTTATCTACCGCGAGCTTGCCCGAATACCCAAAGCCGCTCGTATACTGGGCGTCGGACGCGCTGACCCTGAACTGCAGGCTGGTGATGCTTTGCAGCGTCTCAGGCAGCTTGAAGTCGTACGACGTGACAGTCAGCCCCGCTTTGATCAGCGTCCATGCCGACCCGTCATAATATTCGAGGGCATAGGTGAGCGGATCGCCGTCTATGTCGTACCCCGTCCATGTCACGTTAACCGTGGATTCGCCGCCGTAACGCGACCCCTCCACAGGCGCATGGGCAACGGGCACAGCGGGCGGGTCGTTCACGCTGTTCACCGTGACCGTCACCGTTGCGCTGTCTGTGCCGCCGTGTCCGTCCGTCATGACGTACGTGAAGCTGTCGGTACCGGCAAACTTCTCCGCAGGCGTATACTCCACCTTATTGCCGCTGATCACCGCTTTGCCGTTCGCAGGCGCGGAGACGCTCGTGACTCTGAAATCCTGCGTGGAATAAATCTGTCCGCTGTTGAGCCCGCTTTGCGTATCCACGTCCGTATCGTTGGAGAGCACGCTGATGATCACCATGTCTTCGTCGTTCGTGACTGCCGTGTCATCATTCGCGACCGGCGCGTCGTTGACCTGACCGATCGTCACGGTCACGAGAGCCGTATCTTCCGCGTCTCCGTCGGAGAGCTTGTATTCGAAGCTGTCTGTCCCGTTATAATTGAGAGCAGGTGTGTATTTCACCTGATTGCCGTCCATTTCGGCTGTGCCGTGCAGCGGCTGAACGAGACCCGCATCCCCCACCGACAGCGACAATGTTTCGTCTTCGGGGTGCGCATTGAGCGCGGCTCTCGTATCCTGATCGAGGTCGTTGTCGAGCACGCTGACCCATACCGGCTGATCCTCATATGTGGCTACCGTGTCGTCAGCCGCCACCGGCGCGTCGTTGACCTGCGCCACCGTGACGGTGATCACGCCCGTATCCTTTTCTCCCGACGGGTCCGCAGCCGTATACGTGAAGTGGTCGGTGCCGTTCCAATTCGCGGCGGGCGTATAACGGATGGTCTTATCCGTCACAGTGACTGTGCCGTGCAACGGATTTCCGGCGGTTTCCACCGTCACCGTCAGACTGTCGCCGTCCACGTCATCAATCAGCGGTTCAACCGACACATCGACGGCGGTATCCTCGTTTGTCGAAGCCGAGCTGTCACCCGCCGTGGGCGGATCGTTGACGGGCGTCACCGTGATGGTAATCGTCCCGACATCCTGCGTTTCTGCTTCGTCTTGCACAATATAGTCGATTGAGACCGTGCCGTTGTAGTTGTCTTTCGGATCAAATGTGATATCACCGTTTCCATCGACTGACGCGGTGATGTCCCCGTTCATAGCGGTGTCACCCGAATCGCCGAGGAAGCCCATAAATTTGAGTTCATCGTCGTAATCCTGATCCGTGTCGTTTTCGAGCACATTAAACGTGACAGGCGTATCCTCAGCCGTCGTCACAGTATCGTCCACAGCCACCGGCACATCGTTCTCGCTGTCAACGGCGATGGTGAGCCTGCCTGATGCGCTGCCGCCATGCCCGTCAACCAGCACATAATTGATGTGAATCACGCCCGCAAAGCCCGCATCGGGGTCGTACGTGATCACGCCGCCCGATTCGGATACCGTGCCGTACCCGGTGCCGTCAAAGGCGTAGCTCTGCACCGCGAAGGTGCTTCTGCTGTGCGGATCCGCGAGGTTGTTAGCGGCCACCGTGTCCACGTCCGTATCGTTGGTGAGCACATTGACGCTGACCTGCGTATCCTCGGGCGTCGTCGCGCTGTCGGGCACAGCCACCGGATTGTCGTTGACCTGCGCCACGCCGACGGACACGTAACCCTTATCTTGGAGCACACCGTCGCTCACATAGTATTCAAAATCGTCAGGTCCGTTGAAGTTGGCTGCCGGTGTGTACACGATCTTGTTATCCACCACCGAAACGGTGCCGTGTTCGGGTGCCGTGAGTCCGCCGCCCGAGAGCGTCACGTTCAGCGCCCCTGCTGGCGTTGCGTTGAGCGCGCCGTCCCTGTCCACGTCGCTGTCGTTAGCGAGCACATCAATCGTGGCGGGCGTGTCCTCCGTGACGTCGATATCCGTATCATCCACGGCGACAGGCGCATCGTTCACCTGCGTCACCGTCACGTCGATTTCGCCCTTGTCCCATGCGCCGGACGCATCCGTCACCGTGTACTCAAAGTTCACAACGCCGTTCCAGTTCGCCGCAGGCGTGTATGTGATCTCGTTGCCGGATACCGATACAGTCCCGGCTGACGGCTTGTCCTCATCCGCAACCGTTACGGTCAGCGTCTCGCCCGGGTCTGTCGCGAGGTCGTTGTCGCTGATCAGCGACGAGACGTCAATCACGGCCGCCGTTTCCTCGGCTGTGGCCACAGCCGTATCATCAGCCTCCGGATCGTCATTCACAGGCGTTACCGTCACGTGGAACTCATACGGCATCACATTGGTTTCATGGTCGCCGTCCTCCACAAGCAGCCGGATCGTCAGCGGGCCGCCGTGCTGGTTGGCCTTGGGCGTCACCGTTACGGTGCGCTCTCCGTCCGCGCCTTTTATAATACTCACATCGCCGGTGGCCACAAGCGTCGCGTCGCTGGTGCTTGCCACCTGCACGTTTAAGTCTTTCGCCTCCGTCTCTTCATCCGACACGGTGAACGAGAACGCATCGCTGCCGTCCTCCGCTATCGTGAGGTCTTCCGGCGGCGTATCAAACACCGGCCGGTCGTTGACGGCGCTGACAGTAACTGTGACGGTCGCCGTGGCTTCCTGGCCGTGACCGTCCTTCATTGTATACATGATCTGCACAGTGCCGTGCCAGTTATCAGTTGACGCTACATAATGCAGCTTGTTATCCACAACGCTGACGCTGCCGTGCGTTTCACCCACAAAAACCACGTCGCCTTCATCCTCGGAGATCGTGAAGGAGGATGTATAGTGCAAATCCGCATTGAGCGCCGCGTCGGTATCCACATCGTGATCGTTTGCCAGCACGCCGATATCGACCGACGCACCTTCATTCACGGATGCCGTGTCGTTCTCGGCCACCGGCGTATCGTTCACCTGCGAGACCGTCACATTCACGGTGCCTTTCACGGGTGCGGCCTCGCCGTCGCTCACGTAATAATCGAACGACACGCTGCCGTTGAAGTTGGCATCGGGATCAAACTTGATCACGTTCCTGCCCTTTTCCGCGTCGTAAACGGACGTTGCGGTTCCTTTGGCGCCCGCATGGTTGTCTATGCTCGATATCGTGAGCACTTCGTTCGCCGGATGGTTCAGCGCTGTATCCGTATCCACATCGGTATCGTTCGCAAGCACATCGATATTGAGCGAACCGTCTTCATTCATTGAGACAGTTTCGCCCGTCACCACCGGCGTATCGTTCACCTGTGTGATGTGCATCGTGACCGTTGCCGTCGCGGTTTCGTTGCTCGTATCCTTCACTGTGTATGTGAAGCTGTCGTCTCCGTTGTAATTCGCCGTCGGCGTGTAATACAGGGTGTTGCCGCTGTACGACGCCGTGCCGTGGGACGGTGTGGATACGTTTGCAATGCTGAGGCTGTCGCCGTTCGTCGCAATGTCCACATCGCCGGTCAGCACCGTCCAGTTGATCGCATCGTTCACCGTATCCTCGGGGATCGTCTTTTCAGTGCCGTTCGCTGTCGGCGCGTCGTTGACGGGCGAGACTGTGACGACAAACGTGGCATCGGCTGTGTCTGTACCGTCCGACACGCGCAGCCGAACCGTTGTTCCGGTTATGTCGTTCTGATTGTTCTTGGGATTCACAATCACATCCCGGTTCCCGTCGCTGCCCGAGAACGTCACATCACCGGTGCCAAGCAGCGTGCCGTTCGACGTTGAAACCACCTGAACGGTCAGGCTTCCTGCGGGCGTTTCCACGTCGGAAACGGTAAAGGCGCTCGTTCCGTTCTCCCCGTCTTCCGTCAGGCTCATATTGGCCGGCGTCGAGATGACGGGCGGGTCGTTCACGCTGACCACCGTCACGTTGACCGTGCCGGTGCCGCTGCCGCCGTGGCCGTCGGAAACCGTATAGGTAATCTGGTTATTGTCGTGATTGTTGGCGACAGGCGTGTACGTTATGGTCTTGCTGTCCCCCGCGATTGTGACCGAGCCGTATTCGGGATAAGCCACATCCGCCGCCGTAATCGTGAACGTCGTTTTGGAATCGGGCGAGACGTTGAGCCCGGCCTGCGTATCAACATCCGTGTCGTTGGCCAGCGGATCGATGACTTTGGGCGTATCTTCGTTCGTTGAAACGTTGTCTGTCACCGCCACGGGGCTATCGTTCACCTGCGTCACCGTCACTGTGATCTGCGCGGTGCGCGTGACGCCCGTTACGTCTCTGATTGTGTATGAGAATGTCTCGTTGCCGTTGAAGTTAAGCTTCGGCGTATAGACAATCTTATCATATCCATCCTGCGTTTGAACGGAAGCTGTGCCGTTGGTCGGTGTCGCCACACTGCTGATGCTCAGTTTCTCCGCAGACGGATTGGCGTTGAGCGTCACATCCGTATCGATATCCGTATCGTTCGCGAGTGCGTCGATTGTAAGCGCCTGCTCCTCATTGGTGGAAAGGCCGGTATCATTGACCGCCACGGGCGCATCATTCACCTGTTTGACCGTCACGGCAATCGTGGAACTGCTCGTCACGCCGACCCGGTCGCGCATCGTGTAATTTACGGTAATCGGCCCGCCGTTATAGTTGGCCTTCGGCGTCACATCCACGCCCTTTGAATCGGAAGACACACTCACCGTCAGATTGGCATCGGCGCACGACGCCGTATCGACGAAAATTTCATCCGAGTTGGTCAGCAGATCGGGGTCGGTATCGTTGGTCAGCACGCTGATCTTTGTTGTCGCGTCTTCATTGATCTCCGCGGTGTCCGGGTTCGCCGTCGGCGGTTCATTGACGCTGTTGACAACGAATTTAAACTTCGTCGAAGCCGTGGCCGCGCCGTCGTTTGCCGTCAGCGTCACGACTGTTGTCCCGTTCCATGTGCCGTTGGGCGTCACGTTGACCGTTCTGTCCGTCCCTGTGCCGCTAAGCACAATGCCCGAGGCCAGCACGAGCACGGGGTTGCTGCCCCTCTTTGTCAGTATCAAAGAGCTCACATCATTGTCCACATCCGATACGGTAAACGCAATGCCGTTTTTCGTTTCGCCTTCATTGACGGTATACTCCGGCACTGTCGGGTCATCCAGCGGATCAGCGTTTGCGTCGTCCGTCATATGGATCACGGGCGCATCGTTCACCGGCGTGACATTGACAGACACGTCGAATTCGCGAAGCGTACCGCTGACATTGTCTCTGACTTCGTATCTGAACAGCACGGCATCCGTTCTGTCCTGCCCGGTCACATAGGTGATGGAACTGCCGTCCGAGGCAACCGTCGCCGATCCGTGCGCGGGTTCCGTGACAATCCGGGTCACGGAAACCTTGCTGTGATCCGACGCATAGTCCACATCGTCGTTTTCGAGCACATTGAGCTGCATCGGCACATCTTCCGTCACCGTGAAATCATCGTCGCCGTCAACGCTCGGCTCATCGTTGACGGAGTTGACCGTCACGTGGAAGGTTTCCGTGGCCGTTTTGACAGGTGAACCCGAATCAGTCACCGTCAGCGTGATATCCGCTTCACCGTAGCCGTTGGCCACGGGCGTGGCTTTCACGGTTCTGTCACCGTTCCCTGTCAGAAGATTTTCAAAAGTGATGCTGCCTTCGGGGAACAGCGTGGTGTTTGTGCATGTATAGGTGACGGCCAGCGCGTCGTCGCTGTCCTCTTCATCGTGCACCGCAAACGCCAGATCGTCCGTCGCAAAGTCTTCATCAATCTCCGCATCGTCTATGGCCGAAATTGTCGGCGCGTCGTTGACCGGCGTGACCGTCACGGTCACCGTGGCTGTTGATGCGTGTTCTGCGCCCGAGCTGTCCTGCGCGGTATACGTGAACGTCACCGTCATATTGCTCGTTTCGGGCATATTGCTATCCGGTGTAAACCGTATTTTATCTCTGCCGCTGTCGGTAACGATCTCCGCCGTGCCTCTGCCGAGGGTCAATCCGCTCACGCTTTCAATATGCAGCGACGCATCGCCTTCGTTTTGCAGGTCAATATCGTCGTTCGTCAGCACATCGATCAAAATGGGCGTGTTCTCATTCGTCGTGGCGCTGTCGGCGGCGGCGGCCGGATTGTCGTTTTCGGGCGTCACGTTCAATGTGAACGTATCGGTCGCGCTCTTGTCGCCGTCTGTCACCGTCACGGTAATCAGCGACGAGCCGTTCTTGTTGGCGTTCGGCGTTAAGGTAAACGTCCTCTCTTCCACTTCGGTGCCGGGCGCTCCCGCGTTGTTCACCGTCACCGCGGGCAGCAGCGCCGTGTTGCCGCGCGTGACCGTCACGGTCAGGTCGCTGTCCGGGTAATCCACGTCGCTGGCCCTCACAGTCAGTTCGCCCGTGGTGCCGTCTTCTCCGATCGTCTTGTCTGTGGTATCGGTGATCGTCGGCGCGTCGTTGACGGGGTTCACCGTCACCGTCACCGTAAATACTGCCGTTTCATTACCGGCGTCCTTTGCGGTGTACGTGAACGAATCCGGGCCGAAATAATCAGTCGCGGGCGTATACGTGATGGTCTTGCTGTCCTCTTTAAGCACTGCGGTGCCATGAGAAGGCGCGCTGACCGAATCGGCGACAACCGTGACATCCTCATCGTCAGGATTCGTCGTTTCGTCGATATCGTCGTTGGCCGTGACATTGATATTCACAGCATTGTCTTCATTGGTTGACACCGCGTCGTCGCCACCCGACGGCGCGTCGTTAAGCGGCGTGACCGTGATCGTCACCGTCGCCGAGCTTGATTTGTCTTCGCTGTCCTCAATTGTATAGGTAAACGTATCCGTCCCGTTCCAGTTCGCGTCGGGCTTGTATTTGATCTTGTCGGGCTGGCCCGCTTCGGTCACGCGCGAAAGCGTGCCGTGAGCAGCGCCGTTAAACGCCGTGATCGCGAGCGTATCGCCGTCCTTTATGTCGTGCTCAATGTCGTTCGCCATCACATCGACAACGATTTCCGTGTCTTCGGCGATGGTTTTCGCATCGTTCACGGCTGTCGGGTTGTCGTTGACGGGCAATACCGTCACAGTCACGGTGCCGGTCGATGTGCCGTTCACAGTCTCGCCGTCGCTCACCCGCACGTCAAAGCTGTCCGCACCCGTGTAGTTGGCGGATGGCGTATAGGTAAACGAGCCATCAGCATCCACCGTCACCGTGCCGTGTGCGGGATCGCCGGCTTTCGAATAGGTGATCGTCTCCGAGTCGATATCCGTCGCCGTCACGCTGCCGCCCACCGACGTGTCTTCGTTCGTCGTCACCGCTTTGGGGTCCATCACCGGCGCGTCGTTGATCGCGTTGATGATAATCTCATAATCCGCTTCAGCGTGCAGCTCGCCGTCCGTCACATCAAAATGCACCCACATCGATTCGTTGACGTTGTCTTCGGGCGTGACGGTTAACACCTTGTGGTCAAGCTCGCTCGACAGCAGTATGCCCTCGGTTTTGAGCTTATCCGTCGTGGTGGACGTGATTGTGATGATCAGCTTGCTCGTGTCCGTCGTTTCGGGGTCGCTGACCATGAAATCAAACGACTCCGTGTCGTCCTCGTCCATTTCCCACACGATATCGGGATATTTATAAATCGTCGGCGGGTCGTTTTCGGGGCTGACCTCTACGGTCACCGTGGCTGTGTCGGTGCCGCCGTGGCCGTCGCTGACTTCATATGTGAATGTATCCGTGCCGTAGAAGTTGAGCGCAGGCGTGAAATCCACGCTCTTGCCGTCGGCGCTGATCTCCGCTGCCGCGCCGGGCGTTGTCACCGAAGTGTCTGATACGGACAGCGGATCGGCATCAATATCGGTGTCGTTCGTAAGCACCGGCACATTGACGGCGGTGTCTTCATCCGTCGCCGCCGTATCGTTTCTCGCGAGCGGCGCATCGTTCGCGGGAATCACGTTGACCGTCACGGTTCCCGTGTCTGTGGCGCCGTTTTTATCCATCACGGTGTAGACAAATGTGTCCTCACCGTTAAAATCGCCCTGTACGCTGTATGTCAGCGTGCTGTTGTGGTTGTTCGCAACGCGGCCTTCCCCGGGTGCCGTGACCGATGTGATTGTCGGAATGCCGTCTTCCACATCGCCGATGCTGCCCGACAGGTCGATCAGCACCGTTGTGGTTCCGGGTGTGCCCGTCACACCCTCATGCTCCGTCACGTCCACCGCTTTATCGTCGGCGGTCGGCGCATCGTTGACCGGCACCACCTCGAGCCTGAATTCCGTTTCTGCCGTCTGCGCGTCTTCCCCCGTCCTGCCATCCACAGCGGTTAGGCGGATATACGCGACACCCGAGGCGTTGGGAGCCGGTTCAAGAGAAATCTCCATTGAGTATTCGCCTGTCTCGGCATCCTGCCCCACGCAGTCTATGGTAATATTTTCGTTCTTCACCACGCCGGTGTTGCTCGATGTGATGGTATAAAGCGTATCCGAACTCATCACGTCGTCCATATTGGTCACCGTTAACGGCACCTTGATCAGCGTATCTTCGTTCGTCGTGTTGTAGTAATTGAGCCCGGAAATGCTGAGCGGGTCGTTGACGGGCAGCACCTCGAACGTCACGGTTTGCGTACTGCTTAAGGCCTCCGGGGTTTGGTCGGTCACCGTGTAATTCACCGTATCCGTGCCGAACCAATTGGCATCGGGCGTGTATGTAATCACGCCGTCTTCAAACACCGCAACGCCATGAGTCGGCTGCGTGATCTCCACCGTCATCGCCGTGCCGCCGTCCACATCCGTGTTCGGCGTGATCACCGCCGCCGATGCCGATGTGTCCTCATAAAGTGTACGGCTGATTTCTTCAAGAACCGGCGCGTCATCCTTGGGTGTCACCGTCACATCAATCACGTGTGCATCCTGCGCGATACCGTCGCTGACGCCGAGCAGCAGCTTAATGGTGCCGTTCGAGTTCGCGTAGAGCGGCTTGGCGGTCACATGCGCGACGCCCGTTTCCTGCTCAAAGTCCACATCAAGGTCGAGCGCGACCGGCGCAAGCGTACTCGGATCGTAGGTATAGGTATAAAATTTGAGCACGTCTTCGGTATCCACGTCCCCAAAAGTCACATCGAACGAGACGCCGTCTGAATCCTCGTCAAACACCTCGAGCGTATTGACGCCGTCCGTTACCGCCGCGCCCTTCACCGTGGCAATCACGGGCGCATCGTTCACAGAATGAACGGACATGATGATATTGGCCGAAGCCGTCTCAATACCGTGCAAGCCGTCGCTGTCTCCGTCCTCCGCCGTTTCCGGGTCGCTGCTGGTCTGCTCCGTCACGGTATAGCGGATCGGCACCTCTTCGCCGTGCATATCGAGCGCGGGTGTAAATACCCAGTCCTTTCCGCTGCCCGAGAACGTGCCGAGCGTTGTGGGCGCGATGGTGACCGCCACGGGTACATTATGCGGATTGCTGAACGGCAGCGAAATATTCACACTCGCGCCGTCCTCGGTGGTCTCTTTATAAATATCGCGGCAGTCCACATAGCTTTCAAAGTGGATGCCGATACGTACCGTGCCTGTTGCTGTCTCGCAGCCTTCGTCCGTCTCATTGGCCCGGTCTATAATCGTGTAGGTGAAGGTGTCTTCTCCGTTGGCACCGCTGCCGGGTGCGGTGCGTGTGTATCTTAGCTTTTTGGATGCTTCGTCATACGTCACGGTGCCATAGGTGCCTTGCGTGAAGCTCAGTATTTTCAGCGTGTCGTTTTCCACATCGCTGTCGTTGCTGAGCACATTAATGAGCCCCGTTTCGTCCGCTGTGTTATTCGGCAGCGCCAGATAATCCGTCCACGCGACAGGCGCGTCGTTGACCGCCGTGACATTGATGGTCAGGTTCGCCGTCGCGGTGTCTTTGCCGTCCGTCACCGTATACGTGAGCGTCTCGGTACCGTACTGGTTGCGGTATGGCCGGTATGTATAGGTGTCGCCCGTTTTTGTGATCTGCCCGAACGCGGGTGCGCTGACCGCGCTGACCCATATCGTGTCGTTTTCCACGTCCGAATCGTTTTCCAGCAGATCAAGGTCGCTGATCGTGGTGTCTTCATTCACCGTATATTCATCGTCCGTCGCGTGCGGCGCGTCGTTGACCGACATCACCGTGAGTGTGAAGCTTCGGGTTTCCATGAGGCCCGTGCCGTCGTCCGCCGTAATCGTGACCGTCACGGGGCCGTGCTTGTCCGCCGCGGGCGCAAGCACGAGGGAGTACGTATGGTCGCCCGTTTTCGTGAGCTGGATATGATCCGGATCATTCGGCAGCACCGTTGCGTTGTTGGATGCTGCGGATACCGAGACGGTGTTTTCGCCGTCCCTGTCCGTAACCGTAAAGCTGATAGCTCCCGAGGGTGTGTCTTCGTAGATATACTGGTTCGCAACCGTGCTGATTTCAGGCGGGTACTTCGCGTCTTCGATATGCATCGTCACCGTGCCGGTATCCGTCAGCGTGCCGTCCGATACCACATAGTCGAACGTTTTTGTCCCCGATTCCCCCTCTGCCGCCGCGTAGGTGAAGCAGCGGTTCGCCGGGTTGTAGGTCAGCGTTCCGGTATAATCGCCGCTGACGCTGTCAAGACTCGTGATCAGATTGTCGCCGTCCACATCGATATCATTGGCAACAGCGTCAAACGTCTGTCTGCCCGATACGGGCACATAAACGGTATCATCCACAGCCACCGGCGCGTCGTTCTCAGCGTTGATCGTGAAAACGAACGACTTGTCCACATATTCCATGCCGTCGCTGACGGACACATGAATCAAAACGATACCGTTTGCATCGGCCTCGGGTGTGATCACAAGCGCATAATGGCCGTCGTCGTCCTTCTTGATGAGGTTGATGCCCGTCGGCTTCACCTTCGTTAAATCGGCGCTCCATTTGGAGATAACGAGATCCGCAACCGGCGTCTGGTCGTCGCCGACCGTGAACAAAATTTCACCGCTCACCGTGTCTTCATTGACTGCGGCGGCGGTCAAATCGGTAAATGTGAGTGTCGGGGCTTTGTTGAGCGCGTTGACAAGAATGCGGCATGTGCCCGCCACGCGGTCCGTGCCGTCCCACACATAATAGGTAAAGCTCGTGTTTTCGATCAAGGCGCCGGGCGTATAGCGCAGCGTATCCGCATCCGCCTCCTCAACCGTACCGTGGCCCGCCGCAGGCTGGCTCGCGATGCCGTCGAAGGTAGGCTTGCCGTTTTCAATATCCGTGTCGTTGTCGAGCAGATCGGCAATGTCAATCAGCAGTTCGGTGTCGCCCTCGTCAAAATAGACCGTATCCTGATTCGCGACAGGCAGGTCGTTCTGGCTCGTCACGAAAAGCGTGAACACCTTCGTGACCGTATTGAAACCGTCTCCGAGAGACAGCGTGATATTGGTCTGCCCGTTTTTGTTGGCTTTCGGCGTGATGCTGATCTTGACTGCCGGATCGTTGTCGCCGAGCCCGGATACCACGATGTCTTTGGAAGACAGCAGCGCTTCGTTGGAGGAAACCGCCTGTAGCATCAGGCTGTCCGGCGGCGTTTCATTCGCAACGTCATGGATCTCAAAAGAGACTTCAAAATCTCTGTCGTCTTCGTTGATCGTATAATCGTCCAACACGCCCGTGAACCACGGCGGGTCAATCACGGGACGGATTGTGACCGTCACAGTACCCGTGCTCGTCCGGCCGCTGCCGTCACGCATGGTATACTGGAACGTATCCTGCCCGTACGCGTTTTCATTCGGCGTGTATGTAACCGTACCGTGTTCCGTGTCTGCGGATGTCGTTCCCTTGCTGCCGTTCGTGGCCGACACGAGCGTTTTGGTATCGCCCGCATCCGGGTCGGTATCGTTGGCCAGCACGTCTATCGCCGTACCCGTATCCTCATTGGTGGCTGCCGTATCCGCAACGGCTGTGGGGTCGTCGTTGACCGGCGTGACGGTGACCGACACCGTCGCGGTATCCGTGCCGCCGTGGCCGTCGGACACCGTATAAACGAAGCTGTCGTCTCCGTTGTAATTGGCGACGGGCGCATACCTGATCTTTCCCGCGACGACGCTGGTGGTGCCATGCGCCGGTGTGCCGGGGCTGGCAATGGAAAGCACGTCACCCGTGTCCACATCGCTGTCGTTTGCGAGCACATCAATACGGACGCTGCCGTCTTCCTCCACCGTGTAAGCGGGATTTCCCTCTGCGGGGTCATCGGCAGCCACGGGCGCATCGTTGACGGGATTCACCGTGACAGTGAACGTATCCTCCGCCACAGAGTCGAGCGCGTCTTCAACGGTAACCGTAATTGTCACCGGGTCAGGGGAAGAAAGATTCTGCGCCGGGGTGATGGAGAGCGAAATTTCTGTGCTGCTCTGGTTGATTACCACTGTGGGAATCAGCGTCGTATCGGACGACTCAGCCTTAACCACAAGATCTTCAATCAGTGTTTCCTGGTCGTTCACATTGAGCGTGACCGTCTGCGTGGTATCCTCATCCATTGCGAAGCTCACAATATCCACAAGCGACGGTGCCGTATTAAGTGGACACTCTTTGATCACCGTATTGCCCGCGTTGTCTCTCGCATAAACCGTATAGGTGCCGCCGACGGACACCGTGAACGTGCCGCCCGTAAACGTTGTGCCGTTATCCGTAAAGTAAGCCGCGTCGTGGCTTCCCGCCGCGTATTTGGTGACGGCAATGGCGCTGAGCCCAGCATCGGAGATATCGGCGGTGACGGCGCAGCTGCCGCTGGTGACCACGCTCGATATTTCGTTGATAACGGGTGGGAGCTTGTCGATGGAAATTGTGTTCGTATACGCCGACGACCGGTTTCCGGCCCGGTCGGCCACCGTCACGCTCAAATCGTACTGGCCGCTGTCTGAAACCGTGAGGCCTTCCGCCGGAACCTCCTGCCATGCGTCTCCGCCGTGAAGCTTATACGCATAGTATTCGGGTGCGCCGGTGGCCGTCCCCAAAGCGGGCAGATTCACCGTGACGTCGCCGTTGGTCCAGCCTTCTTTCGAGAGCGTCACACCGCCGGGGGCGGAGGGCGTCTGTGTATCGATGTTGGTGATGGTCACCGTCTGGTGTTCTGATTCGTGGCCTGCGTAATCCTTCGCGTACACCACGAGCGTCGTGTTCGCGTTGACATCGAGATTTTTTGGGGATGATGTGAATTTTTCGCCGTTGATGTATATGCCTTCCAGGCCGCTGTCACCGTCGGATGCCGATACGGACACCTGAAGCGGCAGCGTGTTTGTCCAGTCGCTGTCATAATCCACGCTGCACGAGGGAGCCTGCGAATCGTTTATGCGAAAGCTGATATTGCCAAAGGCGGCCGTGTTGTCTCCGCCCGGGTTCGTGCCGATCAAACGAACGATGGCCGACCGTGTGCCGGCGGGGATCGGTTCGGATGCAGAGAGCGTCTCCGCCAGGTTATTGATATCCGATTTCCTGATTTCGACTCTGTCGATGACGCTGTCATAATTGGACGTACAGAATTCAATGATTGCGTAAGGCTCGTCCGAAACCTCAGTGACGGTGGTATCGGCAGAAAAATTGACCTCGAGCGTGCCAAGGTCGATTGAGCTTGATATGTCGTGCCCCTCTTCATCAAATGCGATAAAGCCCATCGCCACGCCTTCCGGCGAGGTGCCCATTCGGAGTGTGGATCCGTCCCAGGACAGGCCCGATGATATTGAAAATGTGCCGCCTGCGCCGGTCACGATATTCTCCTGATTATAACCCCGGAAATAATAAGGGCTTGCGCCGTATGCCACGTCTCCCAGCCCCAGCAGCTGGACAACAAGCACCACGCTTAATATCACAGAAAGTATCCGAATAACGCTGCGCCCTAATTTCGACTTCATTATCGTTTTCATTAAGTTCTCCCCCGTCAAGCCATGAGCAAATTATAATTATCGTTAATAATATCCATATTTTTGTCGCATTTTGTCACTACGTCAAATATATATAGACCGGTTTAAACACATCGAATCACACTTGTTTTATTTAATTTAAAAATATTTTTTAATGGCAGCAAAGATTTTCTTACAGTATATTCATGTAAAAATTCCGCCGATATGTTGACAATCTTTTCTTGGGTGCATATAATAGCAAACAAATAGCAAACCTTTGAGCAAGAAAAGTAAGAAGACTCGGGTGTATATAGAGAGCCGCCGGTGGTGCGAGTGCGGCAGCACAGAATTTTCCGAATGGCCTTGCGAGGGCAGCCTGAAACCGTTTTTTTCGGGAGTAGACGCTGACGGGAATCCCCTTCCGTTACCACAGGGGTGCATATGATGGTATGCAATGAGGCGGATGATTCAATTCATCAATTTGGGTGGTACCGCAGAAGCTGCAAGCTTTTGTCCCTTTAGGGGGGGCAAAGGCTTTTTTTAGTTTCTTTGAAACCCACATCACTTTTGAAAGGAGCGTTTCATCTCCATCAGGATGAACAAAGTATATAAATATGATGATACGGCCGGACAGCAAGACAATTGAGAAGCTCTCAAAAACGTACAACACGATTCCGATTTGCAAGGAAGTGTATGCGGACGTCTTAACCCCCATTATGCTGCTGCGCAGGCTCGCCGCTTTAAGCGAGCGTTATTTCCTGCTCGAAAGCGTGGAAGGGGGCGAGAAATGGGGGCGGTATTCGTTCTTGGGGCTGAACCCCGTGATGCGCGTCACTTGCCGCAGCGGCGTCGTCACGATTGAAGGAAAAGAAACGAAGACAGTTAAAACGGATCATCCGCTTGGCGTGGTGCGCGCACTGCTCAAAAGCTACCGTGCGCCGTCGCTGCCTGATATGCCCCCCTTCACGGGCGGTTTCGTGGGCTATTTTGCGTATTCGATGATCGGCTACGCGGAGCCGGTGCTGAAGCTCTCGCGGGATGACGGCAGCGATTTTGACCTGATGCTGTTTGACAAGGTCATCGCATACGACCATCTGAAGCAGAAAATCTGCATCGTTGTCAACATGAACGCGGACAACGTACTCGAAAACTACGGGCGCGCCGTGTCCGAGATCGAAAAGATCGTGCGCATCATACAAGGGCGCGAACCGGTGCCGCGCACGCACGTTACCGAAAGGCCTGAATTCACCTGCAACGTCAGCAAGGACGATTACTGCGCCATGGTGGAAAAGGCGAGGGCGTATATCCGCGACGGGGATATCTTTCAGGCTGTGATTTCGCGCCGCTTTTCGAGCAAGTACGCGGGCAGCCTGCTGGGTGCCTACCGCGTGCTGCGCACGATCAATCCCTCGCCGTATATGGTGTATATGCATATCGACGACTTGGAGCTTATGAGCACCTCGCCCGAAACGCTTGTGCGGCTGCAAAAAGGGCGGCTCTCCACGTTCCCCGTGGCTGGGTCTCGCCCGCGCGGCGCGGACGACGCCGAGGATATGGCGCTCGAAAGAGAGCTGCTCGCCGACGAAAAGGAGCTCTCGGAGCACAACATGCTCGTTGACCTCGCGCGCAACGACCTTGGAAGGATATCCAAAATCTTATCTGTCGAGGTGATGGATTATATGTTGATCCACCGCTATTCCAAAATCATGCATATCACGTCGCGCGTTGAGAGCGATATACTGCCCGAACGCGACGGGCTTGATGCGCTCGAGGCGATACTGCCTGCGGGCACGCTCTCGGGCGCGCCCAAAATTCGCGCCTGCGAGATCATCGAGGAGCTGGAAAAGTCGGCACGCGGCATATACGGCGGCGCGCTCGGCTACATCGACTTCACGGGCAACCTTGATACCTGCATCGCGATACGCATGGCCGTCAAGCACGGCGGCGTGGTCAGCGTGCAGGCGGGCGGCGGCATCGTGGCCGACAGCGTGCCCGAACGCGAATATGAGGAGTCGGGCAACAAGGCGCTCGCCGTAATGAACGCCATATTACGCGCAAACGAGGTGGACGACGAATGATACTTCTGATTGATAACTACGACAGCTTTACCTATAACCTCTATCAGCTCACCGCAAGCATCGCACCAAACATCAGGGTGGTGCGCAACGACGCACTGAGCGTGGAGGATATTAAAGACCTGAACCCGTCGCATATCCTGCTCTCCCCCGGCCCCGGCTACCCGAAGGACGCTGGCATCTGCGAGGATGTGATCCGCAGCTTTGGCGAAAAAGTGCCGGTGCTCGGCGTATGCCTTGGGCATCAGGCCATCTGCGAGGTGTACGGCGCGACGATATCGCACGCGCGCCAGCTCATGCACGGCAAAAAAAGCCGCATCACGCTCGATTTATCAAGTCCGCTTTTTGCGGATCTGCCCGAAACCATCGACGCGGCGCGCTACCATTCGCTCGTGGCTCAGGAAGACACCGTGCCCGGCTGTCTTCGGGTGATTGCGCGGGACGGCATCGGTGAGATTATGGCCGTGAGCCACAAGCAGTTCCCCGTGTACGGCGTTCAGTTCCATCCCGAATCGGTACTGACGCCGCAGGGCTCATGTGTACTCAAAAACTTTTTATCTCTGAAAGGAGGCAAACAATGATACAGGAAGCCATCCGGCAGGCGATCGATAAAAGAGACCTGCCCTATGAAACAGCCAGAGAATCGATGCGCGAAATCATGCGGGGCGAAGCAAGCCCCGCCCAGATTGCCGCTTTTTTAACCGCACTGCGCATGAAGGGCGAGAGCATCGACGAGATCACGGCGTGTGCGGCCGTGATGCGCGAGTGCTGCACGCGCCTTCCGCACGATATGGAGGTTCTCGAAATCGTGGGCACGGGCGGAGACGAAGCGTATACGTTCAACATCTCGACGGTTTCGGCGTTCGTCGTCGCGGCTGCGGGCGTGCCCGTCGCCAAGCACGGCAACCGCAGCGTATCGAGCAAGTGCGGCGCCGCCGACCTTTTTGAGGCGCTCGGCGCTCGCATCGATTTAACGGCTGAGCAGAGCGCGAGGATACTCGCGGAAACCGGCATCTGCTTCATGTTCGCGCCCGGCTACCACGCCTCAATGAAGCATGCCGCGCCCGTGCGCCGCGAGATGGGCACGCGCACGATATTCAACATTTTAGGGCCGCTCGCAAACCCCGCGTCCGCAACGATACAATTGCTCGGCGTTTACGATGGGCAGCTCATCGACCCGCTTGCGAAAACGCTGAAAAACCTCGGTGTCCGGCGCGCGATGGTGGTGCACGGCCATGACGGTCTTGACGAAATCTCGCTGACCACAACGACACAGGTCTGCGAGGTGAACGGCACGGAACTTGAGCGCTATGAGTTCGATCCGCGCGATTGCGGCTTTGCCCTCTGCGCCCCTCAAGATTTGGTGGGCGGCGACGCGGTACAAAACGCGCGGATCGCGCGCGATATCCTTTCGGGCGGCGCAGGCCCCAAGCGCGACGTGGTGCTGTTAAACGCTGGCGCGTGCCTGTATATGGCGGGCAAGGCGGAGAGCCTCGCGGACGGCATCGCGCTCGCCGCGGAAACGATTGACAGCGGTTCGGCCAGGGCCAAAATGGAGGCGTTCGTCCGCGCGACGAACGAGGCGTTATGATACTCGATACGATAGCGGCTTCCACACGACAGCGCGTTGAAGCGGCCAAGGCCGCCGTTTCGCCTAAGGCCATGAAACAGCGCGCACTCGCATTGCCCGCAGGCTCATTCGCGTTTGAGCAGGCGCTGCGTAAGCCCGGCCTGTCGTTCATCTGCGAGGTCAAAAAGGCGTCGCCGTCCAAAGGGCTTATCGCGCCCGATTTCCCGTATCTCGATATCGCGCGGGACTATGAGGCCGCGGGTGCGAGCGCCGTCTCGGTGCTGACCGAGCCAGTGTATTTTCAGGGGCTCGACAGCTATCTGACCGAGATCAAAACCGTGTGCCGCCTGCCGCTGCTGCGAAAGGATTTCACGGTGGACTCTTACCAGCTCTACGAGGCCAAAACGATCGGCGCGGACGCCGTGCTGCTGATCTGTGCGCTGCTCGATACACAAACGATCCGCCGGTATATCAGAATATGCGATGAGCTTGGGCTCTCCGCGCTCGTGGAAGCACATACGGAGCAGGAGGTCATGGCCGCACTTGAGGCGGGCGCGCGCATCGTCGGCGTCAACAACCGCGACCTGCAAACGTTCGAGGTCAGGCTCGAGACATGCGAGAAGCTAAGGCCGCTCGTACCGCCGGGCGTGCTGTTCGTCGCCGAAAGCGGCATACAAACAAGCGCCGATATCCGCCGTCTGCATCGTGCGGGCGTGGACGCGGTGCTGATCGGCGAAACGCTGATGCGCAGCCCCGACAGGCAGGCTGCTCTGAGGGACCTTCGTGAAGGCGGCGGAGTATGAGCAAGATCAAGATATGCGGCCTCTCGCGCCGCGAGGATATCGGCGCCGTCAACAAAGCGCTGCCCGATTATATCGGTTTTGTGTTCGCGCCCAGCCCCAGACAGGTCAGCGCCGCGCAGGCAGCCGAATTGAAGAAGGCTCTCGACAGCCGCATCCAAGCCGTGGGCGTATTTGTGGATGCCAGCCTCGAAACGGCGACGGCTCTGGTGCGGGATGGCGTGATCGAACTCGTGCAGCTGCACGGCAATGAAGACGCCCTATATATAAGGAAGCTTAAAGAAGCGATTTCTGTGCCCGTCATCAAGGCGGTGCGCGTGCAAAGTTCGCGGCAGATCGCCGACGCGCAAGAACTCAGCTGCGATTATCTGCTGCTTGACACGTGGCAAAAGGGCAAACCGGGCGGCAGCGGCGCGGTGTTCGACTGGACGCTGATCCCCAAGCTGGAAAAACCGTATTTTCTGGCCGGCGGGCTCAATGCCGGAAATATATCAGAAGCCGTGCGCTATGAGCCGTACTGCCTTGATGTGAGCAGCGGCGCGGAAACGGAAGGAAAAAAGGACAGCGACAAGATTTCAGAGCTTGTCCGTTTGATAAGGAGGCAAAACAATTGAGCAAAGGACGTTTTGGCAGGCACGGCGGCCAGTTTATACCCGAGACGCTGATGAACGCCGTGATCGAACTCGAAGAAGCGTATGAGCACTACAAAAACGACGCCGCGTTCTGCGGTGAGTTTGACGCACTGCTGAAGACGTACGCGGGGCGGCCGTCGCTGCTGTATTTCGCGGAAAAGATGACGCGCGACCTCGGCGGCGCGAAAATATACCTGAAGCGCGAGGATTTGAACCACACCGGCTCGCACAAGATCAACAACGTGCTGGGGCAGGTGCTGCTCGCGAAAAGAATGGGCAAAACACGCGTGATCGCGGAGACGGGCGCGGGCCAGCACGGCGTGGCCACCGCCACCGCCGCCGCATTCATGGATATGGCGTGCGAAATCTACATGGGCAAGGAAGATACCGAGCGCCAGATACTCAACGTGTACCGCATGGAGCTGCTCGGCGCGACGGTGCACCCCGTGACGAGCGGCACGCAGACGCTCAAGGACGCCGTCAATGAAGCAATGCGCGAATGGACCTCGCGCATTGACGATACGCATTACGTGATGGGCTCCGTGATGGGGCCGCACCCGTTTCCCACCATCGTGCGCGATTTTCAAAGCGTGATCGGCAAAGAGGTAAAGCAGCAGCTGATGACAGCCGAAGGCCGGCTGCCGGACGCGGCTGTCGCGTGCGTGGGCGGCGGCAGCAACGCGATGGGGCTTTTTTACGATTTCATCCCGGATGCGGGCGTGCGGCTGATCGGCTGCGAAGCCGCGGGGCTCGGCGCGGACACGCCCAAAACCGCCGCGACTATCGCAACCGGCTCGCTCGGTATATTCCACGGCATGAAGTCGTACTTCTGTCAGGATGCATTCGGGCAGATCGCGCCCGTGCATTCGATATCGGCGGGGCTTGATTACCCGGGCATAGGCCCCGAGCACGCGAACCTTTTTGACACGGGACGCGCGCAGTACGTGCCCGTGACCGACGAGGAAGCCGTCTGCGCGTTTGAATACCTCTCGCGCACCGAGGGCATCATCCCCGCGATCGAGAGCGCGCATGCCGTGGCTTATGTGCAAAAAATTGCGCCGACAATGCGCAAGGACCAGATTATCGTCGTGAACCTCTCGGGGCGCGGCGACAAGGACGTGGCGGCCATCGCGCGCTACAGGGGGGTGAACATCCATGAATAAGCTGCATAAAGCGTTTGAAAACGGCAAAGCGTTTATTCCGTTTGTAACGGCGGGCGACCCGAGCCTTGACGTGACCGAGCGGCTCGTGCTCGCCATGGCTGACGCGGGCGCTGACCTGATTGAACTCGGCATTCCGTTCTCCGACCCTGTCGCCGAAGGGCCGGTCATCCAGCAGGCGGACGAGCGCGCTCTTGCCGCAGGCGCGACGACCGACCGCCTGTTCGATATGGTGTGCCGCCTGCGCGACAAGACCGACGTACCGCTCGCGTTTATGACGTACGCAAACCCGGTATTCGTGTACGGCGCGGACAGGTTCATGCGCCGCTGTGCCGAATGCGGCGTGGACGCCGTGATCGTGCCCGATCTGCCGTTTGAGGAAAAGAACGAGCTTGCCCCCGCCTGCCATGCTCATGATGTGCGGCTGATTTCGCTGATTGCGCCCACATCCCAAGCGCGCATCTCAGAAATTGCGGCACAGGCGCAAGGCTTTGTGTACTGCGTCTCGTCGCTCGGCGTGACGGGTGTGCGCAGCCGCATCACAACGGACATAGGCCGCATGATCGCGGAGGTCAAGGCCGTCCGCGATATCCCCTGCGCAATCGGCTTTGGTATATCCACAACCGAGCAGGCGCGTGAGATGGCCGCTATTGCCGACGGCGTGATTGTCGGCAGCGCGATCGTGAAAATGGTCGCGCAGTACGGTAAAGATTGCGTACAGCCCGTCGCGGACTATGTGCGCGAGATGAAGCAGACCATATTACAGGGAGAATAAGCAATGGTATTTGTCATGAAGCACGGCGTCTCCAAAGAAAAGATCGAGGCGTTTATCAGAAAAATTGAAGCGGACGGCTTCTCCACGATACTGAGCACGGGCACCGAGCATACCGTCGTCTGCCTGATCGGCAACACCGCCACGGTCGATGTCGATCATGTGGTACAGACCAACGACATTGTGGCGTACGGGCGGCGCGTGACCGAGCCGTATAAGGCGGTCAACCGCACGGTGCATCCCGAAAACACGCTCGTCAGCGTGGACGGCGTCACATTCGGCGAAGGATATTTTCATGTGGTCGCGGGGCCGTGCTCGGTAGAGAGTGAAGCACAGATCCTCGAGGTAGCGGGGGCCATCAAAGCCAGCGGCGCATCGATGCTGCGCGGCGGCGCGTTTAAACCGCGCACCTCACCCTATGCGTTTCCGGGCCTGCGCGAGGAGGGCATCCGTCTGCTGCTCGCCGCCAAGGCGCAGACCGGCCTGCCCATCGTCAGCGAGATCATGAACCAGACGCAGCTGCCGGTGTTTGAGGACGTGGATATGATACAGATCGGCACACGCAACATGCAGAATTTCGATCTGCTGCGCGAGGTGGGCGGCTGCAAAAAGCCCGTGCTGTTAAAGCGCGGCTTTTCCAACACGCTTGAGGAGTTTTTGATGAGCGCCGAATACATCGTCTCCTCGGGCAACCCGAACGTGATACTCTGTGAGCGCGGTATCCGCACGTTTGAGACGATGACGCGCAATACGCTCGACCTCTCGGCGGTGCCGCTGCTAAAGCAAAAGTCGCACCTGCCCGTCGTGGTAGACCCGAGCCATGCGGCGGGGCTGCGCAGCCTGGTGCCCGCGCTCTCGCGCGCAGCCGTTGCGGTCGGCGCGGACGGCCTGATTATCGAAACGCATAACAATCCCGCCGAGGCGCTCTCGGACGGCGCGCAGTCGCTCGATTTAATTCAGTTCGGCGCGCTGATGAGCGACTTGAAACGCCGCGCCGCCTTTGAAGGCAAAGCCATGCCGCAAGGAGGATAATATGACGGGAACTATAGAACCGGCGGAGCGCTGCGATCTGCCTGAAATTCTGCGTGTGCAGAAAGCGGCGTTCTCCTCCATCGCGGCGACGCTCCGCCGTGATGACCTGCAGCCGCTCACGCAGACGCTGGAGAGCATCACGTCCGATTTTGGCAAGCAGCTCATTTTGAAGTACACGCTGGACGGGCGCATCGCGGGCAGTGTCCGCGCCCACCTCGATGCCGATAATATCTGCCATATCGGCAGGCTCGCGGTGCTGCCCGAATATTAGAGCCGCGGCGTCGGCAAAGCGCTCATGGCGTCCGTTCATGAGCGTTTCGCTGACTGTGCCGCATTTTCACTTTTTACGGGCAAGGATATTCCGTTTATCGTGAGCTTTTATAAGAAGCTCGGGTATGCCGAAACGCATACTGAAAGGGCTGATGGCCTGACCATGGTATTCATGGAACGCAAAAACATGTAATTTAATTGCAAATTGCCTCATCTAAGCGCCCTTTATTCTTCTGTTGTAAAGAAAGAATGTGATTTAGGGGTTGACACGTGCTGGTTTTTGTAAGAATATATAATATATATTACAAAACTATGACAAAGGATGCGTGCCGACATGACATTATTTCAGAAAAAGCGCAAAATCCCCGTTGTCACCATCGCCGCATTTGTGATCGTGTTTGCGGTCAGCATTTATGCGGCCTTTGCCGATGACGCCGTCGTGACCGATGAGAACCTCAAAAACGCGTTGATCACCGTCGGCGCGGATACCGACGGCAACGGCCAGCTCACCTCCGCAGAAATGGCCGCATTAACCGGCGACCTGAATCTGTCGGGCAAGAGCATTTCTAATGTTTCGGGTCTTGATTTTGCGACAGGGGTCACTTCCATCAATCTGCAAAGCAACATGATCAGGGACTTGGGGCCGCTGGTCTCCTTGATCGGAAAAACTCATGCCCTTACGAGCGTGGACATCTCACAGAATTATCTGATTATCGCCGACGGAAATGAGGACAAGCTTGCGGTCGATACGATCGCCGGGACAGGCTGTACGGTTATCAATACATCTCAGACGCCTATACCCGTAAGCGGCGTGTCGCTCAATTCCAAAACAGTACTGCTCGGCGTCGGCGAAACCGCCGCATTGACGGCTGCCGTTGCGCCTGACGATGCGGCAGACAAAGCGGTTGCTTGGGCCTCAAGCAATGCGGGCGTCGCCACCGTGACAAACGGAACGGTCACCGCTTTGGCTCCCGGCACAGCCACCATCACCGTATCGTCTTCGAATCCGGCCTTAACCGACACCTGCACCGTCACCGTAAAATCATTAGCGATCGAAACCACAAAATACCCGATCGACAGATCGCGCGGTGTGATTAAGGGTGTGCCCAAGATGACGACATCTGTAGAGTTCTTAAGCAATATAAGAGCTGATTCGGCCGATCTTGCCCTCTATGATACGGCGGGCAATCTCTGCGGCGCAACACCCATTAAAACCGGAATGACCGTGAAATTAAAGGTGGGCGGCACCGAGCGTGATACTTTGAAAATCGCCGTAAACGGAGACGGCAACGGAGACGGCATGGTATCGGTTTACGATTATACAATGGCGCGCCTTAATATCTTGGGCCTCAAGAGCCTCAACGATATTGAAAAAGCCGCCTGCGATACAAACGGAGACGGCGATATCGACATGACGGATTACACCGCAATGCGGTTTGATATATTGGGTCTGAAGATAATCAGCGCGCTTCCCGACCTGCCTGCGGTCTCCGACTCGAGGATCCGGGCATTTTTGGATATGGCGCTGCTGCAGCAGGGCAAGCCGTATGTGTGGGGCGCGAACGGAACGGATTCTTTCGATTGCTCCGGCTATATTTATTACTGTCTTAATAAAGCAGGCTATAAGATCGGCCGCTCGACAGCGAGCACCTACAGCAAAACCGCAAATTGGCCGCTGATTCCCAAGGATCAGCTTCAGCCCGGCGACCTCATGTTCTATTTTGACAATGATATGACAACCATCGGCCATGTCGGCATCTACCTTGGCAACGGGTATCATATCCATGCCTCTTCCGATTACGGCTGTGTGATTATCTGCCGCGTGGAAGGCTGGTATTCAACGAACTTAAGCCACGGGCGGCGTGTGTTTAATTAGCAAGATTATTACAGGGCGGCGTTTCTATAAAGGAAGCGCCGTCTTTTATTTATTGCCCGTTAAAAAGCTCGTGAAGAATCTGCTGTAAAAACACCCTTTTTACACATCGTTTTTGTTGACAGCGAGTATCGTTTCTCTTATAATGTAGTAGTTTCCGCTGGTTTTGGAGAAGTACCCAAGTACGGCTGAAGGGGCTCCCCTGCTAAGGGAGTAGACCGGGGTAACCGGTGCATGGGTTCAAATCCCATCTTCTCCGCCACATTTTGTTCGAAAAGTCCGGTTTTCCCGGACTTTTCGTCGTTTTACACCCGTTTTCTTAGGCTTTCAGACAACAGGAAAGTATATCTGCTTCGCCTTACACCCGCATCACAGCAAGCAGAACCTGATCTTTGCCATATTGATTGCCCGTTTGAGATACACGCAAGGAAACTTAAACCCAGCTCGGCCGTGGCTTTCTCTTTACCCACCGTGTGATGCTTTTCGCACGGTATGTGCTTACATTCGCCGCAGAGTCGTTTACCCTTTGATTGTGCGCACTCCGCAATCTCGCGTGCGCCGTGAAACGGGCCGCCGTTTACGACAATATCTATCAAAATACGGCATGTGATCCCCTTGATCTGAATATGAAATCGTCACTGCTCTACATTCCTGATATAATAAATGGCCAGCTGTGTCCTGTCCCGCAAATCGAGCTTACCCAAAAGATTCGAGACGACGTTGCGCAACGTCCCCTCGCTCATATAGAGCTCAGCGGATATCTCCTTGTTCGACTGTCCCTGCGCAATCCGCTTCATGATTTCGAGTTCCCGTTCGGTTAAGTCCGGCCCGTCCGTGCTCTGCTTCTTTTCCTCTGTCATCATGCCTGAAAGCGCCTGCGCAATGTCCTTTTCAAATATCACGTTCCCCCCAACCACCGCCCTGATGCTGTTGATGATGCTTTGGGAATCGTGGCTTTTTAATATATAGCCGTCGGCACCGTTCTTCACCGCCATGCGTATGTACTCGACATCCTTAAACGTCGTCAGCAGCAGCACTTTAACGGTTCTGAACTGCCGCTTGATCTCGGCTGTCGCCTGCACGCCGTCCATCACCGGCATACGGATATCCATCAGCACAATATCCGGCATGCAGGTGCCGCAGAGCTTCACGGCCTCCTGTCCATTGGCGGCAAGGCCCGCCACCTCAAAATCATCAACCGTCTCGAGTATGAGCTTGAGACCATCCCGCACGAGTGCATCGTCGTCTGCCACCAGTATTCTCAAAATGCATCGCCCCTTTCATCCTGCACCGGCAGATTGCACACGATCATAAAACCGTCGCTGCCGTCCGCCGAGAACGTGCCCCCCGCATTCCGCACCCGATTTCTCATGCCCGCAAGACCAAGCCCCTCGTGCATGTCGCTGCAACCCAAGCCGTTGTCTTTGTAGTAAAAGCGCACATTCTTAAGCCGTATGTCTATGCTTATTAAAATCATCGTGGCGTGCGAATACCTCGCCGCATTCGTGAGCGCCTCGGTAACGCAAGCCTCCACTATCTCCATGTTCGTGGCCGAGAGCCTCGTAAAGTCGCCCGTATGCTGGAAGTCCACCGGACAGAATTTAAACCCGGCGAGGATATCCTCCAGCGCTTCTATGCCGGTTTTAAAGCTCGATTTTATGTTATACAGCGTGTTCCTCGTCAGCGTCAGCGTCTGGGAAAGCTTACCGGTGCAGGTTTTGAGAATCTCCTCCGTTTTATCGGCATCCCGGCGGTGAATCCGCAGCGCCGCTTCGAGCTGCATCAGCACACCGGCGATCCCGTGACCGATGCTGTCGTGCAACTCGTGCGCGATTCGGTTGCGCTCACGGGCTTCGGTAAGCCGTTCAATCTCCTTTCTTGATTGAAGCAGCTCACTTTGCGTGAGTTCAAGGTTATAGCGCAGCCGCCTTTCCTCATCGAGCGCTTCAATGCCCGCCTGTTCATTGCGCCTTTTTTCGCCAAGCATGAAGCCGAAAAATGCCGATAAGACGAAAAGCAGTATAAAATAGTATTGACCGGCGGTGATGCTGAACCCTGCGGCAACGGCAAATGCCGGGCCTGCCAGCCAGTATTTGCGTGTGAAAACAAAGTCGAGCAAAGATATCGCAGATAAAAGAATAAAGGCGCTCCAATATTGAGCGAGCACCGTAACAGCCGCAAAGTAAACAACAGACAAGATGGCCTTATCAAAATACCTTTCCTTCACAATGAAAAGGCAAAGCATGCCCAGCATGAACGCAAAGGCCGTCACATCCGTTTGCAGGCCTTGAATCTGCAGAAAGGCCACCCACGCAATCATCATAAGGCCGTAAATGATTTTCATAGATCACCTGCAATCACACTTTGATATGCTCCGCCCATACCCACGCCGCCTAAGTAAACAATGATTAAATGAGAAATGATGGATTAACGAGCGGATTTCGTGTTCTGCAAGGAGCGAAATCGAGGAATAGCAGCGCTATTTTGAGATTTCGGTGACACAGCAGAGCGCGGAATCAGCCGTTAGGACGGTATTCCGAATTAATCAGCGTTTACCTAAGCCGCGCTGTGCGGCCTGTGGCTGCCGCTGAAAATTTACTTTTTTATTTATGCTATTGTCTGCAACGCGCACCGGACAGCCCCACATGGCGTGAGCGGATCGCAAGCAATTTGCACGGAATCCCCTCTCCTCGGAACAACGGGGATATCCGGAATGACAACGGTTCCTATCGACAAGCCGGGGCGGGCTTGCACCCGCCCGCGACCGTTATCCATGCTTTATCATACCGTATTTATTTGGCAATATCAACTTTCTTCACCAGACCCGCCGCCATGAGAATGCCCGCAAAGAGCAGCAGTATCAGCATCTCAACACCGACTCCGGCAATATCCGCTCCCTGATTGACGACCTTATCCACGCCCTGCATCACCCATGACGTCGGAAAGAACTTGGATATTTTTATGATGATGTCCGGCATATAGCTGACAGGCCAGTAGCATCCGCCCAGCATCACGAGCGGCGTCGTGATGAACACTATCGACAGATACGCCATGATCGGCTTGCGGAACAGCGTGATGAGCCACATACCAAGGGCCACACACACAAGCGAAAAGACAGCGAAAAGCAGGTAGATGGCGGCAGGATGCCCGAAATCCATACCGAATGCCGTGATCAGCAGCGTGATCGATATTACAACCTGAAGTATGCCGATGATCAGAAAAGCCGCAAGGTTTTCGGCGTAATACCGTTTTAATGACACGGGCGCAAAGAAAGTCCTGTAATAGATGCCGGAGCTTCTGTCCTCGAGTATAAGCCCGGCCGTAATGATGGACATGTACAGCATGAACTGCACGAGGAATCCGAGACTGCCATATCCCCACGTTTCTCCGGCGGAGGCTTCCTCAGCGTTCCATACGAACAGCCTTTCTTCTTCATAACCGGCCATTGCGGATGCAAACGCCTCACTGTCGCCGTTTACCCCTGCAGCCAGCGCCTTCATGTTGGCAACAAATCCGTCAATAAACGCGTTGGCGCTGATGATCGCCGACTTGTCAAGGATATGAAATTCGCTGATCACAGGCGTGCTCCCGCTCAATATGACGTCTTCAAATCCTTTATCTATGGTCACGGCTTCATCCGCCTGATAGCTGATAATTTTGTCGTCAATTTCGTCTTCGCGCGATATGACGATATTCATATTGCTGCCGAGCCCTTCGAGCCCCGCGATAAGCTGCTGCGAAAGCGCAGATTGATCCTTATCGACCACAAGCATCGTCAGCGTGCTGTGGCCCGATGTCATAAACATCGCCGTAAAAAGCACCGGGCAGAGAAATATAATAGCGAGCTTAAACTTGCTTGAGCAAATCCGTTTCAGCGTCTGCTTAAATATTGTCATACTTAACCCTCCTCATCAAAGCGATAACCGCAGCGTAAACGGCTGCTGCCATAACCGTCAGCCAAAACGCAGAACTGATCATGACGTGATCCGGATATCCGTAGATTGACCCGAACAACAGTATCTTCGCGTAATAGTTCGGGGTGAGGAATCCAATCGTCGTGACGCCGCTTAAGGGCGAAACAGAACCGGACACCGTTCCGAAAAAGAACATCAGCGCAAATACCATCATAATGGCGGTCGAAATTTTCTTAAGCACTCTGCCGCAAATCACGCCGATGCCTACCATGACCATGCAGAAGAGCCCCAGCGTCCCGAGCAAAACTGGCAGGTTGCTGCCCCAGTTGACACCGTACACAAGGCTCGTAAACAGTATGGTGGCCACCGACGTCAGCATCAGATAGGCCACACTGCCAATCACCCGCCCGAAAAGCAAGGTGAACGGATTGACCGGAAGCGCATGGGTGCGGATATGAATATCCGACCCATAGTTGCTCGCGGAAATATTCGCGCCGAATATCCCGCCGATGACCAGCGCTTCGAGCAGTATCAGCACGGCGTAATAATCGATCAAGCTTGGGAAAGACCCGTTTTCAGTCCGGTCTACCCGTTCAACCACGCTCGTGCGCTCCGCCTGCGCAGGCTCTATACCGGCCTCTGCGGCAACCACATTGGCGTTGACAGCGGATGCGTAATTGTTCACCATCGTTTCCACAATCTCCAGCCCCGTGCTGCCCGAGATTGCGATTTTTGCGCTTTCACCCTGCATCAACGCATCTGTCATGCCATCGGGAACCGACACGAGCACCGTGCTGCTCCCCTCCGACAATGCCTTTTCGCCTTCGTCCAAAGAATCGTATTTGCTGACATCGAGCTTATCTCTTAATTCATCATTGTCAAAGAACGCATCCAGCCCCTGGCCTATCGCGCCGTCGTCTTCGTTGACGTAGGCCACCTCAATGACCGTCCCGGTATCCGGCTCAAAGAAGCCCTGAACCGCCGACCCGATCAGATATATCGTGACGATCGGAAAGACAATCAGAAACACAACCATCTTGATATCTCTCAAATTCTTGAGGAACTCATACCATGCCGCAACAAGAAATCTCATGCTTCGCACCTCCCGTCAGTCCCTGAGCTTCTTGCCGGTCAGAGCAAGAAAGACATCTTCAAGGGTGGCTTCCTGCATGCCGATTTTGCTGATGACGCCGCCTTTTTCGGTAATCGCATTCAACACTTTGGAGATGTTGCTGGATCTGTCGAACACGACTGTCATCGCGTTGCCCTGCAATGTGCATTCTTTGACGCCGAAAACATCTTTAACGGCCTGCGTGATGCTGAAGTTGGCGTTTTCCAGCAGTATCTCGGCCACCTGCTCCTCCTGCACATATTCCTTTAAGGATTCCTTCGTGCCTTGAGCGATCAGCCGACCGTTATCCATGATGGCGACATTCGTGCAGACCGCTTCGACCTCCTCCATATAATGCGACGTATAGACCACCGTGGAGCCGCCGTCACGCAGTGTCCGTACCGATTCAAGGATATGATTTCTCGATTGAGGGTCAATGCCCACCGTCGGTTCGTCCATGATGATGAGCTCGGGCCTGTGCGCGATGGAGCAGGCGATATTGAGCCGCCTTTGCATGCCGCCGGAGAATTTCTTGGGGTACTCCTTTCGCCGCTCCCACAGATTGGTGAATTCGAGCGCAGCACGAACGCCCTCCTTCAGAGCTTGCCCTTTGAGGCCGTAGAGCCGCGCGAAGTAAGTCACATTTTCTATCGCCGTAAACTCTTTGATCAGCGCGATATTCTGCGGCACGACGCCGATGCGGCTCCGAATCTCCTTGCCGTTGCCTATCATGTTGTGCCCGAATATTTTGATCTCACCGGATTGAACGTCCGTGATGCCGATGATTGAGTTGATCAGCGTTGTTTTTCCCGCCCCGTTCGGGCCTAAGAGACCGAGTATTTCCCCCTTGCTGATTTTGAGGCTCAGATTGTCAACAGCCAGCTTGCTGCCGTAACGCTTATTGAGATTTTTGATTTCCACAACCATAGCTTTTTCCCCTTTTCATGTTTTCCAAGGCCATTGTACAATAACAAGCCACAAAAAAAGAGTCACTGCAATCATTTGTGCAGTGACAATTGTCACGATCTTACGGCTTTCCAAAAGGCACCGGCATTCCTTCACAACGCTTTTAAAATTTTGTCTTGCATCTGCTCGCGCTGTCGCCCACAAGCGGCTGCGAAATGTTCGTATTGACAGCTCCAGATTGACACCTCATCCGGTGCTGCGCACCACCTTCTCCTCAAGGAGAAGGCTTTTTCTGTTCCACAAAAAAGGCTCTGCGCTGCCGCAGAGCCTTCTGGTACTGAACTGTATTACACTCTGAAAAGAAGATCGGTGTAAACCGGCACGGGCCATACATCCGCAGGAATGACGGGCTCGGTCACATCGATAACCTCACGGAGCGCTCCCATGGCGCTCACCACGGTCTCGCGGTAGCTGAGCGCGATATCAAACGCATCGTCGCCATGATCAGCCCCGACAGCGCTCTTGAGCGATGTGAGAGCGGCATCCATCGCGTCAGCCAGCTCGTTGATCTTTGCAAGACGGGCTTTTGCCGTTTTGCTGCCGGCCTTTTCGGCAATCTCCGAGAGCTTGAGCGCATAACCGAGCACGGAGGGCAGCAGCTGGCGCTCGGTGATGTCGATCAGCGTCAAAGCTTCCACGTTGATGGTCTTCGTATAGTTGTCGAGCAGAATTTCATAGCGGGACTCGATTTCCTTTTCGTTGAGCACGCCCATCTTCTCGAACACGAGCTTGTTCTTCTCGGCGACGATCTCCTTGATGGCAAGCACGGTGTTCCCAATGTTCGGCAGGCCGCGTTTTGCAGCTTCCGCAACCCATTCCTCCGAATAATTGTTGCCGTTGAAAATGATGCGCTGATGCTTTTTGAAGATATCTTTGATGATATCCATCGCAGCGGCGGGCACATCGCTTGCTTTTTCCAGCTTGTCGGCGATTTCGCTCAGAGACTGAGCCACGATGGTGTTGATCGTAAAGCAGGCTTCCGCGATATTCTGCGACGAACCGCACATACGGAACTCGAACTTGTTGCCTGTGAAAGCAAACGGCGAGGTACGGTTTCTGTCGGTCGCGTCTTCGGTGATCACGGGCAGCGAGGAAATGCCGAGGTTGGTCTTCACGCGGCCGTTGTCCACATACGTGTTTCCGCTGATGATCGACTCGATGATGGCCTGCAGCTCTTTGCCGACGAACATGGAGATGATGGCCGGAGGCGCTTCGTTGGCGCCCAGACGGTGATCGTTACCGGCGCTCGCCACGGAGAGGCGCAGTATCTCGGCGTACTCATCCACAGCTTTAATCACGGCTGCCAGGGAGATCAGGAACTGTTCGTTTTCGATCGGCTTCAGGCCGGGCTCCAGCAGGTTGATGCCGTCGTTGGTCGCCATGGACCAATTGATGTGCTTGCCGCTGCCGTTGACGCCCGCAAACGGTTTTTCGTGCAACAGAGCCGTAAGGCCGTGCTTCTTGGCAACGCGCTTCATCATTTCCATAACGAGCAGGTTGTGGTCCGCAGCCATGCTGGCCGGGTCGAATATAATCGCGAGCTCATGCTGGGCAGGAGCCACTTCGTTATGTTTGGTTTTGGCTGTGATTCCGAGCTTCCAGAGTTCGACGTCGAGGTCATGCATGAAATCGGAGATCTTGTTGCGCAGACGGCCGAAATACTGATCTTCGAGTTCCTGACCCTTGGGCGGCATCGCACCAAACAGTGTGCGGCCGGTCAGCATCAGGTCGAGGCGCTTCTCGTAAAGCTCACGGTTGATGATGAAGTATTCCTGCTCGGGGCCCACGGTGGAGACGACCTGACGGGACGTGGTGTTGCCCATCGCCTTCAAAACGCGCAGTGCCTGCGTGCTGAGCGCTTCCACGCTGCGGAGCAGCGGCGCTTTCTTGTCAAGAATTTCACCTGTGTAAGAGAAGAATGCTGTCGGGATATACAGCGTGCCTTCACGTACGAAAGCGTGGGAGGTGCAGTCCCATGCCGTATAACCGCGGGCTGCTGCTGTTTCGCGCAGGCCGCCCGACGGGAAGGACGACGCGTCCGGCTCGCCTTTGATAAGCTCTTTGCCCGAGAATTCCAGAATCACTTTGCCGTCGCCGCAGGGAGAGATAAATGCGTCGTGCTTTTCGGCAGTGATACCGGTCATCGGCTGGAACCAGTGCGTGAAATGAGTGGCGCCTTTCTCGATAGCCCAGGCTTTCATTGAGGATGCAACCTCATCGGCGATCGAAGAATCGAGCGCCACACCGGATTCGATGGTTTGTCTGAGGATCTTAACGGTGGCTTTGGATAACCTTGATTTCATCACGGATTCGTTGAAGACATATTCCCCAAATATCTCTTCAGGCGATACAAATTTTTCGTTTGCCATTATTTTACCTCCTAAATTAAAAGACGATCCACGAACAAATCGTGAAACGCCTTTGTTGCACAAACTATATATTATATTGTAATCACAAATTTGTGAATGTCAACATCTATATGAAGTTTTATAGCTTAAATTACACTCCAGCACAATATCCGGCTCGCGATTTTTAAACAGACAAAGTTCTTGACTTTGATCGTCTTGCATTCGTTATAGAAACGGCTCCCGCCTCTCCAATGCCGACTGAAAACAGCGGCGTGATTGTTAAATCCGACTATCCGGTAATCCCAAACCTGTCATTTTCAATCCCTTTGTTGTGCCAGTGATGACTTGACACAAATGACATGGGATATCAGAATCAATCGCTCTTATATTCCGAAAAACCCACATGCGCATACAGATACATATAGATGAAGGGAACAATTATTCAAGCAGCGAGTTCATAAACCGATTGGCATTCTGATTTTGTTGGTGCTTTTTGCATCAACAGCAGACTGCACGCGCAGACGGTTCGAAGGCATTCAATGGGAAGCCATCATTTCAGAGAAGCTATCCATAACAGAGCCGCGAATACCTCCTCTTGACAGCGTCCCCATTTGTTTTTATACTTTTCTTAACTAGAATTGTTTGCCATGTCAATATCGGAGGTGCAATTTGTTAAAAAGATTCTTTTTTGTGCTTGCGGCTGTCGTCATATTCTGCGGTATCGCCATCCCGCCGCGAACGGCTCTCGCTTACGACGAACTGAAAAATACTGATCCTGATAAATATTATATACTGCTCGACCTCAAAAATCAGATCGTTACGGTTTTTGAGAAAGATGACAACGGCGAGTATACCAAGGTGGTGCGGCGTTTCATCTGCACATCGGGCCGCACCGAGCTCGATCCGCTGATTCCCGAGGACGAAGGGACGCCCACGCCGAGCGGCCTGTGGAAGGTCGGCGGGCACGAGCGTTTCGGCGAGTTCACCGCTTTCGACAATACCTTCGCGCAATACTGGACGCAAATCGTCGGCGGCGTGTATTTCCATTCCATCATGTACGACAGGCGCGATATCGATACGCTTCAGGGCGGTGCCTACCGGCGTCTTGGGAGCAAGGGCTCCCACGGTTGCGTCCGCCTCTATGTGGAGGATGCCAAGTGGCTCTATTACTACGCCTGCCCCGGCACCACGGTTAAGGTCTCCAATACGGAAAAATCCGATTCGGCGATGAGAAAGCTATTAAAATCAAAGATGTCCTTCGGCGACTACAAGGCGTTTCAGAAGACCTTTTTTGATATGCCGGAGCTTGCCAACCCCAAAGCCTGGATCGTCAAGGAGGATGCGGATATCCGCACAGGCAACGGCAATAACGACCATGTCGTCAAGCGCCTGCCGCTCGGCACCGAGGTGGAGGTGCTGCAGATTGCGGAGCCCTGGGCCAAAGTGAAGTTCGAAAACCGTGAAGGCTATATACGTACCGGGTATATCACATTCAAGCAGGGCGTGATGATGTCCAAAGAGGACGCGGATATTTTAAAGAAAACGGTGTATATCTACGCTTCTCCTGATGAAGATTCCGAAAAGCTTACGAAGGTGCCCGAATATTCGTCGGTGGCTGTGACCGAAGCCGACAAGGAAGGCTGGACGAAGATTCGATACTGGGGCGTGGAGGGCTATGTGGAAACAAAAGCGCTGACCAAGGGCTGGGGCGTCATTCATGAGGTGATGGATGAAAACATGCCATCCGATACGTATAAGCAGGCTTATAGCCTCGATTAATGAACACAGAATAAGACTATTAGGCCTTTGGCTGTATGCCAAAGGCCTTTTTTGTACGCAAATCCCGGCAAAGCCGTGGAGGCAAAGCGGCTTCATTATGCGTATCATCTCTTTGATTGCCTGTCACGAGTTGCGTGATACATCATAATTCCGTCCCCTTCTTGGGGACAGCGGAACACATTTGATATGAACGGATACCGAAGATATTAATGTCTTGCCTCGTCAGCCGCCTGTCGGCGACAGCTTTTCCAAAGAAGACCCTATAGGTATTAATGATAACCCCTGTGTCTTCACCTTGAATATTAAATCCTTCACAGGGCGTCAGAAGCATTGACGCGGTTCTGCCATTTTCCCGCTTCATCGCACAATCTCGTCAATAGCTCCTTTTCGCCGCCTGCCTACGACAGCCTCCCCGCACAAAGTCAGCACTATCATGAAGCCGCAATTAACCTCTGCGATTGAGGTCAGGCTCCTCAGGCAGGCCAATGGTTAGCCCCGGATATGAAAAATCCCCGGCTCAGCCGGGGATTTCATTATCAATAGCTATCTTGTCAGCAATAGACACGCTACTTCGCGGCCTCTGCCGTGCTGTAGTAGCTGCGCAGCGTATCCATCCAATCCGCATTGAACAGCGACGCTTTCTCGCTGTCCGCCGCCACCAGCGCCGCCACAGCGTCCTCACCAAAATCGGCAGCATTGAGCACCGCGGGCTCAAACGTCTGCGTCACAGCTTCCCCGCCGTGCAGCATCTGCAGCGCCGCACGCGCACTGAGCACACCCGCCAGCGCGTCGTTACGCCCGATGCCTTGAGCAAACACATCGGGGCCCTGCTCCATGCGCTTGATAATATCCGGCGTCACGCCCGGACAGAACACCTCCATATCGGTGCGGCTCAGCGCGTCCAGTGCGTCATATGCCGTGATGGCCAGCGCCGTATCCTCGGCGAACACGGCATCGAGCATGCCTTCCACATAGTCGCTCATCTTCTCGGTCAGCCACTCTCCCGCTCCCACCTGCTCGTTGGACGCGACATAGACTTCCTTGGGGAATATCTTTCCTTCGTTATAAAACTGCTGATAAGCCGCATAGGCGGGCGAATCGGCGCTCTCAAAAAGCAGTATCAGCCGGACCGGCGCTTCGTGCGGCGGGAAATTCAGTGCCGCGTCGAGTGCCGCATTCAGTTCCCCGTCCGGCGCATAGTCAAGATAAGATATACCCTCGGGCGCGGTGCCTTTGCGCGGCTCAAACACCGCCACGGGCTTATCCAGCGCTTCGAGTGCCGCATAATCGGTTACCGCTTCGGGCAGAAACGCGACCACCGCATCGACATCCGCCGCCGCCTCACTGAGCGCCGCGTCAAACCCGCTGCCGGCTGCCGTCGTGGTGACGGTCACGCCCATGCTTTCGGCTTCCTTCACCGCCGCGCCAAAGAACAGCGCCGACGCTTCTTCGTCACCGTTGCTGACAAGCGCAAGCGTCACCGGCTTATCAAATACCGCCTCGATCCCCGCCTTGGGTGTGGCTGTGGGCGACGGCGTCACGGAAGGCTCACCGCTCGCAGCCGTTTCCGCCGAACATCCGGCTGTTAAAATCAACATCAGCGCCGCAAGCAGCAGCGCGGTCCATCTTTTCTTATTCATCCGTTCCTCCGGTTCACATTCAAAAAGTATCCATTTATCGCTTATTATAACGAAACCTCAAGGGATTTGCAACCTAACCGCCCGCCTTTGCATACGAAATATTCCAGCCAGATTTGCTCACGGTTCCGTTACACTTTGTTTATTTCATTTATTTATCAAATGTGTGGTATAATAAAGAAAAAAATGCAGGAGAAGCTTATGATATTTGGCATAAAAGAGGTGCGCAACGATCTTGGCGAATTCAGCAGTGACAAATGCAGCGCGTGTAAAAGCAGCGAGACATATCATTTCTATAAAATCACCCGTTTTCTTGTCGTGCTCTTTGTGAACCTGATTCCGCTTGGATCGCGTTATGAAGCCGTCTGCGCTGGCTGTCAGGATACGCTGGCCGTCGATAACCATACGGGCGGCACGCTCGCAAGGAAGAATTTCAACAAACGCCGGCTGGGGATTGCTGCGAAAACGGCGCTCAAGCTGATTGCCGCAGCCGCGGTGATTGCCGCAGCGGTGGTGCTGCCGCTGACTGTCCGTTTCCCGCTCGATGCACAGCCCGAAACGCTTAAAAATCTGATTACAGAAACCGAGGACGGCTTCTATGGCATTCAGGACCGCAGCGGTTTTGTGCTCGGCATCGTTGAGGTTGCGGGCGGAGAAAAGACGCTCACCTATTACGATGATGTGAGCGTGCTCGTGAAAGAACCGGGTGCGGACGGCAGCTTTAAAAAGCATGAATACCGTCAGGAAGCCACAAACGATGCGCAGCAGGACGGCGTTTATCTCGTGCGTATGCCCGATAAGCCGGGCATACTTGAAGACCGGTACGGCATACCCGTGCGCGTTTACCACTACGACAGCGAAAAGGACGCGCTCGGATATTCGATGGGCGTGAGCGACCTAACCGCCATTACGTACACGGCAGACAAGGTTACGTATCCGTTTCACTATTATTCAAACGATTCGAGCGCCCCGACGGAGTATGTTTGGGTGCTTTATCTCGCCGGAGACAAACAGCTGACGGCGGTGTTTATACCCGAGCTGTCTACGGGTGAAACCAATGTGTTTGCGGCGCTGTCCATTAAAGAGCTGTCGGGCGGGCGCGTACAGAAGGAAACGCAATACAACTTTGATGATGCGGCTATCACCAAGGCGGGCGAAGCAGGCCTCAGCCATACGAGCAGCCTGAAGGATATACAAAGCTTCCTCGATCAGAACACGCCGCTGCCCGCTTCGGTCACGGAATATCAGTATTATGGGGATACCAAGGTTGTATCCGGCATCACATACTCAATGCCGGATGCAAACGGCGATATGCAGAGCGTGACGCAGCCCTTCAGTGTGACTGTCAGAGACGGCTACTATATTGTGAGAACAGAGGAGCTGACCGAGTAGTACGCTTAAAGTCACTTTGATCCTCCGGGCATTTCACTGTCCGGGGGATTTTTTATATAGGGGCAAAGGTTTTGAGGACTTGAATATTGATATTCTTCGTCTGACTCATGGCACCTCATCCGTTACGGCGCGCCTCCTGCTCTTCGAGGAGATGGCTTTTCATTGCGAACTATTCATCAAAAATGGCTTCCCTTGACGTTAAGCTGTCGCCGACAGGCGCTCTGTTTGATGATAAGCTCTTTTCTGTCATGATATCGCTTGCGTAGTGAGGAAAAAAACATCATGACTATATTGCGACATGCAGTCCACAGAAAAAATCTGCGAACATGGCATTTCTCTTAATGGCATAGTCTTTCGCTATCGCTTCTCAGCGATACAACGAGACACAGCTTCCCCGATATCACATTGAGAACTTTTTCGACAGATTGTGTCGCCGACAGGCGACTGATGAGGGGGCATCCTGTATCTTGTCCGGCAAGACACCCCATCCGGCACTGCGCGCTCCTGCTCTTCGAGGAGACTCAACTTGATGAAAAACCCCATCCTGTCATAGCCATGATTAGTCACTATATCGTCATCTGAGGAGCAAGTGACGACTACGGAGTGGATAATGATCTCTTACAGATTCTTCACCCACGCTGCGGGTTCAGAATGACCGTATATGTCATGATTTTCGTTTATTGTGGTGCGTCAGCGCATGATTCTGAGCTTCCTCTCGTCCTATCAAAAAGCCCGGCGGACAATCCGCCGGGCCCTCGTTATGCTATTGAGACTATATCAGTCGAACACGACGATCGCGTCGCTGCGCTTTATTCTCGGCATCGCCGTTTCAATCACGCGGATCACATGATTGAGGTCTTTGAGCTCAAGATACGACGCCGCAAAATCCTGCCCAATCACAAGATCGACGTACTGCGGCTCCGCGCAAACGAGCACGGCTTTGTCCTGCCCGAGCACGGGTGTGCGGTACAGGTGTCCGTCCACGAGCGAACTCACGCGGTCAATTTCCATACGGCCCGTTCCGGGCTGTATGCGCTGCAGCTGCGTATAAAGGTTCGGGCTCACGATCAGCGCCGTTCTGCCCCATACGCCCTTTTCCACCAGCGTTTCAATGCCCTTAGCCACATCCGCAAACGGATTCTCGCCCGTTTTCCAGTCCGACCGTTTGATGTGCGACGAACCTTTCACGGCGAACAGCCCGTCGTATCCGAGCGCTTTGCTGCCAAAGAATATGAGTTCATCCTCTTTGTTTGCGCATTTCGCCGTCGCTTCCGCCACCGCCGAGAGATCGAGCGGACGCCCGGTCCTTATGCTGTTTTCCATGTCACGCCAGTACAGCGTCGCGTCGCTGTATATGAGCGGCAGCTCTTTATAGGCCCTTCCGGCTGTTTTGGACATGATGCCGTCCTCTTCCACAGCGGCTTTTCGGTTTAAATCATCAACGGGTACACTCATCGTCTGTGCGCCCAAGGGGCCGTAAAGCTCAATAAACCGACGGCCCGTCAACAGCTTGCCTGCCGCCGAGACCACGGCTTCATCGATTTTGTCCCAAATCTCGCTCGAAAACGGAGCGCTCTCTCTTGCTAAGTAATCCATGGTTCCCCCTCCTTATTTCTCGATTAAGCTGCCCACCGAAACGGAAGGCGCATCTGCTGAAGCTTGGGGCACAATACCGAGCTCCTCAAGCATCTCTTTAACTTCATTTTCGCCCGAAATAAAATGAGCGGCTTCCTGAGGGTCAAGATGCCGAAGCAGCGTCATAAGCTCGCCGACATGGGCTTTCTCTTCATCTCTGATATCCGCTATCACCTTTTTAGCCACCGGGTCATCGGTTGCAATCACATGCGCATCATAAACGTAGATGGCTTCGAGTTCGCCCGCGATGTCCAGCCGGATGGCTTGAATCAGTTCTTCCTTTGTGAGCTTTCTGTTGACATTTCCCTGAAATGGATTCGCAAAGTTTGGCATCGTTATACCTCCTGTTATTAATAATAATTCTTAATAGTTGCATTATACGTGATAATTATACCAATTTCAATATTAAATTAAATCAATTATCATATTTTTTCTTATAAAAAATGCGCCGCGAAGCACACTTTTTTTATATTTTCATTATCAATTAGTTTTTCATCAGCAGACGGCGCAGGTTGTTGAAGTAAAACGACGTGACCTTGTCATACAGAAAATCGTAAATCACGAACGCCACCTCGGCCAGCACCACAAACAGCCAGAACGCGATGCCCGATTCGAGAATATCCTCAAATATAATCTGCTGGGCCAGCAGATAAACGAGCGCGACCGCCACGTTATAATAAATGAGCTTGACGATGTACGCCGCGATCTTATCCTTGATGCGCGTTTGAATATAGTATTTGCCGATGCCGTAGTGGCCGAAGAAAAACACATATGGCAGCACGCGCAGGATATTGGGCATCAGCAGCAGCGACATCAGCGACACGCCGACAAACATCATAATCGCAAGGCCGATCTCCTCTTCGATCACAAGGCCCATCACAAAAACGGAGCTTAGAAAATACATCGCAATGCGCATCGTCGGCAGCACGGACGCAAGGTACAAGAACAACAGCGACATGGCGGCGAACATCGCCGTCAGGCTGACCCGGTGTGCGGTGCGGTGAAATCGCGGCATCAAAATCCTCCCTTATATCACCCCGTCAAAACACATGAAAGGGCTGTAATCAAAATCAGCAGCAGGGCACACAGTCCCCGCCCATGCATTCGCAGCAGCAGTCGGCGCAGAGCAGCCCGCTGCACATGTTGCAGACATTCGCGTTATTAGCGCCACCCTGTCCGCCGTAAAAGGTCTGCCCGTAGCCGCCTGCGCTCCTGTTCACCGTGTTGTAGGCGTTCGCATATTCCACGTTGCCGGGCTCCATACCTGCGGCGGTGGAAAAATGCTGGCGGGCGCCGTCGTACCAGCCCTTTTTGAGCAGCACCATGCCTTTGAGATAATGCCACTCGGCGGTTCTGCCGGAAATCGCGTCGAGCATCGCATCAGCGCGCGTCAAATCGCCGCGCTGTATTGCCATGCGGATATCGGCGAACTGGGGCGAACCCGTATTGCTGCCGCCCGCGCTGGGCCCGCCGGTATATGAATAAGAGCCGCCCGACTGGCGCTGCTTTTGTATCATGTCATAGGCTTCGTTGATCTCCTTAAGACGCTCGCCTGCGAGGTCTTCGAGATCATGCCCTTTGTATCTGTCAGGATGGTATTTTTTCGCGAGATTCCTGTACGCTGTCTTGATTTCTGCGTCCGTCGCGTTCGGACTGACCCCCAGTACTTTGTAAGGATCCATTGGTATCCCCTTTCAAAATGTCTTCCGTTTTTTTCGCAAGCCCCAAATACATGATGTTGTCAATCAGCGGCTTGTCTCTTTTTATATTCAGCAACTCGTAGGCCTTCACAGCCTCCGCGAGCGACATATTCAGGTTAAACGCAGCCTGCTCGCGTATGCTTTCCCGCAGCGCCGCCACATCCGTGTATTCACGCTGCAGATAAACATTGTAGCTGCCTGTCTTATGATCTTTCTCAATATCGCTGACGGCGTCCGCGATGTATATCCAGCGGCCGAGGTTATACCCGAAATGCCACAGCGCCCGCTGCGCCGCTTCATCCACAAAATCGAACGGCGCCTGCGAGAACACGGCAGCCAGCAGCCTTGCAAACTCGTCTGCCACGGCGTCAATATCCGCGCAGCGCTGTTTCTCAAGAGCGCCGAGCGCAGCCAGCCTCGCCGCAAACTCCGCCGCAAGCGCTTCGTGCCGTTTGCTTGCTTTCTTGCCGACATTCCGGTACAGCAGTGAGAGAATGCGCGCCGTCAGCTTCTTTTCGTCCGCCACGGCATCTTTAATCTTTGCGTATCCGAGTATCACGTTAACCGCCGCCGCATATTCGGCCTGCTGCGCGCGCACGATGATCTTCTTTTTAAACGGATTTGCAATGCACGCTTCCTTTTTGACCTCGGGAATATCGTCGCTCATGGACGACAGCAACAACAAAAGCACAGCGCAATCGTAGTTTAGCATAAATCGCGCGCTGTGTGTATAGTTTTCTCCTATGGCTTTGCACAGGCCGCAATAATAGCCTTTAAAGGCCTCGTATTCCTTCACCTTGAGTTCTGGCTTTAAAGGCTGCACATAACCAAACATAACCGTCTCCCAAGGACTAATATTACCATGCGCCGTTCATTTAAACAATTGGTGAAACGCCCATATTTACGGTTCGTTCATAAATTTCATGAACCGCTAACTTTTAAATCGAGAACAGCATTGACGGTCTGATAAAAGTTCGGTTTGTGGCATCACATATGCGGGAAAAGAAACTGCCGCATTCACCGAGGCGGCGGCGCTGAGCAAATGAACAATAATCCTTACCGCTCGCAGTACGGCAGCCCGCCCTTTGCGTAATGATATTCCCTGCATGCGCCGCACTGCTTATAGCGCGGACAGCTTTTCTTTTTGCACGGACAGGTTTCCGGGTTCCACTTCTCAAAAATCTGTTTCTTTTTCATACCGGCAATCCGAGCTCCCGTTTCTTCTTATTGATTTTCCTGAGCCTTATTTTGTTGACAAGCGCCGAGCCCCAATACGAAAACCACGCGATGACCCTGCCCCATTCCTTCACCTCGGACAGCGGCGTAAAATGCAGAACGCCGGGGCTGTTTTCTATGCGGCCCGGGCAGACGTCTTTCTCTTCCCCGTCGATAGTCACGCGGCACCACACATGGCCGGAAACAAACGGCGGTAATGTGACGCCCTCAAAGACCTTCCCCTGAAACTGATTGCGCATGGCCTGAACGAGGCGGCTGTGAAAGCCAAGGGCGGTGAGTATCATATTGAGCGCGCTGGCCTGATGCCAGCAGTAGCCTCTGCCCTTTTCGAACGCCTCTGCGGGCATGTCGAGTGAATTGGAGTATGAGTATTTCATGTTCGCGGCGACGAGCTTCTGCGCGTATGCCACGAGCGCCCAGTCATTTAGGCCGGTTTCCTCACATTGTTTAACGGCTTCGTTAATTGTCATAAATACCTCTTAATGACACAATATATGCAGACATTTTATCGCAAAATTCAATTATTGTCTAATCCTTCACGCCGTCCCAAAGTGAATAATCAGCTTGATCAACAGCTTAGTTGCCTGTTGGCGACTGATGAATTTATCTCGGCATAAACCAAGGCCAGTATCGAAAATGCATTCCCTGGACAAATTAAAAAACCTCCCGCAGGTTTCCCCGCAAGAGGTTTTCGATGTAAGCGATAACTTATTTGAGTTCCGCAGCAGCGCCCGCTTCTTTGAGCTTGGCAACCATGCCTTCGGCTTCTTCCTTCGCAACAGCTTCTTTCACTGTGCTCGGAGCGCCGTCAACGAGGTCTTTCGCTTCTTTGAGGCCAAGAGCTGTCAGCTCGCGGACAAC
>JAEYKW010000004.1 GCA_023408075.1 Bacillota bacterium | reverse complement strand
GAAGATTGTGGCCGATGCCAGGAATGTACGCCGTACCTTCCATGCCATTGACCAGGCGAACTCTAGCTATTTTTCTTAAAGCGGAATTCGGCTTTTTGGGCGTCATTGTCCTCACTGTCAGGCAAACACCTCTTTTCTGAGGGCTCTGCTTGAGTATCGGAGAATTGCTCTTTGTTTCCGCCGTCTTTCTGCCTTGTTTCACAAGCTGATTAATCGTCGGCATATTTGGGTCTTCACCTCCTTTATATTTATGACTGTTTATAAGAACCCCTCGCAACCCTTTAAGGGGATTAATCTCTTGGCTTGCCTTGCTTCAGCACGCCTGCACATGCGCTGCCCACCTCAATATCACACGCCGTGCCGATCTGATGCATCGTCAGCGACATATCGTACGGTATACGGTGTTTGTCGCACTCCGTTTTAAGCCTTACAATAATATCTTCATCCGCATCCTTGGCAATGTAAACCTTATCGAGCGCAGATTCGCGCGCGCAGCGCATCACCTGCTTTAAGCCCGCAACCCTTTCCTGACTGGAAAGCTCATGCACCATACTTAAAATAAACCTCCATGACGCACAAGGCCCTGAAAAACGCAAGCAGAGCCATTTTAACATCAGGCAATTTTCTTGTCAATCCTCATCACTGGCAAGACTTTGTTAAATGTTTTCCTGCTTTTCATCGCGCTCTATCCCCAAATCGCAAAGCCTTTTGATCATCGGCTTCCTCGAGAAAATAAAGCGCGTCACCGGCCCCTCGTCCTGTACTGTAAACCACCCTTTGTCCTTCATCTCGGCACAGACAGGAACGTCAAACACGTTAAAGTGGGTCTTGGCGCTCTTTTTATCGACATACACAGCCGAGAAGATTTTACCCGCTATATAGCCGACCAGTATGCCTCCCAGTATCACCGCATACGGCAAAATCGGATTGGCATTGACGGCGGGCAAAAAGCAGAGCCCGAGCCCGATACCGCCGAAAACAAGCATCATCAGCCATTTGAGCAATTCGGCCAAACGGAAGTTCCTGCGGCAGTCGCGGCATATCGATACGGACACAGGGATCAGCGATCCGATTCTCTGTCTGACCTTCTTGCCCATGCCGAAAAACATACCGCGCTTATGCTCAGGGTCCTTATGCGCAAGGTCAACGGTTGCATAGCCCGCCCGCTTACGCGGCTCTCCTTTGCAGAAGCAGCATTCGTCGCCCTGCAGCCTGTCAAAATCATCGGGCAGCAAAGACAGCATCACCTGAAAATCCTCGAGCACTTTCTTTGTTTCCGAGTCGTCTTTTATAGCTTTCAGATAGCAGTCTTCGCAGTCCTTGTTGATCCATTTGCAAATATCGCTGTCTGTGACCACACATTGTTCGTTTTTCGGCATATCTTTAACCCCACTTGATACTTACAACAGTTCCGCATTCAACTCCGCAGGATCGTCATACCCGTCCAGCAGCGCGCTTTGCATATGCGATTCGTGCTTCTTAAGATCCGGTGCGATATCCTCGTTGAGTATATTCTTTATCACATCGATATTTTTATAACGCTTCATTCCCGTTCCGGCCGGTATCAGCTTGCCGATAATCACGTTTTCCTTAAGGCCCAGCAACGGATCGGACTTGCCCTTTATCGCCGCTTCCGTGAGCACCCTGGTGGTTTCCTGGAACGACGCAGCAGACAGGAACGAGTCGGTCGCAAGCGAGGCCTTTGTGATACCGAGCAGCACGCGCTTGGCCGTGGCGGGCTTCTTGCCCTCGCGGATCATGCGCTCGTTCTCGGAATCAAACTGGTGAATATCCACGAGCGAGCCGGGCAGCAGATCGGTATCTCCCGCATCCTCAATCTTGCACTTCTTGAGCATCTGCCGGATGATGACTTCGATATGCTTATCGGATATTTCCACACCCTGCAGGCGGTAAACCATCTGAACTTCTTTGAGCAGATAGTTCTGCACACCCTTGGCACCTTTGATCTTTAATATATCGTTCGGGTTGATGGAGCCTTCCGTCAGCTCGTCGCCCGCTTCGATCACGTCGCCTTCCTTCACTTTAACACGCGAACCGAACGGAATCGTATAAACCTCGGCCATGCCGTCTTCGCCTGTCACCGTGACATCCTGCTTCCGGCGGTTGTCTCCGAGAGACACGACACCCGCGATTTCGCTGATGACCGCAAGGCCTTTCGGCTTTCTCGCCTCGAAAAGCTCCTCAACGCGCGGCAGACCGTGCGTGATGTCCTCGCCCGCGACACCGCCCGTATGGAACGTACGCATCGTCAGCTGTGTGCCCGGCTCACCGATCGACTGCGCCGCGATGATGCCCACTGCTTCACCGATGCTCACCGTCTTGCCGGACGACATATCCGAGCCATAGCACTTGGCGCACACACCGTGCTGCGTTTTGCACGTGAGTACGCTGCGGATGCTTGCGCCCTTGATGCCTGCGGCTTCAATACGGCGGCACTGATTAAACGAGATCATCTCATCGGCATGAACGATCACTTCGTTCGAATTCGGATCAACGATATCCGCCGCCGCATAGCGGCCTGTGATTCTGTCTATAAACGGCTCGATGACCTCTTTGCCTTCATAAATATCTTCTACCCAAATGCCTCTGACCGGATCGCCTTCCTTCAGGCAGTCGTGCTCTCTGACGATCACATCCTGGCTGACATCCACAAGACGGCGTGTCAGGTAACCCGAGTCAGCTGTACGCAGCGCTGTATCGGCAAGGCCTTTTCTTGCGCCGTGTGTCGAGATGAAGAACTCAAGCACGGTCAGGCCTTCGCGGAAATTCGCGCGGATCGGAATCTCGATAATTTCGCCGGACGGGTCGGCCATGAGGCCGCGCATGCCCGCCAGCTGGCGAATCTGATTCGTGGACCCTCTCGCGCCCGAGTTGGCCATCATGTAAACCGGGTTGAACTCGCTGAGTCCTTCCATCAGCGCATCCGTCACGAGGTTCGTGGTATCCGCCCACACCTTGATGACGTTTTCTTTTCTTTCCTTATTGGTCAAGAAGCCTCTTTTAAACTTCTTTTCTATTTCTATTACCTTTTCCTCGGCGCTTTGGATATATTGTGCCTTCGCCTCGGGAATCACGATATCGCTCACGCTGATCGTGATGGCACCCACCGTTGAATAGTGGAAGCCAAGACGTTTGATTTCGTCAAGCATCGCTGCCGTCTTGGTCTCGCCGTGCTTTCTGTAGCAGAAATCAACGATCTTTCCAAGCTGCTTTTTGCCCGCAAGGAAATCAACCTCGAGCAGGAAATCGCTGTCGGGCTCGGTTCTGTCCACAAACCCCAGATCCTGAGGAATCGCTTCATTGAATATCAGGCGGCCCGGCGTCGTCTTCAGAATGCGGCTGCGCTTGACGCCGTTTTCGATTTTGGTCAAACGCACATTGACCATCGCCTGCAGGCCGATTTCACCGGTCTGATACGCAATGACCGCTTCTTCGGGCGTCGAGAAGAATTTGCCTTCGCCTCTCGCCCCCTCACGGTGAATGGTTAAGTAATAGCTGCCGATAACCATGTCCTGCGTCGGGCTCACCACCGGCTTGCCGTCCTGCGGTTTTAATATGTTGTTCGCGGCCAGCATGAGGAAACGGCATTCCGCCTGCGCCTCCACCGACAGCGGCACGTGCACGGCCATCTGGTCACCGTCGAAGTCCGCGTTGTACGCGGTACAGACGAGCGGATGCAGTTTGAGCGCTTTGCCTTCCACAAGCACCGGCTCAAACGCCTGTATGCCAAGGCGGTGCAGCGTGGGGGCACGGTTAAGCAGCACAGGGTGGTCTTTAATCACCGTTTCGAGCACGCCCCATACTTCGGGACGCACACGTTCCACCATGCGTTTTGCACTCTTGATATTATGGGCAAGCCCGTCTTCCACGAGCTTTTTCATCACGAAAGGCTTAAACAGCTCCAGCGCCATTTCCTTCGGAAGACCGCATTGATACATCTTTAAGTCCGGTCCCACCACGATAACACTGCGGCCGCTGTAGTCCACGCGCTTGCCGAGCAGGTTCTGGCGGAAACGGCCCTGTTTGCCGCGCAGCATATCGGAAAGGGATTTAAGCGGCCTGTTGCCGGGGCCCGTCACCGGGCGGCCGCGGCGGCCGTTGTCAATCAGCGCATCCACAGCTTCCTGCAGCATGCGCTTTTCGTTTCTCACAATGATATCCGGCGCACGCAGCGCAAGCAGCCTGTTGAGACGGTTGTTGCGGTTGATTACGCGGCGGTACAGATCGTTCAAATCGCTCGTCGCAAACCGGCCGCCATCCAGCTGAACCATCGGGCGCAGTTCGGGCGGTATGATCGGTATGCAGTCGAGTACGATCCATTCGGGCTTGTTGCCCGACTGGCGGAACGCTTCGACCACTTCAAGGCGCTTAATGGCGCGCACACGCTTCTGTCCCGTACAGGTTTCAAGCTCTTTTTTGAGCTCTCTCGACGTTTTGTTAAGGTCGATTGCCTTCAAAAGGTCTTTAACGCCTTCGGCACCCATTTTGGCCACAAAAGCGTCGTCGCCGTATTTTTCCTGAGACTCGCGCAGTTCTTTGTCGTTTAAAAGTTGTTTGTATTCAAGCGGTGTGTTGCCCGGGTCAGTGACCACGAACGACGCAAAATAAAGCACCTTTTCCAAATCGCGCGGCGACATGTCAAGCAACAGCCCCATGCGCGACGGAATGCCCTTAAAGTACCAGATGTGCGATACCGGCGCGGCGAGCTCAATATGGCCCATGCGTTCACGGCGCACCTTGGCACGCGTGACCTCAACGCCGCATTTATCGCAGATGATGCCCTTATAGCGCACGCGTTTGTAGCGTCCGCAATGGCATTCCCAGTCTTTCGTGGGTCCGAAAATACGCTCACAAAACAAACCGTCCTTTTCAGGCTTGAGCGTACGGTAGTTGATGGTTTCGGGTTTCTTGACCTCACCTCTCGACCACTCCCTGATCTTCTCCGGGGACGCCAAACCAATCTGAATGGAATCAAAATTGCCAAGTTCGAACAAAGAATTCCTCTCCTCTCGTTTATGCCAAAAAACTTATCTACTCTTTGTCATCGTAATCGTCGTCAAACAGGCTGTCGTCATCATCGATCAGGCCGTCGAGAGATTCAATTTCTATGTCGTCAAAATCATCTCTGTATTTCTTGTTGTCATAATCATCGCCATAGAATTTGTTTTTTTCGTACGAATCGCTTTCGCCTTCTTCCGCATCTTCGTCGATGTCCTCAAAATCTTCATCGTCGAAGTCGTCGATGTCCTCAAAATCTTCGTCGTCGTCCTTGCTGCGGCGGCTCTTCACGCTGTCAACATCAACGTCAATGTCATCATCGAGGTCGTCGAGGTCGGGCACATCGAGCTCGTCAAAGCTCAGGTTGGAGAAGTCCTCATCGCGCGCTTTCTCGGAACGCTTATCGGACACATCACGTTCGGCACCCTCAATGTTCACTTCAAGGCCGGTTAAGTCGTCATCTACACTTTCGCGGATGGCAATCTCTTCACCCACATCGCCGAGCACCTTCACATCAAGCGCGAGCGACTGCATTTCCTTAATCAGCACCTTGAACGATTCAGGCACGCCCGGTTCGGGTATGTTCTCGCCCTTGACGATGGCTTCATAGGTTTTCACACGGCCCACCACGTCGTCGGATTTCACCGTGAGGATTTCCTGCAGCGTGTTTGCCGCGCCGTAAGCTTCAAGCGCCCACACTTCCATTTCTCCGAAACGCTGTCCGCCGAACTGCGCCTTGCCGCCGAGCGGCTGCTGCGTGACCAGCGAGTAAGGACCCGTGGACCGTGCGTGGATTTTGTCGTCCACGAGATGGTGAAGCTTCAATATATACATGTAGCCGACGGTCACGCGGTTTTCAAACGGTTCACCGCTGCGGCCGTCGTAAAGTGCCGTTTTGCCGTCCGGCTCAAGACCGAGCTGCCTGAAGAGGTTCATGATGTCCTCCTCTGTCGCGCCGTCGAAAACAGGCGTCGCGATGCGCCAGCCGAGCGCTTTGGCCACGTACCCGAGATGCACCTCCAGCACTTGACCGATGTTCATACGCGAGGGAACGCCGAGCGGATTCAGCACGATATCGAGCGGCGTGCCGTCCGGCAGGAATGGCATATCCTCCACGGGCAGTATCCGCGAGATAACGCCCTTGTTGCCGTGACGTCCGGCCATTTTGTCGCCGACGGAAATCTTGCGCTTCTGTGCGATGTAGACACGCACAAGCTTGTTGACGCCGGCGGTCAATTCATCCTTGTTTTCACGCGTGAACACCTTGATGTCCACCACGATACCTTCTTCGCCGTGCGGCACGCGCAGTGACGTATCTCTGACCTCGCGCGCTTTTTCACCGAATATGGCACGCAGCAGGCGTTCTTCCGCAGTCAGCTCCGTTTCGCCCTTGGGCGTTACCTTGCCGACAAGAATATCTCCCGCACGCACCTCGGCGCCGATGCGGATGATGCCGCGCTCGTCAAGATTCTTGAGCGCGTCTTCACCGACGTTTGGGATGTCTCGCGTGATCTCTTCGGGCCCGAGTTTTGTATCGCGTGCTTCGGCTTCGTAGCCTTCAATATGTATCGACGTGAACACATCGTCGCGGACCAGCCGCTCACTGATAAGTATCGCGTCCTCGTAGTTGTAGCCTTCCCATGTCATGAAGCCGACGAGCACATTGCGCCCGAGCGCGAGCTCGCCGTTTTCGGTGGACGGACCGTCGGCAATGATCTGGCCCTTTTTCACCTTCTCGCCCGTTCTCACGATCGGGTACTGGTTGATGCAGGTCCCTTGGTTCGAGCGCGAGAATTTGATCAGCCTGTATTCCTTTGTTTGCTTTTCTTCCTGAACAAGAATCCGATCAGCGGATACGCTCTTGACCGTGCCGTCCTCATAGGCGCGCACCACCGCACCCGAGTCGCTGGCGGCCTTGTGCTCCATGCCCGTGCCCACAACAGGCGCTTCGGGAATGGTTAACGGCACAGCCTGACGCTGCATGTTGGAGCCCATCAACGCACGATTCGCATCGTCGTTCTCAAGGAACGGGATCAGCGCCGTGGCCACCGAGACCACCTGCTTCGGAGACACGTCCATGAGATCGACCTCGTCACGCGACACTTCCACGATTTCTTCCTGACGGCGCGACATAACGCGGGGACGCTTAAAGTTACCGTCGTCGCCGATCGGCTCGTTGGCCTGTGCCACCACGTATTTATCCTCTTCGTCCGCCGTGAGGTAGACGATCTCTTCCGTCACGATCTTGTTTTTCTTGTCGATCAAACGGTACGGCGATTCGATGAATCCGTATTCGTTGATGCGCGCAAATGTAGACAGCGAACCGATAAGGCCGATGTTCGGGCCTTCAGGCGTCTCGATCGGGCACATACGGCCGTAGTGCGTATGGTGAACGTCGCGGACGTCGAACGATGCGCGTTCGCGGTTGAGACCGCCGGGTCCGAGCGCGGACAAACGGCGTTTGTGCGTGAGCTCGGCGAGCGGGTTTGTCTGATCCATAAACTGCGAGAGCTGGGACGACCCGAAAAACTCCTTGATCGCCGCCGTTACCGGGCGGATGTTGATCAGGTTGGAGGGCGTCGCGACATCCATATCCTGAATGGACATGCGCTCTCTGACCACGCGCTCGAGCCGTGAGAGGCCGACGCGGATCTGATTCTGCAGCAGCTCGCCGACGCTGCGGAGCCGCCTGTTGCCAAGGTGGTCGATATCGTCGGTGCGGCCGATGCCGTATTTAAGCCCCATCTGATAGCTCATAGACGCCATGATGTCGTCCACGATGATATGCTTGGGGATCAGCTTTTCAATGCCTGCTTTGAGCTGTTTTTTGAGTTCTTCTTCGTTGCCGCCGAATTCATCCACCAACGCTTTGAACGTCGGGTAGTGAACCTTTTCGTTGATACCCACGCTGGCGGGATCGAAGGACAGATGGCTGTTCACGCGCACAAAGTTGTTGCCGAGCACCTTGACTTCGTTTTCGCCGATCAGCAGCAGCACGCTGTTGATGCCCGCTTCTTCAATCTGGTTCGCGGCTTCGCGCGAAATGACTTCGCCCTTGGAAGCCAACAGCTCGCCGTCTTCCGAGACGATGTTTTCAGCGCTCTTGAAGCCCTCAATGCGTTCCGCGATGGAAAGCTTCTTATTGTATTTATAACGGCCGACCCGTGCGAGGTCATACCGTCTGGGGTCAAAAAAGAGTGAATCGATCAGCATCCGTGCGCTTTCCACGGTGGGCGGTTCGCCCGGACGCAGGCGACGGTAGATTTCGATGAGACCGTCCTCCACGCTCTGGCCGCCGTCCTTCTTAAACGTGGCCTGCAGGAAGTCTTCATCGCCGAACAGGTTGATGATCTCCATATTCGTGCCGCAGCCCATCGCGCGCATCAGCACCGTCATGGGCAGCTTGCGTGTTCTGTCCACGCGCACCCAATAGCAGTCGTTGGAGTCCGTCTCGTATTCGAGCCAGGCGCCGCGGTTCGGAATCACCGTGGCGGAGAACAGATCCTTGCCCGATTTGTCAATCGACGAATCGAAATAGACGCCGGGGCTGCGCACAAGCTGGCTGACGATAACGCGCTCCGCACCGTTGATGATGAACGTGCCCTTTTCAGTCATCAGCGGGAAATCGCCCATGAACACTTCCTGCTCCTTCATCTCGCCTGTCTCTTTGTTGATAAGACGCACAATCACCTTCAAGGGAGCAGCAAAGTTCACGTCGCGCTCTTTGCATTCTTCGACGGTGTACTTTGGTTTGTTTTCAATATAGTAATCGATAAATTCAAGAATCAGATTCTCTGAATAATCGGTGATGGGCGAGATATCATTGAGTACCTCTCTCAGTCCGGTCTCCAAAAATGAATTGTATGAGTTCTTTTGGATCTCGATCAGATCCGGCATATCCAGGACTTCTTCGATCTTGGAAAAGCTCATCCTGTTTCGCTTTCCGTAATTGACTTCATGCACCATAAATTTGTATCCACTCTCCTGTTATGCAAAATAACATTATGACATTTTCAAGATGAAGGCACTCGCTGATTATTCCCGAATCACGGTAAAAATATACAGGGTTTTAAAAACCCGGCAAGCAAAATCCCTCAGCCTTCGTCGGCAAATAAAGAGACTCCTCCCCTATTATGAGCACGCTAATGCAATATAACATATTACTATACCCTATTTTCCTTGTCAATATTAAAATGGTGCAAACGGAGGTCTTTTCATAAACTATTTACAAAGTTTGTTAAGGGAATTGGCAGAACCGCCGGACCGTAATACGGCAAACCGGCGGCTGATGGAGACCCTCAAGACCAGCCGCCCGGCAACCGGTTGATTCTTAAAACGTAAATGTCGCGAAATAATCGTCCGGCGTTTCCGCCCGGCGTATCATTTTCACCTCGCCGTCTTCTTTAAGCAGCAGCTCCGCGCTGCGCAGCTTGCCGTTGTAGTTGTAACCCATTGAAAAGCCGTGCGCACCCGCATCGTGAATCACGAGGATATCGCCGTTCTCAATTTCGGGCAGCATTCTGTCGATCGCAAATTTGTCGTTGTTTTCGCAAAGGCCGCCTGTCACATCGTACTTATGGTCTTGCGGCGCTGCTTCTTTGCCGAGCACGGTGATATGGTGGTATGCGCCGTACATGGCGGGGCGCATCAGGTTGGCGGCGCAGGCATCCACGCCGATATAGTCCTTATAAATTTCCTTCTTGTGTATCGCCGTGGTCACGAGCACGCCGTACGGCGCGAGCATATACCGCCCGAGTTCGGTATAGATGGCTGTGTCGCCAAGGCCTGCCGGCACCATGACCCGCTCAAATGCTTCGCGCACTGCGTTGCCGATGAACGCAATGTCGTTGCCCTTCTCGCCCGGCATATACGGAATGCCGATGCCGCCCGACAGATTGATGTAAGCAATCGGTGCCCCTGTCTCGCGGTGCAGTTCCACAGCCGCTTCAAAAAGCATCTGCGCAAGCTTGGGATAATAGGCGTTCGTGGTGGTGTTGGATGCGAGAAACGCATGCAGCCCAAAACGTTTCGCGCCGAGCGACAGCAGCTTTTTAAACCCTTCCGAAAGCTGTGGCCGCGTGAACCCGTACTTCGCTTCGCCGGGGTTATCCATGATCCTGTTCTCGAGCTCGAAATGGCCGCCCGGATTAAACCGGCAGCCGATCAGTTCGGGAATTCCGATCAGCGAGCTGACATAATCGATATGCGTGATATCGTCAAGATTGATCACTGCGTGAAGGTCGTCGGCGAGCCTGTAATCTTCCTCGGGTGTCACGTTTGATGAGAACATGATGTCCTCACCCTCAAATCCGCACATCTTCGCCATCATCAGCTCAGTTAAAGACGAACAGTCAACACCGCAGCCTTCTTCCTTCAATATTTTTAAAATTGACGGATTGGGCGTGGCTTTCACCGCGAAATATTCTTTAAAACCCTTGTTCCAGCCAAACGCTTTATTAAGCCGCCTTGCGTTTTCCCGGATGCCTTTTTCGTCATACAAATAAAAGGGCGTGGGAACCTTTTGCCGAATCGCTTCAGCCTGCTCTTTCGTGATAAACGGTCTCTTCATTCTGTTGTGCCTTTCAAAAATATAAATTATAAAATAAAAGCGGCGATTATAAGCCGCCGCTTATAAACCGATTTCTCTACCGCAGGCTGTAGCTGCCGAGCGTCCCCAGCGTCTCCTTCTCGCTTAAAACCACATCATATAGGCTGATACCAAGCGTGTTGCAAAGGGCTGCCAGATAAAACAGAGCCCCGCCGATTTCTTTCTCAATGGTCTGCCTGCATTCGGGGCAAAGCTCACCGTTGAGCTGTGTGGACATGAGACCGCTCAGGTTCTTCATGCTGACCTCTCCGGGGAAAACCTGTTTTTTGCCTTCAATCTCCACACATCCGCAATGCGTCACCGCTTTGACCACGCTGCGGTTCACGCGCCCCGAACTCGTCTGTATCTTGGTCAGTATATCAAGAATGCTTCTGTTGCGCATCAGCAATTCGCTGACGACATTCTGAAAATCCTCCATTAAAATATCATTGATTGAACTACCCATAACCTGCCCCTCTCTCGACTTCTGTTACTTCATATTATATAGTGCCCGCGCCTTTTGTCAAAGAATGTTTTTTGTCGCATTCTGTCTTAATCGCAAGGTACTTTCATCTATCATATCGGTCTTTCCTTATAATATAATAACAGCAAATGATGAGAAAAGCAAAAAAACAAGCTGGCTGAATTCCACCGAAAAGCCGACGACATCCCCCGTCACGCCGCCGAGCTTTCTTGCCAGTCGCCGCGCCAAGAGCGCCGCCGCAGCCAGCGATGCAAGAAACGCCGTGAAAATCAGCACAGGAAAAACCCATTCATACGCAAACATTCCGAGCGCCGCAGCCGCCGCAAAAATCATGACTGCGCCGATGACGTGCAGCGTCTTCACGCCGTCCACAAACCAGCGCCCGAGCCCGTCGGTCGCGCTGCGATTGATGCGCGCGCAGAGCAGCGCAGCCGAGCGCCCCGCGAGCGGACACAGCGCAGCCGCCATCACACCGGCCTGCGCGATAAAAACCGTCATACCCGCCACATAAACGCAAACCGCCAGCGTGCCGAACGTTCCGATATGGCTGTCCTTCATGATCGCGAGCGTGCCTTCCCTGTCCCGATGTGCGGCGAAACCGTCCACCGTATCCGCCATGCCATCCACGTGCAACGCACCGCTCAGCAGCAAATAGAACACAACCGCCAAAAACGCAGCCATCAGGCTGCCAATCCATGGCGCGAGCAGCATGACCGCGCCCATTGGCAGACCGATCAGCAATCCGATGACTGGCAGGAATTTGATCCCCTTTTGGTACAGTGCCGCGTCTATCTCGCCCGACACACGCACCGGAATGCGGGTGAAAAACGCGAGCATGCATAAAAAGCTTTTCATAAATTCTCTTTCTGGCAAACATGGTCATCCTGCCTCACGGATTCATGCATACCTGTAGGGCGTGGCTTCCACTTGTGACCCGAAGGGTTAAGACGCGCCGCAGGTTACTGACAAAGCCTATAATACCGCTCTCAGGAACCGACAGATGCCATATCGTCCTGAAGAAGTGGCCGGTTTTAAGCCAGTTTCTGTCCCTCAGTCACCTATCGGTGACAGCCCTCAAGCCACCCATATGGGTAGTCATCAGAGGGGGCTCAGCTTGATGAAAAACCCCTTCTTGTCATGCTGAGGAGCAAAGCGACGTGACTACGAAGTGGAACGCATCCCATGACAAAACGCTTTATACATGGGATTTCAGTCCACTTCGTAGTCGTTTCGCTTACGCTCACTCAAAATGACACGAACCACTTTGTCAGCAGCCTGAGCCCCCTATAGGGGCCAATATATCTTAGGATTTCCGTGACTTCGCAGAACAACAGCTAGGATGGTATGCCGAATGGAATCAGCATTTACCTATTTGAGCCGCAGCGGCAGCCCCGAGATCATGCAGATAACCTCATCCGCCAGCGCCGCGACATGCATGTTGAGCCGCCCCGCCATATCGCGGAACAGGCTGCCCATGCGGAAAGCGGGCACCACACCCTGCCCCACCTCGTTGGTCACGATAATGAGCTTTTTATCCCGCGTCGCCGCGAGCAGACCGGCCACGTCCACCGTTATTTTTTCCTCAAGCGCCTGTACCGCGCCGAGGTCACACGTATCAAAGTCGAGCCCGCTCTCCATCATGTGGTTGGTTGTCAGCGTTGTGAGGCAGTCGAGCAGCAGCGTACCGCACTGCGCAAATCGGTTGTCCGCAGTCAGTCCCGCAAGCCCCGTCGGCTTCTCAAACGTCTGCCACTCAGCCGGGCGCGACGCCCTGTGCCGCGCAATTCGGTCCGCCATGTCCGGGTCGGTCATCACCGCCGTCGCGATGTAGCCGACGCTGCCGTCCGTCTCTTTTGCGAGCTGCTCCGCGAACGCGCTCTTGCCGCTGCGCGCACCGCCCGTCACCAACACAATGCCCATCAGTATTCAATGCCCTTTCTCGCGGGTACGCCGCTTTGCATATAGTGCTTGACCTCGCGCATCTCTGTGACGAGATCGGCCTTTTCAACAATTTCATCGGGTGTGTTGCGGCCCGTGACCACAATTTCGGTGCCGCCGCGGTTATCTATGATATACAGCAGCTCGTCAAGCTTCAGCACACCGCAGGTCAGCGCACCCAGCGCTTCGTCGAGTATCAGCAGATCGATATGATTCAGCCATGCATCCGCTTGCCGCAGCACGGCCTGCGCATCCGAGCGCAGTGCGGCTTTCTCGTCATCGGTCATCATATGGAAGAACTTCCCGCAGTGCGAAGCGCGCAGCAGCTCAATACCCAGCTTTTGCAGCGGCGCCATTTCGCCTGTATTGCGGCCTTTCATGAACTGCACGATTTTAACGGTGAGCCCCTGCCCTGCCGCCCGCATTGCGAGCCCCATCGCAGCCGTCGTCTTGCCCTTGCCGTTGCCCGTATACACCTGCACGCACGATTTTTCCATAGCGTTCCTCCTGCTTTCATTTTTAAGATACCACATCTCGCAAGGCGGAATCAACGGTAGCCTTAGCCGCCCTGATTGTGCTATAATGCTGTGCAGGAAAGGACGTAAACAATGGCACTCTCTATGACCCCGCTTTTTTCCGGCTCGTCCGGCAACGCGATACTGATCAGCAACGGCACATCCCATATTCTTGTGGACGCGGGCGTATCGGGCCGCCGCATTGAGGAAGCGCTGCGCAGCGTCGGGCAGGATATCCGCGACATAAAGGGTATCCTTATCACGCACGAGCATTCCGACCATATTGCCGGCGCGGGCATACTCTCACGCAAGCATGATATCCCCGTCTACGCAAACGAGCTCACATGGGAAGCCTGCGGTGCCAAGCTCGGCAATGTGCAAAGCCGGTTCGCTCGCGTGATCGGCAAAACGGGGTTTTATATCGATGATCTTTTGATCGAGCCCTACGATATTCCGCATGACGCGGCCGACCCCGTGGGGTACTGTGTCTCATGCGGCGCACGCCGGGTCGCCGTCGCGACCGATCTTGGTTACTTCCCCAAAACGCTTGAGATGAAGCTGCAGTCCTGCGATCTCGTGCTGCTTGAATCCAACCACGACCTTACCATGCTGCAGACGGGGCGGTACCCCAGAGCTCTTAAAGAGCGCATTCGCTCGCGCCGCGGCCACCTTAGCAACGACGACGCCGCCGAAGCGGCGGTACGCCTTGCCTGCGCGGGCGTTTCGTCCATACTTCTCGGGCATTTAAGCAGAGAGAACAATTCCGAACAGCTTGCCTTCCGCACCGTGACCGACGCGCTGATTGCCCAGGGGCTTAACCCTGGGTACGACGTGAACCTCGGCCTTGCCTTCCGCGACCGGGTAACAGGCGTGTTCCATATTAAGTAGCAGAGGAAGATTTAATGTCCACGCTCACCGTTGCCTGTATCGGAAAACTCAAAGAAAAGTACTGGAAGGACGCACAGGCCGAATATGAAAAGCGCCTGTCCGCGTTCTGCCGTGTGTCTATTGTGGAAAAAAGCGAATCGCCGCTGACCGCCAGCTCCGACGCGCTGATACAAAAAGCTGCGGAGCAGGAAGGCGAGGCGCTGCTCAGTGCGGCCAAGGGCGCGCTCATAGCGCTGTCTCCCGAGGGTGAGAAAATGAATTCTTTGGCATTTTCTTCGCTGCTGAAAAAGCTTTCCGATGCGGGAGATGTCACATTTGCGATCGGCGGCTCATATGGATTGTCGGACGCGGTCAAAAAAAGCGCCCGTCACATCATCTCATTTTCCGACCTCACCCTGCCGCATCAGCTTTTCCGCATTGTGCTGCTTGAACAGATTTACCGCGGTTTCATGATCGCGGCAGGCCGAACTTATCATAAATAGTCGCCATTTTCTTTCGACAAAAACCGCCTTTCCTTCATTGATTTCATACTTATTTTGTCGCATATTAGGAACTATTGTCATCCCAAAAGGACTCTCACCATTTATGTAGAATTGTGCAATTAGTCAAACCCGAAATATAAAAAAGAATCGGGACATGATTGTGATTTTATTTTTGGCGCTGCTGCGCGATGTAAAGGAGTGTTTTAATATTGTTGCGATTTCAAAAGCCGAGCGCTGAAGTAGCGCGCAAATTCAGCATGGATAAAAGCCAGGATAACACGCTTGAGATCATCCCGGTAGATTACATCCGCCCAAATCCGTATCAGCCAAGACGGATATTCACCGAGGAAAGCTTAAACGAGCTTGCTCAATCCATCAAGCAGTTCGGCCTGCTTCAACCTATCACCGTCCGAAAACTCAATCACAGCTATTATGAGATCATCGCGGGAGAGCGCCGCTGGCGTGCGGTCTGCAAAGCCGGGTTTACGCACATCAAGGCGTTTGTGCAGCCTGCCATCGACGAAGACAGCGCCATGATTGCACTGATCGAAAATCTGCAGCGCGAAGATCTGCATTTCTTTGAGGAAGCCGAAGCGTATCTCGCCCTTATGAAGGAGCACGGGCTCACGCAGGAAGAGCTCGCGCGCCGTCTCGGCAAAAACCAGAGCACCGTCGCGAACAAGATGCGCATATTAAAGCTGCCATCAAACGTCAAAGAGATGATCACCACCTATAAGCTGACCGAACGCCATGCACGTGCGTTGCTGCGCCTGCATAACGAAGAGGCTCAGATTCGTCTGATTAAGGATATCACGCAGAGAAATTATTCCGTGAAAATGACCGAGGAAGTCGTGGAAAAAATGCTTTCCAAGCTTTATGGTGAAGTGCCCGCCCCGGATACATCCGGCCAGCACGTCGTCTGTATCATGCGGGATTACCGCATCTACATCAACACCATAAAAAAAGCGCTGTCGCGCATTAAAAAAACGGGCGTGAAGGTCAGTTACAGCGCTCTGGAAAGTAAGGAGAAAGTCTCTATCACGATCGAACTTGCCAAATAGCTTACATCGCCCAAGGCGATTGTAACCCCTAACTTGTCCCCAATACCCCTACTATTGGCGGAACGCCGGGAAAGCCCCTGTCGTTTCCGCCCATTTTTTTTATTCCCCAATGCTCCTGCTATTTATCGTATATTTAACCCATTTTCTGTGATTGAAACATTTATTTGCTTATCGGCAGCCGGTATGCGGCCGGGCATACTTGATTCGGGATGTCCGGCGCGTCAAGGATGCCGCGCCCTACGCCCAATTAAAAAAGGCGTGCCGTCGGTGTTGACGACACGCTTTTCACTGTTTGCATTTTCAATCCAAGCCAAAGTTGAAGTCATCGACCTCGGTCATCTTCTCCCGGCGGATATCCGCCCCGACCAACTTCAATTTGCCCTCAATATGGTCGTATCCCCTGTCGATATACTGAACGCCCGTGATTTCGGTTTCGCCGTCGGCCATGAGCCCCGCGACAATCAGCGCCGCACCGGCCCGCAGATCCGTCGCGCGCACCGGCGCGCCTGTCAGGCGTTCCACGCCCTCTACCACGCACACGCGCCCGTCTATCGATACGTTGGCGCCCATGCGCCGTATCTCGTTAATATGCTTAAAACGCGATTCAAATATACTTTCGACGATGATGCTCGCGCCGTCCGCCGTGCTCAGCAGCACCGTCGCGGGCTGCTGCAGGTCGGTCGGGAAGCCCGGGTATGGCAGCGTCTTGATGTTGACGTGTTTGGGCCGTCTGCTGCACGACACGCGTATCGTGTCGTCCCCTTCTTCCACACTCACGCCCATTTCAATAAGCTTGGCCGTCAGCGCTTCCATATGCGTCGGTATCACATTCGTGATCGTTAAATCGCCGCGCGTGGCCGCCGCCGCAATCATCAGCGTGCCGGTCTCTATCTGATCGGGAATAATCGAATAGGTGCAGCCGTGCAGGCGGTCCACGCCCGCAATGCGGACGATGTCCGTGCCCGCGCCCTTCACTTTGGCACCCATACGGTTCAGGAAATTAGCCACATCCACCACATGCGGCTCCTTGGCCGCGTTGACAATGGTCGTTTTGCCTTTGGCCATCACTGCGGCAAGCATCACATTGATTGTCGCGCCCACAGACACCACATCAAGATAGATATCTGTGCCCACAAGGCCGTTTGGGGCCGAAGCTTTGAGCATGCCGTATTCGGTTTTCACGACGGCGCCGAGCGCTTCCATGCCTTTGATGTGCTGGTCGATAGGTCTTAGGCCAATCGCACAGCCGCCTGGCAGCGCCACCTCGGCTTTGCCGAAACGCCCGAGCAGCGCACCCATAAAATAATAAGAAGCGCGCATCATTTTCACAGCGTCGTTATCAATCACATGCTTGCTGATGCCGCTTGTATCAATCGATATTTTTGTTTTCTCCAGAGACGTTGAGGCGCCCATCCAGCGCAGAAGATGATCGAGCAGGCGGACGTCGTCGATATTGGGCAGATTGTCAATCTCAAACTTGCCTTCGCAAAGAATTGTCGCAGGGAGTATGGCGACAGCCGCATTTTTCGCGCCGCTGACACTGATCGTCCCTTGAAGCGGTTTCCCGCCTTTGATCACAAGCTTTTCCTTCATCATGTCAAAGCGCTAAAAATAAGCGCAATCCTCCATCATGTTGATGATTAACATAGATGAGTATAACAGGTTATCCATTGTGTATCAATACAAAAAAAATGGGGGCCACACGCGCCACATTGACGGGCCGCTATTCACCGGGCCTTCAGCGTCTGCCGTCTATTTTTGGAACGTCTATTTTTGGAACTGACAATAGCCTTGCGAAACAAACGATTAATGCTATAATAAACATAATTAATTTTTATAATCAGGAGAAAGTGACGTGTACAAAATTTTAAAGAAAGAGACGCTGAGTGAACAGGTTAAGCTGATGGTTATCGAAGCGCCGCTGATCGCGAGAAAAGCGCAGCCGGGCCAGTTCATTATACTGCGTATCGACGAACATGGCGAGCGCATTCCGCTGACCATTGCGGATTTTGACGCCGCAGCGGGCACTGTGACGATCATTTTCCAGGAAGTCGGCAAAACAACGATCCATCTGGGGACTTTGAACGAAGGCGACAGCCTTCTGGATTTCGTCGGGCCGCTCGGAAAGCCGTCCCATTTTGACAGCAGCATCAAAAAAGCGGCTGTGATCGGCGGCGGCCTCGGCACGGCCATCGCGTATCCGCAGGCCAAAAAGCTGCATGCACTCGGCGTCAGCGTCACGAGCATTACCGGCTTTCGCACCAAAGACCTGATTCTCCTCGAAAAAGAGATCGGCGCAGTGTCGGATAAGCTGCTTGTGATGACGGACGACGGCAGCAACGGCCACAAGGGCTTTGTGACCGATGCGCTCAAAAGCGAAATTGAAGCGGGCGAGAAATTCGATCTTGTGATTGCCATCGGACCGCTGATCATGATGAAGTTTGTGTCCAAGCTCACAAAGGAATACGGCATCAAGACGATTATCAGCATGAATCCGATCATGATTGACGGCACGGGCATGTGCGGCGGCTGCCGCGTGACCGTGGGCGGCAAAACGCAGTTTGCCTGCGTGGACGGGCCGGACTTTGACGGCCATGAAGTGGATTTTGACGAAGCGATGCGGCGTCAGAACATGTATAAGGCGCAGCAGGAAGCATCCTGCAACCTGTTCAGGGAGGTGAGGTAAATGGCGGCAAAACGCAATATGGACTTAAAGAAAACACCGATGCCGGAACAGGACCCTCAGGTACGGGCTGCCAACTTCGGCGAGGTCGCGCTCGGATACACCGAGGAGATGGCACAGAGTGAAGCCGCGCGCTGCCTGCAGTGCAAAAACCAGCCTTGCGTCGCGGGTTGTCCCGTCAATGTGCAGATACCCGATTTTATCGGCCTCATCGCCGAAGGACAATATGTTGACGCCTATAACAAGATACGCGAGACCAACGGCCTGCCCGCCATATGCGGGCGTGTCTGTCCGCAGGAATCGCAGTGCGAAGAGCGCTGTGTGCGCGGCATCAAGGGCGAACCCGTCGGCATCGGCCGGCTTGAGCGCTTTGCGGCGGACTACGCGATTGACAAAGGCGTCGCGCCTCCGGTTTGCGGCTTACCCAACGGCAAGAAAGCCGCCATCATCGGCTCCGGCCCTGCCGGGCTCACCTGCGCGGCGGATCTCGCGAAAAACGGTGTGGATGTCACTGTGTTCGAGGCGTTCCACACATCGGGCGGCGTGCTCGTTTATGGCATCCCCGAATTCCGTCTGCCCAAAGATCTTGTGAAAAAAGAGATCGATGCACTCGTCTGCATGGGCGTAAAAATTGAGACCAACATGGTGATGGGTCGCGTATTGACCATAGACGACCTCAAAGAGATGGGCTATGATACGATATTCATCGGCACCGGGGCGGGGCTTCCGAGCTTTATGAACATACCGGGCGAGAGTCTCAACGGCGTCTATTCCGCGAACGAATTTCTAACGCGCATCAATCTGATGAAGGGCTACAAGTTCCCCGAGTTTGATACGCCGGTGGTGCGGCATAAAAAGGTGGCCGTGATCGGCGGCGGCAACGTCGCAATGGACGCGGCGCGCTGCGCGAAGCGCCTCGGCGCGGAGGAAGTCTATATCATCTATCGCCGCAGCGAAGCCGAGATGCCCGCGAGAAACGAAGAAATCCATCACGCAAAGGAAGAGGGCATCATTTTCCATCTGCTCGTCAACCCCACCGAAATACTCGGCACGGAAGACGGCTATGTGCGCGGCATGAGGCTGCAGAAAATGGAGCTCGGCGAACCCGACAGCTCGGGCCGCCGCCGCCCTGTGCCCGTGGCAGGCAGCGAATACGAGATCGAGCTCGATGCGGCGGTCATCGCCATCGGCCAGAGCCCGAATCCGCTCATGCGCGAAGCCACGCCCGGCCTCAAGACGCAAAAATGGGGCGGCATCATTGTGGATGAAGACACATGCGCAACGTCCATCGAGGGCGTTTACGCGGGCGGCGATGCCGTTTCGGGCGCAGCCACCGTCATACTCGCGATGGGCGCAGGCAAAACAGCCGCCAAGGCAATGCTCGAGTATATGAGCAAATAGCAGTTGTTCGACTGAGGGCGTTAAATTGACCTCTCAGGCTGCTGACAAAGTGGTTCGTGTCATTTTGAGCGAACGTAAGCGAAACGAAAAATCCCATGTATAAAGCGTTTTGTCATGGGATGCGTTCCACTTCGTAGTCACGTCGCTTTGCTCCTCAGCATGACAAGAAGGGGTTTTTCATCAAGCTGGGGCGGGATTCCCATCCCGCCTTTTTTCATACCTGCATTTCCTTTTTCTGTTTTCTACTATATAATAGATTTTAGAAACACATTTTTTTCGGAGGTTATGATGCCTGACTTCGATATTGGAGCAATAGCCGTGCATGTCCTTAATATTCTGCTTTATGGGGGCATCATCTTTTTATGCGTCATGCTCTATCGCTATTTATCTAAAAAACTCAATAACAGCCGCAGTTCCAACTGATTTTTTTGTGATTGCCGTTTTGATGATCGCGCCGCACCTTTACGGTATGGCGGTGAGTGTCGGTATACGGAAGAATCAGTCATAGGCTGATGGACTTGCAACCTTGCTTCCCGCTATCGCAGTGGATAGGCATAACGACGTGTTCAAGCGAAAAAAATTGCAGGTTCCATCCACTGCGCAGTGGACGGGGCGGCTTAATAAGCCGATTCTTACAGCAAAGCCTCTAATAACCTTCTTATTAACCATTCGCCGGAGGCTTGCTCCGGCATTTTTGTGCTTCAAACAGGTAAATTTTTGACTTCTTGTATTCTAGAATTTAATGGTATACAATTTCTATAACAAACGAAGGAGTTATTTTCAATGGTAGAATCCGCTTCTATTACCGCCATGATCATCGATATCATCATCTGCGTCGCCATGCCGCTCGGCTGTCTTGTGTATCTGCTGTATAATCGCCGCAAACCGTTTATCCCCGCTCTGGTCGGGCTTGCGGTGTTCATTGTGTTCCAGTTGATATCGCGCGTTACCGTTATGGGGCTTATCGTATCCGCCGAGTGGTATCAAAACATGATCAAAAACCCATGGCTGCTTGGTCTTTTCGCCGGTGTCTCTATGGGCCTCTTCACCGAAGTCGGGCGGTATGCGGGCTACAAGCTGCTGCTCAAGGAGCGACGCAGCTTTTCCGACGGTCTTTCTATGGGCATCGGATACGCAGGCTTTGAGGCGATATTTATAGGAGCCCTTAACTACATCGGCAGCCTCTCGTTTGCCAATATGATCAACAGCGGTCAGACGGACCAGATTGCCGCCATGTCCAGCCCTGAGATGGCCAACGAAGCCATCCGGAATCTCACCACGGTGATGCCCATTGATATTTATCTCGGCGGCCTCGACCGTATCTTTATGTTTATCATTCATATTGCGCTGTCGGTATTGGTCCTGCTCGGTATCCGCAAATTCAAGCTTGCTTATCTTGGCATCGCCGTCCTCGCCCACCTGATTATTGACGGTGTGCCTGAAGCGTTCGTCTTTTCCAATGTCACGATTGTGATTTATCTAGGGGTACTCGCGGCGCTCTCCGTGGTATACATACTGCGGACAAGAAAACAGTTTGAGCCGGAACCCAAAGAGGAATAACGGCAACTGACATATATGAAAACGATATCCCCGGTCACGCCGGGGATTTTTCATTATTGAGCATAGCCTGCCTTGACGGGTACTGCCTTTTGGCCTCCCAGACCGAGGGAAAACTTTTCAGTTTTACAGTACTGTAGGAGTAAAGCCAGCCTTTTGCCAAAAGCTTTTTTCAGATCAAACGCCATCTTGCTCCCCCGGCATGCAAAAAAATTCATAAAACAAAAGACCTCAGGCGGTTTTTGCCCCGGCTGAGGTCTTTTCGTATATCGCAGTTTATCCGATTGTGAGGAAGAAGAAGTGACCGCTTCTGGACCCGACCACAATGGTATTGCCAAACACCACAGGTGTCGCTTCAAAGCTGTTGGGCTCTTCCGTTCCCTTTTCGGTGCTCACATTGAGCGTATCCGCTACGGTTCCCTCCGTCGCACTCGCTTTGATCAGCTTGATATCGCCTTTATACAGGCACTGCACGATGTAAGCCTGTCCGTCCGCCGTATAAACGGGCACCGGCGATGAAGGCGTCCAGCCCTCGTTTTGCAGATCGAGCTGCCAAACGATATTGCCCGTCTCTTTATCAAGCGCGACCATCAGCGCGGTTTTGGTGCCGTCCTCGAGTATCGCGTTGGACACCGTGTAGATAATCAGTCCTTCAATCGATGTGCCCGGCTTGCCGAGTATCGGCGAAGCGAGTATGCCGCCGTCTACGCTGCCGTCCACGGCTGTGTACACATCAAAGTTTGCCGTCCACAGTATCTCGCCCGTCAGGCCGTCGATCTTGCGCGCATGGCACGGCCCTTTGGCTTCTTTCGCGTTGACAACCGTATCGTCAAATTCGCAGCCCGTGTAGAGATAGAAATCCTGCTTGGCGATATCCTCTTCGAGCACCATCGAAACGTCGCTGTCGTTTTCGAGATCATTGGCGTAAATGAGCTTCATCGTGTTCAAATCGACGCACTGCAGCATGCCGATGTTATCCGTAAAGAACACATAGTTGCGCCATGCCGTCGGCGAGTTTTCCATGCCGTATATGCTCGTGGCTGCGTTGCGCGTTGAGTTGTATGCATATTTCACCATCGGCCCTGGGTTCATCGTCAGCGTACCCGCCGCCTCGTCATAAGCCGTATTGAGCTTCACCGTATACAGCACGCCGTTTTCGCCCGGTTCAATCAGCGTATCCGTTGCCGCGTCAATGAGCGGGCTCGCATCGTATGCCTGCCAATTGCGGTAAGCCACCGGATCTCTATCCGATGCGCCGAATTTATAAAGCTCCTGACCGTCAATCAGGTTGTATATCCGAAAATACATGTCGTTGCATTCCGTGGTGCTGCCCGCCGGATTGAGCCCCTGCCCCACGTAGAGAATAGGATAGCCGCGCGGGTCAAGGCTTGCCGTGCCCTTCGTGGGCGCGCCGATTGCAATGGGATCGCGCGTCTTCGCCCCCGTCGAAAGCTCCATGAAATAAATGTTGCCGTCCACCGACGGGATAATGACCTCTGTGAAACCCGCTTTCTGGCGAAACTCTTCATAGAGCGTCGTCATGATCTGCCTTGTCGCATCCGGCCATGTCACAATCAGCGGCTGCCCCGTACAGGCGGAGCCGCTCCATCTGCCGGCGGAACTCGTCGTTTTGTCAATATCGAGCAGCGTGAGCTGCCCGTTCGCGATGTCCACAGGGCCGTAGCTCGACGTATCGCGGTAGTTGTTGCCGCGGTACGTGGTCACACCCTGCAGGGCGGTGTATTCGGCACCCGTCGGGAAGGCAACAGATTCACCGCGGTTATAATCGGCCGTTTCCGTGCCGTCACTGTATATTTTTGTCGTAAATCCGAATTTTGCCGGATCTGTGTTTTCCGTTGCGTGCGGTACCAGCTCTGCCGCCATTGTCGGCTCGGGCGTGGGCGACGGTGTGGCTTCGGGTGTCGCCTCAGGCAGCGTGACGCCTGCGTCGGGCGTCTCCATGGCTGCCGAATCTCTCGGAGACACCGGGCTGCCCGGCTCGTTACCTATCGCCGTCACAATCAGATATATGCCGCCCGCAAGTGCGACGACCAGCACACCGAGTATGATAAAAAACTTAGGGCTCGTTCTCCTTCTGCTGCGTCTTCTTGCGTAGTATCGACTCTTCATAGTTCCAGCCTTTCATCAAATGGATTGCACCACCGCAAAACACCACTGTTTTTAGATTATAGTACAAAAGTCATAAAAAAAACAACGAATTTTCATATTTCGTTGCCTTTTGGCATGTAAACGAATTGTGAACAGCAAAAACAGGCCACATTTTCCCCAGGATATGAAAAATCCCCCGGCTGGTTTGCGCCGGGGGAACAGCATTGACACTCATCCGATCGTGATAAAGAAAATATGTTTGTCTCTTGATGCGACCACAATTGTATTGCCGTAAACGGCGGGCGTTGCTTCAAAGTTGTCGCTCTCTCCCACATTGAGCTTCGCGATTTCCGTCCCCGTCTCGCCGTTGACCTCTATCAAAGCCACATCGCCCGAGCGGTCGCACTGAACGATGTATCCCTTGCCGTCAGATGTATAAACCGGAACGGGCGACGACGGCGACCAGCCCTGCGCCTCCATATCATAAGACCAGGCCTCGCTGCCGTCTTCCTTGTTGAGCGCAACAAGGCGGCTCGTTGTGGCCTCGCCCTTCACTTCCATTGTCACGTTATAGATGATGAGCCCCTCCATCGAGGTGCCCTCTTTGCCGAGCACCGGCGACGCGAGTATGCCGCCGTCCACATCGCCGTTCGCCTGCACGGTAAACGGCACTTCCCAGACCACCTCACCCGTCAGTCCGTTGATTTTGCGCGCATAGGCTGTGCCTGTGAAATTCGGGCCTGTTTGTGCGGCATCGGGGCGCACGAGCTCGTCATATTCGCAGCCCGTATACAGATAGATCGTCTGGTCGGCAGGCGCTTCCTCCAGCACCATCGATACGTCGCTGTCGTCCGAAACATTGTTTGCGTACACCGGCGTCATCGTGTTTAAATCCACGCACTGTAAAATCCCCGCATTGTCCGTGAAAAAGATGTAGTTGCGCCATGCGGCCGGCGAATTTTCAATGCCCCACCGGCCGCCGCTGCCGGCGTCCGCTGCCTGATTCTGCGGTGAGGTGTAACGGTATTTCACCTTCTTGGGGTCCATATCCATTGTGAGGGCGCCCGTCTGCGCGTCATAGCTTGTATTGAGGTCGCACACGTAAACCACGCCGTTTTCGCCAGGCCAAATCAACGAGTCCGTTTCGGCATCAATGAGCGGGCTTGCATCGTACGCCTGCCAGGTACGATAGGCAAACGGGTCCTTATCCGCCGCGCCCACCTGCATCAGCTTTTCGCCTGTGATCAGGCTGTAAGCCCTGAAATACATGTCTTTGCTTTTCTGATCGTTGCCGTCGGCTTGGAGCCCCTGACCGACATAGAGAATCGGGTACCCTCTTGGGTCTAGGCTCGGCGTTCCTTTCACCGGGCCGCCCACGTTAAGCGCGCTACGCGTCTTTTCACCCGTCTCGAGATCCATGAAATAAACGTAGCCGCTCAGCGACGCGTAAATGACCTCCACAAACCCCTGTTTGTTGCGGTATTCCTCGTCAAGCGTCGTCATTTTCGCGCGCAGATCGTCGGGCCATTTGACGATCAGCGGTTGACCTGTCCAAGCCATACCGCCCCAGCTGCCCGTCGCTCCTGTCGTTCGGGTATTGAGCAGCGTCAGTGTGCCGTCGGTGATCTGCGCCGCACCCCAGCTTGCCTCGTCGCGGTAGTTGTTGCCCCGGAAGGTGGTCACACCTTCGAGCGCCGTGTATTCTTCGCCCGAACCGAATGTGATCGGTTCGGTGCGCTGATAGCTTTGAGTTTCGGTGCCGTCCACCATCAATCCCGTTGTGAGAGAGATGTCTGCCGGGTTTGTGCCCTGCACCGGCGCGGGCACAAGGTCCGCCGCGAGCGTCGTGAGCGGCTCCGGCGTGGGTGCCTCTGTGGCGCTTGGCGTCATTTGGACGAGTTCATCGGACGACTGCGCGTTATCCACCGGTTTTCCGAGCACCGAAATAAGAAAATACGCGCCTGCGCCCACCGCAACAATCAGCAGGCTCAATACCACAACAAAACGCCTTTTTGCTCTCCGTTTTCCCCTGCGCGTTTTTAAGTAGTAACTCTTTTTTCTCATAATCTGTGCCTTCCGCTTTTGTAATCCACCATGCTAATTATACTCTATCACACCGCAAATGGAAATCCTTATACCGTCTGCTCAGGTCCCATCCGTCCCTTCATTTTGCTTGTAAATCGCTCTCTCGGTGGTATACGGCTCGTATGCACTTAAATATCCTTCAATATCCGAATTGAGATCATATCTTTTTGGGTAATTCTTGATGTTCTCCTGCGGCAGGAACAGCCCGTAATCGCCGACGTCTTCGAGGCAGCTTCGAGCACTGCGCTCTTTCAGCGCCGCAATCATGTTTTTGATGCCGTCCTTTTTCTCCGGCGAATCCGCCGCAAACACGCGCGTGAGCGATGTGATCACGGCCGGAAAACCTCTGTCGCCGTTCAGGTAATGCACCGCATATTCCATGGCAGCCATACCTGTCTGCGATGCTGTTTCGATGGTTTGGGCAATTTGGCCGTAGTAGACGCCGGTCAGTCCTTCCACAGTGGCCCCCGCGCTCCATATTTTGCCCGCCACGTCGTTTCTGTCATAGTCGAGCGCCGCCTGCAGCACCGTCAGCGCCGCGCTGTCGTCCGGCACCACAATGCCGTCCAGCTCGCCCTCGCGGCACGCTTTGAATATGTTTTCGGCGGCTTTATACACCGTATCTTTATCGCCGTTACCGGCCACACTGCAAACCACATTGAGCTTGCTGTAGGATAAAAGCCCATATCTCAATCCGCTCGACCGGAGTATGGACGTTTTGTCGCTGACCACGCCCGTGATTTCTGCGATATTGCCGTAGGGCTCGCCATACTGCGCCTTCATCGCATCGGCAATGCTCTGGCCGGTAAGTATGCCGACGAGAAAATCATCCGGTTCGATCGTGCAGATATAGCCGCCCTCTCCGGGCACGGCTTCCGTGCGCTGCCCGACCGTGATGTAAGGCACGCCGTTTTGAGCGCACAGCTTGTCCACCTCACCGAGCGGTTCGTCCCCACCCGGCGCAAAAATCAAAAACGTGATGCCGTTCTCAATCAGTTCTCTCACGCAGCTTAGCTGCCCTGCTTCATCCGGCTGTTCAACCTTGACGGTCATATCAAACGCGTCTTCGTAAGCTTTGGCAAGCTGCGTAAACGCTTCGAAGTTTGCCGCATACGGCGACGACGCGCTGACCACAATACCGATAGAATAGCTTTCATTCGCAAGCACCCCCGCCGCATCGAGCCCGGGCAAATATGCCATCGGGTAGTCCGTGCGCGTCACCGGTTCACTTGCCGTTTCGCTCACTGTCGGGGCAGGCGCGGATGTTTCCGCCGTCACCGGCACCGTACCCACAGCGGTGCATGCCGTCAGTGCAGCTGCAAATAATATCAAGAGTATAGCCAGCAGTCTTCTCATCATGAAAGCCTCCGAGAATCGGTTTGCTACAGAATAACATAGTCAGTTAAATAAAACCATATGAGAATTTGCAATCGTTAAGATTATCAGCATCAGATGTGTCGGCAGGTTTACGGCTGTGGTATAATACACTTCAAACAACGAACGGAGACACAAAGTATGATCGCGGAAATCATTTGTATCGGCACGGAAATATTGCTCGGCGATATCGTCAATACCAACGGCGCGTTTCTTTCCAAGGAGCTCGCGGCGCTCGGCATCGACATGTATCACCAGTCGGTCGTCGGAGACAACGCGGAGCGTCTTAAAGGCAGCCTCTCGCTTGCGCTGTCGCGCAGCGACGTGGTGCTCACCACGGGCGGCCTTGGGCCCACATACGACGACCTTACGAAAAAAACAATTGCGGATTATTTCGGTCTGGGCCTTGTGCTGCACGAACCCAGCGTTAAGAAGATGGAAGCGCTTTTTAAAAGACGGGAATGGCCCATGACGCCCAACAACATGCTGCAGGCGCTCGTGCCGGAAGGAAGCACCGTTTTCTTCAACGACAACGGGCTTGCCCCGGGTGTCGCGGTGGCGCAGAACGGCAAAACGGTTATCATGATGCCGGGCCCGCCGTCCGAAATGCGGCCTATGTTTTTGGAGCGCATTTCCCCGTATCTTCAGCAGCAAACCGGCGGTGTGATCCGTTCCAAAACGCTGTATATATTCGGCATGGGCGAATCGTCGGTGGAGGATACGCTGCGCGAGCTGATGACCACCTCGACCAACCCCACCGTCGCGCCGTACGCGAAGCAAGGTGAGGTGGAGGTGCGCGTGAGCGCCAAAGCCGCCAGCGAGCGGGAAGCCGAGGCGTTGATTGATCCTGTCGTGTCGCAAATCAGGCAGACCCTCGGCAACGTGGTCTACGGCGTGGATGTCGGCAGCATGCAAAATGCGCTGGTGATGGCGCTTAAAGAAAAGGGCCTCGTCGCGGCCACGGCGGAAAGCTGCACCGGCGGCCTTGCTTCCGCCGCGATAACCGGCATTCCGGGCGCATCGGGCGTGTTCGCAGGCGGCGTATGCACCTACACGAACGAGCTTAAAATGAAGCTGCTCGGCGTGAGCGAACAGACGCTTAAAGAAAAAGGTGCCGTGTCACCCGATACGGCGCAGCAGATGGCCGAGGGCGTCCGCAAGCTCACGGGCACGGATATCGGCGTCGGCATCACGGGCATTGCGGGGCCGGACGGCGGCACGACGGAAAAGCCTGTGGGGCTTGTGTACATCGCCGTCAGCAGCGATAAGCACAGCGAAGTGAAAAAGCTGCTGCTCTCGCGCGGGCATAAGGACGAGAGAAACGCGATACGTAGCCTGGCTGCCCTCAATGCGCTCTCGATGATGCTGATCGCCGCACAAAAGGCTTAGAGTCCGCTTAACCATGATAGAAAAGGCATTGCCCCAGCGGGACAATGCCTTTGTTTGTTGTTATCAGATTTTATTCCTGCTTCGCACCGCATTTGCCGCAGAACACCGCATCTATGGGCAGATCTGCACCGCAGGTGGCGCATTGCTTCGTGGCCGCTTCACTCGCCGGTGCAGCGGGAGGTGCAGGCGGTGCATATGGCGGAGGCGGAGCCTGCGGGGGCGCGTACTGATACGGAGGCGGCTGCGGGGGCGCGTATTGCGGAGCGGGAGCACCGCAGGCCGGGCAGAACCCCGAACCGAAAGGCACGGTATTTCCGCATCTCTGGCAGGGGAATCCCTGAGGTCTTGCCGCCGCAGAAGCGGCACGCATTTGCCTGAACTTTTCAGCCCTGATGAACACCACCGTGGCAATGGCACCGAATATCAGGAAGAAGAAGAAGGGCGTGAAAGCGAAGCTGCCTCCTATTGCAAACCCGAAATATGTACCGCCGCCAACCAGCTTGATGATCCAGGCAACAAGGCTGCCCAGAGAGATTGCGCCGCTGGTTATCGCGATGGTCAGCACGTCTTCCTTGATGATCGAGAGCAGCAAGCCTGCCCAAATCAATATGCTGCCAAGGCAGACAAAAGCATCATAAACGCCAATAATAAAAATGCCGAGCAGATAGAAAAGCCCGCCTGCCGCGAAAATGAATATGGATGCAGCGAGCAGGAACTTTAAAAACGCGTTGCTCTGGAGATAATTCTTCGTTGCGGCAATAAAGCTTTTGTACGGAGACATAGGATACACCCCTCTCGAATAATTTCATTGTGATACCAATACAAATATATTACATCAATTGGTTTAATATTCGCAAGATGATTTAACCAAATTCATATAATAAACGTATATTATTCACATATATTCTCATATCATACCGCAGCGGTGCAAACCGTTTATCTTTGCTTTTTTCTAACCCTCATGTATGAAAACCCCTCCCCCAAGCATAATAGTAAGCATAACTTTTCGGAGGCGCGGTATGAACGAGGACGACAAGGAGCTCACAAGGGAGGAGCAGTTTGAATCCATATTAATCGATCTGGAACATATCCGGGATATGCTGACCGAAGTCAACGTGCAGCTCGGCTTTCTTCAGCGCTACCGCGATATGAGAGACGAGATCACCGAGCTCGGGTGGGGCGGCATATTGAACAAATACCATCCCGATATCAATGTGGACGATCCCGCCGCAGCCGAGCTTTTTGCGCTGTACCGGTTTGTGTATGACGAGATGCAAAGGGAGTCACTCGAATAAGCTTAAACCTCACAGGCTTTGAAATGAAGAATCAAGTCCAGGGTTTAATCATTCAATCACCAGCTGTGTCTTTCCCTTCTCTGCGAACCATTCTTCTACAGCTGATCTGGAAAAATACATGTCCCCGTTTATGCTCACATACGGAAAGCCCGGCCATTTGCCATTTAGTATGTTGCTTTCCAGCTCCGACTTAAGCCTTTCGTTTTCAGTGTCATAGTCCACACTCTCATTTGAAGGAAATATTCCAAGATCGTACATAAGGCTGTAGGTTCCCATGACTTCCGTTTCCATCAATTCGGAAGAACTTAGACTGCCGCTGAAGCTGCCTGTCAGCGGGCGTTCTGCCAGCGTGCTTGAAGAGACCGCCGAGCCGATGATGATTCCGCCTGCGATAATGACGCTGCACAACAGCAGCGTTATGATTTTTCTTTTATCCATTGTTTTGCTCCTGCCTTATTTATGACTTGTTTCAAACATTCAGTCCTCAAGCTTTATAAACTCTGCCGGATTGTTTCGGATGTATGCGCCGATCCGTTCCAAGGTGAGCGGGATTCTTTGCCCGTATTTTTCATCGAGCTCATTCAATTGTTCACCGCATTCTATTCCCTTAGCCTGAGCGTGATAGGCCTCTTCCATTTTGCCGATCAGATTCAGCATATCGGTATCATCAAAGTATCTCATTGATGATTTGAGCGCCGCCCAATAATCCATAGATTCTGCAATATAAGCGATCTGCTGAAAGAACAGCGCCATCCCGTGATGGGCATGACCATACATCACCTGAAAAAGAAACAGCGCGCGCTGTGCTTCGCTCAGAGTCTTCATAAACCGGGCTTTGGTCAAAGGGTCTTTGCCGCGCACCTGCCAAATGAGCGGCTGTGCACACGCCCATATGAGCTGTTCATCGTTAATCTCTGATAATTCGTTTCGTGTCATATATTCACCTTTCGGATGGGATTATATCACAGGTGATCGAATATCGTATAGAACCATCAGAATGGCTTATCTCCAAATTTAAAAACCCTGAGTCCAGTTATCTTCGTCGATATCATATTCATCAATGGTAAAGCCATCTGCATGCTCTTTGAAATCAGGAAGGCCCTTATATTTACTCAATGCCTTTTTTGCATTTTGTCTTTTCGAATAAACCCCGATTTTCGTAACATAATCATATTCGGTACCATCATAATATTCATGGGCTAAATAGAATACTTTCCCGTTATAATCTCCTCCCTGTCTATTAAAATCATCAACATCGACTTCCCATTCTTCTATAGCGAAATCTTTTGGGTGATTACGAAATCCGTCGATATTTTTATATCGTTCAATTACATCCTGAGCTTTCTGATGGGATGAATAGAAACCTATCAAAAACGTCTCATGTGCATCCTCATCGACTGGTCTTGAGTGTAATAACATATAAACACAGCTCATTTATTCACCAATACAACATAATCAAATAGAGAGTTTAAAATGTCGCTTCCTTCAATCGGCAGTTCTCACAAATCTCCGTTGCCCTCCCGGCATAAACAACCTGAGACAGATTGTCATCGCTGCCGCATTTCCGGCAGCCGCTGAAATATCCGCGCTCGCTTAAAAAATCGGCCATCATATCCAGAAAATCAATCACATACTCTGCCTTCACATTGAGCGTATCGCGCTGATAAAGCGTGATCCCAAAATGCCCGTTGATATAGGTCGGCAGGCTGGTTTGGTAGCTTTCATACTGCTCTTCCAGAAAGCCGCTCAGCTCCGGCTCATCAACTCCGCTTTTTCTGCTGACGTAAAAATCGATCGTGACATGTTCATATTTGGGCTGAAACAGCGCTCCAAAAAGATAAGACCCGATTGGCTTAGAAAAATCCTGCGGATCGACGCTTTCCCGAATGTGTTTGACAAAAGTGAGATTCACGAATATGCCGCTGACGCGCCCGGAAAGTAGGGTCTCATGCTGCGCAAGGTTCCACCTACCGCGATCTGAGTGATCACTGAAGCCATATGTCACCGCCTATATCTATGATGTTTCCATAATATAGGACATCAGGCAGAAAGTAAAGCGCAATACTCTCAATGGCATTCGCAATCAGTGAGTCTTTCCTTTTATACTAATCATGCACATAAACAAAAAGCACATTGTGCAATGTGCTCTTCCAGCTATTATTCTTCTAACAAGGATACCCGAGCGCCCTTTGCTGCGCGATCATTTCCTCACCCATGAAAAGGAACTCATCCGGCGATTCGCCCGTGCGAATCCATGTGTTCAGCTTGCTGATCCCGGCCATGTCATCGCTGCTCAGCGTAAAATCAAAAATCTGCATGTTCTCAATCATCCGCTCCTTATGCGTGGTTTTGGGCAGCGTGCGGATTCCGCGCTGATACAGCCATCTCAGTGCCACCTGCACCGGCGTCTTGCCGTATTTTGCGGCAATGCTCAATATCGGCTCTTTGTCGAGCTTGCCCCAGACGATTGGGCGCCACGCCTCAACGAGAATGTCGTTTTGCTGGCAAAAATCGATCAGATCATCCGGCTGAAAAACCGGATTGACTTCAATCTGGTTGACCATCGGTTTTATCTCGCAATGCTGCATCAAGTTCATCAGCGTGAGTTTTGGGAAATTGGACAGCCCGATCACCCGTATCAGCCCGTCCCGGTACAGCTTCTCAAACGCCTTCCATGTCGGAATGTATTCCTCATCAAGATTCGGCCAATGAATCAGATATTCGTCGATGTAGTCAAGGCCGAGCCGCTTTAACGACGCGTCAAAAGCCTTGAGCGTTTTCTCAAAACCGTGCGAATCGTTCCAAAGCTTCGTTGTGATATAAACTTTTTCCCGCGGCATGCCCGAATCGCGAATGGCCTGCCCGATACTGACCTCGTTGAAATAGTACATGGCCGTATCAATGCTGCAGCAATCCACGCTCAAGGCATCCATGACGGTGCGGTAAGCCTCATCCCCATCCTTGGCAAGATAAGTGCCAAGACCGATCGCGGGCACGCGCACACCATTGTTCAACGTGAATTTTGGTATCATGAGAGCATCCTCCTTATTGGTTGTCATCGAGCCTGTCTTTAAGCAGCGCACCCACAGAGCCATGATTGTGATTGAAGTAAAACGCTCTCTCGCTGAACTGCTCACATTTCGTGAGCTCGTCCGCAATGGCGTCGAAAATCGATATGATCGCAACGATGCTGGCCGTGGGCAGCATATGCTTATGGTCCGATTCATCCACTTGCAAACAGAGTACGATATCGGAAGCCTGAGCGAGCAGCGAATCCGCGTTTTGTGTCACAGTAATCAGCGTGAGTTCCTTGCCCTTTATCGATTCGATCAGGTTCACAAGCTCCTCCGTGTTGCCGCCCTTCGAAAGCGCGATGACCACATCGCCCGGCTGCACCGCACCGAAAGCGCCGTGTGCCGCATCCCCGGCCGATACAAAAAAAGACGGCACATTGGCTACACAGAGCATATGCGCGATCTTCCTGGCCGCCACAGACGACGTGCCCATGCCGACTGTCGCAACACGGCCCTTGCAAGAGCGTATCGCTTCGAACACCGCCGCATATTCGGCGGGACTTATGCCGCTCTTGAGCCTTTGTATTTCCTTGGCGTTGATATCCCACATGGCGCAGGCATTCTCAAACAGTTGTTCCTCGTTCATTTGACAGTATCCTTGATTTCCTTGCAGAATTTTGCCGGGTCGTCGGACCCAAAGAAAGCCGTACCGGCTACAATCTTACTTGCGCCGTTTTCAACGCACTTGCGCGCCCACTCCATATTGATGCCGCCGTCTACATTGATGATGAGCGGCTCCGCGCCTGCCATTTGCCGGATCACTCTGATCTTATCAATACAGGTCTTGTCCGGGGCTGCACCGCCGCAGCCGGGTGCCACCGTCATGACCAGCACCTCATCACAGAGCGGCAGCCACTGCGCCACCGCATCCGGCGGCGTTTCAGGGGATATGGCGAGCCCTGCCCGTCTGCCCATGGCGCGGATGCGCCTCAGCAGCGCCGCCGTATCCTCAGCCGCTTCCGAATGGATGTATAAGCAGCTGATATCCTCCGCGGCAAACCGCACGACGAACCGTTCGGGCGCCGACACCATCAGGTGCACGTCAATGGGGATGGGAGTCAGTGCGCGCACACCGCGCACCGACTTGATGTTGAATCCAAAATCTTCGGCGAAACACCCATCCATGATGTCAATATGCAAAGAATCCACACCGGCAGCCTGAGCCGTGCGTACGCTCTGCGCGATATTGAGCAAATCGCCTCCAAAAAGAGACGGTGAAAAATATACCATAGCGGTTAATAGAGCTTTTTATGCAGCAGCTTTTCGCCGACTGCGCCGCCCGGATGGATGACGCTGAATTTCTCTTTTGAGAATCCCGTCATCTCGGCTGCACAAATGGCAATCGCGTCAAAAACGGCGATCAGGCCCATTATGCTCGAAGTCGCAAGCAGACCGGTCGAATCCGCCTCTGCCGTCACCTTCACTTTTAAGAACAGGTCGCTTTCTTTGGCCAATATGGAATCGTCATTTTCCGTGACGCCGATGACAAAAGCTTTTTTGGTTTTGCACGGCGCTATCAGATTGTTAATCTCGGCTGTGGCGCCGCCTTTTGAAAGCAATATCACAATGTCATCGCTCTGCACCACGCCAAGGCCGCCATGCACAGCGTCGGAGGGCTCCAGAAACAACGCCGGACGTTCCACACAGCTCAGCGTATGTGCGATTTTTTTACCGGCAGCCGCCGAGGTGCCGCAGCCGGATAAGATTACCTTGCCGCGGCACTCGCTCACAGCCTTAGCGGCCCGCTCAACGGCCGCTTTGTCGAGATAGTCAAGCACATCCAGAATAGCCTGACTCTCTTTGCGGACGATGCCGTCCACCGCCTCATATATATTCATGCTCATCTCCCTGCTTATTTCTGTCCGTAATAGGCGTTGGGGCCAAACTTGCGGTCATAGTGCTTTTTCATCAGATTCTTATCCAGCAACTCCACATGATCGCTCGCCATGACCGTGTTGCACCATGCCATCTTTGCGATGTACTCAAGTATCACGCCATGAGTCACCGCTTCGTGCGCGTCGTTTCCCCAAACGAATGTCCCGTGGCTGTGCACAAGCACCGCCTGCACCTTGAGCGGATCAATACCCTTGAAGCGCTCCACGATGACTTCGCCGGTATTCTTCTCGTAGTCGCTTTCTATCTCTTCTTTTGTGAGATTGCGCGTGCACGGAATGTCTCCCGCGAAATAGTCGGCATGCGTGGTGCCCAGCATCGGAATATCTCTCCCGGCCTGAGCCCAAATCGTCGCGTACATCGAGTGGGTATGGATAATCGCTTTGACGCCCTTGAACTTTTTATAAAGCAGCAGGTGCGTCGCGCAGTCGGTGGACGGACGCAAATCGCTGCCGATCACATTGCCGTCCATATCGACGACGGCCATATGCTCTTCGGTCATGCCGTCGTACGGCACGCCGCTCGCCTTGATGACGATAACGCCGTTTTCCTCGTCATACTCCGAAACGTTGCCCCATGTGGATATAATAAGGCCTTCGGACTTGAGTCTCTTGTTTGCCTCGAGGACCCTGTACTTTAATTCCTGTAAATTGCTCACTGGATTGACCTCCAAATTTATTCAACGACGCCGCTGATTTTATTTTTCAGACTTTTCAGCCGCTTCATGACATCATTGCTGCCGCGGCCGAAGTAATCGTGAAGGTTCTCATATTCGTCGAAAAGCAGATCATAGATAGCGCTGCTCTCCGGATTCGGGCTGTACACCACATCCTTGACCTTGCTCATCACCGCAACCGCGTCCTCGAGCGTGTCGAAGCCGCCTGCGCTTGCGCCGGCCGCGAGCGCCCCAAATATGGCTGAAGATAGCGCGGGTGTCTGCGGAGACCCGGCAATCTTGATCTGCTTGCGCGTGATATCGGAATAAAGCTGCATCATAAACGGGTTCTTTTCCGCAATACCTCCCGCCACAAACAGCTCCGTGACCGGCACCCCGCTTTCCTCAAATGTTTTGATGATTTTTCGTGTTCCGTATGCCGTCGCTTCAATCAACGCGCGGTAGATATCCTCCGGCTTGGTATTGAGCGTGCAGCCCACCAGCACGCCGGACAGCTGGCCGTCCACAAGCACACTGCGGTTTCCGTTCCACCAATCGAGCGCCACGAGGCCGCTTTCGCCCGGCTTTTGCTGCGCCGCCTTTTGTGTGAGGTAAGCGTGCAGGTTCATTCCCTTCGCGGCTGCTGCTCTCTCATAGTCGGCCGGAACGCAGTTTTCCACAAACCATTGGAAATGGTCCCCCACGCAGCTCTGGCCCGCCTCATAGCCGATGTATCCCGGCAGTATGCCGTCCTGAACCGCGCCGCACATGCCGGGCACTTCCTTGTCCTCATCGCCGATCAGCATATGACAGGTGGATGTTCCCACCACGGCGAGCATCTGCCCCGGCGACGTGATGCCCACGCCCACGCAAGCCACATGCGCATCGAGGTTGGCCACCGCAACCGCCGTGCCTTCCTTCAAACCCGTAAGCTGCGCCGCCTGTGCGCTGATGCTCCCCGCCCTGCTGCCAATCGGCATCAGCGGCGTATCCAGCTTAGCTTCAACGAGGTTCTCCAGCCGCGGATCGAGCGCTTTAAAAAACTCTTTGGGGGGGTAACCGTCCTGCGCGTTCCATATGGCTTTATATCCCGCGGAGCATGTATTGCGCGTCAGCTTCCCCGTCAGCAGATATATGGCCCAGTCGCAGGCCTCTATAAAAATATCCGTCTCGTCATAGATGTGCGGCGCTTCGTCGAGTATCTGCCATATCTTCGGCACGGCCCACTCGGAGGATATCTTGCCGCCGTACCGCGGCAGCCACTTTTCTTTGCGCTGCCGCGCAATCTCATTGAGCTTGTTCGCTTCGTCCTGCGCGGCATGATGCTTCCAGAGCTTCACATACGCGTGCGGCTCGTTCTTGAACGCATCGAGAAAGCACAGTGGCGTACCGTCCTGCTTTATCGGAATCAGTGTGCACGCGGTAAAATCGATACCCACGCCGACGATCTGATCGTTCGCGATTCCGGCTTTTTTCATCACCTCGGGAACCGTCATTCTGAGCACATCGACATAATCCTGCGGATGCTGCAGCGCCCAGTCGGGAGGCAGCGCCGACCCGTCCGGCATTTTTTCGCTCATCACGGCGTGGCTGTACTCGCTGACCGAGTAAGCCGCCTCTTCGCCCGTCCGGACATCGACAAGCACACTTCTGCCGGATAACGTCCCGAAATCGATGCCCAGCGCATACTTTTTCATATATCAAGACCCCCTGCTGTATTCCTCATCTACGCGATCGATTGCATGATGGATTTGAGATACTCAAGCGAAGCCCCCAGCTCTTGCGTCAGCTCCCTCGGATCCAAAGCACCGCCGAATATCTCATCGAGCGTCATCTTGTGCGGGAGCGGCTCAAACGATATCACACCCTCATAGCCGGTGTCGTTGAGGGCAAGCAGTATCTCCCGCCAATTGATGCAGCCCCGCCCGGGGACTTCTCTCGTGTTGTCGCCAAGATGCAGATGCCCGAGCCAGCCTGCCGCGCGCCGTATCGCATTGTGAATGCCGTTTTCTTCTTCGAGATTCATATGATAGGTATCGCCGTTGATTTTGACGTTATCGAGCCCGATATCCTTGCACATCCGTATACCGTCCTCCAGCGTACGCACCAGTGTCACCTCATATTTGTTCACGCACTCCAGCACAATCGTGACGCCTTTTTCCCTGGCGTACCCAGCCACCTGGCGCAGCGATTCAACCGAGTGCTGCCAGTCTGCTTCCTTGGATACGAAAAACGTCTTCCCGTTGACCTGACTCGGCACCATCAGCGCGATCCTGGCACCCAATGTCACGGCCATATCCACACATTTTTTCCCGTATTCAACTGCCTGCTGACGGTATTCGGCTTTGTCATGGCAGAAGACACGCGTCTCCTCCACAAAGTTGCCGTTGATGCAGAATGCCTTAAGCCCGTTTGCTTCGAGCGCTTTTTTAACGCGTGCCAAATCTGTTGTGTCCGGCTCTCCGCTGATATCCAGACCCGCTACACTGATTTGCTTTGCATACTGAGTGATGTCCTCGATGGATGTGTTGCCGTATATCCAGCTATTGATCGAAAAATCGATTTGTTTCATTTTGTCCCCTCTCTTCGTTGTAATATTAAGTCATGGCGTATTATTAATTGGCCATTTTAATTTCTTTATCTCTTTGCTTTTTGCGCCGCGTCGAGCCCTGCATAACGATGGACTGCAGCAGCACAACGGCCAGCAGTATGATGCCGACAACAACTTTTTCCCACAGCGGATCCAGCAGATTCTGCATGCTGAATATGTTGGAGAATGAGCCCATGATCAATGCGCCGAACAGCGTCCCAGACATTTTACCGACACCGCCCGTGAGGGGGGCGCCGCCGATGACAACCGCCGCAATCGCATAAAGCTCATAGCCCGTACCGGCCAGCGGCACCGCCGAGCCCACGCGCGACGCAAATATGATTCCGCCAAGAGCCGCCATAAAACCGGAAAGCGCATGTGCGGTAAACATCGTCTTGGTCACGCTGACGCCCATCAGCTTGGCCGCTTCGGCGTTGCCGCCCACAATGTACATCGCACGTCCGAAGGGTCGCTTTTTTAACATGAACGATGTGATCACGACCACAAGAATAAACAGTATCAACGGGAAAGAGAAGAATGACCCCAAGAACATGCCCCGCCCGATAAAGTTGAGAAACGGTGGCAGATCGCCCAGATTGACCGACACCTCGTTTGTCAGCACAAGAACCAATCCACGGGCAAGAAGCATCGTGGCGAGCGTTCCGACGAACGCAGGGATGGACATTTTGGTAACCAGAAAACCGTTAATGAGCCCGATGACAGCTCCGGCCACGAGCGGCACAAACAGCGCAAGGAATATTGACTGCTTCGCAAACGCGATGAAGAAATACCCGCAGAGCGAAAACACGGAGCTCACGGACAGGTCGATCGATCCGCACAGTATCACAAATGTCATACCGACCGATACGATACCCATTATGCTCGCACTCCGAAGCACGTTGGTCAAATTGTCCGCTGTAAAGAACGCTGAGCTGACCAAAACCCCAATCAATATCACTGCGATCAATCCGACGAGCGCTACGTTATCAGAAATGAATGTTTTGACTTTATTCATAAGATACCTTCCTTTCAATGCATTACTTCCGGCGGAAACCGTGAAAGAACAATGCAATGATAATAATTCCCGCTTTGATCATCAGAGAGACCGAATAGGTGATGTTATTCATATTGCACATCATGGTGATGAGCTGAAGCAGAATCGCGCCGCAAACCGAACCGATGATATTGGGATAACCGCCGTTGATGTTTGTTCCGCCGATCACAACTGCCGCGATTGCATCAATTTCCATGTCCTGCCCGGTTCTGGACGGATCCGCACACGACACCATGGATATTTCGAGCATGCCGCTCATCCATGCGAACAGTGCACAGACCACATAAGCCACGATCACAAGGCGGGTCGTATTGATACCACAGACGCGCGCTGCCATCGGGTTGTTGCCGTAGGCTTCAATATGGGAGCCAAATTTCATGCGATTGACGACAATATACATGATGATGACGGCGGCAATCAGTATGAAAAAATGGATCGGAATATGCCCCGCTATCGGAGTGATGAAAAACTTCTGCAGCCCGGGATAGCTGAAAGTCACCGTGCCGATGCCGCTGATGACCTGCCCGAGACCGCGCATGATATACATCGCGGCGAGCGTCGTCACCAAAGGCAGTATCTTAAACCGCGCCACCAATACGCCGGCCAGAAGACCAAAAGCCAACACAGCAACGAGAGAAATCACCACACCGAAGGGCTGTTTGTCAACGAGATAGACGGCTGCAATTGTCGCGCCCATGCCCATTGCCGACCCGACAGAAATATCGATGCCCCCGGTTGCAATCACAAGCGTCATGCCGAGCGCCACCAGCGCCACCTTGGAAGCCTGTATGAACAGATTCGAAAACGTCACCCAGCTGACGAAATTCTTTGTAAAAAGGCAGTTAAACAGCACAAGCATCAACAGCACAATGACGGCAATGTATTTACGCAGTGCTGTTCCTCTGAAATTTCTTGTTATGGATTCTGACATGTGAGCCCCTCCTCATTGCCGATAGCGGATTTATGAGCAATCATCCACATGATGTTCTGTTCGGATATATCTTCCTTCGTCACCTCGCCCATAATCGCGCCGTCGCGCAACACGATGATGCGGTCGCAGTTGCGGACAAGCTCCGGCAATTCGGAAGATATGAAAAGCACACTGATGCCGCGTTCCGCAAAATCACTGATCAGCTTTTCGATCTCCATTTTTGCGCCGACGTCGATACCGCGTGTCGGTTCATCGAGTATAATCAGCTTGGGATCGGTCGCCAGCCATCTTGCGAGAATCACCTTTTGCTGATTGCCGCCGGATAAGTTCTTTATCATCTGTTCGCCGGACGGTGTTTTGATTGTCAGCTTGCCTATATAATCCTCTGACAGCTTCTTTCTTTCACGCGTATGTATAAAGCCTGCGGTCGAAAGCTTATCAAGGGAGCATACGGCAATGTTGTTCTGGACGGATATGTCCGGGAAAATTCCTTCTTCCCGACGGTTTTCCGTACAAAAGGCCATGCCCGCATCCAGTGCGTCCTGCGGCGTGTGCAGACGTATCTTCTTACCGCTCATGGTGATCTCGCCGGAATCCGGCAGATCACATCCGAAAATGATGCGTGCAATTTCTGTGCGTCCGGACCCCAAGAGCCCGGCAAGACCCACAACTTCGCCTTTTTTAACCTTAAAGCTGACGTCGTTGACATACGGCACACGCACGATGTTCCTGACTTCCAAAACATCTTCAACGCCGCTGAAATCATGGGAATTCCTTGTGCTCTCCATCGACAGATCTTTGCGCCCGAGCATTTTCGTCAGCAGTTCATACTGGGAAAGTGCATTGACATCGTATGTGCCCACATACTGCCCATCCTTAAGCACACTGATACGGTCGCATTTGCGGTACACCTCATCCAGCCGGTGGGTGATGAAGATAATGGAGACGTTTTTGCTTTTCAGCTTGTCGATAATTCCAAATAATATATCCACTTCGTTGGTGTCCAGCGAAGATGTTGGCTCATCCATCACAATCAGCTTGGCCTCCAGGCTGATTGCACGCAGAATTGAGATGATCTGCTGTTTGGCGGTGCCGAATGTATTGAGAGGCTTGCGCACATCAATGGACACACCCAGATCATCCACGAGCTTTTGCGCATTCTCATGCATCACACGCCAGTCGATACCGCCGCCCTTCATTGGGTATCTGCCAAGAAAAATATTCTCACTGACGGTTAAATACGGGATCATATTCAGTTCCTGATAGATCGTGCTGATGCCTGCATGCTGCGCGCTGAGAGCGCTATTGAACATGCATTTTTTCCCGTCAAAAATGATCTCGCCCGAGTCGGCTTTATAGATACCCGTCAGCACTTTAATCAACGTTGATTTACCCGCACCGTTCTCCCCCATCAGCGCGTGCACCTCTCCCCGCCGAACCGATAAGCTCACATCATTCAACGCCATAACGCCGACGAAATGTTTTGACAGGTTATGGATTGCTAAAATATTATCTTCCATATACTGGCCCTCTCTTGTGATTTAACAGCTGAGCAAACCATGCGGTCTGCTCAGCTGTCTTCCAAGGCCCATGCCTTCGGCATGGTTTTGTATTCGTTATCTTCGCTGATTAGAATCCAAGGTCGTAGTTCTTATCAACATTAGTGGCATCCACGAGCACGTCGGGCACCGGTATGTATGTTTCCACCGTTCCACCGCCGATGCAGGTCTCGATCGCATCGAATACGGTGTTGGCAAACTTCGGTGTGCATGTGACCGATGCGGACATCGTTCCGTCTTTGATCGCATCAAACGCTTCCTTCAGGCCGTCTACGCCCACGAGGAATACATCGTCATTGACTTTGAGGCCGTTTGCCTGCAGAGCCAGTGTGGCACCCAGAGCCATTTCATCGTTCATGCAGTAAATCGCATCGATGTCGCCGCCTGTGGACTGCAGTATGTTCTGAACAACTTCCTGAGCCTCAGCACGCGACCAGTTCGCCGGCTGTTCCGCTACGATGTTGAAATTTCCGGCTTCCTCGGCAGCATTGGTGAAGCCCTGTCCTCTGTCTCTGACGTCCGTACCGCCGACGATACCCTGTATCACAACGACATCAACCTTATCAAGACCTTTTTTGGCTGCAGCGTCGGCAATCCACTTGCCAGCCTGCTCGCCTTCCCACACGAAGTCGGAAGCGATGAACGAGACATAGTCTACACCGGCTTCAGCGTTTGCGCCTCTGGCTTTCATGAATACGGGCACATTTGCTTCCTTGCAGGCATCAAGCGCGGGCTTGATCGCATCAGCGTCGATCGCGACGATAACCATCACGTTGCAGCCCTGAGCCAGCAACGATTCGACGTCGGAAATCTGCTGTTCCGTATCACCGTTTGCGTTGGTGATGGCGAGCTTGTAGCCTCTTTCATCCGCAACCTTTTCCATATCATCGTTTTCGGCTGTACGCCAGGAATTCGCCATGTCAGCCTGCGAGAAGCCAACAAACAGATCCTCTGTAGACGGCCAGACCGGCCCGGTTGCCGAAACCTCTTCCGAAACATCAGCCGAAGCCTCAGGCGATTCGGAGACAGTCTCAGACGGCTCTGTCGACGGCGACTGCGATGCTGTTTCGCCGTTATCCGTGGAACAGCCAACGAGAGCAAATACCAGCGCCAAAGCAAGCATCAAAACAATGGTTTTTTTCATTTTTGAATCCTCCCTTATAATTTACTACGAATGGTTGATACACGTATCACATTCGTAATCTTTATAAACTGTTGTAATCATTGTCGTTTTTGGATTCTTTACCTTTCATACCTGAGAATAGCTTGAATAGAGACCTTTTTTTATTGCGGTTTACCGTGGGCTGAATGAGTCAATGATAATACACAAGGCCTGATTAGACAAACGTTGTTATCAAGAATTAAACGAATTTTTCTGTTTGATCTCTTGGTCAATCTTACGATTTGAACGTTTTATGCACCTTATTGTAATCGTTAAGCTTTTCGTTTCGCTAATCGTTAAGCTTTTCGATTAGCTTAACGATTAGCTTATCGATATATATTAATATTGATAACGTTAAGCTCAACGATAATCTTTCCATTGAATTTTCTGTTTACCTATGTTAGAATGCGAGTATTGTATATATAAAGGTTAAGGATAAACAGATGAAAGTTTCGCTTAAGGATCTGGCACAGATATGCGGATGTTCCGTGACCTCCGTGTCGCGCGCGCTTAAAGATAGTGATACCATATCCAAAGAACTCAGGGAGAAAGTACAAAGCAAAGCCAGAGAGCTCGGCTACATTCCAAATCTGCTGGCCGGCAGCATGCGAACAGGTTATACAAATACACTTGCCATTATCCTTCCCGACTTGCGAAACCCTTTCTTTTCTCTGCTTGCAAAATACCTCGAGGAATACGCGTCTTCAGAAGGCTACAGCGTTTTTTTTATGACCACCAACGAGATTATGGAACATGAGCATTCCGCAGTCATGAAAGCGATGCAAAAAAATGTGGACGGCGTCCTATTGCTTCCCAACCAGCAAGACACAAAGTGTATTGAGATGTTTGAAAAACAAAATTTTCCGTATGTGCTTTTTGGACGTAAGTTCGATGCTATAGAATCGGATTACGTGGTTTGCAACGACAAAAAAGGCGCTTATCTTGCGATGAAGCACCTCATTGAACGCGGACATAAAAAAATACTTTTTTTAAATTCCTATATGCACATATACAGTTCCGTGCAGCGGCTCGAGGGCTTCAAAGAGGCGCTCAAAGAATTTGATATGCCCTATATTGAAGGCGATGTCAAAACCATATCGACGAAAATAGGCGATTCCGAAAGAATCATACGGGACATATTCAGCACGCCTCAGGATTACACGGCCATATTCTGTTATTGTGATGTCATTGCCTTTGAAGCCATTTACACGCTTGACCAGCTTGGCATAAGCGTTCCTAAGGATATCGCCGTAGCCGGCGTCGACGATATTCATTCCGATATCATACTGCCGGTCAAGCTGACTTCAGCCAGCTTTAACCGTAAGGATTATGCAAAGAGCGCTATTGAAACGCTGATTCATCGCATCAAAAATCCGATATCGGAATCCGCACAGACAGAATTCAAGAATATTACGATTGATGTGAAGCTGGCCATCGGACAAACAACGTAACCTCAACATCGGTATTAATGATACCGAAAAATCGTCTTCAATCTTCGCACTTATATCATAATCGTGAGCGCTTAAAAACAGCAGGCTATTTTTAAGTACAGCCACCAATTATCGAGTTTTATTTGATACTGATGATGGATATATCCACACAGTTATTGTACACAATGCTTGCATATTCGCTGCCGGACAGAAGCTGTATACCAGCACAATCGACATTCCATCAGGGCTATGCTACAATAACTTCAATACAAACAATCTGCTCGGTGATTCATGAAATCATTTCAACTAAAATTGATTATCATTTTTCTGACGGCAACCATCGCGCTGGGGGCTTTGATCGGTGTGTTTTCCTACTCGCACAGCAAAAACATCGTTGAGGCGAACAAAAAAAAGGAAATGGCCGATACTGTCAACCGTATCGATATTAACATCAACGTGCGTGTGCGGTATATTATGGATGCAGCGGAAAATGCCGCAGCTGCACATCTTGTGCAGGACTTGTTTGAAAAGCCGAGAGCGAATACCGTATACTCCGCAGACAAGCAGTATCTCGACGAATATTTCCAGAACGTACTGCGCTCATTTGACCCCGTCAATAATATATTTGTGCTGAACGGCGATGATGTTCTTTATGCAAGATACGCGCCGGAGAGGATGCTGCCGGATGTCACGCGGATGGAAAACTATGCGCAGCTTGCCGCCGAAAATCCGCAAAAAACGGTATGGACGGGTATTGTGCCGTCGCTGCTGCCGTCTGTACAAGGAGGGGCTGAGCAGGTTCTCTGCATCGTTCGCGCCATCACCGGAGCGGAAGATGGTCAAATAAAGGGCGCTCTCGTGATTGAGCTGGAGCAAAACAGCTTCAGCAACCTCATGTTCAACAACAACGGCATATGGGACCGCCAATACACTGTCATCGCAGATAAGCAGGGCGAGGTGATCTGCAGCAGCGTCAAAATGGATACCAGCTGGATCAATGCCATCGAACAACGCTTCGGGAGAGGTGAACGCGCTTTTACACTGCTCTGGGAGGATACGCCGTACTACGTATGCGGCCAATACAACGGCGTAACGGGATGGAAAACCTATTCCCTGATCTCTCAAAAAAACTTGTTCAGCGAATCCGACATGCTGAAAAATGAGATATTGTTTTCTGTCGCTCTGTGTACATTGGGGGTGTCCCTTGTCATCGCTTTTGTGGCGTATGCCATCACGCGCCCGATCAACCGTCTCACGGCGGCGATGCGCAGCGTTGAAGAGCAGAATTTTGACATCCGCCTTCCCAACCGCCGCAAGGATGAATTCGGCAGGCTGACGGATTCGTTTAATTCAATGATCTGCCGTATCAATACTCTGGTGAACGAGGTGTATCAGGAAAAGCTGGCATTAAACAGCGCCGAGATCAAAGCGCTGCAGGCACAAATCAATCCGCATTTTCTTTACAATACGCTGGATTCGATCAACTGGATGCTCATTGACCGGGGACAAATGGACATCAGCTCAATTATCGTTTCATTGGGCAACCTGATGCGGTATTGCATCGACACCAAGGACCCCTTTGTGACGTTGGCGGAGGAATTTGAATACGTGTCCGCGTATCTGCGCATACAGAAGAACAGGCTGGAGGAGCGCCTGTGCTACGAGCTGGAGCTGCCTGAATCGGTCTGCACTGTGTGTGTCCCCAAGTTTATACTGCAGCCCCTCGTAGAGAATGCTATACAGCATGGAATAGAGCGCTGTAAAGAACCGGGGCTTATACGGATCACGGCGGTGGACGGAGATGAGGATGTTCGCATCACCGTTCAGGACAACGGCCCGGGTATTCCTATCTCGGTGATAGCCGCGCTTGAAGGACAGACGGATGAAGAGCAGCAACCGGGAATCGGTCTTTATAATGTGGATAAACGGCTCAGGCTGTATTACGGAGAAAAACACAGGCTAACGATTGGGAATACGTCCTCAGGCGTCAGTATTGTGCTGAGCATTCCCAAAGAGCCTCAAGAGGGACGCCTATGAACACGATCATCGTGGATGACGAGCCGAAAATTGCGCGCGGCATATTAAAGCTGGTCAGCGAGAGAGAAGGCTATACGGCCGTCGGCATATTTTTTGGAGCGGCTGAAGCACTGGCGTTTATCGAACGGAATCCCGTCGACGTCGTCATCACTGATATCCGCATGCCGGAAATATCGGGGTTAGAGCTGATCCGGCAGATTCGCCGCATTAACGAGGATATGCATATCGTTATATTGAGCGGTTATGCCGATTTTGCCTATGCGCAGCAGGCCATTGCTTTGGGTGTCACCCGGTATCTGTTGAAACCAACCAATCCGGATGAACTGATCGGCGTGCTTGAGGATATACGCGGACTGTCCTCTGCAGCGAAATCCGAGCCGGAGCAGCTGACCGAAATAAACAATCTGGTGGCCAGAAATGCCGTGCAATATATTCACGAAAAATATGCTTATCCGTTTACGCTCAAAAGCATGGCGGATGAGTTGTTTGTTTCCCCCAATTACCTGTGCGAGCTGTTCAAAAAGCATATTGGCAAGAACATCACTGAATACCTGTCAGATTACAGATTGCATCAAGCCGAAAAATATTTGAAGCAGGTGGCCTGCAAAGTTTCTGATGTTTCCATGCTTGTCGGATACAAAGACGTGAGATATTTCAGCACCGCGTTCAAAAAGAAGTTTGGAATGACACCGCTTGAATACCGCAACTGTGCATGTCATGACATCCGGGAAGAGGAAAAAGAATGATGCAAATTTGCAATTTTGAAAACACCGTAATTCATTTGACAAAATCGTAATCCAGTAACCTTTTATCGGCTTGAAATGACCATTATAATAAGTATTATAATGAACGCGTTCGAATAGTTTATACACACTGCGCCGGAGACCCCGCATAAAACCGGAGCCGGTTTGATCTTTGCCAAAACAGCACCGTTTTGATTATATAGGATTTTAAGAAGTTTTATTCTATAAATTTGATAATTTAAGGAGGCACCCTTATGAAGAAAAAAGGATTCTTAACTCTTATACTTGCAGTTGTCATGATCGTATCCTGCATCGCGTTTGTCGGTTGCAGTGCCCCGGGCACCGCTGACAATTCAAACGGCACGTCCAAGAGTGCCGGAGATTATAAAATAGTGCTGATTTTACCCGGTCCTATTAACGACCAGAGCTGGAATGCGACCAACTATGCCGGCCTTGAAGCCTGCAACACTAAGCTCGGAACCAATATCGAATATGTTGAAAGCGTACAGGCGGCGGATTTTGAATCGACCTTCCGTGAATACGCCGAGCAAAAATACGACCTGATCATGGCTGCCGGCTCCCAGTTCGACGAAGCATGCGCCGCCGTGGCGGGCAGCTACCCCGACACCACGTTCTGCATGGTCAACGGTTCCAAAGCCGACGGCGAAAACATCGCCCCCATATTCCCCAAGGAATATGAAGCCAGCTACATCGCTTCCATCATTGCGGGCTATGTGACCGAAAACGGCAATTTTGCTACGATCGGCGGTTTCCCGAACGAACCGATGGAACACCTGCTGGACGTTTATGAAAAGAACGCGGTTGCCATCGCTGCTGAGCGCGGCATTTCCGGCGCCGTTGCGACCCGTGCCTATGCCAACAGCTGGGACGACGTTGCCCTCGGCAAGCAGATGGCCGAGCAGATGATCGATAACGGCGCGGACACCCTGTTTGTATACGCAAATCAGGTGGGTCTGGGTTCCATAGAGGCGGCCAAGTCCAAGGGCGTTAAATTCATCGGATTCTCCAGCGATCAGAACAGCATTGACCCGAACACCGTGGTGGCTTCTGTCAAGTTCGACTTCGAGACCTTCTATGTATGGGCCGTTCAGCAGTTCATGGACGGCAAGCTCACCGGAAACATGGTCCATGAGGCAGGTATCAAAGAGAACATCTTTGTGCCGGTCTACACGGATAATATCTCTCAGGAAATTAAGGATGCCGTCGACGCTGGCATCAAGGATTTCGCGGATGGCAAAGTGGACCTTAAGGCCATGTTCGCCAAATAGAAAACGACAGCCTGTGGGAAATGGTGCTCTTTCGGGGGCACCATTTCTTGCAAGTACGGCAAGGAGGCGGGCAATGGCCCCATTTTTTGAATTGCGCAATATCACGAAATGCTTTGCGCGCGTGGTCGCCAACAAAGACGTTTCGTTTTCCGTTAACCGCGGAGAGGTGCTGGCGCTGCTGGGCGAAAACGGTGCGGGGAAAAGCACCGTCATGAAGATATTATACGGCTTATACCGGGCGGACTCAGGCCAGATTCTGATGGACGGTGTGGAAAAGAATATCCATTCTCCCCGGGATGCCATGGATATGGGCGTTTCCATGATCCAGCAGCATTTCGCGCTGGTGAACGCTCACACTGTCACCGAAAACATCATTCTCGGCAACGTCCACGGGAAAATAAACTACGACGCATGCAAAACCAAAGTTCTCGAGCTCAGCCGGCAATACGGGCTTGAACTGCCTGTCAACGAAAAGGTGGGCGACCTTGCGGTGGGCGTTCAGCAGAAGGTGGAAATCGTCAAGGCGCTGTATCTCAATACCCGGCTGCTGATTATGGATGAGCCGACCGCCGTGCTCACCCCGCAGGAAACGGATAAGCTGATGCAGTTTGTAAGGGAGTTTGCGCGGGCCGGGAACGCTGTTATATTCATCACCCATAAGCTCAAAGAGGTCATGGAGGTTGCCGACAGTATCGTCGTCATGCGGGATGGCATGGTGGCAGGCCACCTGCGCAAAGCCCAAACCGACGAACGTGAGCTTTCCCGGCTCATGATCGGCAAGGAGCTTGTTAAGGCGGAGCGCACAAAAGGCACACCTGCAAGCAGCGAAATTCGTCTGGAATTCAGAGACGTCACGGTGCAGCACAAAAATCAGGTTCCGGTGCTCAAGGATATCAGCCTGAAAATCAAGCAGGGAGAGATATTCGGCATTGCGGGCGTGAGCGGGAACGGGCAGGAAGAGCTCTGCCGTGCGGTTTGCGGCGCGCTGCGCATCACACAGGGCAGTATATGGCTCAACGGAGAGGACATTACACAAAAGACAGTGCGCGAACGCATTGAGCTAGGCATCGGCTACGTGCCGGTTGACCGCTACCGTGACGCCATGGTGATGGACATGACGCTGGCAGAGAACATGATGCTCAAAACGAACTTTCATCGCAAATGGAAAAAGGCGGTTTTCATCAACGAAAAGAAGCTGAACGATGAGACCAAAGCGGCCATTCAGGATTTTGATATCAAGGCGCCGGGGCCGGACGCGCAGGCGGGCGAGCTTTCGGGCGGTAACCAGCAAAAGCTGGTGCTGGCCCGCGAGGTTGCCTCCGGCACGCAGCTGCTGATTATGGATCAACCCACGCGCGGCCTCGATCTGGGTGCGGTCAACAACATTCACGCCAGCATATTGGAACAAAGCGCCAAGGGCAGAAGCATACTGCTGGTCTCCACCGAGCTTTCTGAAATATTCGCGCTTTGCGACCGCATTGCGGTCATCTACAAGGGCGCGTTCATGGGTATTTATACACGGGATGAACTGACAAATGAGAAGATCGGCCTGCTGATGGCCGGCTATTCGGATGACCGGAAGGAGGCGGTGCTATGAATGTGAAACTCAGAGATATGGTGGTCACAAATCTGATTGCGATTTTGGCCGGGCTGACGCTCAGCGGGCTTTTGCTGCTGCTTCTCGATATCAATCCGCTGAACGCCTTCGGGTATTCGATCGCCAAGATGTTCTCAGATACATATACGCTCGGCGAAGTGTTTTTAAAGGCAACGCCGCTGATTTTTACGGCGCTGGCTTTTGCGTTTACCTACAAGGCCAACCTCTTTAACATCGGCGCGCAGGGCCAATTCTATATGGGCGCCATCGTGGCCGTAACTGTTTCGCTGCAGCTGGACGGCAAGGTCCCCACATTCGTGCTGCTTTTGGTGGTGCTTGTCTGCACGGCTGTTTCCGGCGGGCTGATTGGCGCACTGATCGGCTATCTGAAAGCCAAGCGCGGCGCAAACGAGTTTCTGGTGAGCATGATGTCCACCTATGTGGTGCTGGCGCTGATGAACTATCTGCTGCGAACTTTCCTGAAGGAAACGAAGGGCGAATACCCGCAGACGGATCCGATTTCACAGTCTGCCTGGCTTCCCCCGTTTATACCGGGCACCCGGCTGCATATCGGTTTTCTGCTGGCGGTGGTGATGGCCATTGTCATATGGCTGCTGCTGTTTAAAACGCCGCTCGGCTACCGCGTGCGCGCGGTGGGGAGCAACGACTCGGCCGCCAAGCTCGCGGGTATTCGCTCCAACAGCATCTATATCATTGCGTTTTTTATCAGCGGCGCACTGGCTGGAATGGCAGGCTTCACCGAGGTCAACGGCGTGCAGCATATGCTGATTCAGGACTTTAACCCCACCCTTGGGGCAGCGGGGCTCGGCATCGCCATACTCGCAAACGCCAATCCGATAGGGGTGATCTTTGCGTCTATTCTGTTCGGCATGCTCAATGTGATGGGCAATATTATGGGACGAATGCCGGGCGGCGTGAATGTGCCTTCAAGCATCGTGGAGCTCATGCAGGGATTTGTCATGCTGTTCGTAATCGCTTCTTATTTTCTCAGAAGCTACTGGCAGAACAGGCGAGAGAAAAGTAAGCTGCAAAGGGGGACGACGCTATGATCATCAGTTTATTGCAACGCGCCCTGATGATGAGTACGCCATTGCTGATGGGCTCGATTGCCGAGGTCATCGCAGAGCGCTCCGGCATGATGGTAACAGCCATCGAGGGTATATTCCTTATGGGTGCCTGGGGCGGCTTTGTGGGCACATATCTGACAGGGAGCGCACTATTGGGTATATTCGCTGCGATTCTGGCAGGCATGATCGCCGCTGCCATATACGGTCTCGTGACAATCTTTTTGAAGCAGCATCAGGTGGTCACCGGTACAGCCATCAACCTGCTCGTCGCAGGCTTTTGCACCTACTTCCAGAGAGTGCTTTTCGGCGTGCCATTGACTCCGCTCAAAATCGAGCCGCTTCAGGTGATCGCCATACCATTGCTGAGCAAAATACCGATTATCGGGCCTATCCTTTTTGAGCAGAATGTTCTCACATATTTTGTCTATCTGTTGATCCCCGCCGCATACTTCCTGCTTTACAAGACCTCAGCGGGGCTGACCATCCGCTCAACAGGGGAAAATCCTCAGGCGGTCGATGTTGCGGGCATTCGCGTCAACAAGGTGCGTTTTCTGGTGGTACTGCTCGCCGGCGTGCTGGGCGGAATGGCCGGTGCTTTCTACTCCGTAGGGTATCTTGGGATGTTTACCTCCGATATGATCGGCGGGCGCGGGTGGATTGCATTTGCGATCTGCTTCTTAGGCAACTGGAATCCTCTGGGGGCCGCAATCGGCACTTTGGTGTTCGGCCTTGCCGAAGCCATCGCCATCTATATGCAGTCTATAGGCGGGGGCAGCTATTTCCCCAACGAGCTTTTTATTGCGCTCCCGTATATATTGACTATTGTTTTGACGGTGCTACGCAAGCGCTTTAATGTGCCCGCGAAGCTGGGTATTCCGTATAAGAAAGAAAGCTGACAATCGGCTTAAAACACACTTTCAGCAATTCAATCCGAACCCGCTTTTTATTAAGAGGTGTTCGGATTTTTTTACTTGCACAAAAAACCTGGGAATAAAATACCAAGGGTTTTCTAACATATTGATCTGCCATATATATTGCTAATAATGAACTTTAAAGAATAAAGTTTGATATAAATTCAAAGTAATTTAACCAACGTTATATGTCAAATATAAAAGCTAATCTTACCGTTTTTAACGGGAATTGTAATATTCTTTTGGGTTCTCGCACTTGCGATCAAAGGCTTTTACCCATCTGTTTATATTCCTCAATTCGTTCTTTAATCTGCCTCGCATCAAGAAAGACCTTGTTTGCGAACATCCCCTGATTCATATCCAATGTCGCGGCCTTCTCATGCCCGACCAGCGCCCATGTCGTGTCGATCAGATGGGCAAAGCGCGGCTCTTTGAGCTGTCTGCATATGAAAGACTGCCGCGGCTGATTGATATCCTCGCCGCTGATCTGCATGAAACCATAGTCATCACAAAGCTTCATCACACGGTCAAGCTGCTCTGCCGTGTTTCTCGACGGCATATAGGCGACCGCGTTAAAGCCGATATCCTTGAGCGCGACAAACAGATCTTCAAGATAGGCGTCCTCGAATGTCTGCGACTTCTTATCACCCGTGGGCGACGCGGCCACGTCACCGAGATAGCAGTATGACGGTATTGCCCCGAGGCTCTTGATGACCGCGACAGCCTCTCTGACATCCGGTGTTTCTTCGGACGTCGAATCAACATATATCCGGGAAATAAAGCCGCCCTTCAGCACGTTCAGCAGATCGTAAGCATATACTTCACTCGCTTCATCAGCCAGCAGCGTCTTCTGAGACGCGCTGAGCGCCAACCCCAGCGTGCCCTCCAGGAAACTCACCAGAGTCAGCCCTTTGCCGAACCTCTCGATCAGTTTGTTCGACAGCGCGAACAGAATGTGCCGCTCGGTCACCTCGCCGCCGTCAGCCGCACAGGAAAGCGGTATCACATCACGGTCATAGCTGAGCGTGATCCCGTGCGGCTGCAAAAGGACATTCAAACGGCCTGTCATGGCGCGGCTGCGTTTCTCACGCGCCTTTCGAATATTGCTCAAGTAGGCGTTCGCGCTTTCAATCTGCGTATGCGGCAAACCGTGCGCGCAGATATACGCACTGGACACCTGATCCGGGTTGTTGATGCGTCTGCCGTTCAGTATGGTGTTCGACCAATCGGTGCGCATCTCAAAGCCGATCGTCGTGGGTATCTTAAAAATCTCACCGGCTTCAACGAACTCGGGTGCGCCGTTTATCGCGTCAT
>JAEYKW010000039.1 GCA_023408075.1 Bacillota bacterium | reverse complement strand
CTCCTCTTCAAAAACTTGCGTTACTATTTGATAGTGCTGATTATTTTTTCAAGGTTCTGCTCCCACCGCTCTCGCGGTGGATTTGTATATTAACAAACTTCTTATCCGTTTGTCAACACCGTTTTTTCTGCCGGTTCCCGATGTTCTCAGTCACCCGCAATGCGCCGCTTACTCGGCGCGGAATTCGTATGTTACCAGACGCAACCGCGTTTGTCAACTCCGTTTTTGGCCGGTTTTTGCCGACGCTCTCGCCCCGTCTCTACCGCCTTTTTTCCGCTACCCTGTCTTGCGAGCGCTCAAATATCTTATCAAACACCCTTTCACTTGTCAACGCTTTTGTTCCGCGTTTTTCAGAAAAAAATAATATCCATATATTTGTGTCATCCCGTCCATTCCCGCCACACCTCTTGTTGATCGATCAGCCCCTTTGATGCTGTATAAGAAGCCTTCTTATTTTATAGCTGTAAAATTGCTTGCTTTTACTTGTTCACTTAATATATTTAAGTCTCATTCGCCTATAATATTAACATTTTTAATTATAATATTAATATTATTAATTTTTATGTTGACATTATCAATTATTCGCAGTATATATAATACATAAATTAAAGGTAGGAGCCAGAACAAATGAAACACAAAGCACCCTCCGCCTGTCCGGTTTGCGGCGGTCCATACGAAATCACACGGCTGACATGCCAAAAATGCGCAAGCGAGCTCGGTGGGCACTTTACAGGCTGCGATTTTTGCGAGTTAAGCAATGACGAGGCACTTTTCATCCTCACGTTTTTAAAATGCCGCGGCAGCATTAAGGACGTTGAAAAAGAACTGGGCATCTCTTATCCCACAGTTCGCGGAAGGCTGGATGCCGTCCTTGAACGGCTGGGCCTTAAAAGCAGCGCGTCCTCCGAAGAAATCAAAGAAGAACGCCGCCGGATATTAAACCGGTTGGAGAACGGCGAGATCACTGCCGACCAAGCTGCAGAGTTATTAAAAAATTTATTATAGAAAGTCGAGGAAATCAAAAATGAACGAGGAAGTTTTAAAGGTATTGGAAATGGTGCGCGAAGGCAAAATTTCACCCGAAGACGGCGAAAAGCTGCTTTCGGCAATGGGAACAGAAGCGTCTGCTAAAAAATCCGGCAAGAAAAACTCAATGCTTCGCGTCCGCGTGGACGTGAAAGACCCGGACAAGAAAGAACAGGCGCGCGTCAATGTGAACGTGCCGCTGGCGCTGGCCAAGAAAGCCGTCGGGCTGATGACCTTTATCCCCAAAGACATCAAGAAGGAATTGGCCGAACAAGGCATCAATCTTGACGAAATCAATTTGCAGGAATTGATTGAGCTGTTTGAAGACGGCGAAATCAGTGAAGAACTCGTCAACGTGGATACCGGCGACGACGTACAAGGGGCAAAGGTGAAAGTGTATGTCGACTAGAAAGAACAGCCTTGTGATCGCCACCGTGCGCATCGGCTTCTTTCCGATCATCGTCATATTCCCCTTCCGATGCTTGGCCGAAGTGATCGAAGGCATTGCCGATCTGCTGTCGCTGTTTCAGTTCACGAGCCAAAAAGTTCAGGCAGCGATGAATTTTGTGGAGCAGATTATTGCTCAGATTAAAGAATACGGCCCGCTCGATTTGGCCGATGTGGATGTCCGGTCAAAAGACGCCAGCGTCAGAGTCAGATTGTTACTGAGGTGAAAAATATGAAGTTTTTAATCCGTTATTCCATCAAGGCCGTTCTTTACTATCTTATACTGCTCGGCGCATCGGCGGTTGGCCTGCTGCCAGGTACAGCGCTGACAGCTTTGTGGACCGCGCTGATGCTCGCGCTTGTCAACATGGTTCTGCGTCCGGTATTCGTGATCATCGCGCTGCCGTTCAACATCATCACATTCGGCATCGCGAGCGTTTTTGCAAACCTGCTCTCTCTCGTGATTGCCAACGCAATCGTCGGGGGGCCCATGACTGCCGGGTTCTGGGCCATGTTGCTTGTGTCACTCATCATCATGCTGACAGACGACTGTGTGAGGGCTATCCGGGCAGCTGTGAAAGCCAAACAAATCGCATTATAAATCTAGGTTAAGGACGAGACCGGCTCGTCCTTTTGCTTTCCGGAAAATCATATTTTGCGACGCATTTATTGCGCAGTATTGTGCATGGTCAATCGTACCAAATAAATAAAAAGCCACGCCATTTTTCAAACTCTTTCACGGTCATCTCGGCAACATAGCAACACGTTGCTTGACATAACCATGGCATTGAGAGCATTGCAGGCTGAAGAGTGTTCTTTAAACACAAAGAGCGGGAAAACCCGCTCTCCATGCTGTGTATCTTTTATGCAAAAAGCTTATAAGCCCTTTACGCATAGCTGCTGTTTTTTTACGCAAAACAGATGGCCCAAGGTTCTTTTTTTCACAATCTTTGACGGAATCATATCGCCAACTTGCATTTTTGAGAACCTTAACTCTTCGCCATATTTGATAATTCTACATAAAATCCTTTTCTCCTGCTGTATCTGAAAAAAAACTGATATGTTTTTTTAGAATTAAGGATATTTGCTTAAATTGGCTGACGCTTAGCATTTCGGCTCTTGCGTTTTCGTCAATCTGCGCCTCTTTAAGCACCTGCTGTGCCAACTCTGCCGGAATGCCGAAACTCTGCCTCAAATTGCTCTTCACCGTTTTGCGCCGCATCGCAAACAGGGCCTTAACCGTTCTGAGATATGCACCGGTGTCGCCCTCCTGTCCGTCCCGATTGACGGTGAGCCGAACCACAGCTGACGCTACTTCGGGTCTTGGATAGAAACAGCCGGCCGATACATTAAAAAGCAGCTTGGGCTGGGCGAAATAAGAGACGGCCGCCGTAATCGCGCCGTAATCTTTGCTGCCCGGCTTCGCACAGAGCCGCTCAGCCACTTCTTTTTGCACCATGACCGTGATGGACACAATGTTAAGCCCCGATTCCACGAGCTTCATGATACAGGGCGACGTGATATAATACGGTAGATTGGCGGCTACATAAATGTCTTTGTTGCTAAAAATACCGCCAAGGTCATTGGCCAAATCTGCTTTCAGAAAATCCTGATGAAAAAGATGAAACTGCGCTTCGTCCGCAAACATATCGCGCAGCGCCTCCGACAGCCCCGAATCGATTTCATATGCAGCGACAATCTGCGCCCGCTCAAGCAAGCGGCTGGTGAGCGCGCCCATTCCGGGGCCAATTTCCAGCGCACACCTGCCTTTTGGCATCGCTGCCTCGGCGATATTGTCGGCAATATTACCGTCTATTAAAAAATTTTGGCCGAACCTTTTGAGAGGCGACACATGGTATTTTTCCATCAGCGCCTTTAAAACAGTCGGCGATGTCATATTTTTATTCATTGGACGAGTATACCATATTCATCTTGTGAAAAGATAGGTGTTCGACATGTACCGACGCATTAAAACATGTTTTGGCGTGTAAACCGCTCATTCATGAAGCTATATTTACATTTCGTAAAATTTTATTACTTATTTGTTACAATTGTTTGACAAGGCAGCTCTGCTATTGTATAATGAACGCGTGGTTAAGAACCACCTGATAAAGCACCACCACCACCAATAATAATATACTATGTTAAAAGCCTTCGCGGATTCCGTGAAGGCTTTTAACATTTATACGCAACAAAACAACGGCTCTTGCCCGCCTTTTGCGGTTTTGTTGCCAGAGCCGTATTATTCAAATATATTTTTTACGTTACTTAGACGATGAGTCAGAGGGCGTGACAGCGCGAAACTTTTCACCCAATTCAGATGATTTTAATCTCTTTTGCAATTCCGGAAGCTGTTTGGCTTCGCGCGTAAATTTAACCGCATATGATATCTCGTCTTTGCTGTTGTTGCCAACCTCCGCGTCTTCAGGATTCGCAATGGCCAGCGGTTTTGACTTCTGTATCTCTTCACTGAGTTTGTTCATTTCATACAACCTGTTTGTAACCGGCTGCGAACGAATGACATCATATAACGTATCCATAATGTTTTCCTCCTTTCGCCTTGTTTTAAGGCCCGCTTCAAAAAGACCAAAAAGTCCTCACAATGGCAGCAAGGACAACAATTTCCTTCTATGTCTGCGGCCAGGCTTCGAGCGTCCATGCTTTTAAACCCGCGGCTCTGCACTCTTGCGGTTCAGCAAGTATGCCTTTTTCTTTTTATATCGTCATTTCTCATTAATACTTTAGCACTATTTTCAAAAAAATAAAAGGGTCCTGTGCTTTTTTTGCAACAGGACCCTTGCAATCAATGATTTACTTGATTTCTTCGGCTGTTTCAGCCTGTTTCTCCTCTGCTTCCGGTTTTTCAAACGCAGGCAGCTCTTCACCGTTCCAAAGCTTTTCGAACTCTTCGCCGTCTATTTTTTCACGCTCAATCAAAACGGCGGCGATTTTATGAAGCAGCTCCACCTTTTCCTGCAAGATATCTTCCGCTTTCTTAAAAGCGTTGTCGAGTATCTTTTTCGTCTCAACATCCACCTTAAAAGCGAGATCCTCCGAATACGTCTTGGTGTGGCCAATCTCTTTGCCGAGGAAGAGTTCCTGATTGCTTCCGAGGAAGAACGGGCCGATTTCTTCGCTCATGCCAAACTTAATGACCATATTGCGCGCAATATCCGAAGCCCGCTGCAAATCGCTGACGGCACCTGTGCTCACGTCGCCGAGAATCAGCTTTTCAGCCGCCCTGCCGCCCAGCATCATGGTAAGATCGGCAAGCAGCTTACTCTTGAACACGTGCTGACTGTCTTCCTCGGGCAGCGTCATTGTGTAACCCGCCGCCATGCCTCTCGGGATAATGGACACCTCATGCACAGGGTCACACTCCGGCTGGGCTTTGGCGCAAATCGCATGCCCCACTTCGTGGTACGCCGTGCACCGTTTATCCTTCTCGGTAATCACGCGGGATTTCTTTTCAGGCCCTGCGATGACGCGCGTGATCGCTTCTTCCACTTCAACCATCGTGATTTTTTGCTTCTTTACGCGTGCCGTGAGTATTGCCGCTTCGTTGAGCACGTTCTCAAGGTCCGCCCCGATAAAGCCGGGCGTACGCTTGGCCAGCACCTTTAAATCAACATCGTCCGCGAGCGGCTTGCCCTTGGCATGCACACGCAAAATCTCCTCACGGCCCTTTACGTCCGGATAGTTAACGACAATCTGTCTGTCAAAACGGCCGGGGCGCAGCAGCGCGGGATCAAGTATGTCCTTGCGGTTGGTCGCCGCGAGTATGATGATGCCCTCGTTGGTCTGGAAACCGTCCATTTCCACGAGCAGCTGGTTGAGCGTCTGCTCACGCTCATCATGGCCGCCGCCGAGGCCGCTGCCTCTCTGGCGTCCCACTGCGTCAATTTCGTCTATAAACAATATGCAGGGGGAATTTTTCTTCGCGTTTTCAAACATATCACGCACACGCGAAGCGCCCACACCCACGAACATTTCCACAAAATCCGAGCCGCTGATTGAGAAGAACGGCACGCCCGCTTCTCCCGCCACCGCTTTGGCCAGCAGCGTTTTGCCGCCGCCCGGAGGCCCCACCAACAGCACGCCTTTGGGTATGCGCGCGCCAAGATCAATAAAGCGTTTGGGGTTTTTCAAAAAGTCCACGATTTCCGCGAGCTCGGCTTTTTCTTCATCGGCACCCGCCACATCGGCGAATGTTTTCCTGTGCTTGTCGTTCACCGTCATACGCGCACGCGATTTGCCGAACGACAGCGCTTTGTTACCGCTGCCCTGCTGCTGGCGCATGATGAAATAGAAGAACAAAACCACAATGGCGGTGGGAATCAGATACGGCAGCAGCACTTCAAAAATCGAGGGCTCGGGCTGCGGTATCGTATCGTAGCTGGCAAAGCCGTAATCGAGCGGGTTTGACGCGCCCGTTATTGCTTTCATGTCGTTATTAAACTGCTCAAGATCCGGAATATATGTATTGTAGTCGTATTCACCCGGAAACTTATCCTCAACAACCTGCGAATCCACTTTGCGTGCATACAGCTGATGATCCATGATCACGACATTTTCAATCTGATGTTCCTTCACATGCTCTAAAAATGTATCATATTTAATAACGCGCGAATCGGTTGTATTGGCCGCGGTTAACATATTGATCAAAACCAGAACCAAGGCAAATCCAAGTATATATATCAGCGACCCACGAGCTGATTTCTTCAAAATGCTGTCCTCCTCATTTTACTTTGTCTGACCATTGTACCATATCGGCATATGCTTTTCAATTAAGCAGATATGAACGATATTTAAACAATGGCGGCTGCCTGTCAGCGGGTATAAACTTCGCTTTTAAGCTCGCCGATATATTTTAAATTTCTGTATTTTTCCGCATAGTCTAGGCCGTAACCGACGATAAACACATCGGGCACCACAAAGCCCACATAATCCGCCTGAAAATCAACCGTACGCCGCTCGGGCTTATCAAACAGGCAGCACGTTTTCAGCATAGCCGGGTTGCGCGACCTCAGCGTTTTGGTCAGATACTGCAAAGTCAGGCCCGAATCCACAATATCCTCAACGATGAGCACGTTTTTGCCCGCGATGTCCTCTTCAAGATCGTACTGAATACGCACCGCACCCGACGACACCGATGCTTTCCCGTAGCTCGATACCGACATAAAATTCATATGCATCGGGATATCGAGTTCACGTACCAAATCGGCATAAAACATCACGGCGCCACGAAGAACGCCGACTGTAAGCAATTCCTGTCCCGACATATCCTGCCTGATCTGCGCTGCGAGCTCCTGTACCCTCTCTTTTAGCTGCTCTTCCGTATAAAGTACCCGTTTAATGTCGTTATGCATTCTGCTTCTCCCCAAAACTTAAAATATAACACCGGGCGTTCTCCCGGGCTTTCGTCGTCTCCGACACGCCCACGCCGACCACCCAGAACACCTCACTGCCTTTTGCCAGCACCACGAGCGAATCCCGCTCAAGCAGCGGTACCTTTCTGTCGGACAGGTAGTCGCTGAGGCGCTTTTTGCCGTTCATCCCCAAAGGACGGATATAATCCCCCTCCAGCCTGTGGCGAAAACATGCACCCGATAAGCCATCCATATCAAAGCATTCCGTTTTCGGCTGACGGATTATTCCGTCGCCCGTTTGGCACCAAAGCACCGTTCCGTCAAGCTCGTAGCGCCCTTGGCCGTTAAAATGCACCAAAGCATTATTATAATTCTTTTCCTTCTTTTTGCCAATGCTCAGTTTGCCGTATTCCACCGCAACTGCGGCACCTCCCGGCAGTTCAATAGATTTGCCCGACGTGTTTCTTTCCGCCAGCAGCAGTATGTCGTCAATGTGCCCCTGAGAAATATCCTTCAGATTGCAGCCCATCTGCAGTGCCAGCCGGATCATGCGTTTGCGCACGGCCACATGCTGACCAAAAAGCACTCCGATATCAACGGCGACACCGTCGTGCTTCCTTTCTATGCCGCCCGCTTTTTGTGCCGCCTCCATCAGCGCCGCTTCGTCCTCGGCCAGCAGCTTCGCCGCTGCCGCAATATGCGAAACTGCCCGTTCGTTGACCGCTTTAAGCCTTGGCAGCACCTGCGCGCGTACGTAGTTGCGCGTATAAGCCGTATCGTCGTTGGTGCTGTCGTGCACAAATTTCACGCCGTTTTGAGCCGCGTAGCGTTCAATTTCCTCACGCGTGATATCAAGCAGCGGCCTTATATACCGGCCGCGCTGCTCGGGTATGCCGCAAAGCCCTTTGAGGCCGCTGCCGCGGCACAGGTTCATAATTACCGTTTCGGCCATATCGCCCGCATGGTGCGCCGTGGCAATAAAGTTTGCCCGCTGCGCATCCAAAAACGCATACCTTGCCTGCCGCGCCGCCGTTTCGAGCGAGACGCTCCATTCGCACGCGAGCCGGACAACATCTTCGCTTCCCGTCACGCAACGAATGCCTCGCCCGGCGCATTGCTCCTGCACGAACCGCATGTCATCAAGTGAGGCCTCAGCGCGGATCCCATGTTCAAAGTGATATACCTCTATTATTATGTTCAGTTCATCGCGCAAATTGCACAGCACATCCAGCAGCACCATCGAATCCGCGCCGCCGCTGACAGCCACGCCGACGGTATCGCCCGGCCGGATGCCAAATTCGATCAATTTTTGCCTGATATGCGTTTTCATACGCTTATATTAGCAATTATACCGTGAGGCCGCAATAGCACACCGTATCATTATCACAGCCGTATGTTTTATTTATCCCGACGGCTGCCAAAGTATACGGCCAACACCGAAATATCCGCAGGAGACACGCCCGAAATACGCATCGCCTGCCCGAGCGTTTCGGGCTTTATGGCGCTGAGCTTTGCCGCCGCCTCGAGCCGCAGCCCACCCAGTGCCTTGTAATCAAAATCGGGCGGCAGCTTCTTTTTTTCCAGCGATGCAAACCGTGCCACCTGCCGCTCCTGCTTGTCAATATAGCCGGCATAACGGATCTCCGTTTCCACGCATTCGGCCACCTCGCGCGGCGCGTCTGCGCCGCAGACCTCCTTAAGGTCAGTATAACCAATATCCTGACGCGTGAGCAGTGCCGCGGCCTTCACGCCGGTTTTAAGCTCTGTCTGTCCTTTGGCTCTTAGCAGCGCATTCGCACGCTCCACATCCACCGCACAGTCAAAAAGGCGCTGTTTTTCCTTTTCCACCGCATCACGCTTTTTTATATACGCATCATAGCGTTCGTCGGTCACGAGACCGACGCGCCGCCCTTTTTCGGTCAGCCGCACATCCGCATTGTCCTGACGCAGCAACAGCCGGTATTCGGCCCGCGCGGTCATCATCCGGTACGGCTCTGATGTGCCCTTTGTCACGAGATCGTCAATCAGCACACCCGCATAAGCATCGCTTCTTTTGAGTATAAGCGGCTCCTCCTGCTTCACATACTGTGCGGCATTAATGCCCGCAACGATGCCCTGAGCCGCCGCTTCCTCGTACCCCGATGTGCCGTTGATCTGCCCTGCGCAAAAAAGGCCGCCCACCTGTTTGGACTCAAGCGACAATTTGATGCCGAGCGGATCAATGCAGTCGTACTCGATTGCGTAGGCAGTGCGCATCAGCACCGCGTTTTCGAGCCCCGGCACGCTGCGGTACATTTCCTTCTGGACCTCCTCGGGCAGCGACGAGCTCATACCCTGTATGTACATCTCGTTGGTCCACTCACCCTCGGGCTCAATGAATATCTGATGTCGGTCCCTGTGCGGGAACTTGACCACCTTGTCTTCAATGGACGGGCAATAACGCGGCCCCGTGCCTTCAATCACGCCGCTGTACAGCGGGCTGCGGTGAATGTTGCGCCGTATGATCTCGTGCGTCTGCTCCGTCGTGTAGGTGAGATAGCACGGATGCTGCTTTTTCGGTGCACCCTTCGTGAGAAACGAATGGTATTGCGGATCTTCGTCGCCGTACTGTGGCTCCGTCTTGGAAAAATCGATGCTCCGCTTGTCTACGCGCGCCGGCGTTCCCGTTTTAAACCGCTGAACCCGGAATCCGAGCTCGGAGAGGCTCAGCTTGTTCGCCGGAGCCAGCCCCGACGGCCCCGCAAATACGCTGTGCTCGCCGATGATGACGCGGCCTTTTAAGTAAACGCCCGTGCAAAGCGCCACGGCCCTCGCCTCAAACTGCGCGCCGAGGTTCGTTTCCACGCCGCAGACGCGCCCGTGCTCCGTATTCACGCGGATCACCTCCGCGCTGACGATGTCGAGGTTGTCCGTGTTTTCGAGCGTCCATTTCATCACGCGCTGGTACAGCTTCTTATCCTGCTGCGACCGCAGCGACTGCACCGCGGCACCCTTGGACGTGCCGAGCAGCTTGATCTGCATGTACGCCGCATCGGCGCAGAGCCCCATCTGGCCGCCGAGCGCATCAATCTCACGCACAAGATGCCCCTTGCTCGTGCCGCCGATGGACGGATTGCATGCCATCAGCGCAATGCCGTCGAGGTTAATCGTCAGCAGCAGTGTTTTTTGTCCGAGCCGTGCGGAAGCGAGCGCCGCCTCACAGCCCGCATGCCCCGCGCCCACCACAATCACATCATATTTTCCGGCAAAGTAACCCATGTTATTTCCCCAAGCAGAATGTATCGAAAATATTGTTGATAATTTCTTCAGTCGCGGTCACGCCCGTGATCTCGCCGAGCTTGTCCCACGCTTCCTTAATATCTATTGTCACACAGTCGAGGTCAGCGCTGTCAAACGCGGCCACAGCCGCTGCAAGGCTCTGCGCCGCTGCATTGAGCAGCTGCCAGTGCCGCTCGTTTGTCACCACCACATCGTCCGCGTCGCTAAGCTCCGGCAGTTTCACTGTGCCGAGCAGCGCTTCGCGCCCTTCGCCTTTGGCCGCGCTCACTTCCACGCAGCCGCACCCCAGCGTTTGCCGGGCCTGCTCAGCAGTCACTTTTGGTATAAGGTCGCTTTTATTGAGCACCGCGGTGACATCGCCTTCAAGTGCCGAAAATATGTCCAAATCCTCCGGCGTGATGCCCTCCGACCGGTCAATCACAAAAAACGTGAGGCCCGCATCTTTGGCTGCGCTGCGCGCACGCTCAATGCCGATCTGCTCCACCTCGTCGGCGCTGCGGCGTATGCCCGCCGTATCGATAATTCTCAAAGGAAACCCGTCCTTGATGATCACATCGTCCACTGCATCGCGCGTGGTGCCCGGAATCGCGGTCACGATCGCGCGGTCCTTATCCACCAGCATGTTGAAAAGCAAGGATTTGCCCACATTGGGCCGTCCGACGATCGCAACGGTAAAACCGTTTGTGAGCATCCGTCCCGATTCAAAGGTATCCGCCAGCAGCAGCATGTTCCGTTTGGCGCTTTCAATCAGCGGCACAGCGTCCCTTTGAATATCCGCCTCAATGTCCTCTTCGGGGTATTCGATGCCCGCTTCGATAATGCTCATCGCATCCGTGAGCTTCTTTTGGGCAGCGGTAATCCGTTGAAACAGACCGCCCGACAGCTGGCGCAAAGCCGCGTCTGCCGCCGCCGCCGAATTTGCGCCAATCAGCTCCATTACGGCACCCGCTGCGGATAAATCCATCTTGCCGGCAAGGAACGCACGCTGTGTGAATTCCCCGGGTGCAGCCAGACGCGCGCCGTTTTTTGACAGCGCATTCATCACGCGCGACAGCGTCACGCGGCCGCCGTGGGTGTGGATTTCCGCCATGTCCTCGCCTGTATAGCTGCGCGGCGCATAAAAACGCACCGCCATCACATCGTCCGCGCGTCCCTTTTCATCCTCTATATATCCCCGGCTCAGCCGGGCATGCTGCCGATTATCGCTGCCGCGGAAAACGGCAGACAGCACACTGTGAGCCTGCGGCCCCGAAATACGCACCACGGCAATTGCGCCGCCGCTCGGCGTGGCCGGCGCGTATATTGTATCGCTCTGCATGTCCACTCCTTTTTTTTCAGGGCTCATCATAACATATTTTTTTTATTTTGCACATAGCCGGGCCGTCTGTAAACAAAGATACAAAAGCTGCCGCTATGCGGCAGCCCAAACTGATGAAAAACCCCTTGTTTGTCATGCTGAGGAGCGAAGCGACGTGAGCATCCCATGTTAAAATGCTTTAAACATGGGATTTTTCGACTCGCTACCGCTCACTCAAAATGACATTTGTTACTTTGTCAGCAGCCTTCGAATATTAAAAACTCTTTATCATGGCTCCTCTGACGATTACACCAACAAGAGTAAATCAGGGGCTGTCTATCGTGATGACCGGGGAGAGAAAATGACTGAAAACCGGCCACTCCGATTTTGTGCCATTTCCCGGTTCAATCCTTCGGAATTGTCATCTGACTGCCCCGCAGAGGTGGGCTGGGAGGCTTTACAGGCTTTACTACCAGATCAATACATTTATTATCAATTTTTTATTATATAAAACAAACCTGTCAAGCCTATACTTGATGAATGGCTTCAATATAAAAAACCGTACAAAAATAGCCTTGTTCCGCTATGCCTGCCGGTTTTCTTGCAATAGAACTGATGCGCCGCCGTTAAAGAGCAATGTCACCCTTTTCGCCGGTTCTCACTCTGACAGCTTCTTCGATCGGCGTCACAAATATTTTGCCGTCGCCGACCTCGCCGGTTTTAATCGCCGCTATCGTCGTTTGAACGAGTTTATCGACCAGATTATCCGGCACCACAATTTCGATTTTAAGCTTGTGCAAGAGGTTGATAATCATTTCAGTGCCTCTGTACACTTCTTTCTTGCCCTTTTGTGCACCGCACCCGAGCACGGAAGAAACCGTCATACCGCCTGCGCCCACACTTTCCACAACCTCTTTAACCTTTTCCATCATCTCGGGGCGGATAACCATTTCTACTTTTTTCATAAAACCACCTCATATGTCTTAATTCTGTGACAACTCAATGATTTTTAAAGCAATATCCCGCATTGCAACGCGCGAATCCATACTCATTTTCTGTATTCTGCGGTACGCCTCTCCCTCCGAAATGCTCTTGCGTTTCATCAATATGCCCTTTGCGCGCTCAATGACCTTTCTGTCTTCCAAGCCCTGCTTGAGCTCGTTGAGTTCCTTTTCCATTCTGCCCATGCGCCTTCTGTTTTGCAGCACCGTATCTAAGGTACTCAGGAGCGCAACCCGGTTGATGGGCTTTAAGAAAAGCGTGATATCATAATCTTCTACGATGGACACACAAAAGTCTCTCTGCATGTTCGTGATAAACAAGACGACGCTGCAGAGGTTTTCATCGCCGATAATCGTTGCGACCTCCAGGCCGGTCACATCCGGCATTTCAAAATTGATGAGCAGAATGTCCGGGGGGCCGGTACGAATTTTTCGAATCGTTTCGTTTCCGGAAGTACAAATGTCGCCAACAGAATAACCCTCTCGCAGTAACGCATATTTAATTTTCTCAGCAACCTGCTCATTTTGCATTGCTACCGTGACTGTTGGCTTATCCATACCCCGCTCCGTCATCGCAGCCGGTTATACGGCCGTTATTTATTCTTATCCGTTTATATTATTATCATATATTAAAGAAAAGACGTTTATCCAAGGCTGGGACCCCGAACAAACGCCGTCGTTTCTTCTACTTAATGTTATTATAGCATACACCATTCAAAATGCAAGTGTTTTTATGCAACGCGACGGTCGCCCCCATTCATATTTGCATGCTTTTTCGAGCATATTAGCCGTTTTTTTGCCAAAAAATGAAGCCGCGATATTTCGCACTTGCAAGCTTAAATATCATCGACCACTTTCTTGGGTACTTTGGAAAACAGCGGGCTGACCGATTCCTTTTCATGAATTCGCAGCACGGCTTCAGCAAACAGCGGCGCTACCGATACGGATACGAATTTTTTGCATTTTGCAACGATCGGATTTTGAACACTGTCGGTGCCCACCACCATCTCAATCGGGCTGTCCTCAATGGCCTTGAGGCCCTTTTCGCGCACGATCACATGCGACAGGCAAGCGATGATGCGGTTTGCGCCGTGTTTTTTCAGTGCGTTCGCCGTATCCACCAATGTTCCGCCCGAAACCGTAAAATCGTCTACAATCATACAGTTCTTACCCTTCACATCGCCGATAATGGTCAGCACATGCGCGTTTTCATCATGTCCGTAGCGCGTTTTATCGCCGATGGCCACAGGGCAGTGCAGATAATCCGCATATTTTCGCGCTGTTTTCGCATAACCTGCGTCAGGCGATACCACACAGATATTTTTCATGATATCAAGGCCTTTGACATACTCGCACATAATAGGCAGCGAGAGCAGATGATCCACAGGCTTTTTAAAAAAGCCTTGTACCTGGGCGCTGTGAAGATCCATCACAACGATCCTGTCGGCACCGGCCAATTCAATGCTTTCCGCACAGACGCGGGCGCGTATCGATACGCGCGGTTCATCTTTTTTGTCACCTTTCGCATAGCTGAAATACGGTATCAGCGCCGTTACCGAATTCGCGCTTGCGCGTTTTAAGGCGTCCATCCAAAAAAGTATTTCCACAAACTCATTGTTCGGGTTCATACCAATTGGCTGGACAACGTAGACATCCTTATTTCTGACTGTTTCTTTGATTCGTAGAAAAATGTTTCCATCGGAAAATGTGATAACTTCAGAGTCCCCTAAATCATTGCCGAGATACTTGCACATTTTTTTTGCAAACGGCATACCCGACGATCCCGCAAATACCTTTATGTCGCTGTCAAAGGAATTCAACTTTTTACCCACCTTATGTTTACTCCCGGTCCACGCGCATATTTTAGCACTTATATGAGGTACAATCAATATCTATGCATGATGTAATTATGACCTTTTTTCACTTTGTTTGATCAAAATGAACAGACTTTGTTCCAAATAATTGCTCGAGCGTGTTTCTTCTCCAATTCCGACGCGCGGTGTGGCGCTTCCATGGAAATCACTTCCTGCCGTAATATATAAGCCATTCGACCGCGCAACGCTCTCAAACTCCATGCATTGTCCGTCCGTATGGGCGGGGTGATACGCTTCAATACCCCAAAAGCCCATTTGCTTAAGATGCGGCAGCAGTCGGGCAAAAACGCTGCCCGGCAGCAGCCCCGGGTGCGCGAGAACCGGAAAGCCGCCCGCCTCACGTATCAGCTGCGCCGCCCGTTCCACAGTAATCTTATTCTGCGGCACAAAATAGGGTGCACTGCCGCCAAGGTATCTTTCAAACGCTTCCGACACCGATGACGCGTATCCTTTGTTGACCAGCACGGCCGCAATATGCGGCCTTCCGATCACATCGCCGCTGCAGGCGCCGAGCACCTCGTCCATGCCGATCTCAAAACCGTCGGCCCGGAGCCGCTCCACAATTTCACAGGCCCTGTTGTAGCGCGAGTTCGCGGCTCTTTCCGCGTGTCGAATCAGCGCGGGGCTGTTGCAGTCGATATGGTAACCGAGCACATGCACCTCGCCGTCCATCTGGGCGGCCAACTCAATGCCCGCAATGGCCGTGATGCCCTGCGTGTCCGTCAGTGCGCCGAAACCGCGGCACTCATCGTGATCCGTGATCGCAAAAGCATCAAGCCCCGTTTGCGCCGCTCTGCGGGCAACCTCGTCGGGCGTCATTTCGCCGTCCGAAAACGTGGTGTGGATGTGCAAATCGGCCCTCATGTAACTGCCGCTTTCGCGTAAGCCTTTTGCGTGAAACGGCTGTCTTCCACCACAAAGCGCTCATGCCGCGCTTCCCCGATTTTATCCCGCTCGTCGAACGCTTCGATATCAAAAACAAGCTTTTTGCCGCTCACCTCAACCAGCGATGCCTTTGCCCGCACCTTCATGCCCACCGGCGTCGCGGCCAGATGCGCCGCGTCAATGCGAATCCCAACGGTCGAATAGCCCTGCGGCAGCATCGGCTGCACCGCCGTATATGCCGCTTTTTCCATCAGCGCGATCATCATGGGCGTGGCAAATACTTCCGCAAGCCCGCTGCCCACATTTTTCGCGGTGTCCTTCGTTTCCACAACCATTTCAGCCTGCGCTGACAGCCCTGTTTTGAGTTCAATCTCCATGTCTGCTCCTCAATGTTGTCCTTTGCATGCCGACGGATAGATGACTTCGTCTTTGCCCACCCTCATCGCCATGTGCGGTATGCCGGCATCCATATATTCTTCTCCGTATTCCTTAAAACCAAACTTTCTGTACAGCGGCATGATGTACGTCTGCGCGCTGATCTCAATCGCATCCGCGCCCGAAGAAAACGTCTTGTAGAGCAGCAGCCGCAGCGCAAGGTCGCCAATCTGCTGTCCGCGGAACTGTTTGAGCACGGCCAGCCGCCCGATGTGAAAATTTTTGCCGTCGTGCCAGATGCGTCCCGTCGCCGCCGCCCGTTCGTCCACATACACAATCAGATGCAGTGCCGACGCGTCATACGCGTCATATTCCTCCTCCTCGGGAACATGCTGTTCTTTCACAAAAACCTCGCTGCGCACGAAAAGCGGTTCGGACAAATCCTCCGTGCCCGGAATAAAAGCGCTCGTAATCATAAGTTCTCCTTTGTAGCGTTATTTTTATGGTGCAAGCAGCTCATTGGCGATGGCAAATTTGACCGGGCCTTTTTCCGTTGCCACATCTACCATCACAAGCACGAGCCGGGGGTAATAGCCGTCCATCCAATAACACGCAAACCACGATATTTCGCGCGTTTTGTCGATCTCCGCAGTACCCGTTTTGCCCGCCAGCGGCACGCCGGGTATTTTCGCATCGTGGCCCGTCCCGCTGTCGATAACCGTTTTCAACATCGGTGCCAGCGTATCAAGGCTGTTTTGAGACACCGCATTCTCGATCCAGACTGCGGGGTCCTTTCTGCTCAACGTCACATAGTCAGTGCCGTCGGTGCGGCATAGGCTCTTCACCAGAACCGGCTGCATGATGTTGCCGGTTTTGTTCGCAAACGCCGTATACATCGCAGCCATCTGCAGCGGCGTCACAAGAAGCTGGCCTTGGCCGTAGCCCATATCGGCAAGCATCTGATCCGACATCATCGCTCCCGTGTTCATATCGCTTGATGTTTTCACAGGCAGGTCAAATGTTACGTCCTGATTGAATCCGATGCGCTCATAATAGTCCATCAGCTTCTCCGCACCCAGACGCAGCGCCGCCCACGCAAAATAGATATTGTCGGACGATTTAAGCGCGTTGGCGAGCTTTAGGGGCGATCCCGCGTTGTCGTTAATACGTGTAACACTCACGTTCATATCCTCGGGCTGCCACTTATTGTCCACAATCACCCCGTCAAACTCGCTTTCCGGCGTAATCATACCGGCTTCGAGCGCTGCCGTCGCCGAGAACGGCTTGATCACGCTGCCGGGCGGATACCGCCCCTGAGTCGCGAGGCACACGAGCGGCTGAAAATCGGACTGAAACAAATAATTCGCCATTTCGTCCGTCAGACTGAACGTGAAGACATTGTCGTCATAAGACGGGAACGACGTCATCGCCTCGACGTCGCCATTGTCTGCGTTCATCACGATCGCGACGCCCGACTGGCCTTCTTCAAGATGAAGGTTATTTTTGAGCGCGTCGTACGCTTTTTGCTGAAGATCCGGCTTGATCGTGAGCCGTAAGTCCTGGCCCTCCTCCATTGGCTCTTCCCAAAGCGTGCGGCTGTTTTTTCCCCATTTGTCTTCTATATATATGATCTTGCCGTCCTTGCCGCGCAGCTGCGTCTCATAAGCGGCTTCGAGCCCCGATACGCCCACGCGGTCCGAGGATTCATAGCCTTCGGGCAGGTCTTCTTCACTCAAAAAGCCCGTGTAACCAATGATGTGCGCAGCGCTGTCCTTGAGCGGGTAATCGCGTATGGGTGTGTACATTTTGTCATCGATCCCCAGCCCCGGCACGGCCATTATGCTCTGCTTTTGCTCTTCCGTGAGACTGTCTGAAAAAAAGGCATCCAGCTTCATGATCGTTTGATTCCCTTTTTTCGCTGCATACAGGATGTCCGCGAGTTCCGGCGGCGTCATGCCGGTTAACGGACAGACCACCTTGGCCACCTCCACGATATCCTTGACCTTCGATACATCCATATAAAGCGTATCGGCATAGGTGTTGCGCGCGAGCAGCGAGCCGTCTGCGGCAAAAATTTCACCGCGCGTTGCTTTTTCCGTTTTTATCCGAACTGTTGAACCCTGCTCCATCTCGGGGAAAATCAAAGAATAATTCCAAAAAACAAAACAGCCTTCTGCAGTGTTCACCATCTGCGCGGTGTAATTATTGGGGTAATCGCCGTAATCCTTCGTTTTGTATGTGGCCGTGTATGTGAATCGCCCGTTTTCATCCGGTCCAACGACATTTTCAACCGTAATCTCTTTAACGCCGAGCCCCGAAAATATGGCTTCATACTTCTTAATAAAACTGTCCTTATCAATCGTCACGGCGGAATCAACCTGCGCCCACATGGCCTCATAATCCATCGCGGTCAGCGCATTCACCCAAGCGGTGATATTGTAGCCCGCCTGCTGCCCCCCAGAACATGCCGTCAGCAGCAAAATGATGACGAGCACGCAAATCAGTATTTTTATCATCCGCATGCGGTAATCCTCCACGGGCGTATTATACTATGCACACCGCCGTATGTACAGCCACGCCTTCTTCCTCCGGCCTCCCACAAGGCAACCAAACGGGATGCACCGGCTTGAAATCCGCATTATGGCGACTGTGGACTTGTCAGATAGTACGGCTGTAGCCGCCAAGCCTTATCACTCTGTCGCATCGGATTAGCCTGCAATCGGCGATAAGAAAAGCAGTTTCTTCTCATGAAGAAGCCTTCTTGATAAAAACTTCCATGTCGTGCAATCCGCCACGCGCGAAACTCTTTTTCTTTCATACAATCCATTTCGCAGTCTTCGCTCTGCGCCTTACCGGATCGAATAACCAAATGATATTTTCAACAATGACATTGGAACTTTTTTTGGCAGACTGGCTCCGTAAATCAGCCAAATTTTGGTTATATAATTGAGACGTGATTTTTTCTTGCGGAACTGCGTCCGATGGATGGCGGATGATTACGAGCTGATATCTGGCTGATATTGTTTACTGAATGTTCCGGCATTGACGAGAAAACTTGTCTTAATATATCCCAAGTTAATCCCGTTGACATTTCGGTATTTCTGCGTTTTCTTACAAAGTCATAACCACCCGTCCAACGGGTGGTTTGCACTAGGGCTATAAGCCCTATGTTACCGGCCAGCGCCTAAAGACGCTGGCTTTCACATCCGTTCAAGCCTCTAATGCCTTTGCCACTTTTGCCA
>JAEYKW010000037.1 GCA_023408075.1 Bacillota bacterium | reverse complement strand
CTCCTCTTCAAAAACTTGCGTTACTATTTGATAGTGCTGATTATTTTTTCAAGGTTCTGCTCCCACCGCTCTCGCGGTGGATTTGTATATTAACAAACTTCTTATCCGTTTGTCAACACCGTTTTTTTCTGCCGGTTCCCGATGTTCTCAGTCACCCGCTCTGCGCCGCTTACTCGGCGCGGAATTCGTATGTTACCAGACGCAACCGCGTTTGTCAACTCCGTTTTTGGCTGGTTTTTTCCGGCGCTCTCGCCCCGTCTTTACCGCCTTTTTTCCGCTGCCCCGTCTTGCGAGCACAGTATTGAATATTATCAAAGCAAAACTGTTTTGTCAACACCGGAACCACAAATTATTATATTTTTCGATAAAAAATTGTGCTCCTGATCAAACTGGGTTTCTTATGAAAAAATACCGAAAAGTAAACAGGGTGAAAAAAGTTGCTCCACCCTGCCCGGTAAACAGTTCAAAAAAGTCAGCCCTTTGCTTTCGGATATTCTCCGCAAAGCAACCGGTATGCAGGCTCGTCTTCCTCGATTGTCGGGAACCGGCCGAGGCTCTCGTAAAACCTGTTATCATTTTCGTCATCGTTGCACATGGAAACCTCTCCGAGCAGCACATCGCCCGTGCCTTCCGCAATACAAAAATCATGATACAGGTATGGATAAATGGTGATGCTTTCGCCCGGCGTAAGCTTCACCTGCGTGCCCGCAGGCACAAAATATTCCCGGCCGTCCATGCACACTTTCACGTCCGTTTGATCGAATTCGCCGTCCGGCGCGGAATTGTAGACACGAATCAATACGTTGCCACCGCCGCGATTGATGATATCCTCCATTTTTGACCAATGGAAGTGCATGGGCGCATATTGCCCTTCCTGCAGCATCAGCAACTTTTCGGCATAAGGTTTTGCGTATTTGCTGTTCTTCACATTGCCGTTTCTTATCGTAATCAGAGAAAATCCTATCTCGTTAAAGCGGCCCATGCCGTAATCCGTGATGTCCCATCCAAGCTTGTTGTCGCGGATCTCATCATACTCGCTGCCCATATCCGTCCAGTCATCAGGTGAAAAGCCACAAAACGGAGGCAGCTTAAACCCGCATTTTTCGGCCATGGCCTCCAACTTTTTAACGGCCTTATTAATTTCAGATCTTTTCATGGCTTTTCCTTTCAATCAATAATATTCATACAATAACATTCATAATATCATATTTTTTGAAGGATCAGTCATGCTTCATCGCCGTTTATGGCCTTTATTCTTCATTTGCCCTGACCATTTTTACAAAGAGACTCGCGATCTGCGGGTCAAAGCGCTTGCCTGCGTTGTCCTGTATGTCCTGCAAGGCGTCGTCCACCGATTCGGCCTCAGTCCCTGCAGCCGGATACCTGAGCTTGTCATAATAATCTGCAATCCCCACGACCCGTGCAATCAACGGAAGCTCCTGTTCTTTTATCCCCTTGGGATACCCAAGGCCGTCCCATCTTTCGTGGTGGTAAAGCGCAGCTTCAGCCAGATCCAGCGTATCATCAAACGAGCGCAATATGCGGTATCCGACCGTGGCATGCTCCCGTTTATCGCTCAGCTCCGATTTTGTGCCTTCCTGTACGGGCAGCAGTGTGATTTTGCCGATATCGTGCAAAAGGCCGCCGAATCTGAGCCTTACCGCCTCGCCCTCCGAAAGCTTCATCATCTTGCCCATTTGATAGCATAAAGCGCCGACCCTTTCCGCATGGCCTTTTTCTTCGGGATGATTGGTATGAAGCTGCGCGATAATCTCCTTAATCGTTTCACCCTTCACCGTTTCCCGGTCTACCGTCTTGCTTAAATACATGTTGCCTTCCGCTCTGTCCAATACTTCAACGATATCCTCAGCGGCAGTCGTTTTGGTATGCGACCCCAAAGAGATGCTGCCCTTGATCGCTTTCACCTGCACCTTTGCGAACTCTTCTTTGATTCGGTTCATCACACCGTTTGCCTCATTCTCCGTCGTCTTGGGTAAAAGCACAACGAATTCGTCTCCGCCCCACCGCGCAATAATATCGTCCGCTCTGCAGGTACGGCTGAACACTTCGGATACCTTTTGCAGCAGCACATCGCCAAAAGCATGCCCGAAGATATCGTTGGTCAGCTTCAGGCCGTTGACATCGCCCATGATAATGGACACCGGGAGGTTCCTCTGGGTATCCAAACGCATGAGCGACTCCTCAAAAAACCGCCTGTTGTAAAGTCCTGTCAGCGAGTCATGATAACTCAGATATTCTATCTTCTTCCTTTGCTCTTTTTTATACGTCACGTCCCGGAAAACCAGTACAACGCCCACGGTCGTCCCGTTTTCATCCTTGACCGGCGCGGCACTGTCCTCAAGGTTGTACCGTTGGCCGTCTTTTGATGTCAGTCTGGCACTGTTTTCCATCTCTTGTATCCGGTCAGTGTTAAATACGGCCTGAACCGGATCGGTGATCTCTTCGTTCTCATTTTCATGTGAAAGCAGGAAAACATCCTTGTAAGCTTTGCCGACGGCCTCCTCCTGCGTCCATCCCGTCAGCTTTTGAGCCACCGTATTGAGCATTTCAATGTGCCCCTGCCGGTCCACAACCATGACGCCGTCACCGATGGACACGATCGTCTGCCAGTATTTATTGCGTTCCAGCACCAGCTTGTCTTGGGCGTCTCTGCGTTCCAGCGCATTCCAAACGCCGTTCATAAGCAGCGTCAGCTCATACACGTCCATCACATCATAGTCGCTTGCTTTGTTGGCAAGGCCGACGACCGCAACGATTTTTTCATCGATGATCACCGGAACAGACATGAATCTGTTAAGCGCCACATGCCCTGCCGGATATCCCTTTTTCGACGGATTCGGTGCCGTAAAATCATTGAGAATCAAAGGCTTTCGCTGACGGACGACATCCCCCCAGACGCCCGTCTCTTCCAGCCGGTACTTTGTTTTCTGATCCTTAATTCCGCACTCTTTCAAAACGTTCTTCGACCACGAGCTGATCGTAAACTCGCATTTGGATTCGTCATAGACAAATATATAGCCGAGCTTGCTTTCCGTAAGCTTGAGCGCCTCCTGAAGCACATAATCAAGCTGCTCCTGCCTGCCGGCAAAGGTTTTGCTTATCACATTGACAAGTATCTTGTTGCGCACCAGCGCTTTTTTCTGCCTGATTTCACGGCGCCGCTGCTCGGTGATGTCTCTGATGTATGCACCGACGCCATATTTGCCGTTCGGCATTTTCACAGGAAACTTAACCGATTGATAGATATGGCCGTCCCAAGTCACCTCGTCAACGATTTTCGTTTTCTTTTCTATCACGGCTTCGTCCGTTTTACGGCGCAAACCCGCAAATTCATTTTCAGTCAGTTCGTAATCGTTGATGCCGATAATGTCCTCGCTGGCTTTTTGATAAAACTCCTCAAGCGCCTTATTGACCAGCACATAGTGCAAATTCTCGTCTTTCAGGTAAACAAGGCTGTCATCGGCATCAAAAAACGTGCGTCTGAGCTCATTGATGTTCTCAAACTCTTCTTTTGTTTTCCTGAGCTTTGCGTGGTTGACCGTTATGAGGGCCAGCAGCACAACGAGCACAATAATCACAAAGACGCCGATGATAAGAAAGTGCGTCCACATCTCTTCCTGACGCTGTTCCAGCAGCACTTTATCCGTCGTGTCATGAACAATGGAAAACAGGCAGGTTTCTCCTTTATACGTGACAGGGTAGGAAAAAACCTCAACATTTCGGATCTCTCCGCTCGCCAGCCGATGCTTAAAAATAAAATAGTTTCGTTGTTCTCTTTGAGCCAAACGCATTTCCGCCGCCGTTTCCTCCGGCGAAAGTGTATTGAGCTGTGTGATTTTCATGCTTTCCAGCTCTTGCGTGGTATAACCGTAAAACGAAGCCGCCCCTTCATTGGCATACACAATGGCTCCGGTCACATCAATCAGAAGAATCACGGCACCATGCTCGTCCAAAAGCCGCGCAAAATCATCACTGTCGTCTGATGCGGCACGTGCAGCCAGAGGCGGCGCCAAAACGAAAACTATGATTATTATAAAAATGACAATCTTTCTCATACCCATCTCCCAAACACCTTCACGCAGACTCATTTCATGCTTTGAATGAACTTTTGCGCAATAAACGGGTCAAACTGTGTGCCCGCGTTCCTTTCAATTTCGCCGAGCGCATCCTGCTTGGTCAGCGCTTTTCTGTATACGCGATCCTCTGTCATCGCGTCATAAGCATCGGCCACAGCCAATATACGCGCCAGCAGCGGAATATTCTCTCCCTTGAGGCCCAGCGGATATCCTTTGCCGTCCCAGCGCTCGTGATGAGACAGAATGTACTCTGCAATCGGCTCCAGTTCCGGAGACGACATCGCGATGCGGTAACCGATCTCCGGATGTTTTTTCATCACAGCCCATTCCTCTTCGGTAAGCTTGCCGGGCTTGTTGAGTATGTGGTCGTCAATGCCGACCTTGCCGATGTCGTGCAGCATCGAAAACAATTCAAGCTCCACCAGATTTTTTTGCGGCAGATTCAGCATTTCGCCGATGGATTTGGACAGCTGTCCCAGCCGCTCCGCATGTTCCTCCGTCTCCTGGCTTCTTTCAAACATTGTGGCCATCACCGACGACAGTATCGTGCTGTGCGAGCTTTTGCGGTTGAGCAGTTTGTTGTTATGCAAGCTCTCCTCCGCATCTTTGGCCGCCTTCCCAACCGCCTCTCCGGGATTTGCCGTCCCGCAGCCGAGCGTCAGGCTGATATCATAGCGCCGGTTCGGATTGATCATGTTGTATTGGTCGCATGCTGCGTATATATTCTGCAGAATCTCGCTCACCTGGCGGGCATCCGTGCCGGGCAGCAGCAGGCTGAACTCGTCGCCGCCGGTTCTTGCGAGTATATCCGCTTCACGGCAGCGCCGTTTCATGATGCTCGCCGCTTCAATGATCACGCGGTCGCCCTCCGTATACCCAAACGCGTCGTTGATGAGCCGGACACCGCTGATATTCGACATAATGATGGACACAGGGAAGCGTCCGGCATCCCGTATCCTTGTTTTCTCTTCTTCAAAGTACTTCCGATTATAAAGACCGGTCAGCAAATCGTGATCGCTCATATGCTTGATCTGGGCCTCGCTGAGTTTTTTCGCGGTCATGTCGATGATCAAGCCTTCCAGCGCAACAACGTTGCCCTCGTTGTCGTATATCCCCTGGCCCATCTCCATCACCCACTTGCGCACTCCGTTTTTGGTGACAATCTCATACTCGCCCTGAAACGGAATATTCAATGCGAGTATGCGCTCCCATTCGCGCCACAGCCCTTCCCGGTATTCCGTCACGATCAAGTCGTTAAACGAGATTTCTTCGTTGTAAAGCAGGCTCTCCGGCGCGTATCCCGTGAGCTTTTCACACCCTTCCGAAACAAACAGCATCGTCCATTCACGGTCGCAGCGGCATCGGTATGCCATGCCGGGCAAATGCGCGAGTATCACCGCTTTGCTTCTTTCACTCTCGCGCAGCGCTGTTTCCATTAACGTGCGCTGCGTCACATCTTCGATAATGCAAAGATGGTTTTCATCATTTACGCCTTGATTCATGGACGCCACATACATGTTGATCCAAACTGACTGTCCGTCCGGTTTTGAAACCTGTTTGACCATAGAATAGCCGCTGATGGCGTCTTGCTGACACAATGCATCTTGCTGATCGGGCGTCTGCTGTGCCCCGGCCTTGAGCAATTCGTCAATGGTCATTTGTGTGAGATCGCTCTGTTCGATCCCTAAAATATCTGCGAATTGTTTATTGGCTGTGATGAAATTTCGTTCCCCGGCATGCCCGATGGCAACGCCCATGGGCAGTGAATTGATCAACGATTTGAAAACAGATTCTCTGTGCCGCATTTCCGCGCTGGTTCCCGCTATCCTGCAGTTCTTTTTATGCAGCCTGTAAATGGCCGCAATCAGCAGCTCCGAAAGCAGCACGAACATCCCTGCGAAAACCGCTTTGGAGACCAAATCGCCGTCCCACCCGTATGAAAAGCGAATGCCCAGCACGGCAGGTGTTGTCCCCCCCTCGGTGCCGCCAAGCGCAGCCAGCACGCCGCCCTCCTCGCTGCCCGCAGATGGCTTCATCACGAGCGGCTCCTTATCTTGAATCGCTTGCACAACTTGCTCCGTGTAATCCGGCGGCAGGGCCGAATCGAAACCGGCCAGCCATACGGGTTCACTGCCGTTCAGCGTGTAGATAAACGTCTCGAAAACACCATCCCATTGCCCGTTCATCTCGCTTAAGCTGTCCTGAAGGCTTTGATTGTCGCCGGTGCTCACTGCCGCTTCTATCTGATCTGCCGAAATAAGCGCCTTGCCAATGAGCGCAATATCAAGGGCGCGGTCCTCCAGCTGCCTGTCCCGCAAAGCCGCATAATCCAGAAAATGAAAGAGTCCGAGCGCCAAAACAAAAATGCCAAGCACAAAAGCGGCAATAGCTGGAAAATTCTTGCGCTTTGTGTGATGCGAATGCTGAGCCTGCGGTATTTTTTCCATTTGGCGCTACCTCGTCAAATATTATAAAAAAAGTGAACATACCGGCATTTCACATTGACAGTCTCATGAAATTTTTAACTATGTCCTAACAATAAACAAAACAGGCCTTGTTCAAACGGCACCGCGAAAAAACACTTGTATGCATGGACCGACATCTCCGCACTAAGCTATTCAAGACCAGATATCGGCATCTTTTTCGTGTCAGGCGGGACGGGTATTTGCTCCCATCGGCTGATTGCGGCTTATGGTATCTTATGGCTCTGAAGCTGTAACGCACATGCAAAACGCCCATCTATGCCCGTTCTCAAAGCGGATAGAATCCGCTTTCAGGCTGCTGACAAAGTGGTTATTGTCATTTTGAGTGAGCGTAAGCGATACGAAAAATCCCATGTTTAAAGCGTTTTGCCATGGGATGCTCACGTCGCTTCGCTCCTCAGCATGACACGTGGGGGTTTTTCATCAAGCGTAAAGCGGATAGAATCCGCTTTGCGCGGTTGGTTGGCAGTGAGCGCCATAAGCACCGCAAGCGGTTCTTACACCTCATATAACCCCACACACCCCTACACGCCTTAATTGCTGCTTGTATTGATGCCCGGGCCGCTAAGCTCCGAGCATCCGCCCGAGCGCGGATGCACCTCAATCTGCACATCGATGCGGTTTTTAAGCGCTTCCACATGCGATATCACGCCGATCAGCTTGCCTTCGCGGTTGCCGAGAGCGGACAGCGTCTGCAGCGCGGCCTCCAAATAATTATCGTCCAGCGAGGCAAACCCTTCGTCGATAAACAGCGAGTCGATCCGTGCGGCGCCGGACGACATCTCCGAAAGCCCAAGCGCGAGCGCCATCGACACAATAAAGCTCTCGCCGCCCGAGAGGTTGCTCACGGGCCGCTTTTCCCCCGCTTGATCCATATCGATCACCGCGAGCTCGAGCGGCTTTAACGGCCCCGCTTCGTCGCGCACGAGGATATAGCGGTTGCTCATGCGTTTGAGGCTCTGGTTCGTAAAGCGCAGCAGCGCGTCGAACGTGATGCTCTGCGCCATGCGGCTGAACTTGTCGCCGCTCGCCGAACCGATCAGCGCGTTGAGCTTCTCCCACTTTTCCAGCGCCTGTTTCTGCGTTTTCTCCTGTGTTTTGAGTATCTTCACTTTTTGTCGATCCCCGGCATTGTTTTTGAGTACTATTTCAACAATGGTTTTCTGTTTCTTTTCACCATCGATATAAGCCTCAATTGCTTTTATGACTTGATTAAGCACATCGACATCAGGTTGCTCTGTCAGCGCTGCCGCCTCTTCCGTGAAGCGCCCGAAAAGCGCCGCCACATCATCGTCGCCGGACACGTTGCTGATATTGGCCGCATCAGCGGCGGTCTGCTCAAACGCGGCTTTGAGGCTGGCTGCCAGCATATTCCTGTCGTCCTGCGTGCGCGAGATATCCTTTGCGTTTTGAATCAATGCGCGCTCGGCCTGCTCCGCACGCTGCCGGGCCTGTTCCTTTGAGTCCTGCGCCGCCTGCATCTCTCTTTGAGCCGACGCTTCCTCCGCATCGGCATTCTTGTCGCCAAAAAGCGTCCTGCGCCGCGCCGCCAGTTCATCCATCTGCGCCTGTGTCTGCGCTTTGAGCTGCTCCTTGGCGGCCTTGTCCTGCTGCGCATCCGCAATCGTGCGTTTGCGCGTATCAATCATCGCAACGTCCTTGTCCACGTCGCCGAACCTCGCGGTCAGCTCCCTCACGTTTTCGGCGGCAGCGAGCTTGCTGCTTTGCAGCATGCTCAGCTCACGCAGCCTCTTCTCCGCATCCTCCATCGCGCTGATAATCCCATCGGTCTCGTGCGGGCCGTCCAGCTCGTCGAGCAACGCCTTGTTCTGGTCCACAAAGCTTTGCTTTTCGGCAATCTGCTGAGTCACATCGCCGATGCGCAGTTCGGCCTCGCGCAGCCGATTCGCAATGCCGTCTTTCTTCAACTGCGCCTCGTCCATATTCCGCTTGGCTTTATCAAAATAATCGCCGTCCAGCGCCTTGTCCGCCTCCGGATGATGCAGTGCGCCGCAAAGCGGGCACGGCTGGCCTTCCTCAAGCTTGCGGCGTTCATCGCCGAAGCGCCGGTTCAGCAGCGCATACTCGTATTTATCCGCTGTCTCGTCGTATGTCTGCTCAAAATCGCCGTGTTCTTTCAGCAAAGCGGCCTGCTGCTTGCCAAACGCCTCAAGCTGCTGCCGCGCCGCTGCCAAAGCGTCTGACGCCTGCGCAACGGGCAACGCATTCTTGAGCCGCTCAAGGCGCGTGCGCCAGTGCGCTTCTCCCTGCCGGGTGAGCACCTCATCCATCTGAATCTCTATGGTTGCCGCTCTGGCCGCTGCCGCATCGAGCGCCGCTTTGGCTTTGCCGCGCAACTCGCCGCTCACATCGTCGGATTCATAGAGCGCTTTGTACCGTTCGCCCGCGGCGTTCGGCTCGTATTTCTTGAACAGTTGCAGCACCGCTTGCTTGTTCTCGCTGATCTTTGCGTCCGATGCGGCCATCTCCTGCCCGATGCGCTTTATCTCCTCCGCCTTGTACGACGCGCTGAGGTCAAGCTCCCGCACCTCCTTGACCGTTTTGAAAAGCGCCTCCTGCTTTGCCTTGCACGCCTGCTCTGCTCGCTTCGCGGCTTGCAGTGCCTGCGCAAAGTGCTCTTTATCCTCGATCAGCGGCTGCCGGGCCTGCCGGTACCGCTCCAGCTCGCGCGATAAATCATGAAGCCGCTGCGCCGTCATGCGGCACTCCTGAAAAGCGCCCTTGAGCGCTTCGTGCGAGGCAATCGCCGCTTCAAGCTGCGTCACTTCCTCACGGCGCGCCGCTTCTACGGCCTCGCTGAGTATCGGCTTCAAATCGATCTGGCTGCGCGTCTCGGTGAGCCGTTGCTTTTGCTGCTGCGTTCTCTCATAAACGGCAACCGAAATGCGCCGGTAGATGTCCATATCTGTGATCTGCTCGAGTATGGCCGCGCGTTCGTTGGAGCTGGCCTGCAGGAATTCCGCGAAACGGAACTGCGCGAGCATGATGGAGCGCGTGAACCGGCCATAATCGAGCCCACAGATCTCTTCGATCTTCTCGTCCACCTCGCGGATACGCGCCGCCGCCACCTGCCATGTGCCGTCCGCACCCTGCGTCAGCAGCTCGCGCTTCACCGCGCGGAACGGCTTCGCGCCCTTGGCGCGCTCGTGCACAAAAATGCTTCTGTACCGTCTGCCGCCCGCCGTAAACACCGCTTCGGCCCGGCAGTCTGCCGCGCCCTTATTCATGAGCTCGTCGTGCATGTCGCTGATTGAGTCGATGCGCGGCGTTTTGCCGTACAGCGCGAGGCAGATCGCGTCGAGCACCGTGGTTTTGCCCGCACCCGACGGCCCGACAATCGCGAACAGGCCGCCCGCATACGCGCGGTCGTTAAGGTCGATCTCAAAGCGCCCGAGCAGAGAGTTCAAGTTTTCGATGACGACCTTTTCTATGCGCATGTGTCCGCCTCCTCAAGCTCGCGGATGATCTCGTTGAAGCAGCCGACAAGCTCTGAGACATCGTCCTCGCCGAGCGCGTCGGCCCCGATGCAGCGCAAAAATACATCCTGCACCGACATGGAGGCGAGAGACTCTGATTCATCCGCCGCTTCGAGTGCGGTGCCTGCCGCCGCCGTGTTGCGTATGCTTAAGACCTCGGCGCAGCTGCCGCTTATGGCGTCCGCCACATCCGCGCTCAAATGCGGGCACGGCTCTTCGCCCGTGTATGTCACCTCAATCCAGACGTTTTCGCCCGCGAGGCTATGAAGCGTCTTAAGTATCTCTTCCCGGTTGCCGCGCACCGCCGCCATGCGCTGAAACACAGGCACGGGCACGGCCTCAACCTGGAGCTCCCCGTCCAGCGTAACCTCAAGCACGCTTTTTTCGCGCCCGAGCTCCGAAAAGCTCATGGCCAGCGGAGACCCGCAGTAACGCAGGCGCGGCTGCCCGCCCACAGTTTGCGCGCCGTGAATGTGCCCGAGCGCCACATAACGAAGCTCCTCGGGGAATATATCCGCACCCACCTGACCGAGTGTGCCCACATACAGCTCGCGCACACCGTCGCCCTCGGTGCGCACCGCGCCTTGCGCAAACAGGTGCCCCGTCGCGATAACGGGCAGCTTATAGGCCAGCGCCGCGTCCGTCACGTCGCGGTAAAACTGGGCCGTTGCCGCGACGATCTTTTCGTCCGTGGATTGTGTGTCATCTTCGAGGCGCACCATCTCGTTTTTGCGCAGATAAGGCACCGCACAGCAGACGGCCTTCGTTTCGCCGTCCGCACCACGCAGCGGAACCACATGGCGGCTGATTTCGCCCGGCGGCCCGACGGTGTGGATATGCAGCTTTTCGAGCACGCCCGCTGGGGCTTCGAGCATTGACGGGGAATCGTGATTGCCCGCGACGATGACCACCGTGCGGCAGCATGTCCCGAGCAATGACGTTAAAAAATCGTAGTAAAGGCGCTGCGCCTGTCCGCCCGGCGCGCCCGTGTCGAACACGTCGCCCGCAACGACCAACGCGTCGATGCCGCGAGAAATAATCGTCTCTTTGAGCCAGTTTAAGAAAGCTTCGTGCTCGCCGTAGCGCTTTTTGGTGTAGAGCGTATGGCCGATATGCCAATCGGATGTGTGCAGTATTTTCATGCCGCCCTCCGGTTTTAAAATGCTGTCAGAAAAATAAGGTTTTTGTCCTTTTTCATAGTAACATGAGGAAAAGGGGATTTCAACGGAAGGGATTTAAAGAGCAGGCGCATTAAAGATGAGTGACGTATTCGATGGCGTATCTTAAAGCATTTTTAAGATCCACCTCTGACTTGGCCTCAATCTCCTTGTAAATATGGGTCCAGTCATTGCTTTTGATGATGGTGACATAATACGTTTTCGAGTCTTCAATATAGCCTACATCGATCACAAAATCATTAGGGTAATAAACCTCGAGCATATCCTGTCCGAGCGGCTCAATATAACGGCATGTACCACCTTTAAAGTCGATATCATCGAAATTCATCAGTCTATACGCCGTAATTGCCAATACGCCAAATGCCGTCGCTGCCTTTGGCAAGCTCAAACCGCCACGTGTATTCGCCCTCTTCAAACGAAGACATATTGCGCTCATCGATCTCAGCATCGAAAACAGCCTCCACCACTGACGCCGCTTCGTCGGACTGCAGCTCCGTGCAGGATGTTAACGTCAGCGTGGCAGACTCCTCCTCCGTCAGAGCCATACTGCGGCCTTTTTCCATTAGCGCATTGATGGCCTTGGCATCTCGGCTGTTGAAGCACTCAAAAAAGCGCCGAACCGTATCCTCCGCCGAAAGCTCGGCGGCCTGCTCCGTCTGAGATTCAACGGCCGCAGCATTGTCCGTATACGCTGGCGTCGCGGCATCCTGCGCTTGGCACGCAGCCAGCGCCAACACGGCGGCTGTTAATGCAAAAATCAATATTTTTTTCATGAAATCTCTCCTTATTTCAAACCCACTGCTTATCTTTTGTAAAACGGCTCCACGCCCATGGCGGCCTGCTGTCCGAAATCCGTATCAAACGGCACCAGATCAATAAACATGCCGTTCAAATGATCCCACGCCGCCTTGCCGATACCGTCAAAAACGTCGCGCCTGTCGCCCGTAAAATCCACAACGACCAGATAGCTTTGCTCCCCTTCCTTCTCCATCAGCCGCAGGTAAGCCGCTATCACGTTCTTTTTCTTTTTCACATGCGCGCATATGGCTTTCACCATGTCTTTGGGATACACACGCGGCTCTCCCAATTGAACGGTTGTTTTCTTTTCGATAACCTGCTCAACCACTCCTCCGTCAGCCCGCCTATCCATCTCGTCTTTGAGCGCTTTCACGAGCTCATTATTAAACACGATGCTGTCGCCGTATGCGTTGATCACAAAGCCGTCCCAGCGGCTGTCTTCCTGCAGTACCATGCCGCCAATATCGCTAAACGTGACGACCAGTGTCTGCTGGTGGTCATTGTTTTGCCATTTCTTAAGTTCATCCCAATCCGTAAAAGCCAAGAAGAAGCTTTGACCGGCGCTGTCTCCGATTGAGTAAAAGCTGATGGTTGTCCCTTTCTCGAACTCAGTAGTGTGATCATGATCATGACAATCACAATGGTCATGACAATCGCAGTGATCATGATCATGCTTGGGTTCGGGCGAAACAGTAACGGGTGTAATAAAATGTGCTTTCATCACCTCGTCGATCATACTGTTTTGTTTTTCCGGTGAATTGTCTTGCCGCATGTCGTTTATGGCTTTCACAAGATCAGGGTTTGTGACCGGCTTATTGACGTCAACCATTATATCTCCTTCTCTTAATAATTAAATTTTCTGTCTGTTTAAAGAAAGGACGGCTATCCTCGCGGTACCGTCCTGTTGTCGCTGCCTGTTATTTCGCCTTTTCCGTCTCCGTCCAAATATCTGTTGACGCCCATCCACGCGATGCTTTTGACTTTCGCATTCTGCGCCGCTTTCAAAGTGTCATACCGCCTCATATCAAAGCCCTGCTTGTTAAGCGCGAAACCGAGGCGTTTCGCCGCTATAGCATGGACGGGACACCCATACACACAGCGAAAGCACATTACACACTTGCCGTCGAACTCGGGGTTTTCACCCGTCATGGTGATGTTGCCGCTCGGGCACTGCTTCGCACACCAGCCGCAGCTTGTGCAGCTTTCTTGTGCATACAGCGCCTTTCCGAAAAAATGAGCGCCGAACTTCTCCGCCTCAAACAGCACCGACATCGTTCTGTTGAGCGGCCCCGGCTTCGTACGCCGCCTCACGCCTGCCAGCAGATCATCCGCAATCTGATTAACCTTTTGCGGCAGCACCTCAAGCAGCCGCACCGCGAGGCTGTCGGGCGTGGCGATGCTCATATTAGACGGCATCACGAGCATATCCTCGTATGTCACATCGTAGCCCTTTTTCTTAAGGCGTTTGATGCTGCTCAAGCGGCAGGCCCTGTTCGGAAATATCTCACCGCCGCCCGATACGGCGAGCACAGCCGCCGGAAGAATACCCTGCACACCCGCCATGCTTTTCAGCCAGCGGTACACCGGTTCGGGCGCGTTAAGCGCGTGCACCGCAAACAGCAGCACAAGCAGATCTTCACTGCCGTTCTCAATCACGTTGTTATGATGAATCTCCTGTTTGCTGACGCTGACGCCGTGTGCCGCCAATGCGGCCTCCATCGCGTCCGCCGCGCGCGCCGTGCCGCCCGTTCCCGAGAAATAAACCACGAGCGCCTTTTTAACCGGCATGACTGATACTTCCTTCGTAGGGGATTATAGCTTGAGCGATGAGAACCTTTCCATCGCTTTGAGCGTGTTTTCATGCGTATTGAACGCGGTCAGCCGGAAATACCCTTCGCCCGCGCTCCCGAAGCCCGCGCCCGGCGTTCCCGCCACACCCGCATCGAGCAGCACATCGAAGAAATCCCACGACGGCATGCCGCCCGGCGTTTTGAGCCAGATGTACGGCGAATTCACGCCGCCCCAGCAATCGATGCCAATGCTTTGAAGCCCCTCGCGAATCACCTTCGCGTTGCCGAGATAAAAATCTATCGTCTGTTTAATCTGCGCCTTGCCCGCGTCCGAATAGCACGCAAGCGCGCCCTTCTGCGTTGTATACGGCACGCCGTTGAACTTGGTGGTATGGCGGCGGTTCCACATCGCGTTGAGACTGTGCAGCTCGCCGTCCGAATCCGCGCCCATCAGGGATTTGGGAATCACGGTGAACGCACAGCGTGTGCCCGTGAAGCCCGCTGTTTTGGAATAGCTGCGGAATTCAATCGCGACGTCCTTCGCGCCCTCAATTTCATAAATGCTGTGCGGCACGTTGTCCTCGCGGATAAACGCTTCATACGCCGCGTCGAACAGTATCAGCGCGCCCGTCTTTTTCGCATAATTCACCCACTGTGTCAGCTCATCCCTGGTGAGCACCGTGCCCGTCGGGTTGTTGGGGTAACATAGATAGATAATATCGACATCCTCTTTCGGCAGTGCGGGCTTAAAGCCGTTGGCTGCGCTGCAGGGCAGATAGGTGATGTTTGTATAAGCGTTGCTCGCCGCGTCATAATCGCCCGCGCGGCCCGCCATCACATTGGTATCCACGTACACCGGATACACGGGATCGAGCACAGCGATTTTGCACATCGACGAAAACAGCTCCTGTATGTTGCCCGTGTCGCACTTCGCGCCGTCCGACACAAATATCTCGTCCGCTTCGATGCCAAGGCCCGCATAATCGTTGGCGGCGATCGCCTCGCGCAGCCACGCGTAGCCCTGTTCGGGGCCGTAGCCGTGGAATCCCCCCGCCGTTCCCATGTCATCCACCGCCGCTTTCATCGCGTCCACCACAGCGGGCGGCAGCGGGCACGTCACATCGCCGATACCGAGCCGGATGATATCGCCGCCATGCGCATTTATTCTTTTGGCCATCTCGGAAAAAAGATAGCTCCCTTTGAGTGCCAGATAATTTTCATTAATCAGTATCATGTTGCTCCCCTTAAATTGTACTTGTCCCCAGATATAAGAACATTTCCATTTCATTCTACTTGAAAACAAAAAAGCGCGCAAGGCGCTCATTTTCTCAAACATATATTTTGCATAAAATTCGCGATCAGCCGCAAAAGGATCTTCCTCCGAATCGCTTTTTTTGCATAATCCCGAAGCCCCTTTTGCGCAAAAAAAGCATCTTTATTTCAGGCTACCAAAAAAATAATGTTGTCTCGCGCGAAACGGGGATATGGTGAAGCGTAAATACCTGCGGACAGTGATACCCGAATGCAAGGCTGGTGTGAAGGCGGCTGCATCACACAAATGATGCTATCCGAACGGCGACAGCCAATCGGGTGGTTTGTATGGCGTCCGCTGTGTTTCAATCCGCCCTACTTGCCTGCGCCTGCATCGGCGGGGCGGCCCGGCACGCGTACCCTTGCTCCTTCCTTGAAATCGCTCGGGCGCAGATGCTCGTTCATGCCGAGCAGCACGCTGACGGGGATGCCATGGCTCTGCGCAACGCTGACCAGCGTTTCCCCCTGCTTCATCTCATACCAATGCCCCTTTTTCATGGGCGGCGGCGACACATTGACGCGCTGCCCGGCTTTGAGCGCCATCGGGCTTATGCTTGGGTTCAGCATACAAAAAGTCGTGAAATCCATGCGGTGTTTGCGCAGCACATCAAAAACGCCTTCGCCTTCTTCCACAATATATGTATCGCTCCTCACATGAGACTGCACAGGCGGTATCACGATGACCTGCCCGGGTATATAATAATTCGGGTTTAAGTAGGGGTTGGCGGCAAGCAGGTCATTTAAGTCCAGCCCGCTGCGCCGCGCGATCTGCAGCAGCGTTTCCCCCCGACGTATTGCGTAAAACGCGCCGCGCGTGCAGCCGCCGCACGCGCACGGAATGCGTACGCGCTGCCCCGGCCCGGGCTGCGTATCTTTGTTCTGCTCCAGAATCACCTGCTCGGGTATCTTAAACTTGCCCGCGAGCGACTTGACCGTCTCTCCCGGCTCCATGCTGTAATCAAAATAACTGTACGGACAGTATGCCATGTTCTTCGCCTCACTATTTTTTGTGTCTTATAGTGTATGACGAGACCGCCCGGTTTAGAATACCGATTTATCCTCGATCAGCGAAACGAGCGGGAACATGTCGTTATACTGCTTTTGCAGGAACAGCGAGCTTCCTTTCTGATACAGCGTTTCGGCTGTGCGGTCGGCGGGGGTCAATACGAGCGCATCTTTCTGACGAATAACAGCAAAAGATTGTTTCGGGTGGCCATTTGATATTGAAATGAACACCCCATTGCCGCATTGGCAAGCCAAAATGGCAGCGCTTATGTACGCTGCTCAAAGTGTCGTCGGCTTGCGTGTCGGTGCCGACATGGGCGCCGGTGCTGGAATCGGAGCCGTCAAAGAAGTGGGGGCCGGGGTCGCCGTCGGTGTCGGCATTGGCGTCACCAACGGCGCGGCGCTTCCCTGTCCCCAACCGTAAATAATTTGTTAATGACGATATCTGCGGCCAGTGTGATCGTACCGTCGGCCATAAGCCTGATCGTATTTCCGTCGTCAGCCGCGCTGATTGCAGCGTTCCATCCGGCTTCAATTAACGCATACGAACCGCTTCCGCCCACTTCCAAAGTGCTTGCTTTTGCCGTCGCCGGGAGCCATATCAATATCAGCGCCGCTGTGAGCAGCAGCGTCGATAATCTTTTTTTAACTTTATCACTCAGCCGCAGGCGTTGGCGGCTTTCCGCGCGAAATGTCGTTTTTCGGGTGTGAAACGCAGCTTAGCAGAATTGATAATGACACGCCTTGCTGATAGAATATAGAATAAATTCTATATCAAGAAAGAGGGACTATGATTCGGCTGGCTGTATGCGACGACGAAGACCAGTGCCTTGAAAGCACGAAGAGTATGCTTGAAGAATGGGCAGTGCATAAAGATATTCCCGTTCAGATACGATGCTTTAGCAACGGGGATGCGCTGATCGAAAGCATCGCTTCAGCTCGGGCGGATATTATCTTTCTCGATATTATGATGCCGCTTTTGAGCGGAATGGACACAGCGCGGGAGATCCGGCAGCTCGACAAAGCTGTCAAGCTCGTGTTTCTTACCTCATCACCCGATTTCGCGCTGGAATCGTACGCCGTCAAGGCCAGCGGGTACATCATAAAACCGGTCCGATATGAACAGCTGTCCGAAATTCTTGGTGATTGCACGGCCGCCCTCAGCGAAGAACCTAAAAATCTGCTGCTCAAAAGCGCCTTTGGCTACCACAAAATCTATCTTCGCGATATCGAATACATAGAGGCCCAGAACAAGCAGGTAGCGTTCTTCCTGAATTCCGGTCCGCCGCTGATGGTTACCGAACCGCTTTATAGCTTTGAAAACAAGCTTCTGGTGCAGGACGGCTTTTTTAAATGCCACCGGAGTTATATCGTCTCCATGCCCCGGGTGAACTCGTTCACGGCGGGCGACATCACAATGAAGTCCGGTTTCCGGGTTCCCATTGCAAGGGGTGTCGGCAAAGCTTTTCAGGATGCCTATTTTGCTTATATGTTCCGCGATTAAGGAGAGCCATGTATGTTGCAGACCATTATCGGCATTATCAATTTCAGTGTCCTGTTGTTCTTCGGGATATACGTTTCCGCTGATTTTCTTGGCATCGGGTCCACAAAAAAAGACAGATTGGTACTGCTGCTGTTCGGCGCAGCTGATTTTGGATTGCAGATGCTCAGTTATGCTCTATTCGGCATGGCATATGCGCAGATGCTATATCCGCTGATGACCCACCTGCCGCTGCTGCTGCTTTTTACGCTCTATTTTAAGCAAAAAGCTTTGTCGGGCCTCTTCGCAATTCTTTCTGCATACCTGTGCTGTCAGGTCAGCAAATGGTTTGGCTTGATCGTGCTGTCGTTCAGTGAAGAGCTTTGGATCGCGTATGCGGTGAGAATCGCGGTCACGCTGCCGATTTGGTATATGATTGCCCGGTATGCGTCAAAGTCGCTGTATGTGATACTGACCAAATCCACAAAGACTCTTTTGATATTCGGCATTTTGCCTGCCGTGTATTATCTCTTTGATTATACCGCGACTGTGTATACCAAGCTGCTTTACAGCGGCTCACAAGCGGTTTACGAGTTTCTTCCGTTTATGCTGTGCATCACCTATCTCTTTTTCAGCGTGATCTATTTCAAGGAATACGAGGAGAAGTGCGCAGCGGAACAGCAGAAAAAGCTGATAGAGATTCAAACGGCGCAGTCCATAAAAGAAATAGAGGAGATCAAGCGTTCCAAATACGAAATCTCGCTGATCCGCCATGATATGCGGCATTTTTTAAGCAATATGTCCGCCATGATTGAAAACGCGGACTATGCCAAGGCGCAGGAATATATCCAAAAAATTATAGCGGTCACCGATCAGACAGCGGTGCGAAAATATTGTGACAACGAAATGGTCAATATGATTTTGTCCTCCTGCGCAAGCAAAATGGCGGATAAGAACATTCGGTTTGACGCGGCTGTCGCCATTCCTGCCGAGTTGCCCTGTTCGGACCTTGAGTTTACGTCCATTCTTTCCAACGGGCTGGAAAATGCCATTCACGCAGTGGCTGAGATGGAAGCCGGGAAGAGAACCATCCAACTGAAGCTGTTTATGAAAAACGGCAAGCTGCTGCTGTCCATTCACAACTTCTTTGCAAAAGCCCCTCAGTTTATAGACGGTCTGCCGGTCGCCGATATGACAGGGCACGGGCTCGGCACAAAAAGCATTCAGTATATGACCGAGAAACTGAACGGCAGCTGCCAGTTCGCAGCGGAAGACGGTGTGTTTACGCTGCGCGTGGTGCTGTAAAAAAACAGACACCCTATTGGATGCCTGAGAATGTCAAAAAACCTCTTGTCGTGGTCCCCTCTGACTACCCTTCGGGTGGATTGGGGGCTGTCACCAATAGGTGACTGGAGGAGAGAAAATGGCTTAAGATCGGTCACTCCCTCTGGTACTCCGTCCACAACCGCTCGCTGCCTGTGATGGCTACACGCTCCAACCCATGCTTTCCTGCTGAATGTTATAAAGCCGGGCGTAAAGACCTTTGTTTTGCATCAGCGTGTCGTGTGTCCCCTCATCCACCATCCTGCCATCGTCCAGCACGATGATTTTGTCCGCGCCTTCCACCGTTCTCAGGCGGTGCGCAATCACGATAACCGTTTTCCCCTGAATGAGCTTCGATATAGCCTGCTGAATCAGCACTTCATTCTCGGGGTCAAGAGAGGCCGTAGCCTCATCCAGCAGCACAATCGGCGCGTCCTTGAGCAGTGCCCGCGCGATGGATATGCGCTGCCGTTCCCCGCCGGAGAGCGTGTAGCCGTTTTCACCCAGCATGCTCCGGTAGCCGTCCGGCATCTTCCGGACAAACTCGTCGCAGCAAGCCGCCTTGGCCGCCGCCATCACCTGCTCCTCCGTCGCATCGAGATTACCGATACGGATATTGCCCAGCACCGTATCGTTGAACAGCACCACGTCCTGAAACACGAAGGACATATACCGCATCAGGTGCTCAGGATCGAGCGTTTTCACATCCACGCCGCCGATTTTCACACAGCCGCTGCTTACGTCCCAGAACCGCGCAATGAGCCGGGAAATGGTGCTCTTGCCGCAGCCGGAGGGCCCCACCAGCGCCGTGATGGCGTCCGCCGGAATGGATACGGTCAGATCGTCGATCACCGCCTCGTCATTGGCTTCGTTATAGCGAAACGATGCGTGCTCAAAGTCGATATTGTAGTGCTCCAGCGGCTTGTCGCCATCGCCCGTCATCACGGGCGTATCCATCAGCGTCCGCATCCGTTTGGTGGCAGTGCGGTGATAAAACAGCTCGGGCAGCAGCGTGAATTCAACCATCACCGGCCCGTATATGCGCACCACGATGACGAAGAACATGAGCAGCGGAATCAGCTCGATTAAGCTGCCCGTCAGCAGATAGGCACCGATGAAGACGACCAGCCCGACGCCCGCCTGCAGCAGCACCTGCGCGCCCGTCACGAACACGCCCGTACCGAATTCCATTTTGATTGCCATCTTCATCATGGCGTGCAGCGCCTTATCGAGCGCCGAAAACTTAGAGCCGTCGAGCCCGCACGCTTTGATGACCTTGATGCCCTCCAGATATTCCTGCACCTGATCCGCCGCCTTGAGCTTGGACGCCACTTGTTTTTCGCTTAAACGGTTCTGTATCTTTTTGCTGACCAGTATGACCGCCAGCGACAGCGGCACGGTGCCAAACACCGCCAGCGCCATCCGCCAGTCGAATATCGCCATCATGGCGCACACCAGCGTGATGGAGATCGCGTTGGCGAGCAGCTGAGGCACAATATGGCTCAGCACATGCTCAACCGTCGCGCAATCCCCCATGATGTTGGTGGTCAGTTCAGAGAGGTCCTTGTTGTTGAAGAAGCTCATCGGCAGCCGGCGCACCTTTTCAGCCACGCTGATTCGCGAGCTTTCGGCCTCGATATACGAGGTCACGTACGTCTTCTTGTAGTCGTGCTTGCTCGCGATGAAAACGAGCACCGCCGCCGCGATGCCGAGCCCCAGCAGCAGCCACAGGCTGCCCATAGACAGCGCCTGCCCCATCAGCGGCTTTAGCAGCTCGGCAATCAGCTGAATCGTCACGCCGAAGGGCAGCATCAGCGAAAGATTGGTCAGCGTGCAGGCGAACACGGCTTTCTTTAAGTCCGCATAGCCCTTGTCTGTGAGCATCAGCAGTTCCTTGAGTTTACGCATGAGAGATCGCCTCCTTCCGGTCCATCTTCCATGTGAGGGTTCTCGTGTACATATCCCACATGTCATAATACTTGCCCTTCGCCGCCAGCAGAGCGTCATGGCTGCCCTGCTCCACAATCTGCCCCTCATCCATCACGATGATCGTGTTGGCACCGCGCACTGTGGACAGCCGGTGGGCGATCATCACCACGGTTTTGCCGTGCATCAGCTTCTCAAACGCCCGCTGAATCAGGTGCTCGTTTTCCGGGTCGGAGAATGCGGTCGCTTCGTCGAGTATGATGATGGGTGCATTTTTAACGATGGCCCGTGCGATGGCGATGCGCTGCCTTTCGCCTCCCGAGAGGTGTACGCCCTGCGTGCCGATCACGGTATGGTATTTGTCCGGCAGCTTCTCCACAAACTCCTGGCATTGAGCTGCCTTCGCCGCGGCGATGACCTGCTCGTCCGTGGTGCTCTGGTCTCCGAGGCGGATGTTTTCCATAATGCTCTGTTTGAACAGGAACACATCCTGAAACACAAAGCTGACCTTTTCCATCAGATAGGCGCTGCTCATTTCGCGTACGTCCGCATTGCCGATTGTGATGCTGCCCTCTTTCACGTCGAAGAAGCGCGGGATGAGATGGGCAATGGTGGTCTTCCCGCCGCCCGACGGCCCGACAATCGCCGTGATCTGCCCCTGCTCCGCGCGAAAGGATACGCCGGAAAGCGCCGCGCTCTGCTGCCCCTTATACGAGAAAGTGACATTGCTAAAGGCAATATCGTGCGTCTCAAACTGTTTCGGTGCCGCCGGTTGAGGCAGCTGCGGTTCCGCCAGAATTTCATCCATGCGCTCCACGCCGCCCGTAATCTGCATGCCGCTGGACGACACATACATCAGCTTCATCAGAATCGTGGCGATGGAGGGCACGAATATCAGATAGAATATGAACGTGGACGCATAAGCCGCATAGTCCGTGGCGGACAGACCGATCAGTATACCCACCGGAATCAGAAACAGATAGATGTTGTTGATAACGGTGGTGAAGGCCGACATCATGTTTTCCCAGCTCAGCGTGTACGGAATGACCATCTTCGTATACGCCTTGATGGCATCGTGCATCCGCCGCAGCGAGTAGACGGTCTGCCCGAACGCCTTAACCACGGTGATGCCGCGCACATACTCAACCGAAGCATTGTTCATATCCTCCAGCGCGTCATTGTATTTGTCCATCATCTTCTTGGCGCCTTCGTTGCCGTAGGCTCTGAACTGTATGAACAGCGCCACGGCAATGCCCGCCATGGCCGAAAGCCCGAGCCTCCAATCAACGATCATCAGCAGGACAACCATCACCGCCGGCGCGACGAACGACGCAACGATATCGGGCAGCTGATGCGCAATGAAGCCCTCGATCTTTTCGATGTTCTCATCCATGATCTTTCGCAGTTTGCCGCTGCCCACCAGCACATGAAACCCAAGCGGCACCCGCGCCAGATGGGACGCAAAGTTCACCTTGAGCTCATACAGCGTACCGAATGCGGCCAGATGCGAACACATCAGCGCAGCATAATACAACAGTACGTTGAGCAGTATGCCCCCGAGCGCCAGCCATCCAAAGCCGATGACCCGCTGGATATCCAGCGTCCCCAAATCGGGGTAGCTGCCCATGATTTCCGTCACAACATAATAAATCGCGATATAGGGGATGAACGAGGCCACGGCAGCCAGCCCGGACAGCACCGCAGAGCCGATGACGAGCGGCTTTTTCGTGGCGGCCAGCTCCAGCAGCCTGGCCATTCCCGTTTTCTGTTTGGTCTGTTTTTTCATAAAGCGTCCTTTCTCCTCTTAAAGGAAATTTCAATTTATATCTTAAAATTAGCATACGCTAACTTAAAGACGAAAAAAATTTGGGCTCCTTGCGCTCCAAAACGGCCACTGCTTTCAACAGCTCTTATTTGAACATCGCTGCCCTGAATAACAAACGCAGAGCTGAACCCGCAAAGCACACTCGCGATAATCGAAGGCCATGATACCCGCCGCATTACCCTTCGCATGTTTTCATGCAGCATCATGGGTTTTATTTATCCTTTCTGAAATTCATACCGCCTTCACTTTCAGTTAGTTAACGCTAACTCCTGCGGTATTTTTTTGAGGCTAATAAGCCTCAATTGCACAGTTTATGCCGATTTAATCCGCCAGCAGCTCTCTCCAACCGGCCGTAAAGAACAGCCGCAGGCTTTGAATATACCCCTGAGCAGCTTGACGCGGCATGTCGTGACGCACCACCTCAAAGATTGCGGACAACAGCGCGTTTGATATAATGTGCAGCAGCTCAGGGGTCAGCTTGCCGGACGAGATGGCGGAATTGCCGGTAACCTCAATAAATTTAAGTGTCGATTCCACCTCAATCCGCACAAGCTCATCGATATAGTCCGCATATTTCGTGCCCTCCGCACAGGTAACAAGCAGCTTGAACGCATCGAAATGGTCGTAAATATAGGCCGTGAACCGTTCAATCGAATCGGAATCGTGGTTAAACACCGTATCGAGCTGCACATCTCTGGGAAGCGCCTCAAACTCCTGATGCATCCTGATATACAGCTGCATCAGTTCAGTGGCCGCCGGCTCAATCAGAGAGGCAAACATGGCTTCCTTATCGGCAAAGTGGCGATAAAGCCCTGCCGCTGTGATGCCCGCCCCCTTTGCGATATCACGCATGGAGGCTTTTTCAAAGCCTTTCCCGAGGAATTCCTGCCGGGCAATGGGAATGATTCTTTTCAGTGTGTCCGTTTTGTCCCTGGGCACGCAACGATCTCCTTGAGCAAACATTATGGGTTAATCTGGTTAGTTAACGCTGTTAACTAATATATAACACAGTTTTGCAAGGCTGTCAAGGCTGTTAAAGGTTTGATCAAAATCATAAATTGCAGGACTTGCTCTGCGCCTGCCAAAGCAGGCATCCTCTTGGGCGCATTGATTTTGACAATTTATTTATAACGCTGAAGCGCAGCAAAAAACGCCGGAACAACTCCGGCGTTTTTAATGATAATCTCTTATCGGCTATTTTTGTGAGCACCCTCCAAAGCATGGACATGCGTGAAGGTACACCGCGATTAAAGGCCCTTGTCGCGTAAATTGATAATGCGCTGGTTCCGGCTGCCCCGGAAAGCAAGCGTCAAGTCCTTCTCTGCCAAAAGAAACGGGCCGTCAATCAATACATCCGTCTGCTCGAGCAGCGCGGCAATGTCTGGATCCTTCATTTGCAGTAACTCTTCATATCGATAACCCGTATAAGTGGTGATATTAAGGCCTTTGCCATGCACCATCCGGGCCAATTCAGCCAACGGCTCCGGCTGGCTGAAAGGCTCGCCGCCGCTGAAGGTCACGCCCCTGAGCAAAGGATTTTCACAAATCTCACGAAACAGGTCGTCAATGCAGGCCACCCTTCCGCCCTCGAACGCATGCGACTCGGGGTTATGGCAGCCGGGGCAGCGGTGCGGACACCCTTGAACAAACACAACATAACGGATTCCCTCACCGTCAACGATGGATTCCGGCTCGATGCCGCATAGTCGAAGCTCACAGGCCATGCTTGAGCCGATCCCCTTCCTCCGCACGTTTCGCGTTGTTCCATCTGTCGATTGTCCCCACAAGATACCCCGTGATCCGGCGGATGCGCTCAAATTTCGGCCCGCCGTCCTCTTCGCTGCGGCCGCACCCGGGGCAGACGTTGTCGATAATGCCGTTGTAGCTGCATACCGGGTCCCGGTCCACCGGATGGTTCACCGAGCCATAACCGATGCCGCTTTCCTTCATATACCGGATGATGGTCTCAAAAGCATCGAGATTTTTGGACGTGTCGCCGTCGAGTTCCACATAACTGATATGTCCCGCGTTGGCAAGCGCATGATACGGCGCTTCCAGAGATATCTTTTTGTGCGCATTGATCGAAAAATAAACGGGCACATGGAACGAATTCGTATAATAATCACGGTCTGTGACGCCCTCGATCATACCGTATTTCTTTCGGTCTATATTGACGAAGCGGCCGGCCAGACCTTCGGCGGGTGTGGCCAGCAGCGTATAGTTAAGCCCGGTCTGTGCCGCTTCCTCATCCAGACGTTGGCGCATATGGCTGATAATTTCGAGGCCGACACGCTGGCTTTCGCTGTTCTCGCCGTGGTGCTGACCCATTAGAACCTTGAGGCATTCCGCAAGGCCGATAAAGCCGACGCTGAGCGTCCCGTGTTTTAAAACTTCGGCAATGCTGTCGTCCGGGCCCAGCTTTTCGCTGTCGATCCAAACGCCCTGCCCCATCAGAAACGGATAATTGTAAACCTTCTTGGTGCACTGGACATTGAAGCGGTGCATCAGCTGGCGGATCACAAGCGCCATTCTGTCATCCAGCAGTTTGTAGAACCGGCTCATATCCCCTTTCGCCTCAATGCCGATGCGCGGCAGATTCACAGAGGTAAAGCTTAAGTTGCCGCGCCCGCAGGTTGTTTCGCGCTCTTTGTCGTGCACATTGCCCATCACGCGCGTCCGGCAGCCCATGTACGCGACTTCCGAATCGTAATCGCCCGGCTTATAGTATTGCAGGTTAAACGGCGCGTCCAGAAAGCTGAAGTTCGGAAACAGCCGCTTGGCGCTAACGCGCATCGCGAGCCGGAACAGATCATAGCTCGGGTCGTCCTGATTATAATTAATGCCTTCTTTGACCTTGAAAATCTGAACGGGAAAAATAGGCGTCTCTCCGTCTCCGAGCCCCGCCTCGGTTGCCAGCAGCAGATTTCTGATGACCATGCGTCCTTCGGGCGTCATATCCGTGCCATAGTTTATGGAGCTGAACGGAACCTGCGCTCCCGCCCTTGAGTTCATCGTATTGAGATTGTGTATCAACGCTTCCATCGCCTGATACGTTCTGCGCTCGGTATCCTCCAGCGCCCCCTGCAGCGTGAAACGGTGTGCTTTCGCAGCTTCCTCGGCACTGAGCGCGTATGGCTCCTTCGTTAAAATACCGGCGACTTCACTGACATACCCGTCAGCATTCCCGAGTGAAATACCGTCCAGAACGTCGCCGGCCGTTTTAGCCAGCGCACCGACGTTGCTTTTGTCCATGCCGTGCACAACCTGCATATAACGTGAAAGCTCTTTGATATAAGCTTTGCGGAAAGTCTTCTTAACTCCCGGCGCCATGCTGTAATCAAAATTCGGGACACTCTGTCCGCCGTGCATTTCGTTCTGATTGGCCTGAATGGCGATGCAGGCCAGCGCGGTATACGAGCTGATATCGTTGGGTTCGCGCAAATGCCCGTGGCCTGTACAAAAACCGTCATGAAAAAGCTTAATAAGATCAATCTGGCAGCAGGTCTCGGTCAGCATATAAAAATCCTGATCGTGAATGTGAATATCTCCGTTGATATGCGCCGCCGCGATATCCTTGGGCAGCACATAATTGTTGACGAAATACTTGGCACCTTCGGAGCCGTATTTGAGCATGGTGCCCATGGCGGTGTCCGCATCGATATTGGCGTTCTCCCGTTTGAGATCGACTTCCTTTGACGCCCGGTACGTCAGCTGCCGATAGATGTCCATCAAGTCCCCTTCGGCCTGACGGATTTTTGTATGCTCCGCCCGATAGAGGATGTACGCCTTTGCTGTCCTCGCGTAGCCTGCTTTAATCAGGTTCTCCTCCACCACATCCTGAATTTCTTCCACGGCGGGTATGATATCCGCACCGAACCGGCCCGCAACTCTGGCAGTCAGCAAATCCAGATCATTTTCGTCCATGATTTCTTCATGAACAGCCTGATTTGCTTTCTTTATCGCATTTCTGATTTTTATAAAGTCGAAAGTGACAATTGCGCTGTTTCTTTTTTTAATCTGCGTTGCCATACGGGTCCCTCTTCGTAATTATTCTTAATATTGTGTGTGGTTTATTATATGTTCCTACACTCTTAATGTCAATAAAAAACCCACAATATTTTGTGCTTAATTTTCGCTATATACAATATGTAGATTTTAAGTATATCTTTTTATAGTCAATGCGTAAAGTGTGATTTCTCCCCGCCATTCGCAATTTCCGGCACTCTCTGGCGAATAACCGGTGGCGATGGATTTTCACGAAGCTTGCCGGGTATCGTCTATCGTTGACATGACGGCATATCACCAACTCTGGTATATAATTCGCCACTCCTCGGATCGTTTCCTGTCGTCCGCCGCAGATATTTGACCGTTTTATTCCTTCCACGATGTGCGGAGATTCCGCACAACTGACTCCCCCTGCATGCACGAAAATCATTCCTTTATATATGAAATAAAAACAAGCATCGGCCGGATGTTTTACCTCAGCCGATGCTTTATTTTTTGTTTGCGACCGGAGATTTAATTAATTCTTTAACTGAAAGGACCGCAAAACCCTTTTCGGATCACTGACAAGGAGCATGATGACCCACGCAACAAGACCGCAAAGCACGATCACGAGACCTAAAAACGCATCATCGGCGCTCAAGTCAAAAAAGGGGCCGCCCTCGGCGACAGCGAAAAAACTGTCCACGGTCCACATAAGCGCCGCACCCCAATACATGAGGACAAGCGCTCCCAGCTTTATTTTCTTGTCATGCGCTTTGAAATACCAGACGATTGTTGTGATGACTGCCGCAAATGCCGTTATGATCAAGCACATAATTCACACCTGCGCCGCTTTCACAACTTCCGGTTTCTTTGCCCGTTTTTCCATGCGGTTTGACACCAGCACCATCGCGCCCCATATGACCGTGATCAGGACGGTCATCGTCACGCCCACGGTCGCGATTTCCAGCAGCATGGGGCCGATATCCGCCGCATTGTTCATCGCCGTCAAGAAGGGCGGCCATGGCACAATCTCACCATGCCAGATGTGCTCAATTGCCAGCAGGAAGCTGCCTCCCCAAAGAAGCTTGGTGAGCCACCCGAGCTTTCTGGAAAAAGGAATAGAATCCTGCCCGCCCGCTTCAGCGATGGCAGCATCCGTACGAACCGGCGCAGAAAGAGCCGCCTGCTTTTCTTTCTTTTCTATGCTCTTCTTAACAATCGTGACGATAATCGCCTCTGCAGCCGGAGCCAGTAAACATGCCATTAATCATTCCTCCATATTAATATTTTTAAATATATAGCACTTAAAAAATAAAAAGGCAGTAAATCCGCATCTGCGAATCAACAACCTTCATGATTGTTTTATAATATTCCAAGTGCTTTGTATACTTTCTGCTGCTTACTTCAGTAAGCAGTAAGCCGCTTCATGCGGCTAAGTTTTACCGAAGCCATTATATAAGCATGGCGGGCATCTGTCAATGACCCAAGGCCGTAAAACCGCTCCGTCAAACTCCATGTGTGCCCTCAAGCTGCTTTGCTGCAAACCGTGGCAATTAACCGGATGCTTTAAGCACTACAGGATAAGACAGCTATGATTCCGAGCGTAAAATTAAAGGGGCTGTCCAGAAACGATTAGTAATAATCGCAGGAGGATAACCTCTTTTTTCATGTTCAAATAGGAAAAAATGTGGATAGATTCGGCTTTCATGAAACAACAACCAAGAAGTCAATGACTCCC
>JAEYKW010000050.1 GCA_023408075.1 Bacillota bacterium | reverse complement strand
TCCTGTTTTTGACCCATCATTTCACCCCCGTTGCTTTGTTTGTGTCGCAACTTCAGTGTAACTGGTTCGTGACCTTGATGGGTCTTCTTTTTTCTATTTTGGGCAATTCATTTTACAACTTACCGCCAAACAGGCTTTTTTGCACCATATTCCATAAGTATAGCCGCCTTTTCGAATGTTATGCGATATTGGGTTCACTGTGCAGCTTGAGGCATACCGCAATCAGCGGCAAAAGAAGCGCCAGCGCAGCCAGCATCGCTGTTTGCAGCGATGTCGCGTCGCCGATGGCGCCGAACACGGGCGGTGCCGCGAAGCAGGCCAGCGTGTACCCGAGGAACACGAGCGACGACGCGGCGGCGGTATCGTCCGGCACGAGGCCGCACATCTCCACGATGAAGGCCGGGAAGTTCATTGAGAGCCCGAAACCACCGATGCCTGCGAGCACGCAGATGAGCACCGGGTCGGCGCATATCAGCATAGCCCCGATTGCGAGGAGCGCAAGAAAACTCGCGGCGGGCAGCACCCTGCGGGCGGGAAATGTGTGCATCAGCTTGGCGTAAAGCAGCCGCCCCAGCATCGAACCGAAGAAAAAGGCGCTGAGTGCCACGGCGCTTTGCAGCGGGCTGCCGCCGTTATCGGTGACAAAGCTCGAAATAAAATAGATAAACGTGATCTGAACAATCGCGTTGAGTATCGCGGCGACCAGATACCGCTTCACGCCCTTGCGCTTGAGCGTGCGCAGCAGCTTGCCCACCCCGCCCAAGGTATGCCGCTTTTGCAGCATTGGCATGGCAGCCTCGGTACGCAGCGCGAAAACAAAAACGAACGCGCACAGCGCGGTAAACGCGCCAAGGCCCAAAAACACAGGCTGGTATTCGCTGCCGAGCAGCATTGCAAAAAACGGTCCCGCCGTGCCCGCTGCGGACCAAAGCGCCTGCATGAGCCCGATATGAAAACTCTTTTTCTGCGGCGTTAGATCCGCAATGATCGAGTTGGAAAGCGTGTCGGTGATGTTGTTGAAAAGGCCGAGCAGCAAAAACAGCGCGTAGAGCAATATCAGCTGTGTGCTGACGCCGATGCAGACGATCACAAGCGCGAGCACAAATGAGCATATCGCCATGATGCGCGTCTGGTTGAGCGCCGAAAAGACAGTGAAGCACAGCAGCACGGAGAGCGCCGTGCCGACGGACTGCAGCGTGGAGAATAACCCGGCCTGTGCGAGCGACAGAGAAAACGCATCGCGCAGCGCAGGGATCATATACCCCAGCACCGTGGCGTACAGCGCAAGCGCCATCACGGGCGGATAAACAAAGTAAGGCTTTAGCTCCTGTTTCATGATGAATCCTTCAAGCAATATGATGCGCATTATAACACAGCCGTGTTTTCATTGTATATATATTCAATCAAAACAAGACAGAATTGCCCCCAAGGCTGTCATAAAGGCATTGTCATGATAAGCTGCCATACCCAACCAATATAAGTCTTTACGTAGTGGGAGCGAAGCGACGACTACGATATGGATGACGCAGTGGAATTGAATCCCATGGATCGCCCAAAAGACTTTGCAGAACACCGGCTTCGTGGTATGATACAGACAAGGAGAGGGGCACATACATTCGCCTCTGATATCGCTGTGAATAATTTGTTTGAAAACAACGTGAATAAAAAAGCGCCGCTTGCCGACAGGATGCGCCCACGCACAATCGACGAATTCTTCGGTCAGTCGCATATTGTGGGCAAGGGCAAACTGCTGCGCCGTGCGATTGAGACGGATTCGCTGACGTCGTCGATATTCTTCGGGCCGCCGGGCTCCGGAAAGACGACGCTCGCCTCTGTGATCGCAAACTCGACGGGTGCAGCGTTTGAAAAACTCAACGCCGTCACCAGCGGCGTGAAGGACGTGCGCGTGATCATCGATAAGGCGCAGGAGCGGCTCGAGCTGTACGGCCAGTCCACTTACCTGCTGCTCGACGAGTGCCACCGCTGGAGCAAAACACAAAGCGACAGCATACTGCCTGCGATCGAAAAGGGCATCATCCGCTTTATCGGCTCAACGACCGAAAACCCGATGGTCAGCATGACGAGCGCGATTGTGAGCCGGTGCCGCCTGTTCCAGTTCTTTCAGCTCAATAAGGACGATGTGAAGGGCATTATCGGTATGGCGCTTGCCGACAGCGAGCGCGGCCTTGGGGGGCTCGACATCGCGCTGGAGCCTGAGGCGCTGGAGCATATCGCGAATGTGGCCAATGGGGACGCGCGGACCGCACTCAATGCCCTGGAGCTTGCGGTACTGACCACGCCGCCCGATAAAGACGGGAAAATCGTGATCGGCCTTGATATCGCGGAGGAATCGATACAGCGGCGCGCGGTGCGCTGCGACGAAGAGGAATACTACAACATGCTGAGCGCGTTCTGCAAATCGCTGCGCGGCTCGGACGCGGATGCGGCGCTGTTCTGGTTCGGTCGGCTCATCTACGCGGGGGTGGACCCGCGGCTCATCATGCGGCGCATTTTCGCGCACGCAAGTGAGGATGTGGGGCTCGCGAACCCGTCCGCGATGACGCAGGCAGCTGCCGCCGCGCAGGCGCTCGAATTCGTGGGCATGCCCGAGGCAAAGCTTAGCATCGCCCAAGCGATTATATTTCTCTGCGAATCGCCGAAATCCAACGCGGTCGTGATGGCGGTGGACGGCGCGTTTTCGGATGCGGAGCACGCGTATCAGGTGCCCGTGCCGCAGCATTTGCGCGATACGAGTTACCACGGTGCCGACAAGCTCGGCAACGGCAAGGGCTATAAATACCCGCACGATTTTGAGAAGCACTACACGCCGCAGCAGTATTTGCCGGATAATCTCGTGGGCACGGTGTACTATCAGCCATCCGACGAAGGATATGAGAAGAAAATCAAGGAAACAAGAAGATTGATGAAGCGGGAAAAGGGTGAATAAGATCGTTGCCGAACGTCTTAAGATTTTTTTGCATATTGATTTCTATTTTTTATTAAGAATGCCATCAAAAATAAATATTAAAAGAATGTGGTTTACAAATACCATTAATATATTTATAATACAATAAATGAAAATAAATCGCTAAATCTAAATTTAATGGAAATAGAAGTCTAAAATTATTAAATATAACAATTCGGATAAAAAATAATAATTTGTGGGAGATGAAAATGAAGAGACATTACAAAAAGGTTACTATAGTTCTACTTATGTTAATAACGATTATTTCATTTACAACGACAGCACTTGCCTCAATTAGGTATGGCACAGGTCAAATTAGCGGAGGAGCAAAAAATATTCTATATTGGCGAGACAGTTCTGTGTACGAGTATAAAGAATCGGTGGATTATGGTATCGGATATTGGAATGGAATTTCAAGTAATATTTCTGTCAATCGTACGACAACAAAATCGTATTCCAGATGTGACGTTTATTGGGACAACTGTTTGCCCGGTAACTATGAAACACCGGGGCTGACTGAGCATATGCTTAATGGCCAAGTGACTACAAATTTTGATATTGATTGGTATTGGTGTAAAATACATTTAAATCAAAATAAGTTTAATTATGACGGGATGACATATGATCAACGAAAAGGTTCGGTCTGTCACGAATATGGTCATTTTCTTGGATTATCTCATGCATCTTTTATTGGTTCCATTATGTGCACACTAGAGTCCAACCGTGCAGTTCAAACACCTCAAGTCTTCGATAAACAAGAGGTTATTGCGATATATGGTTCATAAGAGAAAGGAAGCTGACTATGACTAAAAGAATAATTCTCATATTTATATTGGTTGCTATGTTATTTATTTATACTGCATGTAATTCAACAGTACAAAACCCGCTTGCAAACAACCCTGATAATATTGAACAAATCACTAAAAATGATTCTAAGCCTGTTGTTAAAATTGAACAGGTAGATAGTCCAATTGTTGTGGAAGATAATGTAATATACGTTTCTAATGGTCTTGATAAACTTAAAGGATATTATAATATTAATGATCTAGATGCTGCATCAGAACTTGTATTTTCTGGCGAATGTATCTCAACCGAATCTGTGTTTCAAAACGATATGCTCTATACCTTATCTAAGGTAAAAGTGGCTAAAGTCTTTAAAGGGAAAATCTCAAAAGACGATGTCTTACTATTTATTGAATATGGCGGAAGGGTTACCAATGGCGAATATACAAAAGGTACTCATATTGCCGATAAAGAATTTTTAAAAGATGTGCCGAAAATGCCCGACGATCAACAGCTTGTTATCGGTGTCGACGGTTTCTTTCCATTCCGGCAAGGCGAGAAGGTATTGCTCTTTGCGCAGGATGTCAGTGGCTTTTTAGAAACAGTAGATGAGCCACTATATGGTATTACTGGAGGATGGGATGGAAAGCTTTTTAAGCAGAATGACGAATCATATGCCAAACCTATTGCATCTAATACGGACAAACACATTTTCGGAAAAGAGTCGCTAATCATAAATAATGGTGATTTGAATACCCAGTACAAGTAATCTATTTAGGATACGCAATGTATCGTATATCGCCATAAGAAAGATGGTATTTATGAATAAAAGAAAAATCTATATATTCTTATTTTCTGTTTTGATTCTTGTTCTGGCCTGTGCGGCTTGCGGCGCGGGAATTCAGACAGCCGCAGATACCATTGTCGTCAGTGAAGTTTCAGCGGCAGACATGCCGAATCCATCCGCTGACGAACAGTCGGCACCTTCAAACAGCACCGAGCCAGCCGCTACGCCGCCGGATAACGCTTTTGTATTTCCGTTTTCGAGCATAGCTGAGCTGGATGCTGAGGCTGTATTTGTGGCCACAGGCGAATGTATCTCGGTTGAAGCCGTGTTCCAAAACGATATGCTTTATACCGTGTCGCAGGTAAGAGTGGATCAGGTGCTCAAGGGCGATGTGTCACAAGGAGATATCGTGCTATTCGGGGAATATGGCGGCAGGGTGACCAATGGCGAATATACGGAAGGAACGCACATTGACAAAAAGCCTTTTGCAGATGATGCGCCAACGATGCCTGATGATCAGCAGGTTAATATTGGGATAGATGGGTTTTACCCGTTTCAGCAGAGCGAACAGGCGCTTATCTTTGCGACCGATATCAGCGGTTTTCTTGAAGACGTTGACGCTCCATTGTATGGCTTTGTCGGCGGATATTACGGCAAGCTACTGCTGCGGGACGACGGCTCATACGCAAGGCCGCCATCCGAAACGGATAAAGATATTTATAAAGACTCGTTTGTCATAGCATTGGATGAACTGAAACAATATTATCAAAAATAATATGGTTGGGATAATTTGAGACTGATAGAATGAGAGAAGTGCGAATCACACGCGCTTCTTTTTTTGCTGCAAAATGTGTGTTAAAATAAAACAACCTCATTTAAAAAGACTCCATGAAAGTGGGTAGCCAATATGAATAAAGAACTGCTCAAAAAGCTCATCGATGTGGCCGCAGGCAGGGTCCCTGCCGATATTGTGATTAAAAACTGCAAGGTAGTCGATGTTTACAACGCGTCGGTCATCGAAGGCGACATCGCACTCTGCGAAGGGCTCATTGCCGGTGTCGGTCAATACGAAGGTCTTCGTGAAATTGATGCGAACGGCCTCTATGCCGCGCCGGGCTTTATCGACGGCCATCTGCATGTGGAATCATCATACTTAAGCCCCGAGGAGCTTGGCAGGCTCATCGTCCCGCATGGCACCACCACGATCATCTCCGATCCGCACGAAATCACGAACGTATGCGGCCTAAGCGGCCTTGAGTACATGATTGAAGCGTCGAAGGGCACTGCGCTTGATATTAAATGGATGATGCCATCCTGCGTGCCCGCCACACCGTTTGAGCATGCGGGAGCTGTGGTTGCCGCGAAGGACATGGAGCCCGAATTCGGCAGCGACGATATATTGGGGCTCGGCGAGTTTATGAATTTCCCGGGCGTCACCGCCGCAGACAGCGGCGTTATTGACAAGCTCATGGTCGCAAAACGTCACGGAAAACCGATTGACGGGCATAGCCCGGGGCTCTCTGGGAATGCGCTCAACGCCTATGCTTCCACCGGCATCCACACCGACCATGAATGCTCGACCGTGGAAGAAATGCGGGACCGCATCGCGCGCGGCATGTATGTGCTGATGCGCCAGGGCTCGGCGTGCCACGATCTTCCGGTACTGCTCAAAGCCGTGACGCCGCAAAACAGCAGGCGCTGTGTGCTCTGCTCGGACGATTACCAGCCCAAAACGATACTGAGCGTCGGCCATCTCGATAACCATCTGCGCCTCTGTGTGGACGCGGGGATCGATCCTTTCACGGCGATACAAATGGCGAGCCTCAACGCCGCCGAATGCTATGGCCTCAAGGACAGGGGCGCGATCGCGCCGGGGCTCAGAGCGGATATCGTGCTGATGGATAGTCTCAAAGGTTTCAATGTCAAAAAGGTGTTTATCGCGGGGCAGGAGGCAGCTTCAGACGGGAAATATCTGTTGAGTGTGAACCGTCATGACATCTCTTCAACCAAGGGGCGTTTTCGCGTCAAGGATTTTTCCCAAGACAAGCTGCGGCTGACCGTGCATGCTGACAAGGCTCACGTGATCACGATCATACCGGGCGGCGTGGTGACCGGCAATGAAACGGCGGAGATCACAAGAGACGCAAACGGTGATTTTGTGTATGACCCGGACAGGGACATTGTGAAAATCGCCGTCGTTGAGCGGCATCAGAACACGGGTAACGTGGCCGTGGCACTGCTTAAAGATTACGGCATGAAGCGCGGCGCCGTGGCGCTCTCGATCGCGCACGATTCGCACAACATTATTGTTGTGGGCGTGAGTGATGACGATATGGCGTTTGCGGTGGAGCGGCTGATCAGTCAGGACGGCGGCATTGTGCTGGTGAACGGCGGCAAAGTGCTCGAGAGCCTGCCGATGCCGATTGCGGGGCTGATGAGCGACCAGAGCGGCGAGTGGGTGGATGAAAAGCTCACGCGTCTGCATCACACGGCGATTGAATCGCTCGGAATCAATGCGAATATTGAGCCTGTAATGACGCTCTGTTTTATGGCGCTGCCTGTGATACCCGAATTGAAGCTTACGGATATGGGCTTGTTCGACGTGACGAAGTTCGATTTTATACCCATCGAAGCATAACGGTATCAGATATATCTCCGTCTGACACAAACTCCGTCAAGCCTCATTGGCTATCGAACCCAAAGAATTGAATTGAAGGCATTATCAAAAGCAAAGTGCGGTCACACGCACTTCTTTTTTATGCAGACGGAGATTATGAGTCATGTGAGGTGAGTTAATCGTTCAACTGTTATTCATAATACATAAGCGCCTTTCCCTGTGCTTCATCGAATCGTTGGGCTGAAGTAGCGTGTTCGAGACTTTTTTGCAGCTTGACAACCAGACTATTCAGTGTTCGAACAGCTTTTATCAGGTCCTTGCTGCTGAGCGTTTGTCCCTCTTTCAGCAAATACAATATCATGCTTTCGATGCGTTTCTTTTCAGAAAGATACCTTTGATAGGTCGCTGTGATTTCATGTGCTTTTTTCACCTTTTTTAAGAGCGGGTCGGAACATTCTTGTTCTCCATGCTCCATTTCTTAATCCTCCCGTATTGAATTGTTGGGCTACGCATAGCCTAATAGCAGCATGCATAGCCTACAATGTCCACCTGTTTTGTCTAAGCTAAAAATAAAAAGGTATGTGAAAATGGATACGATTACTGCCATTAAACACCGGATTCTTGAATTGTGTGAGCAGCGCAACATGTCTATCAATAAGCTTGCCAATTTATCGGCTGTTCCGCCCTCCTCGGTGAAAAATATCCTTTACGGAAAAAGCGTGAATCCAAAGATCATTACGATAAAAATGCTTTGCGACGGACTGGGTATCACGCTCGGAGAGTTTTTCAGCACCCGAGAGTTTCACGATCTGGAACAGGAAATTAAATAGTGAACCTGATATCGAGAAGATGTCACGCGTTTGCCAATGAGAAGAATTTATTTGCGAATCAATCCCGATATTGATATAATACAACCACGGTTTTTTGTATGCGGGCGTATGCTTTGCGCAGCGCCACGCAAGCTAATGAAAAGCTGAATAACACTAATGTCGGGTATCCGTGATCGGAACCCGAACGGAGGAAAAATGAAAAAGAATACGTTGTTTTGGGTACAGATGTCGCTGTTTACGGCGATCGAGCTGCTTTTCTGTTTTACGGTGCTGGGGTCGTTGCCTCTCGGGCCGGGCATTGTGGCGACGCTCGCCCATATCCCCGCCTTGATTGCCGCGATGACGCTTGGCAAAAAAGCAGGCGCATTTATTGGGCTTGTGCTCGGAATCAGCTCGGTGATCGTCTGGACATTCATGCCGGCCAATCCGCTTGTGGCTTTTGCCTTCAGCCCATTCGTTCCGAACGGAAATGTGTGGAGTCTGCTGATCAGTGTGGTGCCGCGCTTCGTTTTCCCGATTTTTGCGGCATGGCTGTTTGAGGTGCTTCGCAAAAGCAAAGGCCTTGTGCTGTCGGCATCGGTGGCGGCGGGAGCGGGCACGCTGCTGCATTCACTGCTCGTATTGTCGGGCATATTCTTCGCCTTCTACGGCAACGACGTGGTGGGAGGCAGTTACACGACATTCCTCGTCGCGTGGGGCGGCCTGAACGCCGTGCTCGAGATCATACTCGCGGTCATCGTTGTGGCAGCCGTTGTTGTGCCGCTGACCAAAATGAATAAGCGCAGCGCGAAGGCCTGACCGAAGCATTAGAAAGAGAACTGGAGAAATCAATGATATTTGTCATGGATGTGGGCAACAGCCACATCAAATGCGGTATATTCGAGGGAGACAAGCTCATCAACTCGTGGCGCATGGCCACCAAGCAGGAGCGCACCGCCGATGAATACGGCATCCGCATCGAAGCGTTTTTTCACCATGCGGGGCACGAATGCAAGGACGTGAAGGGGATCATCATATCATCCGTGATACCGACGATCAACTACACGCTGCAGCACATGTGCGGCACGTATTTCGGGCAGCAGGCGAAGTTTGTGGGCCCGGGCATGAAAACGGGCATCAACATTCTTTACGATAATCCAAAGGAGCTCGGAGCGGATCGCATCGTGAGCGCCGTCGCGGCGTATACGCTCTACGGCGGCCCGTGCGTACTTGTGGATTTCGGCACGGCGACCACGTTCGGCGCGGTGGCCGAAAACGGAGATTTTCTCGGCGGCGCGATATGCCCGGGGCTTAAAATTGCGGCGGACGCGCTGACCATCAGCGCGGCGAAGCTGCCGCGCGTGGAGCTTGTGAAGCCAGAAAAGGCCATTGCGAGAAACACGATTGCGGGCATGCAGGCGGGCATCATATACGGTTACGTGGGTCAGGTTGATTATATCGTCCGCCGCTTCAAAGCGGAGATGGGCGGCAATCCGAAGGTGATTGCAACGGGTGGGCTCGCGCGGCTGATTGCACAGGACACGAGCGAGATTGATGAGATCAACAGCCTGCTCGCGCTGATCGGTCTTAATATTTTGTATAAGAAAAACGCGAAATAGCGGTGAGGGGAAGCAGATGAAACAAGTCAACATTGCGCTGATCGGTCTTGGCACAGTCGGTTCGGGCGTTTACAGAACGATCGAGATGCAAAAAAGCTATATTGAGCACAAGGAAGGCATTTCGCTGAACTTAAAAAAGGTGCTCGCGCTGGCGTATTCGATCGACGTTCCTGATGAGCTGAAAGCCAAGGATTTTTATAAAGACATCATCGAGGACGAATCGATCGATATCGTGATCGAGCTGATCGGCGGCGTCAATCCGGCCAAGGAGTTTGTGCTCGAATCGCTCAAGGCCGGCAAGACGGTGGTGACAGCGAACAAGGAACTGCTCGCGCGCCATTGGCCTGAGCTTAACGCGGCGGCGCAAAAGAGCGGCGCGGGGCTGTATTTCGAAGCCAGTGTGGGCGGCGGCATACCGATTCTGCGGACCATTTGGGAAAGCTTCCAGGCCAACGAGCTGACCTCGGTCATGGGCATCATTAACGGCACCACCAACTACATCCTCTCCAAAATGGAGGAGGACAAGGCGAGTTACGAAGCGGTGCTCAAAGAGGCGCAGCAGCTTGGGTTTGCGGAAGCGAACCCCAAAAACGATGTGGAGGGGCTCGACGCGATGTACAAGCTGTCAATACTCTCATCCATGGCGTTTCATGCGCGCGTGCCTGTCGAATACATCTTCTGTGAAGGGATTACGAATATTACGCTGGAGGATATCGCATACGGCAACGAGCTCGGGTATACCGTGAAGCTGCTCGCCATAGGCAAAAAGCGCGGCAAGACGATAGAAGCGCGCGTGCATCCGACGATGATACCCAAAACGCATCCGCTGGCCTCGGTGCGCGGTGCGTTCAACGCGATATACCTGCACGGCAATATCGTGGACGACGTGATGCTCTACGGACGCGGCGCAGGCGATATGCCCACGGCGAGCGCGGTGGTTTCGGATGTGCTTTACGCTTCGAGCCAAGCCAAACACCGGTACACATCGTTTTATAACGATGTCAAGGTGTCGTCGGAGCTGTCGTTCGAGAATAACTGGGAATGCGAATTCTTCATCCGCATCAGCGTGCAGGATTCTCCGGGTGTACTTGCGAAAATCGCGAGCGCTTTCGGTAAGCACGGCGTGAGCATTAACTCGGTGGTGCAGAAAGGCCAGAGCGGCGAGAGTGTGCCGCTGATATTCGTGACGCACCGTGCCAAGGAGATATCCGTCAAGTGTGCGATGGACGACATCCGCTACATCCCCGAGGTCATCAAGGTGGCCAATGTGATCCGCGTGGAAAAATAAAACCTTAAGATTTCCAAAGGGGGGCTTGGGTTATGGTGATTAAAGGCGCAGATATGCAAAGCGAATTAAGGGAAGCGATGCGGGGCGGCCCCGGCCGTGTGGATATCCTTCACATCACAGGCGCGGAGAATCTTCCGGCTAAAGCCCGGCTGTTTTCGCTGATTACGCTTGAGAAGGGCTGCGGCATCGGGCCGCATGCACACAGTGCGGAAACGGAAATCTTCTACGTGCTGGAAGGCGAGGGCGTGCTCGACGACAACGGAGAGGTAAAGCCATTCGCCAAGGGGGACTGCAACGTCTGCGGCGGCGGCGCGACGCACGCGGTGACCAACGAAAAGGATGAGCCGCTGCGCATGATCGCGGTCATCATTAAGGATTGAGCATAATCAAACAACAAGAGCCTTGGACATGTGCCAGGGCTCTTTCTTCGTCAGCAGTTTTCATTTAAAAACTTAATTCTTAGATATGGCGTTGATCTGGCGGGCGATATCCGCGAGCTTTTCACGCGCTTCTTCGAGCGGCAGCGAGTGGTAGTCCCGCGTGTTGACAGCATGCGAGAGCCGCAGGTGCAGCTGATTGAGGCGCTGCCGGACATCTTCGACGGACTGCTGCAGCTCCAGATAGGCTTTCTTTTGTGTGCCGGCAGCAGCGCGCTTCTTGTCGAAATCAAGCGATTCTATTATCTCGGTGACCTTGTTATTTTCCATAATTAAATCTCGATAATATTTCCCGCGTACATTTTTTGTGCACGGGATATCTGCGACAGTTTTTCCATCGCCTTAAGGCCCACACCATGCCCGGTATACATCTTTTTGATACGATTGTTGACAAAGTATTTGGCAATGGTCGCAACTTCAAAGTCGGGTTCTTTCATTTGATTGCGTTTGCCTGTGCCGTTCAAATTAAACCCGCCGACTACGCCTTTAACCGCACCGAAATCCTCCTGTGCACTCATGAGAATATTGATGATGCCATGATGGGCACAGCCGGTTAACACAACAACGCCGTCATCTTGCTTGATGGCGGCATACAGTTCATGATCGAGTTCATCGTTTATATAGTCGTCGCCTTTTTTTTCAAGCAGCAGCGAGGTATAAAAAGGCATACGCCTGAATTTCTTAACGCTTGCCAGCGTAACGCCCTGGACCACTTCAATACGATTATTGAAAAAAACCAGACGGTGGGAGTACTTGTCAACAAAAGCATCGCTTATGCCGCCGGATTGATCTTTTTTATTTCGCTGTCTTGTGTAATAGTCGCCGCGAACAGCATTTTTCAAATACACTTTGGCGTGGTTGTTGATGCGGAAGAATGCCTTAAGCCCTCCGATGTGGTTATTATAAGCGTCTGAGATGATGCAGATATCAATCTTGTGCAAGTCAATACCAAGCAGTGTGGCATTATACACAAAGGCATCCGATGCCCCCGTATTAAAGAGTATGTGCTTGCCGCCGTGTTCAAAGTAAAGGCTTAAGCCGTTCTCGGCGACGAAGCCGGTGTTTTTTTGTTTTTCGTCATCAATTAACGTATATATTTTCATTGATTCACCTGACTAACGCTATTTTGGTTCGTATTCTTCGTTGTTGTGATTTGTTATGTTTATGATGCTGTTTATTGGGTTTCATTTGGGCCTCAATAATGTTTATGTAAAAAACGTCAAAAAGAAACCCTGATTGCAAACAGTTTAATTTTCTGCGCTGCCCGGGGATCACTCCGAGCACATCATAGGAATCAACATCTAAGGTGCTTATATCAAGACCGGGGCACAACCCCGAAAACGTGTCGGATTGAAGGCTTTTCTTACATAAATGCATTGATGGCAAAGTATCGGCGACTCCGCTTATTCCGTTGATCTTCAACAAATCACGAAGCTCAAGAAGCTTTTTTTTATTTGCGCCAGCATGAATGTTCATTATTTGATAGCCTCCGAAGCTCAATACCATTTTATCACCAAAAATTTCAAAGCACAACCGTCGTATGTGAACAAAAATGAAATATGGGCTTGGGTTGAATCGACACCGGCGGACTGCCGGAAGCGATATCACGCAGGTTCGTTTTCTCCATACAATGTTAGTATATATGAAAGCACAAGGAGGATAAGGACATGGACATTGATCTGGCTAAATTTATTGTGGGCGACGCATATATCCTGATTCCGGTGCTGTATGTGATAGGCATGCTGCTCAAAAGAACCCCCAGACTGCCAGACTGGCTCATTCCGTGGATATTGCTCGCACTCGGGATGACGGGCGGATTCTTCTTGCACAGCATGCAGCTTGAGGGGCTGCTGCAGGGGGTGCTTGTGACGGGGGTGACGGTATTTACCCACCAGCTTTATAAACAGACGATGTGCAATTCGAAGAACGATTCGCCGAAAAAAGGAAAAGGCAATACCATCCGCAAGAGGTAAGCGATTATCCGGCTTGTCCGGATAATTGAAGACTGCGCGATACCCTGGAGTTATGCCAATATAATAAGTATTCAGATAAACAGCCGCACTTAAATATTATCAGATGTATATGATGGAAAGAGATAATGTTAACGCTTTTGCTGAAGCCTTGCAGGCGAAAGAGGAAGCCTGAGAAAAATTGTTGACAGGTATAGACAGCTGTGCTAGACTCAAAAAAAGCAATAAACCGGCGATGTGGAATTCAAACCACGGATACGCGCCCCTAGAGAGCAGGCGACGGTGGAAATCCTGCGGAGATGCGGCCTGGCAAATGGACCACGGAGGGTGAGGTGAACGGCATTGGGCCAAGTATCCGAGACGTGAGCCAGCGTTAATGGCGGAAAATGTGTTGGCATTTTTGTGAGAGTGGGCTCGTTTTGCGACGGGTCAATGAAGGTGGTACCGCAGACGGCAGTCTGTCCTTTTGTGAGGGGCAGGCTTTTTTGTTTTATCGGACACGAAAAGCACTCCAAGTGACTATGCCGGCGAGAAAACGGCTGCCGCAAAAGTGCTGGCAGGCCAAGACGAGAAAAGAAAAGAAAGGACGAGACAAGAATGGAAACTGAAAAAACAATGGAAAAACGCAATGTAGAGGTGGCGAAGAAAAAGGGACTCTCGGCAAGAGACATACTGCTGATCGGCATATTGCTCGCAGCGGGTGCGGTGCTGAAATTCTTCGTCGGTTCGGTCATCAACTTCGGCATGAAGCCTAACTTCATCATCGCGATGTACTGTCTGATCATACTGCTCGTGAGGCCGCGTTTTCTCGAAGCGGTTATCATCGGCATATTGGCCGGTGCGGTATGCCAGTTCTTCCCGGGCCAGCCGTATATCAACTTTGCGAGTGAGCTTGTGGGTGCCGTTGTGATGTACCTGCTCTGCAAAATTCCGATGACGATCAAAAAGTTCTCTCTGCAGCCGATTGTCAACACATTTTTAAGCACACTGGCCAGCGGCTTTACGTTTGTGGGCGTCATGTATCTCATGTATTATGCTGGTGCGGATATCACTCCCACGCCGCTCGCGATATTTTTGGGAATCATATTCGGGACGGCGTTTATCAATGCCGTGATCGTGCAGCTGCTGCATATTCCGCTGCGGCTGGCGCTGAAAAATGAAAAATAACCCGGAGGAGCTATAGTTGATCTGCATCAAGGATCTATACTTTCAATACAAAAGCAGCGAGTGCTACGCGCTCAAGGATATCAATCTTCAGATCGGTGAAGGGGAGTTTGTCGGCATCATCGGCAGCAGCGGCAGCGGTAAAACCACGCTGACGCACGTGATTAACGGCGTCGTCCCACATTACTATGAAGGTGATTTTTACGGTTGCGCAAAGATCGGGGGGCTGGATACAGTGACAGCCACCCCGGTGCAGCTGTCGCAGGTGGTGGGCAGCGTCTTTCAGGATATTGACGGCCAGATGGTGTCGTCCGTTGTGGAAGACGAACTGCTCTTTGGCCTGGAAAACTTCGGTGTGCCGCGCGAAGAGATTGAACAAAGAATGGAAGAAGCGCTTGCTACGGTAGGCATTTCGGACCTGCGGTACCGTACTATTTTTTCGCTGTCGGGCGGACAGAAGCAAAAGGTTGCCATTGCCGCGATCGCGGCACTTCGGCCAAAGCTCTTGGTGCTCGACGAACCAACGGGCGAGCTGGACCCGAAAAGCAGCCGCATGATTTTTGATATGCTTAAAAAACTCAACCGCGACTACGGCATGACGATATTGATCGTCGAGCAAAAGATCATGCTGCTATGTGAATATGTGGAGCGCCTGCTCGTGATGGATGGCGGCGCTGTTCTTTTTGACGGAGATGTGCGCACGGTGCTTGAGAACACCGACGAGCTGCGCCGCGTGGGCGTCAATGTGCCGCGCGTGACCTCGCTTGCCAACATCCTGCGCAGCAAAGGGCTTTACAACGGCCCTCAGCCGGTTGGCGTGGACGATGCGCAGCAGATGGTTCGGGAGGTGCTTGCGCGTGATTAAATTCGACCATGTCTGTTTCAGCTACAACCATGAAAACACGATCAATGATGTCTCTTTTCATATTAATAAGGGCGATTTTGTCGCGTTGATCGGCGAAAACGGCGCGGGCAAGACGACGCTTGCCAAGCTCTGCAACGGGCTTTTAAAGCCGAACAAAGGCAGCGTGACGGTAAACGGCCTTGATACGCGTACGGCCAGAACGAGTCGGATCGCGCGCTCAGTCGGCTTTTTGTTTCAAAACCCCGATCGGCAGATATGCCAGAATACCATACGCGAGGAAATATTGTTTGGGCTCGGGTTCACATTGGAAGACGAAGCGGAGCGTGAACAGCGCTGCAAGGCAATTTTGGAGGAGTTTGGATTTGACGGCTCCAGAAATCCGTTTTCCATGAGCCGCGGCGAACGCCAGCGCATCGCGCTTGCGTCGTTGCTGGCCTGCGAACCTGAAGTGCTCATACTCGACGAGCCCACCACGGGCCTTGACTGGCGCGAGTGCATGCAGATTATGGATCTCGTGCAAATGCGCAATGCCGCAGGCACCACCGTGCTGATGGTGTGTCATGACATGGAGCTCGTACAGGATTTCGCGCAGCGCATTCTCGTGGTGACCGGCGGCAGCCTGATCGGCGACGGCCGGATGGAAGAGATTATGACGAACGAGCCGCTGCTCGAGAGGGCTTCCGTATCGAGCGCACAGATTCCCGCGCTCGCGATGCGCTTTGGCGGTGAATTCGATAATATTTTTACGGCCGAGCAGATGGCCGAAGCGATTGAAAGGAGGTGCGCGCGATGAACGGTTTTTTGGATTATGTACCCGGGTCTTCGCCGCTGCACCGATTGAATCCGCTCAGCAAGCTCGTGCTGTCGCTCGTGCTGTGCATCTGCTGCTTTGTGAACGATGAGCATCTGTATATTCTCGGCATCATCGCGCTCAACCTGCTGCTTGCGGCGTCGGCGGGGATTTTCAAGCGCGCGCTGAGGATGCTTTCCGCGCTGCTCAAGTTTTCGATCGTTCTGTTCATCATACAGGTGCTTTTCATACGGGACGGTGCGGTGCTTTTCACGCTGCCCTTGAATATCCCCATCACGGACAAAGGCGTGCTGTTCTCGCTGCTGTTTGTGCTGCGGCTGCTCGCGGCGACGATGCCTCTCGCGATGATGCTTTCCGTCATGCAGATGTCAGAGCTGTCGGGCGTGCTCGTGGAAAAGCTGCATATACCTTATAAATACGCATTCGGGCTGACCACGGCCATTCGTTTTATACCGATATTCATGGCGGAGGCTTCGGATATCATGATGGCGCAGACGGCCCGCGGCGTGGAATTCGATACGAAGAACTTTTTCAAAAAGGTGAGGCTCATACTGCCGCTTTGCGTACCGCTGCTGATCAGCTCGGTCAAGCGGATTGACCGCGGCGCGATTTCCGCCGAACTGCGCGGCTTCAGCTGCCGCAAGCGCGGATACAGCTATCACAAATACAATATGAAGCTGATCGATGTGGCGGCGGGGCTGCTTGCAGCTGCTGCCGTGTTTATTGCTGTTGTGATATAATACAGCGTATAGATTTTTTCATATGGAGATGATTGGATGAACAATCAAAGGCTGTTGATGGGTAACGAGGCGATGGCACTCGGCGCAATACGGGCGGGCGTTCGCCTTGTGGCGGGCTATCCCGGCACCCCGTCCACCGAGATACTCGAGACGGCGGCGCGTGAGAACGACGGCTCTTTTTATGTGGAATGGTCGGTCAACGAAAAAGCCGCCATGGAGGTGGCTGCGGGTGCGGCTTACACCGGCGCGCGCGTGCTTGTGACCATGAAGCAGGTGGGCCTCAACGTCGCGTCCGACCCGCTCATGAGCCTTGCGTATGTGGGTGTGAAGGGCGGCATGGTTGTGGTCGTCGCCGACGATCCGGGCCCCATTTCTTCTCAGACCGAGCAGGATACGCGCCATTTTGCCGCATTTTCCAAGCTGCCCGTGTTCGATCCGTCCAGCCCCGAGGAAGCCTATCTCATGATGGCCGATGCGTTTTCCGTTTCGGAAAAGTACGGCACGCCGGTGCTGCTGCGGCCCACCACGCGCGTATGCCATGGCTGCGCGAGCATTGACCTGCTGCCAAAGCTCGACATTCCAAAGCCTGAGGGCTTTATCAAAGACCCGAAGTGGGTCATATTCCCGCGGCTTTCGTATCTCAGCCACATCAAAATTGAAGAACGCCAGCCGATGCTTGCGGAAGAGCTCTCCGCTTTGCCGTACAGCCGCGTGATCGGGAACGGCAGCCGCCGCCTCGGTGTGGTGACCGGCGGCATCAGCTATGAATATGTAATGGAAACGGTTCCTGCGGATGACGTCAAGGTGCTTAAAATCGGCACGCCGCATCCGTTTCCCGATAAACTCGCACTCGAATTTTTAAGCGGACTCGACAGTGTGCTCGTAATCGAAGAGCTCGATCCCGTCATTGAACGCGCGTTGTTACAACTCGCCGGCAAGCATCATTTGAACGTCACCGTCAAGGGTAAGCTGACGGGCGATACGAAAAACGCCGGAGAAAACAGCGTGGAAAGCGTCCGCGCGGACATAGAGCGGTTTCTTGGCCGCACATCCGAAGATCAGGAACGGTTTGCGGACCGGCCCGCATTGCCGGTGCGCCCGCCGGTGCTTTGCGCGGGCTGCCCTCACAGGGCGTCGTTCTATGCAGTGAAGAAAGCCGCACGCGGCAGAAAAGCCGTGTTCTGCGGCGATATCGGCTGCTACACGCTCGGCAACGCGCAGCCGCTCGATATGGTGGACACCTGCCTTTGTATGGGCGCGGATGTGACGATCGCTCAGGGCATCGGCCGCATGGAGCCGGATACGCTGAGCTTTGCGTTTATCGGAGATTCCACGTTCTTTGCGTCGGGCCTCACGGGTATCGTGAACGCTGTGTACAACAAAAGCGACATGATACTGATTGTGCTCGACAACGCAACCACAGCCATGACGGGCCAGCAGCCTCATCCGGGCACGGGTCAAACCATGATGGGTGAGGTCACAGAAAACATAAGCATTGAAAATGTATTGCGCGGTGTCGGGCTTGATTTTGTGGAGCAGGCCGATCCGCTCAACCTCAAAGCCGCTGTGGAGACGGTGAAGCGTGCGATGGACGCACGGGGCGTACGCGCCGTGATTTTCAAATCTCCGTGCATCGCAAAGAAAGAGAAATCCCCGCTGCGCCGGATTAATGTGGAGACCTGTAACGGCTGCAAAACGTGCATCAAGCAGATTGGCTGCCCTGCGATTTCCGAAGAGAACGGCACGGTTTCAATAGAACCGTCACTGTGCTACGGCTGCAATCTGTGTGCGCAGATCTGCCCCAAAGTGGCGATTGCGGAGGTGAACGGCAATGAATAAAAACTGCCTGATTTGCGGCGTGGGCGGACAGGGCGTTGTGCTTGCGTCGCGGTTGATTGCCTCGGCTGCGATGGCAGAAGGCCTTTTCGTGAGAACCGCCGAGACGATCGGCATGGCGCAAAGGGGCGGCAGCGTGGTGAGCCATGTGCGCTGGGGCGGCGACATCCATTCGCCGCTGATTCCGTTTGGCGGGGCTGATCTGATAGTCGCGCTGGAGCCTGCCGAAGCGGTGCGCTCGCTGCATTATCTCAAAGGCGGCGGCGCTGTCGTGACAAGCGCAAAGGCCATCAGGCCCGTCACGGCGACGTTGTCGGGCGGCTATGACGGCAGCATAATGCTCGATTATTTAACGAGCCATATCGATAGGCTTTATATCGTGGATACGGATGCCGTCTGCAAGGCGGCGGGGTCGCATAGGGCGGCCAATATCGCGCTGCTCGGCGCGGCGGCGGCAAGCGGGTTCTTAAGCTTTTCTCTCGAGCAGATTGAGGCGGCTATCCGCAGCCAGACGCGTGAGAAATTTTTTGACACCAATCAAAAAGCGCTGCATCTCGGTGCGGCGGCCGTGAGTGGGGGAAATCAAATATGAAGATGACTCAAGAGCAGTTTGACTTGATCAAAACAATGCTCAAGAAACTCCAGTTGGTTCCGTGCTTCTATCAAAAAAAGCTGGAAGGCATTGACGTGGACGCGATCCAGTCTCAGGCGGATTTTGAAAAGCTGCCCTTCACATGGAAGGGCGATTTACGCGATGCATACCCTTTGGGGCTGCAGTCCGTGCCCGATGAGGAGGTTATCCGCATCCATTCGTCGTCCGGCACCACGGGCACACCCGTGATTATCCCGTACACGCGTCAGGACGTGGAGGATTGGGCCATCATGTTTGAACGGTGCTACCGCATGGCGGGATTAACGCCGCTCGACCGCGTGCATGTGACGCCCGGCTACGGGCTATGGACGGCGGGCATCGGCTTTCAGAACGGCGCAGAACGGCTCGGCGCGATGGTAATTCCGATGGGCCCCGGCAACACGGACAAACAGCTGCAGATGATGATGGACTTAAAATCCACCGTGCTCTGCGCGACGTCTTCATATGCGCTGCTGCTCGCGGAGGAGATCGCCAAGCGCGGCATCGGCGACAAAATCTATCTTAAAAAAGGCGTGATCGGCTCGGAGCGCTGGGGCGAGAAGATGCGCAAGCGCATCGCGAGCGAGCTCGGTGTGAGCCTTTATGACATCTACGGGCTGACCGAGGTCTACGGCCCCGGCATCGGCATCAGCTGCGACCATGAGTGCGGCATGCACTACTGGGACGATTACATCTACTGTGAGATCGTGGACCCCGTCACCGGCGCGGTGCTGCCGGACGGCGAAATCGGCGAGCTCGTGATTACCACGCTCAAAAAGCAGGGCGCGCCGCTGATTCGTTACCGCACGCACGATTTAACGCGCATCATACCGGGCGAATGCGCCTGCGGTTCAGCGTTCCCGCGCATTGATACGCTGATCGGCCGGACCGACGACATGGTAAAGGTGAAGGGTGTCAACATATTCCCGAGCCAGATTGAGGAGGCGCTGCAGAGCATCGCGTGCTGCTCGAGCGAGTACCAGTTCATGATCGATCATATGAACGGGCGCGACGAATGCCGCCTGTTTGTGGAGCTCAATCAAGGCTTCACAAAAAAGGAAGCGACGGCTGAAATACAGCATGTGTTTAAAAACAAAATCGGCATCACGGTGATTGCCGTGCCTGTGGATATCGGCGAGCTGCCGCGCAGCGAAAAGAAGACGAAGCGGATATTTGACAATCGGTATTAGAGCAGTTTGAATATTAAGACGGATGGCGATCCCCCGAAGGAATATGCTTTCGGGGGATTTTTTGCAAAGTGAAAAAATGCATTCTGTAATAAACATAATTATTATGCTAAATTATTGAATTAAATAGAATGCCATTGTATAATGTTGCTAATAATTACCGTTGCCGAAAACATGAGGGACAGCAGGGTTTTGTAACAACATGTCTGACTTTTCATTGTGCAACATCGAGAGGCGGCTTATTATGCCTGAGAACGAAAATAAAGCTCAAAGCAATTCTTCAGATTCCCCCCAAGAGCAATTAAAAACGTTAAAGATCATTAACGAGGTTTACAAGATATTTCAAAAAGACAAAGAGAAGTTTCTTGTTTTTCGGGGACTGCCGAATATCAATTATGCTTTGGAGTCGGCAGCGGCAAGGCGTTTCAGAAACAACAACGAAAGAAGCCAGCTCGATTTTATCAATTACCATAAGGTATTACTCGACGAAATAAAAACCGGCCATTACAAGGGCATTAACAATGAAGATTTGGCTCAAATGAGCGAGCTTGAGCTGCTTGCGCAAGTGCAGCATCTGGGCGGCGCAACATGTTTGACCGATTTTAGTTTGAATCTGCTCGTCTCTCTGTGGTTTGCAACAAGCCCGAAATCAAGCGACGACAAGAGTGTGAACACGGGCGATCAGAAAGCGAAGGATGAAAAAGCTGCGAATGACCGCAAACGAGAGGAAAACTACGAAAAGAATTCGATTGAGGGTGATGAGGAAGCACATGGCGCTCTCTATATAATTAATCTTAATTCCGAGCAAAACCGGGAAAAGTTTCTTGATGTCATGACGCTAAAAGAGAGAGAAAAGACAAGTGTCGAAGATATTCTCACATATAGGTGTGAAGAAAGAGTCTCTGACGAACACTTTTGGTACTGGAAACCCAGAAAAACAAACGGCAGGGTGAACAATCAGAGCAGCATATTCATTTTCGGGCTTCCTGAGGTCGAAGACAGTTATTTTGAAATTGTACCCATCCACAAAAATGATAAGGCAGATATCAGACGAGAGCTGAAAACCTACTTTGGCTTGGACGTCAAGACGATTTTTCCTGATCTGCATGGTTTTTCACTCACAGCGAACAGCCATACTTCAAAGCTTTATAAAAAATTCAATCAGAATTGTCTTGATATCGCAAGGGATTATTTGCATTCAAAAGATTATAATGCTTGCCTTAATCACTTGAATGAAATTAAAGAATGCGAGAGCGCAGATGGCTCAATTTGCAAACGTCATATTTCTACCCAAAAATGTGACTGGACATATGAACGTAAATATTTAGAAGCCATGTGCCAGAATATGAAGGCACGCGACGAGTACGAAAAGAAACAAAGCAACGACGACAAAAAAATGGGACATATCAGCTATGACTATTTGGTGAGCTGTCAGGAAAAGGCCGTCAGTCAATTGTATGAAGCCATGAATTCCCAAAACAAGAGAATCAAGTTGAATTGTGTGATGGCTTTGGTTAAGTGCTTTTATGATATCGTTATTTGTGACGAAGATTACCTCGAAAAGGATTATGCAATTAAAAACGAACGTTCAGAGTTTATTAAGTTAATCAACAAAGCTGATAATTATATTGAAGAGCAGAACGAAAAAATAAATATTCCAGAAAAAACGGTGAAAGAAGATTTTGTACTCAGTATAGAAAGAAAATATCAGATTTATTTCTCTTTGCTTGAACTCTCAATTTTTGCAAAGGCAAAAGATATATATCTTGATTATAGAACACATATAAAAAAGTTGTTAGAAGAAAAGAATTACTTGAATGCGGGCTTTTTGCTTGATTTCTTTGACATAATTGCTGAGACAGTATTAAATATTTCGCCTTCCGATCTAGTTGATGAGAACAAGAAAGTCAATGAGCAAGTTAAAAGCACCAAAAAGCAGAAAAAAATAAAGAAACAATTTGAATGGGAGTTTGAGACCATTCAGCATTCTTTAGACAGATTAAAGGAAAAAGCAAACATTAACAACGAGAAATTAAATAAGCTATTGGATGATATTGAAGCTGAAATCTTAAACAGTTCGACCCCTTCTAGAGAACATATTGGAAATGAGGTCAACAGGATTGAAAGAGATGCCGAGGACAGCATGACAAATGTTGAAAGTGAACATAAAAACGGTAAGCAAGATAAAAATCATAAGGATATATTTGCATTTACATTGAAGTGGGATTATGAAGATATGAAGCATTGGCTCAAAAACGAGTATGGTGATAATACTTCGCTGACGATTTTGTGTAATGAAATGAAGCGGATGCAAGATAGCTGGATGTACCGGATGTTTGAAACAGCACATACATTTAAGCATGAGGAAAGTCAGAAAGTTAAAAATGTAAAGGAAGAAATTGACCCTAAAGATAAAGATAAGGATCATATCCCCGCGTCAATTTCAAAAAAGGCTCAAACCGTTACACCATCCGGCAACTGAGGCAGAGATGACGCACTGACCGCAGCAATAAAATAGCCAGGTAAAACCGCATTAAAAACTCTTAAAGCCTGCTTTTGTTAAAGATTTCTTCACATAAAGAGGAGCTTTTTGGCTCATGCTCTGTTATCGCAATATACGCAACCACAGACAAGAATGTACATTCCTGTCCATTATGCTTTCACTCCTTATGTCTTATAATCAAGGTGACATAAAAATAAGGAGTGCAACACATGCGTTTTGGTTATTTCGATGAAGAAAACCGTGAGTATGTCATAGACCGGGTCGACCTGCCTGTTTCATGGACGAATTATATCGGCATTAAAGATATGTGCGGCGTGCTGAACCATACGGCGGGCGGCTACCTTTTCTACGGCTCGCCCGAGTATCACCGGATCACGCGCTTTCGTCCCAACGGCGTGCCTATGGACGGTCCCGGGCATTACATCTATCTGCGCGACGACGACACCAAGGATTATTGGAGCGTCTCGTGGCAGCCGGTGGGCAAACCGCTCGATCAAGCAAGCTATTCATGCCGCCACGGCTTCTCCTACTCCAGATATATTTGTGATTACAGCGGCATTCATGCCGAGCAAACACTTTTCGTGGCACCCGACGACCCGGTGGAAATTTGGGATGTACGCATCAAAAACACGGGCGGTGCGCCGCGACAGCTGAGCGTTTACTCATACCTTGAATTTTCTTTTCATCATATCGATATGGATAACCGCAATTTCCAGATGAGCCTGTATGCGGCGGGCTCGCGCTGTGAGGACGGCGTGATTGAGCACGATCTTTACTACGAAGAAAACGGCTATCAGTTTTTCACGTCCAATTTCGAGGCAGATGGCTTCGACTGCCTGCGCGACAGCTTTATCGGCCCGTACCGCACCGAGAAGAACCCGCTCACCGTGGAGCGCGGTGCCTGCGGCGGCAGCTTTGAAAAGGGAGGCAACCATTGCGGCTGTCTGCAGAAAAAGCTGACCCTCGCGCCGGGCGAGGAAGTACGGCTCATCTATCTGCTCGGCGAAGGCGGCATTGAAGCTGGCAAAACCATGCGCCAAAAGTACGGCAGCGGGCAGGCGGCGGACGCACAGTTTGCGAAGCTGCGCGCCTTCTGGGATGAAAAGTGCGCCAAGCTGCAGGTGAAAACGCCCGACGAGGGGCTCAATACGCTGACAAACCAGTGGACACTGTACCAAAGCGAGATCAACGTGATGTTCTCGCGTTTTTCGTCGTTTATCGAAGTGGGCGGGCGCACCGGCCTCGGGTACCGCGATACGGCGCAGGACGCGATGTGCATTCCGCATTCCAACCCGAAAAAGTGCCGACAGCGCATTGTAGAGCTGCTGCGCGCGCTGACCACAGCCGGGTACGGGCTGCATCTGTTTGAGCCCGTCTGGTTCGAGCCGGATCAACAACAGCAGAGCTTCAAATCGCCCACGGTGGTGCCGGTGCCGGACAAAGCATCCATCGTTCACGGCATTAAGGACGCGTGCGCTGACGACGCGCTCTGGCTGATCGGCGCGATTGTGAATTATATCAAAGAAACGGGAGAGACCGGCCTCGTTGATGAGACCGTGACATACGCGGACGGCGGGGAAGGCAGTGTGTACGAGCACATGTGCCGCATACTCGATTTTTCCGCAGAACAGGTGGGCGCACATGGCATATGCAAAGGATTGCGCGCCGACTGGAACGATTGTTTAAATCTGGGCGGCGGCGAGAGCGCGATGGTCAGCTTCCTCCACCATTGGGCGCTCATACAGTTTGTGTCGCTGGCAAAGTTTCTCGGACGCGTTGAGGACGCGGCATATTACGAAGGCATGGCGGCCCGTGTGAAGCAGATTTGCGAGGATGTGCTTTGGGACGGGGAGTGGTACATCCGCGGCATCACGGCGGATGGCCGCAAAATCGGCACGCAGTCCGATACCGAGGGCAAGGTCCATCTGGAAAGCAATACATGGGCCGTGCTCTCGGGTGTCGCGTCCAAACAGCACGGACAAAAAGCCATGAAAGCGGTGGAGGAATACCTGCTTACAAAATACGGGCTCATGCTCAACGCGCCCCCGTATACCAAGCCGGACGACGGCATCGGGTTTGTGACGCGCGTTTATCCGGGCGTGAAGGAAAACGGCGCGATATTCTCGCACCCGAATCCGTGGGGCTGGGCGGCGCAGTGCCTGCTCGGCAACGGCGCGGACGCGATGCGTTTTTACGACGCGCTGTGCCCGTATCATCAAAACGACATGATCGAAATCCGGCAGGCGGAGCCGTATTCGTACTGCCAGTTTGTGATGGGCGCGGCGCACACGGCGCGCGGCCGCGCGCGGCATCCGTTTATGACCGGGACTGCGGGCTGGGCGTATTTCGCGTCCACGCAGTATATACTCGGCGTCAAGCCGGATTTTGACGGACTTACTGTGGACCCGTGCGTGCCGTCCGACTGGAAGAGCTTCCAAATCAGCCGCGAATGGCGCGGTGCGACATATCATATTACGGTGGATAATACGTCCGGCGTCCAGCGCGGCGTGAAGCGCATCACCGCTGACGGCAAAGCCGTGAAAAAGCTGCCGGTGCTGCCGCAGGGCAGCGTATGCCATGTGGAGGTGCAAATGGGGGATGAAGCCAATGATTAAATTCGGGACCGGCGGATGGCGCGCCATTATCGGAGAGGATTTTACAAAGAGCAATGTGCAGCTGCTTACCGCGGCGGTCTGCGCGATGATGGCAGAGCAGGGCGTGGCGCAGCGCGGCATCTGCGTCGGGTACGACCGACGGTTTTTAAGCCGGGAAGCGGCGCAATGGGTGGCCGAGGTCTGCGCGGGAGCAGGCGTGCCCTGCATGCTGCTCGACCGCGAGGCGCCGACACCGCTGATCATGTATACCGTGCGCGACGGCAAGCTCCCGTACGGCATGGCCGTGACGGCGAGCCACAACCCCGCGCTCTATAACGGCATCAAGGTGTTTACCGAGGGCGGGCGCGACGCGACGGAACTCGTGACGGACGAGATCGAAAAGCATATCGCGGCGCTCGAGGGCAGCGAGATTGTCGTGGTGCCGTACGCAAAGGCGCTCGAAACAGGCATTGCCAAGCTCGTGAATCCGTTCAACAAATACATCGACAGCATACTCGCGCTCGTCGATTTGGAATCGATTAAGAACAAGCACTTGAAAATCGCACTCGACCCGATGTACGGGGTGAGCCGGACGAGCCTGCAAACGATACTGCTGACCGCGCGGTGTGAGGTGGAAGTGATCCACGAGCGGCATGATACGCTGTTCGGCGGCAGGCTGCCCTCGCCCACGCTGCAGACGCTCGGCGCGCTCTCAAACTTTGTTGTGGAATCGGGCTGCGATCTCGGTATCGCGACGGACGGCGATGCCGACCGCATCGGGATCATCGATGACACCGGCACATTCCTGCATCCGAACAAGATTCTTGTGCTGCTGTATTACTATCTGCTTGCCTACCGAGGCTGGAAGGGCGCGGTGGTGCGCAACAATTCCACCACGCATCTGCTCGACCGCGTGGCGCAGGGCTTCGGCGAAACGTGCTATGAGGTGCCCGTCGGGTTTAAGCATATTTCCGCACAGATGGAGCAGGCGGATGCGCTGATTGGCGGTGAATCCTCAGGCGGGCTGACGGTGCGCGGCCATATCCCGGGCAAGGACGGCATTTACGCCGCGACGCTGCTCGTGGAGATGGAGGCCAAAACGGGCAAAAAGCTTTCGGCGATTTACCGCGAGGTGACCGACCGTTTCGGCGAGGTGCATATGGCGGATGCCGATTTTATAATGACGCAGCAGCGCAAGCAGGAGCTCAAAGCCCTGCTGTTTGAAAAAAGGGCGCTGCCCGAATTCCCGTTTGATATCGATCATGTCTCATATATGGACGGATGCAAGGTGTACTTCAAAAACGGCGGCTGGGTCATCTGCCGCTTCTCGGGCACCGAGCCGCTGCTGCGCACCTGCGCCGAAATGGCGGACGAGGCGGGCGCGGAAGACTGTGTACGCATCTGGCGTGACTACTTGGAACTGTAACGGAGACGGCTATGAAAGTTGACATTAAAAACAAGCCTTTTTACGATCCTCAATTTGCGCCCATCGGCGCATACAAGCGTGCTTATGAGCAGGACGCGACAATACCGCTATGCATCGCCGTGGAAAGGCACGACGGCATATCCACAATGGAGCTTAAAATGCGCGGCACGGGCGAGGCAGACTGCATCTTTGCGGAGCGCATGGCTAAAACGCTGCTCTGGCAAAAGGGAGGCTTTCGGCTTATCGTCTGCGGCCCTAAGCAGATATACCGCTATATCGCGGCGGCTTATACCCAAGGCGGGCAGCGGCAGTTCGACGCGGATTTCATGGGCGGGGTCTATCGGCACCCGTTTGAGGTGGACCACAAAGACTATGCGGATAAACCGCAAGCCAAAAAGACCAGGCGCAGCATCGGCAGAAATTTGGGCGGCTGCCGCATCGGCTTCGACGCGGGCGGCAGCGACCGCAAGGTGTCCGCCGTGATCGACGGTAAAACCGTTTACACGGAAGAGGTGGTCTGGTACCCCAAGACGAATGAGGACCCGGCCTATCACTTTGAGGGCATCGTGGCGGCGATGAAAAGCGCGGCTGAGCACATGCCGCGTGTGGACGGCATCGGCGTATCGTCTGCGGGCATATTCATAGACAACCGCACCGCCGTGGCTTCGCTGTTTCGCGCGGTGCCTCTGGACAAATTCGAAGCGCATGTGCGCGATATCTATCTGCGCGCCGCGAAAGAGATGGGGGATGTGCCGATACAGGTCTGCAACGACGGCGATGTGACCGCTCTCGCGGGCTCAATGTATTTCGACCGCAACTCGCTGCTCGGCATTGCGCTGGGCACGAGCGAAGCCGCCGGGTATGTGGATGAAACGGGCAGCATCACGGGCTGGCTCAACGAGCTGGCGTTTGTGCCCGTGGACATGAACCCGAACGCGATGAGCGACGAATGGTCGGGCGATATCGGCTGCGGTGTTTCATATTTTTCGCAGGACGGCGTGATCAAGCTCGCGGAATATGCGCGCTTTGCGCTGCCGGATGGCTCGCCCGCCGAGAAGCTCAAAGCGGTGCAGCATGCCGCGGCGCTGAGGGACCTTGATGCGCTGCAGATATTCTCGGACATCGGGTGTTACCTTGGGCATACGCTCGCGTTTTACCATGACATATACGGCATGAACAGCGTATTGCTGCTGGGCCGCGTGATGGGCGGAGCGGGCGGAGAAACGATATTGATGACGGCAAAGCGTGTGCTCGCGCAGGAATACGGCGATTTAAAGCTGGAGCTGCTGCTGCCGGATGATACGTTCCGGCGTGTGGGACAGTCCATGGCGGCGGCATCGCTGCCCACCTGCTGAGCCAAAAGTCTTGGGTTATGAGCAAAAAAGCTTGTTCTGATAGAATAGGCTTAATACAATATGAATATTGAGTGGCTGGAAAAGCCTTCTCCTAAAGGAGAAGCCTAGGCTGCTGACAAAGTGACTTGTGTCATTCTGATGGAGCGTGAGCGACTGACTACGAAGTGGACTAGAATCCCATGTTTAAAGCGTTTTGCCATGGGATGCAATCCACTACGTAGTCACGTCGTTTCGCTCCTCAGCATGACAGGATGGGGTTTTCATCAAGCTGAGTCGCCGTTGGCGCAGTTTCTCCAAAAGGGGAAGCCCGGGCTGTCGATAAGCCTAAAAGAGGCAGGTGCGAAATGCCGAAGGCAACGGATATTGACTGGTCTCAAGGTGTTTTCTCTCCCCCAGTCACCTATCGGTGACAGCCCCCAATCCACCCATAAGGGTAGTCGTCAGAGGGGGCCATGGTAAGAGGTTTTTGACTCGCTGGATTCTTCTCTCAAGGAGAAGCCTAAAATATGCGTTTTGCAGATTAACGCGTTATTAGAAGGAGGCCCTGTATGCTGATTAGCAACGTGACATACTTCGGTGAGGACTTTCAGTTTCATTTCGGAGACATATCCGTGAAGGACGGGCGCTTTGAAGCCGTTGAAGAAAAGCAGCGCCCGGATAATGCAGACGTTGACTATATGATTCCGGGCCTTGTGGATATCCATCTGCACGGCAACAGCGGCGAGGACTTTTCGGACGGCGATTACGACGGCCTTGTCAAAATGGCGCGGTTTCTTGCGCAGGCCGGCATAACGAGCTTTTCCCCCGCCTCGATGACGCTGCCCGAAGAGATGATCGCGGCGGCTTTCCGCAACGCGGTGCGGCTGCGTGACGAAGCGCCGCAGGGCTGCGCGCGCTTGCGCGGCGTGACGATGGAAGGCCCTTTTTTCAGCGAAAAGAAGAAGGGCGCACAGAATGCGGCGTATCTGCAAAGGCCGGATGCCGACATATTCAAACGTTTGCAAAGAGAAGCGGACGGGTTGATTCGCATCGCGTGCGTGGCACCCGAGCTTGAAGGCGCTAAGGACTATATTCATGCGGTCAGGGCGGCGGGTGTGACAGTGGCCGCAGCACACACCGGCGCGGCATATGACGAAGCCGCCGCGGGGTTTGACGCGGGTATCACGCACCTGACGCACCTTTTCAACGCGATGCCGCCGCTGCTGCACCGCGAACCCTCGGTAATCGGCGCAGCGTCCGAGCGCGATACTGTGACGGCGGAGCTGATCTGCGACGGCGTTCATGCACACTCGAGCGCGGTGCGTGCCGCGTTCAAGCTGTTCGGGCCGTCGCGTATCTGCCTGATCAGCGACGCGATGGCGGCCTGCGGCCTCGAAGACGGCGAATCGATGCTCGGCGGGCAAAAGGTGTATATAAAAAACGGACGCGCGACGCTGGCCGACGGCACGATTGCGGGCTCGGTCGCAACGCTGTTTGACTGTTTAAAAACAGCCATAAAAATGGGTATTTTGGCGGAGGATGCGGTACGCTGCGCGACGGCGAATCCGGCACGCGTCATCGGCGCGGCGGATATCGGGTGCATTGCGGCGGGCAAACGCGCGGATTTTCTGATTTGCGGCAGCGGCTGGACGCTTAAGGATGTTTATATTGCAGGAAACAAGACGGAAAGGACTTAATAGATCACTATGCAATACCAGATTGTTAAGGATACGCAGGAAATGGGCCGCGCGGCGGCAGATATATTCTCAGAACAGATTGCAAAAAAACCGGACAGTGTGTTGGGGCTCGCGACGGGGTCCACGCCCTTGCCGCTCTATGCCGAGCTGGTGCAGCGCAGCCGCGCCGGCCAAACGGATTTCACACGTGTACGCACGGTCAATCTTGATGAGTATGTGGGGCTCGGGCCGACGCACCCGCAAAGCTACCGGTATTTCATGCAGCAGCACCTGTTTGATCACATCCCGGTGAAAAGTGAAAACACATCGCTGCCGGACGGTCTCGCGGACGATTTAACCGCAGTATGCCGGGATTACGACGCGCGCATCGCGGCGTGGGGCGGCATTGATCTGCAGCTGCTCGGCATCGGTCACAACGGCCATATTGGCTTCAATGAGCCGGGCACCGTGTTTACGCTCAAGACGCATGCGGTGCAGATTGCCGAACGGACACGCCTGGCCAACGCACGCTTCTTCGGGGATGACCCGGGTCAGGTGCCGTCTCAGGCCATCACGATGGGCATCGGCAACATCATGGGCGCGCGCAAAATCGTGCTGCTCGTATCTGGACAAAACAAGGCGCAGATTGTGCGGCGCGCGTTTTTTGAGGACGTCACGCCCGAGGTGCCCGCTTCCGTGCTGCAGCTGCATGCGGACGTGACAATAATTGCCGACCGTGAAGCGGCGTCCTGCATTGAAATGAAACTTTTAGAAGTGATATAATGCAATTATCCAATACGTTTTGAATAATACAGCGGAGGTAAGCGGGTATGCGCAAATCCACCAGGAAAGGGCTTTCTCTCAAGTGGGGACTGCTGGCGATTATGGCTCTTTGCTGGATTGTGCCGTTTGCCGTTATACTCGTTTACTCCGGCTATTCAATATCCAATAATGTTCAGGACCGTGTTAAAGATACCGTCACCACAAGCGTCAACATCGCATTCCGGCAGACAGTCGATAAATTCAGCAGTGCGATGACGGCTTCCCGCGCCTCCTCATATGATGAGAAAATAGACAGCGCATATGAAAAATACCTGAGCGACAGAGACGGTGTAGTACTTTACGATACCGTCACATCATATTTAACGCAGCAATACGGCTATGACGACAGCTTCAACGCCACTTTTTTGTTCTTCACATCATCTCCCGGCAACATATATTATGCAAGCAACCGCACAAAACCCGGAGAGATTTACGGCTACAAAAATTATCAGGAAAACGTTCACAAGTCTGTTATGAATACATATACCGAACTCGGTACCAAGATCGGTTTTTTTCAGAACGATCAAGAGCTCTATATGATACGCAACATTGTAGACAGGGATTTCAAGCCGTTCGCCGTGATCGTGATGGAATGCAACGAGATAACGCTCTTTGAAAGCCTGCGCAACATCGTCTGGCTCAAGGACGCGGTGATACGCCTCGATGACATCACACGCAGCGTGGTGGGCGAAGGTGATCTTGCGGCGGGCGATAGTGACGGTGTGTGGTACGACGGTACCAACGGCAATTACAACATCCAGACATCCACCCGCTTCGAGGGCCATACACTCAAGCTCAATGTGATTTCGGACAGCGCCGAGCTTGTGGACGAATTTCCGAATGTGGCGCTCACGCTGCCTTTGATCGGGCTGTTTGCCGTGCCGCTGCTGCTTTTTGTCGTATGGGCGTATTACCATTATATATCGCGGCCGGTGGATACACTCGTGGATGCGGCGGCGCATATGGAAGCCGGTGAACGCGGCTACACCGTGAGCAGCTTGCCCACCAGCCAGGAATTCCGCTATCTGACCGAGCGCTTCAACAACATGTCCATGCAGTTAAAGCTGCAGTTTGAACGCAGCTATGAAGAGCAGCTTGCGCTGCAGGACGCGCGTATGAGCGCGTTGCGGTCTCAGATCAACCCGCATTTTTTAAACAACACGCTCGAAGCGATACTGTGGGCGGCGCGCATGGCCGAGGATGAGAAGGTATGCCGCATGATCGAAGCGCTTTCCAAAATGCTTGACGCGGCGACAGCAAGGGGCGGGCGTGCCCGCGGCAGCGTGGAGCAGGAGCTTTCTTATGCCGACGCCTATCTTTATATATTGTCCGAACGTCTCGGCGACCGGCTCACGATCGTCAAAGAGATTGACCCGCGGACGCTTGGGGCGCTGGTGCCCTGCCTGATTCTGCAGCCGATTGTCGAAAATGCGATTGAGCACGGCATTGCGCTCAAACAAAAGGGCGAGCTGATACTGCGCAGCGCACTCAAAGGCGATGTGCTGGTAATTGAGGTGGAAAACGACGGCGTGATGACGCAGACGGACAGGGACGCGATCAATAAGCTATTAAGCACGCAAAACGACGGCGACAGCGTGGCCGAAAACCGCGAATGCATCGGCATCCGCAATGTGAACAGGCGGCTTAAAATCCTTTACGGAGAAGAGGGCGGGCTGACCATCAGCGAGGTTAAGAAAGGGCGGACGCTGGCCCGTATTGTGATTCCGCATGTTGAGTTTTGTTCATAAACGGGCAACCATAAGCAATAAAACGCAATCGTGGGTATATTTGATCACAGCTTGTGTCATCTATAATAATCATAAAGCGGAGATTAGTCCGCTCTGCCCATATATCATTTTATGGAGGATAGTACACAATGAAAAAGACCATTGCACTCTTGTTGGTTCTGGTGATGGCACTTGTTGCGTTTGTCGGCTGCGCCGGTCAGACAACCCAGCCATCAGCGTCTGATCAAGAATCTGCCGAGGCATCTTCAAGCGCTCCTGCCGAGGAGTCCGAAGCGGCTGCGGCACCCGTGGAAATCACAGTTGTGACTTCTTACGGCGGCGACGACGGCAACCGCGGCAACTACGAAGCGGCATTGACCGGCTACGAAGAAGCCACCGGCAACACCGTTATGGATGCTTCCGCAACATCCAACGAAGAGTGGAAAGCCAAAGTTATGGCCGACTTCGAAACAGGAACAGAGCCTGACGTGCTGTTCTACTTCTTGGGTTCCGACGCAAACCCCATCATTGAAGCCGATAAGGTTGTGCCTCTTGATGAAATCCGCGAAGTCTATCCGGACTATGCCGGCAACATGAAAGAGGACATGCTCGTTCCTTCTCCGGTTGACGGCGGCATTTATGCGGTTCCGTCCAGCGGCTATTGGGAAAGCCTGTTCGTGAACACAAAGGTTCTCGATGCTGCGGGTGTGACGGTTCCGGGCCCCGGCTACACATGGGAACAGTTCCTTGCCGACTGCCAGAAGATTAAAGATGCGGGCTTCACACCGGTCGCCGTATCGCTTCAGGAAGTTCCTCACTATTGGTTTGAATTCACAACGTACAACAACGGCAATACTGCCAACCACCTCGATGTACCCGCTTCGGCGACGGATGCGACAGCCACAAAATGGGCAGCGGGCTTTGAAGACTTAAAGCAGCTCTATGATAAGGGATTCCTGCCGGAGAACACGCTCACAGCGACCGACGCGGAAACTGTTCAGTTGATGGCTGACGGCGACGCCGCGTTCCTGATCGACGGTTCATGGAAGGTTGGCTATTTCGTAGAGAACTGCGCCGACCACCTGAGTGACTATGCCGTGAAATATGTGCCGGGCAAGGGCGAGAGAAAAGCGACCGATATCATCGGCGGTATTTCCATGGGCTACTACATCACCCGTCAGGCATGGGAAGATGAAACAAAGCGCGATGCCGCGATTAAATTCATCGAATACATGACAAGCGACGAAGTCCTCTCCACATTCGTGACAACGGAAGTCACCGCGCTCAAGAACGGTGCGAAGCCGTCCGGCCTCAATGAGATCCAGACGTCTGCGGCTGAAATGTGCAGCGATGTGTCGAGCATTGTGGGAGCGGTTCAGGATTCCCTGAGCGCAGAAGCGCGTGCCGATATGTTTGCCAACGTGAAAAACATTGTTGCGGGCAAGACGACAGCTGCCGAGGCGCTCGAATCAGCCCTCGCTCTTCAGCCTGCCAAATAAGTTATCTCCCAATTGATGGACGGGGGGCTGCTTTTAGCAGCCCCTTATTCAACCGAGAATAAGGCGGTATGATATGAATTCGACAATATACAAAAAGAAAACGCCACTGCTCGTATTTCTTATACCGGCTTTTGCATTCCTGGTGTTATTCTTATACTATCCGTTTATACAAAATATCATCAACAGCTTTTTGAATATATCGGGCCTGGGGACTGCGCCCGAAGGGGTCAACGCGCCGTGGTATACCAACTTTGTCAAGATGTTCGAAGACACAAACATGCTGACTGCGCTTAAAAACACGCTGTTTTTAACGGCGACCACGATCATCTTTCAGGTGGGTATCGCGCTGGTGCTGGCGCTGCTGGTGGACAGGATTAAAACAGGCGCGCATTTTTTCAGAACGGTATATTTCTTTCCGATCGTGATCAGCGCTACGGCGCTGGGGCTGCTGTTCAACCTTATTTTCCTTTACAACGGCGGCATGCTCAATCAGCTGATGCAGAACGTATTTGGCGTCACGGAAAACATTGACTGGAAAGACCCCGAGCATTTTTTAGGAACGATGCTCACACCTGTCATGTGGCAGTATGTGGGGTTCTATTTTGTGATTATTGTGACGGGGCTTAACAATATTTCGCCCGAAATCTATGAAGCGGCTGAGCTCGACGGCGCGAGCGGCTGGAAACGCACGCGCTACATCACGCTGCCGCTGCTAAGGAATGTGCTGTGCACATGCCTCGTGCTGGCCATCACCGGTGCGCTCAAGGTGTTCGACCTGCCTTGGGTGATGATGGGCCAGGGGATACCGATGGATCAGTCATGGTTGACGGGCACATACATGTACAATCAGGCGTTTATAAGAGGCGATGTGGACTATTCGTCCGCCATCGCAGTGGTCATTGTGGTGCTCGGCGTGGTTTTTGCGCAAGTGGCCAACAAAATTTTCAAGCAGAAGGATTATTGAGAGGGGAGCAATTCGAATGGGCAAATTGAAAATGCGCAGCTTGCGCAAAGGCAGGTTCTCTGTCTCTCAGTTCTTCACATATCTTGTGCTCATTATCTGGGGGATTACCACAGTTTATCCGTTCCTTTGGGTTATCATCAATTCGTTCCGCTTAAAGGGTGAAATCCGCTCGGATTCGTTTTCAATTCCCTGGCCGTGGACGCAAAGCTTTACACTGGATAACTACCAGACGGCGGGAGAACGCTCTGACTTTGCCAACGCCTATTTAAACAGCTTCGTGATTTCCATCACGGTGACGGTGCTTGTGGTGCTGCTGGCCGGGCTTGCGGCTTACGGGCTGGTGAGGTATAACTTCAAGGGCAAAAAAATCATCTACGGTCTCGTGATTGCAAGTATGATGTTTCCTGTGTTTTCCACGATTATCCCCGTGTTCCGCATGGAAGTTGACTGGGGAATCGCAAGCACGGGCAACCGCTGGGCGTCCATACTGTCGGTGATACTGCCGCAGATTGCGGGCAACCTGTCGTTCTCCATCATCGTGTTGATGGGCTTTATACGCTCGGTGCCGATTGAGCTCGAGGAGTCGGCCTACCTTGACGGGTGCAATGTGTTCAAAATCTACTTCAAGATCATCATGCCTGTGGCGAGGCCGTCCTTTGCGACGGTGGCGATATTCTCGTTCCTGTGGTCTTACAACGACCTGTTTACGCAGATGTTTCTGCTGCGGTTTCCGCATGAAAAGACGATTACGCTGCTTTTAAATGAGATCAATTCGCAGGCGGGCGTTAATTACGGGCTCATGGCGGCATCCGTGGTGCTCGTGGTGCTGCCTGTGCTGGTCGTGTATATCCTGCTGCAAAAGAATATCATCAAGGGGCTCACGATAGGTGCGATCAAGGGCTGATAGTGATATGATATTTTCATCAAGCGTTCGGAGGCAGTCATGTATAAGGTTGTGCTGATCGATGATGAGGCAATTATCGTAGAAGGCTTAAAAAAGGTGGTTGACTGGAAGCACTTCGGCTGCGAAGTGGTCGCGACGGCCTACAGTGCGGCGGGGGGAACCAAAGCGATCCGCGAGCACGCGCCGGATATATTGTTCACCGATATCAAAATGCCCGATACGGATGCCCTCACGATGCTTGTCGGCCTCAAAAGCGAGTTTCCGAATATGCAGGTGACGGTGCTCACGGGCTACCGCAACTTTGAGTACGCGCAGGAATCGATCCGTCTCGGGGTGACGCGGCTGCTGCTAAAGCCCTCCCGGATGGAAGAGATACACGAAGCGCTGCTGACCATGATCGGCAATTTGGGCAAAATCAGCATCGGCGAATCGGGAGCGGACACGAAGGACGAGGAGCACAACGCAAACAGCTTTATCGTGAGGCAGGCGCTGGCGTTCCTAGATGAAAAATATGCGGAGAAGCTGACGCTGCAGGATATTGCGGACCACTGCTATGTATCGCAATGGCATCTGTCAAAGCTATTAAATAAGCACACAGGCAAGAGCTTTTACGATCTGCTCAATGCCACGCGCATCAAAGCGGCAAAGCAGCTTCTTGCTAACCCGAGCCTCAAAATCGGCGATATCTGCGAGTTGGTCGGCTACGCGGATACCGGCCATTTTTCGAGAGTATTTAAAAAGATAGAAGGCATCAGCGCAAACGAATTTCGTAATCAGCTGTGAGCCTTATAGAGCAATTGACTGGCTGCCCACTCCACATAATGGACAGTCCGGCGAAGGAAAAGGAGGAGACCCCCGCGGCGGCTCGCGGTGCGGCAGCGTGGAGACCTGCCGTAATGTCTGCGCAAGGATGCTTTGCGCAGATGAGGCTGTGAGGCGAAGGCCTTACGAGCCAGGCCGGTCATTATGGCAAAAGTCACATTTAATAATATCAAGAAAATCTATCCTTCGAGCTCGGAAAGAAAGAGCAAAAAGGAGCAAAGCAGCGAGACGTCGGTCAACCTGCAGATTACCGATGAAGGGGTTGTCGCGGTGCAGCAGTTCAGCCTCGATATCGCCGACAAGGAGTTCATCGTGCTGGTCGGGCCGTCGGGCTGCGGCAAATCTACCACACTCAGAATGGTGGCGGGCCTTGAGGATATCACGAGCGGAGAGCTTTTCATTGACGATAAGCTGATCAACAACGTGCCGCCAAAGGACAGGGACATCGCGATGGTGTTTCAGAACTACGCGCTGTACCCGCACATGAGCGTATACGACAACATGGCTTTTGCGCTCAAGCTGCGAAAAGTGCCCAAGGGAGAGATCGATAAAAAGGTTAAGGAAGCGGCGGAGATTCTCGGCATCACCGAGCTGTTAAAGCGCAGGCCCAAAGCGCTGTCGGGCGGGCAGCGCCAGCGCGTGGCGATCGGCCGCGCCATCGTGCGCGAACCCAAGGTTTTTTTAATGGACGAACCGCTGTCGAATCTCGATGCGAAGCTGCGCAATCAGATGCGCGCCGAACTCATCAAAATGCGCGAGCGTGTGAATACCACGTTTATCTACGTAACGCACGACCAGACCGAAGCGATGACGCTCGGCGACCGGATCGTGATTATGAAGGACGGGTTTATACAGCAGATCGGGACGCCGTCGCAGGTGTTCAATCATCCGGGCAACCTGTTTGTGGCTGGTTTTATCGGCACGCCGCAGATGAATTTTTTTGATGCGGAGCTCAAACGGCAAGGCGAAAAATATGCTGTGGAGCTGCACGGCATGAAGGTGGAACTGCCGGAGAATATGTGCAAAGCGCTTGCGGATAGGGGCAGGCAGACAATGAGCATTACGCTCGGTATCCGTCCGGAGCATATTCAGGTATCCAATCGCGGTGTGGTGGCGGCGGTGGACGTGAGCGAGATGATGGGAAGCGAAACGTACATTCACGTCAGCGTGCAGGGGAAGGAAGCGATCATTCGCATCCCTACCACCGAATACCAGCATATGGCGTCGGGGCATCTGCTCTCGTTTGAGTTCTCCGGAGAGCTCGTTCACATGTTCGACCCCGAGACGGGGCTGAATCTGATTTAACAGAGGGATTTAAAAAGGCATGGGTTTACAAAGATAAGCCTGTGCCTTTTTGTATGGTCCCCGGCAGGACGGGGATCGATATGAAGTACCTTTCAAAAGGAGGCAATAGATAAATGTCATTTTGAGCGAGCGACAGCGAGTCGAAAAATCCCATGTTAAAACGCTATGAACATGGAATTTCAGTCCGCCGCGCAGCAGATCGCTTAAGCATCATTCGAAATGACATCTGTTGCTTTGTCAGAAATCTGCCTTCTTTCAAAAGAAGGCTAAGGAACCTTACGAGCTGTCAGCTACGCTGACCGCGGATTGATTTAGTGAATATTATGGCAACACAGCACAATCCTCCGTCACGCTGCGCGTGCCACCTCCTTTCAAAAGGAGGCTTTATTGGGGTAAGCCCATTTTAATAGCTTAGGAGACACAATGGATATCACAATCAAAAACGAGGCGCTGACAGTGGTGGTCAGCACGCTTGGCGCGGAAATGCAGTCCGTCCGGGATACCGGCGGAACGGAATACCTGTGGAATGGCGACATGGCTTATTGGACAGGGCGGGCCCCCAACCTTTTTCCCTATGTCGGGCGGCTGACCAACAAAACGTACCGACTCAAAGAGAAAAGCTACACAATGGGCATACACGGTTTTGCGGCGCATAAGGAATTTGCCGTTGCAGAAAATGAGGATAATGCGGCGACATTTGCGCTTGAAGACGATGCCGCCACACAGGCGATGTATCCGTTTCGGTTTGCGCTGCGCGTCTGTTACCGGCTGTCGGGAAAGCGGCTCGGCATCACCTTCACCGTTGAGAACAAAGGCTCGGAAATGATGTATTTCGGTCTCGGCGGGCATCCGGGCTTTCGGGTGCCGCTCGAAAGCGGGCTCAAGTTTGAGGATTATATGCTCGAATTCGGTGAAGCCGCCGCGCCGGTTCGCATCGGCATCAGCCCAGCGGGCTTTTGCTCGGGTGCTGACGAGCCGTTTTTTCTGCAGGACGGCCTCAGGCTGCCGCTCTCGCATGATCTGTTCGACAACGATGCGATTGTGCTGGCAGGCATGGCCAACAGCGTGACGCTGAGGAGGATTTGCGGCGAAAATGCGTTGCGCGTGGAATACCCCGATATGCACTACCTCGGTCTCTGGCACATGCCGCTAACAGACGCACCGTATATCTGCATAGAGCCGTGGACATCGCTGCCGTCCCGACAGGGAATCATCGAGGATTTATCGCAGCAGAAAAATCTGATCCGTTTGCCCGCGGGCCAGATTTACGAGAATAAGTGGGCGATTGAGATATTGAATGAAGCAGATTCGTTATAATCCGGTGCTTGCTGCGATAAGACGCAGAGGGCATCTTATATCTTCCGAAGGCCATTCCGCGTTGATTCCGAAGCACATCGTTATGCGCGGTGATGGTATTTTGTCTGAAAAATCAGTATAATCAGTGGTAATGAAATAATAGAGTTTTCTGCGGCAGAATTTCGGATTGACAAAACGGCAGCGTTGCCGCACAATACAATCATATGTATCATACATGTAAACTATGAAATATCAAAGCTTGTATGGGAGACTGCATGGATATCAACACCGATCGGCTTATCAATGAATTTTCTGCAATTGTGGCAATGGACAGCCCGGCATTCGGCGAGAAACGGGTCTGTGAATACATAAAGCGGCAGCTGACTGAGCTCGGTTTCAGCATCGCGGAAGATCAGGCCGGGGCGGGGCATGAAAACGGCTGCGGCAATCTCTACGGTTATCTCAAAGGCGAAGAGGAGCTGGGAGCCCCCTTGCTGCTCTGTGCTCATATGGATACGGTGGAGCCTTCAGGCGGAAAGCGGGCGGTGATCTCGGGGAATGGCCGCATCACGAGCGGCGGAGACACGGTACTCGGTGCAGACGATATATCGGGCATTGCCGCGATACTCGAAGCGCTGCGCGTGATCGACGAGAACGGCGTACGTCACCGGCCCATCGAAGTGCTGTTCACCGTTGCGGAGGAAGTTTATTGCGGCGGCGCAGCCCAGTTCGATTTTGCGCAGATTCAATCAAAGCAGGCCTATGTGCTGGATTTATCGGGGGCCATCGGGACGGCGGCGTTCAGCGCGCCGAGTATACTGTTTTTTACCGCGACGGTCACGGGCAAGTGCGCCCATGCGGGCTTTGAACCCGAGAAGGGTGTTCATGCCATCGCAGCGGCGGCGGATGCGGTCAGCAAGCTCAAGCTCGGGCATGTCGGCGACGATGCCACGCTCAATATCGGCATCATCCGGGGCGGCATCGCGACGAATATCATCCCCAATGAATGCGTTGTCTGCGGGGAGGTGCGCAGCTTCTCCCATCAAACGGCGGTCGATCTCGCGGAGGCTGTGCAGCGGCAATTTGCCGCCAGCGTGCAGTCGTTCGGCGCATCCGTTGCTTTTGACGTCACAGAGGGCTGCAGGGCCTACGAAACGCCGCTTGACCATGTTGTGGCCAAGCGTTTCGAAGAGGCGTGCAAAGCCATGAAAATTGATACGCAGATGGTGAAAACGTTCGGCGGCAGCGACAACAACTATCTCGCGGCGCGCGGCATCACGGGGCTTGTCATCGCATCGGGGATGCACGATTGCCACACTTGCGGAGAATATACCACGGTGAACGAGCTGGCGCAAAGCGCACGGCTGACCGCATCGCTCATCGTATCGGACGACGGAGGTAACGCTTGAAAAACCCGCTCAGCTATCAGTCAACCGAATTCGACTGCGGTCCGACCACGATGACCAACGCCATCAGCTATCTGTTTAAGCGCGAGGAGATACCGCCGGATGTGATAAAGCACATCGTGCTGTACAGTCTGGATGCTTACAACAGCAAGGGCGAGTTCGGCAAAAACGGCACATCGGGCATGGCCATGATGTTTCTTTGCAACTGGCTGAATCAGTTCGGCAAAGTGAAGCGTTTTCCGATAAACGGTGAGTATCTGACCGGAAGCGAGGTCTTTATCGGCCAGAACAGCAAGATTGTGACAGGGCTGCAGCAGGGAGGCGCAGCAGTGGTGCGCCTGTACTACGGCTGCTGGCATTATGTGCTGTTCACCGCTGCCGACGACGAAAATATTTTTCTTTTTGACCCGTATTACCGGAAAAAGCCATTTCAGATACCGGGCATTGAGATGGTTGCGGATGCGCCGACAAGGATGAACCGCAAGGTGGCTTACGGCATACTCAACAGTGAAACAAAAGGCGTCTATACGCTCGGGCCAAAAGAGTCACGCGAAGCGGTGATTTTATTCAATGAATCCACCAGAAGAACCCCCAACCGCACGATCGAGTATTTTATTTAAAACTGTATCGGGCGATGGGGCTTGCCCTATAAGGCTTTGCCCTATCTGCTTGATATTATATCAAAACTATAGGAAAAGTTGATTTATTATATAAATCAAAAAATCGTTCAAGAAACATGGCATATGGCTGCCCTATACTGAACTTAAAATACAGTATTGGGAGGAAAGCATAAATGCCAGAGTTTAAAACAACGGCGTATCAGGATCTCAGTGATTTTGTATACGCGCATGCCAAATTCCCTGTTGCACTTAAAAACGGTATGGTGATTGGCGGGGGTATGCTGTACCCGGAGGTCAATTTTACGCTGCCGACAATGACCATTGAATCCGGCACCATGCCGGAGGTCATCCGTAACTACAAGGAAATCATTACGGGTATTTGCGAACGCGCGAAAGACCTTTATAGCCCCGGCTTCGTGGCGGAGATCGAAACGCTGCCGCCCATGACGTTTGAGCCCAAATGGGGGATCGAGGTGTGCCGGACGGTGGTGGAAATTGCCAAGGAATACGCGGATAAGCACGGGGTGAGGAGCGCGGTGCGCATCACGCCGAACGATATCCGCGAGGGCAATAATTTGCAGCACATGTGGCGCGGCATGCATTGGGACAGCATGATGGAGACGTTTGAGGGCTGTGCCGGAGCCGGTGCCGAGTTCCTCTCGGTCGAATCGGTCGGCGGCAAGGAAGTGCACGACGAAGCGATCATGTATTGCGATATCGCAAAATCCGTTTTTGCGCTGTCAGTGCTGGGCTGCACGGATATGAAAAAGCTCTGGACCGAAATCGCCGCGATTGCGGATAAAACGGGCACTGTGCCTGCCGGAGACACCGCTTGCGGCTTTGCGAATACCGCGATGGTGCTGGCCGACCGCAACTATGTGCCCAAGGTTTTCTCGGCAGCCGTGCGCGTGATGGCGGCGGTGCGCAGCCTCGTCGCTTTTGAGTGCGGTGCAAAAGGGCCGCATAAGGATTGCGGATACGAAGGTGTTTATGTCAAGGCGATTGCGGGTATGCCGATTGCGATGGAAGGCCGCACCAGCGCCTGTGCGCATTTAAGCCCCGTGGGCAATGTGGCGATGTGCGTGGCGGACCTTTGGAGCAACGAATCGATACAGAATATCAAGCTGCTGGGCGGCATGGCGCCGACCGTTTCGTTTGAACAGCTCGAATACGATTGCCGCTTGATGAACGCGGCAACAAAGCGGGGGAAAGAAGCGGCGCTGCTGCTGCGCGACCTGCACGCGGATTCCGACAGCGCTCTTGACCCTCAGGCCTATGTGCTTCGTCCGGACATTGTTCTCGAGATATCGAAGGAGATCGTCAAGGAAGACGGCTATTACCACCGCGTCAAGAAAGCGGCGGCGCTTGTGCTTGGCAAAATCAAGGCGGCGCACGACAGCGGCGAGCTCACGCTGGACGGCAAGGAACTGATGTGGCTTAGTCGGTTGTCGGATGATGTGGACGCGCTGCCGGCCGATGTGCAGACACTGACGGAGCAGATGCTGCCGCAGTGCGAAAAGCTCAATCCCGCGAAATACGACATGGAATGATAAGTGAAAGGCGCAAAAGAATATGTCACATGTAAAAAACATTTCCGACTATCTACAGATGGGCAACGCGAATTTGGTGGTCAAAGAAATCGGCGAGGCGCTCTCGGAAGGAATCGGCCCGGAAGAAATATTAAACGACGGGCTGCTGAATGGCATGGGCAAGCTCGGCGTCAGGTTTAAGAAAAACGAAGTGTATGTGCCGGAGGTGCTGATTGCCGCGCGTGCGCTTAACAAGGGCATTGAGATATTGAAGCCGCATCTGATTGACGCGGGCGTGAAGCCGATCGGCAGGGTGGTGCTCGCGACGATAAAGGGCGATTTGCACGACATCGGCAAGAATCTTGTGAAGATGATGCTGGTGGGCGCGGGCTTTGAGGTGATCGATCTCGGGACGGATGTGCCGGAAGCAAAAATCGTGGAGGCCGTTCGGGAACACAAGCCCAATATTGTGGCGCTTTCCGCGCTGCTGACCACCACGATGGGCGCTCAGGGCGATGTGCTCAAAGCGCTGAGGGATTCCGGGCTGCGCGAGTCCGTCAAGGTGATGGTGGGCGGCGCGCCGGTCACGCAGGCGTTCTGCGACAGTATCGGCGCGGATGCGTACACATCCGACGCGGCGAGCTGTGCGGAGGTCGCGAGATCGTTTGTCTAATCTGCGGATTACACAGACTGCTGACAAAGTGATTGGTGTCATTGCTATGGAAAGTAACTCATACGGTCATCCTGAGGAGCGAAGCAACGAAGGATCTGTTGAGACAGATTCTTCACTTCGCTACACTCGTTCAGAATGACCGCTAACCTGTCTTTTCGTTTATTGTGGTGCTATAGTGCATGATGATTTTGAGTGAGCGAAGCGACGTGATTACGAAGTGGACTGCATGACAAGTGGGGTTTCATCAAGCTGAGCCTGTGCATTGCAGGCTCTTTGCATCGGGACGGTATATTCATGATTGAAATTGATGTGATATCGGGTTTTCTCGGCGCGGGAAAAACAACGCTTGCCAACAGGCTGCTCAGCCATTATGCAGCCGTGCAAGAACGCGCCGTTTATATCGTCAACGAATTCGGGCAGACCGGCATGGATGCCGAACTGATTCGCGGTGCCGGTTTTCAGGCAATCGCTTTGTCGGGCGGCTGCATCTGCTGCACGCTCAGGAGCGAGCTGACGCTGGCATTAAAGCAGATCATAGAGACGTTTGCACCGGCCCGCATCGTATTCGAAACATCGGGCATATTCGTGTTCAACCAATTTGAAGACGTACTCAAGGATGAGTTTTTATGGACGCGCTGCATCATCAGGCGCGCCGTCGTGGTTTACGACAGCCTGAGCGGCAGATCCGCCGGTATGGTTGCAGGCAGCTTCGTGGAAAATCAAATCAAAAATGCGTCGGTGATCGTCGTCAGCAAGCTTGAGCGTTTTGAGGGCGATACGGCCGAAATTGTCTGCGATTTGAAGAATGTGAATCCGGATGCGGCGGTGATTGCGCGGCTATGGCATGAGAGCGGCTTTTTGGACGATGTCCTCGCCGTCGGCGGACGCCGGAAGGAGCATGCCTTCGGGCACAGCCATGCTCCTATGGATACGGTGACACTGCCGATGGAAAAAGATTTGAGCCGACAGGCATTCGACGGCTTTATCCGGCGCATCGTTGCGGGAGAGTGCGGTCGCGTTTACCGCGTCAAGGGGTATCTGCGGATTGAAGGCATTCGCTATCTGCTCCACATTGCCATGCGGGATGTTGTGACAGAAGCGGCACCGCAAAGCGGTGAAAACCGGATGACCTTTATCGGTTCCGATCTTGACATAACTTTGCTTAAGCAGTTATGCAGCTGAAACAAAGCTGTGGCTTTGGACTACAAAACAGCTCCAATATCGCCGATATCCTCAAAAAACTTTTGGGGAGCGTGGACTTGCAGAACACGCGCGCGGCAATCCGTCATTGCTGAAATGCCTCATCGCTCGCCTGTCTGTGGCAGCTTATGTTCACGATGAGGCCTAAAAAACACAGCTGCTGTTTCATATTATCTGACTTGAAAAAGGCCAGCTGCTTTCGCAGATGGCCGAAGGTATTACTGATGAATCGCGCGATCGAGTTGCTCGAGTGCCTGCTTTAACAGCGTGCGCGGGCACGCAATGTTGATGCGCTGAAAGCCGCTGCCGCCCTGACCGAACATCGTGCCCGCGTCGAGCCAGAGCTTCGCGCGGCTGACGATCAAGTCATCAAGCTCCCTGTCGCTTAAATTTAGCGCTTTGCAGTCGAGCCAGACGAGATACGAGCCCTGCGGCTCCACAAGCCTGATTTTCGGTATGTGCGCGGCAAGGAATGTGCGCAGAAAATCAAGATTTTCAGCCAGATAGCCGTTGAGCTCTTCCAGCCAATCGTCTCCCTTCTGATAGGCGGCTTTGCATGCCACGATTCCCATCACATTGAGCTGGCTGTAGCCGCAGCGGTTTATCTCCTGACGGACGCGGTTGCGCAGCGTCCTGTTCGCGATGAATACGTTGGATATCTGCAGCCCCGCCAGATTGAATGTTTTGGTGGGCGCGGTGCAGGTGACCGCAATGGCCTCGAACTCGGGCTTTAAATCTGCAAAGACAGTATGCGTATGGCCCGGATAAATAAAGTCGGCGTGAATCTCATCGGAGACCACGGTGACGCCGTGATTGACGCAGATGTCGCCCAAACGGATGAGTTCATCGCGCGTCCAGACGCGCCCTACGGGATTGTGCGGGTTGCAGAGTATAAACAGCTTCACATTGTTCTCTTTAATTTTCTGCTCGAAGTCCTCAAAGTCTATTGTGTAGCCGCTGCCGTCATAAACAAGCTCGCTGACGACGAGCTTGCGGCGGTTGACCTCAATCGATTCGGTGAACGGATAATAGACGGGCTGCTGAATCAGCACCGCGTCGCCCTGCTGCGTGACTGCGTGCATCGCGGCGCAGATGGCGAACACCACGCCGGGTGTTTTCACGAGCCACTCGGGCTGTATCTGCCAGTTAAAACGGCGGCTGAACCAGCCTTGCAGCACCTCAAAATAGTCGGCCCGGCTTTCGCTGTAGCCGAAAATGCCGTGGACGCTTTTTTCAATCAACGCGTCAATGACGCATTGGGGCGTGCGAAAATCCATATCGGCGACCCAAAGCGGAAGCAGGCCCTCCGGTTTGCCGCGCCTTGCCGCAAAGTCGTATTTGAGCGAATCGGTGTCTCTGCGCTCAATGATTTCATCGAAATTGTATGCCATGTCAGCCCTCCAAAGCCTGCCGTAAATCAACAATCAAATCGTCCGCGCTTTCGAGCCCGACCGAGAGCCGCAGCAGGCGCTCATTGATTCCTTTGGCTTCGCGCACATCTGCCGGTACGTCGGCGTGCGTCTGCAGCATCGGGTAAGTGATCAGCGATTCCACGCCGCCGAGGCTCTCCGCGTACTGAATGACGGAGACGCGTCCAAGCACGCGCTGCGCGACAGCGGCGCTTTCCACCTCGAACGAGATCATCGCGCCAAAACCCGACGCTTGTTTTTTTGAAACCGCGTAATCGGGATGGGACGGCAGACCGACATAGTGAACGGCTTTGACCTTGGCATGTCCGCTTAAAAACTGCGCGATTTTCATCGCGCTCTCTTGCTGCCTATCAAGGCGTACGGCCAGCGTTTTGAGGCCGCGGGTCAGCAGCCAGCTGTCAAACGGGGATAGGCATGCACCGGTCGTTTTGTAAATGAAGCGGAGCTTTTCGGACAGTTCCGCCTCATTCACAACGAGGAACCCGGCCAGCGTGTCGTTGTGGCCGCCGAGGTATTTCGTGCCGCTGTGTACCACCACGTCCGCACCAAGCTCGAGCGGGCGCAGGTAATACGGCGTCAGAAACGTGTTGTCCACGATCACGAGCAGGCCGTGGCTTTTGGCGAGCGCCGCCGCCGCCGCGATGTCGGTCACCTGCATCATCGGGTTGGTCGGCGTTTCAATAAACAGCGCTTTGGTATGCGCCGTGATTTTTTCTTCGATTAATGATATATCGGAGGTATTGACAAGGTCGAACGAAAGACCGTTCTTAACCGAGATATGATGAAACAACCGGTGAGAGCCACCGTACAGATCGTCCGAGGCGATGATATGGTCTCCGGGGGCAAACAGCTCCATGAGCGCCGCGATGGCAGCCATGCCGGATGAAAACGCCATGGCGTCGAATCCGTTTTCGAGCGTTGCTACTGTAATTTCAAGGTGCTCACGCGTCGGGTTTTGCAGGCGGGAATAATCAAAGCCTGTGCTTTCGCCGATACCAGGATGGGAAAATGTTGCCGATTGAAATATCGGTACGCTGACCGCACCCGTAGCATCATATTTTTTTGCGCATCCATGGATGCAAAGCGTTTCAAAATCCATATCTGTCTCCTTATATGAAGAACATCAGGCCGTTTTCGGCATTGTGCTTTTCGGCTTCATGCACAAGATCATCAAGCATGATTTTTTCGAGCGCCGCTTTGACGGCACCGTCCAAAGAGCCGAATACGAGGGACTGCATGGCGGCGTCAATCTGCGGTGCTTTTTGCACCACGGTTTCTTCCGCGCTTTCTATCAGCGAGCTCTCCACGGCGGCGAGCACCTGATAGGCACTGATCTTGCCCGGCATTCGCGTGAGCATATAGCCGCCTTGCGCGCCTTTGAGTGAGGTCACGATGTCACCGCGCTTCAGCAGTGAGAAAACCTGTTCAAGATATATTTTTGAAATACCGAGTTTTTCGGATATACTGATGACTGTGATGCATTCGCCTTTGTTATAATCTTGAGCCATGCTGATGGTGGCAGCCAGCGCATAGCGTCCTTTAGCGGATATTCTCATGAGCGCACCTCATTTCATACTAATTATATATGCTTTTATCATATGCGATAGTAAAGGCCTTGTCAATAGCATACCAAACTGATATAAAAAATATAAATTATTTTAAATAATCTATTGACAAATAATAAATACGGGAATAAGATAATATCATATTAAACATATATGAATTAATAAAAATGAATATAACGATGGAGGTAATGAAAATGTCAAAGGTGTATAAAAGCTTAACGGATCTGATTGGGAAGACGCCGCTGCTTGAGCTGTCTAATTATGAAAAGAAGCACAATCTCAAAGCGACGATCATCGGCAAGCTGGAGTATTACAATCCGGCAGGCAGCGTGAAAGACCGGATTGCCAAGGCGATGATTGAAGATGCGGAAAAGCGCGGTGTTCTCAAACCGGACAGCGTGATCATTGAGCCGACCAGCGGCAACACAGGCATTGGGCTTGCATCGGTTGCTGCGGCACGGGGATATCGTATCATTCTGACCATGCCCGAAACATTCAGCGTTGAGCGCCGGAATCTATTGAAAGCGTATGGCGCAGAATTGGTGCTGACTGAAGGCGCGAAGGGGATGAAGGGCGCGATTGCCAAAGCGGATGAACTTGCGCAGGAGATCCCGAATTCGTTTATCCCGAGCCAGTTTACAAACCCGGCAAACCCGGCGGTTCACAAAGCGACCACCGGCCCCGAGATCTGGGAAGATACCGACGGCAAAGTGGATATCTTCGTATCGGGCGCAGGCACAGGCGGCACGGTGACGGGCGCTGGCGAATACTTAAAATCCAAGAACCCGAACATCAAGATTGTCGTGGTGGAGCCTGCTGATTCTCCGGTGCTTTCCGAAGGCAGGCCCGGCCCCCACAAAATTCAGGGCATCGGCCCCGGCTTCGTACCGGAAGTGCTCAACACGGGCATTTACGACGAAATCATCACGGTGAAAAACGAAGACGCATTCGCGGTCGGCAAAGAGATTGCCAAAACTGAAGGTTTGCTCGTGGGCATATCCTCCGGCGCGGCGGCATGGGCGGCCACACAGCTCGCACAGCGTCCTGAGAACGAAGGGAAGACAATCGTTGTAATACTGCCGGATACCGGTGAACGCTACCTGTCCACAGCGCTTTTTTCAGAGTAATCCCATCACTGAAGTCCTTTATTGAACGAAGGCGGGCAAAAATTCGCCTGCCTTTGTTCAAACACACACAAAACGGACAAAAATATTGGCCCTCTTCGCAGACCTGTGAAGAGGGTTTATAAGAACCGAATATCATATAAAATCTATATGAAATAGAGTAATTAAAGGAGCAAATAACATGGCAACCGATAAAAATTACAAGTTTGAAACCCTTCAGCTGCATGTCGGGCAGGAGTCGCCCGATCCGGCTACGGACGCCCGTGCCGTTCCGATTTATCAGACAACCTCGTATGTGTTCCCGAGCTCGGCATCGGCGGCTTCGCGGTTTGGCCTGACGGAACCCGGCAACATTTACACGCGCATCATGAACCCGACCTCGGATGTATTTGAGAAGCGTATCGCGGCGCTCGAAGGCGGCGTCGCTGCGCTCGCACTTTCGAGCGGCTCGGCAGCCGTGACGTATGCGGTGCAGAACATTGCCCATTCCGGAGACCACATCGTATCGGCGAACACGCTTTACGGCGGCACCTACAATCTTTTCGCCCATACATTCAAGGATTTCGGTATCGACGTGACGTTTGTCGATCCTGATAAGGAAGGCAGCTTCGAAGCGGCGATTCGCCCGAATACCAAGGCGGTGTTCATCGAGAGCCTTGGCAACCCGAATTCGAGCATCATCGACATTGAGAAGGTGGCGGCTATTGCGCACAAGCACGGCGTTCCGCTTATTATCGACAACACGTTCACCACGCCGTATCTGCTGCGTCCGTTTGAGTACGGCGCGGACATCGTGGTGCATTCGGCAACCAAGTTTATCGGCGGCCACGGCACCTCCATCGGCGGCGTGATTGTGGACAGCGGCAAGTTCGACTGGGCGGCATCGGGGCGTTTCCCGTATCTGACCGAACCCGATCCGAGTTATCACGGCGTTCGCTTCACGGAGGCCGTCGGTCCGCTCGCTTACATCATTAAAGCGCGCGTGACACTGCTGCGCGATACCGGCTCGGCTTTAAGCCCGTTCAATTCGTTCCTGTTCCTGCAGGGCCTTGAAACACTGTCGCTTCGCGTGGAGCGCCATGTGGAGAATACGCTTAAGGTCGTCGAGTACTTAAGCAAGCATCCGAAGGTGGAAAAGGTCAACCATCCGTCCTTAACAAGCAGCCCGTACAAAGCGCTGTACGACAAGTATTTCCCGAACGGCGCCGGATCTATCTTCACATTCGAATTAAAGGGCAGCGCGGACGAAGCGCGCAAGTTCACCGAAGACTTAGAGCTGTTCTCACTGCTGGCCAATGTCGCCGATGTGAAGTCGCTCGTGATTCATCCGGCGAGCACGACGCATTCGCAGCTCAGCGCGGACGAACTGCTTGAGCAGGGCATCAAGCCCAACACAGTCCGTCTGTCTATCGGCACCGAGCATATCGACGACATCATTGACGACCTGGAGCAGGCGTTTAACAAATAAGCCCGGCAACAGATTGCCACAGCAAACAGGACCTCAAATAATGAACGAAAAGAAAGAGAGCCCGCATCATGAATGTTCAAAAAAGAGTTGCCGCTATCCATGACATATCCTGCTTTGGCAGGTGCTCACTGACTGTGGCGCTGCCGGTCATATCGGCAGCCGGTATCGAAGTGAGCGTTGTGCCGACCGCCGTCCTGTCCACGCACACGGGCGGATTTGACGGCTATACATTCCGCGATCTGACCGACGATATCGCGCCGGTCGCGTCGCACTGGCAGTCTCTGCAGCTCTCGTTTGATGCCGTGTATACGGGCTTTCTCGGTTCGTTCAGGCAGATCGATATCGTATCGGATTTCTTCGGCCGGTTTGGCACGGCCGACAATCTGATACTCGTCGATCCGGTGATGGCCGATAACGGCAAGCTCTATGCGATATTCCCCGAGGACTTTCCGCAGGGGATGCGCAGGCTCTGCGCCAAGGCCGATATCATCGTCCCGAATCTGACCGAAGCGGCACTGCTGCTCGGGGAGCCGTACCGTGAAGGCCCGTATGAAAAAGAATATATTGAAAATCTGCTGTCGGCCCTGTCTGATCTCGGCCCCGCGCAGGTGGTGCTGACCGGTGTGGCCTTTGATGACACCCGGCTGGGTGCCGCGGCGTATGACCGGCGTACAAACCGTGTATCCTATGCTTTCGCCGACAGGATTCCGGGGTATTACCACGGGACGGGCGACGTGTTTGCAAGCGTGCTGCTCGCAGCGCTGCTCAGCGGCGAAGATATTTCAGAAGCCGTAAAAACAGCCGTTGATTTTACCGTCGGCAGCATCAAGCGGACGAAGGAGGCCAAAACGGATATCCGTTTTGGCGTGAATTTTGAACAGGGGCTTTTGGATTTGGCCCAACAGCTGAATAAAAAAACCGGAGAGCGGAATGAGTAACCCCATTATTCGACTGGACAATTTAAGCAAGAGCTTTCAGAGCGCTGCGGGCGAGGTGCAGGCGCTCAATAACATCAATATCGACATTGAGGAAGGCGAAATTTTCGGTATCATCGGCATGAGCGGCGCGGGAAAAAGCACGCTGGTGCGGTGCATCAACCTGCTGGAAAAACCGACGGCAGGCAGCGTCTGTTTTAACGGAAATGAGCTTTCGGCGATGACACCGAAAGATTTGAATCACGCGCGCCAATCCATCGGCATGATATTTCAGCATTTCAATCTGCTGATGCAGCGCAGCGCTCTTGGCAATGTGTGCTTTCCTCTCGAAATATCCGGCCTGCATAAAAAGGAAGCGCAGCAGCGGGCCAGGGAAATGCTGAGCCTTGTGGGGCTGTCGGAAAAAGCCGGGGCCTATCCCGCACAGCTTTCAGGCGGCCAGCGGCAGCGTGTTGCAATCGCGCGGGCGCTTGCGACCCACCCAAAGGTGCTGCTCTGCGACGAGGCGACCAGCGCTCTTGACCCCGCCACCACGCGGGGCATACTCGAGCTTTTAAAGGATATCAACAAGCGCCTTGGCATTACGATTGTGGTGATCACGCATGAGATGAGCGTGATCGAGCACATATGCCATCGCGTTGCGATTATAGACGACAGCCGCATTGTGGAATCGGGCCCGGTTCAGGAGATATTTTCACAGCCGAAATCCGCAGCGGCCAGACGGCTTGTTTACACCGACGACCACAGCCTGGAGCCCATGGCTGGCTGCCGATGTTGCCGCATCGTATTCAACGGCAGCTCGTCTTTCGAGCCGGTTGTGGCGGGTATGATTCTTGAGTTTAACCAGCCGGTCAACATACTGTTTGCGGATACGCGCAATATTGACGGAAAAGCCTTCGGGCAGATTGTGCTGCAATTGCCTGAGAATAGCCAGGTGGCGGACAGAATGATCAGGTATTTGCGCGCTAAAGGGCTCACAGTGGAGGAGGTGGAGGAAGATGTTTGAGGAAGCGGTGTTAAAAATGCTCGGCAAAGGTTTGCTGGAAACGCTGTACATGACGCTGGCCTCCACAGTGATTGCGTATGGGCTGGGCCTGCCCGCCGGAATCGCACTCGTGGTGACGAGCAAAAACGGCATACGTCCGGCGGCTGCTTTTTACAGAGTGCTCGAGGTGGTCGTCAATGTGCTGCGGTCGGTGCCGTTTCTGATACTTCTGATTGCCGTGATGCCTGTTACGCGCTTTATCACGGGCACCACAATCGGCTCGGCGGCGACAGTTGTGCCGCTCGTCATCGGCGCAGCGCCGTTCATTGCGCGCATGGTGGAATCCTCGCTTAAAGAGGTGGACAGGGGCGTGGTTGAAGCCGCCCAGTCTATGGGCGCATCGACCATGCAGATTATCCGCAAGGTCATGCTGCCGGAGGCTCTTCCGTCGCTGATCGTCGGCGCGGCTATCACGGTGACAACCGTGCTCGGATATTCCGCTATGGCGGGGATCGTGGGCGGCGGCGGCCTCGGAGATATCGCGATTCGTTATGGGCTGCAGCGATATCAAACGGATATTATGTTTGTCACAGTTATTTTATTGATAGTCGTGGTTCAGGTATTGCAGGGCATTGGGATGAAAATCGCCCGTGTGAGCGACAGAAGAAAATAATCATAATTTTCAAAATATAAAGGAGGAAATTTCAATGAAGAAGTCTTTATCACTTATTATCGTATTGGCACTGGTGCTGTCTGTGTTCGCGGCGTGCGCACCGGCTGCGGAATCCGTATCTCCGAGCTCCGAGGCATCGGAAAGTCCGTCGGAATCCGCCAGCGCAGAAGCCTCTGAAACGCCGTCCGAATCGGCAGAGCTCGTGAAGATCACCGTCGGGGCAACAGCTGCGCCGCACGCCGAGATTCTCGAGGTCGTCAAGCCGTTGCTGGCTGAGGAAGGCTATGATCTGGAAATCGTTGAATTTGCGGATTATACCCAGCTCAACCCTTCGCTTGTCGACGGTTCGCTCGACGCGAACTACTTCCAGCATGTTCCGTTCCTTGACAGCTTCAACGAGAACAGCGGTTCCAATCTTGTGTCCTTGGTCTCGATTCACTTCGAGCCGCTGGGCATCTACCCCGGAAAGACCGCTTCTCTCGACGCTCTTGCCGACGGTGCCCAGGTTGCGATTCCCAACGACGGCTCCAACGAAGTGCGTGCGCTGCTCCTGCTGGAAGCCAACGGCCTGATCACGCTGAAGGAAGGTGTCGGTGTCAACGCGACAATCAATGACATTGTGGAAAATCCGAAGAACCTTGAGATCGTTGAGCTGGCTGCCGACCAGATTCCCCGTTCGCTGGCAGATGTGGACATCGCGGTTATCAACGGCAACTATGCGATTGATGCGGGCCTTAATGTCACAACCGATGGGCTGGCTCAGGAGGCCGTAGATTCTCTGTCTGCGACGACCTATGCGAACATCGTAGCGGTGCGCTCCGGCGACGAAACCAGACCCGAGCTGCTGGCACTGGCGAAAGCGTTGAAGAGCGATGAAGTAAAGAAATTCATCGAAGAAACGTATCAGGGCGCTGTCGTTCCCGTATTCTAAACCTTACAAAACCGAACCACTGCAATTGATAGGACAGGCAGATACACGCTGCCTGTCTTTTTGTGTGTGAAAACACCCGGCCTTGCCGGAACACAAAGTCCGCCTGCCGATCCATCATGTCTCATGTATGATGATTGCTTTAGGGAGAAAGGATGCAAGCACCGGATGAGGCGGCAAACAAAAGCTGCCAGACAACACCCCATCAACCGCCTGTCGGCGACAGCTTGCCCGCGATGGAGAAGGCATGAATACGATTCGTTGAAGGCCGTCAATTCGCTCCCGAGGGCGACCAGCCAATCTTCTCGCTTCTGCCGCCGCCTAAGGCCGCTTTTAAGCAAGAAATGATTAATCCCATATGCACTGCATTCCTGTTGACAATATCATCAGCGCGTGAATATAATCTGAATTAAACAATAGAAATGCTATAGGAATTATAATAATAAACGAAAACGGGTGGGACGCATGAATGTAAAACACCATATGGGGAGCCTTGTCGATACGGTGGTGGCAAGCTACCGGCAGCATCCGTCTTTATCACAGACGCAAACCGGATATCTGCCGAGCCGCGATGCGGTGATAGAAACGATAAAGCTGCTGCGCGAGCTGCTGTTTCCCGGATATTTCGGCAGGCAGCACTTTTCGGACGGGGCGATGGAATTTCATATCGGCGCGCTGCTCGTAGATGCGCATGGGCTGCTGCGTGAGCAGATTGCGCTCGCATTGCGGCGGGACGCGGTGAAGAACGGCAGGGAGATCGCAGACGCAGACGAGAAGGCGGACTGCATTTGCCATCGGTTTTTAACCAAGATCCCCGAGATCCGCGACGTGCTCGAGACGGACGTTCAGGCCGCGTTCGACGGTGATCCGGCCGCATGCGACAAGGATGAGGTGATATTCTCATATCCGGGAGTTTTCGCGCTCAGCGTATACCGGCTTGCGCACGAGCTGTACCGTCTCGGCGTGCCGCTGATTCCGCGCATCATGACCGAATATGCGCACAGCGAAACGGGCATCGACATCCATGCGGGCGCATCAATCGGCAAGTATCTTTTCATCGACCACGGAACCGGCGTGGTGATCGGCGAGACGACGCAGATCGGCGAATATGTAAAGCTCTATCAGGGTGTCACGCTCGGAGCGCTGTCCACGCGCGGCGGGCAGACGCTGCGCGGCGTCAAACGCCACCCGACGCTTGAGGATGAGGTTACCGTCTATTCGGGCGCATCCATACTCGGCGGTGAGACAGTGATCGGCAAAGGCGTGGTGATCGGCAGCAACGCGTTTATCACCAAATCGGTGCCGGTCGGCACCAAGGTCAGCGTCAAAAATCCCGAGCTTGTTTTCAAAGGGCAAAATCCGAAGGAATTTGTACAGGAGTTTATTCCCGACTGGGTGATATAAGCGGCGGTCGCGTGGGAAAAGGCGTACCGGTTTTTTACTTACGAATGTCAGTATATTGCTGTTCGCGGTCGGCTCATTGACACATATGCGGTTTTGCAGTAATGTGGAATCACAATCCCCATGCAAAGGAGGCGTATAATGAAAACGCAAAACCGCGCCCGCATATCCGGCCGAACTTTGGCTTCTGTGGTCGCTTTTGCCGTTCTGTTGCTTTTCACGGCACCCTATATCAGCACAGATTTTGCTGTATCGGGTGAATCCGGTCATTTCGGCATGTTGTCAAGCGATGCGGTCAGCCCGTCGGTTTCACTCGATATCATAAGCCCGCTGAATGCCACCTATAAGGCGGCAGAGCAAAACGGTCTGTCGCAAGCGACGCGCAGCATAAAGCACTGGCTTTACAGCCTGCAGTTGTCGCTTGTCATGGCTCTTTCTTTTTCCGTATTAAAAACCCGCGGCGTACCATGTCTTTATTCCAACGCTGTGGTTTGCTCAAGCCCAATCTCCATTTCCATCGGAGGGCACGCGCCCCCGTTTTTCTGCGCGTAAAACACGTTAACAAACCGCATCAAAGCCATTACTCTTTGAAAGACGAAGGGCTTTTTTAAACAGCGTTTTGTACTTGTGTTTTTATTGCGCATCAATTCTTGAGCCTTTTTTACAGGCTTTGTTTTGCTCTTCGATCAAACGAATAAAATATGAAATATTGCCGTTGGCGGACCGACATGTTGTTTGCTGAGGCATGGAAAGGGTACACGATGAAAAAGAAGAAATTTGTTTTTCCTATTGTGCTGATTGTCGCGCTTATTATGGCTTACTGTGCGGTTTTCGGCGTCACAATTCCGTTCAGTATCTATATCTTTCACTTCCCCGGCGCGCAGGATATCCGGCTGGGCATTGACATCCGCGGCGGCGTGGATGCCGTTTACGAGCCCACGGGTCTTGACAGAAAACCCACGGCGAGTGAGCTGGAAGCGGCGCGCAGCATTATAGAAACGCGGCTCGATAAGAACAACATTCTCGACTATGATGTGACGACTGACGAGACGAACGGCTATGTGCTGGTTCGTTTCCCGTGGAAAACGGGCGAGACGAATTTTGACCCGCAGAGCGCGCTGGCTGAGCTCGGAGAAACGGCGATGCTGACATTTCGCGATGCGGAAGGCACGGTGCTTGTGGAAGGCCGCGATGTGGAAAACAGCTCGGTGCAGACCGATCCAAATACCGGAGAGATTATGGTGGGGCTCAAATTCAACAGCGAAGGCGCCAAGCTTTTCAGCGACGCCACAAAGCGCCTCGTCGGTCAGCGGATCAATATTTTCATGGACGATACGATGATACAGTCCGCAACGGTGCAGGAGCATATTGCGGGCGGTGAAGCGGTCATCAACAACATGAAGACACCCGAAGAAGCCAAAGCGCTATCCGATAAAATCAACTCGGGCGCGCTGCCTTTTTCCATGGTCACGAAGAACCATTCGATCATCAGCCCCACGCTTGGGGCAAACGCGCTCAATATCATGCTGGACGCAGGCCTTATCGCTTTTGGCTTGATATGCATACTGCTGATTGTGTATTACCGGATGTCCGGGCTCGTGGCCTGTATATCGCTGCTCATACAAATCAGCGGGCAGGTGCTTGTGCTCTCGCTCTCACAGATTACGCTGACCATCACGGGTATCGCGGGCATCATACTCTCCATCGGTATGGGTGTGGATGCCAACGTGATCATCTCGGAGCGCATCAGCGACGAGCTGAGGTCCGGCAAATCTCTGCGTGCGGCGATTACGGCGGGCTTCAAAAACGCCTTTTCTTCCGTGTTCGATGGCAACATCACGGTGCTGATCGTCGCGGCGATACTGATGAGCCTCGGGTCGGGCGCACTGCTGTCTTTCGCTTACTCGCTGCTGATCGGCATCATATTCAACTTTATCGCGGGCGTCACGGCGTCGCGGCTGATGATCCGTTCGCTCAGCGATTACGGAATATTCAGCAAGCCGGGGCTTTATACCAGCCTCTCGAAAGGGGTGTCACTATGAAAAAAGACAAAAAGGTCTATAAGTTTTACGAAAAACGCCGCGTGTTTTTCCTCATATCGGCGCTGATCATGCTGATCGGCATCGCGTTTATATTCATCAACGGCGTTCATCTGGATATACAGTTTAAAGGCGGCGCATTGCTGAAATACACATACACGGGCGACGTGGACGCGCAGCAGGCCGCCGATAAGGCGACCGAACTGCTTGGGCGGCCTGTGACCACACAGACGACGACCGACTTGCTGTCGAGCCAGAAGCAGCTCGTGCTCAATATAGCGGGCGAGTACGGCCTCGAAGCGCGGCAGCAGGACGAGCTTGATGCCGCGCTCAAACAGGCTTACCCGCAAAACGCACTGACGCTGTCCGAATCCTCAATGGTGCAGCCGTTTTTCGGGCAGAAATTCCTGACCTCAGGTGTCACGGCGTTGCTGCTGGCCTGCGTGCTGGTGGTGCTGTATGTCTGGGTGCGTTTCCGCCGTATCGGCGGGCTGTCTGCGGGCATGATGGCATTGGCTGCGCTGTTTCACGATCTGCTCGTGGTGTTCTTCACATGCGTGATATTCCGCATACCGATCGGGGATTCGTTTGTGGCCGTGGCGCTCACCATCATCGGCTATTCCATTAACGACACCATCGTGATATACGACCGCATACGCGAAAACAGCAGGCTGCATGCCAAAATGCCTGTTGAAGGCATCACGAATCTTTCAATTTCACAGTCGTTCACGCGCTCCGTCAATACCAACGTCGCGGTGCTGATCAGCGTGAGCCTTGTGTATATACTTGCGTTCGCGCATAATCTCGACACGGTGCAGAGCTTCGCGCTGCCCATGGCCATCGGTGCCATCAGCGGCTGTTATTCGACGATATGCATCGCGGGCCCGCTTTGGGTGATGTGGAAAAAACGCCACGCCTGACGGCAGGACGAAGCGTCCGGCATTTTGCCGACGGCGCATTGAATACGGCGGCAGAGGACCCCTCCTGATCTGCCGCCTTTTCTTTTGCAGGTGTTTTAAAAGAGATAATGTTATTTTGGACATCGCCTGATGGGTACTTATGTAAACGGTGATTAATTCGGAATGCATCTGTAAAAGGCAGCCGTCGATCGCCTTGTTCATATGGCGGACTGCATATAAGACTTTTTGGCTGCCTTGAATTTCAGCATCGATGGTTGTTGCTGAAGAGGCGATGTCGGCATACACTTCGACATAATCGGAAGGCCAAGTTTTGAGCGCTGGACGCACACAGGCACCACGCGTTTACCCCGGCTTGCAATGCCGGGGCGAACGTGTTATCATGACGGCGAAAAACAAAGCACACAATTTTATAGACAGATGAAAGAAGGCAACAACATGGCATTTCAGCCAGACAGAGAGACGGCTTTAAAGGTGCTGCATAAGCATGTGCGGCAGGAGAGCCTGCTGCGCCACGCGCTGACGGTGGAAGCCGTCATGCGGCATTTTGCGGAAGTATATCAAGAAGCGGATATCGAGAAATGGGCAGTGATCGGTCTGCTCCATGATGTCGATTTTGAGAAATACCCCGAGCAGCACTGCCATAAGGTGCGCGAACTGCTCGAGCCGGAGGGCTATCCGGAGGATTATATGCGCGCCGTCGAGAGCCACGGCTATAAGCTCGTGAACGATGTGGAGCCAAAGCATATCATGGAGAAGGCGCTTTATGCGGCAGATGAGCTGACGGGTTTGATTGCGGCGACCGCGCTGATGCGCCCGAGCAAGAGCATACTCGATATGGAGGTCAGCTCCGTCAAAAAGAAATGGAAGCAGAAGAGCTTTGCGGCCAATGTGGACCGCGATGTGATTCTGGACGGCGCCCGGATGCTCGGCATGGAGCTCGACGGGCTGATCGCGCACACCATCGCGGGCATGCGCACGGTGGCCGAAGAGATCGGGCTCAAGGGCGATGTCGCGGTCGTTTCATGAGTGTTCCGAAAATATGAGCAGCGACAAACCGGCGATATATCTCGATTACGCGGCGCATACGCCCGCCGATGCGGCGGTAACGGAAGCCTTTGTACAGGTGTCGCGGCAATTCACCGCGAACGCGAATGCACCGTACCCATCCGGTCAGGCAGCCAAAACGCGGCTGGATGAGGCCGCACAGCATATTGCGGCCCTGTTGAATGTGCCGCCCGAAGCCGTGATATTCACCTCCGGTGCGTCAGAGGCCAACAACCTTGCCATAAAGGGCATCGCGGAAAAGTATAAAAGATACGGAAAGCATATCATCTCCACACCGCTCGAGCATTCCTCGGTGAACGGGCCGCTTGCGCAGTTGGCGCAGCAGGGCTTTGAGATCGAATACTGCGAACTCAATGCCGACGGGACAGTGGACACCGGCCATTTGGCTTCGCTGCTGCGTGAGGATACCATACTCGTTTCGGTGTGCTGGGTAGACAGCGAGCTCGGTATCGCGCAGCCGGTTCGTAATATCGCGGCGATGCTGGCCGGCCGTCCGCATTGCTTTTTTCATACGGACGCGACGCAGGCGGTGGGCAAGATTCCGGTGCGTTTGGACGGCATCGGTCTTGCGTCGTTCGCGCCGCACAAGTTTTTCGGGCTTTGCGGCAGCGGCGTGCTGATTCGCGATGAGAACATAATGCTTGAGCCGCAGATACACGGCGGCATCAGTACCACGCCGTTCCGCAGCGGCACGCCCGCGCTCGAGCTGGCCGTCGCGGCGGAAAAAGCGCTCGATATGGCGGTATCGGAGCTGCCAGCGCGGTATAAAACCGTCGAAGCGTTAAATGCACAGCTGAAGCGCGCGCTGGGCGGCATCCCCGATGTACGCATCAACAGCACGGCAGCCTCGGTGCCGCACATCGTGAATTTAAGCCTTCCGGGCATCAGGACGGATGTGATTCAGACGCACCTTGCCGACAGCGGCATTTATGTGGCGACCCGGTCGGCCTGCTGCGCGCCGGGCACCGTATCGCGCCCCGTATATGCGCTGACGCACGATAAAAAGGCGGCGCTGTCCACGCTGCGCGTCAGCCTCAGCCATTTAACCCGCGAAGAGGACATCGATGTGTTTGCGTATAGCTTAAAAGAGAACATTGAGAAATACAGAGGTAACCCATGAGCGACTGCGTTCAGGTGGAAAGAAGCATCATCAAAAAATACAGGCGCGATATCTGGAAAAAGTTCATTTCGGCGATAGACGCCTACGGGCTCATTCAGGAGGGCGATAAAATCGCCGTCTGTATGTCGGGCGGCAAGGATAGTATGCTGATGGCCAAGTGCATGCAGCAGCTTCACCGTTACAGCAAGTTCCCGTTTGATGTCGAATACCTCGTGATGGACCCGGGGTATAACGATATGAACAGGCGTATCATTGAGGAAAACGCGGAGTTTTTGAATCTGCCGGTACAGGTGTTTCCCGCGCCGATATTCGATTATGTCGCCAAGCTCGATAAATACCCGTGCTATATCTGCGCGCGCATGCGCCGAGGGTATCTTTACAAGCAGGCGAGGGAGCTCGGCTGCAACAAGATCGCGCTCGGGCACCATTTCGATGATGTGATTGAGACGGTGCTGATGAGCCTGTTTTACAACGGCGAGTTCAGGACGATGATGCCCAAGCTTAAAAGCATGAACTGGGACAGCATGGAGCTGATCCGCCCGATGTACCGCGTGAAGGAAAAGGATATCATCGCGTGGAAGAACTACAACGATCTTAAGTTTATTCAGTGCGCCTGCCGCCTGACCGAGAACTGCGTGCTCGACGACGGAGGCATGGGCTCCAAACGGCAGGAGATCAAACAGCTGATTAAAAAGCTGCGCCAGACGAACCCGAGCATTGATAATAACATATTTAACAGCGTTCACGACGTCAATCTCGATACTGTGATCGGCTTTCATTTCAAAGGCAAGAAGACGGGCTTTGCGGCGCAGTACGCGCAGAAAGCGGACTATGATATCGCGGAAGACGACGAATAAGAGTCGGTATATATAATTCTCTATTGAACATCTGCGTTTTACCGCTAAGCCGTGCTTTCATAATGAGGGATATTGCAGAAGGTGCCCGCTTGCGTATATTTAGGGAGTCCTCCTCATTATGAACTGGGCGTTAATAGCCGATCGCGCCCTTATTGATATTATCAAGCCGTGCTTTTGTCGGTTGGACTCTCATCATAGATTGCGTATTCGTCATCACTTCAAGTATGACACTGAGTATTTCTGTCGGCGCGTCAGAGATGCGCGCTCTGCGATTGCAAAACAGATAAAATCCGCTATCCGGCCATTTGGCGTTACACCCAGGCCTGCGCAGTGTATTGCGATTGAGCACTTGGCGATATCATCAGGCTTGTTTCACGCATTTGCCATCAACGCGAAGATCGCCGCCTGTCTGCAAAGTCCTGCCGATTGATTGAGCATTTTATTAATCGTATTTCACTCACAATAAACACCTGTACACAGCTATCGCCGATATGGATTATAGGCGGCCGTCTGTCGAAAGCATGCCTCTTCATAACTGTCACACGCCATATATAAGGCCTTCTGTATAATTTTTTATGATTTCCTCACGGTTTTCTCACAGAATCCTCACAAAATTACTCTATTTTTTCCAAGTATAACAGACATTATATCGGAAATTTGGAGGTGTCATGTGAAAAGATCTATATCGCTCCTTCTCATTATTGTGATGACATTGTTATTATTGGTCGGCTGCAGCGGGGTCTCCGCCGTGACCGAAAGCCCAACAGAAAGCCCGTCGCCAAGCGCGGAGGCTTCAAGCTCTGCGGCACCGACGGAATCTCCGACCGCAAGCCCCGGTAGCAGTGACGATGCACCGGGCGTGCTTGAGCATCAAACCGATTCGCAAGATGCACCCATCGTTTATATGACCACCGATATCAGCCCGGAAGGATTGATGGCGATTTATGAGGCTTTGGGCCGCACGGCCACCGGCAAAGTGGCGATAAAGCTCAATACCGGCGAAGGTGAAAAGAGCTACAATCTCGAGCCCGATTTAATTAAAGACCTCGTAGAGTCGGTCGACGGGACAATTGTTGAGTGCAACACGGCATACGGCGGAAACCGCGCGAACACAGCGATGCATATGCAGGTGGCGGAGGATCGCGGCTATACGGCGATTGCCCCTGTAGACATTATGGATGCCGACGGCGGCACCGAGATCCCCGTTGAGGGCGGCACGCGTCTGACCACGAATCAGGTCGGCTCTCATTTCCTGGAGTACGACTTCTGCATTATGCTCTCCCACTTCAAAGGCCATATGATGGGCGGGTTCGGCGGTGCGCTCAAAAATATGTCCATCGGCATTGCCTCATCGGAAGGAAAATCTTTAATTCACAGTGCGGGAACAAGGAAGACAGGCTACAGCCCGAGTACACCTGCCGATACTTTCACCGAAAGCATGGCCGAGGCGGCGAAATCTATATATGATTACCTTGACAACGGAAACAAGATGCTCTCTATCAACGTGATGAACAATATCTCGGTGGACTGCGATTGCGCGGCGAGCCCCCAAAAACCGGATATGCATGACATCGGTATACTGGCCTCCCTTGATCCGGTGGCGCTTGATCAGGCCTGTGTCGATTTGATTTATGCCGCCCCGGACAGTGGGTCTGTGATCAGACGTATTGAATCGAGAAACGGGACGCATATTCTGGAGCATGCCGAGGAAATAGGTTTTGGCAGCCGCGCGTACCGACTGGTGAGCATTGATGATTGAGGTCCTGAAGCGGGAAGGTATTTACCTTTGGTATTACTTTTCCGTTCAGTTTGAGCAGATTTTTCAATACTGGGTGATAGGCATTGTTCTGGGATCGGTCATTTCGGTATTCGGCAAGCAAAAAATACATCAGTTGTTTGCCAAACTGCAAAACAAGAAGTTTGGGGTATTGGGGACGATCCCGGCAAGTCTGCTCGGGATCGCCTCGCCTCTCTGCATGTACGGAACGATCCCCATCGCCGCTTCATTTTCTGAAAAGGGCATGAGAGAAGATTGGCTGGCCGCATTTATGATGAGCTCTGTTTTGCTGAATCCGCAGCTGATTATATACAGCGCGGCTCTGGGCACGACGGCGCTTGTGATTCGTGTGGTATCCTGCCTGCTGTGCGGAATCATCGCCGGCCTTTGTGTTCATTTTTTTTATACCGGCAAGGGCAGGAGCTTTTTTAATTTCTCGGGCATCGGCAAGCTGGCCACGCATGATACCGACCCGAATATTCTGATACGCTTGCTTAAAAACATCTGGCGCAACGTAAAAACTACCGGCCCCTATTTTCTTTTGGGCATCGCGCTTTCGGCTGTCTTTCAGAGGTATGTCCCCGCCGAAGGGTTCGCAGGCCTTTTTGGAGACCAGCGGGGGTTTGGGGTTCTGATGGCGGCCACGATAGGCGTCCCGTTGTATATGTGCGGCGGAGGAACGATTCCGCTGCTGCAGGAATGGCTATGGAGCGGCATGAGTATGGGCTCGGCCGCCGCTTTTATGATCACCGGCCCTGCCACCAAAATCACGAATCTGGGCGCTGTGAAGATCGTGCTGGGGGCGAAGCGGTTTGCGCTGTATATTCTGTACAGCCTGGTCTTTGCTTTTTTAACCGGCATATTGGTTGACCTGATCTTGTGACGGGCTGGATTGGCAGCCCCAAAAGTTGTATACTGATGGCAGGAAGGGAGGGAGCATCATGCCCAGATTGTTGATTGTCGATGATGATATTCATCTTCGCAAGCTCGTGCTCACGTACGGAGAGCTGGAAGGCTTTCAGTGCGAGGAGGCAGAAAACGGCCAGAAAGCGATAGAAAAAAACAGTGAGACGCGTTTTGATATCGTGGTGCTTGATGTGATGATGCCGGGGCTCGACGGTTTTGAGACGCTTGCAGCAATACGCAAGGCCAGCCAGGTCCCGGTGATTATGCTGACCTCCCGCAGCGAGGAATATGACAAGCTGCTGGGCTTCAACTTGGGGGCGGACGATTATGTGCCGAAGCCGTTTAGCCCGAAGGAACTGATGGCCCGTATACGCGCCGTACTCAAGCGCAGCGGCAAACCCAGCGACGAGCTCATGTTTGGAGAACTATGCATCTCACCCGGATCGAGAAAAGTGACTGCAGGTGAAGCCGTGTTCAACTTGCCGCCCAAAGAATTCGATCTGTTATTATATCTTGCGCAAAATGAACGGCTTGTTCTCAGCCGTGAACAGCTGCTCAACAGGGTTTGGGGGTACGACTACTACGGTGACGCCCGCACGGTCGATACGCATATTAAGTCGCTGCGGGAACATCTGGGCGATTACCGGAAGGCCATTCAAACCGTATGGGGGGTAGGGTATAAATTTGAGTATGAGTAAAATTTGCGTGAAGTCGCCCCTTCGCTCCAAGATCGTCGTGCGCTTATGGCTCATCATGATGCTGCTGGTGGTATTGGGTATTGCTTTCATGCTGGTGGTGCAAATACTTTTATTCGAGCAGAATTACATCAACGCCACCACAGCCGAGGTGCAGGAGCGGCTTGACCCATATGCGGAGGATTTGGCAACAAGAGATCTGGCCAGCAACGAGCAACTGATACTCTCGCTCAGCAAAATAGCCAACGGAAAGATGATGGTTATTAACAGCGACGGGAAACTGGCCGCCCTTTACAGCGCGGGACACAAGCTGGATTCGAAATCATGGGTATCGGCAAATTGGTACATACAGCAAGATATAAGGCCAACCAAAGAATATAAAGAGGCTTTTCAGGGGAAACCGTACACGAAAATTATTCGCAGCCATTCAAGCCCCATAACGATGGAAATCGGCATTCCGGCGCTGTATGACGGCGATCCTGCCGTTGTGATTCTTTATGAAACGCTGGATCAGCTGCAAACCGTGCTCAATATGAACCGCAGTCAGCTTGTTATACTGAGCGTCGCATTAACCGTTGTGGCGGCCATAGTGGCGGCGCTGTTATCAAGGCGTTTTGTGAAGCCGATCCGTGTTATCAAGAGTACCGTCGACAGCCTCGCGCAAGGGGAGCTGACGGCAACGCCGGGGCTCTCTTTGAAGGATGAGCTCGGCCAATTATCCAATTCGGTAGAAGCGCTGGGCCAAGCGCTTCAACGTGTCGATGTTCTGCGAAAAGAGGTCATCGCCAATGTGTCTCATGAATTGCGCTCACCGTTGGCGCTCATCACAGGCTATGCAGAAATGGTGCGGGACATAAGCTGGAAGGATGAAGAAAAGCGGAATGAGAATCTGAACCTGATTATTCAGGAGGCCGGCCGCATGAGCGAAATGGTCAGCGACATTATGGATTACTCTCAGCTTCAAGCCGGTTATATTCAACTGAAAAAAGATTGGTATAATCTTCATGAGATCATTGAGTCTGAGATTGCCCACTGCGAGAAGAACGCTGCGGAATACGGAATCACCATTCGGTTTAAAAGCACGGGGAACGATATCGCCGTTTACGCCGACGCGATGAAAATCTGTCAGGTGCTGCGAAACTTATTGAATAATGCGGTGAATCACACGGCCGACGGAGAAGAAATCACAGTCGAAGCGCAAGAGACGGGCAGCAAAGTGCGAGTCGCCGTGATCAATCCGGGCGAGCCTATCCCGCAAGAAGACAGGGATATCATTTGGGAAAGGTACCAGCGCAGCCAGCACCATGGCGGGCGGCAGCAGGGAACCGGTATCGGGCTTTCCATTGTCGGCACATTTTTAAAGGCGCATCACATGCTATACGGCGTGGACTGTAAAGATGGCTTAACGATCTTTTGGTTTGAGTATGCGGGCGATGGGAGTAAAGACTGATGGCGGATAGCTGCCATAAGAAGCAAGCGGGATAAAAAATCTTTTGAAAGGCCTTTGCTAAAAATGAGGGCCCGCCAACCGCATCAGCAAAACAAAAAAGATCCACCGTGACAAATGGCATAAAATCTCACATGCCGGTGAAGAAGCAAAAGCATGGCCGCATGTGAGGGTTATAGTCCGGCGCAGTATATTTAAGTTTCAGGCAGCAGGAAGCGAAATTCTTGCGGCCGTTTGCTACCATCAATCCAACGAATAACGGCGGATAAGCTTTTGAGCAAGTTGAATACGCCCCTGTTTTGCGCCAAGAATTTTCGTTAAAACGTCCTCATAGAAAGCAAGCTTATTGGCGATTGCGATTTTTTTTAGCTCTTGATTCTCTTCCCGGACCATAATCCGTTGTATTTGACCATTGAGTATGATGCTGAATTGCAGTATAAATTCAGCAGCTTCGGCCGGAAGCTGCACCTCAAACAGGCCTTCTTCAATTCCCTGTTCAATAATACTGAGTATTTCGGGCCTTCCGTGCATAATCGTTTCGTCTGATATTTTTCTTGCGAGTCTGGAATTGCTTTCGTTCTCCAGCAGCTTGAACAACCCCAGCCTGTCGTCAATATTTTGATTTCTGTACTCGTGTGTTTTTTCGATGAGCTGATTGATCTTTTCAACAGCATTGAGTTCCGTGCTGTCGGCTATCTGTTTTGTTATATCTAATATCGGCTTGACCTGTGCATCCGCAAGCAATTGCAGAATATCCTCTTTGGACTTAAAATAATAATAAAAAGCGCCTTTTGTGACACCCACTCTTTCAATAATGTCGTTAATGGATGTTTTGTCATAGCCTTTTTCGCAGAAAATTTCAAGTGCCGTGGATAAAAACTCCTGCTTGCGGATATCGCCTTCCTTAGAAATCCACACCTTATGCCTACCTCCGGTATGTATATACAGGGAGTATGTAACGGTTTTTACATGATGTCAATAATTTTATTATCGATTCCATTGATTTTTATGCCGGTTTGTTATAAAATCTACCCGTACATACCAATGGTATGTATAAACCTAAAGTATGTTACGGCACGTTTCTCTATAAGAACGGCAGTTAAAATTTATAGATAAAAGGAGAGGTGAAAATGTCTGAGAAGTTCATTGTGGCGGCAATTCAGTTATCGAACAACATCGGTAAGAAAGATGCAAACTTTCTCGCTGCGGAAAAGCTGATCGAGAAGGCTGCAAGAGATGGCGCGGTTTTGGCGGCGCTGCCCGAGCTTTCAACGTGCGGCTATTCAGCGAACGACAGAATATGGGATTTTGGAGAACCCGTTGACGGGCCTACCGCCAAGTGGGCCGCAGCCTTGTCAAAACGGCTGGGCATATATATTGGTGCAGGGTTTTTGGAATGCGACGGGGAAGACTTTTACAATTCGTATCTGCTGGCAAATCCCGAAGGCGATATTGCTGGGATTATACGAAAAAAAGACGCCGAATCGTATAGTTTCAAGAGTGCCGGAAATGAGAACCGCGTTTGCATACAGACCAAAATCGGCAGAATCGGCGTGGGCATCTGCGCAGACGGCCATTCACTCGAATTCTTCAATAAAGTTAAAAACGCCAACGTGGATATGCTTCTTATGCCTCACGGATGGGCAACACCTGAAAAAGAAACCAAGCATGTTACGCAAAAAGATATTGACGGTGCTAAAGAAACCATGAATGGATTTGGAATGATTTATGCCAAACACTTAAACATACCGGTTGTCTTCATAAATAGCGTGGGAGAAACGCTGCCTATGGCGGGCATTCTCGGCAAGTATATGCCTCCGGAGGTATTCCGGCTTCAGGGGGGTTCGCAGATTATCGATTCTGACGGCACGGTTAAAAGAGCATTATCCGATAAGGAAGGGTATATCTCGGCTGAAGTTACAGTTGGTCTTAAGGCCGAAAAGGCTGCCGTCCCGCCAGCCTATAACGGATGGCTCCACCCGGGGTCAAGGATTGTCCGTAAAATCATCATCCCGTGGGATGTAAGAAAAGGAAGAAAGCATTACACCCACAGCAGCCTGCGCAAAGAAAAAGCCGCCAACGTCATGGCGCAATGATCTTTGGATGAATGAGATGGTTGGCTCGGTGTGGGCGGCAACAGGAATCAGGATTTCCGTTGTCAGCACATTTTGAAAGGCACACGGCATGCTTGCGGCGCGGACTGTAAAGATGGCTTAACGACCTTTTGGTTTGCGTATGCGCGTGTGAGATGATAGAGAGAAAAAGGGGACACTTTTTTGGATGCGGCCAGTTGGGGCAAGGGCTGCGCCTTCCTCAACGGTTTCAATTTGGGCCGTTCTTGGGATATTGGGCCGCAAAAAAAGATTGTACATTCCTGCGCCTCTTCTGAAACTCGGCGTCAACGAAATCGTCCTTTTTGAGAACTTTGTGGGGCTTTGCGAACGAAAGCGGATAAAACCGAACACCCCCCGGCCGGAGGAATGTAAAAAGGACTTCCGGTGTTAGAGTGAAAAAAGTTTGCCGGCTGCAGCATTAACAAAGAGCGCTAGGCATAATCAAAATACCAACATACTATTAACACATGCCCATATACGTTGATGTAATCGGCTTTTTTTAAAAGTAGAATAGGACTGTGAGTTTATTATACCTCTAAAATGATAAAAAATAAGGATGAGGTGAACGGACATGCGTTTAAAGCAAACGAAGAAAGCCAGAGTGGGAATTTATAGTGCAGGGCTCCATGCGTACTGGACGCAATTTGAAGGTCTGGAGAATCGTCTGAAAGGTTACAATGCGTTTATCGGCGACAAGGTGAGTGCTTGGGGCGAGGTGTATAACTTCGGCTTGGTAGACAGCGAAGTCAAAGCGAGAGAAGCCGGTGAATATTTCAACAAGCACAATGTCGATATCATTCTTGTCCACAGTGCGACGTATTTCACCAGCTCGTGCGTGCTGCCGGTTCATCAAATATGCAAGGCGCCGGTTGTCATGCTGAATCTGCAGCCAACAGCCGCCATGAACTACGACAAGACGGGCACGGGCGAGTGGCTGGCCCACTGTGTGGGGTGCCCGGTACCTGAGGCGTCCAACGCGTTTGAACGCGCCGGTATACATCTGAAGATTGTAAACGGCCTGCTCGGCCTTGAAAAAACGCCCGATATCTCCGTGGCGGATGAAGCCACGGCGCATATGCCGCAGGCGAGGCGCGCATGGAAAGAGATTGAAGAATGGGTGCGTGCCGCGGGCGTCAAACGAACATTGATGTTTGCACGATTCGGATTCCTGGGGAACAACTACAGCGGCATGCTCGATATGTACAGCGATTTCACAATGATGCAGTCCCAGCTCGGCATCCATGTGGAGTTGCTCGAAATGTGCGATTTAGACAGGTATCTGCAAAAAGCCGCCGACAGTGAAATCGCAGAAAAGAAGCGGCAGGTGGAGGCTTTCTTCCAGATCAGCGGAGATTCGCCGTCGGACCCTATTGCGCGCAAACCCTCGGATGAGCAGCTCGATTGGTCCTGCCGTGTGGCGGTGGCGCAGGAAAAAATGGTCCGTGATTATGATCTTGACGGGCTGTCCTATTACTACCACGGTTCGGAGGACAATCACTATGAGCGTGTTCAGGGCGGGTTTATTGTGGGACATTCTCTTCTTACCGCCGCCGGTATTCCGTGCGCGGGCGAAGGGGATTTAAAGACCAATGTGGCAATGAAGATATGCGATACGCTGAGTGTCGGCGGCAGCTTTACCGAGATTGTGGCGATGGATTATGAGCACAACACGATGCTGCTCGGACACGACGGCCCGTTCCACATCTCCATATCGGACGGAAAGCCGATATTGCGCGGCATGGGCGTTTACCACGGCAAACGCGGCAGCGGCGTATCGGTGGAAGCCAATGTCATCAGCGGCCCAGTGACCACGCTGGGGTTAACACAAACGGGCAAGGGACGCCTAAAGCTTATCGTCAGTGAGGGCAAAGCCGTTAAGCTGCCGATTCTTATGATCGGCAATACACAGACGCACATCGATTTTGATATGGATCTGGATGAATATATGGACGAATGGTTCCGTGAAGCGCCGACGCATCATTGCGCCATGAGCGTAGGACATAATGCGTCTTTGTTTATGAAGGTGTCTGAGCTGCTCGGTATTGAATGCGTGAAGGTCGGCAAATGAGATGAAGCCTTTAGGCTTCAGCCTGATAAACCCCTCCATTTGTCATGCTGAGGAGCGTAGCGACGTGAGCATCCCATGGTAAAACGCTTTAGACATGGGATTTCTCGACTCGCTGTCGCTCACTCGAAATGACACAAGGAACTTTGTCAGCAGCCTGAGGAGCGGTTTTGCCGCTCCTTTCTCATCTGCGCCAGTTCTGGCGATAGATATTCGGTGTGATACCCTCATGCTTTTTAAAGAGATTGATGAAATGGCTGACGTTGTCGATGCCCACATCCTGAGATATTTCACGAACGGGTTTGCAGGTGGCCCGAAGGTTTTCTTTGGCGCGGTTTAATCTCGTCAGTATCAAATATTCGTTGGGCGTGGAGCCGGTATACCGTTTGAATAATTTTTGAAAATGATATTTATTGATGGAAAAGCGCTGTGCAAGATCATCGAGCGTAATACGCTCGTTATAATGATTGAGCAGAAAGACTTTCGCATCCTGCACACTGTCGGGAATGCCCTGATAGGTCAGCTGCGAGTTGGTGGCGTTTACGCATTCGGCCATTATGGCCGTTAATATCGCGGAGGCTTGAATATCCGTCGTCAGGCTGCTTTCCCCGCTGTGGTACAGGGAAATCAGTGAATATATTGAGGCTGCCACATTGTTGTCCGGCCGCAGCGAGACTTTGTTGCTGCCGTTGTTTTGCGACAAAAACAATTCGTAATAGTCCTGGCTCGTGGCTCCGTAAAAGTGCACCCACAGAACGCGCCAGTTGCCAACGGCCTGAGATGTGTAATAATGCTGCGGTTTTAAGCAGTCGATCCAGAAGATATCGCTCGGCGATACCGAGAATGTTTGCCCGCCGTACTCAAGAATACCTTCGCCGCTCAGCGTGTATTTAATCAGAAAAGACGGAAGATTTGAACGCTTCGTGAAATAGTGCTTGCGTGCAATAAAATCCCCGAGCTCCTGAACGTAAACGATGGAAGTCTTCGCGGTCGCACTGGCTGTCACAGTCATCCATACGGACTCCGGGCTCGTGTCCATTTTGTATACCAACTCGACTCTGGGCATAAAAATGCCTCCTCTCAATATACTGTTATAGGACAACAACATACTATTCTATTATGACAACAAATTGTTATAAGTGCTCAACATTAATTGATGACTTTTTAAGGGCGCTTTGTTTATAATAAGTATACATCAAAGAAATACAGACTTCAATAGCCACAACCTGAAGAGACAATCGACAAAATAGTACAATAATTAGCAAAAACAGACATAACAATATCGAGGTATCACTAAACATAATAACGGTATCAAGAGGTGCGTCTTCATGGAGAGATTTGCATGGAAAGCAAGGATATTGCCGGGAATGTTGGATGAGTATGTGCGCCGTCATGATGAAATCTGGCCTGAAATGACCAAGGTTCTTAATGATGCGGGTATTCATAACTACACCATCTGGAACGTGGGAGATGAGCTGTTTGGTTATTATGAATGTGACAGCATCGATTACGCATCCAAAGTGCAGGCGCAGAGCCCCGTGGTCCTGCGTTGGAATGAGTATATGAAAGACGTTATGGTCATGGAAATGGACCCGGAAACGGGCACGGCTGTTTTACTGACCCAAGTCTTTTTTCATAAATAATTTGCGCCATACATCGAGGAGGGCTTCATGAAAGAACAACTTATTCTGCAAGGATATACATACGCGAAGGAACGTTTTGCCGGGCAGGGCGTTGATGTCGAGCAGGCTATAGCTTTGGCCGATTCGGTTCCGCTTTCCATGCATTGCTGGCAGGGTGATGACGTGATCGGTTTTGACGGCTCGGACGAGCTCACCGGCGGAATTGCCACAACGGGCAATTATCCGGGGCGGGCACGCACATCTGAGGAACTGCGAGCGGATATTGATAAGGCCCGCAGTCTGATTCCCGGAAACGTCAAGCTGAATCTTCACGCCTGTTATGCGGAAAAGGCGGGCAAGAAGATTGACCGCGATGGATATACCATCGAGCAGTTCCAGAACTGGGTTGACTGGGCAAAGTCTAACGGAATCGGCATGGATTTCAACCCCACTTATTTTTCCCATCCCATGATGGACGGCAATTTTTCAATAGCCAGCCGCGACCTTGTGAAGCGAAGATTCTGGATAGAGCACGGCAAGCGCTGCCGCGAAATCGGTCTGGAGTTCGCAAAGCAGCTTGGCCAGCCGTGCATCGTGAATTATTGGATGCCGGACGGGTATAAGGACACCTGTGCGGATACGGTAGCGCTGCGGGAGATTATGACGCAATCTCTCGATGAAATCTTTGCGGCGGATATTGACAGGCAGCTCGTGCCGTGCGCTGTCGAAAGCAAGCTTTTTGGGATGGGCGTTGAGAGCTATACGGTGGCCAGCCACGAATACTCGCTTGGCTACGCGATTAAGAACGGCTTGTTGTATTGCCTTGATGCGGGGCACTTTCACCCGACCGAAGTCATAAGCGCAAAAATCAGCGCCATACTTATGTACGTGGATAAAATTCTGCTGCATGTGAGCCGCGGCGTGCGCTGGGACAGCGATCACGTGATCACGCTGGACGATGAGCTTCAGATGATTATGGACGAGATACTTTGGAACGGCTTTGAAAACCGCGTTAATATCGGGCTGGATTTCTTTGATGCATCCATCAACCGCATCGCCTGCTGGGCGATCGGTATGCGAAACGCGAGAAAAGCGCTGCTGTCGGCTGCGCTTGCACCGTCGGCCAGCATTCGTGAGGCCGAGTATGCGGGTGATTTAACAGCGCGGTTTGCGATGCGGGAAGAGAGAAAAACGCTGCCCTTCGGTGCCGTATGGGATTACTACTGCATGAGCCGCGGTATTCCTTCGGGCGATTCATGGCTGCCGGAGATTAGAAAGTATGAGGAGGATGTTCTTTTTAGACGCTGACAAGGTATCGTGAGGGAGTTCGAGTTTAGACTGTATGGGAAGAAAGGGGTGTTTCCGTGAACGATTACATATTGGAATTGAAGGGTGTTACGAAAATATTTCCGGGCGTTAAGGCTTTGGATCAAGTCTCTTTCCAGTTAAAACCCGGCGAGATACATGCTCTCATGGGAGAAAACGGTGCCGGAAAATCGACATTTATTAAAGTAATCACAGGCGTACACAGGGCCGACGAAGGTGAAATGATACTCGACGGCAAGAAGGTCAACTTCCGGTCGCCTTTGGATGCGCAGCACGCAGGTATTGCAGCCATCTATCAGCATGTGACGGCTTATCCGCACCTGACGGTTTCCGAAAACATATTCATGGGGCATGAAAAGGTGAAACACGGGCGGATCATCTGGAAGCAGATGCACGAGGAAGCCACAAAGCTGCTGAAACAGCTGGATGCGGATTTTAAATCGAGTGCGCTGATGGGGTCGCTCAGTGTGGCACAGCAGCAGATGGTGGAGATCGCCAAAGCGCTTTCTATGAATGCGCGTATCATCATCATGGATGAGCCCACGGCGGCGCTGACAAAGAGTGAATCTGAAAAGCTGTACGGCATTGCTGAAAAGCTAAAGGGTGAGGGGACATCCATCATATTCATCTCTCACCGTTTGGAGGATATGTATCGGCTGGCTTCACGCGTGACTGTTTTCCGCGATGCGCATTACATTGGGACCTACGATGTGGATAAGCTGACCAACGCGGAGCTCATTAAGGCAATGGTTGGCCGTGAAATCACAGAGATGTTTCCCAAGCCGGATCTGCACATCGGTGAAGAGATGTTCCGGGTGGAGAATCTGACGCGGATCGGATATTTCAAGGATATATCCTTTCATGTGCGCAAGGGTGAAATTGTGGGCTTAACGGGCCTTGTGGGCGCCGGCCGCACCGAGGTGATTCAAAGCATATTCGGCGTTGAAAAGCTGAGCTCGGGCAAAATTTTTCTGGCGGGCAGCGAGATCAAAATCCGAAAACCATATGACGCGATGCGCTACGGCATCGGCCTTTTGACGGAAGACAGACAGACACAGGGGCTGATACTCGATTGGGGCATCGGCAGAAATATTACGCTCCCGGAGATCAAGAAGTTCTGCAACAAAGGCTTTATCAGTGAGAAGAAAGAGAACGAAACAGCCAAGGGCCTTGCCGAGCGTGTCGATACAAAGGCGGTCACAATCTTTGATAAGGCAAGCTCTCTTTCGGGCGGAAACCAGCAGAAAGTTGTGGTGGCCAAAGCGCTTGCATCCGATTTAAAGGTTTTCATCATGGATGAGCCGACCAAAGGCGTGGACGTTGGTGCAAAAGCCGCCATTTATGAAATCATGAGTGAGCTGGCTCATCAGGGTTACGCGATCATCATGATATCTTCTGAAATGCCCGAGATATTAGGTATGTGCGACAGAACCTATGTGATGTGCGACGGCAGAATCACAGGCGAGTTTGGCCGCGATGAGGTCACGCAGGAGCTGATTCTGGAAAAAGCGATGATTAAACACATGACAGCGGCAAACGCATAGAGGGGGGATGAAAACGGATGCAGAGAAATAGTATTGGGAAAAAGATATTAAATAAGCTGACAGGCTCCCGGGAAACCAGCCTGCTCATCGTGCTGATTCTGCTGTGTATCTTTATTCAAAGCAGAAACGATTCGTTTTTAACGGCATCGACAATAACCGACATGCTCAAGAACTACTCGACAACAATGATACTGTCGGTGGGTATGATGTGCGTGCTGCTGATCGCAGGCATTGACATTTCAATCGGATCAACCTTGGCATTTGCGGGCATGTGCAGTGCGCTGCTGCTGCGTGACGGCGCATACACCTCGACGCTTGTCGGATTTCTTATCAGCATCGCAATCGGCATCGGCTGCGGATTGCTGATTGGACTGATTATTGTAAAAGGCAAGGTTTATCCGATCATTGCGACACTGGGCTTTATGAACATTTTCAGAGGCGCCACATACCTGATTGCCAATAACCAATGGGTGTCGGCTTATCAGATCCCGGATTCCTATAAAGAATTCGCCCAGTCATCGTCCCTGTCGTTCGGGCTTATCAACAATTTGATTTTGATCATGATCGTCTGCTATATCATCTTCTTTATCGTCATGAGATGGACGAGGATCGGCCGCAGAATCTATGCCGTCGGTTCCAATCCCGAAGCGGCCAGAATAAGCGGTATCCGAATCGAGATGATTCAGATCATGGTTTATACGATTATGGGCTGTCTGGCCGGTTTGGCAGGTGCCATGTGGGTATCCGTATACGGCTCGGCGCAGGGCGACATGGCGACCGGGATCGAGATGGATGCGATTGCAGCCTGCGTGCTGGGCGGCGTCAGCTTAAACGGCGGCCAGGGGTCGGTACTGGGTGCTTTGCTGGGAGCGCTGACGATAGCAATTATCGACAAGGCACTGCCGCTGATCGGTGTATCGCAGTTTTGGCAGACAGCAATCAAAGGATTCATTATTCTTGTGGCCATCATCGTTAACGTCCTGACGCAGCGGATGATGAAAAAGAATGTACTGGCAAGGAGGGAAATCTGATGGCGACAAAATCCGGCAGAACGATTATTTCAGTGAAGCCAAGGTCGCTCAAATCGGCCTTGCTGAGATGGGAAACATTTCTGATATTGATATTTATACTGGTTAACATCATGAATATCGGCCTCTCGTCCAAATATCTTCATGCCGAGCGGCTGTTCACAACGATCAATACGTTTTTGGTTAAAGGCTTCATCGCTTTGCCCATGGCATACATACTCGTGCTTGGTGAAATTGATCTGAGCGTTGGTTCCACGGTTGCGCTTTCGGCCGTGACGCTCGGTGTGTCGTACAACGCCGGATTGCCCATGGGTGTGGCCGTCGTGATTTGCCTGATGTGCGGGCTGTTATGCGGCATGCTCAACGGTCTTGTTTTAACGAGATTCACCGAGCTCGCCCCGATGATCGTGACCCTTGGCACCATGACGCTGTACCGCGGTATCGGCGAAATGATATTGGGCAACGAATCCACGGGCGGCTTGCAGAATGTCCAATGGTTCTACGATCTGTATTATGCGAGAATCGGCCCGGTGCCGTACATGTTTATACTGTTTGTTGTGATGGCGATTGCTTTCGGGCTGGTGCTGCACAAAACGAGCTTCGGCAGAAAAATCTACGCGATAGGCAGCAACAGGCTCGCAGCCACATATTCCGGCATCAGGGTTCAAAAGATTCGCTTTATCGTCTACAGCTTGGTTGGCATCGTCTGTGGCATATCCGCCGTCTTTTATGCATCGTGGATGGGGACGGTGAGGTCCGACGTTGCATCGGGATATGAACTTGAAGCCATCTCAATGGTGGTTCTTGGCGGCATCTCGACTGTGGGCGGCAAAGGAAATTTCCCCGGAACGGTGATATCGATATTCATCATCGGCTTGCTTAAGTATGGCCTAGGGCTTATCAATGTCACGTCGCAGGCCATGCTGGTGATCGTGGGGGCTATATTGATCATCGTGGTGATGGCCCCGAGTTTCAATATCGGGCGACTTTTCAAAAAAGGCGGCAAGAAAAAGGCCGTGCAGTAACAAAAGATAACAATATGAACACCTGCAAGGTGTCATAAAAAAATAGGTGATTAGAAAGGAAGAGAGAAATGAAAAAACTCGTAAGTATCCTTCTGTGTGTGTGCATGATCGCCGTGTTGGGCGTCGGCTGTTCACAGCCACAGCAAGCGTCGGCTGAAGCACCTGCTTCTGAAGCTCCTTCTGCAAGCGAAAGTGCCCAGGCGCCTTCTGATGAGGCATCTGCCGAGGCGGGAGCAAATCTTGCGGATATGAAATTTGCGATTATCACGAAGTCTGCTGGCAATCCCTATAATGAGAGAGAAGCATCCGGCTTTCAGGAAGTCATCGAAGGTATTGGTGCCACCTGCATCATTAAGCATCCTGAAGAGATAACCGCAGAAGCTCAGATCAACATCATCAACGAGCTGGTTGCGCAGGAAGTCAATGCGATTGCGATTGCCGCCAACGATGCCGACGCTCTTCAGACAGCGCTGACAACGGCGATGGATGAGGGTATAAAGGTTGTTTCTCTTGACTCTGCAACGAATGCGGCGAGCCGCCTCGTGCACATCAACCAGGCCGGTGTCAAAGAAGTGGCTCAGGCGTTGATGGATGCGGTTCTTGATCTGTCGGGCGGATCCGGAGACTGGGCGATTCTTTCGGCGACCAGCACAGCCACAAACCAGAACGCATGGATTGCGGCTATGGGCGAAATCGCAAAGGAAGACAAGTATTCAGGGCTGAACCTTGTTGAGACCGCTTACGGCGACGACGAGAACCAGAAATCCACCGACCAGACTCAGGCGCTGATCTCCAACTATCCGAACCTGAAGGTTATCTGCGCGCCGACCACAGTGGGCGTTATGGCTGCTGCGAAGGTTGTTCAAGATCAGGGGCTCTGCGATAAGATCGAAGTGACCGGCCTTGGCCTGCCTTCTGAAATGAAGGATTACATGGGTACAGGCAGCGACAAGTCGTGCCCGTACATGTTCCTCTGGAATCCGATCGATGTGGGCAGATCTGCCGCATATGCATTGATCGCTCTTCTCAAGGGTGAAATAACGGGTGCGGTTGGCGACAGCTTTACATCCGAAAGCGGTACCGCGTTCAGCGTTGTTGAAGCCGGTGACGGCGGCACAGAGATCATCATTGGGCCTCCGTTCAAGTTCGATCCTTCCAATATTGAAGAATGGGCCGCGATTTACTAATCAGAAGCATACAATCAACGAGGGGCGGGCCAGTGGCCCGCCCTATCATCTATATCCCGATCAATCATTAAATTTTAAATGGATATTGACTATGAATAATTTTATTGACAAGTATAAGACAGAACTTGATAATTTCGCATACATGTCGCAAGCGGTCGGCAGCCGCAACGACTATATACAGGGCGGCGGCGGCAACACGTCCGTCAAGCTCGACGGGCAGCTGATGGCAATCAAAGCGTCGGGATATTGCCTGTCGGATATCCGGGCCGACAGCGCTTATGCGGTTTTGGATTACGCGGCGCTGAAGCAATTCTATGTTAACAATCAGCCGCAGCGCTTTGAAGACGTGGAAAAGGTCGGGGCTGAAAAAGCGAAGTCAGCTGTAAAGGCTGTTGAGGGAATGGCACAGCTTCGTCCTTCTGTGGAGGCGGGGTTTCATTCCCTGTTGAAAAAATATGTGGTGCACAGCCACAGCGTCTATGCCAATATGGCGGCATGCGCCGCAGAATGCAAGCAAATCGCCGAAGCAGCGCTGGCGGATGCCGACTACACATGGGGATTTGTGGTGTATACAGATCCCGGGGCGCAGCTGACGTTTTCCATAAGGGATGAGCTGGCTCGCGTAGAGGCCGAAAAAGGCACAATGCCCACAGTGCTGCTGATGGGCAATCACGGTTTGATCGTCCACCACGACGACCACAGGGAAGCCTTAAGGATTCATGAAGAGGTCAATGAACGCATTGCAGGCGTATTCAATATCACAAATCACGATTTTCCGGCGGTTTCTGTTCGTGAAAGCGCAGATGGATTATTCGTCACGGATGCGTCGTACCTTGAATACCATCTGAAATCGGGCCGCTACGGACAAAAGGAGCTTTTGGAAGAAGCCTTGTATCCTGATCAGCTTGTGTTTTTAACGGGCACCTTTTTCCTTGGTGAAAGCAACTTAAGACCCGAACCCGGCACGTGCGTGGCGGATACGGCATCCGGCAAGATCGTGTGCAATTTGAATCAATCAATGGCGCAGACGATCGCAGAGACGCTGACCGCCGTCATATTCATACGCGAGACCCTGGAAAAGAACCGATTCACGCTTTCATCAATGGGTGAAGCGGCAAAGCTGTTTATAGCAAACTGGGAGAGCGAAAAATACAGAAAGTCTTTGGCTGGAAAGCAGAATCAGAAATGAAACAACTGGATTTAATGGCTTTTGATATCGGCGCGAGCAACGGACGTGCGATTCTTGGCTGTTTTGACGGAAATAAGCTGACCCTTTCGGAACTGCTCCGGTTTGAAAATGAGTACAGGATTTCAGAAAATTTATTTTATTGGAATGCAGAGGGGTTATTTACCCGTTTAAAAGAAGCGTTTGCTGCTTACGTGGCTGGCGGAGGAAAAAGCCTTCGTGCGTTTGGCATAGATACATGGGGCGTGGATTTTGGCCTGCTCGATAAAAACGGACATCTCATCGGCAGTCCGCGCGCCTATCGCTGCGCGAACGACGAGGAAATGCTGGCGGCCTGGAACACCGTTTCCAAGCGAAATATATTCAACAGAACCGGCGTGGCGGCGATGAACTTCAATACGCTTTATCAGTTGTATCGACGAAGGATGCACCGTGATGCGCAGTTATCCGAGGCGCAAACGATGCTGCTGATACCCGATCTGCTCGGCTATTATTTTACGGGCGACAGGCTCAGCGAATACACAAATGTGACCACGACAAACATGTTCAATCCCGCTGCGATGGACTGGGATTGGAGCCTTATCGACGCGTTTGAGCTGCCGAGGCATATCTTCACGCCGATTGACAGAGCGGGGTCGCTGCGCGGCAAGATGATGCCCGGCATTGCTGACGAAATCGGCATCAAAGCCATGCCGCTTGTTGCGGTGGGCACGCACGATACCGCATCGGCTGTGGCCGCGATTCCGGGCCGGGGCAGCTTCGCTTTCTGTTCATCCGGCACATGGTCTCTTTTTGGTGTGGAGACTGACAAAGCCGTGTTGACCGATGAGGTTTTCGGGTCAAATTTCTCCAATGAAGGCACGGTGCAGGGTGGATTCAGGCCGCTGAAGAACATCATGGGGTTATGGCTGATTCAAAGATGCCGCCGTGCCTGGAATCAAAAAGGGATGAACCTGTCGTGGGACGACATCGTGGACGCCGCTCAGAAAGAGCCGCCCTTCCGTTCAATCATCGATCCGGATTGCCCGGCGTTCTTTGCCGACGGCGATACCGGCGAAACCATGGACATGAAGATACGGTCTTTCTGTGAGTTGACGCATCAGCCGGTCCCCGAAACGGTGGGGCAGGTGGCGCGGTGCATCTATGAAAGTCTGGCGCTTAAATACCGGTGGGCTGTCGAAAGGCTGGAAGCGATCAAGGCTGAGCCGATCGACACGCTGAATATCGTGGGCGGTGGCATGCTGAACAAGCTGCTCAACCAGATGTCGGCGGATGCGACGGGAAGGCGTGTGATCACAGGCCCCACCGAGGGCGCGTGCATCGGCAATCTTTTGATGCAGGCGGTTGCGCTCGGCGAGCTCTCGGGCATCGCCGATGTGCGTGATGTGGTGGCCCGTTCGTTTGAAACGCAGGAATATGAACCGCATCATACCCAAGCGTGGGAGGATGCGTATCACAGAATGATTGGATATATGGAGGCGCAGGGATGACAGACATAAGCAAATGGGAACAGCTCGCGGTATCGTGCGTGCGTGAGCGCGGCACGGCACCGGGACGCCTGTCGGGAAAGATTGCGATTGTGACAGGCAGCGCCCAAGGGTTCGGCAAGGGCATTGCACAGGGGCTTTACGAAGAAGGCGCGTCCGTGATGATTGCCGACTTGAATGAGCCCTTGGCGAAAACCGTAGCGGAATCTCTCGGAAACCGGGCATTCCACGTGCGCG
>JAEYKW010000049.1 GCA_023408075.1 Bacillota bacterium | reverse complement strand
TCCTGTTTTTGACCCATCATTTCACCCCCGTTGCTTTGTTTGTGTCGCAACTTCAGTGTAACTGGTTCGTGACCTTGATGGGTCTTCTTTTTTCTATTTTGGGCAATTCATTTTACAACTTACCGCCTTAAACAGTAATCCTTCACCAATTTACAGCGGCAGTATGCAGCCGCCTGTAAAGGGCATATCACCAGCCGCACCTCAAGACATTTTGAATTTCCCGCAGCGATATGGCTTGCCTTGCCCGCTTAATAAACATGAACGGCAGAGCGCGCGGGACCAGCCATCAGACCAGCGTCTGAATGATCAAACAACTTTATATTTTTAGCCTTGTTCGCAGCTTTATACAGTAGCTGTTTGATTGGCATAAGCACCATTAAAGCATAATGCACAAAAGCCCGATCAAAGCCACCGTCTAAACCTCTCAAGACGTACTGAAATGTCTGCCGGCTGCATGATTTGCCCTGCGGCCCCAACGCCGACAGACACGGCAAAGAGCACTGCTTTTGACCGTGTTGTCATTCGCTCCACTCAATACTCTATGCCAAAGCTGCTTTGATCACCAGCGTAACCCGGCGGACGATTACGCAAAAGCCCATAAAAAAAGCTGCATGGGCACCCACGCAGCTTATCAGCATTTCGTCAGGTCTTGGTAATGATGATGCTTTCCACGCAGTCCGCCACGTCCTCGCAGTTGTCAAGCGCAGCTTCCAGCTCTCTGTAAATCTCCTTGAGCTTAATGAGCTCTATCGGATCCTTTTCATTATCGAATAGCTCTTTGATGGCTTCTTTGTAGCATTTATCGCCCATCTCCTCAATGCGGTTGATCTCTATCACGTATTCATTGAGCTTATTGCTTTTCTTGTGGTTTTTAATTTCGGACATCAGCTTCACAAGCACTTCGCAGGCATTTGTCACATACTCGCTCATCTGACGCATCCGCGGTGTCACGCGCGTCACATTCATCATCCAAATCTTGCTCGACACGGATTCAATGCTGTCTGTGATGTCATCCGTTTCCTTGGCAATTTTGTAGATATCGTCACGGTCTATCGGCGTGATAAAAGCCACATTGAGCTCGCAGCATATGGTGTGCATATGCGTATCGGCATCCTGCTCAATCTTTTTTATCTCCGCGATTCTGTCTTCCGTGAGCTGCTCCTCTGCCAGCAAAACCTGAAGCCGCCGGGCGGCAAGCAGTGCATATTCCGTTCCTTTGACAAAACTGTCAAAATAATTGATTTCTGATCTTTTCGCCATCTTTTGTCACCTTATCCTTTAAAAAATACTATGCAGCAGCAATGCCATCAGATATCCGATCAGTGCGCAGGCCGGAAACGTCAGGAGCCATGCCAGCACCATTTCCTTCACAACGCCCCAGTTGACATTGGATAAGCGCCGCGCTGCCGCCGCACCCATTATCGCCGTTCCTTTGGTGTTGGTGGTGCTGAGCGGTATGCCAAAAACCGTTGCGGCCAGCATACAAGCCGAAGCCGCAACTTCCGAAGAGAACCCTTGGTACTTGTCGATCTTCACCATGTCCATACCCATTGTTTTGATAATCCTGTACCCGCCGACCGAGGTCCCAATCGCCATCAGCACCGAGCAGAAAATCATGATATACACCGGAATGGAAAAGGCCGCGTCCATGGGTATCATTCCCCCGAGCATGAGCGCGAATGCAAACACACCGATGAACTTTTGGCCGTCCTGCGCCCCGTGGCTGAACGCCATGGCCGACGCGGATACGATCTGCCCGAAGGAGAATAAGCGGTTGGCCTTGCGCCTGTTCATCTTACCGAACGTCTTCGCAACCCCGGCGGTTACCAGCCAGCCGGATAAAAAGCCGAGTATTGACGATATGCCAAGGCCCAGCAAAACCTTTTGCCACTCAGCCCAGCTTACCGAATCAATACCGCCGCCCGCAAGCGCAGCGCCGGTGAGCCCCGCAATCAGCGCATGGCTCTCGCTTGTGGGTATACCAAAACGCCAAGCGCCCACCGCCCACGAAACGATGGATATCTGGGCAGCGGCAAGCGTAATCAAAGCATCCGTGCCCGGCGTCAGCGAAATAATATTGCCGATCGTTTTGGCAACCGCCGTGCCCATAAGCAGCACGCCGAGCAAATTGAATATAGCCGCGAGCCCAACCGCGGCTTTGGGAGACAACACCCTTGTTGACACCACTGTTGTTATGGCGTTGGGCGCATCGGTCCAGCCGTTAACAAACACCGACGCACACACCAGCACAATCACAATAATCAGCCCAATACTCATAGTAACCTTTTCCCATTCACTCAAATATTTTAGACGGCTGCACTCACGAAAACATTTGGCATCATCGCCATGACATATATAGTTTGCGTTGCCGCTGTCTTTTTATTCCAAGTCTTTATCGGTTTGCGGTTCTTTGTTTTTTTTCTTTCTTAAAGAAAACACCTCATCAAAAACCACTATCAGACTGCCGGTTATCAAAATCACATAATAGGTGAGAAATCGCCAGATCAGCATCGCCACGCCGGTAACGGCTCCAAAGAAGGGGCCGAAAAACAGCATGAAGCCGCCTTCCGACGCACCCGCCGCACCCGGCAGGGGAAAGAACGAAACCGCGAGAAACAAGAACGCCTCCATGATGAAAATGTCGATCATGTTGTATTTCGTAAACCCGAAAGACAAGTATATCAGATACGGTATCAAAAACAAAAATGCAAGGTTGATGATGGAAATGAAGAAAGACCCGAGAGCGCGCAGCTTGTATTTTGATATATACGATGCGGCCGTATGGTATTCTTCAATGACCTCGGCAAAATGCACGAGCGTCTTTTCCTTTTTCTTGAGTATCCTGATTTTTGATAATACGCGAATCAGCCAGTTGCCGATGGTCAAAACCAGCTTTTTATTGATAATCGTCAGTATAATAAAGAACACAGCGGCAAGGTTAATGACAAAACCGAGCGCCGCCAACCAAAACGCTTCAGAATTATGGGCGTAATAATCGGCACCCCGCAGTAACATTCCAATAATATATATACAGCACAGCGAAAGCTCATAGACAACAAACTTGATGCAGACGATGCAGGTGGCCGTACCGACGGGCACGTTGTCCCGCCGCATATAGATGACCTGCATGGGTTGTCCGCCTGTTGAAGACGGCGTCAGCGCGCTGTAATAAAGCCCGATAATACCGACCTTCACACATCTTAAGAGCGGCATTCTTTTATACATATAGGCTGTGATATCATAAAGCAGCAGGCCATCGGTAAACCAGTACAGCAGAAGGGCACCAATACACGAAAACAGCCACCATATGTTAAAATTCTTCAGCGCTTCCCCAATTTCGTCGATATCCGTCCCAAAAAGAACAATCAGAATAATAACAACGACCGTTAACCCCATGTATATAATGCTAAATAAGTGTGATCTTTTTTTATTCATCTGCCCTCCGCGGTTTGTGTAGAATCATAGCAGATTCATGCCCATAAATCAAGCCATTCCCTTGCGGCAGAGAATGCAAGACCATCCTCTGCTATTCGGCTCGCATGGCCAATCTGCTTTTCTTCATGTCAATCAGGTACAGATATCTTTCATAAACACCCTCCACCACAGTTTGCCACGAGCGGTAGATGGTGTTGCGCGCCGTTTCCCCAACGAGCTGCGCTGCTGCCGGATTATGAATGATAAAGCGGACTGTTTCCGCCAGAGATTCTGCCGTATTGTCGATCAGGAAACCGTCTTTTCCGGTAATGCCCTGCGACGTGCTGGCGCCTTTAACAAAGACCGTCGGGCAGCCGCAAGCCGCCGCCTCGCGCGGCACCAGCGAGGAGGTGTCATAGAGCGACGGAAACAGCATCGCGCTGCTGCGCAGATATATCTTTGCAATCGTATTTCTGTCGTGTATCCGTCCCGCAAACGTCACCGAATCGCCAAGGTTTAAATCGGCAACCATCTGTTCCATATCGGCACGCTTCGCGCCGTCTCCCACAAACAGCATATGAAAACGCTCACCCTGCTCTTTAAGCTGTCCGAGCGCTTCAACGACCATCTGCAGATTCTTCTGCCATATATGCTGGCCGATATACATAAAAAGCGGCACATCAGGCGCGAGCCCAAAGCTTTGATTGACCTCGTTTAATGCCTCGGCGGTCGGGTATTGCGGCTCGATATCGCAGCCGTTGCCCATAATATAAACGTCACCGCGGTATCCGTATTCACGCAGCGTCTCTTCTGACGCTTCATTCACAATCCAGACCTCATCGGCGGATTCATAGAATCCCGCGATCTTTAAGAGAATGTTGTCCACAATCCGGTCAGATTTAATGGCTGCTTTGAAATCGTCCTTAAACTTGGAATGAAAGGTGGCCACCAGCGGTATATCGCGTTTGCGCGCTATGCTGCGCGCAGCGAGCCCGGAGCTGAACGGACAATGCGCATGCACAATATCAAAGGGGATTTTTTTAAGCGTCATCCAAAACGATGTGGACATTTGGGGCACACCCACGCGGTATTCACTGCGCGTCGGCACCTTGATTGAAGCAAACCGGTGCACATCGAAGCTGTAGTTATCCACGGCATCCGGATGTTTGGGCGTTACCACACAGCAGGTACTCTTGTCGTTATTAAGGCAGCGGGCATAATTCAGCACCACATTGGCAACACCGTCCAATATCGGCGGGAATGAATCGTTAAACTGCCCGATTGTCAACTTCATTATTTAGCCTCCTAGAATTGCTGCGTTTTATCGTATAATCATATAATGAGCCCACACCATTATAGCAAACCCTGTAAATATTTCAATTGAAAGATTGTGAATTCGACATCAAGTGCTTTGCCGCCCCATTCACGGCTGCCTCTCGTTACATTATCTATCGGAGCTGCAGCCTTTCGTTGGCAATTTCCACAATATCCGCGATGAACTCGCCGATTACCGGCAGATTGTTTAAAAAAGACTGTTGAAGCAGGTAAATCACCAGCGCGCCGAGCAGCGTAAACCCCACGGCAAGACCGAGGCCCCTTGCAAGGCCGCCGAGAAAGTTGACCCAGATCATGCGTTTGGTGTTGTTCAAATGGGTGAGGTAGTCAGCAAGCTTGAGCTTCTCCAGCATCAGCGACAGCTCATTTAATCGCTTCCCTATCCCGCATACGGTTTTTCTTCTGCGCATCGTCATCCTCAATATCTGTTGCTTTTGCTTAAACAGTTCTTCTCTAGGCTTAGTGTGGATGTATCGCGCAGAATCATACATTTTATGCCGGACATGGCAACAAAAAAACAGCTCATCTGTATGACAAGCTGTTTTGTAAGCTAATCTTCATGATCTTATTCAATGATCTCTTCAATCAGCGATTTGAGCTCTTCCTTGTCCTTGGGCTCTAAGATTGCCACATCCTCATCCGGAGGCGGGCCGTCGCTCTCATAGATCCATGAATAGTCGCCGTAAGGCTTGGCTTCGGGTTCGCTCTCGCTTTCGGAAGCATAATCCACGTTTTCAATATCGCTGAGCTTCTTGTTGATCTCAAAAAGCTCCATATAGTCGGCCTGTTCATCGGCTTTGCTCAAATTGTCTTCGTTTGCCGGCTTGCTGTCTGTGCTTTCTTCGGATACGCCCATTTCCTCCAGGCTCCGCGCAATATCTTTATCGATCTTTTCGAGCGCATCGATATTGATTCCGCCGAGAGGCGCAAAGTCCTGACCGAAATAGCTTCTGTATGTCTTTTCAAAATAAGCGGCCTGCGTGTTGACCATGTTTGCAAAGCTGGCCGCAAACCCCTGCGCGCAGTTTCTGAGCTCATCAATTTTTGATTTTGCTTCCTCGAGCTCATTCATTGTCTGCTCGCTCTTCTGTCTGGCTGTCGCCTCTGCGCTGCTGACGATGACTTCAGCCTTGCGCTTGGCATCGCTGATGATATGCTCGGACGTTTTCTGAGCGCTCACCAGCGTATTCATAATGGTCTCTTCCGAGTGCTTGACTTTTCCGGCGTTTTCCCGCACTGTCACAAGCTCATCTTTTACGGAAGCAAGCTCGGTCTGAAGCGCTTTAAACTCGTCGATGATCTGATCCAGAAATTTATCGACTTCGTCCTCGTCATATCCCTTAAAAGACCTTTTAAACGTTTTTTCAAGTATATCTTTAACGGTTAAAGGCACGGAATTTACCCCTTTCCACAGACTTTCATATGTTTAATGTATCCATTAAACTTTGGGCTATACACGACATGCCACAAGGGTTCCTTGCGGCATGTCGCTAAAAGCACTTATGAAAATCAATCAAATCTTCTAAACCCTTCACGGCCGCCGCGGTCGTCTACATTCTGCGCCACATCCACATTGGACGGAGCCACAACAAAGATGCTTCTCGCAACCTTTTTAATGTCACCGTTCAGCGAGTAGACCGCGCCGCCGACAAAATCCAAAATCCGTTGGCCAAGCTCCACCTCGAGATCATCCAGATTCATAATCACGGGTTTTCTGGCCTTTAAATTGTCGATGATGCATTCAGCTTCCTCATAGCTGCTCGGCTGGAAAACCAGCATGCGCATTTTGGCTGCTGAATTCGGAAGACCAACCACCTTGGGCTGTTGCTGCTGTTGGCGTCTCCGCGGAGAACGCTGCTCTTCCGGCTCTTCCACCTCTTCTTCATAAAAGCCGTCGTCTTCGTCCATCATCTCTTCGCCCTCATACTCTTCCTCTTCAAGGCCAACCGCATCCAAAATACGGTTAAAAAAACCTCTCGCCATGATATTTGTAACCCCCTGTAAATTTTTAATTTGACCTCGCTCCAAATACGGCCGTCCCAATCCTGACCACATTTGAGCCTTCTTCTATGGCAGCTTCAAAATCATCCGACATACCCATAGACAGGTATTCAAATCCGGCATACTCGTTTTTGTAACGGTCGAAAAGGTTTCGCATCTTCTCAAAATACGGTCTGTTATCATCCGCTTTAAAGGCGGCCGGCGGAATCGCCATCAGCCCTTTTAAACGGATCCTCCTCATTACAGACACGTCCTGCAAAAAACGCTCCAGATCCTCTTCCCATATGCCCGACTTCGTCGGTTCCTTGCCGATATTGAGCTGCACAAGCGCAGAGATTTCCGTGCCATTTTTTTCGCACTGTTTTTGAATCTCCTGCGCGAGGAAAAGCCTGTCCAGCGAATGCAGCAAGCATACCCCGTTAAGGATAAACTTCACCTTATTCGTCTGCAGCGGCCCGATGATATGCCAGTTGAGAGTATCCCGCAACACCTCACGTTTCTTAAGATACTCCTGAACATAGTTCTCGCCAAAATCCCGTATGCCGGCCTCTACAGCCTGTCCAACGGCATCGGCGCCCACCGTTTTGCTGACCGCTACGATCGTAATATCGTCTCGGCTCCTCCCTGTTTTTTTAGCGCTGGCATCAACCCTTTCTTCAATTATTGCGAAGTTCTTCGCGATATCGGTCATTTTGATGACTCCATTGATTACCATTTTATCTGCTCGCCAATTGTCAGGCCCGGCTGGCCTTCGTAGGTTTGGACAAGCACCGTATCGCCCTTGTCCGCCACGATCAGCACCGGGATATACTCTCCGGCGGCCGATTCCACATAATTGATATCTTCCGCCTTCTTGATGCAGCCTTTGGGAAGGCTGAAGTTTTCCTGCACCCCGTAAAGCCGGGCGGTCACGCGCCGGTCCCCGAGCAAAGGACCAATATTATCCTGTATCATCACAGTATACACATATCCATCATTTTGCGCAAGTTCCGATACATCGGAGACAACGCCGGTATACTTGTTGTCCAGATAATCTTCAAAGATGATCGAAAAGGTATTGCCGACATGCATCTCGGGTATCTTCTTGTCGGACAGCAGCACCACATACCATTCATTGCCGTTGACGATGCGGTAAAGCGGCGCAGAGCCCTGTTCCTTTTCGGGCGTTTCCACTGTCTTGCCGTCCAGCACCTCTTCGAGCACATCCCGCGTAAAGCTGCCGATGTTCTGCTTGTTCATCACCGCTTCGCAGCCGTCAAAATAAAAGCTCACGATACCGCTCTCGTTGGCGGCAAGCTGGCTGCGCCATGATGCAAAAAGCTCCAGCAGCTCGGATTCCTGCGTGTAATAATCCCGAAGCTGATTATCCGGTGCCGTCACCTCACGCAGGTGCGCCATACGCTCGGCGAGCAGGGCTTCCATGTCGCGTTCCAGCGACAGCAATACGGATGAATGGCCACCAAACACGGCTTGTTGTATCTCTTCCGCCTTGGCATTGATCCGACCGTTGATATCAGTCAGCGTATCGTCGATGACACCGGCACGGATGACCTCGGTCTGATACGTCATGATCTTCTTTTGCAGCTCCAGCAGCTTGGAGAGCGTTTCGTCGTTGTAGCCCCATTTGTATACCTCGATGATGGGATCTCCAACGTTGACTGGCTGCCCTTCCACTGCGATATATTTCGTCTTGCCGTAGTTCTTCGCTTCGTATACCACCTCATCGCGCACGATGAGCATATCATAACTCTGATCGAATTCCGCTTTGGCTATCTGCACTTGCGCCAAACGCGGCGGGCTCAGCAGCAATATCAGTATAACCGCAGCCGCGGTGACTATGCCGATGAGCACCAGATAAAACTTCGTTTTCGGTTTTCGCCTGACTGCCATTCCATCCCCTTCCAAGGTGCTTATCTTTAATTATTTCTCCGCAGCCAACAAAACTCCTTTGTATATGATGATAGAAAAAACACGAATCCTCCCGCTTGGCCGGAAAGAAATTTGTCAAATCGCTATTTTAACCTCTACACTGTTGCCGATGCTGTTATAGCATATCTCCTGGCACAGCGCACGCACGAGCGTGAGCCCTCTGCCGCGTTCTTTAAGCAGCGTCTCCCCGTTGACGCCGGGGCATATTTTTTCATATTCAAAGCCGCCGCCCGAGTCTGTCACACTGATGACGAGATAGCCGTTCTTAATTCCGGCTTTGAATATCACCGGCGACGTTTTCGATGGCTTTGCATGCTCAAAGCAGTTGACCAGCAGCTCGTTGATTACCAAAGAAATATTAAAACTGCATTCGTCGTTAAGCGGCCTGTGCTTTTCTACGCCCGCCAGTACACCGCTGACCACTCTTTTTATATCATCTATCGATGTAAGCACATACCGGCTTGCGTAATTCATACAAAGACACCAAGAAGCACACAATATCATGCCGCCCTTTGGCGCACACCGTGCTTCTTACATCTATATACCCATTACAGAAGGCATCTAAACCTATTTTTCGTAGAAATTTCTAAACTTGACAAGTATCCTGCGTTCGATGCGCGATATGTACATTTGTGAAACGCCGAGCATCGCCGCCACCTCGCGCTGACTCAAGTCATTCTCGTAACGCTGCTGAATAACCTGTCTTTCAATTTCGCTCAGATGCTCAAAGCAATAGGCGAGATAATCCCTGTCTTCTATCTTTTCATACGCATTGTCGGTGCTGCCGACCAGCTTGATAAACTTCGTATCCTCGTTGAGCGCGATATAATTATCGAGGGATGCCGCGTATCCGGCCGACTGCGCTTCCATGAGCTCGAGCACGCGCTCCACGCTTAAGGATAAGTATTCGGCAATGTTCTCCGGCGTCGCGCCATGCCCCATCCTGGCCGAAAGAACGCTCTTCGCCTCATCGAGCTTTCTGATCATCTCGCTTTCGCGCCGTGAAATACGGATCATCCGCGTCTTGTCGCGGAAATAATTCTTGATTTCACCCACAAGCGTCGGCGTTGCAAAGCTCGCAAATTTGACGCCCCGCGCACATTCGTATCTGTCGAGCGCCTTCACGAGCGCCAGCGACGCCACCTGAAAAAGGTCGTCGAATTCCACGCCTCTGCCCACAAATTTCTTGGCTACGATCTCGGCAATGTATAAATATTTCTCCAGTATGAAGTTTCTCAGCGCCTCGTCACGGCTTTTCTCATAGCGCTCAAAAAGCGCCTGTTCATTGAGATTCGCCCACCGCTCACTCATAATTATCCCCAGAAATAACCCCTAAAAGCAGCGCTTTTCGGGAAAATATCACAACAAAAGTGTCTTTATCAGGCGGACGCTTTTTGCCGCGCCGTCTTCTGTGTTAATTTCGCACGAATCCACCAGCGCGTCAAGCAGATATTGGCTTAAGCCATCGGAATCCTGAGAGGTTTTCTGCGTGCTGCCCTGCGCCTCAAACAAAAGCTCGAGCCCGCTTTGAACTGTGAGGCTGATATCGATCTGCCGTGCCCCTGCCGACAGCAGCAAAGTACAGGCCTCGGCACTCGCCACCTTTAAGTCTTCTATGTCCTCAATATCAAAGCCCACGCGCTCTGCCACCGCGGATACCGCCAGCCTTACAGCGAGTATATAATCGGGCCGGGCGGGAAATTGCAAACGTATGACGTCGCCGTTCACGTTTCATCCACCTCGATAAGAAAGATTTTGTCGAGCCCCGTCAACGTGAAAATCTTGGCGATATACGGCTTTAAATTGATGATGCTGATCTGTTTTTTTGCCTCTTTCACCTTCTTGAGCGCACTGACCAGCACACCGAGCCCTGTCGAATCAATATACTTCAAGCTCATGCAGTCCAGCACTATATCCGCTTTCTTTTCGTCGATCATCGCATGCAACTCGGATTTTAAGCTCTCGGCGTTATATATATCGACTTCACCGTAGAGATGAACATCCCATCTGTTCCGGTTCTCATCATAGTTCGCGTCCAAAAGCATCAGCCACCCCTCCCTTCTGCTATAGGCTGCCCCTGCGGGCGTGCCGTTTATAGCGCTTCCCAAGTGCCTTCCCTCGCGGATTCGGCCATCTTTTCGAGCACAAATTGATTATATATACCGTCCTGCAAGGACGGGCTACATTCTTTGCCGCTGTGCACGCAATCGAAAAACGAATACATGCTGTGCACATGCGCCCTCACCCAGCCGATGCCGGCCTTGGGCGGCGGCGTCATGCCGCCGGGCGGGTCAAAGCGCTGATACGATTCGATCAGCTTGATCCCCTTTTCGCCGCCGAATGCACCACCCTTATCGGTATTGTCGTAAAACTCAAGCCGATTCGGGTTCTCGGTAGAAAAGCGCAGTGCACCCTTTTCCCCGAACAAGCGTATTTCGAGCTCGTCGTTGGTGCCTGTGGCCAGCTTGGATGCGACGATCGTGCCGGTTGCGCCGTTCTTGAGCGCTGCGATCACATATCCCGCGTCCTCCGTCTCCACCGCACGCAGCGTGTCACCGTCGCGCCGCATCTCGACGGCGGTCTGCAGCGCCGCATTAACGCGCGCATACGGGCCGCAAAGGTGCGATATCAGATCGATGATGTGCGACCCCATATCGGTCAGCGTGCCGCCGCCCGACAGGCTTTTTGAGTGGTGCCAGCCAAACGGCTTATCCGGGTCGATGTTCGAGGCGTGATAGTATTTGGCCTCAAAGCTGTACAGTCGCCCGATCCGCCCTTCATCCATAAGCTGCTTGGCGCGCATCACTGCGGGAAAAAACCGGTTCTGAAACACCATCTGCACCTTGACGTTCGCTTTTTTGGCCGCTTCACCGATTTTAAGAGCCCCTTCATGGCTTAAACAAAGCGGCTTTTCACAGTAAAGGTGCTTGCCTGCTGCCAAGGCCTTGAGCGCATACTCCTCGTGCTGATGGTTTGGCAGACACAGACAGACCGCATCGATATCGCTGCGCGAGAGCAGCTCTTCGGGCGTTTTCGCCGCAAACTCAAACCCGAGCTTGCCCACTGCGGCGAGCGACTTCTCGTACGTGCGGTTGTATACGCCGCCGAGTGTGACTCTGAAGGGCAGATCGTAAAGATACGGCATCGCGCCGGCGGCATACGCATGCACGCGCCCGATGTTGCCGAGCCCCAGTATCCCGACTTTGTAAACCTTCATCCGCCTCTCCTCTTAGCCTGTTCTGCTGTCAATCCAGGCGTTGATGTCCTCATACACCCGGTGTTTATCCTTCTCGTTGAGTATCTCATGGCGCATGCCCTCGTAGATCTTAAACTCAAAATCGGCCACGCCCGTTTTTTTAAAATCCGCCACGTCCTGCTTCACGGCCTTTAATTTGCTGCCGCCCATGCTGTCGAACTCACCTGCGCCGATAAACAGCGGCAGGCTTTGGGGATAGCGCGCGAAAGTGCTTTTCAATGCCGCCAAGCGTGTGCCGCCCAGCAGCTCATAGATGAATTCCACTGTGCTCAAGTTGCCGCAGTACGGGTCTGCCGCGTAGGCTTTGACCACCGCTTCGTCCGAACAGATGAACTCATTGCCCGTCTCGCCTTTAAACGGCTTGTTGAGCGTGCCGAATACAAGCATATGCAAAAAAGGCGACCGATGCCTGCGTCCGTGCATCGCCATGATCATGCGCGCCATACCGCGCACCAGCGCAATCAGCGGAGCACTTACACGCCCGGTGCCTGTGAGAATCAGCCCTTTGAGTTCCGAGCCATACCGAGACGCGTACACACGCGCCATCAGCGAGCCCATGCTGTGCCCAAATAAAAATACGGGCAGCCCGGGATTCTCTTCACGAATACGCTTTGATAGAACATGCAGATCGTCCACAGATGTGCTGAAACCGCCGCTGCGATCGCCGAAATATGCGACGTTTTCCACACTGCCCGCCGTACGGCCGTGGCCGCGATGGTCGTCTGCGTATACCACGAAGCCGTGGCTGCTCAGCGCCTGCGCGAAATCGTCATACCGCATGGCGTGCTCAATGGCACCGTGCGCAATCTGCACCACCGCTTTGGGCGCGTCTGTGTCCCATTTGTAGGCGCAAATCACCGTTCCGTCAGACGAAACAAAGCTGAATTCGTGTGGTTTCATAGGCTTCCCCCCGCCAATCATAACATTTTCAATATTCTTTGTAAATACTGCGCAATGCGTGATATAATACGCTTTAGATTAGAGAAAGGAGGCACCTGCATGCATGATTGTGTGGAGGCCGTGAAGGACAGCCCGGTGATCGCTGCGGTTCAGAACCGGCAGTTGCTCGAACGCGCGCTTTGCCTTGGTGTCCCCAACGTGTTTCTCATCAATACCGACATCTTTTCCGCCAAGGCGCTTGTAGACACCGCCAAAAAGAACGGCACACGGGTTTTTTTGCATATGGATTTGATCGACGGCCTCGCGGCGAGCACGCGGGCGCTTGACTATGTGCAGACGAGCATGAGCCCGAGCGGCATTATCAGCACGCGCTCCGCGCTCGTGAAGTACGCGCGTGATCAGGGCATATTCGCGATACAGCGCTTTTTTATGGTGGACAGCGCCTCATACGAGAACGCCGTGCGCACAGCCGCGAAGGTACGCCCCTCGATGATTGAGCTGATGCCCGGCATTATACCGAATGTGATCAAACGGTTTACGCAGGAGGTGGACACGCCCGTGATTGCGGGCGGGCTGATCACCGAACGCAGACAGGTCATCGACGCGCTGTCGAGCGGCGCGATCGGGGTCTCCACCGGAAATGAGGTGCTCTGGACGGAAGCTACCTGATAATGCCCGTTTTTATGTAATTTTTAATCTGCTTCACATAATGTGCAACGCCTTCGGCGTTGTTTTTCATATCCGCTTCGGTCACGCTGCGCACAATGCGGTACGGATTGCCGAACACCACACTGTTGTCCGGAATCACCTTGCCGCCGGGAATCAATGTGCCCGCGCCAATCACGCAGTTCTCGCCGACTTTCGCCGCATCAAGTATGATCGCGCCCATGCCTATCAACGTGCCTGCGCCGATGTCGCACGAGTGCAGTATTGCGCCGTTCCCCACCGTCACATCGCTGCCGATGATGAGCGGCAGATGCGTGGTGTGCAGCAGGCAGCCGTCCTGTATGTTCGTGCGCTCACCGATCTCAATGTGCGCGAGGTCGCCGCGCACCACGGCGCACGGCCACACGCTCGCTTCCTTGTGCAGCGTCACATCGCCGATGACCACCCCCGAGGGATGCACATAGGCCGTTCTGTCCTTCGCGGGGTCAATGCCGTTTACCGCCTGTATCATACGTCCTCCATCTGCTCCAGCGCCGCCATGCCAATGGCGATCTCGAGCCTTTTTCTTTGCATTTCACAGCCGATGCGGTACGGCTGCAGAATGTCGCCGTTCGTGTTCACGTTTGCCGCGGCACACCCGCCGCTGCAGTAGTATTTTGCCCAGCAGCTCCTGCAGTCTTCCATGTTGTATATATTGCAGTCCTCAAACTGTTTGGCGACCGTTTGATCAAGCCCCGCTTCATACACGCTGCCGAGCCGGTACGCTTCCTGCCCCACAAACTGATGGCAGGGGTAGATATCTCCCGTCGGCGCAACGGCGACGTATTCGGTGCCCGCGCCGCAGCCCCGGACACGCTTGGCCCGGCACGGACCCGCGCCCAAATCGACCATGAAGTGAAAGAATGTGAAGCCGTTGCCGCTCTTGCGCCGCCGCGCGTATTCCGCAGCGAGCCGGTCGTATTCTTCGAATATGGCGGGCAGGTGTTCTTCTTTGATCGCGTTCGCGCCGTTGGTCACCACGGGTTCGATGGACAGGCCCCAAAAGCCCATGTCCGCGACATGCAGCACGTCCTCCGCAAAGTCGAGGTTGTCCGCCGTGAATGTGCCGCGCACATAGTATTCGCCCTCGCGATTCAGCAGCAGCGCCTTGGCGTTCTCCGCGACGCGCGCGTAGCTGCCGCCGCCGCCCGCCGTCTTCCTCACGGCGTCGTGCACATGCGGCCGCCCGTCGATGCTGACCACGACGTTGTTCATCTCATTGTTGATGTACTCTCTCATTTCGTCCGTCACGCGGTACGCGTTGGTTGTGACCGTGAAGCGGAAGTTCTTGCCCTTCGCGGCTTCGATGCTGCGCGCATAAGCGACGGTCTCTTTGAGCACCTCGAAGTTGAGCAGTGGTTCACCGCCGAAAAAGTCGATCTCGAGGTTGCGCCGCGTACCCGAGACGCCGATCAGAAAATCGATCGCGGCTTTGGCGGTGTCCGCGCTCATCAGCTCGCGCCGCCCCGCGAACGCTCCGCCCTTGGCGAAGCAGTAGTCGCAGCGCAGGTTGCAGTCGTGCGCGAGGTGCAGGCACATCGCCTTGACGACGTTTTCGGGCATTGCTTCGCCCTCGGCGGGTGCCGAGAACAGCAGCCCTTCGTCCTTAAGCGCGGTGATTTCGTCCATGAGCGGCCCGCCCTCAGCGAGCGCCGCAGCCACATCGCCGCCGTTTTTTTCGATTGTGTCCAGCCGCTTCACGGCTTCGAACGCTTCGTCGTCGAGCACGTGGACGCTGCCTGTTTCGACGTCCAGCACAAAGCCGGTTTCGCCGTATTTAAACGTGTGTATCAATGGATTCTCCTTGTGTTTGGTAATGGCATACGCTGCACAATCCTCCGTCGCGCTTCGCGTGCCACCTCCTTTCAAAAGGAGGCTTAAGACACGGCACCGGTTAGGCTCCTTTGGCAAAGGAGCTGTCAGCGCAAGCTGACTGAGGATTGTCTGTCCGGCAATTTGACGGAAGGCGTGAGCGGGCGGGTCGTCCCAGAGGCCGACCCCTACATTCGATGCGCCGTAGGACGCCGCAATCCTCCGTCGCGCTCCGCGCGCCACCTCCTTTCAAAAGGAGGCTTAGGCCATGTGGCCGCTGACTGAGGATTGTCTATTCCCTCAAAAACAAAAAAGCGACACGAGTGCCGCGCTTTCGTCCGGACAACGCCGATAATATGTCGTTATCTGATTTTTTTCTCACAGCGCTGATTCGCGAGCGTGCAGGACGTTTTGCATGCCGACTGGCACGAGGTCTGGCACTCGCCGCAGCCCGTCTTTTCCTTCTTGTCCTTGAGGCTGCCCTTCACGACTGTTTTGATATGCTTCATACCGATCTCCTTATCCGCGTATTGCAAATAAAAGCTGCTACCAATTATATAATAGGTCAGCGCTCTTTTGCAACCCCAATGTATCAGGCACAGCCCGCTCGTTTATACGCATCACAAGGCTGCACACTGCTTTGCTGACTTGGCGGCGTACATCATTAAGCGCGAGCTTTGCGGAAATTGACGCGCTTCGCTTTGTTCGTTTTCACGCGCGTTTTGGACGATCTGCCGAAGTTCGCGAGGATGATGGCGAACACCATGCCGATCAGCAGGCCCATCAGCATATCTGAGAACAGCAGAGCCACGCTGCCGAACATGCCCTCGATGAGCGAGAAGACGAGGTAGCTCAGCGTGATGAACAGCAGCCCCGCAAGGCCGCCCGCGAGCCACTGCTTTTCCAGCATGCCTTTGAGGGCAAAGTACGACGCGCCGATGATGCCGAGGATTTTCACGACCTGATTGACGGGTGCGATGACGTTGTCGGACAGACCCGTTTCCTTGATGATGAGCGCGAACAGCAGGATCACCGCCACGGTGAACACCATGGAGATGAGGGTGCCTTTGAGCGCGCGTTTTAAGACGTCGCCCGCTATCGATTTGGTTTTGGTTTTCGGTTCCATAGCCACTCCCCCTTTTAAACCATAATTATGAGGGAGGTGTGGGCTTTATTACCTCAGAGGAGGGCTATCATACATAAATAACAATTGATCTAAGTCTGTATTAAGTTGACTCTGTTTTTTTACTATTTGATCTAGAAAGGTACACGTTTTCAAGATTGTCTCACCAATCCAGCTTTCTCTAACTAACAAGTTCAATATGTTATTTTCTAAAATTTCAAACGACTGATATTCGTAAGCTTTTTCTTTGCTTTTTTTAATTGTATGTGTTTTGTCAAAAATCGTTTTATCAATATTTTTTAGCTTAATTTCTTTTGATTTTATTCTATAGTATTTATTTGCGAAATCAAAAATAAACGCATCTTTCCCATCCTTTGGTTCAATGTAAGCTAATTTAATCATATCTTCTTCTATTTGAAATACAACACCATCTACAAGTTTATTTAAGAAGAAATCATATCTATCGCATTGATGTATATCTTCCTCCAACTCTTTTAAAATAGGAATAATTACATTTCTTTCAAATCTTTCTTTTACCATATCATAAAACATAGGTAGCACTTTTTCTTCCTTTATACTAAATCTACTGATTAAATATAACGATGCCTTTGTTTGGCTTTCATCTGATAGGTCTTTTAGATATAAAGCCGTAAAATACTCTTGAAAACTTCTATGTGAAAAAAGATATCTGTTTCCATCCAAATAAATAACACATATTGCATTTATCAAATCTTCAATATAATCTATAACATCAAAATCAAAATCTAAACTCCTTGATCCCTCCAAAATTAATTTTTTTATCTCATCATAGCTAAATTCAAGCTTGTGTTTGATATAGGTTATAAAACAAAATTTCGATAATACACGCTTAAAATTATCATATGATAACGCTGATTTCATTTCTCTTCTATATCCATTCTTTGTGGCATCATGCTTTGTGTACATTGTCTCAAATGCATTTTCATAAAATATATGTAGCTTTTCTGGTATTTCTGCATAATTATTGTATGTCATCAGCATAATGTTCAGTAATAGTGGATTAGATGCAAACGATTTATGTTTCTCGTATAATGATTGATTTAATTCACAAACAAACCTCTTTTTAATCATAGTATCATATTCTAATTTCTCTATTAACCTTATCGCTTGATCCTTTGTAAAAGGTAAAGAATTCAGAATAGTAAAACGTTGTAAAGCTATAAAATCATCACAAGGTCTAGAAGATATAAAGAAATAATTATTACTATACTGATCACAGAACTTGTTTATTTCATTCATTGTATCCCTATACTTTTTACTTGACACTTCATCTAATCCATCAAGCAAAAGTAAAAAGCAACCCGTTCTTAAAGCATATGCAAAATATTCTCTTTCTAGGTTGAACCCAAACAAACATAAAGTCTCGTAAATACATTCATAAAGGGTACTTTTTTCCTTGTTAAGATCCTTAAGTTCAACAAAAACTGGTATCAAATCATTTGATTTTAGCTCATCGATAAAAAAGTGTCTAAATAAAGTAGTTTTTCCTATTCCCCCTGTACCCTGAATAATAATAAATTGAGATATATTTAAAACGCTAGATATGTCATTTGGATCAATTCTCTTCTTATTATGTTGGAGAGTATTGCATTCAAAAAAATCATAAAGATATTTTGGTTCCGTCCTATATAATAATGTTTTTATTTTGCTATACTTGTCATAAGCATTTTTTAAGTAAGCCTTAAAAGCAATATTGAAATCAATCTTTGTTTTTTTGATTTCACCTTTTATTAATTTTTCAAACTTGCTATAAATCTTTTCAACATTTCTATCTAGTAAATCAGATGCGATTTTATTTATATCCAATTGTTCATAATTATCCATACAACACCCCATCTTAAAAATCTCATTACATTGTTATTGTATCATGGATATTGTTACATATATATGTTTTACTGTCAAAATATCATAAGATATATTTCCCTCAATCTGCTCATGCTCAATACCAAAGGAGGCGGGAAAATGAGACAATCCCATCGCAAAATAATGCACAAAAAGTACATTACTTGTCGATTAGCCGGAATTTCCATATGACTGCCTTGTGATGGGTGGCATCTATCTAGAAATAGGAAGGGTGCTATTACTCAATCTCTTGATCCAGTTCCAGAAAAAGTTCCGAATCGAAAAAATCCTTTAACGTGATATCCAGACCGTCACACAGCTTTTTTATCGTGACAATGCCCGGATTCTTGCTCTCATCATTCAATATGCTTTTTATCGTGGATTGCGGAACAGCCGCCATATAACTGAGCGCGTTTGGCGTAATGCCCCGATGCTTGCATAGGTCTTGTATTCTCAAAGCCACAGCTTGGCGCGCATTCATTTTTTGCCTCCACAGCGATATATCACTATATTCAGTATTGATTATTTTCTGAAATAATGTTAGTGATATACCACTACTCGTTAAAATGGTGTATACTAGTGATATATCACTTTTCCGTGGAGGGCTTATGAATATCAAAGACAGAAACGCGTTGCAACAGGAACGCGAAGAACTCGACAAAATGATTGAAGACACACTCGATCGTGGTATCAAAATAGCGGAAAATGAAGAAATACTAAGACAGAGCGATTTGGTGGAGCAGCTAATTGAAGGAATGGATAACTCGTCTGATTGAAAATCAGCTTTCTATTTCAGCATTGTCAACTGCATTTTCCAATAACAAATTGATCAGTTCGTTTCTTGAACGGTTCGTGAGTTTCGAAATTTCATCCAGCTTCTTTAATGTAGCTTCTTTTATGCGGACAGAAATAACCCTGCTACCATCTTCGCCTTTCAGACCCTTTTTTGTAATCTTAATTGTATGCTTCTCCATATTACTCACCTCAATACAAGCGTACCTTGACATATGCTTTACTAATATATTATTATTTGTATTACATTTTGTATTCTATTTAAGGATAGCAGGAGGCCAAATGAGAACATATAGCATAGATAAATTGCAGCAGGAACGTGAGAAGCTCAATCAAATGATTGAGGACGCTTTAAAACGAGGTATCAAAATAGCGGAAAATGAAGAAATTCTAAAACAGAGCGATTTGGTGGAGCAGCTGATTGAAGGAATGGATAAAGCACAAACGTGATGAAGTATCCAAGACTAAAACAAGGGAGCTTATCAACTCCCATCAATAATACCGAATCTTAAAAAAACAAAGACAGTCAGGCTATTCCCTGAACTGTCTCGCTATCCCTTTTGCCATCTCCTGCGCCATCTGAATCGCCTCGGCCTGTATCGCGTCATATTGCGCTATGCTGGCCTCATATTGCCCCTGCAGTATCTGGGTTGCTTCATTTTCTGTCATCTCAAGATGATCGTCAAGCAATGCCCTCCATGTATTTTCGTTCCAATATGGATTTATGCCCGCGAGAAAATCGGCGATGCTGTCTGCATTCGCGTACCATCTGTTTCTTTGCTGCGCCGCAGCCTGAGCGTTGCCCGCTTTTGCCGCGTTCACAAGCTGCGCGGCTATCAGCAGATGCTCTCTCAAAAGGTCTTCAAATCTCCGTGCTGTGCCGCTTCCATACAGGGGCTGTAAAACGCTCGCGAAATCCGCAGGATTGCGCAGCAGCCGGTTTGTGGTGGCGCTAAGGTCTGGTGAATTGAAAGCGGTGCCGATAAGAAAAGCTCTTGTCCACAGCACATGTTCAATCCACAGCCTCTGAAGGGTACACATCAGCTGGCCATACCGAACGCGCTGGGCAGGATAATATTGTTGGGTGTACATATCACATCCTCCTTCGCATTAGTATATGTTTCAAAATTATGTCTGTGAAAAACGGGCCTAAAAGGCGCGCCACATTTTAATCGTTTCATTCTGGCTGTGCCGCCATAATCCCGATGAACGGTCTCTGTGTGATTAGCAAAACAAGCCAGGACAATATCAAATATATCTCCCGCACTTCGCTCATACTAACATCAAAGGAGGCGGGAAAATGAGACGATGTCATCGTAAAATGATGCACAAAAAATGTGCCACGTTCTTGATCATTTTCATTCTGGCCGCGCTGATGTGGGGCTAGGCAAGCCTTTTTGGAGAGAGATGCCTCGATATTCGGGGCATCTTTTTATATGATGCCAGACCAAAAGCGCCTTCGCGCACGCTCTGTTAATCTCTCGCAATAAAGCGAAAAGCCCGCCATGCATTGTGCAGGGCAGGCTCTCCGCAGCGCCATTGGGAATATACAAAAAGCCTACAATATCCTGCCTCCGTGAATATAACACTCGTAGATTTTTTTGTCCTCACAGAAAATCTCCTCGTGGCCCTGAAACCAGCTCACATCGCCATTGACCGAGCAATGATAACGGTAATCGCCGTTTGTGTAAACCATCGGCCCGCGATACGGCATATCCTTAGAGCCGTGAAGCAAGGCTTCCTTTAAAAAATCGCCCGAGAAGGGCTCAGCAAGCACGCGCCCCGCAAAGTTCATCGTCCAGACCGGCTCTCCCTTATGCCACACGGCTTCCTCGCCCGCAAACTGGCTGCCGCCAAGATACGTATCCATATAAAAATAGCTGCCTTCTTCATATTTCAGATCATGCGATCCGGGCCTTGAAGATATGGCTTCTTCGGGTCCATGCGCCGCATACGTCTTGCTTTTGGCCTTCAGTAAGAATTCGGTCAGCCTGCCGTCATCGTTTGGCGTTTTTGTGACCAGCTCGGCCGCGCATGTGTCGCTGTCCGGCTTGACCAGCCTGTCGATGCTGACCCCGAACAAATCCGACAGTGCGACGAGATTCGCGATATCCGGATACGCCTGACCTGTTTCCCATTTGGTCACCGCCTGCCGCGATACGCCGACCGCCTCGGCCACCTCCTCCTGCGACAAGCCTCTGTCTTTTCTCACAAGCAGCAGTTTCTCCATAAATTCCATCAATGATCACCTCCATTGTCAGCATACAGCAGGCAGCAACTGTGTACCACCAACTGCCGGTCTTCATTTTGGCAACCCGTGGTTGCATTTTTACATGATAACAGTGATTGTCCATAAAAAGCAAGAAGCCCGCCATGCGATATGCAAGCGGGCTCCCCGTAAAAGAGAATATATTGAAAATTGAATCCGGCAGCTACCTACCCTCCCGGGCCGTTTCCAGCCAAGTACTATCGGCGT
>JAEYKW010000030.1 GCA_023408075.1 Bacillota bacterium | reverse complement strand
TGAGCTTGGCAACCATGCCTTCGGCTTCTTCCTTCGCAACAGCTTCTTTCACTGTGCTCGGAGCGCCGTCAACGAGGTCTTTCGCTTCTTTGAGGCCAAGAGCTGTCAGCTCGCGGACAACCTTGATAACCTTGATCTTCTCAGCGCCGGCATCCTTCAGGATGACGTCGAACTCGGTCTTCTCTTCTTCAACAGGAGCCGCAGCCGCAACCGGGCCGGCAGCCGCCACAGCCACAGGAGCCGCAGCACTCACGCCGAATTTGTCTTCAATCGCTTTGATAAGCTCGGAAAGCTCCAGTACGCTCATCTTCTCAATGGCTTCTAATATCTCTTGATTGCTCATTTTAATTTCCTCCGTAAAATTTTAATTCATTTTTTGTTGCGGCTTCTTTAAGCCTCTTTTTGTTCTTTAACCGCGTTAAGCGCGTACCCGAGCTTGCAGATGATGCCCGAAAGCGACCGTGCAAGGCCGGAAATGGGTGCCTGCAATGTACCGGCCAACTGTCCGATCAACTGCTCTCTTGAAGGCAGCTCCGACAGGGCTTCGATACCCTTTGCGTCAATAACCTTTGTGCCAAGCACACCGGCCTTGATCTCTGTCTTTTTCACCTTCTTGACGAATTCGACAAGCACCTTCGCCGGAGCGACCGGATCGCTGATGCCGAATGCCACGGCTGTCGGGCCTGCGAGCGTATTGTCGAGCCCCTTTATCTCCAGCATATCCGCCGCGCGCTTTAACATCGAGTTCTTAATAACGTGATACTCAACGCCAACCTTGCGGAACTGATTGCGAAGATCGGTGACTTCTTCAACGCTCAGACCTCTGTAATCGTAAAAGATGATGCCTTTGCTCTGCTCCATCTTTTCCTTGATTCCCAGAACGATTTGTTTCTTCGCCTCTATGGCTTTCTCTCCCAAATGTTTCACCTCCTTAGCGACGTAAAAACCAAAAACCCTTTTTCGCACAGGAAAGCTGCACAAAAAAGGGTCTCTTTTCGTATCAACTCTCCTCGACAGGAAATTAAGCGGTTAACGCACCTGTTGTCTTCGGCAGAATTCAGATTTTCAATTTTCCGCAGTTATTCTATCAGCACCGAACGCGTTTTGTCAACTAGCTGATAAAACGAATCGGGTTGATCTTGATTCCGGGGCCCATTGTGGACGACACGACCACGCTCTTTAAGTAGGTGCCCTTGGCGGCCGACGGCTTGGCCTTGATCAGCGCTTCCATCAATGCAGAGAGGTTGTCGCTGAGCTTTTCTTTGCCGAAGCTCTTTTTGCCGATGATGACGTGCACGATCGCCGTCTTGTCCACGCGGTACTCCACCTTACCGGCTTTGATGTCCGCAATGGCTTTGGCGACTTCCTTTGTCACCGTGCCGGATTTCGGGTTCGGCATGAGGCCCTTAGGGCCGAGCACGCGGCCGATTTTACCGACGACGCCCATCATATCGGGTGTAGCCACGCAGATATCAAACTCGAACCAGTTCTCGTTCTTGATCTTTTCAACAAATTCGTCGCCGCCGACGTAATCCGCACCGGCCTCTTCGGCTTCCTTGGCGCTGTCGCCCTTGGCGAAAACAAGCACACGCTGAGTTTTGCCTGTGCCGTGCGGCAATACGAGCGCGCCTCTGACCTGCTGGTCGGCGTGGCGCGGATCGACGCCGAGACGGATCGACGCTTCGATCGTCTCATCAAAATTGGCCTTGGCCGTATCGATAGACAGCTGCAGCGCGTCAATCGGCTCATACTGCATCGTCTTATCGTAAGCCTTCAGGCTCTCAAGATATTTCTTTCCTCTTTTCATATTATCCTCCTCGTGGTGATGCGGCTATAAAAAGCCTCCCACTATTCTCTAGTCGACAACTTCGACGCCCATGCTTCTTGCCGTTCCGGCAATCATGCTCATGGCCGATTCGACGCTTGCCGCGTTAAGGTCCGGCATCTTTGTCTCAGCAATCTCTTTGATCTGCGCTTTGGTGATTTTGCCCACTTTTTTCTTGTTGGGCTCGCCGCTGCCGCTCTCAATGCCGATCGCCTTTTTGATAAGGACGGGCGCCGGAGGCGTCTTCATGATGAACGTAAACGTTCTGTCTGCGTACACCGTGATGACGATGGGGATAATGTAGCCCACTTGTTTGGCTGTTTTTTCGTTGAACTCTTTACAAAAGCCCATGATGTTGACACCGTGCTGACCCAGAGCCGGACCGACCGGCGGGGCAGGCGTTGCCTTGCCTGCAGGAATCTGCAGTTTGACGTAACCAGTAATCTTTTTTGCCATGGTTACACCTCCTTGTTTCTTTTAATGTGGTACAAGCGGATGAGATATATCCTCCCACTTGCTAAAAGAAGAGTTACCTTCTTATATACGTTTGATCTGGACGAAATCGAGATCGACCAGTGTGTCGCGGCCGAACATGGATACCACGACCTTGACCTTCTGTTTTTCGGGCTGAACCTCTTTGATTACGCCGACGAAGCTTTCGAGCGGGCCGGATGTGACCATCACGTTCTCGCCGACTTCCACATCGAGCTTGATCGGCACGTTCTCCACGCCCATCGCGCGCACTTCCTTGTCGGTCAGCGGAATCGGCTTACTGCCGGGGCCCACAAACCCGGTGACGCCGCGCGTATTTCTCACCACGTACCACGTTTCGTCGTCAAGAATCATCTTGACCATCACGTAACCCGGATAGCGCTTTTTCATCACGTGCTTTTTCTTGCCGTTCTTGACCTCGATGCTCTCTTCCATAGGCACCTTAACCTCAAGGATAACATCCTCAAAGCCACGGTTTTGTATCGCCTTCTCAAGATTCATCTTGACCTTGTTTTCATAGCCCGAATATGTGTGGATGACATACCAATAGGGTTTATCAGTCTTTTCCTGTTTGATAAACACACCTTCAGGTTTCTTCGGCTGTTCAGTTGTATCCGGCGACTCGAACACTTCGCCGGCCTTTGTTTCTTCAGACATCAAATTTACGTGCGCCGCCGGAATCAAAAGTTGAAACGCAGCGCGCCTCCTTATTTATTCAGAACAAGGTTAAACAAAGAACCCAAGCCCCAGTCCATAAGGTAAACCAAAACAGCAATGACTAAGATGAATGCAATAACGGCTCCCGCATATTTAAGCAGGTCCTTTGCTGTCGGCCATGTGACTTTTTTCAGCTCGGAAAGGACATCCTTAAAAACTCTGGCAGGACTCTTTCTCTTTTTCTTGTTCGCTTTTTTCGCAGCTTTCTTCTGCTGCTCCAGCTTCTCCTTACGATCGTTTCCGAGAAGTTTTGCTTTTGCCATAGCCCTCACATCCTAAACGTTTAATAAAATACCCAAACCATGCAAGGTTTATACTATTTGGTTTCCTTGTGTACGGTGTGTTTCTTGCAGAAACGGCAGTATTTGTTCATCTCCAGCCTGTCAGGATCGTTCTTCTTGTTCTTCATCGAGTCATAATTTCTCTGCTTGCACTCTGTGCATGCCAGTGTGATCTTGGTACGCATGGGTCATCCTCCAATCTGGTATCAGCGCACTTAAAAAAGGCTCCCGGAGCCTTTTCAAACAGCGCTATTGGTAATCTAACACATGCATGGCCCATTGTCAATGTTTATGACATGGTAAGCGCGAAATTTTGCGGTTTATTTTTGCATGCACAGCAGACCGCTTTTTGCGGGGCTACGGCTGCATTTGAAATATGATTTTCTGCGAAATCATGTCAAATGTCACCACTATACGATTCTTCCAAATCTGGTCCGAATTGAGCTCAATCCGCGTGGGATACGGCAGCCCCTGCGCCTGTGCCATATCGTTGGCTGCGGCGACATCACGCAGCGTCAGGTCTTTTCCCCCGATTGTCAACGTCACGTCGCAAAATCCGCCGGGCTTGTCTGCTATAGAATAGCCGCTGCCCGGGTCATCGATATACGAATAGTTTTTTCCCGTATCAAGATACACCATCACGGGCTCGCCTTCAAGTTCCGCCTCAAAAAACGGCAGTGTCTCCTGTCCTTCGCTCGTGCTGTTATACAGCGGCAGCACGATATAGCTGTCATCCATGCGCGAATAGTCAATCGGGCGGCTGCTCACGGCAAACCTGCCTCCCGCATAATCGAGCGTGACCACTTTACCCGCAAAGTATTCAAGGCCTATCGATCCGTTGAATGGTGATGAGGAGTAGAGCGACCAGTCGCTGATTGTGGTCTCAACATCCTCGTATTCTTGGCCGGATACTGTGAACGCGTTCACAGAAACGCGCTCCGACCAGCCGCGATGGGACCCGTCTCTGTTGACCTCTTCCGTTTTCCCGAGCGATGTGTACGCAAGCTTGTCCGCCATCATGTCCGTAAAGAAAATGCCGGTACCGCAGCCTGTATCAAACATCATATCAACCGCGTTGCCGTCAACCGTGATGGGTATCACCGGGCAGCTTCTGTCTCCGCCGTCACTAAACTTAAGCAATTGGATTTCGCTGTCCTTGTATTGCAGATCATCGATACAGGCGCTTTGGGTGGACGATTTTGTCGCCGTATATACGATGAAACCGCCTGCCGCTACCACAGCGGCAGCCAATATAATGAGCATAACCCGCAGTTTACGAGACATATTACCCCTTATCGGCACCGCGAGGCTGTGCCTCGCAGTCACCGTCGATTCATGTTAATGTAGACCACATCAAGCACGTCCTGCTTGACAGAAAGACTATGGACGAGCAACACGCCGGACGATTACAGCTTTTCACTGATGACGTATTTCTCAATAGAGACATCCGTGACATACTCCTGTTTCATTGCCTGAAAGTTTAGATAATGCGGCGTCTGTCCATGCAGCGTCAGAGATTCTTCGCTTTCCCAAATCTCCAGCAGACACAACACATCCTTCGATTCCATCGAAGCGGAATACTCATATTTAAAATTTCCCGCCTCGGCTTGAGAATCACTGATAACCCCCTGCTCCGCCACCTTCGCGTAGAATTCATCGCGTTTACCGGGCTTCACCGTAAACTTTACATCGAGTAATATTGCGTTTTTCATGTCTGTCCTTCCTCTCTATTGCTGATGAGCTTGCCCACACAGTTTTATCAGTTAAGCGCAAGCACCATCACATAATCCTTTTCATCTTCACCGACAATTTTAAAACCCAGCCTTAAGTACAGGCGGCAAGCGGGGTTATCTTTGGTGACGCTCAGCGAGACCCGGCGATATCCGGCCTTTGTGAGCCGGTCAATCATCGCGTTCATCAGCGCCGTGCCAATGCCCCGCCGCCTGAACGGTTTAAACAGCGCGATTGCCAATTCGGGCGTCTCATCGTCCACGTAGCCAAACCCTTTGGCCTCGCCGGTCAGCAGCCGTGTCCACACAGCGCCTGCTATTTTTCCGTCCGCGAGCGCCACGAGACAGATATCGTCCGGCTTCCCCCAGCCTTCAATATAAACGCGAATAGCCGGCTTGTCGATGATATCCCGCGGATACGGCGGCTGATCCTCCTGCCGGAAGACCGCTTCGTACAGGAAATCTCTGAGCAAAGGCTGCTCGTCCGGCTTAAGGTCACGAATCTCCCATCCTGCGCTGTCGTTCACTGTTTTACACCCCCCATAGCCCCTGCGTTTTGCCTTGTCGCCTTTTCCCTGCGAATCACGTATACCAGCAAAATAATCACAGCGATCCTTACGAGCAGACTGACAATCGCAAACATATCGCCCATGATCACCGCCACCGCGCACCCCAGTGCGTTGACGCCAACAACAGCAAGAGCCAGCTTGAAGTACTTTAATCCAAATACCAACAAAAGAACAGCCATCAGCACTTCGAGCGCGGCCATCACGATGCCGTAAACGCGCTCAATGGCAAGCATGAACGCCGGGTGGTCGGCTGAGCCCCCTGCGCCCAATAATGAACGGAAGTTCAGCCATTCCAGTTGCGGGAGGAGGCCTTTGACCAGCCCCATCACGCCGCCGATCAAAAATATGACCGCAATGATTCTCAGCGTCGTTTTCATTCCGCCACCTGCCGGGATTACCCTTTACCGTTTGATCAGATCGCCGCTACCGTTGTTGGACACCGATACGCTGCCGGGGTCTCCGGTGTAGTACACATCGCCGCTGCCGTTGATGCTGCCGGTCAGCTCTGACGACACATTCACGGCAATATCGCCGCTGCCCGCGACCGATACATCCGCAGAGCCTGCCGCGCAATCCAGCGCGTCAACACTCCCTGAGCCGTCGATCGATGCGCGGATGCTGTCCGCCGAGCCCCTCACCGCTATATCTCCCGAGCCGTGTATGCCCGTCTCCAACTGCTGCGTTTTCACATCAAGGTTCACATTGCCGGAGCCGTTGATGTCCGCAGACACTTTAGGCGCTTCCGCCATGAGACGAATATCGCCGCTGCCCATCACACGGACGTTGAATGCATCGCCTTTGAGCGTACTGCTGCCCTCAAGCGAGATGCTGCCGCTGCCGTCCACCTGAATGTCGCCGCCGTTGACGGCGGGAATGCGTACCGTCACGCCCCTGTTCAGCGAAACGTTGACGCCGTCCTCAAACGCCACCGTGAGCGCACCGTTTGCGTCCTGCCGAAGCTCCACAAGCTCAATGATGTTGCTTTCGCCTTCTATCACCGCTTCTGCGTCCAGCGCGGGATCAATGACCACGTCAATCGACCCCTCATTGTAAAGGCCGGTCAGTTCCCGTTCCACAGACACGGTCCTGGTCTCTACCTTCCCATTACCGATCACCGCATTGCCGTTGCCCATATGAAAGTAGAACCCGCAGCCTGAAAGCAAGGCTGTGAGCAAAATGACGAGAATAAGAATAATACCGCTTTTTTTCATGAAATCCTCCAAACTTTTTTATACAAAGTGTTATTATACCATACTTATTTGATATTACCATAAAAATCCGCATACAACGTCTTCTCGCTTTGAAAAAGATGATGCTGCCGGTGCAGTGTGATATAATGGTATCATCTTTTTCCACTCGAGGTTCAGGCCATGCATGAAAAACAGGCGGTTTATTATATGAAGGATGCCGTGTTCGCGGCGGCGGACGCGCTCAAAGCGGGCAATGCGGACGGCGCGGGAGAAGCGGCGCTTCAGGCGCTGCTCAAGGGATGGTTTTCGGAACAAAGCGAACCGGCAGTTTTGCTGGCCGACGGCCTCGCCATGCCCGCGATTGCGCGCAGCCGCACACAGCTCGATGATTATTCGAGGCAGGCTGCTTTTCATGACGGCGCGTGCTTTGCCATTGGCTCACTTTGCGGGCGCAGTGCGTACGGGCGCGGTCTGCGCGACCATTGCATCGCCGCTGCCTATATAGAAGGAAGGGAACTCAAGGCCGCGATGGTGTTCGACCCATCCCACGCGGAGCTTTATCACGCGGTGAAAAGCCTCGGCGTCTATATGAACGGCAAAAGCCTTGCCGTGTCGCGCTGCAAGCGTGTGACGGCTGCTTATATATCGCTCGATCACGGTACGCTGCGCACCGCGCGCGAAGATGCGCTGCATAATCTGGTTTCTCAGGTGCAGGATATACGCAGCGGCGCGGCGTTTTCACTCGAGCTTTGCCATGTGGCGGGCGGACGCATCGACGCGGCCATCGGGCGCGGGCAGTCGTTCATAGAAGCCGCTGCGGGGCGGCTCATCGCGCAGGAGGCGGGTGCGGCGCTGCTCGGGTTCAACGGCAAACCGCTGCCGGCGCTGTCTGAGCTCGGTGAGCGAACAAGCTTTGCCGCCGTCTCCCCCGGCATTGCGCAGGAGATGGGCGAATTGCTCGCGGCGCTGTAGACATTTTGGCACGCTGTTAAATCTACAATTTTTTTATTATTGAATGTCATATTTACAAAATAAATCTTGTTTTTACACATATCATTTACTATAATTATACCAATATTACCATATCGCGTTTAAGAATGTTCACTGTTTTCAACGGCTCCATAAAACATAAAAGGAAGGTATAATTAATGAAACAGTATTTTGTGCTGACCATGAAAGACAAGTGGTTTTCCGGAAAATTCGACCCGCAAAAGCTTCAGGATGCTCTCAACGCGTATGCCCAGCAAGGCTGGCGCTTAATTTCATGTGCCACCGCGGATGTGCCCGGTTTCGGGGTTGCCCGGCAGGAGTTTATCGCCGTTATGGAACGTGAAGGCTGATGAAAGGATATCCGACGATCTTTGACAATGTCGTGTTTATCGAATGCGACCTGCCGGACATGCAGCCTGTCGCACCGGTCAGTGTTGATTTGAGCTTTAAGATTGGCGCTCAGCTCAAAAACCTCAACGATGTGAAAAGAAGCCTTGCGGATTCTGCCCGGCAATTGGGCTGCAACTGCATTGCAAATTTCAAATACGGACAGAAGTCAAGGTGGCTGGCCATTGATGATGTGGCCTATTTCGGCAGCGGTACAGCCGGAAGAATTTCGCAGACAGAATATACAGGCATAGCCGAGTACATTGCTCAAAGAGACAGTTGATATCCCCTTGGCCCATAATTAGTATTCTGCATGATTGAGCCCTGCCAAACACAGGGCTCAATTTGATGAAAAACCCCCACTTGTCATGCTAAGGAGCGAAGCGACGTGACTATGAAGTGGAAAGCACCCCATGGCAAAACGCTTTGAACATGGGATTTTTCGTATCGCTTACGCTCACTCAAAATGACAATAACCACTTTGTCAGTAGTCTGAGCCCTGCCAAAGCAGGGCTTTTATCTTTTCATCAAATAAGAAGCCTTTAATCGTTTATGAGTCAAACAGTCTTTTTCTATTGTCTCCTTTTAGAACGCGAAACTGGTTTTACGATTTCTTAATTATCCCAGTCTTTTTCAACTTTTGTGTATTTGTTGCAAATGCAACGCATATTATTCATATCTTATGTTATGTTAAAAACAGGAGAAAAAAGGAGGGCTTAAGAATGGGAAAGATGCTGACAGACAGGGTCACATGGGTTGGTAAGGTCGATTGGGAGCTCAAAAAATTCCATGGCGACGAGTACTCCACACGCAAAGGCTCATCATACAATTCTTACCTCGTTCGGGATGGCAAGACCGTGCTTATCGACACAGTCTGGCAGCCCTTCGACAAAGAATTTGTCTCCCGGTTGAGTGAGGAAATCGACCTTGCAAGCATTGACTGTATCATTGCGAACCACGCGGAGGTTGACCACAGCGGCGCGCTGCCGGAGCTCATGCGCCATATTCCGAACACGCCGATTTACTGCACGACCAACGGCGTGAAGTCGCTCAAAGGCCATTATCACGCAGACTGGAATTTTGTCACGGTGAAAACCGGAGACACGTTGGAGCTTGGAAGCACCAAGCTGATATTTGTGGAAGCACCCATGCTGCACTGGCCGGACAGCATGTTCACCTATTTGACGGGAGACAACATACTGTTCTCCAACGACGCGTTCGGCCAGCACTATGCCACCGAATCGCTCTACAACGACGCGGTGGATACGGCGGAGCTGTACAACGAGGCCGTCAAATACTATGCAAACATTTTGACGCCCTTTTCTCCGCTGGTGACAAGGAAGATCAACGAAGTATTGGGCTTCGGGCTGCCGGTTGATATGATTTGCCCGAGCCACGGCGTAATATGGAAGGACGACCCCACACAGATTGTGCGCCAGTATCTTGCCTGGGCGGACGCTTATCAGGAAAACCAGATCACGCTCGTTTACGACTCCATGTGGGGCGCGACCCGCTTCATGGCCGAGGCGGTTGCCGCCGGTATTAAGGAGCAGGATAAAGGCGTGACGGTCAAGCTTTTTAACGCGGCAAAGGAAGACAAAAACGACATCATAACCGAGATATTCCGTTCGAAAATGGTGCTGTTCGGTTCTTCAACCATTAACAGAGGCTATCTTTATTCAATCGGCGGGCTGCTGGAAATGGTCAAAGGGCTTAAATTTGCCGCCAAGAGCGCAGCGGCATTCGGCAGCTACGGGTGGAGCGGCGAAGCCGTTACACAGCTGACAGAGGCGCTTAAGAACGCCGGGTTTGAAGTGATTGAAGGCATCAAGGCGCTCTGGAAGCCGGACAGTGCCGTCCTTTCAGAATGCATGGAATATGGAAGAAGAATAGCGGGGATAAAAGATTATGGAAACGAGAACACTTGATTTAAAACAATCCGTTTATACACTGTGCAGCGAACACGAAGGGCTCGCCGATATATTAAAGCAGCTCGGTTTTACGGATATCACAAAACCCGGCATGCTCAGCACGGCGGGACGGTTTATGACCATCCCCAAGGGTGCGGCGCTGAAAAAAATCGATCTCGAGGTGATTAAGTCGATGCTCGAAGAGCGCGGCTATCAGATCAGCGAATAGGAGGAAAATCATATGAGTCAGGAAATCAACAACCGGGAATACAGAAAGCAAGTCGTCAAGGACCTGCTGTCTCAGCTGCACGCCGGCAAAACGGTGGACGAGGTCAAGTCGCAGTTTGAAAAAGCGTTCAGCGGCGTCTCCGCATCCGAAATATCCGAGGCGGAGCAGGCGCTGATTTCGGAGGGCTTGCCCGTTTCTGAGGTGCAGCGTCTGTGCGATGTGCACGCGGCGGTGTTCAAAGGCTCAATTGAAGATATCCATAAGCCCGCCGAAGCAGCACCGGGCCATCCCGCGCATACGCTGGTTCAGGAGAACCGTGCGATTGAACTGCTGATCGGCAAACGCATCCGTCCGCACCTGCAGGCGCTGACGGACGGCACCGACAGCAGCGCGGACGCGCTGTTAACCGATCTTAAGGCGCTCACCGAGATCCATAAGCACTATCTGAGGAAAGAAAACCTGCTGTTCCCGTATCTTGAGCAATACGGCATCACCGCACCGCCCAAGGTGATGTGGGGCGTGGACGACGAGATACGCACGCTGATCAAAACCGCCGCTTCGGCGGCGTCGGTGTACGACGGCGATACGGGCGCGCTTGCCGCCGCTGTGAACGAGGCGGTCTCGCGGGCGGAAGAGATGATATTCAAGGAAGAAAACATTCTGCTGCCGATGATGCTCGACACGCTGACGCCGCAGGAATGGAAACACATTGCGAATGAGAGCGGGGACATCGGCTATTGCCTGATTGAAGAGCCGCCCGTTTGGCGGCCTGCCGAAATCAAGGCGGAAGCGCCCACACCTGCCGCTCCGGAAGGCGCAATCCATCTGCCCACGGGTGTTCTCACAATCAAGGAGATAACCGCGCTGCTCGATGCGCTGCCCGTGGACATCACGTTCGTGGATAAAGACGATACCGTCAAGTATTTTTCGCAGGGCGCAGAGCGCGTGTTTCCGCGCACACGGGCCATCATCGGGCGCAAGGTGGCCAACTGCCATCCCCCCGCCAGTGTCCACATCGTGGAAGGGATCGTGAACGATTTTAAATCGGGCAAGAAAACGCACGAGGATTTCTGGATACGCATGGGCGAAAAATACGTTTACATCCGCTACTATGCGATACGGGATGCGAACGGAGAGTACTTGGGGACGCTCGAGGTCACACAGGATATCGCGCCCGTGCAGCAGATCAGCGGCGAGAAGCGGCTGGTATCGGATATTTAACAAAAACGCCGGTTGAACCGGCACCTTCAGAGTGTCGATAAGCCCATTCAGTCATTCCGAGCTTTTCGGTGACGGCTACTGTCATTCTGAATCCGCATCGCGAGTGAAGAATCTGTTTTCAGATCTTGGTCCACTTCGCAGTCGTCGCCTCGCCCTTCACTACGCAGTGGATTGAATGACAAAAGAATTGCTTCACACAGCAAGAGCCACAAGAAGCTTTATCGACATCCATGGCGCAGATTAGCGTCCGTAAAAGAAAGGGGTCAAATTATGAATATACTTAAAAATATTGATATGGAAAAAGCGCTCGATATGGCGGCGCTCGTCACCTACCAGCCCGGCCAGATTGTGAGCCGCACACTCGTGCAGAACAAAGCTGTCAGCATCACGCTGTTCGCTTTCGACAAAGGTGAGGAAATCAGTTCGCACGAGTCCAAGGGCGATGCGCTCGTCTACTTGCTCGACGGCAGCGCATCAGTCACCGTCGGCGGCAGCGTTCATGCGGTGACCGCCGGGCAGACGATTGTGATGCCAGCGGGCATCCCGCATGCGCTGGAGGCGGCTGAGCCGTTTAAGATGATGCTCGTGGTGGTGTTCCCCAGCGGTAAAGACGAATAAATGCCTAAAGCCAACGTCTGAACCGGTCTTCGTACAAGGCCGGTTCTTTTGTTTGTCCTTCGACAAATGTTGTCATCAGCGGTCCGCAATGATAATATATGGCTATCAGACGTTTGAAGAGCTTAAAGGAGAATCCAGATGAAAACTGATGATAAAATAAAAAAACGCATAGCTTGCCGCGCGCAGACGCCGCTCGGCGTATTCACAGCCTTATATGAAGACGGCAGCATCCTGCGGGTGCTGTTTCCGGACGAACCCTGCCCCAGAAACTTTGCCGTGTTTGACGATACGCTGCCTTTTGCCGCACAGACAGCCGAATACTTCGCGGGCAAACGCCGCGATTTTTCGCTGCCCATGCTGATTCCCGGCACGCCGTTCCGTCAGGCCGTCTATCAGGCCACAATCGGCATTCCTTACGGCGGCACCGCCTCGTACTCGTCTGTGGCGCTTGCGGCCGGATACCCGCTGGCCATGCGCGCCGTCGGCACTGCGATGAAACTCAATCCCCTGCCGCTGCTGATTCCGTGCCACCGAGTGGTGCATAAGGGCACAAAAAGCGAAGCGTATCGCGGCGGCCTTGATATCAAAAGTTTCTTGCTCGATCTGGAAGCAGCAAAATAATACGGGTGCATTTGCCAATCAAATCAGACTCGATAAACACATGTTTGCAGACAGTTACAAAAATTGCAAAATCCAAACAGACAGTATATCTGTACCCCGAAGGGATATACCTTGTATTTTTTGCAGCGCGATCGGCGCATAAGCGCCCAACAGGTTTCTTTTTTTGAGATCGAATCGGCGAGAATGATTTGATTGGATTTATATCAATCACATAATATGCGTCTTATATCTTTAACCAGCTGTATGGACGCCTCTATTTCCACCTTTCTTGTAGATACACTTTCAATATTGCAGCCTGTCGGAATATTCTTTTCTTTGGAAAACTCAAGTATATCGAGAAAAACGTCCTTTGATATTTGAAGCGACTTTTCAAGAATGTCCTTTGAATGCTGCAAGTCGTTCTCCAGCCATCTCGGAATGCTGATTCCGAGCCATTTCATAAATTCGAGCGTCTTCACCGATCCGCAGGGTGTCAGCGTGAAAAGAATCGGCACCATATCCATGCCGTTTTCTTTACAGAAGTAATAATAGTCGGACAGAAAATCCTTTGCGGCCTGCGCGTTGTAAGTCACCTGAGATATAAAGAACCGGCATCCGTCAGCGGTTTTGCTTACCACCTTTAAATGCTCGTCTTTACGGGTCATGTGGCGTTCCGGTATTGTGACGCCGCCGAGCACCACATCCCTTCGCTCTTTAAAATCGCGCAAAGCTTCTTTTAAACTCAGCTTCACATGCTGATTTTTGGATGCCGCGCCGACAAATACGGTATATTTTCTTTTTTGCCCTTGCGTATCCAGCCATCTGGCCAATTGTTCATGCGTATACTTGCCGACACACCGGTAAACGATTTTCGGCAGAGCCACGGATGCCAAATAGTCGTCGGCATACACGCCGGGGTCAACGGTTGGCATATACGGAAAGGTTCTGTCATCGTTTGTCCGCTCCGCTTCATCCTGAATATCGTATATCACCAACGCGTCAACATCCACGCTGTTGATCCTTTCGATTTGTTTTTGCGATATCTCAATCAGCTTCTCATGATCATTGTCCTGCTTTGGCGGTGTCAATCCATAGGTGATGATTCCAGGCTTTCTGTTTAAAATCATATCGTCAAGCATATAAACCTCTTTTATTAGCTATCCTTAATATAGGCCCCTGATCACAAGACCGGAAACGCATCTCAAAATCAGTTCGGGGGTCGGTCGCACGCATTCACTTTTCTTATCAAAGAGAAGTCGTATGTAAAGCAGCTATATATTGATTGTATCATATGGGCATAAACGTTTGAAAGCATTATCCGTTCTGCAACGTTTGCTGTTGATGCAATTCGTGAATACTCACAAACCAACGGTGTCAGGGCTGACTGAAAAAATCCCCGACAGAACGGGATTCGCGTTATAAAAATCCGTTTCCTGTTTATATTCAGATAGACTCAGCTTGGCAGTCGAAACCCAGAATTTTAAACGGATGGAACGATTATGACAAAAACGATCACACTCATACTGCTGGCCATATGCACAGCTTTTGCCTTTTTGGGCTGTAACGGCAGTATCACAACAACGTTATCTGATCAAGAAATCGACACCCTGTTTGCGCAGCGGCTGAGCACACCCGAACTGCCGCCCAACAAAAAGCCCGACGAGGTGATCTGCACCGATTATACGGACCGGGGGCTGCTCCGCATCAGCTATACCAGGCAGGCCGATGTGAAGCACAAGCTTCAGGTGGTCTGCGGCGACAAGCACATTGAATACAACCTCAATGCGGACGGCAGTGTCGAAGATTTTTCGCTGCAGTTTGGCAGCGGCGACTACACGGCGCGCATATTGCAGAACGAATCAGGCAGCAATTATTTCGAAGTTGATGCCAAAACGTTCCCCGTTTCGCTGAGCAGCGATACAGCGGTTTACCTAAACTCCGTACAAAACGTCACATGGAATGCCGATATGACGCCCATCAGGGATGTGCGAAAAATCATCGCACCCGCTTTGGAGCACGCGTCGGATGACGACCTGCTGCTCGAATGTACGCGCAATTTATACAGCTACATCTGCGCGCATGTCAAATACGACAACGATAAGACTCAGAATGTCGGTTACGATTATCTGCCCGATATTGAGGAAACGTATGCAACGGAAAAAGGCATCTGCTATGACTACGCCTCGCTGCTCGCGTCGATGCTGCGCAGCATCGGCATCCCTGCCAAGCTCGTGAAAGGCTATTCAAATAACAACCCCAGCGTCTATCACGCTTGGAACGAGGTTTACCTGGACGGCAGCTGGCAGCTGATTGACACCACACTCGACGCCTCGGCAGGCACGTCCGATTCGATGTTTAAAAACGCTTCGGATTACACAAAGGTGTCGGAGTATTAAGGATAACATCCGCTATCCCTCATCAGAAACGGTGAAAAGATTCTCTTATTTTGATGCCATTAATACGACAGATGGCTTGCTTTTGATGTTGGTTGACAAATCGAAACGTTCCTGATCTTTCGTGTGTGACGCTTGTAAACCATATGAAGTTGTTTTTTATAAAGGCCAAATCTTCAGGAAGATTGCTTGCGGACGCCCAATCGTATAAAGAATTTACAGTCTGTTGCAGCAATATACGTATAGCTTATTAGTTTGTATTTCATAAACAGTTGCCTTTTTCCCATACGTTGTCATTGCCCATTTATTTGTTTTGTAGCTGTTTAATACATAAGGCTTAATCTTTTCAAACAGTTCGCTATTATCAATATAGTTTTTGAATGTGACGAAGAAAAACCTATCTGACTGATCAAATAAGACTTTTATTAAATCTAAATAGACATTGTCACAAGGATTTTCAATGAGCTCCCAATATTCCACTGACTTATCCTTTCTTATTGTTTTCACAGCTTCGGCGTTCAGGGCAGGGCTCAGACGCCTTAGAGAATATGAGCTTGAGCTTGGGCTGCCGCCGATTCTTAAGCTTCTATGGTTTCGCCGCAGGACAAATACACGATATTGTCAACCCGCTCCGACAGATAGCGAAACGCTTCAATTCCCGTGCAATGGCATGTGTAAAACGTGGTGTCATATGCTCTGATTCTTTCGGATATGCTGTCCAGCAATTTATAAGACACTGTCTTTTTGGTTGACGGGTTAAAAAGATGAAAACCGCCGACGCAGACCTTCGGATGATGCTCCGCAGCTCTTTGCATGATATTGACGATCCCCGTATGCCCGCAGCCGAGTATCAGAACGTTATGTTCACCGCGAATCAGTAAATTCTGTTCGTGCGAAAAATCATCCCTGCCTTTAGCTGCGTACAATGTATCATTGGCGCTTGAGCAACATTCCGATGCGTTCTTGACAGTGAACAAGGCCAGCTCATCGTCTATCTGAAAATCTCCGTCTGCCAGCACCACCTGCGGGTGGTTTTTGAGCTTCGGGTCTAAACCTATGTTCACTTTGAAAAACAGATATTTGCCGTAATGCTTTTCAAACGCCCTTCTCTGCACATAAACCTTCGCTGTTTTATTAATTTGCAAAAACGCTGCCAGCGCGCCGCCGTGATCCGTATGCCCGTGGGATATGACGACCGTATCAATCCCCCGCAAATCGATGTGTTTCATTTTACTGTTTTCAATCAGTGTGTTGTCCGGCCCCAGATCAAAAAGAATCTTGTGCCGTTTCGTCTCAATATACAAAGACAAGCCATGCTTTGGCTTTAATTCGCACGCCGATTTGTTTTCCACCAATGCCGTGATTCTCATATAATTTCCTCCCGTGCCATCCCGTCCAATATATGGCCGGATAATTCAACAATTATCATATCATATTGCTAGGCTATATACCATACCGCCGCATCCCGGCAGGCTATGGAATTGGGCCGGTTTGCCCGTTTGCGCGCTTGCAAAACATACTGCATATTTCGCCAAAAATCGCCTATTTTTTTATTGACGAAGCCCCGCCGTATATGCTTTAATATATTTGCTTTGTTTACAAAGAGTAAACTTTAAGTTTAATATAGTGTGTCTGAAGAAAAGAGGCCAAGCGTTTTGGAAATCGGAAAAAAAGTCAAAGACCTGCGTATCCGGTTGGGGCTCACACAGGAGGATTTGGCCGACAGGGCCGAGCTTTCCAAGGGATTTATTTCCCAAGTGGAAAGAGATTTAACGTCGCCCTCCATCGCGACGCTCGAGGATATCCTCGAGTGCCTCGGCACCGCGCTCAAGGATTTCTTTGCGGATATGCAGGAACAGAAAACCGTCTACAAAAAGCAGGACATGTACGTCAAGACAGATACTGAGCAGGGCACCGAAATCGTCTGGCTGATGCCCGGCGCGCAAGGCTGCTCGATGGAGCCCATTTTATTGACGCTCGAGCCAAAGAGCACCACGTGGCCCGATCCCCCGCATGAGGGTGATGAATTCGGGTATGTGCTGCTTGGCACCGTCACGCTGCACCTTGGCGACAAGCAGCTGCGCGTGAGGCGCGGCGAAAGCTTTTTCTACAGCCCCAAGCACACACATTATCTTGAAAACACAAGCACTCAAACGGCGAAGGTGATCTGGGTATCGTCGCCGCCGTCATTCTAACGCTTCCTGGAGAAACGAAGTATGAAGAAGATACTCGAGCTTAAAAATATCAGCAAAGACTTCGACAAGGGCGAGGTGCTAAGCAACATCAACCTGTATGTGCGTCAGGGTGAGTTTATTACGCTGCTCGGCCCGTCCGGCTGCGGCAAAACCACATTGCTTCGCATCATCGGCGGATTTGAGACACCCGGTACCGGACAAGTCTTTTTTGACGGCAAGGACATCACCTCGCTGCCGCCGTACATGCGCCAGGTTAACACGGTGTTTCAGCATTTTGCGCTGTTTCCGCACCTCAATGTGTACGACAATATCGCCTTCGGGCTTAACATTAAAAAGCTGCCCAAGGACCAGATAAAAGCCAAGGTCACAGAGATACTTGCGCTGACGGGCCTTTCGGGCTTTGAAAAACGCCACATCAGCAAGCTCTCGGGCGGCGAAAAGCAGCGCGTGGCGATCGCGCGCGCGCTCGTCTGCGAACCCTCGCTGCTGCTGCTGGACGAACCCTTGGGCGCGCTCGATTTAAAGCTCCGCAAAGCGATGCAGATTGAGCTTAAGAACATGCACAAAAAGCTCGGCCTGACGTTTGTTTACGTCACGCACGATCAGGAAGAAGCGATGATGCTCTCGGATACGATCGTGGTGTTAAAGGACGGCGTCATTCAGCACGTGGGCACCCCGGAAGATATCTACAACGAACCCAACAACGCATTCGTCGCCGACTTTATCGGCGAGAGCAACATATTGCCCGGGCGGTATCTCGGAAACGAGCTCGTCGAATTTGCGGGCGCGACATTTGACTGCCTCCCTCACCCGTTTGCGGCGGGCGATACCGTCGATGTTGTGGTGCGCCCCGAAGATATCGAGCTTAAAAAATCCGGCGGCCAGATCAGCGGCACCGTCACATCGTCGGTGTTTATGGGCGTTCATTACGATATCCGCATCAAGGACGACAGCGGCAACGAGTGGCTCATACAATCGACCAAAACGCCCGGCGAAGGCAACCGCGCGCATTTCTTCATAGGCAAGGATTGTATTCACCTTATGCCGAAGGAGGCCTCATGAACCGCAAAGTCTTCTCTGCGCCGTATCTGTTCTGGGTGCTGCTGTTCGTGATCGGGCCGATACTGATTACGCTTTTTTATGCGTTCGGACAAAGCGCGTGGACGCTTGACAACCTCGTCAAAGCGTTTACGGGCGACTATATCATGACATTTTTCGATTCGGTGTTCACGGCGCTGATTGTCACGCTCGTGTGCCTGCTCGTCGGCTATCCGGCCGCGTATATCATCTCGCGCCTGCGCGCCTCCACCGCGCGCATTGTCATCATACTGATGGTGATGCCGATGTGGATGAATTTTTTGCTGCGGACCTATGCGTGGAAAGCGCTGCTTGACAGCAGCGGCCTTATCAACCAGCTGCTGATGTCCGTCGGCATCCCCGCGCAGCAGCTCATCAATACGCAGGGCGCGGTAATCATGGGCTTGCTTTATAACTTTCTGCCGTTTATGATACTGCCGATATACACGGCGATTCAAAAGATGGACCGCTCGCTGCTGGAAGCATCGAGTGACCTTGGCGCAAACAAGATCAAAACGTTCGGCCGCGTGATACTCCCTTTGAGCCTGCCGGGTATCATTTCGGGCATTGTGATGGTGTTCATGCCCGCGATCACCACATTCGTGGTCACAAAGCTGCTCGGCGGCGGGCACTATTTCATGTACGGCGACCTGATCGAGTTCCAGTTCACCACCGCGCGCAACTGGGAGTTCGGATCGGCGCTCGCGGTGGTTATGTTCCTGCTGATGATCGTCAGCATGGTCATCATGCGCCGCATCGACAAAGACGGTGAGGGGTACATGCTATGAAACGGTTATCCAAACGGTTTTACATCGGCATCATACTGCTGTTCCTCTATCTGCCCATCATCACCTTGATCGTCTTCTCGTTCAACGAAAGCAAAACAATGGCGCGCTGGAGCGGCTTTTCATTCAAGTGGTACGGCGAGCTCTTCACCGACCCGATCATACTCGACGCGATATTCGTGACGCTGAGCATCGCGCTGCTCGCCTCGCTGATTTCCACCGTGATCGGCACGCTGGCAGCATTCGGCATCAACGGCATGAAAAAACACGCGAAATCGCTGACGATGAGTGGCACATACATACCGATGATCAATGCGGATATCGTGACGGGCGTCTCGATGCTGCTGCTCTTCATACTGCTTAAAATTCCGCGCGGATACGTGACGCTGCTGATTGCGCATATCACGTTCTGCCTGCCGTATGTGGTGCTCTCGGTGCTCCCGCGCTTAAAAAGCATGGACACGGCGCTGTATGAAGCCGCGCTCGATATGGGCGCGACGCCGCGCCAGGCCATGTTCAAGGTGGTGCTGCCCGATATCATGCCCGGCGTGGTAACAGGATTCATACTCGCGTTTACGCTCTCGTTCGACGACTTTGTGATCAGCTTTTTCTCGACGCAGGGCACGCTCTCGAACCTGTCCGTTTATATCTATTCGATGGCGAAGCTCGGCATCAACCCGAAGATCAACGCGCTCAGCGCGATCATGTTTGTGGTGGTCATTGTGCTGCTCATCATCATCAATAAGCGCAGCCCCGATGTGCTGGCTGCACAGAGCAGCGAAGCGAAAAATGGATTTAAAGGCTACAAAAAGAGCAAAAGCCGGTCCGATGCGGCTGCATAATATTTTTATAAAGGAGAAACCAATGAAAAAGACTGTCCTCGTGCTTGTCACAATCATTCTGGCTGTGTCCGCCTTATTGGGCGGCTGCGGCGGCACGTCATCCTCCGGCAAGGAAAAGGTCACAATCAACGTGCTCAATTGGGGTGACTACATTGAAGACTCGCTGATATCCCAGTTCGAAGAAATGAACGATTGGATCGACGTCAACTATACCACTGTCGCATCCAACGAGGAAATGTACACGATCGTGACCACCGAAGGCTCGGATTTCGATCTGATATTCCCGTCCGACTATATGGTGGAGCGCCTTATCAATGAAGACATGCTCAATGAAATCAATTACGACAACATCCCCAATGCCCAGTATTTGAACGATTTCAATTTGAAGCAGTCTTACGATCCCGGCAACGCTCATTCCGTGCCATATACCTGGGGCACCGTCGGCATTCTCTACAACAAAACGCTCGTACCCGCACCGCCGACAAGCTGGTCCGCACTTTGGGACGAACAGTACGCTGGCAAGATCTATATGTATGACAGCATGAGAGATTCGATTGCGGTGGCGCTGCTCTATCTCGGCTACGACATCAACACGCGCGACGAAGCTCAGCTGGCCGAAGCCGTGGAAGCGCTCAAAACCCAGAAGGCCATCGTGCAAAGCTACGGCGGCGACGAAATGCGCGACAGCATGATCAACGGCAGCGGTGCGCTGTGTGTCACATATTCGGGCGATGCGGTGTTCTCGATGATGGAAAATGAGGACCTTGGATACGTGGTGCCGGACGAAGGCTCAAACCTTTGGTTCGACTGCATGGTGATTCCCAAAACGAGCGAGCATCAGGAGGCGGCGGAAGCATTTATCAACTTCCTGCTTGACCCCGAAGTAGCCACGGTCAACACCGAATACATCGGCTACTCAACGCCGAACACCAAGGCGCTTGAGATGGTTGACGAATGGTATATCAACAACAATGCGTACAACCCGGCTGACGACGTGGTGGAAAATTGCACGGTTTATCATGACCTTGGCGATTTCGAATCGAAATATGCCGAAGCATGGCAGGAAGTCAAATGGTATACGCCGTGACAATCCGGCTATAAACCGGCCCGACTCTCCCGCCAATGAAATAAGGCTGTCACTCAAAGATGCTGCGCACCGTGGCATCTTTTTTGTCCCCCGCAGTGCCAAGAAACCTTCTCCTTTGAGAGAAGCTGGTACGCCGCACCGGATGAGATAGCGGGTAAGCATGTTTACACCTTATCAGTCGCGTGTCGGCGGCAGCTTCCTATCGCCAGAGGGAACTGCGATAAAAGATTTTTTACACTCTGGAGATGCGGTCTAACCTGATTGCAACCGCTTTTAATGAAGAAAATGCAGTCAGGATTCCTTCATATGATCCGTTCCCCATTCATACATCATACCCAGTATGGGCAACAGCGTGACGCCTTTCTCCGTAAATGAATACTCAACTTTCGGGGGTATCTGATAATATTCTTTTCTTTCGATAATCCCTTCGCTTTCGAGCTCTTTGAGCTGTTTGCTCAGCATTTTATGTGTAATGCCGGTCACGCAGCGCTTCAGCTCCCCGTAACGCTTCACCCTGTCGGTCATCAGGTAATAGAGTATCAGCATCTTCCATTTTCCCCCGATAATACCGAGCGTGTATTCTATGGGACATGTATGGTTTTCCTGCATATTGATCTGCATTGACACTCTCCTATTTGATAGTACTTCACAAAATAGTGCGTACTACCATTAATTCTCATATATGCTATCGTATATTCTATACTTATTTAATTTAATTGTATAGACGGAGGAAATACCATGGACACGTTCATTTGCTATTTTACCGGAACCGGCAACTCTTTGCTGGCAGCGCGCAAACTGGCATCAGCGCTCGAAGATGCGGCGCTTCGCCCCATAGCAGAAGACGGCCATACAGCCCTCTCAGCCTCTGCGGTCGGGTTTGTCTTCCCGGTGTATTTATGGGGGACGCCGAGAATCGTCAGAGAATTTATAAATAAGAACAAAGACGGCATCAAAGGCAAGTATTTATTTGCCGTGGCCACGTACAAATCCGACCCGGGAAACGTGATCGGCCAGCTTAAGCGTATTATGGCGAAGCTCGGTCTGACACTCTCAGCCGGGTATGTTGTCCCGATGCCCGGCAACAATATCATATTTTATGATATTGAAACATCTCAGGCGATGGAGAACAAATTTAACGCAAGCGGCAAGCGGCTGGCTGAAATCGCTTCGGATATTTTACAGAGGCGCGAAGCCTCCCCCGATACATCGCTGCCGGACAGATTGCTGAAAACCGGGCTGCTCCATCCCCTGTTAACCGGCACATTCGAGAAGTCTGATAAGAATTTTTGGACGGAAGCATCCTGCAACGGGTGCGGCATTTGCGGCAGAGTATGCCCGATGAGTAATATCGCCATATCAGGCGGCCGTCCCGTATGGCAGCACCGCTGCCAGCAATGCCTTGCGTGTCTGCACACATGTCCGGCAGAGGCCATTCAGTATGGAAAAACGACGGTGGGCAGAAAGCGCTATCTAAACCCGGCTGGGACGGTTCAGGATCTTATCAGGCGGGACATTTGATGTGAAACATGCTATGATGGGGAAAAACGAAGACGGAGACATCGCAATGGTTTCTATTGCATTGCTGCGCGGCATCAATGTCGGCGGCAAAAACATGATCAAAATGGCCGAGCTCAAAACGGCGCTCGAAGCCGCGGGGCTCAGCGCCGTGCAGACGTACATACAAAGCGGCAATATATTGTTCCGCTCGCAGCAGGACGAAGCCGCTTTGCGCTTGCTGATAGAAGATACGATCCGGGCGCGGTTCGCTCTTACGGTGCCTGTGGTGCTGCGCACAGCAACCGAGCTTGATTCGCTGATCAGCAATCTGCCGTTTTCAAAAGACGAAATCGCAAAAGCACAGGCCGGTACGGAGGCCGAAGTGCTTTATGCGGCGCTGCTCAACGAGGCTCTTTCGGATGAGCGCATTGCGCAGGTGTTAGCATACAAAAGCGCCGACGAACAAATGGTTGTCGCCGGACGCGATGTGTATCTGCTGTTTTCGGACAGCATACGCAACTCAAAGTTGGCAAGCCATCTTATTAAACTGGACGAGAGCGTCACAACGCGCAACTGGAAGACGGTCTTAAAGCTCTCCGAGCTGGCCAAAACGCTGACCCCTTGACTTTTAATCAAGTGCTCCTCCTTTTTTTACGGCCGCTGCACCAATACCCTGTATTCCTTTGTCGTGCCCGCCTGCGACGTGACCACCACGCTCACGGTCGTGCTCTGTCCGTTTGCGAGCACTACCTTTTTTGAAGACTTTTTGAGTCCGTCGATGGTGACTTTGGACAGCCTGTCAAACACCTTGGCCGATATCGTAATACTTTCTTTATCTGCGGGCAGCGTGACGGTATAATCCGTCACACCGGCGTTAAAGCCGGGTGAAATTGGCATGCCGGCTTTGAGCGTTTTCAAATTCGTATTGGTGGACGGTGCGCGTGTGACGGTGACGGTGTACGTCTTCTTCGCGCCGGATTGCGCCTTCACCGTGAACTTAACCATCTTGGTCTGCCCGCTTTTCAGCGTGAGCTTCTTGGACGCCGGAGACACTTTTGCCATTGTATTTGATCTCGTGGCTTTGAGCATCACGCTCTTTGTGTTTTCATCGAGGCTGAGCGTGTAATTTGTCACGTTCGGGTCGAACGGCTGGCTCATTGCTCCTGCCGAGTTCGTCAGTGACGCAAGGTTGTTGTCGCCCGATTTCGCGCGCGTGACGGTGAATTTGTATGTGGTGCTTTTCTTTCCGTACTTCACTTTGATGGTGACGGTTTTGCTCTTGCCGTTAGCAAGAGACACCGTTGTGCTGGACGCAGCCTTGCCGTTGATGGTCATGACAGCCCCGTGATATCCTTTTTTAGGCGTAATTTGAACACTTGACTCATACTCTCCCAGAGCAATCTTATATTTGTATTTGTAGGGTGAAAAGACGCCCGAAAGTGTTCCCGCAGAAAGACTTACATCCCAGATTTCAGTCATGATTGGAATGAATTTAGCTGTCAATGTCGTATCATTTTTTACCTGATACGGAAATTCAGTGACGCATGAGATTCCGTTGTTCAGACTCCACCCGACGAATTCACAATCCCTCCGCGTTGGCGAAGCCGGAGGATTAACCATCGCTCCGTAGGACACCGACGTTTTGATCACAGGCTGCATATTCGCAGGGTCAAAGATAACTGTATAAACGCCACTTGGATTAAACAATGCCGTTTGGTTCCCATGCCACATATTGGTAAATCCGCTTTTCCCGTTCAGATAATAAGCTTTAAAATTCGGGCTGCAATCGTTAAAAATATTTGAGGGGCCAAAAATGGGCGCCGTATCATAAGCCAGTATAGGGGCGTCACCCAAAAAATACGCTTTACTGAGAGCCCTGCACTGACAAAATGCCTGACTGCCAATATAAGCGACATTCTCAGGTATCGTGATGTCACTTAATATCTGGTTGCAAACAAATGTACCCCCTTCTATAATGGTCAAGCTTGCAGGCAAATTGACGCTTTTCATAAATAGACAGTATTGAAATGCATTCTCACCAATACATTTTGTCCCCTCATGAATGTCAACCCGCGTTAAGAGATTGCAATATGCCAATGCATCTCGGCCAATGATTTGTACACTTCCCGGGATCGTAACATCTGCGATAATCGGATTTCGAAGGAAAGCACCTTGTCCCACTGCCGTTACGGGGCAGCCATCAAGAACAGACGGTATCTTTATAACATTGGTGCTTCCATGGTACTTCACAATTGTCACTTGTCCTTCGCTCACCCAATAATCGTAATCACCGTTTGTCCTTAAATAGCCCAAATTGCTGTACGGAGCTGTTTCCCAAGGATTGCACCAATTTCTTGCATAACTGTTCATATTTATGGAAAACCCAACTCTATCACTGCGATAGTAGGCAAAAAACGGCCATGAATCCGGGAAGGCCTTTTCTCCCACACTCGGTGCGTCCCCCATAAAATATGTCTCTCCTAGGTTTCTGCATTCTTGAAATGCGAAATCGTCAATGTGTACCATAGATGCGGGTATTTGTATCGTTGTCAGGCTTATGCAGTCATAAAAAGCTCCCATACCAATCGATTCAATACCGTTGGCTAATTGTATATCCTGAAGGCTTTCGCACTCATAAAAAGTCAAATCATTGATTCGTGTTACACCGGCGGGTATGTTGATTGTACCAAGGGCAAAGCAGAATGCAAACGCACCTTCGTCTATGCGGGATAAGCTGTTTGGCAATGCGATGTTCGTAAGATTAAAGCAAGCTTCAAAAGCTCCTTCTGTCAAAACGCTGACACCGCTTGGAACATTGTAAGCCGTACCCGCTTTGCCTGCCGGATACTGTATAAGAACTGTCTTAGCCTTATTGAATAGTATGCCGTTCTCACTCATGTAGTTTGGATTCGCTCCATCAACGTTTATCGCCGTAAGATCAATACAGCTGCCGAAAACGTCTGTTCCAATAGCTGCAACTCCTGCCGATAAGGTCACGTTTGTCAGCCCGCTCATTTCAAAAGCGTAATCCCCTATGCTATTGAGGCCGTTTCCAAATGTCACACTTGTCAACGAATCACACAGGTAAAACGCCAGCATCCCGATACTCGCGACGCTATCCGGAACGATAGTGCTTGTCAGTGTGTCACACTCAAAGAAAGCGCCCTCTCCGATTGCGGTGACTGCCTTTCCGTCAAGAGCATCAGGAATCCTTATATCCCCGCCGGTACCGTGATATCCCGTGATTGTCACGCTGACACCGTTAGGATTGACCGCATAGTCATAGTCGCCCGATGTTGCACACTGTTTAAGAAATGCTTGCGTTTCAAAGGCTGCCCTCGCGCCGTACAGCTCATAAAGAGTTTTTGCTTTTCCAAAGGCATCCAGCGACGGCGTGATGTCAGGCTCCGGGCTTGGAGCAGGTGTCGGCACCGGCTCTGGTATCGGCGTCTCAGCCGGTTCGGACTGTGGCGTCCATGTGGGTTCAGGTTCCACTGTCGGCTCTTCAGACGGTATCGGTGTTTCACCCGGCGTTTCCGTTGGCTCCGGCCCAGCCGTCTCCATGGGTACAGCCGAGGGGCTTTCCGCAGGCGGCTCCTCAGCGAATGATGACGGGATGTCCCAAACGAACACGGCCGCAAATAAGATCACCGACAAGACCAAGCCGAGAAACCGTCTGACAACTGAGGCAAGTAAAATCTTCATAAAGCGCTCCTCGCCAAATTAATCAACTGTCTTTCTGAGATATTAACGTGTCACTGATATCACGGCCGCTGCACCAATATCCTGTATTCCTTCACCGTGCCCGCCTGCGACGTGACCACCACGCTCACGGTCGTGCTCTGTCCGTTTGCGAGCGTTACCTTTTTCGAAGACTTTTTGAGTCCGTCTATGGTGACTTTGGACAGCCTGTCAAACACCTTGGCCGATATCGTAATACTTTCTTTATCTGCGGGCAGTGTGACGGTGTAATCCGTCACACCGGCGTTAAAGCCGGGCGACATCGGTATGCCGGCCTTGAGCGTTTTCAAATTCGTATTGGTGGACGGTGCGCGAGTAACGGTGACGGGGTACGTCTTCTTCGCGCCGGATTGCGCCTTCACCGTGAACTTAACCACCTTGGTCTGCCCGTTTTTCAGCGTGAGCTTCTTGGACGCCGGGGATACGCTCGCCATCGGGTTGGACTTCGCCGCTTTAAGCGCCACGCTCTTTGTGTTTTCATCGAGACTGAGCGTATAATTCGTCACGTTCGGGTCGAACGACTGGCTCATTGCTCCTGCCGAGTTCGTCAGTGACGCAAGATTGTTGTCGCCCGATTTTGCGCGTGAGACAGTAAATTTGTATGTGGTGCTTTTCTTGCCGTACTTCACTTTGATGGTGACGGTTTTGCTCTTGCCGTTGGCGAGGGTGACGGTCGTGCCCGATACGGCTTTGCCGTTGATGGTTATGGAGACGCCCGGATACTGATCCGGTGATAGTGTCACGCTTGGCTCATTCTCACCCAGCGTTATGATGTATTTCTTATCTTTATAATAAAAAGCTCGGTTTATCTTTCCTGCACTTATGACCATGTTTGAAATGTATGGGCCGGGATACTGCCATTTCGCAAATAGCATCACATTGCCTTTAACAGTATAGGGAAAAGATATCGGCTCAGTATCATAGGCTGGCGTTGGATACCAGCCCGCGAAATTTTGATCATATCTCGATGGAGTTGGAGGTGCATCAATAAGCGAGCCATAAGAAGCCCATTCGAATTGATCGCCGATACCTCCAAAAGTAACAAATTGAACCGAGCAATTTGCTGGATACCATTTTGCATATAAGGTGGTGTTTGATGGCACAACGATAGGAAACGTAACCGGAAAGGAACTGCATTCTGGAGTTGAAAACCAGCCACCAAACGAATACCATTGACGTGTAGGTTCTGCCGGTTCATTCACAGTCATCCCGAATTCTCCAGAAATCGGAGACACAGTGCTTCCGCCTTGAGATTCAAACGTGATTGAAACATATTTACTAGGGTCGTATACTGACGTAGGATAATCATGCCATGGATTTGTAAATCCAAGAGCTCCGCTACAATAAAACACAGTAAAATTAGGCATGCAACGATCAAAAACGTCATATCCTATATCCTTATATCCCATATTGGGGGGGCCTATTTCCGGAGCATTACCATAAAACAAGGCATAAGTGAGATTTGTACATTGAGCAAATGCTGATCCCCCAATAAATTCAACATTTTTGGGTATGATTATTTTCGTAATCCCGCAGCACGCAAACGCTCCGCCTTCTATGCGAATTACATTTTCCGGTATCGATAGATATTTTAAATTCGGGCAGTTATAGCACATACTATAGCCTATGACCTTTAAGGAACTTGGTAAAGTTAATGCCTCTAAGGAAGAACATCCCTCAAATACTGCCTCTCCTATTCTGTAAACACCTTCTGGTATAGAAATGTTTTTTAAATTTTTGCAGAAGTCGAAAGCACGGTCGAAAATTCTTTTAACACCATTAGGAATAATTACGCTTGTCAATCTATCATTATTTGCATAAGTGTTACGTCCAATATTAACAATACACCGCCCCTCAATTTGCGAAGGAATTATTACTGAAGAGTCTGAGCCTGTGTAATTGAATATTGTGACACCCTCGGAACCTACCCAATAGTCATATCCAAACCCGGTACCTAGATGGGCTGTAAGATTTCTAACTATAAGGTCATCTTTATCATATGCAATTGATTTAATATTGCACCATGAGTTGTTATACCCTATCTTTGTTTTATCATAATAAATTACCAACTCTGTATCACAACAGTAAAAAACAGATATATCGGCTGCTGGTGCATCTCCATAAAAGTCCACTCTGTCAAGCTTGGCGCAGTAAGCAAAAGCCCAGTCTTCAATATATTCAACATTTCTAGGAATCACAATACTTCTCAACTCATAACAACCTTGAAAAGCGCATGTCCCGATGAATGTAATACTGTCGGGTAAAATAACTTCAATCAAAGCACTGCATCCATTAAAGGTATTTGTTTCAATTCGAGTCACATTATCTGGTATTCGAATGCCCAATAAGTTCGAACAATTAATAAATGCATCTGCCCCAATATTAGCTATGCTATTAGGTAAATTTATATTAATTGATTGGCAAGAACTAAAAGCCATTTTTCCCAAAGCGACTACCCCGTTGGGAACAGTATAGACCTTATCAAATTTACCCGCAGGATACTGTAAAAGGTTAGTCTTCGCCTTGTTAAACAGTACCCCATTCTCGCTAATATAGTATAGATTTGCCGAAGCCACATCTATAGACTTCAGTGAAGAGCATCCACCAAAAGCACCTTCACCAATATCGGCCACACTCGCAGGAATGTTAAGACTCGTCAGTCCACTGTAGACGAACGCATCCTCTCCGATAATTTGAATACCACTACCAAACGTCACACTGGTCAGCGAATCACAAAAGTAAAATGCCCCTGCACCAATTGCAGTGACGCTGTCGGGAAGTATAACACTTGTTAGCCTTCGGTTACTATCAAACGCAAGATCACCAACCTTTGTAACTCCACTTGGAATACTGAACACTGTATCCGTTTTCCCCTCAGGAAACAGCATAATCACCGTCTTGGCTTTATTGTAAAGAACGCCATTCTCACTTGAATATATTGTATTAGCAGCGTCTACGTTGATAGCCATAAAATCATTACATCCAAGAAATACATAACTTTCTATGGACATCACACTCGAAGGGATGTAAAGGCTGGTCAGGCCGCTTAACGCGAATGCATGTCTTTTGATGTTTTTAACACTACTTCCAATAGCCACACTGGTAAGCGACTCACAATAATAAAAAGCACTATCACCTATGTCAGTAACGCTGTTGGGAATAACAATTCTGATCAGGGTATCATTGTCGCGAAACGAATTATCTCCAATCACTGTCACTGTTTTTCCGCCAAGTGTTGAAGGAATCGTTACATCTCCCCCCGCCCCATGATATCCCGTAATCGTCACAGTCCCGTCGCCGTTATCCGTATAATCATAATCGCCTGATGTCGCGCAAGGCTCCATCATTCCGGCAGGCTCCATCTCAGATTCGGGCAGCAGAATATCCTCGGGCAAAACGTCCGGAATAGGTCCAGAAACGGGAGCAGGTGTCTCAATAGGAGTTGCCGTTGACTCCGGCTCAGTTATCGGTGTTTCACCCAGCGTTTCCGTCGGCTCCGGCTCAGCCGTTTCCGTGGGTACAGCCGAGGGGCTTTCCACAGGCGGCTCCTCCGCGAATGACGACGGGATGTCCCAAACGAACACGGCCGCAAACAAAATCAATGACAGTGCCAATGCGATCAAACATCTGCCAGTTAAACCACGCATAGAATTATGCTCCTTTTTCACTAAGTCTGCTGAGACGGAAAATGTAAATGGCCTTTAGAAAATAATAACTTATTATAGCATATGTTCTTAACTTGCCAAAACATTTTTGTTCTGTCATCAACAAAAAAACCAGCCATAAAGCCGGTTTTAATTGCTTTTTTTGCATCTCTTCGTTCGCTTATTTACGCTCTCTTTTTCGACATCCTCATCATCGCAAGGCCATAGAACAGCAAGCCTGTCAGAACGAGGAACGCGATGCTCATCAGCGGCGTGACGGTAAAGTCGCCGAACTTGTAAGTTATGCCCATCATGCTGTTGAATTCATCGAGCGCCTGCGGCGGCGCTCCCGCAAATGCGGTGTCAACCGGAGCACCCATCACCACCTGCCGTAAGAGCACCGCCGCGTGCGAAACGGGAAACACCTTAACAACCGTCTGAACCGCTTCAGGCAGCGTCCCTATCGGCAGATAAATGCCCGCAACAAACCCGATTAATGTGCCGATAATCGTGCTGATTGTGGTGTAAGCGTTCTGGCTCTTGATGAACGATACGATGAGACACATCAGTGCCGTGTTCGAAAGCGTAGCCAGCAATATAATGCCGAACACCTTAAGCATTGCAGCCGCACTCAGCAGTGCGCCCCCGTTGACGAGCACATAGATTTCGGAGAGCACCAGCGCGACAACGCTCATGATCACGCCGATAATAAACACGCTTAGCAGGTAGCCGCCTGTGATCTGCCCTCTTTTTATCGGCGCGGAATAAAAATCCTTTGCGATCTTCTTGGTTCTGTCTTCCACCATGATGCCGAGCGCCCCCAATGTGGTGGTGACGGATGTGACCGCGAGCAGCCCCGCAACGAGCCAGCTGTCCATCAAAAACCGCGCGCCGTTCATCTCGGGAAACTGGCCAAGCCAGACATCACCCAAAAACAGCGCATACAGCCCGATAATGATGAACACGGCGAGCAGAGAAAAGAACACGGCGGCTCTGTCTCTGAAAAACAGCTTCACGTTTCTTTTAATAAATGTGGTCATTCCCTGATCTCCTTTCCTGTGATCGTGATAAACGCGTCGTCCATTGTGCCTCTTAAAACCTCGAACCCGTGTATAAACGCCCGACACTTTTCAATGATCGGGAGTGCATCCAGCGTATTCTCAAGCTTCACGATCATTTGATCGGCCACCTGCGTATACGCGTAGGCCGTTTCATCGAGTGCAGCGCGTAGCGCGTGCTCCTCCTTGCTCACAAGACGCAGCAGGTCGCTGGCAAACTGCGCTTTAAGCTCGGCAGGCGTTCCCTTGGCGGCGATTTCCCCGCGGTCAATCACGATCACATAATCTGAACCCGCCGCTTCCTCCATATAATGTGTGGTTAAAAATACGGTTACGCCCGCTTTTTCCTTGAGTTCCTGAATCATGTTCCAGACAGATTTGCGCGTTTGCGGATCGAGCCCCGTCGTGGGTTCGTCGAGAAAGAGAATTGTCGGCGTATTGAGCAGCGCACGTGCTATATCCGCCCGGCGCCGTTGGCCGCCCGACAGCTTCCCGTAAGGACGGTCAATAAATCCCATCACATCTGTGGCGACGGCTGCGTTTCTCACAGCCTGGTTAATCTTGTTTTTGTCATGAAAATAGAAGCCCGCACGCAGCCGAAGATTCTCGTTCACCGTAAGCAGTGAATCGAGCACGCTGTCCTGAAACACCACGCCGATGCTGCGCCGTATGTCTTCGTCGCTCTCACCAAGCTTATTGCCGTTGACTGCCACGTCGCCCCCGTCAAAGGCCAGCAGTGTGCACAGGATGTCGATGGTGGTGGATTTCCCCGCGCCGTTCGGGCCAAGGAACGAAAACAGCTTTCCCTGTTCCACATAAAAGCTGATGTCCTTCACCGCCTGCAAATTGCCGTAGCTCTTTTTTAGATTTTTTACCTCGATTATTTTTTGCATATTTGAAATCTCCTTTCGTGACCACAATAGCCGCAAAGGGAGAATTCGCCAATAGCCCTGAAAGCAAGATGCGAATATGGTACGCAAGATGCAAAAAAGCGGCAGTGAAATGTTTTTCACTTGCCGCTCACCATTCAACACTTTGATCAATCGATGCTCTTGCTCTTAAATTTCTCAAGCCTTTCGTTAAGCTGCTTGGCTGTCTTTTTATCCCTTTTGTACGAGAAGTAACCTACCATTGTGTAAACAAGCGCAAACATGACGATGAAAATAACAGGCTGGACGACACTGCGGGGGGATAACCATTCCCAAAAATACGCAAAGAAAAGAAGTATAATCAGCAGCAAACACAGGTGGATAACCTGCCTGATTAATATCTGCTTCTTGCTCAATTCCTTTTTTGAGAAAAATACAAAACCCGGCAACGTACATAAAAAAGCAAGCGCAACGATCTGCCAAAGTATTTCAACACCAAACTGAGCATCGGTATAGAATACAGTACAAAACACTGCCGTGCACAGCAATATACCTGCAATGATTAATAAGAATTCGAGCAACATGTCTTTAATCCGTTTTATTATCATGATCAACCCCTCCTTATCTACAGCATCAGTTTCTTCTTGAGATCGGGCACATACTGCCTTGAGATAATCACTTTTTCATCGTTGTCGAGCGACGCTTCCAACCGTCCGCTGTATGCGGGGCTTAAAAATGTGATGCGGCGCAGATTGAGTATGACCGATTTTGATACCCTTAAAAAATCGCTGCCGGTGAACATCTCTTCCACCTCATACAGCTTATACTTGCTCTCGAACACCTTTTCACGGCAATAAATGAAGACCTTGTTGTCCACGGCCTCAAAGTAATAGATATCGTCCGGGTCAAGGCGGTGAATGTCGCTGCCATTAAGCCCGACGATATTCGGCTTTTGCGTTTTAAGATTATTGATGAACTGCAGCAGTTCCTTGCTCATCTGCCGGCAGCGGATGATGACGTGATCTTCTTCACCCAAAGGGGGCTCTTCAATAAATATCTTCATTTTCGCGTCCTCGCCCACATGGTCCGCTATGCCATAACGGGGATATTGGAAATAATAACAAGCGCTGTCTTCATTGTATACGCACTGTGACAAAGAAGGCAACGCTTTTTTGGGGAATGCCGAGGATAAGAGGAACTGCTACCTCTTCCCCACAATGCTCTCATAGTCATAAAGCTCATCCATTTCGGCGAGCTCGTTGACCATGAATGCGCGGATATAAGCTTTGTCGCGCGTGATCGAATGGATATAGTAGCCGTTCTTCAAATAGAACGCGACGGACGAGCGCATGCGGCTCGCCGTGTGCAGCGCGATGGCGCGCACACCGAGCGTGACGCATTCGCGGCGCACCTTTTCGAGCAGCAGCCCGCCGATGCCGAGCGACTGGAATTCGGGATCCACACCGAGGCGAGAGAGATACGCAATGCCGTCTTTTAGCACCTCAAAGCGCACGCTGCCCGCCACCTCGCCGTCCACCTCGCAGAGGTACACATGCTTTTCGCGGATATCGCGCAGTATTTCCTCGCCCGTTTCGTGCAGCGCCGCGACGTTCTCCTCGCGCCGCAGTTCGCGCGCGTAATCAGTGAACGCTTTGCGCGTCACGCACTTGATATCAGCCAGATCGCTGTCTGCGGCTTTTTTAAAAACGATACTTTCCATCATAATGTTTACCCGTTTTCATAGGGGCGATCAGTGATCGCCCGAGTTTATTAAGGCAGGGTGCGGCATCCCGGTGTGCCGACGGTTTGACCTGGTCAAATTTAACTCCCCCAGTCGCCATAGGCGACAGCCCCCTCAAAGAGGGAGCTATTGTACGCGGCACCCTTGCCTCCCTCGCCGAGGGAGGTGGCAATTGACGGATTCAAATCCGGCAATTGACGGAGGGAGTTTACATCATATGACATTAATGCATGGCCTGTCGGGCACGACACCCTTTGCGTACCTTCGCGGAAGGGTCAGAGACCCTACCCTTACAACTTGAAGCATTCTAGATATACGTTTAAAAAAAGTATTCCTATACCCCGGAGGGGTAAGCCCATTCCTTAACGGTACGCCTTACCTCATGCGTGTATAAGCAGCAATTGTCGCCTAAAAAGCGTAATCGCTTTATTTGCCCATCAACAGCGCCATCACGGCTTTCTGCGCGTGCAGACGGTTTTCGGCTTCGTCGAAAACCACGCTGTGCGGCCCGTCTATCACGTCCGCCGTGACCTCTTCGCCCCTGTGCGCGGGCAGGCAGTGCAGGAAGATGTAATCGCTTTTGCACTTTGCCGTGAGCTTATCGTTTACCTGATAATCCGTGAAATGCGCGTATTTGTCCTGCGCGCCGCTCTCCTGCCCCATGCTTGCCCACACGTCGGTATACACCGCGTCCGCGCCTTCGGCGGCTTCATTCGGATCGTGCGTCACCACCAGCTTCGCGCCGCTCTGCGCCGCGGCTTCCTGCGCCGCTGCAAGCACCTGCGCATCCGGCTCAAACCCTTGGGGGCACGCCAGCGTCATATCAAGACCGAGCTTGCCACAGCCTACAAGCAGCGAATTCGCCACATTGTTTCCGTCGCCGATGAACGCAAGCTTGCCGGAAAAGCTGCCCTTGTGCTCATAATATGTCATCAGGTCGGCGAGTATCTGGCACGGATGCAGCAGATCGGTGAGCCCGTTGATGACGGGGATCGTGCCGTATTGCGCGAGATCCTCCACGTCACTTTGCTTGAACGTGCGAATCATGATGCCGTCCACCATGCGCGAGAGCACCTGTGCCGTATCGCTGATCGGCTCGCCGCGTCCGAGCTGTATATCGTTGCTGCTTAAAAACTGTGCGGTGCCGCCAAGCTGATAGATGCCCGCCTCAAATGACACGCGCGTCCTCGTGGAGCTCTTCGTAAATATCATCGCGAGTATCTTGCCCGCGAGCAGCGGCGGACGCAGCCCCTCTTTGAGCTGTTTTTTAAGCTTAAGCCCCAGGCTCAATACCTGCATTATTTCATCCGGCGTGTAGTCGGACAGACGCAGCAGATGCTTCTGCGCGAACTCCTTCTCTGGCTTGTAACTCATAAGATCAATCATGTAACAGTCACCTCATTTAATATTTCAAATAGTCCCCGAGCGGGATATGGTGTTCTTCTATACTTTCCGCCGTCATGACGGACAGCATGGCGCCGAGTGTATCCATCGACGTGATGCACGGCACATTGAATTCCATCGCCGTTCGTCGCAGCATAAACCCGAGCCTGTCGGAGAGCTTGCCGCGTGTGGGCGTATTGATCACCATGGATATCTTTTTATCCTTGAGCGCAAGCACCACGTCGTTCTTGCTCACGAGCGTGCATGCGAGCCCCTCGGATGTAAAGTAGCCGAACGTTTTGTCGGTGCAGGTGATGGCAAAGTCCATCTGCTTCATCTGCCGCGCAAAGGCCAGCGCCTCTTCCTTGTCACGGTCGGTGATCGAGAACAGTATCGGCTTATTGGCACGCGGCGGCTTGACGCCGGACGCCACAAATGCTTTTTTAAGCGCCGCGAGGAACGTCAAATCGGTGCCCATCACCTCGCCTGTCGATTTCATCTCGGGTCCTAAGAAAATATCCACCGTGGTCAGCTTGGAGAACGAAAACACGGGGGCTTTGACCGTGACCAGACGGCTCTCTTTATAAAGCTCCGTTTGATACCCCATAGCTGCGAGCGTCTCCCCCATCATAACGCGCGTCGCGAGAGACACCATCGGCACACCCGTCACTTTGGAGAGTATCGGCACCGTGCGGCTCGCACGCGGGTTGACCTCGAGCACGTGCACCTGACCCCCGCCGTCGATCACGAACTGAATGTTGTAGAGTCCTTTGATCTGCAGCTCAAGGCCGATGCGTATTGCGTAATCCACAATCGTTCGTTTGGTCTCCGCAGAAATGTTCTGCGACGGGTACACCGCGAAGCTGTCGCCCGAATGAACGCCTGCGCGCTCGATATGCTCCATCACGCCGACGATCAGCGCGTCGGTGCCGTCGCAGATGCCGTCGATCTCCACCTCTTTGCCAAGCACGTATTTGTCGATCAGCACGGGATGTTCGGGCGTGATTTTCGCCGCAGCGAGCATGTATTCCTCAAGCTCCTTCGTGTTGTATACGATCTCCATCGCGCGTCCGCCGAGCACGTATGACGGACGCACAAGCACCGGGAAGCCGATGCGCTCCGCAATTGCGATGGCGCTGCTGATGGAAAATGCCGTCGCGCCCGCAGGCAGCGGTATGCCGAGCTTTTCGAGCGCCTTTAAAAAGCGGTCTCTGTCCTCCGCGCGGTCGATGCCATCCACCGATGTGCCGAGTATATTGACGCCCACCTTGGCGAGCGGCGCGGCGAGATTGATCGCGGTCTGTCCGCCGAACTGCACGACCACACCCACGGGCTGCTCGCGCTGAATCACATCGAGTACGCATTCGCGCGTGAGCGGCTCAAAATAGAGCTTGTCGCTCGTGTCAAAGTCGGTCGATACCGTCTCGGGGTTCGAGTTGATGATGATCGACTCATAGCCAAGGCTTTTGAGCGCGAGCACCGAATGCACAGAGCAGTAATCGAACTCGATGCCCTGTCCGATGCGTATCGGCCCGCTGCCGAGCACGACGACCTTTTTGCGCCCGCTGTCGCGCGATTCGTCCGCGCTGTCGTAGCACGAATAGTAGTACGGCGTTCTGGCCTCAAACTCGCCCGCGCAGGTGTCCACCATTTTATATGTCGGCTTTATGCCGAGTGCGCCGCGCAGCGCCTTGACGGCGGCCTCCTGCGTACCGAGCAGGTTCGCGATGTAGCTGTCGCCGAAGCCGTATTTCTTGCATTTTTTCAAGAGCTCTGTGCTCAGCGTATCGATTGTGCAGCTTTTGAGCTCCTGCGCAATCGTCACGATGTTTTTAAGCTTGCTGATAAAGAACTTGTCAATCTTGGTGATATCAAATATCCGGTCCACCGTGTAGCCGCGCATCAGCGCCTCAGACACCACAAATATGCGCTCGTCGTCGGGGTTTTTGAGCGAGTTTTCTATCTCCGCATTGCTCCACTTGGATATGCTCAGCATACCGAGCTGGTAATCGAGCTTCACATCGAGGCTGTCGATCGCTTTTAACAGCGATTCCTCTATATTGCGGCCGATCGCCATCACCTCGCCCGTCGCCTTCATCTGCGTGCCGAGCGTGCGTGTCGCGGTCACGAATTTGTCAAACGGCCAGCGCGGCACCTTGGTGACCACATAGTCGAGCGCGGGCTCGAAGCAGGCGCATGTTTCGCCTGTGATCGGGTTTGTGATTTCGTCGAGCCCAAAGCCCACCGCGATTTTGGCAGCGGCGCGCGCGATCGGGTAGCCCGTCGCTTTGGACGCGAGCGCGGAAGACCGGCTCACGCGCGGGTTCACCTCAATCACCACATAATCGTAGGTATCGGGGTTCAGCGCGTACTGCACATTGCAGCCGCCCTTAATTTTGAGCGCGCGGATGATCTTGATCGACGCGCTGCGGAGCATCTGGTATTCCTTATCCGAAAGCGTCTGCGACGGCGCGACCACGATGCTGTCGCCCGTATGGATGCCCACCGGGTCGATGTTCTCCATATTGCAGACCACAATGCAGTTGTCCTTTGCGTCGCGCATCACTTCGTATTCAATCTCTTTGTATCCGGCGACGCTCTGCTCGAGCAGCACCTGATTGATCATTGAGAAGCTGAGGCCCGTCGCGGTGATGTTTTTAAGCTCCTCGAGGTTATGCGCAATGCCGCCGCCCGTGCCGCCGAGCGTATACGCGGGGCGGATGATGACCGGAAAACCGTTGTCTTCGGCAAAAGCCATCGCTTCACCAATCGAACTCGCGATCACGCTGCGCGCAACCTTCTCGCCGATCGATTCCATCGTCGCTTTAAACAGCTCGCGGTCTTCGGCGAGCTTGATGGATTCGAGCGACGTGCCGAGCAGCTCAATTTCGAGCTCATCAAGTATGCCGCTGTCCGCCAGCTCCACCGCCATGTTGAGCCCCGTCTGCCCGCCCAAGGTCGCGATGATGCCCTGCGGACGCTCCTGCCGGAGGATGTTGCTGACCGTTTCGAGCGTGATCGGCTCGATATACACGCGGTCGGCCATCTCCGCGTCGGTCATGATTGTGGCCGGGTTCGAATTGATCAGCACCACCTCGTAGTGCTCTTCGCGCAGCGCCTTGCAGGCCTGCGTGCCCGAATAGTCGAACTCCGCCGCCTGACCGATTACGATCGGGCCGGAGCCGATCACGAGTATTTTTTTAAGATCATCTCTTCTGGGCATTGAAAACCTCCGAGATTATTCAGCTTGATGAAAAGCCCGCACTTGTCATTGCTGAGAAGCAAATCGGCGTGACTGCGAAACGGAACGCATCCCATGGCAAAACGCTTTAACCATGGGATTTTAGTCCACTGCGTAGTCGATCGCTTACGCTCACTCAAAATCATCATGCACTATAGCACCACAATAAACGAAAAGACAGGTTAGCGGTCATTCTGAACGAGTGTAGCGAAGTGACTACGGGAGTGGAAAAGAATCTGTCTCAACAGATCCTTCGTCGCTACGCTCCTCAGGATGACTGGATTAGCTACTTTCCATAGCAATGACACCCACCACTTTGTCAACAGCCTGAGATTATGCAAACAGTTTCTTCAATGCTTCAATCAGGCTGTCGATATGCGTTTTTTGTATCACGTACGGCGGCAGAAACCGCAGCACGTTGACGCCCGCCGTCGCCGACACAAAGCCTGCGCTCAGCAGCTTCTTTTTTATTTCCAGAGCGGAAACGGATGGATCAAGATCAACGCCGAGCATCAGGCCGCTGCCCCGCACCTCGCTTATGGCCGGGCAGCCGTCTTTAAGGGCCAGTAGCTGATCTTTAAAGTATGCGCCCATTTCCCTGACATGAGCCAAAATATCGGTATCAAGCAGCTTGTTTGTCACGTGATACGCCGCCGCACAGGCGAGATAGTTGCCGCCGAATGTGGAGCCGTGGTCTCCCGCGGCAAATGCTTTAGCCGCCCTGCCGCGCGCAAGAAACGCGCCGATCGGCACGCCCGCGCCGAGGGACTTGGCGAGCACCACAATGTCAGGCATCGCGCCGAGCGCCGGAGATGCGAGCAGTTCGCCCGTGCGCCCCATGCCCGTCTGTATCTCGTCGGCCATCATCAGCGCGCCGTGCCTGTCACAGAGACGCCGCACAGCCTGATAATAATCTGGAGTTATCGGTATCACGCCGCCCTCGCCCATAATGGGCTCGATCAGCACCGCCGCCGTGTTGCCGCTCACAGCCGCTTCAAGCGCCCCGATGTCGTTCGGCGGCACATGCGTGAACTCGGGCATCAGCGGTTCATACGGAATGTGGAACCGCTCCTGTCCCGTCGCGGCCAGCGTCGCGAGCGTGCGCCCGTGAAAGCTGCCCTGCATCGTGATCACCTCGGCACGTGGCGCTTCCGCCGCAAAGAAAACCTTGCGCGCAAGCTTCAAGGCCCCTTCCACCGCTTCCGCGCCGCTGTTCCCGAGAAACACATTGTCGTACCCCGTGGCTTCGCAGAGCCGCTGGGCCAGCTTCGCCTGCGTTTCGTTGTAAAAGTAGTTGCTCGTGTGCATGAGGCTGTTCACGGTATCGCAGAGCGTTTTTTTAAGCCCGTCGTCCGAATAGCCAAAGCAATTGACTGCAATGCCCGAAAGAAAATCGGTATAGCGGTTGCCTTCGTTGTCGATCAGATAAACGTCCTCGCCCTTCACAAAGCTGACGGGCAGACGCTGACCGAACACGGGGCTGTAGTACTTTTGATCGAGCTGCGCGATATCCTGCGTTTTCATGCGCTTACTCCCTCACCATCGTGCCGATGCCGGTATCCGTGAATATCTCGAGCAGTATCGGATGCGGAATCGTGCCGTTGAGTATATGCGTGCGCTTCACGCCACTTTGAATCGCCTTGATGCAGCCTTCCACCTTGGGCAGCATGCCGCCCGATATCACGCCCTTGTTGATATAGCCGTAAATCTCGTCGATGGATATCTCGTAGACGAGCGTGGACGGATCGCTTGGGTCGCTGCGGATACCATCGATGTCGGTTAAAAACATCAGCTTTTCCGCGCTGAGCGCCGCGGCGATTTCGCCCGCCACTGTGTCCGCATTGATGTTGAAGCTCTCGCCGTTCTCCCCGATGCCGATCGGCGCGATGACGGGGATATACTCATCCATCGCAAGCGTGTTTAGCAGCTTCGTGTTGATCTCGGTGATTTTGCCCACGAGCCCCAAGTCGTAGCCGTCGTCCGCGAGCATTTTTTCGGCCTTGATGAGTCCCGCGTCCTTGCCGCAAAGGCCGATTGCCTTCGCGCCCGCAATGCCAAGGTGCGTCACGATATCCTTGTTGATTTTGCCCATCAGCACCATCTGCACCACGTCCATCGTCTGTGCATCCGTCACGCGCAGGCCGTTGTGAAATTCGGGCTCCACTTCGTATAGCTTGAGCATCTTGTTGATGTCGCCGCCGCCGCCGTGCACAACGATCGGGTTCATGCCCACGTATTTGAGCAGTGTGATGTCCTGCATGATCTTTTCTGAAAGCTCGGAAGAGAGCATGGCCGCGCCGCCGTATTTGATGACAACCGTTTTGCCCGAGAGCCGCCGGATATACGGCAGCGCCTCGATCAGTATATTGGCTTTTTCAAAAAACTTATCCATATTATAAATACCATCCTGTTTTGCTTAGTCCCTCGGCTTCATCGAAGCCGCACATGATGTTCATGTTCTGCACCGCCTGCCCCGCCGCGCCCTTGATCAGGTTGTCAAGGCACGATACGATCACGAGGCGCCCCGCGCGCTTATCCAGCACGAAGCCGATGTTTAAATTATTGCTGCCGTTCACATGCTTGATTTCGGGCAGCGCGCCGTCCAGCACATTCACAAACGGTTCGCCGTTATACATGGCGTATGCATCCTTTATATCCGCCTCCGTCACGCCCGCCTTGGGTGCCGCGTAGATCGTGGCGATGATGCCGCGCTTGATCGGCACGAGATGCGGCGTGAACGAGAGCACCACCGGTTCTCCCGCCGCAAAGGACAGCTCCTGCTCGATTTCGGACGTATGGCGGTGCGTCGCAACGCTGTACGCCTTAACCGATTCGTCCACCTCGCAAAACGCATTGTCAAGCTTTTCGCTGCGCCCCGCGCCGCTCACGCCCGACTTCGCGTCGATAATGATGCCGTTTGCGTCAATCAAACCCATTTTGAGCAGCGGATACAGCGCGAGTATGGAACAGGTGGTGTAGCAGCCCGGGTTGCCGATGAGCTTCGCTGCCGCGATTTTATCGCGGTATATTTCAGGCATACCGTAGACGCTTTGGAAAAGCAGCTGCTTTGCGCCGTGCGGCATTTTGTACCACGCCTCATAAACATTCGCATCCGTGTATCGAAAATCTCCCGACAGGTCAATCACGCGCGCGCCGCCACCCAGCAGCACAGAGGCCGCCTCGGCAGATGCGCCGTGCGGCAGGCATGTAAAGACGATGTCGCTGTCCTGTGAGAATTTTTTAAGATCTATATCATCGAGCATGATATTTGAGCCCGCAAAGCTCGGATAAACCGCGCTGAGCTGCTGGCCTGCATAGCTTTTTGATGCGGCATGCACAATTTGTGTTTCCTTATGCGCTGCAAGCAGCCGCATAAGCTCCGCGCCTGCATATCCCGTTGCGCCGACGACGCTGACTTTAACCACTTTTGAAGCCTCCTTGTATTATCTATTAATAAATATACATTTAAATGCATAAAAATGCAACAGTTTTTTATAAAAATGCCCTGTCTTGAACAGGCGCAATGAATTGAAAAGAATCATATTTGTCTTACAGGGCGCAGGCTGATAAAAACGCGGGCTGATTTCAAGGTTTTTGCGGCACAATCAGTGTAGAAAGCCTGTCATGAAAAAGCGCGCGAATTAATCGACATTCTCAGAATAACGCGGCTGAAAAACTGCCAAACTACAATCGACATCACACGCATTTTTAAAGGGGGGCTGACGGCATGAGAAAAGTGATTCTGCTATTTGGTGTGCTGGCTATCATTGCATTGGGCTGGTTTTTATACTTTAACGAAGGCGATCCTGTCGCCTTTGTCAGTCTATACGAGGTAAAGACTTCAAATCTCGCAAACAACTTGGAATTCTCGGGGAAAGTGGAACCCGAGAAAATGTATAGTGTCATGAGCGAAACGGGCGGCACCATCGCGTCGCTTAACGTTTCCGAGGGCAGCCATGTCGATAAGAACGACATACTTTTTGAGCTCGACGCCACGCAGGCCAAAGCCCAGCTGGAGGAAGCGCAGCTCAAATATGAAGCGCTCAGCGATGCCACCACGCAAATGACGATGGCCCAGAACGGTTCCGGCGCTTTGGCTGAAGAAAAAGCCAAGCTTGCACTCGCGCTGTCTCAGTCCACCGGTTACGATTATGAATCGTTAAACGAAACCTTCGGCAGCGAAACCGCGGCAGCCGTCAATCAGGCCTCCTCGTCACTCTCGCAAAGCCTTGACGATATCCCCGATTTGAGTTCGATGGATATGTCCAATTTAAGCACGGACAGCCAGCTTGAGCTGGCCTCCCTCTCGGTAGACCGCTTGGAGGATCTCGTGAACGGCATGACCTACAAAAGCCGCATATCCGGCACCGTCGTCGCCGTGAATGTGAACGTGGGCGAAGTGCTCTCCCCCGGCATTCCCGCCATGGTGATTGCCGATACCGACAACACGCTGATCACAGGCTACGTTTATGAAAAAGACCTCGCAGGCCTCTCAGAAGGCATGGACGTGACCATCAGCAGCGGCAGCAAACGCTACACCGGCACGCTGACGCATATCGGCTCGGCCGCGACCGACGTGGGCGATGCGACGTCTTTTGATACGATGACCAAGATTGAAATTGAGCCCGAAGAGTCTTTTGACAAGATGATCGGTGCCGTTGTCGACATAAAGATTGTCCAAAGTGAAAAGAAGGGTGTGCTCAGCGTTCCGCTCGATTGCCTCACGGACGATAATTGTGTGTTTGTGGTGGGTGCGGACGATATTGCCGAGAAACGCGCCGTGGTCCTGGGATTCGAGGACGAAGCGAGCGCCGAAATCGTCCGCGGCCTCTCCGCCGGAGACCGCGTAATCACAACACCGCAGAACATTAAGGAGGGCCAGCATGTCAGCTATGATCGAGGTGAATAACCTTTATAAAACATACGGACGCGGCGAAACGCGTGTGCATGCGTTGCAGGGTGTCTCCTTAAAAATCCCGAACGGCGGGTTCCTCGCTGTGATGGGACCGTCCGGTTCAGGTAAAACAACGCTGATGAACATACTCGGCTGCATCGACAGCCAGACAACAGGCGACTATATATTTGCGGGCACGAACGTCAAGCGCCTCAGCACCCAGAGCAAGGTTTACCTGCGCAACAGGCGCATCGGCTTTATATTTCAGTCCTTTTATCTGCTGCCTTCTTTAACAGCGCGGCAGAACATAGAGCTGCCCATGGTGTATTCGGGAACGCCGCCGAGGGAACGGCGTAAAAAATCCTCCGAACTCCTCGAACTGACCGGGCTATCCAGCCGTGCCGGGCATCTGCCGAGCCAGCTCTCGGGCGGCCAGCGGCAGCGCGTCGCGATAGCGCGCGCGCTCGTCAATTCCCCGAGCCTTATACTCGCGGATGAGCCCACGGGCAACCTTGACAGCCGCACGGGCGACGACATCATGCACATGCTCTGCCAGCTGAATAAGCAGGGCGCAACCATCGTGCTGATTACGCATGAACGCAATATCGCGTCGTTCGCGGGTGAGCTCATCGTGCTGAGAGACGGGCTGATTGTCAGCGAAGAGGAATGCTCATGAAGGTATCGGATTATGTCGGCATTGCCGCCCATCAGATTAAGAAAAACAAGCTGAGGACGATTCTTACCGTACTCGGCATCATGATCGGCATCGCATCGATGATCACCGTCATTTCGGTCGGCAACGGCGGGCAGGATATGATCAACTCGGAGCTGCAGAAATTCGGCATCAACAGAGTCTGGTTCTTCCCGAACGATTTGCGCGGCCCCAACGACCTGCTGACCATGAGTGACGCCGATATGCTCAAAAAAGTGAACGGCGTCAGTGAAGTGGCCCCGAGCGCCTACGAAAAAAGTTACCTGTCTTCCGCCGAAACGAATATCGTGTCGGATGTGGTGGGCACCACGCCATCGCTTTTTACCATGGAACAAATGCAGTTTCTCGAGGGGCGCGGCATTACCGAGAAGGATGTGGAATACGGGCGCCGTGTGGTGGTGCTCAGTCAGGAGGCCAAAGACAGCCTTTTTGAGGACCGTGACGCAGAGGGCAGTCAGGTCAGCATCAACGGGCAAAAGTATACTGTGATTGGCGTGGAAAAGGAGGATCAGTCCATATACTCCTCTTTCTTTTCGGGCAAATGCTATATACCCGTGACAACGTTCAATGCGATGTTTTCCAACAACTATCTCGATGAAATATCCGTCACGGTACAGAATACGGACGCACTCGACAGCGTTATTGACAACTGCACGTCCCGCCTGCTGAAAAAGTACGGCGACGGCACAATAAAAATCATCAACCTGACACAGGAGCTGCAAAACGCCCAGAATATTCTTGATATATTCAAAACGGTGGTGAGCGCCGTGGCCGCGATTGCGCTCGTGGTGGGCGGCATCGGCATCATGAACATTATGCTCGTGACGATAAAGGAACGCACGCGGGAAATCGGCATCCGCAAAGCGCTCGGTGCGGGCGAACATCACATTTTGGGTCAGTTCCTCGCGGAAGCGCTGTTTTACGCGATGCTGGGCGGTTTGCTCGGCCTGGCAGCGGGCATCGGCCTGACACTCGCGGCGGGCGGCGTGCTTGGCATCAAGGCTACCGTCTCGGCCTCGGCGGCGTCACTCAGCGTGCTTTTCTCGGCGACGGTGGGCATCATATTCGGGCTTATGCCGGCCTATAAGGCCTCGAAGCTCGATCCCGTGGAGGCACTGCGGCACGAATAGTAATATATGGATATTTACAGCTATAAAGCGCTCTGCAAGCGCTTTTCTTTTCCTTATCCGCGCAAATCTTACGGACGACGTGCTATTCAGCACGAAGTAAAGCGAATGCAGCATAAAAACATAAAAATACAGGAGTTACTGTCAGAAAGGCCCGCAATCACAGAAGTTTTAAGTGAATCAGACTATTATTGCCGAAGTTTTCTGTTCATACGCCAAAAACATATATAGTCATTCTGGTGCTTGAATGATGAAACGGTATTGGCGTTTTTCAATGCCGGCTTAAGGAGACAGGACATGAAAAGATGGCAGACAATCAGCTTTCCAGGGAGAGTGGATATTAAGAACCTGCCCGCCGCACTGCGGGAAAAAGCCCGCGGCAAGAGCGAGCTCATCACGAAGCTGACGGTAATTTTCGGGGTGGTGGTGCTCGGTGCCGCGTTGTTTTTGGTTTGTGTGTACGGCATACTGCCCTCGCTGATCTCTCAGGTGGGCGATGAAATTCAGATAAAGCTCGCAGATAACCTTTATCAGCAGACCATACAGGAGGCCGCTCCCGATGCGCCGCAGGTCAGCGAAGCGGCGGTGTTTGAACAGCCGGAGCCGGAGGCTGCTGCCGTGCCGACAGCTCCAAGGGCGTGTTTTGCATCCGTGCTTGAGGAGAACCCGGATATCGTGGGGCGCATATCGATTGAAGGCCTTGATATCGGCTATCTCGTGACCCAGACCGACAACAACGATTATTACCTTTCACACGGCTACGACCGCACAAAGTCGAGAAGCGGAGCCATCTTCATGGATTACCGCTGCGATGCCGATGCGTATCCGCTTAAAGGCCATTATGTGCTTTACGGGCACAACATGAAAAACGGCTCCATGTTTCACAAGCTCAAAGAGCTGACCGAGGAAGAGACGTTTAAAAACAACCGGATCATCCGGTTCGACACGCTGTATGAGGATTATGAATGGGAGATATTCTCCGCCTATGTGACGGGAACGGATTTTAATTACATTGAGACTTCATTTGCAACCGGTGACGACTGGCTTAAATTCCTGCAAAGTGTTCAGGATAAGAGCCTGTATAAAACGGATATCAAGCTCAGCCCCGAGGACGTGGTGCTGACACTGAGCACATGCAGCTACGAGTTTGACAACGCGCGGTTCGTCGTACACGCGCGGCTCGTCAAGTGACCGTTTGAACTCCGCGGACAGCATCGGGGGGATTGTCCAGATACTTTGAGAACACGTCCACATAACGCGTGCCGAACGAGACACTCGTTATTTCGGCATATGGAATTTTAACCGGGCTCTCCCCCCAAATGCCATCCGCATCAAAATGATAGACATATACATATCTCTTAAATCTCAACAATAATGTTTCTATTGAGCTTTTGCAAAGAGGAGTATACCGCTTCCCAATTTGAAATATCGATATTCGGCGTTTTTATGCTGTCGATAACACCTTCATTTCTTAGGATATCGATACGCTTACCCTCCTCAATTTGAACTTTCTTCAAGTCAACATATCGTCTAATTGAATAACCATCGAGAATAAAATCATCTTGTTTTATACCAAGGATCAATTTTTCATTAGCGTCTAGCGGAAAGCAGTGCCAGTAATTTGCATCATAGCGAAAATACATCCTTAAAAGGTTTCGCCCGCCAATGCTTTTGTGGACGAGTTCTTTCATTTCCGTTTTGGTCATGCTCTCACCCCTCGCTCTATTCAATCAGCCAGCGTTTTCAAGAATATCAGCGTGTCGCGGTAGTGCCCGTCTTTATCGCGGTAGCCGCCCGTCACGGTGCCGAGCACCTTGAATCCGAGCTTTAAGTAAAGCGCAATCGCGACGGTGTTGCTGGCGACCACCGCGTTAAACTGCAGCCCGCGAAACCCGTGGCTCTTTGTTCGCGCGAGGCAATCTTCCACGAGCAGCCGCCCAATCCCCTGCCGGCGCATGCCTGCCTTCACAGCATACGACGCGTTGGCGATATGCGCGCAGCGGCCAATGTTATTTGGGTGCAGGATATACACGCCGACTAGCTCATCGCCCTTTACCGCGCAGATCGTCTCCGTCTGGGTAACGAACATCTCCCACACCTCGGCTTCGCTCAATATTTGATCACCGGGGAAGCTGTCTCCCGCCGTCACGACATCATTCCATATTGCAGCCGCCTGCGGCAGATCCGCTTTTTTGATTGGACGCAATTCAATGTCCATATGCGCTAAACACTCTGCACAAACTGCACGAGCAGCCCGTCCGGGTCCTGCACGAAGAAAAACCGCGTAGCCGGGTTTGGCGAGAACGGTCCGCTGTGCATCGCAATGCCTTTTTCCTGCACAAATGCCATCTTTGCGTCCAGATCATCCACCGTAAAGCCGATTGCGATGCCGCTGCCCGAAAAGCCGCCCGCGCCGCCGATCAGCTCGAGCTTCGTTTCGCCGTCACCCAGAAACGCGATCTCCGACCCCGCGCCGCCGGGGAACCGCCTCACGACATGAATACCAACGATCTCCTCATAAAACCGAACCGATGCATCAATATCCTTCACATGCACCGTACACCAGCAAAAACTCATACTCTGTCCTCCTTATTTCGCTTATCAGCATTGTACCATTCTAAAGGCTGCCCACTCAAATAATTTTTTAAAATTGCTTGACATGTATCACGCCATGATATATGCTAACTATATCACGATGTGATGCATTTCAACGTGATATAGGAGGTGTCTATGGATATTGCAAAAGTCAGAAGCCGCTATATACCGATGAGCGAAACCATGCTTTATATACTGCTCTCGCTGCGCGAGGAGCGCCACGGCTACGGCATCATGCAGCATGTCAAAGAGCTGACCGGCGGGCGCATCGTGCTCGGTGCGGGAACAATTTATCAAAGCATCGGCAAGCTCGAGCCGGACGGCTTGATTCAAGCGCAGCGCGAAGAGGACAGAAAGAAATACTACCTCATCACGCCGCTCGGCAGCAGCATACTGCGCGAAGAAGCGGCACGAATCAAAGAAGTTTATCATCATTTGGAGGAATTGTTATGAAAACGAAAACGTATTGGCTGTCGGCATTTCATTTCGTGGTGCCCGCAGACTACGAGCAGTGGTTTGAACAGCTCGCCGCGCAGGGCTGGCACCCGGTTAAGGTCGGCCAGTGGAACAGCATCGCGATGCGCTTTCGCGAAGGCGAGCCTAAAAAATACCGGTATGTGGCGGATATGCAGCCGTTCCCCAAGAAGGAGTACCGGCAGATGTATGAAGAGTTCGGCTGGGAGTTTGTCGGGCAGATGGCAAGCATGATGGTCTGGCGGCGCGAATATACGGGCGAGCGCCCGGAATCCTTCAGCGACGCATCGAGCCGCCAAGACCGCAACAAGCGCTTTATCGGCGCGGCTTCGGTTGCGTTCTTCATGTTTCTCGTCTGCGCACTCGCGAGCCTCGGCGCGTTTATATTTACGCATACTGAGGATCGCCTTGATTTTGGCCTCATGGCCGCGTTTTCGTTTGTGCTCACCAGCCTGATGGGCGCAGCGTTGCTTAAAATGCGCAAGAACATCGACAAATAGCAAACGCTCTATTCCATTGATCGCGCGCAGATGGACCGACGGAAGAATGGCCGCCCTCACAGCGCTATGATTGTTGTGGGCGGCTATCGTGCGGTCTGAATCTGCAAGGGGTCGAATAGTCCTTTGTGAGTTTCTCTCCAACAAATCCGTCCTGCTGCGCAGGGCTTCACGCACAGCGTAACAAGAAAATGTTTTGATGGCTTTGGCACTGCGGCAGATTGCAGCAGGATAAGCCGAAATCCGGGCGCGTTAAACGCCAAGCGCCACTTTCCACACATCCTCTTTAAACCCGACGAGCACTGTTTCTCCCGCGACGAGTATCGGCCGCTTCACCAGCATGCCGTCCGTGGCGAGCAGCGCAATCTTTTCTTCGTCGCTCATCGCATCGAGCCGGTCAGCCAGCGACAGCGCACCGTACTGCAGACCGCTCGTGTTGAAAAAACGCCGCAGCGGCAAGCCGCTCTTTTTAATCCAGCTTTTTAGCTCGGTTTCGCTTGGATTTTGCTCTTTGATATCGCGCATGTTATAGGCAATGCCGCTTCCCTCTAGCCATTGCCGCGCCTTTGCGCATGTCGTGCAGCGCGGATAGCAGATGAATTGAATCGTCATATTTGCTCTCTCTCTTTCAATTGTCTGGAAAAGCCATTATAAATCTGCTGACAGCAGGTAAATATCTTATTGCGAAATCGCTTCGCCTTTCTCGTTCAGAAAATAATATTCAAAGGTGTTTTCAGCATTATCCGGGTTCGTTTCACTTAAATCCAAATAATACACAAAGGGTATGCTGTCTATGGCAATCAGCTCATCATCCTTTTCACCGTTCGGATAACGGATTTGCAGGCTCTTGCTGGCTTCGTTGTTGCTTAAAAACACATACCCATCGGCCCATATCAGGCTGAACATATCCGCACCGCGTTCCGCCAGCTTATAGCTGTGTACAAATTCATATTGGTTTGCCTTATGATTGAATTCAGCCGCGAAATATTTGCGCCCCTGACTATCGTCTCCTGCCGCAGCGCACATCAGTACGGCATCACCGAGCTCAACCGTTCCGGCAGCCTGCACCGATAGCCCCTCGGAAACGCCGTTTTCTTCCGCGATAATTTTTAACATTCCTTCTTGATCGGCGGCTGACCTCCCACAGCCCGAAAAGATAACAAGCAGGTAAAGAATCAAAATCAACACTGCGCTTTTTTTCATATATGAGTCCCTTTCAATATCGTTTTGCTATGTTTCTCCTAAATTATATCAGAATGAACCACATACAGAAAATAATTTTATATAAACCAAAGATTTTTGCTAAGCCATATACCCTACTATTACGATAATGATTATATATATACTTCTAAAAAGGGGGACAGTCAATTGGAATGGACGCAGGATCTGTCGGTTGGTGTGAAGGAGATTGACGACCAGCACAAAGAGCTGATCTCTCGCATGAACGGCTTTTTTGATGCGATGAAAAGCAGCAGCAAAGAGCAGGAAATTTTCAAGATGCTCGATTTTCTGGCGGACTATGTGGTCACCCATTTTCGCGATGAGGAAAGGCTGCAAATGAGCAGCGGCTATCCCAAGCTTGCGGAGCACCGCCAGCTGCACAAGGAGTTTATCGACGATGTGACGAAGATGCGTACGGACCTTGAAAACAACGGGTTTACCGTAGCCACCGGCTCTTTGATATCGAGCACGCTGATTGCCTGGCTCACGCTGCACATCAGAAAAGCGGACAAAGAAGTCGGCATGTATATCCGTTCAAAGCAAAACTGAGGAGGACAGAAGCCATATGGAATGGACACAGGATTTAAGAGTTGGTGTTGATATGATCGACGAGCAGCACAAAGAGTTGATTGCCCGTATGAACGCGTTTTTCGATTCGATGAGCCACAACGACAAGCAGCAGAAAGTTCTCGAAATGCTTGCGTTCCTTGAGGAATATGTGGTTAAGCATTTCAGCGAGGAAGAGAAGCTCCAGTTAAGCAGTGGTTATCCGCTTTACAGAGAGCATAAGAAAATGCACACGGATTTCATTGCGGACATAAAAAAGATCAGAAGCGATATCGAAACCATCGGTTTCACGGTCGCCACCGCGGCGGTGGTCGGCTCCACGCTTGTGTCGTGGCTCACGCTGCACATCAAAAAGGTGGACAAAGGGCTCGGCGCGCATGTGATGGCGAAATAATCAGCGGCTGAATGTTGAAAAGGAGCGGCTCCGCTCCTTTTTTGCTGTCGATAAAATCTAAAGAGCCTCTCACGTGACTATCACGAAGGGATGGGGCGGGTGCGACGTGCCGGAGAGAGTGATCTAACCCGATATTATTTTCTCTCCCCCGGTCATCTGGTGACAGCCCTCCATCCACCAAAAAGGACCGTCGTCAGAGGGGCCGCGACAAATAAGGTTTTTACACTTTTATGGAGCGTATTCGCTCCGCAGTTTGATGAAAACCGGTGTGGTCACGTCGCTTCATTCCCCACTACGGAGTGGACTGAATGACCGAATTGGTTGCTTTGCATATCAGTGACACTTGTGACTTTGTCAGCAGCCCAAGAAGCGGCGGCGCTCCTTTATGGTTTCCGATTCAAGTTTCTTTTCACTCAGCCGGTCTTTGACCGCTTACTTATGCTGCAGCGCCAGCCATTCCCACAGATTCAAATCTCCCTCAACGCACTCGTTGTTATAAACGTATATCCACACGAAGTGCGCATTATAAATGTATGGCGTTCCGTCTTTGTTTGTGTACTCCCCCGTCGTGTCGTGAACATCCTCAAACACCGACGCATGCAGATTGCCTGCACCCGCTTCCCTTAGCCTTTCTATTGTCGCTTCCGAATGATACCGGGGCGGCACGCTTTCATCCGCCGTGCAGTATGCGAACCAGAGCGGCACATCAGTCAGGGCTTTGATATCATCATCGGTTAATAACCTGTCTTCATAGAATTCGCAGACGGGGAAAGCGGCAGCAAAAAGGTCGGGATGGTTTTTGGCCATCAGCACCGTCATATAGCCGCCCATCGAGCAGCCTCCGATGTATATTCTGTCCGCGTCTATGTCTTCGTTGCCACCCACAACCCCGTTGATCAGCGCGAGAAGCGGCTCTTCGAAATCGCTTGTGCCGTCGGGCCTCATGCCGAAATGGGAGGTGTCCCCGGCATTCACCGTCCAGTAAGTCGGGCACTGCGGCACAAGCACATAAGCGCCGCCAAGTATCCCCTGTATGTCGTCCGCTGCGAGCGCGGTGACTTTGCTTCCGAGCAGGGTGATGGTGACATCGTCTCCCCCCTCGCCCTGGCCGTGCAGCCAGACCACGAGCGGTTTCTTCTTGCCGTCAGGATCAGGCGCGTACAGCGCATACTTCATGGTTGTCCCCTGATAAGAAAACTCCGTCTTGCTGAACACATCGGCCTGCGGCATGAGCTTTTCCGTATATTTCGGATCAACTGTCAAGTTCTTGAGCATATCGTTTTCCGGATCGACCGGCTCTATATTCAACCGGTAGTCTTCATCCCACACATTCATGAGACGGCGGCGATCGTAATAAAGCAACCCGCCGTGTGACGGATCAACGCTCATCTCAATAGCCAAGTACCGTGAGCTCCCATCGATCTTATTTCCGTTTTTGTCGCAAAGATACACGCCGGTGATATCGCGCTCGCCGACAGCCCCACTTTTATTCGACTCAGTGACGCGAAAGCGGCACATATCCGAAGCTGTTATTGCGGCATCAAGCTTGACAACCGCTTTGATTGCCGCCGCACCCCAATCGAGGGCCTGCGCGACGACCTTGTATGTGCCGTTATACGACGGGCTCTGCTCTTGCGTTTTCATCGGTTGTGTCTGAGCCATGGATTGCTCCTTTCGTATTTCCGCTTGTCCGCAAGCGGTGATGAAAAGTAACATACCGGCTATGGATAACAAAAGAATCTTCTTGATTTTCATCGACATCCACCTCTGGTCACAAAAATCCAACAAAAAAGAGCATTGCTGTCAAAACTCAAGATGCCCCTTTACTTCAAGTAGATTATTCGTATTTTTCGAGCATCGCGCGAAGCGGTGCGCCGTCACTGTCTTCAAGGCGCATCAGCATCGCCGTCATATGGTAGTCGCCCGGCTCCGCCTTGCGCAAATCGAGCCCCTCGATGATCGGGATGCCTGACCCCAGCAATATGCGGTGCGTCTCCAGCGCGGGGTTGTTTTCGATCGACAGGCAGTCGATACCGACCGCGCGCACGCGGGTATCCGCGAGAAACCGCGCCGCGCACGGCAGCACATTCACATGATCCGGGTCGTACACCTCACCAAGCTTTGCGCCGCTTGGCGTTTTAAACAGCACGATGTCATCCGCTTCGATATGAAGCCCCTGAATCTGTTCCGCATGTATATCGCTGTCAAACGCGAACACTCTTGCCCTGCCGATGAAATAATCCACGGGCAGGCTGCCGATCTTTTTGCCGTCCGGCAGCACATGATACGGCGCATCCACATGCGTTCCCGAATGAGACCCGAGGCTCAACCGCTGCAGGTTCACCGGCCCGCCGCTGCGGATATCGAGCACCGACTCAAATATGATTTCCGGGTCGCCCGGATAATGCACCATGCCGTGCCTCATGGGCAGCGTGATGTCGATGGTCATTGCCCGGCCTCCTTTGCAGGAGATGACAGCACCAACTGTGTGGCTGACGGCACATCGGCGGGTGTGGTTTCGGGCTGCTGCTCGAGCGGGTTCAGCAGCGTATTGAGCAACTCGTCCGTGAGCCGGTCGCTGACGACATAGGTATCGTCCTGGTCCTTGACGAGCTCATAAAACTGCGCAAGATTGGCTTCCGTGATCACCGTGCCGACCGTATAGATGAACGGCTGCCCCTGCGCAATCAATGTTCTGCCTTTGGCAATCTCCACCGCGATATCAAAGGCCGCTGCGCCGACGCCCGACGGCGCGGGCTGCGCATAGACGATGAATTCGCCGGGCTGTGCCGTGAACATCACGGGCGGCGGCGTGGGCGTGGGCGTTTCGTCGTTCTTCTTTTTGCCGTCGTCCTCGGGCGGCGGCGTCACGTCGATGCCGCCGTTTTTCAGCGCGTACCACTTTTTGATAAAGCCTGCCGTCGCGTCGCCGCACATCACCTTGGGAAGCACGCCCTTTTCCACGAACGCATCGAGTATGCCCTCGGCCATGCCTTCTTCGGTAATCACAATATCCGCTTTGCTGTGCTTTAAGTATTCTGCCATTGCTTCCTTGGCTTTTTTCTTATCCCACTCCGCGTAAAGCGGCGTTTCGGCTGTGAGCCCCGTATTGGCAGCCAGCGCCGCGCTGATGGCTGCCGCACGCTGCGCATCCACCGCATCGTCCGGTTTGCCGAGCACCTGCACCACGGTCCCCTCTGCCAGATTATCCGCCGCGAACTTGCCGTACCCGTTGCCCCACGCTGTCTGATCCGAAACCACATTGATCGCATAACCGCTGTCTGCCGGCGCGTCGAATGCCACCACGGGAATGCCTTCGTTTTGTGCCATCATGGCTATCATTTGAAAGCTCTGCGCATCGGTGAAGCCGACGATGATCACATCCACCTCGTTTTTAATAAGGCTTCTTATGTCCTGCAGCTGTTGGTTATCGCTGCCGTTTGCATTGCAGTAATAGGTTTCGTATATGGTTTTGTCCGTTTCCGCCGCATTGGAAGCCTGCTCAAGCCTGTTCAAAATGAATTCCTGCTCGAGCGATGATATGCTGCCCACCGTGACGCCGATACGGATGCCCTCCTCCTCAAACAGCGCTTCGGCCATTTCCTGCTCGTCTGAGAACAGGTCCTCGTCCGTGCCCGCGAGGCCCGCAAGCGTCTCCGCATCCACATCGGAATAGTCGTATGTCTCTTCGGCGGGAGGCGGCGTCAGCGTGGGCTGGGCCGCAGGCTGCTCCGCCACCGTTTGAGTCTTCACGCTGCCAAGCAGCAGAACAAGGCCGACAATGACAACGGCCAGCGCGCCCGCCGCAATGGCGGCAATCTTATAATACCGCTTCAAAAAAGCCAAGAAAGCAGCCGGACGGGCCATTCGCCTGTTGCCGGGCGTTCTGGAAACGGGACGCCTTGAAGGGTACCGCCGCCCCGCCGAGCCGCCTCTTCTTGTTTTCATATGTATCAATTTACCCATATACCACTCCTGATAACGGATAATCGGCTATTCCCATCTGTCGGCCAGCACGGCGAGGTCCTCTTTCATTCTGGCTGCGCGCTCGCTGTCGGCAGCTTCAATTCTCAGCCGGATACGCGCAAGCAGCGTGCCCAAATCGCTTTGCGGCACTTCTTTTGGCTGTATCGTCCCCGGCGTTTTGGCAAAGCTCTGCGTGTCAAACGAATCAAAGAGGGCGGGGACCACCGCGTTGTAGCCGCGCTTTTGCAGTTCACCCGCATAAATGCCCGTCACCGCGTCTTCACCGTGCATCACGAACACGCGCGCCACGCTCTGGGGGAAATGGCTTATCCATTCGAGCAGCCCTGCCTGATCCGCGTGCCCCGAAAAGCCTTCGATCTGCTCAACGGCGGCTTTCACCTGAATCTCTTCGCCGAATATCTTCACCTTGCTGCTGCCGTCCACAATCGAGCGGCCCAGCGTGCCGACAGCCTGATATCCCACGAACAGCACCGTGGAATCGCTGCGCCACAGGTTGTGCTTCAAATGATGCTTGATGCGTCCCGCGTCGCACATGCCGCTTGAGGAGATGATGATCTTTTGCTTAGGGTCAAAGTTGATCTCTTTAGATTCATCCGCTGTTTCGGCCACGCGCAGCGTTTCAAACGAGAAAAACTTGATGCCTTCGGCTTTAAACGCCATTGCTTCCTCGTCGTAATAATCCTTGCTGCTCTCCTCGAATATTTCCGTCGCCGCGATGCCGAGCGGGCTGTCGATATAAACCGGCACGTTCTCGAGACCGGGCACGCCACCCTCCTCGAGCAGCACGCTTAAATCGTACAGCACCTCCTGCGTGCGCCCCACCGCAAACGTGGGAATCACGATGTTGCCGCCGCGTGCGAGCGCACGGATCAGCACGTCTTTGAGTTGGGTACGCGTGTCCCTCACCTTGTCGTGCAGGCGGTCACCGTAGGTGCTCTCGGTAAACACGATATCCGCTTCACTTAAATACTGCGGGTCCTTGATGATGGGCTTGTCCTTGTTGCCGATGTCGCCCGAGAACACTAGCTTTGTCTGCTTGCCGTCTTCCGTGACTGTCAGCTCGATAGACGCCGAGCCCAAAAGATGCCCCGCATCCACATAGCGCATGCCGATTTCGTCAAAAGCTTTATATCTTTCCTCATAGCTGAGCGGTTGCAAATATTTGACCGCCTTTTTGGCGTCCTCCACCGTATAGAGCGGTGCCACGGGGCTTTTGCCCGCGCGCAGATGCTTTCTGTTCTGCCATTCCGTCTCCATCTCCTGTATATGCCCCGCATCCGGGAACATGATGGAGCAAAGCCTTGCGGTCGCGCCGGTGCAGTATATGGGGCCGGTGAACCCCTGCTTCACGAGCAGCGGCAGCAGGCCCGAATGGTCGATATGCGCGTGAGTCAGAAAAACCGCATCAATCTCACGCGGATCGAAAACAAATCCGTCCTTCACCGGTGCGGTCTTCTCGTCGCGCCCCTGCCGCATGCCGCAATCCACCAGCACCTTGTGCTGCGCCGTTTCGACCATCGTACAAGACCCTGTGACGCATCTGGCTGCGCCCATAAATGTAATCTGCATTTTTCGTCCCCCGTTCCCAAGAAGTCATTGCGTATTTTGATGCCATAAGGACATGGCTTATATGTAAAGCCATTATACAACACCCGAATAAAAATTGCCAGCCAACGCAACAAGCCCAAATATCCGGCATGGGCGGTCTCAGACAGCCTCAGTCGTTTTTTCGCTCCCCCTCGAGAAAGCTGGCTCCGACAGACGGCTGATGAGGGACTGACGAACAACCGATATATCCGCTCGTCAATCCGTCATTCCTCATTTAATCTTGTTTACTTGAGGAGCGAAACGACGGGGTGCAGCGCATCCTATTTTTGTAATGTTCTTGACCATGGGATTCCTCTTCCGCTGACGCTCCATCGGAATGACACTTGCGGCTTCGTCAGCAGCCTCCCCATCTCTCGATGGAAGAGGCTCATGTACTGCCTGAAATATATGGTCTAGATATCCTCATCCCAAGTGATCTATCAGCAAAAAGTCTTACAGGAATGGCATTTCGAGAGGTGTTAACGATCTGAGGCAACCCCGCTTCAGACCGCCGGAGGAAACAGTCTAATGCCTGATCTTCTTCTCCTTGAAGCACGTCACAGTCGCAAAGCTGTCATGCGATAAAATGCTGCTTATTTTGGATTGTGCGGCAGCCATGTTTTTAATATAGCGATACAATTCGCATTCCGGGCAAAGCAAAAAGCGGGGTTCCCCCCGCTTCCCGCTTGAAATATGTTATCCGAAAAGGCTCTTAAGCAAACAAAAAGGCCGTCCCGATTCACGAGGCAGCCGAACCGTCTTTGCTTACAGCCTTAAGACTTCATGCTTTGCGCCCTCGGCCTCTCGGCCAAGTTCGCCTTTTCTTTGAATCATGGTGTGAATATGGTGTCATCATTTTTGTGACTATTCAATTATCCCGTATTATAATGCTTTGTGGCGAGGCTGTCAAGCTCAGCAGACGCTCTGCTTCTTTAAGCGTTTGAGCAGCCTGCGCCGGTGCTTCATCGACGCGCAGAGCATGAGCTTTATGAGCTCCTCCGTATACGCGATGTTGCTTAAATCGCAGGCATAGCTTGTGGCCTTTTCCACCGCCTGCGCGCCCATCATCCTGGCTTCCTGCCTCAGCTCGCGCTTCGTCATGGCAGCCATCGCCTTCTCGGCAACGGCCATACGCTGCTCAAAAAGCACCACGATTTTTTCATCGAGCGTATTGAGCCTCTGCGCAAATTTCTCGTCCATTTGTCTCATTCCCCCTACAGCGCTAGTCTGTGCGGAGCGGGCAAAAGTTATTTATGATGGCAGTGCTCCTGCGCGGCGTCAAGCAGCAGGGACACATGCTCGTCGTCCACGGTGTAATAGATGTTCTTGCCGTCTTTAACGTAACGAACCAAGCGCTGGCGGCGCATAATGCCGAGCTGATGCGACACAGCCGACACCGATTTATCAAGCGCCTGCGCAATATGCCCCACACACATTTCCTTGTCTTTAAGCAGAGCGAGTATGCGCACCCTGTCGGGGTCGCCAAACACCTTTAAAAACTCGGCGAGGTATCTTGCTTCCTCGATATCCATCGCTTTGAGTTCAATGCCTTCACTGCATCTTTGCATAGCCACCCCTCCCTCAAAGAAATGTACCGCGATTTCACGATCTTGTCAATGTTGCCTCATGCGGCATCTGTTTGGTATAATACGTAAATAGCCAATATATATTCTGCATTTGGGCGGAACAGAAGCGAGGGTCAGCATGCCATTCGTACGAATAGAAATCATTAAGGGCAAGCCGTCAACATACAAAAAGGCATTGATGCAAGCTGTTCACGATGCCCTGACTGCTTCTTTGGGCATAGAGGATGACGACAGGTTTCAGCGGCTCTATGAGCTCGAAGCTGAGTTCTTTGAGCGCAGAAGTGCCAAGACGGATCGATTCACGCTGATTGAATTAACGCTGTTTCCCGGCAGGAGCAAGGAGCTAAAAAAAGCTGTCATTAGCACAATCACCAACACATTGGGAGATCGGCTCGGTATTGCGCCCACTGATGTGTTTATCATCATGCATGAGCCTCCGTTCGATAACTGGGGCATTTACGGCAATCAAGCAAGCGACCTTGGTTTTAAATTCAAGCTGGATTGAAATCCCCCACAGTGACTCTCCTCCACTGTCGCCTGAAAATTCTACAGAAAAGCTCTTGTGATCAGCCTATTTATATAAATTATCAAAGCACTCGCGCCAGTAATCCGCCAGCCAGTCATTGTATTTCGTGTATAAACCCTGAAGCTTTTCTTTGTCCTTTGCAAATATGATGCATCCTCTGTCATCATACATGTAAAACATAATATCTTTTTTCATGTTGATGAAGTAAACCCGCTGGCCTATTGACGGCATCCGCCCCTGCTCATAATTGGCGATGCCGGTGAGTATATCCCTGTACGGTATTGAAGAGAATATCCCGCTTAATGTCTTCACCGAGAATGGCCTCATTGTGTTGATTGTGTTTCCCTCATCATTCACATCCTCAACCTGCAGCAATGAGTTTGTTTCGTCGATGCGGTGCTGCTTGAGCAGGTCATACAGATAGCCGGAGGTATTATCCTCGCTTTCCCAATCCTTTATATAAAGATGGATCACATCCTGCTCGCTGAAGATTTCTTCAAAAAGAGTGGCGACTCTTTGTATAACCTGAGCAATTCGCCCGTCCGATCCGTTTTCGAACGGGTCTCCGAGCTCAAACCGTATATGAATGTCATTCCAAAAATCAGGAAAGTTCTTTTGTATATACTCAGACAGACCTTCTTGCATTTTTGTTTTCCACGCCTCCTTTTATTTTGACGGGTCTCATATCAGATAGTATTGTCTATCAGATATAAAAAAACCGCCCTGCAGTGCAAGGCGGCTCTCAAAGGCTTAAATTATGGTGATGCCGGAGGTCCGCTCATCGTCAGTGTAATAACACTGCCCGCGGCGACCGTCGACTTTGCAGCCAGCGACTGCGAAATGCACGTCCCTTGGCTCTCACCGTTTGCATACACGATATCCAGCAAACCGAGAGATGCCCTGATATCAAGATCCATCTTCCCTGTGAAATCAGGAACTGTGACCGTCGCCATTGACTTATAAAGCAGCGTGATTTTTGTGCCCTCACTCATTTCGGTGCCCGGCGCAATACTCTGGCTCCAGACCTCGCCTGCCAGCGCACCGCCCGAATTGTCTTCCACGAACACCGGAATCAGGCCCGCAGATTCACAAAGCGCAATGGCTTTTTCGCGCGTGATGGCGTTGTTATAGTTCCCGTCCATCGGGCCCGTCAGATCGGGAACGTAGACAACCTTGCCCGCCGATACCGTGATGTTGATCGTTGTTTTGTAGCTCACCGAGGTGTTCGCGACATCCTGATAAATGATCGTGCCGCGCGGCTGGCTGCTCTTGGCTTCAGTAGCCTTGACGGTGATCTTTGCGCCATCGTCGTTAAGCCCCTTGGCCCATGCTTCCAGCATATCACGCGTCTGCCCCACAAAACTCGCGACCACGATTTTGTTGCCCAGCGAATATTCGAGCTCGAGCAGATCGCCGTTCTCATAAATGGATCCGGCTTCTATGCTCTGCGAAATGAGCCGTCCCGTGGACGAACCCGAATATTTCTCTGTAATGGTGACGGGCAGCGCGAGTTCTCCGGCCAGCGCTGTCGCCTGTTCTTTCGTATAGCCGGAGAAATCCGGCACGGTGATCATCTTGCCCTTGCTGACCACGAGAACGATCTCGCTGCCGGTTGATATCATCTGGTCGGCCTTCACACTCTGAGACATGATTGTCCCCGCGGGGACGTAGTCGTCGTACTCCTCATTGACCGTCAGAACCAAACCGTTATCTTTCGCGAACGTAAAGCACTCCGCAAGCGATTTTGTTTTGAAATCCGGCACCTTGACGGTCGCCGCGGCAGTCTCGGGCCCTTTAGAGACAATCACATAAATCGGCGTATCGCGGCGCACTTCATCAACCACCGTGTTGTCGTTGATCTCATAGCGGATGACTTTTCCCTGAGCCACATCGGCGCTGAATTCCGTGGTGATGCGCACCTTGGTCATAAAGTTGTCATCCGCCCATTTTTGCACCTCGTCCGCCGTCATCGCCGTAAGATCCGGCAGGGGCAGCGTCACGCTTAAATCGGGGCCGAGCGAAACAGTCAGCTTAATAAAGCTGCCCTTCTTCACCTTGCTGCCCGATTCCGTGTCCTGATCGATCACATAACCTTCCTCCACGGTGTCGCTGTAAGCGTTCTCCGTGGTAATGATCATGCCGTTTTCATTGGCCCATAGCTGAGCGTCCGACAGCTTTCCGTTGGCGAAATCGAGTACTGCAACGCCGCCGCCAAGTACAAGCACGAGCACGATAATAAGGATGACGAGCACACCGCCGCCTGCGGCAATTGCGGTAATCAGCTTTTTCCTTGTACCATCCTCAAATCTCGGCGGTTTCGGGTCCTTCGGTTCGGGCTTTTTAAACCCGCTCTTTTGCTCGTACTTGAAAGATGGCTCGGCAGGAGCCTTCGCCGGGCTCTCTTTTTTCCGGGATACCGGTTCGGCTTCGCCGTCCTTTTTGGTGTAATTGCTCAGAAAGCTGTTATTGTCGCTCATCTTCTTATCCCCTCTTAGTTCGTTATATCCTTTTTCTTAAATACCCAAGCGGATATGACCGTGAAAATCAACGATAAGCCGAGCAGCAAGCCGATGCCATAGCCAAGGCTCAGCGGCACACCGTTGGAGATCATCGTCTGCACGGGTGAATACTGCGTGAAAAACTGAGACATCTGCACAAACGGTATCGGCGTCCATGCCAGCCACTGAGCCGCTTCCGTATAAGCGAGCTGGCTCATGCCGACGATGCTCATCACAAAGCAGATGGCAGGCACCGCAATCGCGACGGCGATATTCTTCGCCACTGTCGAGAAGAAAAACGCGGTGCAGTATCCGAAAACGATGGTAACGGCGCAGGCAAGGAACTTCGGAATATAGTATGCAAGGAACCCGACCGCACCCGATGCCGTATAGTTCGGGAATCCAAAATCCGAGAACCCGAAGCAGATGCCGGTTGCCAGAATATTGAGCACCGTGCCCGCGATATAGATGCCAAGGCAGATCACGAGCGCCGCCGTAAACTTGGACATTAAAATCTTAATGCGCGTTTTCGGGCGGATCATCAGCAGACGGATGGTTCCGAGCTGAAACTCGCTGGCCATAATCCAGCCGCCGAGGATCACCGCAAACAGCGCCACAAACGCGGAGTAATACAGGAAGCTCGTCGTCTGGTTTCTCGCACCTTCGGGCACAAACGTCATATCCGGCTTGTCAGAATCAAGAGAGTTCTGCGCGACAAGAATATCGTTGTTGGCCTTATCGATCTGCGCCTGTATGGCTGTTCTGTAGCGGTCGTACGATTTGTACTGCTGGGGCAGGTACGGATCCTTATTGTAATCTTCCTCACTGAGCAATACGGAATAAGCGAGCTGGTTGTTTGCATTCTCGATGCTGGAAATGGCCATGTTCTGCCAGATATCCTCGCCGGGCACAATGTGCTTTTCCTGACGGTACTGCAGCATCGGAATTGTGCTGTCGGTGATGAGCTTGATCTGCTTTTTCATATCCTCAATGTAGCGGCTGAGCTCTTCCTCCTGATCCGGATGCTCGAGGATCGTCTGTTCCTGAATTTCGATGCTCTTGTTGATGTTGTCGATCTGGCTCTGCTGCTGCTCAATGCTGATCGCAATATACTCGTCAAAGTCATTGTTCTCTATCACATCATAGAGCCTGTTCAAATAGGCGTCGTCCTTCTCGATAGCGGCCTGACGCTCCGATTCCGATATGTTCACATAGATATCGTCAAAGGTATTCGGGTCCACATAATACCGGTAGTTGAGCGCTTCCTTGAGCACCTCGATATCGGTCACGCCCGCTTTTTCATAGATGAACTTCTCATAGAGCTTAGTGGTGTCCCACACAAGATTCATGCGGTAATCTTCGTAGGTGGTGATAACCTGTGCGGCGCGCAGGTAATAATCGAGCTCAATATCGGTCATTTCCAGCACGAGATCCATCGCTTCGGGGGAATTAAAAGCCGACGCATCGAGATAATCGTCATACTGGTCGAGCCCCTGAATGTTGCCGTAAAACGGATTGTCCGGCATAATCGTCACGCCGTCTACCGTAATCGGCTCCTGGCCGTTGTAATAATCGCCGCCGTAAGCGGGCATGGCCATCGCCTTTTCGTACATAATCGTCGGGCCGCCCGGATAATACCCGTTGTTGGGATCCGGCTTGGTCAGCACGCCGACAACCGGAATCGCGATGCTCGAAAGCAATACCAGAATACCGATGATCAGCAGGAATTTCGACCTTATAATACTTTTGATTTCCATATTGGTTTGTTTTATAAAACTCATAATCGTATCCTCTCTTTGCTATCTGATCTGCGTCTTGGTGCCGGTCGTCATCGAGATGAAATCCTGCTCAAGCGTTCTTTGCGACTGGTTGACCGCATAGATATCGATGCCCATGTTCACAAGGGTACGGACAAGCTCGGGTATCTGGTCGCGCTTCATCACGACCGTGACGCCGCCGTTTGTCTGCTCACAGTTCGCATCAAGGCCCTTGAAATACGCATGGGTCTTGTCCTTGTCGCTTGTAACAAAGCTGTAGCTGTAGATTTCCTCGTCGTCCGACTCCTTGACCTGTTCGATGGTTTTCTCACCGATGATCACGCCGTTGTCGATAATGTAAATACGGTCGCACATGAGCTCCATTTCGGAGAGCAGATGGCTCGAAATAAACACGCCGACACCCGCGTTTTTGGAGAGGTATTTGAGTAAGTCTCTGAGTTCTTTGATGCCGATGGGGTCAAGACCGTTCGTGGGTTCGTCGAGCACGAGCAGGCTCGGGCGGTGCAGCAGCGCCTGCGCGATGCCGACCCGCTGTCTCATACCGAGCGAATACGTTTTGACCTTGTCTTTGATACGGTCTTTCATCTTGACCAGTTCAACGACTTCATCGATCTGCTGCTTCTGGTCACCCTCGTACATAGAGGCAAAATACTCAAGATTCTGCCGACCCGTCAGCCTCTTGTAGAGGTCCGGGTTCTCGACGATGCCGCCGATATTCTTCATAGCGTTCTCAAAATCAGAAACAACATCGTGTCCTAAAACAGATATATGCCCCGACGTGATGGAGAAAAGGCCCATGATCATCTTGATGGTGGTGGTTTTACCGGCACCGTTCGGCCCCAGGAAGCCGACGATTTCACCTGAATTCACGGTTAAAGATATGTCGTCCAATATCTTTCTTTTTTTAATCACCTTCGTCAGGCCTTCAATTTTTAACAGCTCCAATTGAAATATCCTTTCCCGCTTGTGCTGCGACAATATATTTTTATATAAGACGTATGAAGAAACAAAAAGTTCCGCATCCTGTCCATTATAATAAAAAAAAGAATAAAATAACATACCCTTTACATGATCTGAACAGAATATTACAGAATATCTCACCGTTCGCCCGTATAGACGCCAAAGGTATTGTCTTTCTCAATCTGTGTGATATGCCAGAGCCCGCCGTCCTCTTCCACCGTCAGTTTTACGTCATGTGTTCCGGCTGGTCCCGTTGAGGTTTCGGCTGCGAACTCAAGAATACAAGTGTAAACTCCGTCTTTTTGCTGCGCATCCGCGATGTGATATTCGCTTATCCACGGGCTTGATACGCCCGTCACCCAATTCGGCGCGGTCTGTTCCCACGCCTTTGAAAACCGCTCTTTGAGAGGTCCGGACAAAGCCGCGTACTGCATTGCGGCGTTGCGCTGCTTGACCCCCTTTGCCCAGAGCAGCGCGGCGTCTCGCGGGCTGCAGACGCCCACCTCGTCCATGGCAGCTGTGAGCATTGCCGTTTTGACTTCCAAGTCGCTGTACGACGCCGAGGCCGGTGCGCTCTGAAAACCGATCATGCTCAAAAGCGCAAAAAGCGAGGCTGCCATCAGCAGCAAACAGACGCATGCCATCAGTGCAAGCCTTCGATAACCTATATCCATCAGGGTTCTCCGCAGTATTCTTTCATATATCTATATGAAAGAAACAAAGCGCCAAGACCGCAATAGCCTTTCGCGCTCTGTCATAAGTACTTATCATGACAAAATCCGTGCTGCTTACGGAATGAGCTGCACCATCTGTTTTCTCACCATAGCGCCCCATGACGGCTCGGTTCAACGATGTCATTTGTTTCTGAGGCTATTGCATGCGCACTCCGATGCGATAGCTATGATTTCAAATTGATTGTATTTATTCCCTATGATATGATGATGTCAATTAAAATTTTTGGGATGTTTGTATGGAAAGAAAGCGGCTTTTTTATATTGATAACCTGCGTTTGCTGATGATTGTATTTGTGGTGATTCAGCACCTTGCCGTCACGTACAGCGGTATGGGCAGCTGGTATTACATGGACGAACGTCCCTTGGGCATCATCTCCACGGCAGCTTTCGGGTTTTATCAGTCTTTCACCCAAGGCTACTTCATGGGTTTCCTGTTTTTGATCGCGGGGTACTTCATTCCGGGTGCTTATGATAAAAAGGGCTTCGGCAAATACACCAAAGACCGCTTCATTCGGCTGTTGCTGCCCGCCTTGTTTTACATGCTGATCATCAATCCGCTCATACTCTATTTTGAGCTGGGTGTCTATTGGCTTTCCCCCAAGCCCGGCTTCCTTGAGTTCTTCGGCCGCTATATCACAAGCACGGATGTGCTCGCAGGCTCGGGGCCGCTCTGGTTTGTCATCGCGCTGTTCATATTTTCCGTGTTGTACGGCCTCTTCCGTCTTGTCAGAAAGCCGCGCACTGAGCGGTGGCAGTCCGTTTCGCCGCGCACGTCCAACATTTTGCTGCTGATAATGCTGGTCGGCGCATTCGCGTTTTTGATCCGTACCGTCCAGCCGATAGGCACCAGCGTGTTCAACATGCAGCTGTGTTACTTCGCGCAGTATATTGTGCTGTTTATCGTGGGCATTGTGGCATACCGCAGCGACCTGTTTTCGAAAATCAGCTTCAAAGCGGGCAAGCGGTGGCTCTTCACGGCGATCGTCCCCGGTTTTATCGCATGGTCGGCCATCATGCTGTTTTGCGGCGCGCTCGAGGGCAACGAGAACTACAACGGCGGCTTCACATGGGAAAGCGCAGCCTACGCGCTGTGGGAGGCTTTCACGGCTGTGGCCGTTTCCGTTGGGCTCATTGCGATATTCAGAGAGAAATGCAATGCGCAGAGCAGGCTTATCAAAACGCTGTCGGACAACGCGTTTGCGGTTTATGTGTTCCACGCGCCCATCATCATTGCGGTCGCCCAGCTGTTCGGGCCGATTCACTGGCTGCCGATTGTAAAGTTCGCGCTGATGGTTGTGGTTTGCCTGCCGCTTTGTTTTGCAGCCACGCATTTTGTATTCAGACGCATTCCACTGCTGAAGAAGATATTATAGTTGATAATTTTTTAGTGAGCAAATAACATCGGTTTTCGTATTGACAACCCAAAGTGATTATATTAGAATGTTTAAGCGCTTAAAAAACCAAGTGCCCGTAGCTCAGCCGGATAGAGTGTTTGACTACGAATCAAAAGGTCGAGGGTTCGAATCCCCCCGGGCACGCCAATAAACCACGATAAACACTAGGTTTCGTGGTTTTTTATTTTTTCCAAAAATAAATTTGTATATTACGTGTGTATTGCATATTAAAAAGAAGCCCCTTTTATGAGGTGTCAATATTGGAGTGTGTAAGCTTTTTCTTAATTCAGCATTATGATATAATTTATTCTAGCTTTGATCTTCCGCAAGTGCCCGATAAACAACGGTTGAGAGGAGGTGTGCTTTGAGCAGTATTCATCACCGCACCATATCAATCCTCGCTTTTTCCTTCTTCGACGCATGGCTGCTCTCATTTGCTTATGAGGGACAAACCCTCTACGCCTTGTTTGAGGCTTATCATGTTGATCCGGGGAATCTGATGCTGCACGCCATTATTTTTCATGCCGCCGGACTGTTTGCTTGCGGATTTATAATAAAGAACATCAAAACTGCAAGAAAAATAATGCTGACCGCTGCCGGGCTGTGTATCGCAGGCAGTGGCGTATTCTTTTTTGCACCCTCCGTGCTTTGGACGATTTCGCTGCCCATCGTAGCGTTTTTAGCGGGACTCTGGAACGCCGCCTGGGGTTGGTTTTACCGCCGTTGCTCATCGCAGAATCAACGAATGGGAACTGTTGCAGCCTCTATCGCCATAGGCACGACTCTGATGATCGGTCTCAATATGACAGCCATTCACCTGCTGCCGCAGGTTGGCCTCAGTTTGTCCATGCTGTGTCTCGCCGTCTCGCTCGTTTTCATCGCGCGTTTACCCAAAAGCGCCCCTGAAGTACGCCCGCCTTCCAGCCGCATACAGCACACCTCAATCCTGAGTCCCTTTGCGCTGCTGTGTCTGTTTATTATCGTCATCACCATCAACTCCGGGTTAATGTTTCAGGTTGTGAACCCCGCCTTCGCACATCTGACCACGCTCACAAGCTGGTATTGGGCCATTCCCTATATTGCCGCACTCGTCATTATCGCACGACTTCCTCAAAAAAAAGTGAATCGAAGCTACGTCCTGTATGCCGCCCTCGCCATTCAGGGTTTTGGCTTCATTGCCTTTTTGCTGCTGGACCGCACGGCAGTCAGCTATCTGGTTGTCAACACATTGCTTCTAGGGGCTTTCGGTATCAACGATCTTTTTTGGTGGAGTATTCTTGGCGAAATGCTGGATTTTCACAACAATCCGGCAAAGCTGATGGGTCTTGGGCTGTCCGCCAACGTAGCGGGCGTGCTGCTGGGAGAGCTGATTGCAGGACTTGTCACAGGCGCGACAAACAGTGATGTGCCAACGCTGATGGGTCTTGCGGTTGTGTGCGTGGCGCTGGTGATTTTGCCGCCGCTGCACAAACAACTGACCAAACTTCTCAGAAGCAGCGAGTTTTTCGCAATTGTAGAAAACATGTCTCCGGAACAGCAACAGCAGACAATGGAGGCTGCTTTCCATGCCGCCGTGCTAACAGAGCGCGAAAATCAGATCGCTGCTCTTCTGCTCAAGGGCTATACCTACCGCCTGATTTCAGAAGAACTTTTTATCAGCGAAAGCACCGTCAAGACACATATCCAAAATATCTATTACAAACTGGGTGTTCGCAGCAAGACCGACCTCATTCAAAAGCTCATCAAATAACAATCTATATCCGGCACATGGCGGAACTTGCGCGCGCCCTGCCAGACTGGCAGGGCTTTTTAGCGATTCATACTTTTTGGACGATACCCGTCTCAATCCATTCCAGTTAATATTGATAACAGAATTTAGCCAATATCCCCCGTATTTGATTCTAGACTCAGAAGCAAATGCAAACTTAAATGCTAACCAAATGAAAGGGTGGTCAATCATGAAAAGAACATTTTTGCTGGCACTGATTATACTGCTGTTCACCTGCGCCGCCGCGGGATGCCAGCCCTCCGAAGCAGGGCGGCCTTCAGAACCCTCCGTGACTTCGCCTCAAACGCAGGCGACAGCCGAACCATTGCCGACGCAGCAAGAACCTGCCGACTATACGGTTGAATGGACGGACCGCATAGTTGAGCTGATCGCGCGCGACTATTTAAACAAGCAGGAGGGCGATATCAAAGCAAGCGAGCTGGACGGCATCCATACGGTGATCGTAAAAAAAGCGCTCACTGAGGTCAACCAGGAGAGCATCCCGGTTTACCCAACGATGGGCAAATACACAATACCCCAAATAAGCTGCGCGGATTTCAAGCACTTTAAGAATCTGAATTCGCTCGACATATCCGGGTATTCACAGATTTCCGACATTGACCAGTTAAGCAGCCTGCCCCACCTGACCGAAGCCGCATTCAGCGGCCCGCTTGATGATTTAAGCGATGTTTTGCAGCTGACGGCGCTCAAAAAGCTCACACTGATGAGCACCGGTCTCACAGATTTTTCCGCGCTGGCGGCCCTGCCGGATTTGCAATCGCTCAATCTTTCCGATAACGAAGGAATCGACCTGTCCAGCCTGAAGGGATTGACGGATGTTACCGAACTGAATATAAGCTGGAGCGGCATCACCGACATCAGCGCGCTTTCGGCGCTAACAAATCTCACGCTTCTGGATATCAGCTGGAATGACATCACAAACATCGACGCGCTGGCGGGGCTGACCGCCTTAAAAAGTCTGGATCTCAGTTATAACTACCCAGACAGCCTGAACGCGTTGACAGGGTTAACTGGCCTGACCAGGCTGAACGTATCAAACTGCAAGACAGAAGATTTTTCCGTGGTCACAGGGCTGAATAAGCTGGAATCACTGAGTTTTACAGGCAGCGGCATTACAAGTGATGATCTTGAGGCGCTCGCGGGACTCACAGCGCTGAAAGAGCTGGACTTGTCCGCCAACCAAATTGAAGATTTAGCGCCGCTGTCTGCCCTTACAGCTCTCGAGAAGCTGGATCTGTCCGCCAACGTTATTGACGGAGCGCAGATGGCCGGAAAAGATCCCGACAAGATTTATTTTATCAGCGACGTGGCGCCGCTCGCCAGCCTGACAAGCCTGACCGAGCTGGGTTTATCCCTCAATCAAGTATTGCCCGATTTAAGCCCGCTTTCCGGGCTGACAAAGCTGGAAACCCTGCGTATAGAAGGCCTTAGATTTTTTAACGGCAATATCAAAACGGTTGCGGGCATTTCATCACTCAAGCATCTGAGCGCAGGCATATACGGCGACAGGCCCACCATGCTGACCAACAAAGATCTGGCGGATCTTTCCGGAATGACCGGCCTGGAATCGCTGGATATTTCGGGTTCGGGGCTGGTGAGTGATCTCAGCGCACTGTCGGGCCTGACCAACCTGAAATATCTGGACGCCTCCCTCACGGCGGTGAAAGATCTGACGCCGCTGAAAGATTTGACAAAGCTTGAATTCCTGAACCTTAACGAAACCGATATCTTTTTGGATGTGCCGCAGTGCATCGTGCCGCTGAGCGGGCTGACCGGCCTTAAATACCTTTACCTTTCACACACGACAGCCGTAAAGGACTTTGTGATTGACGACTTAAGCCCCCTTGCCGGCATGGCGCAGCTTCGGATGCTCACCCTCTCCGGCATAAAGGTCAGTGATCTTTCGCCGCTGTCCGGCATCAAAACGCTGCGCTTTTTGAACCTGGAGAGCGCGATGTACGACACACCGCAGACTGTAGACACGTTGATAAGCAACGGCTGTACGGTCATAAAGAGCAATTGACACGACGGGATAGGCTCATAAAAAAAGAACGCGGAGGGATGCTGATTGAAAACGCTTCGAACCCGAGTACGCCGTTATGGATTTTTCGCCGTTTTGGGAATCACTGTCTGCTCACTGTTTTATATTGCAGATGGCCTTTCATCCCACATCGTTCCGTTCACACTTTTCGCTGCCATCACTGTTGTGACCGCAGCTTTTGCCTTGAGAGCGCTGTGTACCCTCAAATCCGCCCGGCTTATAGCAGAAAACGAGTTGCTTCATGTATGCCCGGCCGTTATCAGAACGGAAAACAGCATTCAACCCGGCAGCACTGCGATGGAGGTATCCATTTCCTGCTTCGGGATATTGTTAAATACCCAAGTCATTCGTTTTAACCGAAAGGCAAACCGCCTGCGCCGCGTGGAGATTGGCAGGGATATGATTGTGCTGATTTATGGCACGGATGCGCAAATGGAGAAGACGGCTATTCTTCATGAGCCGATGGACCGAGACGCCGCTCAAAGCATAGCGCGACAGTTCCGCTTTGAAACAGGCGCGGAATCAGTTTTATACGGATTTCTCAACGAATAATCATTATTTCAGGAGGTTATGATCCATGGCGCAATACGAGTTTAAGGTGCTGCAGATGCCGCATCACTGGCTGGAGTTTTACACCGAGACGTTTGCCGCCTTCGGCTGGCTGGTGGATTCGGTTCAGGAAGTCGTGACCGGTACACAGACCCAGACGCATGGCACAAGTATAGGCTCGAACGCAACCTATGGGAGCGCGTATATATTCCCCCCCACTCAGTATGGCACGCGCATGACAGGACATGCATTCGGCAGCAGCGTGGGAGCGCAAAGCAGCACGTCCAACACAAAGATCAGTACGGTGCTCTCGGTCAAATTCAAGAGAGATATGAGCAGCCCTTTACGCAGCAGGCTGGATAGCCTGGAAGACCAGTGTCAGCCGCACCTGAATGCCTATGTCGCGCGTGCGCATCAAGAAGCGTCGCAAACCGCCTGGCCCCAGTGGCAGGCAGTTAACCGGTATCGGCTGCTCGCGGAAAACCTGGCGGTTTCCGGCGACAAGGCGTTGCCGACCGCAAGCGGAGCATTCTCAAACATATGGCTGGAGAACAACACGGATCACGGCGGAGAAGGTGCCTTCCGGGTTCATTTCGACCTGAGCGTCTGCGGTCGCAAGGATATCTACGTACAAGCGGTGCTTCGCCTGCTGGACAAAGACGGGCATCCGCTTCCAGACGCCAACAACAGCTTTTCGGACCTGATGGGTCATGTCGGCGCGGTCACCTCAAAAAAGCCGCAATACGATGAAAGCAGCTGGCAGGATCACTGGGTTCAAATTCCCTATTCCGAGCTGCACCTCAAAAACGGCAAGCATACCATCCGGTATCAGCTGATACTGGTGGATATATCCTCCGACACCATGATATGCGAATCCGAAACGCGCGAATTTTTCTATGAGCAAAACCGGAAGCGGATGCGCAGCTATGATAAGGACGCACCCGACCCTGTTGCTGCAGAACGCACCTCCTTTGCACCCCGATATACCGCAGCACTGCCGCAGAAAAAGAGAAAACCCTCGGCATGGGCGGTGGCAGCAGGTACTCTTGGGGGCATTGCCATTGTCGTGCTGGCTTTCATGCTGTTTTTCTCTCCGCTTATAGCTTACTCCAATAAGCAGGACGACCTGGACGCACCTTATGACCGCTCCCTCTGGGAGCAGCAGAACGGCAATTGGTCGTTCATACTGGAAGACCGCACGCTTTATGCGGGGCCTAAGGGCTGGACCTATGAGGAAATCAGGCAGGGCTTCCGGGATTATATGGAATATCCCATGAGCTGCAACTTCAAAGAGGAAGGCATTTTGCGCATATGGGGCCGGGAGGATAAGGGCTTCAGCGTGCACCGCTATGATGGGGATACGATCACAATACGCGCAGACGTGGGAAATTTCACGCTGAAGGACACCGATTTGGGCCTCGATTTCGGCGGTGTGTACATGCGTGTTCCTTTGCCCGATGCGGAAACAACCGATCGGGATTAAGGTTATAAATTCTCAAGAAAATATGATATGGCATGGTATAAAGCTTTGGCATATTTTTTGACCAAGCTCTTTATTTGTTTTGTTTTTCAATTTTACAGTATAAAATGTTTGACATGACTATAGCTTTATAGTTTAGCATGATTTCAGGCGGTGGAAGAATGTACACAATTAAGGATTTGAGTAGACAGTCAAAATTGTCGCGAAGCACCTTGCTTTATTATGATTCGCTCGGCCTATTAAAACCCAGCGAAAGGAGCCAAGCAAATTATAGGCTCTATTCTGAGGAAGCACTGACGACACTTGAGAGGATCTGTCTATATCGCGAAGCAGGAGTCAGTCTTGCGGGAATAGCAGAACTTATCAAAACGTCCGAAAATGATGATGGATATAGAGATATTCTAGATAAAACGCTTAGCTTCTTGAACAAAGAAGCAAGAAAGATACGGGAGCGGCAGGATATCATATTAAAGCTGCTTAGCGGGGAGAATGGCATGAGTCAGCCTGCGGCCGTAACCAGAAGACATCTCATTTCTGAATCCTTGAGTATCATGGGTGCCGATGAATCATCCATCGCAAAGCTCCACGCTTATCTCGAAAAGCGAAGCCCGAAAATCCATCTCGATTTTCTGGAGGTTCTGGGGTTCAGTGCGGAAGAGATTGAGCAAATCTGTGAAAGAGCAAGAATACCGACAGAAACCGAAACACAATAAAGAAGGGAATTTAATTATGCTGATCAGTAAAATGCAAAGTTACAGGGACACAATTTTAGGTGCCATCATGCTGCTGGTGCCGCTGCTTTTCATTCTCGGTTTTGCTTCCCATCCCAATCTGCAAAGCTTAACCGTCATGAACGATGCGTCTGACTGGGTGAAAGAGATCAGACATAATGAGCATTTGCAAGTCGCTCATTTGTTTGTTTTCCTGGCTGCGGGCATATTGATTTATATTGCGCTCGGAATCAAATCGCTTCTTAACAGCAAGTCGCATATGCACGCAGTTATCGGACTGTTTTTGGTTATTTTCGGGTCAATTGCCTTGGCTGCGGATAAAGGCGCTCTGAGCTTTGTGCCATCGGCGTTTGATACGCTGGATGATAGTCAATATCAACAGCTTTTACCCGGATTGCAAACAATGCTGGACAAAAAAGGGCTGCTTTTCATCGTGAACCTGATTATTTTACTGCCGACAGGTTTTATAGTCTTATCAGTCGGTATGCTGAAGGTAAAGCTGTTTTCAGCGTGGCAGCCTATTGTTTTAATTCTCGCAATGCTGCTGTTTATGAATCCTGATATTGATCTTATCTCTTTGATTGCCTCTGTTCTGCTATTAATAAGCATGGGAGGCATGGGTATTACTCTGATAAGAAGACAACGAATGATTCACTCTGCCAATAGCGAAGACTGTGAAGAAGGCATCTAAGTGCAATTTCGCATCTTACTCTGCTACAGAAAAAGGGCTTTCTCACCGCCCTCGGGCTACTGACAAAGTACTAAGTGTCATTGCTATGGAAAGTAGCTAATCCGGTCATCCTGAGGAGCGTAGCAACGAAGGATCTGTTGAGACAGATTCTTCACTTCGCTACACTCGTTCAGAATGACCGCTAGCCTGTCTTTTCGTTTATTGTGGTGCTATAGTGCATGATGATTTTGAGTGAGCGTAAGCGATCGACTACAGAGTGGACTAAAATCCCATGTTAAACGCATTTAGCCATGGGATGATTCCACTCTGTAGTCACGTCGCTACGCTCCTCAGCATGACAGGGTGGGGTTTTTCATCAAGCTGAGGGCGATTTCTGATCATCCTGGTTTCTCATCGCCCTTTGCATCTCATTTATAAACCTCTGCGTTCCAATGTATCGCCGCAGCGCCTAGGCGATATTATCAGTTTTCAGTTGCCGCCTTGCCGGGGATTTTGGTTATGCTTTTCGGCAGGTACTTCAAAAGGAACGCCACCAACACACAGGATACAATTTTATCAACAAAATTCCCGGCGACTGTTCCCAAAAATGTGGCATTGAAAATTTCCTGTCCGGAAGCCCTTAAAGCCGCGATGAGAACGTCGGTCCCGGAACCGGTGAAGCCGCCGAACAGCAGCAGCCGAATCGGCGTGCCGATAAGCGGACAGACGACCGCCAGAATCAGCCCGGTAATGACGGCCTTCACGATGCCAAAGCCGCCCTTGGCCATCAATGCCACAACAATCGCCACAGCCACGTTGACAAGCGCGAACGGAATCGCCGTCACACCCGCCGTCGCACCGAGAACCAGATTGGTGGAGATACCCGTCAAAATTCCGTACCGCATACCGATGTTCGCTGCCACATAAATCGTGCCGATCGTATCCAGAAACAGCAGCGGTATGCTGAGCCATGAGACGGCGGTTCCCAATACGACGTTAATCACAACGCCGAGAGCCGATACGACAAGCTTTTTTACACTGGGGTTCATTTCGTTTTACCTCCAATAAATTCATAGATTTTCTCTTCGAGTTCCGTGCTTGAGCCGCCTTCCCGATACGTCTCAGGGATCTCAATATATGGCAAAGCGATATCTTCCGCTTCAAGCATCAAAAGCAGTTCATCCATAAGGACGCCGCGATCCCCGCTCATCGAACAGGTTGGGCTGCTCTCAATCGCACACAGCCCGACAAGCTCATAGCCGTTTTTTTTATATTCACGCAGTTGGATAATGTATGGCTTGAGCAATTCTTTGCAAAGCGTTCTGTACTCGGCTGTATCATAGTCGTCCCTGCTGCGCGGAGGGCGGCACAAACCGCAACTTATTAACTCCGGGCACGGCAGCTGGACAATGCCAATACCGGCATCGATGAATGCTCTCACCACCGGATATGCGCCTCTTGCTCTCTCCCAGCCTTCAAGAACTGAATTCTGGTTCAATACGCAATGAGACACAAGGACGATACGTTTCGATCTCATGCCCTTATTTTCCTTTCAACCGCCAAAAAACGTCCATATAATGAAATATCCATTATACTCGTCAGAGCATAATGCCTTCGATTGTTATAGAATTCATACATATCCGATCGCAATACATTGATTTCCATTTTAATAAAAAGGGCGATTTATCATCGCCCTTTCGCATCCTATTTATGAACTCCTGCGGCCCGACCGTGTCGCGGGCCGTCTCTGCGCATAATTGCGCTTCCTGCGCTTTTTGCGCTGGTTATATGCGCGCGTAAGGCCAACCACAAAGATGACCGCCAGCACCAGCAGCACACCGCCTGCCGCATACCATATCCACGAACCGATGCCGGGGCTCGCGGTCTGCGTCTGCGGAAGCGTGGGCTCTGCGGATGTCACGTCCTGCGGCTCATTGATGATTCCCGCATCCACATATACGTCTCTTGAAGCGGTCAGCGGTGCCTCAGCCACCGTTTCGCCGTTTGCGTCCACGTATTTCACCGTGCCGACGCTGTCCCCCATTTTTACGGGTGCCTGCAGCGTCTCACCGCTGGCCAGCGCCACCTGGGCCGTAAGTCCGCCGGATTTGATTGCCTCGGCCTTTTCTTTGTCCATCGTAACCAGATCGACGCCTTCATAAGCCGCGTTTAACGTCAGCGCACCGCCCTGCGAGTCGTCAGGCGATGCGTTCGCCACGTTCACGCTCACGGGCACATTGGCAATCAGTGACTTTATATCTACCGTTTCGTAGGTGTTGAAGCCGTATTCAAACAGGCTCTTCGCGAGAGGCCAGCGCTGCGTGCCGTCCCCCGTTTCGTCGCCGTAAATCAGGCACAGCAGCTTCATGCCGTCCTTTTCCGCCGAGCTCACGAGACAGCGGTACGCCTTGGGCGTCGCACCGGTTTTGATGCCTGTGGTATACTCGTAGTAATAGTTCGTCTCACCTTCAGGCACATCGCTGATCAACAGCTTGTTGGTGTTTTGCTTCTGTTTTTCTTCGGTGAAGTTCATGGAAGGAAATTCGTACGAAGACGACCCCACGATCTCCATAAACTGCTCGTTTTTCATCGCGTACAGCGAGAGCGTCGCCATATCGCGTGCCGTCACATAATGGCCATCGGTATCCACGCCGTGCGGCGTTAAGAAATGCGAGCCCGTCATACCGAGCTCCTGAGCTTTTTGGTTCATCATATCGGCAAAGCCTTCGATGGAACCGCCGAGATGCACCGCAATGGCCGCCGCCGCATCGTTGCCCGATATCAGCATCATGCCGTAAATCAGCTCTCTTAACGAAATCTTCTGGCCTTTTTTGAGTCCCATCAGCGAATACCCGGAGCCCGTCCAGTCGCCGTCCTCGCCGATGGTCACCATATCGTCGAGATTGCCTTTTTCGAGTGCGAGAATGCACGTTAATATCTTCGTGGTGCTGGCCGGATAAATCTGCTCATCCGCGTTCTTTTCATAGAGCACCTGCCCTGTCGCTGCATCGAGCAGCATCACGGCATTGGGCTTGACTTCTTCTTCATACGGTGCCGCTGCCAGAGCCGAGCTCAAGAACATCGACAGCACCAGACATATCACCAAACAGACTGCTGTTGTTTTTTTCAAATTGTCATACTCCTTTTATGGTCACTGCACCGGCCGGGCCGGTATTCTCTGATAGTATAACAGCTTAGCCCCGTTTTGTGAAGAAAAACGGCAAAGGTCTTGATTTGGTGAAGATTTGGCAGCCGATAATTTTCGATGTTTTCAAAATACACAGTAACATGTATAATGTATGCAGTAAAATTTTAAGTACATCATGGATGGACACCGGAGGAAAAATGACCTTTAAACTGATTGCAATTGACCTTGACGACACGCTGCTGGATAGCTCGCTTCACATCCCCGCCCGCGTCAGCGGCGCCATAACCAAAGCGGTGGATTTGGGGATATATATCGTGCTCTGCACGGGAAGAATATTGAAGGGCTCACGCCGTTTCTACGACGAACTCGGGCTGAAAACGGCAATGATCACCACCGGCGGTGCGGAAATATACGACGGTGACGGCCGGTGCCTGTACAGGCAGACGATGGACCCGGCGATTGCCAAAGAGCTTGTGGCCTTTGCGCAGGACAACGGGGTGCATTTTCAGGTGTATATTGACGGCGACCTCGTTTACCACGAAAAGAACAAGTACCTGACAGGCTACGAGAACGCCAACGGTTTTAAAGGCGTTGAGATGCCGGGCCTGCTGGCGCTTAAAGAGATTCATACGCCCAAGATACTGCTGATATCCGATCCGGAACGTATGAACGATCTGCAAACGGCGGCGAAAGAGAAGTTTCCTATGCTCAACATCAACCGCTCCAAGCCGACCTACCTCGAATTTTCGAGTCCCGGCGTCAGCAAGGGTGACGCGCTTAAGTTTGTGGCTCAGTACTACGGCATAAAGGAATCGGAAACCATCGCGATCGGCGACGCCGAGATCGACATCCCGATGATCAAAGCCGCCGGGCTGGGTGTGGCCGTGGCCAACGCCACCCTCATCACCAAGCAAGCCGCCGGCTATATCTGTCCCTCAAACGATGAGGGCGGTGTCGCTGATGTCATAGAAAAATTTATTCTGGAGGCACAGAATGAAAACCAAGCTCAAGATTGATGATCTGGCCCGCGATTTAAACCTCAATATCATTTACAGGGGCGACGCGGATACCATCGACATCAATACCTCGGATTTAAACAGACCCGGGCTGCAGATGGCCGGTTTCTTCGAGTATTTCGCCGTTAACCGTTTGCAGCTTTTCGGCATGGTCGAGATGACGTATCTGCAAAATCTCGATCCCGAGCTCAAACGTGAACGGCTCGACAAATATTTTGCAAGCCAAATGCCATGCGTGCTGATCGGGCGTAATTTAACGCCGCCCCCCGAAATGATCGAGGCTGCCAAAAAATACAACACGCCGATATTGATGTCCGGCCTGACCACCACGAAATTGAGCCATAAGACGACGGTGTATCTCGATAAGGTGCTGGCACCGAGCATATCGCGCCACGCAGGCCTTATGGACGTCTATGGCGTGGGCATACTGCTGATGGGCGATTCGGGCGTCGGCAAAAGCGAAACGGCGCTGGAGCTTGTCAAGCGCGGCCACAGGCTTGTGGCGGACGATGTGGTCGAGATCATCAAGCTGTCGGACAATCAGCTTATCGGCCAGTCCCCCGAGGTCATCCGCCATATGATGGAGATTCGCGGCCTTGGCATCATCGATGTGCGCACGCTGTACGGCATCGGCGCGGTACTTGTGGAAAAGTCCATCGAGCTTGCCGTGAATCTGGAGCTCGGCGACCCGGCGAATATCGACCGGCTCGGCCTTTCTTCGGAATACATCACGCTGCTCGGCGTCAAAATACCCATCATCACAATCCCGGTGCGGCCCGGCCGAAACCTTGCCATCATCATTGAGGTGGCCGCCATGAACTACCGTCTCAAATGCATGGGACAGATTACCGCAGAGCAGCTCGACAGCAAGCTCTTAAGCATCATCGCACCCGACAGCATGAAAGGTTCTTGCCCGGCACCGTAAGAAAAGCGAATATCGCATTATTTCATAAAATTGTGAGGAGTAACTTATGTATCTGGCAGGAATCGATCTTGGAGGCACGGGGATTAAGGCGGGGCTTGTGGACGAGAACCTCTCCCTTGTGTGCAAAACAAGCATGCCCACGGGCGTGGAGCGCGGCTATGAGCAGGTCATCGGCGATATGGCGGGAGCCATCATCAGCCTCGCCGGGAAAAACGGCATACCGATCGGGCAGATCGCGGGTATCGGCATCGGCATACCGGGGTTCGCGCGCAAGGGTATTGCCACAGCCGTCAACCTTTACTGGATCGATGTGCCGCTTGAAGCGGAAATGAAAAAGCATATAGATGTCCCCGTTTTTGCGGATAACGACGCCACAGTGGCCGCCGTGTACGAGTATCACCTCGGCGCGCTCAAGGGCAGCGATGTGGGCGTGCTCTTAACGCTCGGCACGGGCCTTGGCAGCGGCATTATTATCAACGGCAAGCCGTTCAGCGGCGCGCACGGCATGGGCGGCGAGCTCGGGCATATCGAGATCGTGCCGGACGGCGTCCCCTGCACCTGCGGCAACAAGGGCTGCCTGGAAACATACACCACGGCGACCGCGCTGATACGGCAGGGACGGCGCTGCGTGATCGAGCGCCCCGAAAGCCGCCTGCACCACCTCGCGGAAGGCGACCTGCACAAGGTGACCGCCAAGCTCGTGCTCGACTGCGCCAAGGAAGGCGATCATATCGCGCTTGCCATCGTGGATGAGTACGTGAAGTACCTCGCGATGGGTATCGGCACCATTGAGAATATGCTCGACCCCGATATCATTGCGCTCGGCGGCGGTGTTTCGGGCGCGGGAGATTTTCTGCTGCAGCGCGTCATCAAGGCGAGCGAACACAAAGGCATATTCGCGGGCCAGAAATACGCGGATATCAAGCTCGCCGTTTCGGGCAACGACGCGGGAATCATCGGCGCGGCCATGCTTGGCCTGTCATTAATCAAATGATTGTTCACGAATCACAGATTGATGCTTTTGAAAGATGAGATTATTTTTATAAAGATAACTCCCTGTCACGCCAAGGTTAAGCGACGCAACCAAGAAGCGAAGCACATCCCATGACAAAACGTTTATGACATGGGATTTCAGTCCGCAGTGCGGATGACTGTGCGGCGGACCGAATGACCCAATGAGTTGCTTCATGGCGATGACATGTTGAACCTTGTCAGCCGCCCGGAGCTGTTCAAGAGATTGCAGCGGCTCTGCCCCATGCAAAATGAACCCGATCATAGCGGCAAGCCGAATGAATCCGCAATGTCGCAAGTATAAATAAGTAAGAGGTGTCTTCATGAAGCCTGTTGCTTATTTTTTATGCGCGTTGGCGCTGATACTCATCTGTCTCTCACCATGGCTGATACTCTCCTATTATGAAAAGCTGCCCCCGAAGCCGTACTTTCAGGGCATACTTTCGCTTTGGCACATTCCCGACTGGCGGACCGGCGGCTCGTCGGGCGCGGCATTCCTGCAAAAGCGCATCACGCAGTTTGAGGGGCAGAATCCGCACGTTTTCATTGAAATGCGCACCTTGACTGCCGAACAGGCGCTGAAGGCGCTGGAGAACGGCGAGAGGCCCGACATCGTCTCATACCCGTACGGCACCAAGCCGGCGCTCGATTTTGCCGCTCTGCCCTCCGAGACCACCATATTCGACGGGCTGCCCGATACCGCTTACCCGTATATGTGCGGCGGCTATTGTCTGCTGGTGAATACCGATATGCTTGCGGAAAGCGGCATTGATCTCGCGTCCGGCTGGGGCCTGCGCCCGGAAGCGCTGCTCTCAGCCTCGCAGATCGGTGTCTGCTTCGATTCGGAAGAGGGCTACACGGCGCTGCCCGCGCTTGCGGTTCATACCTACCCCGAAGCCGAAAAGCCGCAGGTTTCCACATGGGGCGAGCCGGACCCGCCCGACGCGGCGCTGAACCTCGAGGCGGACTGGCAGGATGGGTTTGCGTCTTTTTGCGCGGGAGACAAGGGCATGCTGATCGCGTCGCACCGGCAGCTGTTTGAAGCGAGCGAGTCGTTCACGCAGGGCGACGTGCCGCCGTTTGCGGCCTATGCCATCGGCCCTTATACCGATATGGTGCAGATGATTGGCATCACGCGCAGCGAAGATGAACTGCGTCAGGCGACATCCGAGAGCTTTCTCACATATCTGCTGAGCGACAGCGCCCAGAGCAAGCTCGAGCCGCTCGGCGTTTTTCCGGTGAAACCGAACCTCGACATCTATCAGCAGAGCGATATTTTGCGGGATATGTATGAGCAGCTGTCCACGGGCGCCGTGCTGCCCCGCTCCGCCGACAAGGAGACGCTCGACGAGCTGGCCAAGTCGGCATATGCGGGCGACATGCGCGCGCTGGGGCAACTGCGGCGTTTGCTCGGCACCTGAGAGTTTCTTTTGCCCCTCCTTTCCATCACGCAGCGAAACAAAGTCATCGCCATGGTATTTTATAACAAAATTTGATATACTATCTACAATTTCTGTATAAAGAACCATGGCAATCAAAATTTATTGGCGTGCCGTTATTTAACATATGTTTAATTACAAATGAAAGGAAAGATTATGAAAGTCCTATTGACATCGGCGGGCTTCCAAACGGATGCCATAAAAGATTTCTTTTTAGCACTGCTCACAAAGCAACCTCAAAATATCAAAGCTTTATTCATACCTACGGCAGCAGTTACCCCGGGAGCCATATGCGTTTTGCCAAAGTGTATGAACGACTTGTTAAAGTGCGGTATTAAAGATGAGAAAATTGTTGTGTATGATTTGCACAAGCCCATGCCTCTTGAAAGCTTGCAGCAATTTGATGTTGTCTATATTTGCGGAGGCAGCACCGAATACTTGCTGGAGCGTGTCAATGAGCAGGGTTTCAGCAACGTATTGAAGGATTACATGAGAAATGACGGCGTTGTGGTGGGAGTCAGTGCCGGGAGCATGATCGCGGCTCAAAATTTAGAGAATAATTTGGGGCTCATCAGCTGCCATTTGTATGTCCATCGCTCAAACGGCAGCCAGGCAGGCTTTATTGATGTAACAAATTGCGGCGAAATCAGCCTCACCGATGAACAGGCTGTTTTCTTATCAGATTTTAATTGTGCGACAATCATTCAATAAACAAGTTCAATACAAAAATAAAGCATGACCGAACGTATAAACATATGATTACACAAAAGCCGCCCCTCGTTTGAGGTGCGGCTTTCGCTTCGGGATTCCGGAAAGCGGTGCTTCCCGGCGGATATTCAAATATCATGCATCTTGGGAAAATGTTTTTAGCCGACTGTCACGAAGGCAGCGAGATAACTCTCGAAGCCGTACGCCTTGATCAGCGCCGCAACCGTGTCCGGCGTCGCCACGCCGTCGGCAGGAAGGCTGTTTGTCTCCTGAAACAGCGTGACCGCATTGCGGGTTCTCTTATCGAAATGGCTGTTCTCATCGACATGGAACCCGATTGCGTTGAGCATCTGCTGAATACGCAGCACACGCTCCGACGGGGTACACCCGTACTGTGCGTACTTATACGAGCGCTCATACAGCTTCGGCGGAATGCCGTCGCCGTTAAAACGGCCGTCGTACGCGTAGAGGTAGAAACAATGATTCTTTATTTCGGTATAAAAATCGTTTCTGCCCCAGTCTTTGCCCGCCTTTGAATGCGATTTAAAGAAATACACATTCTGCGGCAGCACCCAATACTCATCCTCCAGCACAGCCCTTGCCGCCCGTTTTGCAGCGGGCGTCGGGCGCGTGCGGCCCGAATACGCGAACTGGCCGGTTTTGACGACCCTTGCAATCGTGTCACCGAACTCTGCGGTGTTGAGCACGCGGTTCATCACGACATTACCAACGGCGACCATGCCTTCAAAGCTCTCGCCGCGCGCTTCGCTCGTAATGATTTGAGCGAGCAGGTAAACCTCGTCTTCCGTGTACTCGTAGGAATTTGTGGAATAGTCCGCATCATCATAGTAGCTGCCCGATTCGTCCACAAAGTACGAAACAAGCTCATCCACAGCCATCGGCGTCGTCGCAGGATCGAGCGTCGGCGCCGGTTCGGGCGTGGGCTCGGGTGCAGACTCAGCCGCATCAATGATCGTCGCTGCTGTATCCGTGGTATCGTCAAACAACATGGATGTCACGGTGGGCGCATCGGGAAGCTGCGCCTGTTTTTTCTCCACCTTCAGCAGAGACGCATCAATATTCAATTGTTCAATGCGCGGATTGTGCCTTAACACAACAGCCGGTTCCGCAATTTTTTCCGAGGCTGCATGGCCGCCTTCCGGCAGCACGAAGACGAGAAGCCCTGCCGCAATCGCAAGACCGGTGACGGTATATGCGGCAATCAGCTTAATTCGATGACTCCTTCGTCTTGCAAGGTTTGTTTCCGTGATGTCTTTAACTTTGAGCAGTCTTATAAACCTTTTTTTGAGCGTCAGCCGGTGGCTGTGGTTCGTTCCGTGAAAACGGTGACCGTCTGCCGCTCTTACGACCTCATCAGCTGTCAATTTTTTCTTTTTGGCGAGAATCGCCGGGGTCTCCTCCAGATACATGATATCCGGTTCATCCGCTTTGGGCAGCTTTTTAAAGGCTGCTTCCCGGCCGATTTTCACCGGCCCGGCTTTTTCGCTTGAAAAACGAAAAAGCTTCCCAAGAGCACGAATGCCCGTATTAAATTTCATCTGTCTTTCAATCTCCCTATTATACTAACGATTTTCCCGTATGTGCCATCATAACTGACTTGTTTCGTTTTGTCAATGAAAGTGTAATACTTTTGTAATATATATATGCATGATTTCTAAAATGGATACAATTTATTCATTGATTATTTCCAAATGAGGATGATTTTAATCGGTTAATATCGTTATAAAGGCCGAGCAGTGCCACTCATTCCAGCAACGGCAATCCTTCAGGAACCATCATGTAATCAATGACATAATATACACTAGGGATACACTGCACCATGAAAGAAGCGTTTTAATGGACGAATGCGGATGCGTGTATACAAAAGATTTTGCTGAGCATCCGGCGAAGTACACAGGTCAAACTGTTGCAATATACACCACCGACGGCGAAGACGCAGGCCGCGGCATCACAGGTTTTGTGCGGTATGGAGGTGCTGAGGAGAAGATAATTATAACAAATGCATGTATGTGATACCCCCGTAAGAACCCCTTTGCGGGGTTCTTTTTACCGGGTGCGTATCGGCTTAAGCGATAGGATGATTGATGAGGGTGCGAGCATATTGGATAAAGAGAACACAATTTATCTGAGGAGATAACCCGGATAAAGCCGAAGAGCAGAAATCAGCCAAAAGGCATTGATACTGCTTTTCAAAGCATATGAGCGAATACATAAAAAGAACGGTCACAGTCTATACTACGAGCGAGGCCCGGCAGGCTGCGGCATGACAGGCATACTTCTCGCCTGTACCGACACCCACATCAGGCTCGGCACACAACCGGGCCCGGCACCGGAGAAGCCCTTCCGGAAAGCATGCCGAAACTGCCCATATTACAAAAGTATATTGAATCTGCAGCAAGAATACGAAGCTTGGGCGCTGTTGCGGAAATACCTTTGCCGAGCATTGTCATGCTTGTCCACAACAGCTTATAATCCCGCTCAGCCGGGATAGTATGTTTGGCAGTATTTTTCAAACCCGAAAGCACTGATCAGCGCTTTGACGGTATCCATACCGGCCACGCCGTCTGCTCCGAGGCCTTGAGACGATTGAAACTGCTTGAGTGCTTCTGCGGTTCCTTTACCGAATACGCCATCCGCTGAGGTGCTGTATCCGAGAGCGCCAAGCATCGCCTGTATCCGCTTCACACGCTCCTGAGCTTTGCAGCCGTACTGTGCGTATTTATATGTGCGGTCGAAAAGCTTCGGCGGCACAGCGCCGTTGTTGCTGCGCCCGCTCAGATTGTCAGTATAGAAGCACTGATCCCCTATCTTCTTGTAGAACACATGACTGCCCCAGTTCTCGCCTTCAGGCTTACTCGAATTAAAATTGTACGAGTTTTGAGGCACGACCCAATACTCGCTGTCGAGCACAGCGCTTGCCGCATTCATAGCGGCCTGCGACCATGTTCCGTCAGAATAGGGAAAAGCGCTGGACTTGATTACCTGCTCGATTGATTGGCCCGTACGAAGCACGCGGTTCATCACCACATTTCCCACGGCAACCAGGCCGTCAGTCGGCTGTCCCCGCGCTTCAATCTCGATGATCCGCGCGAGCAGCTTTATATCGTTCTCCGTATAAGCATACGAATTGCTTGAATACCCCATGTCGTTGTAGTAGGCATCCGCCTGTACAACAAAAGCCGCTGCGGCATCATCGACGTTCGCAGGCTTTTGGCCCATATCACCGGAGGCTTCCTGCGGCGGCGCTGTCGGCTGCGGCGTGGATTGCGGCTTCGGCGTTTTTGTGGGCTTCGGAGATTCCGATGGCTTATCCTCCGGCTTTTCTGTTTTCTTCGGTGTCGGTTTCGGCGTTGGCTTTGGCGTCGGTTTCGGCGTCGGCTCGGGTGTCGCCATAATATCGGGCGGCGTCGTCGGTATCGGCGTTACGTCAGGCGGTGTCGTCGGTATCGGCGTCGGTGCAGATGTGGATATGGCAGCCTGCCGCGTCTCCTCCGGCTTCGGTGCGGCATTGCCGCCTCCGGCCAGTACCACGGTCATCAAAACGGCAAACACAACAAAGCCTCCGGCAACGTACATGGCCAGCCGCCTTGTGCGCCCGGTTTTGTTCCTCTTTTGCAGGCTTGTCTTAAAATTGCGGAAAAACAAAATCACCTTGGCAACAAGCTTTAACAGCAGCCCGCGTTTTGAGCTGCGGCTTTTGTAAGATCGCCCGGGAAAAGATTTGCCGTTTTTGTTCATGCATATCTCCTTGTTTCTTCCTATGCCGCATGAACATTATAGCGCGGGTTATGCGGGTTTGTAAATGTTTTTGTAATATAATTGTAATATTTGTCACAGGAGGGGTAAGCGCACTCCGTCTTTGCACAGCCAAGGAACGGGCTTCTTTCGGCAGACATGCGCGCTTCGATAATTAAAGCTTGCTCGAGACGGATCGCCGCTGCGTGCTCCGCCATACGTCGTACAAGGCTATCTCCGTGATTGCTTTCATTATAACATGAGGTGACATCTGCAACGCCTGTCAAACAAAACGCTGCATTCAGTCTGCACTCATTCAGCAACCGTATGCCCCTGTGCTTTGAGCGCTTCAACCGTCCTGCCGAGGTTCACTTCTTTGATAAGCACATAGTCCGTTTCGTACGTGGACACCGCAAACAGGCTGATGTCCGCATCGGCCAGAATTCTTGATACATGCGCCAGTATGCCCACGAGCGAAAAATCGAGCGGGCCTTTTATGCGCAGCGCGCGCCAACCCCTTTCAATTTTGCACCCCTCAGGCGCGTCCACTTCCTCGCATACAAGCGACACTTCCCCGCCGCTCATCGTGAGCGAAACGAATTCGCCCTGCGGCAGCACAGGCTCACGAAGCGCACACACGGCCAAGCGGCTTGCGAGCAGTTCAAATTCCATAGTATTCTCCTGATTGATTATATTGAATGTATTTCCGGGCTGCTTTCAGATATCTGCGGCGCTTGTCCCCAAACCGGGATTTCATCGACAGGCTAAGCGCTTTTGAATCGTCAGGCATCGTCGGGCGGAAAGCTGCACATATCGACAACATTAAAACGGGAGCAACGGCGTTGCCCCCGGATTCTTACAGTACTGAAAATACATTGCCTACTCACCTTTAGCCAAGAACTGCTGATAGTAGTTGGTAACACCAAAAACGTCAATCAGCTTCTCCACGGTCGCCGGGCCCGCAATGCCGTCTGCTTCCATTCCGTACTTCTCCTGAAACGCTTTTAATGCGTCCACCGAGTCTTTTCCGAAATAACTGTCCGCCTTCACGTCGTAGCCCAGCTTGTTGAGCATATACTGTATGCGCTTCACACGCGCCTCCGGCTTGCAGCCGTACTGCGCGTATTTGTATGTTCTCTCAAACAGCTTGGGCGGCGCTTCTCCGCCGCGGTGCCGTCCGCCGTAACTGTGCGAATAGAAGCAGTGCCCGCCGATTTTCGTATAGAACTCGTGACTGCCCCAGTTGGTACCCGATGGCGCGCCCGAACGGAAATAGTACACATCCTGCGCGATGACCCAGACCTCGTCCTGCAGCACATACCGCGCGGCCTTCTTTGCCGAGGAGGTCGGTTTCACATTCGGATTGTACGCAAACTGTCCCGGTGCCGTGATAACGTCCTTGACGGAATTCGGGAACTTGTAGCGGTTCAGCACACGGTTCATAACCACGTTGCCCACGGCAATCATACCTGTGCGTGACTCGCCGCGCGCTTCGCTCGTGATGATCTGAGCGAGCATATACACATCGTCTTCGGTGTATTCGTAATGGTTCGACGAGTAGCCCATATCGTTGTAATACTTGTCCGCTTCAACGATAAAATCTTTGACACAGTCCTCAATTCTCACCGGCGGCGGCGTCGGGTCAGGGTTTGTTGTGGCTATGGGCGTCGGTTCTTCCGTCGGCTCCACTGTCGGCGCTATGGTCGGCTCTAAGCTCTCCACAGGCGCTCCTGTCACTTCGCCCTCCGGCACCAGCATGCCATCCACGCTGACCTCGGGTTCTTCGGAAACCGTAGCTGCCGGAGATTCCTGTACGGTCGGCGCTGCCGCATTGCCGCTTCGGGTCGTGACACCGTCCGCTGCCGCAATTTCGAGCCCGTTGCTGGCGCTCGGGCTTATGTCATCGGCGGAAGCCGCTTTCCCGCCCGGCACAAACACCACGACGAGCAGCACAGCCGCCACCACGATGCCTGTCCCAATATAGGCCAGCAGCATCCTTCTGCGGCGCTGCCTTTTGGTCACGCGCCTATGGTTCATCGCAAAGTCGAGCGCGGCACTCTCCCGCGTCCGCTTTCCGAGCACAGTATCCTTGGCTACGCTCAGCTTGGACGATATTGACGGCTTACTGCTCCGGTGGCTGCGGCTCATATTCAGGCTGCCCGCAACCGGCTTGGAGGACACCTTCGCTTTGGAGCGGCGAGTAAAATCGGCAGCCTCAAGCGAACCGGCCGCTGCAGCCGATATGTCTTTGGAATATTCAGAATCGTCCACAACCGGCAAAATTACCGGCGCACCCTGCATGTCATCTTCTTCAGACTCGGGAATTGCAATCCGGCGCGTCGGAACAGGCGGTTGTTTCTTGTTTTTAAGTTTTTCAAGAATGCCGGGATGTTTGCCCATTATGCTATCTCCTTGTCAAAATGGATACGTATTCCCATAGTCATGATAACTTAAAAATTGCGCCGTGTCAATATTTCTGTAACAGAATTGTAACATATAGCCAAAACTGGCGCTAATTCTACAAAGTTTTTTCCAGCTGTTCCTGTAAATGTGCCTGCGATGCGGCCTTGCCCGGCGCGGTGCCGTGCAGCCGGATCACGCGGTTCACCGCAGCGCCCTTTGCTTTCAGGCGGTGAATCAGCTTTTGCAGGCCCTTAGACGGCACCGGATTGGGATCGGCCTGCACCGTAAAAAAGACGATCTGCTTGCCCGCTGCGTTGAGCCGGCTTAAAAACGTATTGACCGCTGGGACGGTGCGGGAAGCCCAAATCGGCGACCCGATATAGATGGTTCCGTATTCCCCCATAAGCCCGGCCGGGTTATGCTTGAGACGGCTTCTCATTCCCGTCATCGCACCGAATCCCCCTGCCATGAACAAAAGAAACTTGCCTTTTCTCTTTCCAATCTCTTCGAGCTCGAAAATCTGCGCGCCGAGGCGCTGAGCAATCTGCTTCGCAGCCTCCCGCGTGCTGCCGTCGAGCGAATAATAAACAACCGCTGTTTTCATAGACTATGCCTCCTTATTACAGAGCGAACAACGCCTCCTTGAGGCCAAGCGTTTTGGCCGTCATTTCGCGTATGCCGCTTTTTGTTTCGTCGCTTAGCATAGGCCTGTAATGCAAATAGGAATCGATGCCCAAAAAGGCAATCGCCGCGCACGCGGACGGGTTCTTGAGCCTGAAATACCCCTGTTCGATTCCCTCATCCACCACATCTTCGAGCAGCGGCAGCAATGCGAGCATGCGCTCTTCCTTAACCACCGTGCTGTACCATTCGGGTTCCATATCTTTAAAATAGGTATTGGCTTCGTTTGCAGTCTGTCCCTGCTCAATCAGCGCCGATACGAAATACTCCGCTTTGGAAATCGCATCGCCAAGCGTCCCCAGTTGGTCCTGAAGATTTTGGCTGTATTCTTCGAGCTGCATCGCCACAATATAGCGCACAATAGACTGTTTGCTCTCAAAGTGATAAAAAAAAGTTCCCTTGGCGATTCCGGCCAATGCACAGATCTCCTCGACCGGCGTATTCTCGTAGCCCTTTTCGCTGAACAGCGTGCGTGCGCTGCTTAAAATCAGCATCTTTGTCGCTCTTTCTCCTGACATAACATCCTCCTTTGTGACTGTCAACATGTATACCGTGATTATTGACCAAAGTCGGAAATTTATACCTTGGAGACCGGATAAATTCAGTAGAGCTGCGTCATAACGCTGGCGTCTTCAAACAGGCGGAGCCTTGCGAACCCCGAGGGGCGTATATCGTAGCAAAAACAATGCTGAAAATCCCCATGCAGCAGATATGAGAGCGCCGCTATGATAACGCCCTTGTGGGTGACGATCAGCACGCGCTGGCCGTCGTGCTGCGCGGCGATTTGCCGGACAGCTTCATACGCATTGGCAAGAAAACGCGCAACGTTATCTCCGCCCGGAAATGTAAACGACTGCGGATTGTTCATATAGTCCTGCCAGGCCTCGGGCATGCGCTGTGCAATTTCATCCGCACTCTGCCCCTCAAAGCTCCCGAAGTCCATTTCACGCAGCGTTTGCTGCACGATGGCAGGCCTTCGCGGCGCGATGATGCGCGCGGTCTGCACCGCGCGATGACTGCTGCTCACATACACGGCGTCCGGCTCCAGCGCTTCAAAATGCTTTGCGGTGCGTTTTGTTTCGGCGATGCCCTGCGGCGACAGCGGCGGGTTGATACTTCCGCAGTAGACCCCTTTTTCATTGAACGCTGTTTTGCCGTGTCTTAACAAGACGAGTTCGGTCATGGCTCTCCTTAAAAAAAGAGAATTATGAATCCCCGGAAGGAATGCCTTCGAGTGGCTTCCCCTTGAGGGGGAGCTGTCACCGAAGGTGACTGAGGAGGTGTCGTTCTGTCCTATCAAAGCAACACCTCATCCGTTACGGCGCGCTGATGAAAAAGTAACAAGTGTCATTACTGTGGAAAGCAACTAATTTCGGTCATCCTGAGAAGAGAAGCGACGACTACGCAGCGGACCAGGATCTGGAACAGATTCTTCACCCGCGTTGCGGGTTCAGAATGACCTTAAAAGTGGTTTTCCGTTCACTGTGATGCGTTAACGCACGATGATTTCGATGGAGCGCGAGCGAAAGAGGAATCCCATGGCTAAGAGCATAAATACATGGGATTAGTCACGAGGTGCTTTCGCCAACAGACGACAGTTGAAGTATCTTCACACCTCTCAGATCAACACCTCATCCGGCACTGCGTGCCACCTTCTCCTCAAGGAGAAGGCTTATATTTACAGACATTCGATTGGCTTCCCCTCGAGGGGGAGCTGTCACCGAAGGTGACTGAGGAGGTGTTATCCTGTCACTTTTGAAGCAACACCTCATCCGTTACGGCGTGCCATCTTCTCCACAGGAGATGGCTGCAGCGTGCCGATAAACACCATTCAGTCATTCCGAGCTTGCCGATTACGAGTGGACTGGAATCCCATGTAAAACGCTTTACAGAAGGGGATTCTTCAGTCGCTCACGCTCCATCAGAATGACATAAATAACTTTTTTGACACACCTTCTCTTAAGTACAGGGCTTATTAATTTCTCAGGAAAAAATAAAACGCCGCAAAAAAGCAGCGTTCAAACCCATCAATCGAGGTTTCGGCTCTTGCGCCCGGCCCGTAAGCGCACCATCGCTCTGGCCAGCGCAATCTGGTTCTGCATGTATTCCTGATGGCTGAGCTGCTGGCGCAGCCGCTCTTCGGCGCGCTCCTTGGCCTCCTGCGCACGGCGCAAGTCGATCTCGTTGGGCCACTCAGCCGACTGCGAAAAGATGATGGTTTCATCGGGGCGTACCTCAACGAACCCCTCCGATGTCGTGCATTCAATCCAATCGCCGTCCGTCAATATCTTCATGGTCCCGATGTTGATGGCAGCCACCATGGGTTCGTGCATTCTCTGTATGCTCATATATCCGTCCGGAGCCGGAATAATGACGCTTTCCACCTCGCCGCGGAAGAATATCCGCTCGGGCGTGATAATTTCCAGCATGTATTTCGCAGGCATTATCCCACCGCCTTATCCTTTTTCACTTTCTGCCTGACATCCTCAATATCGCCCGCCATGAAGAACGCGCCCTCAGGGATGTCGTCCACCTCGCCGTCCACCACGGCGCGGAAGCTTTCAATCGTGCGCTCCAGCGGCACGTACTTGCCCGGAATGCCCGAGAACACTTCGGCCACCGACATCGGCTGAGAGAAGAAACGCTGTATCTTTCTCGCGCGGTACACGATGGTTTTGTCGGTATCGCTCAAGTCTTCCATACCGAGAATCGCGATGATATCCTGCAGCTCCTTGTAGCGCTGAAGCACCTCCTGCACGCGGCGCGCAATATTGTAATGCTTTTCGCCGACGATACGCGGGTCGAGTATGCGCGAGGAGGATTCCAGCGGGTTGATCGCCGGATAGATGCCGAGCTCCGCAATCTGGCGCGACAGCACGGTGGTGGCGTCCAGATGCGTAAACGTCGTGGCCGGAGCGGGGTCTGTCAGGTCGTCCGCAGGCACATAAATGGCCTGCACCGATGTGATGGAGCCGCCCTTTGTGGACGTGATACGCTCCTGCAGCGAACCCAGTTCATACGCGAGCGTCGGCTGATAGCCCACCGCAGACGGAATGCGCCCGAGCAGCGCCGATACCTCGGAACCGGCCTGTATGAAACGGTAGATGTTGTCGATAAACAACAGCACGTCCTGATGTTCTTCGTCTCTTAAATGCTCGGCGAGCGTCAGCCCCGTGAATGCGACGCGCATTCTGGAGCCCGGCGGCTCATTCATCTGCCCGAAAGCAAGGCACGTTTTCTCTATAACGCCGGATTCGCTCATTTCCTCAATAAGCTCGTTGCCCTCGCGGCTTCTTTCGCCCACGCCCGTGAACACGCTGTACCCGCCGTGCTCCGTGGCGATGTTGCGGATCAGCTCCATAATGAGCACCGTTTTTCCGACACCCGCGCCGCCGAACAGGCCGATTTTGCCGCCCTTGGCATACGGCGCGAGCAGGTCAATCACCTTGATGCCCGTCTCAAACTGTTCTGTTGCCGGGTTCTGATCGGCAAACTTAGGCGGCTGACGGTGAATCGGCAGCTTTGTCTCCGCATTGATGGGGCCCTTGCCGTCAATAGGCTGGCCGATTGCGTTCATCACGCGTCCAAGCGCCTTTTGGCCCACAGGTACTGTGATACGGTCTCCCGTGTTGATGACCGCAAGCCCGCAGTATAAACCTTCCGTCGCGTGCAGCGCAATACAGCGGACTGTATCGTCGCCGATATGCATCGCCACTTCCATCCAGACCTCACGGTCTCCGAGCCTGATGACCAGCGCATTGTAAATGGCAGGCAGGTGGCCGTCATAAAACTTAACGTCCAGCACAGGCCCTGTGATACGAATCAACTCGCCTTTATTGACGATATTGTAATCATCCATAAAAAGTTCTCCTATTTCAATGCATCGAGCGCCCCGATGATTTCGGAGATCTCGTTGGTAATGGCAAACTGGCGCGCTCTGTTGTACTGCTGTGTCAGGTTCTCAATCATCTCTTCGGCGTTGTTGGTCGCATTCTCCATCGCCGTCATACGCGCACACTGCTCGCTTGCGTAGCTTTGCACGAGGCAGCCGTACACGAGGCCGATGATATACTGCGGCACCAGCACGTCGAACACCTGCTTGGGTGTCGGGTGATAGTAAAGCTCCGCATTGTACTGCGCCTCGTCGCAGACATCGATGACGTTTCCCTTGCAGAGGGGCAGCAGACGGATAACGCGGGGTTCCTGCCGCATGACGGATATAAATCTTGTGTATACCACGAACACCTCATCCATCACACCATGATCATACAGTTCGAGGATGTCGCTCGTAATATTGCGCGCGTTAAGAAGCGACGGATTCTGCGACACATGCAGGAATTCAATGTCCACCATTTGCCCGCGGCGCTCAAAGAACGCGCGGGCCATGTGCCCCACCGTCAGTATGTATCTGTCGGAGCAATTCTTCATATGCTCAAGCGCAAGGTTCAAAACATTGTGGTTGTAGCCGCCGCACATGCCTTTATCCGCCGCAATCACGATATAAGCGGCCTTTCCGCCCTTTCTCTCGCTCACATACGGATGTTTGAGCTCGCTCGTATGAGAAAAAATATCCTTCAGCGCCGACTGCACGCGCTCGAAATGTACATGGTTCGACTCATACTTGTTGATGGCCTTTTTCATCTTGGACGTGGATATGAGGTGCATCGCACGCGTAATTTGCTCTGTTTCGGAAATGGAGCGTATACTGTGCTTAATATCCGCCATGGTAGCCATCAGGCGTTTTCCTCTACTTCCAGTTTAATATCGTTTTGAGCACAATACGTACCTGTGAAATCCTCGGCAGCTTTTTTCAGTGCACCGATCGCCGCATCCGAAAGATCGCCTGACTTGTTGATGCCAATGCGCACTTCCGGAAAATTCGTATCGACATATTGCAGATACTGGCTTAAAAACGGCTTGACATGCGTCATCGGCAATCTAACCAGAAATTTATTGACAGCGACATAGAGCAGAATGATCTGGCTCGCCATTTGCAGCGGAGAATACTGCCCCTGCTTGAGCGACTGAGTCAGCCTTGCGCCCTGTTCAAGCGTTTCACGCGTCGTTCTGTCAAGGTCCGACGCGAATTGGGCAAACACCGCCAACTCACGATACTGAGCGAGGTCCAGACGCAGACGCCCGGCCACCTTTCTCATCGCCTTTGTCTGGGCGCTGCCGCCCACGCGCGACACCGAGAGGCCGACGTTGACCGCCGGACGTATGCCCGCGTTGAAAAGCTCCGATTCCAGGAATATCTGTCCGTCGGTAATGGAAATGACGTTTGTCGGTATGTAAGCGGAAATATCGCCCGCCATCGTCTCAATGATGGGCAGCGCCGTCATCGACCCGCCCCCGTGTTCTTCGTTGAGCTTGGCCGCACGTTCAAGCAGACGCGAGTGCAGATAGAAAACGTCGCCCGGATAGGCTTCGCGGCCCGGCGGCCGACGCAGCAGCAGCGACATCGTTCTGTACGCCACGGCATGCTTGCTCAAATCATCATAAACGATAAGAACGTCCTTACCGCTGTACATGAACTCCTCGGCGATGGCGCAACCCGCGTACGGGGCAATATACTGCATCGAAGGCAAATCGCTGCCTGTGGAAACCACAACGACGGTGTATTCAATCGCGTCCTCTTCTTCCAGCGTCTGAATGATGGATGCGATTGTGGATGCCTTCTGGCCGATCGCCACATACACGCAATAGACGTCTTTGCCCTTTTGATTGAGTATCGTATCCACAGCGACGGCTGTTTTGCCCGTCTGCCTGTCTCCGATGATCAGCTCTCTTTGTCCCTTGCCGATCGGTATCATGCTGTCGATCGCCAATATACCCGTTTCAAGAGGCTGCTTAACGCCCGTTCTGTCAAATATCTGCGGCGCTTCCGCTTCAATCGTGCGGTAAGTGGTCGCAGCGATCTTGCCCTTGTTGTCCATGGGTAAGCCAAGCGGGCTCACAATGCGCCCGAGCAGCACTTCGCCGACGGGCACCTGAACGACGCTGCCTGTGTTGCGCACGGTCGATCCCTCGATGACATCCTGAGCGCCGCTTAGCAGCACCGCTCCGATACTCTCCTTGGAGAGGTTCATAACGATGCCGTAGGCACTGTTTTCAAACTCAAGCAGCTCGCCATATTTGCAGCCTTCGAGCCCCGCCACATGAACAATGCCGTCTCCCGCATAGGTGACGGTGCCCACCTCGGTGATGTCCATGCTGCCGGCATATTTGCCGATTCTCTCGCGCGCCGCCTCGCTGAACTCTTCGGCGTCAAAATCCAGACTGAAATCGCCCGCTTCCAAAGCATCCTCCTGATATGGCGTTTCGGTATCAATAATATAATTCTTTATTTTCCCCAAATGAGACCGGACGCTTCTGTCGTAGACCTTGTTATTGATGACCACAACAAAACCGCCAAGTAATTCCGGCACGATTTCGGTTTTAAACGTGATATCTGCGCCGATGAGCGCTTCAAAGCGCTTTTTAATCGACTGTACGGTCAGCTCATCGAGCTGTACAGCCGACTTGAGTTTACCTTCGATAATCACTTATCCCACCCTCTCGAAGAACTCGTCAATGATCTTATGATTATCGTCCAAAGAAATCTCTCTTTCCAGCACCTTCTCCGCAATTTGTATGCTCATCTCGGCAATCTGTTTGCGCATATCCAAGCGTGCCTGAACCTTTTCGGCTTCAATCTCTTTTTTGGCCCTTACCACAAGGCTCCTTGCGTGTTCTTTTGCGTTGTCGACTATCTCCCGTGCATGATCTCTGGCCATCTCATTGCTTCTGGTGATGAGCTCGGCTGCCTCGTTGTGCGCTTCTGCCATCATATGCTCATACTCTTCCCTTTGCTGTATCAATTGCTTCTCACGCGCGTCGAGTTCGTCGATCTTGTCAGAAACCATATGCTCACGCTGTTTCATGAACTTCAAAATCGGCTTGTAAACAAGCAGCTTGAGCACGAAAAACATGATGATGACATTCAATACATGCAGGCCGATCTGCAAAGGATCTATCTCCAGCATAGTTACACCTCACTTATGGTCGGTTTGTTGCGATATTCCCCTTAAATCTTACCAAACATTAATATCGCAATAACAAAACCGTAAATCGCTGTTGTCTCGGCAAACGCGAGACCGATAAGCAGCATCGCATTGATCTTGCCGCTCGCCTCAGGCTGCCGCGCCACCGCTTCCGTCGCGCCTTTTGTGGCAAGGCCCATGCCGATGCCTGCGCCCAAACCTGTCAGAACCGCGATCCCCACGCCAATCGCTATAATGGCTGTTGTCATGTTCGTTACCTCCAGTAATTATATCTTCTAATTTTATCTATCTCTTTGACCCGTACATTAACGTTTCCTCCATAAAGGAGAGAGTCAGTACGAGAAAAATATACGTTTGTATGCCGACATGGAACAGATTAAAATACAGCGACAGCACCGACGGCACCACCGCATTCACATAGGTGATCCCGTAAATCAGGTCCATCACGATCATTCCGGCAAACATGTTGCCAAAAAGACGGAACGACAGCGACACGGGAATCACAGCGTGCGTCATGACATTAATGGGCAGCATAAACGCTTTCGGCTTGACAAACCATTTCAGGCGGCCGAAAAAGCCCGTATAAAAAAAGCCAAAGGCGTTGATCAGCACGAAGGACATCAATGCAAGCGCTATTGTGAAATTTATATCAGTCGCAGGCGCACGAAAACCAAAGAGCTCAATCATACACGTACTAACGATCATCAGCGCGACAGTAAAGATGTAGGCCGCATAAGTCGGGCCGTGCTTACCCAGCGTACCTTTCGTGAATTTTTCACAAGATTCTACAAATGTTTCAAGAATGTTCTGTATCCCTTTGGGAACGGTTTGAAATCTTCTGATAATGAAAACGCGAATGACAATCGCGACGACAATCAAAATCAACATGACGATCCATGTGAACACAAGCGTGTCGTTGAATTGCATGCCAAATATCGAAATCTTTGGCGGTGTCACCGACACCAGTTCTGAATCAAAACTCATACGGCTTGGAACCATCATATGGTCAAACATTGCTGTTGTCCTTTCCGGCCGTGTATTCGCGGTCTTTACTATCTTTCATGTGGCTGCGTTTGCTCACATACACCCAGGAGAGAATCAACCCGAGCAGCATTCCGCCTGCAGTCCAGATCACACAGTCCAGCGATACCGTTGATATCAGGCAAATAAGGAGAATGATCAATGCGAGCTTTGCAACAAGCGCAACGGCACCGAGTACCCTTTTTGCATTATTCTTTCCAAGTATCATCTTACCGAACACGCTGAGCCCCAATACCTGCAGCATCCCGATAATAATACCAACCAATAAGCCCCACATAATTAACTTATTGTAATCAAAACGCTTCGAAAATGCAAGTCTTCTGCGGCACAAAAAAGCGCCCTGCACCTGCGTCCCGCCGGTCCGTGCCGCAGTGGACAAGGTGCGCCAATTCTGCCGCAGTGATGCTCTTTTCACACCCGCCCGACGTGCTGTTCCACGAAGCAAAATCATCCACGATATCGACCTGCTTAAGCAGGTCCTGCGCGCCGAAAGCCTCAAGCAGCGCCTTCGCATCCACAACCCGGGCCATGCCGTGCTTTGCAGCACTCATGCCCTCCGATGGTATAATGTATTCGGCGTGGCGGTGTCCCTGTGACAGCACATGCGCCAGCATCGCTCCGATATCTTCCTCGTCCTGATACACCGTTTCGATGATGTCGGCTTTGTCCTTTTGACTGTAATAGAGCATATATGCACTTGCGCGGTCGTCCTTAATCAGCACGGCGCAGTGCCCGTCGTCGCTGTTGAGCTCTCCGAGCCGCCACTTCCATTCCTGCTTGCCTCTGACCACATACCCGTCGTACGCTTTCATCATGCGGTTATAGAGCGGCGAAAGCACGGAAGCATCCGTCGTCTCGATCACCTCGGTACCGCGCAGACGTCTCGCCGCGCTGACCGTTTGGCGGCTCACATGCGAGTAAGCCGTCCAGCCGAATTTCTCGTAAAAGGCATGGCTGAACGGATACAGATGCGTAATGTATATGCCGCGCATTTTCAGCAGCCCCAGCGATTCAAGCAGCATCGTGCGCATCAGCCCTTCCCCGCGCCGGCTTAAGGAGGTGGCCACGCCCGCAATGAACGCCGATTTCACCGGCTTGCCCTGTATACGGATCGTATACGGTATCATGTGGACAATGGAGATGAGCTTGCCGCCGTCATACATGCACAGCGAATTGCCATCCAGCACTTTGTTGGCAAAGTACCAGTCGATAAATGCGTCCGTATCGTCAAATGCCTCTTTCCAGAGCGCTTTGGCCAGCGGCCGTTCGTCCTCCAGAAGCAGACGTATATCCTTGCTCATAAATTCCTCACACCCACAAATTTCTCCTTCAGGCAGAGCGGATAATACGACATTTTGGCTTTGCGCAGCCCTTCAATGCCCATATCCTCCTCACGGTTGATATAAAGCATATCGCTGAACTCATGGCTTGCAAACTCGCGGTTAATCAGCGCGAACACGCCCTGAATGTCCGGGTTCGCCTTTTCAAAGTGGATGATCGCCATATCGTCAAACTTTTCGCCGACCGAATACGCCTCGAGGCTGCCGTCCACATAGAGCATGCCGCATTTAAGGCCCAGCTTATCGATGTACGTCAGCGCGTCCTTGGCCGCATTCAGCTCGTTTAAATAGCTCTGCGACGGCTCTCCCTTGGTCTCCATCCATCTTTCCTGCAGCGCAATGCAGGCATCATAGTCCGTGCTCGTGTAGGGGCGGTATTCAAACGTATGCTCTTTCAAAAACTTGTTGATATGGTTGCGCTTCGCGTGGTATTTCTTTCCTTCCAGCGTAATCAGATCGCTCGCATTGTACACATACTCAAAATTGTCCCGGTCAGCGGTAAACGTATACCAGCCGGGGCAGTCGTGCTCGATCTTTTCCTTAAGCTCAACGGTCACACCCTTTAAAAGCGGCTTCTCCCCGCGCGACGCGAAAAACTCATCATACCGTTTGAGCGGCTCCGCCATGCTTTCCTCGCAGCAGTCCAGAAAGGGCGGCAGCGCAAATGAAACGGTGCCGCTGCTTAGGTGCAGATACATAGCCAGATCATCGGTTGCCATATTGATATTCCATGCCCGGCGCCATATAAAAATGTTGGCGAATGACGCTTCAAGATTGTGATAGCCGTGGCACGTTGTGTACATTTCAAAGAGCGTTTTGTCTTCGAGTTCTATCGGTTTATAATTAAGCATGACTTCTCCAGAAAAAATTGATTTTCTCATTATATATCATTAATCATTTTTTTCAAAATACTAAATAATAATGATTTGCATCGAACTTGAGCGCCGTTTGCGCTTAGCCGTATTAAGCTTATATATACACCGCTTAAGTCGTATTTTAACGTTTTTTTGTCTATCGAGAGAAAAAAAGTGCGCACCTTAGGACGCGCACTCCAGACTGTCGATATAACACCCATAAAACCTTCCTTAGATGACTATCCCGAATGGACGGACAGCGGCACGAAAGTGCCGGAGGAGTGACCGGTTTTAAGCAATTTTCTCCCACCCAGTCATCTATCGGCGGCAATGCTCAGTCCACCCTGTTGGGTAGCCGTCAGAAGAGCCCACGATAGCAGGCTTTTTGACACTCCAAGTGCGCACCTTAGTGACGCGCACCATGCATCATCAATCTTCAACAATGCCGCCGTTTGGCGCAATGACCGTGACATGCCACGGAATCATTTTTCCGCTGCTTTGCAGCGCCTGTTTCACCGCGTATTCAATGCCTCCGCAGCACGGCACACTCATGCGCAGCACTTCAACGCTCTTTATATCGTTGTGCTTAATGATCTCCCCGAGCTTTTCCGAATAGTCCGCCATATCGAGCTTGGGGCAGCCAATCAGCGTAATCTTTCCGCGCATGAACCTGTCATGCACGTTGGCATACGCATATGCGGTGCAGTCCGCCGCGACGAGCAGCCTGGCGCCGTCGAAATACGGTGCATTGACGGGCACCAGCTTGATTTGACACGGCCACTGCCCGAGCTCGGAAACGGCTTCCGCCCGGGGCTGCGGCGCAGCCGCCTGCGGCTTTCTTTCGAGCAGTGCCGCGCGTGCCGACGGGCACCCGCCGCCCACATGCTGCTGTTTCATATGTCTCTCCACCGCTTCCTCATCGAACTCCGCCGCCTCGCGTTCCTCAATTGTGATGGCGCCTGTCGGGCATTCGGGCAGGCAGTTACCGAGGCCGTCGCAGTACGATTCGGACATCAGCTTTGCTTTGCCGTTCACCATTGCGAGCGCGCCCTCGTGGCACGCCTCCACGCACAGCCCGCAGCCGTTGCATTTATCTTCATCAATCGAAATGATATTGCGTTTCATCATTTTTTCCTCTCTGTCTTCCTTGCTTTTCTGGCCTCATTATCGTATATTTAAACAAATAAGTCCGTTGCATTTGCAACACTGGAGAACGAATCGTGGTTATTTCATCCATATATGCGGCGCATGCCGCGCTTTTTAACGGCATCAGCGAAACAGAGCTTTCCGAAATGCTGACCTGTCTCGATGCGGTTGAACGAAGCTATAAAAAAGGCAGCTTTCTGCTGATGGCCGGAGATCCGCTGCCCTACGTGGGCATTGTGCTTTCCGGGCAGGCAACCGTATTCAAGACCGATCTGCTCGGCAGCCGGACGGTGCTCGGCGCACTTATCCCCCCTCAGCTTTTTGCTGAAACATTCGTCTGCGCCGGGGTGAAAACGAGCCCGGTCAGCGTGGAAGCCGTGACGGATGTGACCGTGCTGCTGCTCGCATTTGAAAGAATTCTGCACACATGCACTTCGTGCTGCTCACACCATTCGGCGCTGATCCACAACATGCTGCGCATCGTCGCGCAGAAAAATCTCGCACTCAGCGAGAAGCTCGACCATATGGCGCGCAAAACCACGCGGCAAAAGCTCGCCTCGTACTTGATTGACCAGGCGACGCGCGCGGGTGCCCGCCGTTTTGAGATTGCGCTCGACCGTCAGGCTCTTGCCGACTATTTGAGTGTGAACCGCAGCGCGCTGTCTCGCGAGCTCTCGCGCATGAGCGAGGAGGGCGTTGTCGATTACCAGCGCAACAGCTTTTATATCCGAAATGCGGAGCAGCTCGAAGACATGCTGCTTCACGAATAAATACAGTATGCTATAATAACCCGGTAATATGAGAAAGGGATTTTAACATCATGGATAACGGCAGCGGCGTGACATACGCTTTGGGGTTTACGGCGGCGGGCGTGGCCTGCGGCATCAAGAAAAACGGCAATAAGGATCTGGCTATCATCAAATGCGACTGCGTTGCCACGGCAGCGGGCGTGTTCACGCGCAACAAGGTGAAGGGCCATTCTCTTGTGCTTGCGCACAGAAATCTGCGCAACGGACGCGCGCAAGCCGTCATCATCAACGCGGGAAATGCCAACGCATGCCTCGGCAGCCGCGGCGAGCAGGATGCACTGCGTATGGCGCAGCTGACGGCGGATACCCTCGGCTGCAAGCCGCAGGACGTGCTCACGGGTTCCACGGGTGTAATCGGCATGCCGCTTCCCGTTGAGCGCATTGAGGCCGGGCTGCAAAAAGCCGTGCTCTCGCGCGATGGCGGCGCAGACGCGGCCACGGCGATTATGACCACCGACACGATCAGAAAAGAAGCGCAGGCAAGCGTGACGATAGACGGCCGCGCCATCAGGATCGGCGGCATGGCCAAGGGCAGCGGCATGATTCACCCGAACATGGCAACGATGATCTCCGTGATTACCACCGACGCTGCGATATCCGCCAAAGCGCTCAAAAAGGCGCTCAAGGACGCGGCGAACATTTCCTACAACCGCATTTCCGTGGACGGCGACACGAGCGTGTGTGACAAGGTGCTGCTGCTGGCTTCGGGGCTTGCGGGCAATGCAATAATAGAAGAAGATACCGACGGCTATCATGCGGTTTTTGCCGCGCTTAAGGAGGTCTGCGTGACGCTTTCCAAGATGCTCGCGGCGGACGGCGAAGGCGCCACCAAGCTGCTAACGATCGACGTGCGGCATGCGCGCTCGGCGAAGGCCGCGCATATGATCGCGTCGGCAATCGCGAAATCGCCTCTGTGCAAGACGGCGGCGTTCGGCAACGATGCCAACTGGGGCCGGCTGCTGACCGCGGCGGGTTACTCGGGCGCGCCGTTTGATCCCACCAAGGTGGATATTTACATCGGCGGCGTGCAGGTGTGCAAGCAGGGCGGCGGCCTTGCGTTCGATGAGACTGCGGCGCTCAAAGAGCTCAAGCAAAAGGAAGTGACCTATATTATCGATTTGAACGACGGTGGCGCGTCGGATATGATGTGGACGTGCGATTTCTCTCTCGATTATGTGAAGATCAACGCGGATTACAGGACATGATGCATGTTCCTATTTTAACTGTATGAATTGTAACTGGTTTATCCAGTGGATTAACTCTAAAGTATAGTTTCAGATTAACAGATTCTTCGGTCGCTCTGCTCTCTCAGAATGACCGCACCCCATGGGTTGTATCATGCTAAGTAACAAAGCGACGAACGTATCTGTTGAATTTGAAGCTATATGCTTAACAGAAGCATTATTAAGCCAATAAGTCATCTCAACATAGGAAAAATATTATGCATTATGTTTACATGATGGCGAATTTCACAAACAAGGTATTATATATTGGCGTGACAAACGATTTAGCACGCCGTGTTTTTGAGCATAAAAACAAGCTTAATGAGGGCTTTACGCAAAGATACAATGTCAAAAAACTCGTTTATTTTGAAACAACATCGAATATTGACAGTGCAATTGAACGAGAAAAGCAGCTCAAAGGCTGGGCGAGAGAAAAGAAAAATGAGTTGATCAGCAATTCGAATCCGAAATGGACTGATTTATCCGGTGATTGGTTCTAAGGTATACCATCAACGTACAGATTCTTCACTCGCTTCGCTCCGTTCAGAATGACCGCAACCGCAGCTTTTCTGTCATGCTGAGGAGCGCAGCGACGAACGTATCTGAAATATGCCGCTATAACGAACACACCAACAAAATGAACCGCAAGGTGCTAATTTATCCATTGATTGATTTAATGGCGCAGTTGCAGATTAACAGATTCTTCACTCCGCTTCGCTCCATTCAGAATGACCGCAGCCGCAACTTTTCTGTCATACTGAGGAGCAAAGCGACGAACGTATCTGAAATATGCCGCTATAACGAACAAACCAACAAAATAAACCACAAGTGCTAATTTATCCATTGATTGATTCAATAGCGCAGTTGCAGATTACCAGATTCTTCAGCCGCATGCGGCTTCAGAATGACACAATATATCAAAATAAAGCAGGCCGCCAATGGCAGCCCTACCGAAATTCATATATCTCTTTGGCACACGGCATCGATCGCCTAAGCTCAATAAAAAATCACGCATCAGTGCAACTGTGATGCGCGCACCATAAATGCGTTTCATACGAAACCTCTTTATCTGTATTTGAGGCTCTTCTCCACGAACGACGCGATCTGCTGCTGCTCGCGCTCAAGCTGCTGCGCGGTCACCGGGCCGCGCCCGAGCCTGTCAGCCAGACAAAGCAGCGCCACCTCGTTCACGTCGGCCTGCGCCATCATCGCTTTGGGATTGTAAAACGGCAGATTCTTGGACGCGAACAGCGCCTGCATATGCCAGCGCACGAGCGCACCCACCTCACGGCAGAATTCAGCGCTCTGTCCGCAGGCCTCGAGAAAGCTCACAGCGAGCCGCTCTCCCGCTTTGTCGTGGTCGTAAGCGGTGATGCGCCCTTTCCGCAGCTTCGTCGTTTCCTTTTTGCCGGTGTCGTGCAGCAGCGCCGCCCACATCATCGCCTGCGGCGCTTTGCTGAGGCGCTTGATCTCGGCCGCGTTGTCCACCACGAGCATGGTGTGCTTCCAGACGTCGCCCTCGGGGTGATGCTGAGGCGATTGTTCCACGCCGATTAAATCGGTCAGCATCGTAAACGGGTATTGCTGCGGAAACGCTTCCTTGTCCACCAGCGTGTTGAAATAAGCCGAGGGCTTTTCGTCCTCCGTCAGGTGTTTATCGAATTCGAAAAAGCACGCCTGCGCATGATTCAGCATCGTCATCGTCGTCATAGTCCTAGTATCACAATTCAATGCGGCTGTTATGCGTCAATCGTTATGCTTGCTCTTTCGCCAGCTCGCATTCGGTTTTGCCGCAGCACGGGCATTCAAAATCATCCGGCACCGTGTCGTTCAAATCCTCATAATCGGGTTCGTTGTTCTCGTCGTAAAAGGTATAACCGCACGCTCTACAAATAAACTTGGCCATAGTCTGTCCCTCCCTTATAGTCTGTTAAAATATATCGATAGAAACCGGGCAGTGATCCGAGCCCATAATGTCGCTGTGTATCGTGAACTCATGCAATTCGCTTTTGAGCCTTTCGGAGATGCACGCGTAATCGATACGCCAGCCCGCGTTGCGCGCGCGTGCGCCGAAGCGGTAAGTCCAATACGTATACGCGTCGCGTGTATCGGGATAAAGATAACGGAACGAATCGGTGAAGCCCGCACCGAGCAGTCTGGTAAAACTCTCGCGCTCCTCGTCGGTAAAGCCCGCCGTGTGCCTGTTGGAAGACGGATTCTTCAAATCGATCTCCTGATGCGCGACGTTGAAATCGCCGCAGACGATCACGCTCTTTTTGGCGTCGAGTGCGCTAAGATAGCCGCGAAAGGCTTCGTCCCACTCCATGCGGTAATTAAGCCTTTTGAGCTCCTCACCGGAATTCGGCACATAGACGTTCACAAAATAAAAACCGTCGAATTCGAGCGTAATCACGCGCCCCTCATGGTCGTGTGCGTCGATGCCGATGCCGTAGCTGACTGCGGCAGGTTCTTGCTTGGTAAACACCGCCGTACCCGAGTAGCCCTTTTTCTCCGCGTCGTTCCAGTAGTCAAAATAATCGGGCCGGTCAAACTCAAAATCGCCGCGCTGCAGCTTGGTTTCCTGGATGCAGAAAATATCCGCGTTGCCCGCGGTGAAAAAATCCGTAAAGCCCTTGCCGTAACACGCGCGCAGACCGTTGACGTTCCATGAGACGATCTTCATGTATTTATCCTCTCGTTCTTCGGAATATTTCTTAACAACGATTATACCATGAGCATCGGTCTTTGGCAAATTAAGAAACTGTTATGGTTCTGTCATCGCCGACGCCAAAATATCTCGCCAGGATGTGCGTGCGGCGAATGCCAGGTCTTGCCGAGCAAGACAAACTCCCTGTTGACTATTGCCGGAAAACATGTGCCATTCGCGGCTGTCGTCAATATCATTATATCACAAGCGAGTGACGAAGACCGGTCATACATCTCAAGACCTGAAATTTTTGGAGAAGTCCCGGCTATATTAACAGCTATTCAAACAGCTTTTTGTATTCCCCGTATCCCTCTTTTTCGAGATCGTCAACCGGAATGAAGCGCAGCGATGCCGAGTTGATGCAATAACGCAGCCCCTCCGGCCCCGGCCCGTCCGGAAACACATGCCCGAGATGCGAATCGGACCCCTTGGTCCTCACTTCGGTGCGTATCATGCCGTGGCTCATGTCGGTTTTTTCCTCGATGCTTCGGTTATCCACCGGCTTTGAAAAGCTCGGCCAGCCGCAGCCCGAATCGAACTTATCCATCGATGTAAATAGTGGCTCACCCGATACGATGTCCACATACAGCCCCGGCTCATGGTTGTCCCAATATTCGTTGCGAAACGGCGGCTCTGTCGCGCTTTGCCGTGCTACGCTGTACTGAACAGGCGTGAGCCTTTTTTTAAGCGCATCGTCACCCCAGACGCTGTGGATATACGCTTCGCGCCCCGAGCCCGCTTTATACCGCGTATAATGCGACGGGTTCTTTTTGTAGTACTCGCAGTGGCCGCCCTCCGCCGGATAAAACACAGCCGCGGGCAGCACCTGCGTGCGCACAGGCTTGTCAAACAGCCGCTGTATGCGGCGCACCGAATCCTCGGCGATGCGTTTTTCCTCGTCGTCATGGTAAAATATCGCCGTCTGATACTGGCGGCCCCTGTCCGCGAACTGCCCGAACGCATCCGTCGGGTCTATCTGCCGCCAGAACACCTCCAGCAGCTGCTCAAACGACACCTTTTCGGGGTCGTACGTGACCTCGACCGCCTCATAGTGTCCCGTGCCGCCCGCGCAGACCTGCTCGTAGGTCGGGGCTTCGGTCTGTCCGCCCGTGTATCCGGGCAGCACCTGCTTCACGCCTTGCATTTTGGCATACGGCGGCTCCATGCACCAAAAGCATCCGCCCGCGAATACCGCTTTCTTATCCATCGCCTTTCCTCCTCATCTTTCGCACGCCGTTCAGTATCTTCATGAACGCCGTGGGAATGGGCTTTGCATCTATTGATTCCCAGCTGACAAACTCCCATTCAGGGTTGTCCGGCTTTATCTCGTTTTCCAATTCGTACCGCACCACGTCCATCTCCCAGCGCTGGTGCGTGAACACGTGTGAGGCGTGCGTGATGATCTCTCCGTGCTTTAACTCAAGGCCGTACTTTTCTGCCAGCAGCTTTTCGAGCGTCTCGCCGCCGCGCTTTTCGGCCACGGGCAGACCCCAGAGCCGGGAAAGCAGCGTCTCGCCGCCGCGGTAATGCAGCAGCACCTTATCCGTCGTTTCGATCAGCGCCGCCCACAGTTCCACGGTTTTCACCTTGGCGCGCGGTTTTTTCACCGGCAGCTCATTCACGATATCCTCACGAAGCGCCGCGCAATCCTTGTGCCACGGGCAAGCCGCGCAATCGGGCGAAACGGGGCGGCAGACGAGCGCGCCGAGCTCCATCAGCGCCTGTGTGAAATCTCCCGCGTTCTCGCCGGTCATCATCGCGCTCACAAGCGCTTCGGTTTGCTTGCGTGCCGCGGGGCTCGCGATGTCCTCACGCAGCGCATACGCTCTTGATATCACGCGCAACACGTTGCCGTCCACCGCGGGGTAGGCCTTGCCAAACGCGATGCTCATCACCGCACCCGCCATGTACGGGCCGACGCCGGGCAATTTACGCCACGCGTCATAGAAATCGGGAAACACGCCGCCGTACTCGCTTGCCACCAGCATCGCGGTGCGGTGCAGGTTGCGTGCGCGGGAATAATACCCGAGCCCCTTCCAGCAGGCCAGCACCTCCTGCTCGTCCGCTCCCGCCAGCGCTTGCACATCCGGAAAACGCTTAAGGAACGGCTCGTAATAGCGCAGCACCGTCTCCACCGTGGTCTGCTGCAGCATCATCTCAGACACGAGCACCGCGTACGCACCGCTGCGCCGCCGCCACGGCAGATCACGTTTATTCTCAGCATACCATTGAAGCAGTTTATCCCTCATCCGCCACACCGAGTATGTCATAAAGCTCCGTGAGCTTTGTGATCGTATAGGTAACTGGCAGATCCGCCGCGCTCTTTTCAGGGTTCCTGTTGAACCAGCAGGTGTCGATGCCTGCCGCGATTCCGCCCCGGATATCTGTCGCCAGTGAATCGCCGATGATCAGAGCGCGGTGTTTCTCAAAGCCGTCAATATGCGCGGCGACGTAATCGAAAAATTCCCCGGCGGGCTTTTGAAAACCGATGCTCTGCGAATCGAACACAGCCTCAAAGAGGCCGTAAAGACCGCCCCCTTCGAGCCGCCTGCGCTGCGTTTCCCTCACGCCGTTGGTCACCACAAACAGCCGGTACGCGCCGCGAAGGCGCGTAACAACTTCCTTTGCATCGTCGATAAGATGGCTGCCTTCGCCGAGCAGCGTCTGATATCTGAGCTCCCATTCTTCGCTGTCTATGCGGATACCGAACTGGCTCATCGTCAGCCCGAAACGGTTATTGAGCATATCGCCCATGGCGACCTCGCCGCGCTCATAGTTTTCCCAGAGTCCGCTGTTGACCGTATGATAGGTTTGAAGCAGCTCCAATGTCAGCGGATGCCCGTAGAATTCAAAAAGCTTCTGAAGCGCTTCCGATTCTATCTTTTTGAAATCCATCAGCGTATCGTCCACATCAAGCAGCAGATATTTATACTGACTATCACGCATATGAAAAGATACGAGCCCCCTTATTCATAATGATAATTAACTAGTTAAAGTATATCATTCTTTACTCTTAAAATAAACTGGTCCCTGCAATTTTGTTTCGGATGGATTCCTTCGGTTATTGTTGTCATTAATGTATAAATCGGTTAATATGTAGAAAGAACAAACATCCGGAGGAATCATGGCGGTTATCGGCATCGACCTTGGAACAACCAACAGCCTTTGTGCTGTTTGGCGCGACGGAAAAAGCGAATTGGTTCCCAACAGTTTTTCCGAATATTTAACCCCAAGCGTCGTCAGCACCGATGGAGACGGCACGCTGTATGTGGGGAAAATCGCAAAGGAGAGACTGATATCCCATCCCGAATATACGGCGTCACTTTTCAAACGCAGCATGGGAACAAACAGCGCAATCCCTCTTGGCAGCAAGACCTATCTTCCCGAAGAGCTGTCCTCGTTCGTGCTGCGGCAGCTGCGCGAGGATGCCGAGCGCTTTACGGGAGAACCCGTCACCGAAGCTGTCATCAGCGTGCCTGCATACTTCAACGATTACCAGAGAAGCGCCACAAAACGGGCCGGCAACCTCGCGGGCCTTTGTGTGGAGAGGCTGGTCAATGAGCCCTCTGCCGCCGCCCTTGCCAATTATGTAACGGGCGGTGATACAGGCGTATATCGAAACTATATTGTTTTTGATTTCGGCGGAGGCACACTCGACGTCTCTGTCGTCGAATGCTTTGAAAACGTCGTCAGCATACTGGCGGTTTGCGGAGATAACCATCTTGGAGGCAGTGATTTCGACGAGGTGCTCGCGAAGTATTTCTGCGAGCAGAACGGCATTCCATTCAACTCCCTGTCGGATACCGCCCGTGCGATACTGCTTCGCCAGGCAGAGCTCAGCAAATTTGTGCTTTCAAAAAAGAATTCTACGGAAATGAAGGCAGACAACAACGAAATCTCCGGCAGCATCATTATTGGCAATCAAAAGCTCATTGAAATTTCCTCAGATCTTTTCAAGCGAATCGAGCGGCCTGTTCGGCATGCGCTCAAAGACAGCAGCCTTGAACCATCCGACATTCACAGCATCATACTCGTGGGCGGTTCATGTCACATGCCGGTCATTCGTCAATATCTTTCGCATATCCTCAAAATCAAAACCACAAGTTACGGCTCGCCGGATACATCCGTGGCGCTGGGGCTCGGCATTTACGTTGGCATCAAAGAGCGCTGCGCCGATATTAAAGATGTACTGCTGGCAGATATCTGCCCGTTTTCACTCGGTGTGGACGTTCACAATTACAATCAGCCCGAGAGGCCGCTGATGTCAGTCCTTATCGAGCGTAACTGTTCATTGCCGACAAGCAAGGAAAGCCGTTTTTGTACGGTAAGCGACTGGCAAAGATATATCAAAGTGGGCATCTATCAGGGAGAATCCCTGTATGCGGAAGACAATATACTTCTCGGCGAAATGGAATTGCCGGTGCCCGCCGCACTCAAAGGCAGGGAAAGCGTGAATGTGCGTTTTACTTACGATTTAAACGGCATTCTTGAAGTGGAAGCGGCATCTGTTTCAACCGGGCGAATGCAAAAGCTTGTGATTATAAGTAAAGGCAGCTCTTTAACAGATCAGGAAATAGAGCAGAAGGTGCAGGAATTGTCCAGCCTTAAAATTCATCCCCGCGATGAAGATGAAAACCGGCTGGTACTGGCACGCGCAGAGCGCCTGTTCGAGGAAACATCAGGGTACATTCGTGAGCTGATTATGAACAACTACAACGTTTTTATGAATGTGCTTTCGCAGCAGGAGCGCAGAAAAATTCAGAAAATGCGCGGAGAATTTTCGGAATTTTTGGACCAGTATGATAGCGGATTAAGCCAAGACGCTCCGGCGGGTTTTCATTTCGATTTTGACGGAGATGATAAGCCATGAACATATGGGGCATATTAGGCATCCCTCCTTCGTCGGACGCGGATACGATTCGAAGAGCATATGCTAGCCAGGTTAAGAAATGCCATCCTGAAGATCATCCCAAAGAATTTCAGCAGCTTAATAAAGCATACAGAATAGCTCTTGCCGTGTCTGCAGCTCAAGCGGCTGTTGTAAGCAGCGCCGCAGAATTTACTGCCCCTCCTCTTTTGGAGCCGCAGGGCGAAAAATTTGATTACGCAGATCTGCCGCAAAGCATCATGAAAGACGATGATATTGATGAGCAAGATACTCACAATATTCTCAATGAGATGCGTGCGATGCTTGCACCCAAGGCACTGCGTCTTTCGGTGTGGAAATCGTTTTTTAGCGGCGGGCGTTTTGCCCGCGCGATGGATAATCCGAGCTTTATCGGTGAGTTTACCGATTTGTTAAGGCAGAAGATGTTTTCTTTCAGTCGTGCTTTATGCAAGGAGATTTTGCGCATCTATTTTGCGGAGGGGCATCGCGATGCAAATAGGCCGCCCTACCGGCAGCTCAGCCAGATTATCAAAGTGCGCTTGGCGGCTAAGAAAAGGCGATCGGCTTTTAAATCATTTGTGATATCATACCGCAACCTGATAGTCCCCATTCTTCCAATTTTGATTTTCTTTCTTATACTGGTATGCGGCTCTCTTTCTGCCAACCGTTACGAGAGCCCGAAGCACGAGAATAAAATCATTAATACAAGCCATCTCTCAGACATCAGCGATCCTACGGATTATCAGGCAGTCTCCCCCAGCGATTCCTTGGAAGAAAATTGGGACTACAGAATACGGGAATATCTGTCTGAAAAATACGCCAATCTGCTTGTCAACTTCGATTCATTCAAAGTTATATCCGGAACCGACCGGTTGTATCAGTGTTCGCTGATTGGGTATGATGACTTATCATTCAATGTCTTTATCAAAAATGCAGTAAGCCAGCCAGTATTCAGCAATGATCTGGTAGAGACTGCAATTGAAAAATTGGTCTCGGACTCCTGTTATGCTTACCACAGCACCCCGGGAACCGTATATTTTCAATATAAGAACGAAGAGGACCTCGATTCGCTTGCAGAATTGATAGTTGATCTTCCTTCTTCGTGCAGCAAAGCATATCCGTTTACGAGAATGTCGAAAGTGAGACTTTGTATTTTGCCTCAAGGCACACCCTACCCTAGCGCAAAAATAACAGCATACACACTGCTTTCTGACAACGACTGGCTTAAAGACAAGGATAAGGCCCTCAATACACTTAACGATATGTACCGCGAGTATATCGTCAAATACGAACCATGGGAAAACCCTGATGTTTATCATGAGTCGCTCAATCAATATCTGAATTACGGAGAGCCGGTCACAGTTCTCATCAACAAGAAGCCACAAACCTTTCAAGACGTTCGTGCCGAGAACGGCTATATGGCATCGGGCGACATCTACAGGCTTTGTCAGCATTTGAATATCACTTTCCGTGAAGAGGGCCGAATACTGACAGTCTCCGACAATGATAAGCGGATTTCCTGTGACGAAGCAGGCGCAGCGGATATGTATACCGTGGCATATGCGCTTGGTATTACGCTGCACTGACATTAATCAAAATATTTGCCCATGTAAAAAAAATAGCTGCCCAATACTGTTTTTTTCTACCCATTCCGTACATTCTTTGGTATACTGAATAGGTATTTATGACTCTATAATCTTTTAGGAGGGTAATCATGGAAGAGCAGAACACTCAGAATTATCAGCCTGCGGGCGGCCAGAACAACGGCCTTGCGATCGCGGGTATGGTGCTCGGCATTTGCTCCGTCGTTTTCGTTTTCATCGTTTGGTTCCTCGGCATCATCATGGCAATCGTCGGCCTTGTGCTCAGCATTGTCGCGAGAAAACAGAATCCGTCCAGCATGGCCACTGCGGGCCTGGTGCTCAACATCGTCGCGCTTGCCATTACCGTTGTCGTGTTCCTGGCATGCACAGCCTGTGTTGCTTCTATCTACAACACAGCCATTCCGTTCATCAATTAACGGCAGACAAACAGGCGGGAAAGGGTGCGAGCGCTCTTTCCCGCCTGTTTTTTCTGACTCAAAATTCAATTTCACATGGATTCCTCACACCTGAAAGGATAAACAATGCTCCCGACGATCACCGTTTTCGGTTTGACCATCCCCCTATACGGCCCGCTCATATTGCTCGGCTGCGTGCTCGGCATACTCGTTGCGGTCTATCTGCCTGTGAAGCGCGATCTGCCCAAACAGGACATCTTCTTTTGTGCGCTCTACGCGCTGATCGGGACGGTCATCGGCGCGAAGCTGCTGTATCTTGCGATATCGCTGCCCGGCTTTATTGAGGCGCACGCAGGTTTCCCGTGGTCGCTTCACGATGTCACTTACCTTCTCACGAACGGATTCGTATTTTACGGCGGCCTGATCGGCGCGGTGGCGGGCGTTTTTATCTACAGCAAGCAATTTAAATTGAAAACCTGGCACTTGATGGACAGCCTGATTCCCTCGGTGCCGCTGATCCACGCAATCGGCCGCATCGGATGCTTTTGCGCCGGCTGCTGCTATGGGTTTCAGGCGGAACCGCCCTTGGGCGTCTTTTTCCGCGCCGATTCCGTCGCGCCGCACGGTATCTCGTTCTTTCCGGTCCAGCTCGTTGAATCCGCTCTCAATTTCGTGCTCTTTGCGGTGCTGTTTGTTTACTCGCGCAGGCCGCGTGCCGACAGGCAGGTCACCGGGCTATATATCGCGGGTTACGGCGTGATCCGTTTCGCGCTGGAGTTTCTGCGCGGTGACGGTGACCGTGGCATCTTTTGGCTGCTGTCCACATCGCAATGGATCAGCCTCGCCGTCATCCCAATCGGCCTGTATTTTGTGCTCAAGGGCGCAAAAAAGCGCGGGAACGCCGCACTGTAGGACCGCAGAATCAGCGTCTTCCGCTTTTACAAGTCAAAAAACCGCTTCAACGTGAGCATCTTTGCAAGCTTCTTTTGTCGTGCCAGATTCTTTAATACGTTTATATTATCACGTCTATGTTCTGCTTATGAAACGGCAAAATGTAGTTATTCTGAATTGACAAATATGTCTTATATGACATATAATAATATCAGCCAGAGGTGAGTATTAAATCATGTGGGAAATCATATACTACGAAACTGAAAGCGGTAAATGTCCGGTATATGAGTTCATCAACTCAATACCAGCCAAGATGCGCGCCAAAGCGGCAAAAGAGCTCGAACTGTTGGAAGAGTTCGGTACAGCGGTTCAAATGCCGTATTCCAAGCCAATGGTAAACGGCATTCACGAATTGCGCATTCAATCCGTAAACGATATTTCACGTATTGTTTACTTCTTCTTTGTGGGCCAACATATCATATTGACCAACGGCTTTATAAAAAAGACGAAAACCACACCAAAGCGCGAGCTGGACAAAGCCATAAAATACAAGGCTGATTATGAAAGGAGGTTTGTGAAATGAAATTTAAAGAGCATCTGAAAGAGCAATTAAAGGATCCCGAATTTGAAAATGAATATAAGAACTTGGGACCGGAATATGAACTTATCAGGCAGATGATTCAGGCCAGAGAAGAAAAGCGCATGACTCAAAAAGACCTTGCAGATTTGACAGGGATCCCGCAAGGACATATCAGCCGCATTGAGAATGGTAACTATAACCCCTCATTAGCATACCTTAAGCGAATCGCGGATGGCCTTGGAAAAGAATTGCATATACAGCTTAAATAAAGTATTTTCAGTCTAAAAAAACGAGCGCTGGCGTCCATCACGCCAGAACTCATTTTTTTCTGTAACCATTGGCATCAATGAGTCATTCTTACTCCTTTGACCCTCCCGGGTTCTGCTTCATTTCCTCAAACGGAAACTCATCCAAGGATTTGAGCGTATAGCCCATCGCCTCCCACTCGGTAATCACGCGGTCCAGCACGTCCGCATTGGTTTTCGAAGTCGCATGCAGCAGCACAATCGCGCCCGGGTGCGTGCGCGTGGTGATGGTCTTGATGGCTTCCTCTTCGGACGGCTGATTATCGACATACCAGTCTTTATAGGCAAAGCTCCAGAATATTGTCTTATACCCGAGCTCTCCTGCAAACTTTAAACTGCGCTCGCTGAACCGGCCCTCGGGCGGGCGGAAGTATTTGGGCAGCTGCTTTCCGGTCAGATCTTTGTATGTGTTTTCGAGTTCTTCGAGATCGGCTCTGAAAGCGCTTAAGTCGCCGATGGCGGACATGTCTTTATGGTTCATCGAGTGGCTGCACACGAGATGCCCTTCGTTCACCATCCGCGTGACCAGCTCCGGCGCTGTTTTGATATAGTGGCCCACCACAAAAAACGCGGCGGGAGCCTTATGCGCTTTGAGCACATCGAGTATCTTTGAGGTGTAGCCGTTCTCGTACCCCGCGTCAAACGTTAAGTATATCGTCTTTTCATCGGATTTTCCTACCCAGAAAGCGTCGTACCCCTTGGTAAACGAAAATTCCGGCAGATCTCTTGGCTGCAGCCCGTCGCTGCGCGGTACGAAATACCAGTTGTAGCCGGTGTTTTCGCTGTGTGCGGCTGTAAAAAAACAAACCTGCGTATTGAAATTAAAGCTTAGCGACAAGGCAATCAGCACCACATCGAGACAGGCCACCGCAAAAATAATGAGGCTTTTTCGTTTCATGCCCAGCCACCTTCCTTTTACTCAAGGCTATGCGCCCCGACAAGGCAATATGCTTTTGAGCTTCTCCAATGATTATTCCCCGCCGGAGACCGCCATCGCCATCAGGCTGATCGAACATTTGCCTGTCGCCGGGCGCAGGCTTGCCCATCGGGGGAACGCTGTCTTGGCAGGCGGTCTCAGGTGCGGCGTCAGGCTCCGCAATCTATCCCCCTCCCCGCTATGGGGACAGCTTTATTTCTCTGTCTGCGTGAATGCAATATCAGAAAAAATATCTCTTCGGCTTAAGTCCGTATGATCTGCGGCCTGTCGTCAAGCCGCAGATAAAAAAGAATAAGCCCTTTAGAGCTTATTCCGTAATGACAGGCTTATGTTTTTATTGGTATATCGTCACAAACTTGATCGCATACAGGTCGCACATGAGAAGGTCGTCTGTGAAGGAAGGCTTGAGTACGATGTAGCTCGCACCCACTTCCACAAGCTCGCCCGTTCTGTCCACAAGTGCGCCGGATGTGCCGATCAAAAACTCGACGCGCATCGCTTTGCCTATGAAATTTCTTAAGAAACCGGCTGTGTAATAGGGGCTTTCCACGGTCGTCGGGGTTTGCATGGCGAGCGGTTGTGTGGTTGTGCTGGGCAGGTTCCATCCTCCGGGCGGCGCACTCGTTTGAGCGCCAAGTCCTCTTCCCGTTTCAGGCATGGCCATCCCTTGCGTGTCTCTCATTCTGCCCGTGGAAGGGCTCTGCATACCCGTCGTTCTGGTGGTGATCATGGGCGTGCTCTGCATGCCCGGCATCCTCCCTGTGCTCATCGGCGAAGCCTGCATATCCGTCATTCTCCCCACGCTCATCGGGGAGCTCTGCATGCCCATCTGTCTGCCCATATTCATATCCATGCTGCCCGGCTGCATGGGTCTCGTCGTCATATCGCGGCTTTGCGTCTGCCCCATCGGCTGCTGGCTGTAGCTGTATTCACTGCAGTTCATTATTTGTCTCCTTTCTTAATTCTTTTATGTCAATGCGTAAAGGCTGGTCGGCTGGAAGAAGCAGTGCTGCACGACCCTGTTGAATTGAACGCCTGTGCGGTTATACGGAAAATACGGCGGGCAGTCCGAAACAAACGGGTTCATATACCAAAGTGTCTCTATAGCTCCTCCGTGAACATTGCCCGCCAGTGCCCAGTCCGCCACGTCGTAATGCATCTGATCGGGCGTCATGTTCCATACATTCTGAGGATTGTACTCGCCGTTTACCGTGTCCATATAGCAGGTAAACTGGCCGGGCTGAGTCAATACCCGCCGCAGGTCTCCCTGCCCTGTTCTTAAGTACTCTCCGTATGAGACGTGAACCCTGTTCATGATCGTCGTCGCGACGGCCTTCATGCCGTTTATACCCTCTCCGCCTGCCTCACACTTTAACATTCGTGCAAAAAGTTCTCTTGCTGACAGTTCCATCTTATCACCAACTTCATTTATGAATTCCTCACTGGCGCATACAGTATAGTATATTGCTCCAAGCCAAAAAGTGATAAAGCTTTGCTGATAAAAATAAACTTTACTGACACTGTTTCCATATAATATACCAACCAAAACTATAGTTTTAAGGAAGTGATATTAATTTGGATATACATGTAGTGAAGCAGGGCGATTCACTGTACAGCATTGCCCGGCGATACGGCGTCCCCTCGGATGAGATTTATCGCGTCAACGAGCTTGGTGACATTCCGTTTCTTGTGATCGGGCAGGCGCTCGTCATCCCCACGCAGGAGACCTCGTATACCGTCGCGCCCGGAGACACGCTATTTTCCATCGCACGGCGTTTCGGCACCACGACGGGCAGCATCGCCGCTCTTAACGGCATTACGAATCCCGATGCGATTGCCCCCGGCACCGTCCTGCGCATACCGGTCAGAGAAAAGAATTACGGATTTATCGAAGTGAACGGCTACATTGAACCCTCCACACCCGAAACAGAAACGCAGACTGTTCGCGAAGTGGGTGAATTTCTCACATATTTAAGCCCTTTCAGCTATCAGGTGCGTGCTGACGGCAGCTTAAAGCCTATCAACGATGCGGCTATGCTCGCGGCTGCCCGGGAATTTCGCATCGCTCCGCTGCTCGTCATCACGAACTTCGGCACGGGCACCTTCGATACGGAGCTCGTGGATGCGATATTAAACGATACGGCGGTGCAGGATACACTGATCAACAATATGATTCAGACGATGCGCACCAAAGGCTATTACGGCGTCAACATCGATTTTGAACGGATATCGCCCGAGAACCGCGAACGCTATAACGATTTTCTGCGGCGCGTGGTGGCGGCGCTGCATCCCGCCGGGTTCGTGGTATCCACGGCGCTCGCGCCTAAGAACTCCGCCTACCAGACGGGCACGTGGCACGGGGCGCACGATTACCCCGCCCACGGTGAAATCGTCGATTTTGTTATCATCATGACGTACGAATGGGGCTGGTCGGGCGGGCCGCCATATGCCGTCGCACCGGTGGATCTCGTCGAAGAGGTGCTGCGCTATGCGGTGTCCGTGATACCGAGCCGCAAAATACTGATGGGCATGCCGCTTTACGGCTACGACTGGATGCTCCCGTTTATGCCGGGCGGCAAATGGGCAAAGCGCGTGAGCCCGCAGGATGCGGTGAAGCTTGCGGCGCAGGTGGGTGCGACGATCAGCTTTAACGAGCAGACACAGGCCCCCACGTTTAAATATTACGACAGCAACAGCGTTCAGCACGAGGTGTGGTTTGAGGATGCGCGAAGCGTGCGCGCCAAGCTGCTGCTCGTCAACAAATACGACCTGCGCGGTGTGAGCTATTGGCTGCTCGGGCTTGAGTTTCCGCAGAACTGGGCCGTGCTCGACAGCATGTACAACATTGTCAAGGTGGTGCCTTAATATAGCTTTCATCAATCAAAGGCGCCGGATTGACCATCGGCGTCTTTTTTTATTTGGTGATGTTCATAGATTGTTAAAATTCCGTACGGAATGTTGTCATGATATGCTGATATGATTGCCCTATTGGCACGAGGCAAGCAAGACAGACAGCAAGGCGGCGCGGATTAAAAACAGCCCGCGTCCGCAAACAAGGGCGGCAATATTGCGTCCGGCAGCACGTCTCAGGGCGACGACAATGCACACACGGTGATTATTCTCCGCCATGCGGCACGTCCTGAGGCGACGACAATGCACCCGGACGGCTTGACAGAGCACATGCCCGTAGGGCCTGCTGCCCGGTAAACCAAAGCTTCGCAGATCCCATATTTCATAGTTTCCCCTTTATGCGAAAAAGGCCGTTGAAAAGCAGCCTTTTTTGTATTTCCGGTGTTCATAAATTGTTAACAGCCCGTACAGGATGCTGTCAACTTGTGCTGGTATGATACACGCAGCGAAACAAGCAAGAGAGGTTTATAACAATGCTGAAAAAAGCGTTCATACCGGTTCTTGGCATACTGACCGTTATTATAGTGCTGGGCGGATGCGCAGGCAATGCGGACAGCGACGCCGCTGTCAATTCGGTTTTATACGGCCAAATCACGGCGATTGACGGCAGCAGCGTCACGATCGCGACCGGCACGCAGCCGGAGAGAGCGGACAATCCGCCGCAGCAGGGCGCTGCGAATGAAGACAGCCAAGCTGTCCCAAACCGCCCACAGGGAGATGCCCCGTCCGGTGACTGGCCCCGCAGTGACGGCAATGCGCAAGGTCCCCCGACCGGCAATTGGTCCCGCGGCGACGGCAATGCGCCGGGCATGACGTTCACAGGCGAAGAGCAGACGATTACCGTCACAGACAGCGCCGTGATTACCGTTCGGTCGGGCAATGGCAACGAAATGGGCTCAGTTGACGATCTCAAATCCGGCGATATCATAACCGTTCAATTTGATGACAGCGGTACTGTGCAAAGCATTGCCGTGATGCGCATGACGGGCGGCTTTCCCGAACAGGATGGAAGCTCCGACAACCAAAACGCCGAAATAACCAACAGCGACGTAAGTAAGGCGTAAACCTATAGCCTTGTACCATCTCCGGATTCATCGCTACCCCCCTAAGCAAGAAAAGGGCTTTTCAGCTCTTTTTTTGCTTGATGAAAATCCCACTTGGCAGGCGGAGGAAACAAGCGACGCAACCTACGATTGGAAAGGATGACCGATTTAGTTACTTTCCATAGCAATGACACTAACCACTTTGGCAACAGCCTGCGGGGCTTTTCAGCCCCGTTTCTTATGGTCTGATCACCGTAATCACATACTCCTTCGCATTCCCTGACTGAGAGACCACCGTGACGCGCACATCAACGCTCTGCCCGTTTGCGAGCGCCACCTTCTTCGACGACTTCTTCGCGCCGTCAATGTAGACCACCGACTTGTATCCGCCCGCCTTCGCGGAGATCGATGCCGAGCTCTTGTTTGCGGGCAGCACGACGGTGTAATGCGTGTTGCCCGGGCTGAAACCCGGTGCCATCCCGCTCGCCTTGAGCGACTTCAAGTCGGCATTTGTGGACGCCGCCCGCACCACATGAACCGTGTACGTCCGCTTCGCGCCCGACTGCGCCTTGACCGTGATCTTCACATCCTTGCTCTGCCCGTTGTTGAGCGATATCTTCTTGGAGGAGGGCGACACACTTGCGGCCTTGCCCGCCGCCGCGACGGCCTTGAGCGTTGTGCTCTTCGTGTTTTCATCGAGGTTCAGCGTATAATTCAATACATTCGGGTCAAACGGCTGATTCAGCGACCCGCCGATCACCGCCAGCGAGCTCAGCGCGTTGTTCGAGGACTTCGCCCTTGTCACCGTAAACTTATAGCTTTTTGATTTCTTCGCCAGAGTGACCTTGACCGTGATCGTAGCGCTCTTGCCGTTGGCAAGGCTCACGGTATAATTTGAATACGGCTTGCCGTTGATCGTCATCGCCGCACCGTCGTATTCCCTGACGGGCGTCAGCGTAAAGCTGCCGTCGTTCTCCCCTATTGTGATCTTGTAGCTCGTGACCGTTTTGGCGAAGCCGCGGTTTAATGAGCCGCATGAAAGCTGCACATCGCCGAGCAGGTTGGTCTGCGGCTGCTGCGCCCACCGCGCGTAGAGCGTGGCATTGTCCCTCACCACATACGGGAAGGAGGCCCGCTCGCCCGAGCCGGTGAACCAGCCCGCAAAATTATAGCCATGCCGTGATGTGGAAGGCTCGGAAGGGATGGTATCCCACAAGCCCCGCTGCATGCCCCCGACCGGCGAACCGCCCTGCGAATCGAAGTTGATTGTGCACGCATACGGTGCCCAGTTTGCCGTGTAGTCCCTGTTGCCGGTGGACCCCCCCGGTATGTTCACATACACGGTATTGCCCGGGAGGCCCGTACCCGTCCAGCCGACGAACGCATATCCCGGCCTGATCGGGTTGGCGAGCATGAAACCGGGGCTTTCCGGCGTAAAGCTCCCCGGATTGCTGACATTGCTGCCGCCATTTAAGTTGTACGAAATATAGTATGTGATCGGCGACCAGTTCGCATAGTAGGCTCTGTTGCCCGAAGATCCAGCCGGTATTGTCACGCTCATTGTGGGGCCTGACAGACCTGTTCCCGTCCAGCCCGTGAACGTGTAACCGTTCCTCGACGGATTATTCAGTGTGATCGCGCCGCTTTCCACCGTGTAGCTGCCTGGATTGCTTGCCGAGCCGCCGCGAAGGTCGTAGCCGATCGAGAACGGCGTGGCTGTCCACTTCGCATACAGAGTGGTGTTGTGAGTCAATATGTAAGGGTATGAAACCTTGGACGTGAGCCCCTCATCAAAGTACCAGCCTTCAAGATTATAATTCGGCTTGGAGGATGCGGGTGCCGAGGCGATGTTGTCCGCGTGATAATACGCCGGGACGGACACGGGGCTGCCGCCGTTGGTCGCGAAATTGACGGTCAGCGGTTCTCTCGTCATCGGATTGTCAAGCAGAACATAATCAGACGTCCCCTGTTTTCCGGCTACATAGGCATACTGCCCGGCGTAATAGATTTTATGCCAATTGATGTTGCCGGTCACGGCCGCGTTTGCCTGCACAACCTCAATTCTTGAGCCGTTCGGCAGCCTGTTGAGTGTGCTGTAGGTCGTCCCCGGCCCGCTTCGTACGCGGACAAGATCGGAAATCAAAGCTGCATTCGAGTGGTCGGGAACAGAAGCGGGCGACAAAGTAGGCGCTTCATATTCTTGGATCTTCAGTGTTGTTCCCGGGTAATAAAATCCGAGTATTTGGTTGAATGTTTGCCCGTCAACACTTGCACGCTGCTTTGCCCCCTGCTGGGATAGGCCGATACCGTGGCCAAACCGCTTCTGAGAAATCGAATATCCCAAGACCGTGTCGCCATCCTTGACGGGCGCGACAACAAACAGTGTTAAGCTGGTTTTGAAAAAAGACTTGTAATCCTCTATTTTGTTCGATGCATCCAGAAAGCGAAGATCGAGCGCCACATTCGTGACGGAGACGGGGGCACCGGAAGCCGTTACCAGCACATTAAAGTTGCCCGTTGCCACATATCGATCCGCACACACCCCGCCGCCGCCAGTGCGGCTGTGGTCTTCAGTACCACCTGAATCGAAATTCCCCTCAGCCATGACCAAACCGGTCACGCCCGTCAGCGAAAAGTCGTTCCTGCTTGTTACGCTTTGCCCCGCTGCCTGAATCTGTCCGCTTTCAAATATCTTCTGTTTTATATACGCTTCCGCATTTCCAGGGTTCGGTTGGCTGTCGCTGATGTTGTCAGAAGCGGTTATCGGGTGCGCGCCGTCTATGGCATAGGGAAAGTATATCGTCTCAAAAAGGCTGCTCGTGTTTGCCGCGTCAGAATCATCTTGGCTGATTTGAAAATACGGAACATCAGGACTGTTCCAAACATGCAGCGGGATATCCGTCCAGCCGCCGTTGGACGCTCCGAATAATGCTTCAATGACTTGATCTCCGTATGTCAGAACTGTTTTGGCAGTACCGTCAACGGCGTTTTTCGAATTCGTCAATTCATTATATCCTTTATAGACTTGACTATTCGTTGGCGTATCATATACGTCAAAAGTTGCCGACGACGATCTCAAGTGAAATTCAACGTAGCTTCGAGAGGCAACCGCCTGCGATTTCAACGCCTCAACATGTGAACTGTTTTCCATCTCACTCGGCACCACGCCGTAAAGATAGTCCTCAATATACACATGATTGACGGCGGCAATATGCCCTCCCTCAACCAAAAACTCCATATCACCCACGTATTTAAAATTATTATTGGTATCACTTGCTGCCTGAGCGTTGAACATCCATATAAAGTTGTTGCGTCCGGATGTCGCCGCATGCCGCACCAGCTTAATTGACGCGCCGCTCGCAAGTTTTTCTAAGCCGCAGTACAAATTCAGCGTGCCGCCTTCCAGCTTAACCGTGTACTGCTGCCGCTCCAGCCCCGCGCCGTCCGGGCCGATTGTGTAGTTGCCGTCCGCAAAGAACGAAAATTCGGTGGGCTCGCCTATCGAGAGCTTCACACGCACAATACGGTACTGCTCATCGGCGGCAAACGCCGTGGCGGCCGTCGCGAGCAAAAACGCCAATATGAAAATAACAGTGACAACAAACTTGCGCCGCATTTCTATTTCTCCTGACTTTTTATTACCACCACAAATAATCTTAAAAATGATAACAAGCGATGCTGAAACATGCTGCCGAAAACAACCGTCATATCTTTCCAATTCCAAATTCTATCATGATTTCGCAGGCTTGTACATACGGTGCAGAAAAAAAGAAGTATTGCACGGAAAATGCAATGCAGCGGACAGATCGAGTTTTGCAGTCTCCGAAATAAATTTCCAAATCTCTTATTGACATTATTCTACTTATAGAATATTATATCACATGTTGAATATAAATTTGAGAGGTGCTCACAATATGGCGCTGAGATACGCGATACTCGGGTTGCTGAATTACCGTGACATGACCGGATATGAACTGAAGAAGCTATTTGACGATTCGATACGCAACGTCTGGCACGCCAGCATGAGCCAGATATACCGCGAGCTCAACACGCTTGACAAAGAAGGGCATGTCGAGTCTGTCATCGAGCCGCAATCCGACCGGCCTGACAAACGCATTTACAGCATCACCGAAACGGGCAAGGCCGCGTTTAAGGAATGGATCATGAATTTTCCCGAGAAGTATTCAAAGGAAAAGCGCGATGAATTCAGTCTTCGTCTGTTTTTCGGCTCCAAGCTCTCCAATCAGGAGCTGATCGCGCAATTTGAAAAGCTGGTTGACGAAAAGCGGCAGGAGCTCGTCCTCGTGGAAAACTACGTGAATCTGACGTCGCATTATCTGCAAAAGCTCGCTTTGTTCGGCGGCGAGGAGATGTACTGGAAGTTCATATTGCGCCGCGCGGCCATGAATTTAAACACCACGATTGAATGGGCGAACGAGTGCATCGCGGAGCTCAAGAAGGGATAGCCAAAAGGCTTTTTGACAAAGAGCTAACAATCCTCAGTCAGCTTCGCTGACAGCTCCTTTCCAAAGGAGCCTCTATTCGCCGGATTAGACAACCCAGAAGGGGTCACGCGCAGCGTGACGGGGGATTACTTTTGCTAAACAGCTGTTTTAAAAGTCAGCGCTGTCTCGACCGGCCATGATTTGGGGCCAAGCTTTCACTCGTATTCATAAGGCTTGAGCAAAAGTGTTTGTGCAGTGCACTCGGCGCATAAGCGCCCAACAGGGCTCTTTTTTTAGATCAAAGTGCGGGCAACGGTCTCTTTTGATAATGTGGCGTTGGTATATCAGCTTTGGTTCGGCCACTCCCTCCGTCTACCGCGAGATAAAGCCTCCTTTTGAAAGGAGGTGGCACGCGGAGCGTGACGGAGGATTGCTTTTACTAAACAGTTGTTTTAAAAGTCAGCGCTGTCTCGACCGACCATGATTTTGAGGCCAAGCTTTCACTCGTATTCATAAGGCATGAGTAAAGTGTTTGTGCAGTGCACTCGGCGCATAAGCGCCCAACAGGGCTCTTTTTTTAGATCAAAGTGCGGACAACGGTCTCTTTTGATAATGTGGCGTTGGCAATACCGAACACCGGCAGCAGCGCATCTTAATACGACGTTGCCTTGGCTCTATCTTAGAGGGAGTTGTCGCCGCAGGCGACTGAGAGAGTTATATGAGCTTGAGCTTGCGCAATCTTGACAGCTGTCTGCTCTCAGGTCAATCCTCAGTCAGCTTCGCTGACAGCTCCTTTCCAAAGGAGCCTCTATTCGCCGGATTAGACAACCCAGAAGGTGGCACGCGCAGCGTGACGGAGGATTGCTTAAGCTGACAGGCAGACGATGTTCAAGCGCCTTAGGGAGTTAACCGTCTCGAATAATCTCAGTACAGCAATGCATGCGCATTTAAATAATTTTTTAAGAGGTAACCAATTATGAAAATCACGGAAAAGGTCACCATGCTGGACGGCACGAATTTCAGCCACGTCTTCCTCGTCAAAACACCCGACCTCGTGCTCATCGACACAGGTCTGCCGTTTCAGCGCAAAAACGTGCTGCGCGCGCTGAATGAATTGGGCGTCAGCTTAACCGACATCAAACACATCATCTTCACACACCACGATATCGACCATATCGGCAGTGCCGTGCGGCTGCAACAGCTGACGGGTGCAACGCTCTGGGCCTCCGCCGAAGATATCCCGTACATCACGGGCGAACAGCCGCGCCACAGCTTCAAGAAGTATGTCGGCAAGCTACAGCGGCACAAGCCGTCCGGACTCCGCGCTTTTGAAGGCAACACGGTATGCGGCATTGAGGTCATCCCCACGCCCGGGCACACGCCGGGCCACGTCTGCTTCCTTTTCGACGGCGTGCTGTTCGCGGGCGATCTGATCGAAAACAAAAAAAAGGGGCTGATCCCCTACCCCGTTTCATGGGACTGGAACTATGACGTGCTGCTCGAATCGGTTAAAAAAGTAGCCTTGCGCGATTTCCAATGGCTATGCCCCTCGCACGGCAACCCGGTGCTGCGTGACGGACAGGCGATATTTGCACTGTCATAGCCGTCCTTTCGCGTCGGCGCTCAATCGGGTATACTGAAAACAATCTACATCACAGAGGCGATTTATGAACGAAGACAAATTCAGCGGCAAGGCAGATATCTATGCGAGATTCCGCCCGACCTATCCGGACGAGGCATTGGATTATCTGTACACCGACGCAGGGCTGAGCGAAGAAAGCGTTGTGGCGGATATCGGCTCCGGCACGGGCATACTGACAGAGTTGCTGCTGCGAAGAGGCAGCTTTGTATACGGCGTGGAGCCCAACGGCGATATGCGGCGCACCGCCGAACAGTCGCTTGCGGAATATACGCGCTTCCGTTCGGTGAACGCCTCTGCCGAGCACACGGGCCTGCCCGCATCCTCGGTGGATTTTGTCACAGCGGCGCAGTCGTTTCACTGGTTCGACAGGGCAGCCTTTAAAACGGAATGCCGCCGGATATTGAAAAGCGGCGGCAAGGCGGCGCTGCTGTGGAACAGCCGCGACAGCCAAAGCGCGCTGGTGGCGGAAAACGACGCGGTCAACCGCGCGTTCTGTCCGAGCTTCAAAGGGTTCTCCGGCGGCATGCGCGGCGAAGGCCCCGGGGAATACAACGACTTTTTTCGAAACAACTGCGCGTACTGTGTGATACGCCACGATCTTGTATTCGATGAGGACAGCTTTATCGGCAGGAATATGTCCGCCTCGTATGCGCCTGCGCAAACCGACAGCCGCCACGCCGATTATATTGCGGCGCTGCGGGAGCTGTTTCGCAAATACGGCAGCGGCGGCCAGCTGCTGATGCCAAATCTCACGCGCATTTATGTGGGCGAGGTGTAGCCCGCTCACCGCCCCAAAAAGAAAGAAGCCAACAAAAAAAGCGGTCAACAGGCCGCCTTTTGACAACAAACCGATTACACCGTCAGCAGCACACGCCAGCCCATGGTATCGGCGTGGTTCTTGAGCTCAGGCTCGGGGTTCACCGCGACGGGCGTGCCGACAAGCTGCAATATTGATAAATCTGACAGGCTGTCCGCAAACGCCGTACCGGCCTGCCAATCCACGTCCGTTCCATCGAATTTGCCGCGCAGGTGCGTCGCCTTGTCGTCACCGCAGACGATGTCGAGCGGCTGCGACACGTCCACGCGCCCGGCCTTATAATGGATGACGGTGCCGATGACCGTATCGAAGCCGAGCGCCGCGCCCACATAATCCATGAGCCGCTGGTAACCGCCCGAGAGCAGCACGGTGTGAAAGCCCTGCTGCTGTGTTTGTTTGACTTCGTCCACCACGGCTGCGTTGAGCTGCGGCAGTATCAGCTGCGCACAGCGCTCGAAAAACGCGTCCACGTCTTCCTTTCTCATGCGGCGGAATATCGGCGTGAAGCGGTCCATCGCCTTGCGGCGCACGTACTCGCGCGCGTCTCCCTCGTAAAGCCCGAGCTTGTAGCGCATGTACATGCCGCCCACCGAGGCGCATGTGCCGACAAACCGCCGCAGCCCCATGCGCTGCTTTTTCCACTGCTTCAAAAGGAACGGCAGCGTATCCCTGGGAAACAGCGTACCGTCGAAATCGAACACCGCGAGCTTCATTAACTATCCTCAATTCAATGTATTGTTCATGTTTTTCATCGTCAGCGCGATGCGTTTCTTGTTCACGTCCACGCTTAAGACCCGCACCTTGACGATGTCGCCCGTTTTGACCACATCCATCGGATGCTTGACAAATTTATCGGCAAGCTGGCTTAAGTGCACAAGACCATCCTGATGCACGCCGATATCCACAAACGCGCCGAAGTCAATCACGTTGCGCACGGTGCCGGTTAGCACCATGCCCTCCCGCAGATCCTCAAGGTGCATCACGTCGGAGCGGAACACGGGCTGCTCAAACGCGTCGCGCGGATCGCGGCCCGGTTTTTTGAGCTCCTCGAGTATATCCTTGAGCGTCGGCACGCCGATGCCGACCGCGCTTGCGAGCGCATTCACATTCCATCCGCCGATCTGCGCGCGCAGCGGCTCCAAATCCTTTTCCCGCTTGACCATCACGCCCTGCTTTTCAAATAGACGCGTGACCGCGCTGTATGACTCGGGGTGGATTGCCGTGGTATCGAGTATGTTGGCCGCACCCGGTATGCGCAGGAAGCCCGCGCACTGCTCGAACGCCTTGCCCCCGAGGCCCTTCACCTTCTTGAGCTGATCGCGGCTCTTGAACTGCCCGCTTGCCTCCCGCATCTCGACGATGCTTTTCGCGACGGCGGCAGAAATGCCCGAGATGTATTTGAGCAGCGACGGCGACGCCGTGTTGAGATCGACGCCGACCGCGTTCACGCAGTCTTCCACCACGCCGCCGAGCATTTCCGCGAGGCGCTTTTGGTTCACATCGTGCTGGTACTGGCCGACGCCGATCGCCTTCGGGTCGATCTTCACGAGCTCCGCAAGCGGGTCCTGCAGACGCCGCGCGATTGAGACAGCGCTCCGCAGCGCGACATCGAACTCGGGGAATTCCTCGGTGCCGAGCGCCGATGCCGAATAGACCGACGCGCCCGCCTCGCTGACCACGAGATAATAAATCTGCTTCGGCAGCGTTTTAATGAGCGCCGCGACCACGGCTTCGGTCTCCTTGCTGGCGGTGCCGTTGCCGATCGCGATGATATCGACGTTATGCTTTTCTATAAGCCTTTTCAGATAATCCTTGGCTTTGGCCGTGTCGTGGTGTTCGAGCGTCATGTAGACCACGCCCGTTTCGAGCACCTTGCCCGTGGCATCGACCACGGCCACCTTGTTGCCCGTGCGAAAGCCGGGGTCCAGCGCCAGCACCGTTTTGCCGTGGACGGGCGGCTGCAGCAGCAGGTTCTTTAAGTTCTCGCCGAACACCCGAATCGCCTGTTCTTCGGCGGTTTCGGTCAGCTCGCCTCTTATCTCGCGCTCGATGGACGGGAATATGAGCCGTTTGTACGCGTCCTCAATCGCCGATTGCAGATACGCGCTCTGCCAGCGCGGCGCAAACACGATGCGGTGCATCAGCATCACGGCGTCCTGCTCCTCCGCCTCTATTTTCACATTGAGTATCTTTTCCTTTTCGCCGCGGTTCAATGCGAGCACGCGGTGCGGCACGAGCTTCGCGATGGGCTCGGTAAAGTCGTAGTACATATCGTAAACGGTGCTTTCGCTTGTCTGCGCTTTGGAGACGGCATCGCCGCTGCGGCGCAGATAGGCGCGCAGCTTGCCGCGCAGGTCCGCATCGTCCGAGATCATCTCCGCGATGATATCGAGCGCGCCTGACACCGCGTCCTCGGCGGTGAGCACCTCTTTTTCTTCGCTGATAAATTCCTGAGCTTTATTCAGTACAGCGTCGTCGCTTGTCTGCTGCTGCCAAATCAGGTCCGCCAGCGGCCCTAAGCCCTTTTCCTTGGCAATTGTCGCGCGCGTGCGCCGTTTCGGGCGGTACGGGCGGTAGATATCGTCCACCTCGGTGACGCCCTGCGCCGCGTTGATCTTGGCGCGAAGCTCATCGGTTAATTTGCCCTGCTCGTCGATGAGGCGGATGACCTCTTCCTTGCGTTCCTCGAGCTTGCGCAAATAAGCAAGCCGGTCGGCGAGGTCGCGCAGCTGTTCGTCGGTGAGTGAGCCGGTGACTTCCTTGCGGTAACGCGCAATAAACGGGACAGTGTTGCCTTCGTCAATAAGCGAGATGGCGCTTTTGGCCTGCTCTTCCCTGATACCAAGTTCTTTTGCGATTTGGCTGGCGATGCTGATCATGAAAACGGCTCCTTGCGTGTGGTTTTTTCGTTAAGAGATTATAGCATTGCGGCAACGTGCGGTGCAAGGAGGAATATGGGAAATGGGAGGGATCAAAGATTTGATTGGGGAGAAATTCGAACTCTGCGATGAAAATTTGCGGGTAACTAGCACGAATTTGGAAATGTTATGTTAATAATATAACATTGTATTTTTATTCAATTTTTCTATTAAAGAAATTGAGTTGACAATCTTTACATGAATACACTTTACGTATTTTTATCTCATCATCTTCATGCACCTCACCGTTTATAAGTGGCGAGGTAGGATTATGAAAATTAAAATTCTTGTCAACAATTTTGGTATTAAAGTTTGCATAGCAATACAAACAGCCGTTTTTACATGTGTTATATGCTCCAATGTCGATACTCTCAAAACAGCCACATTCGGTACGTTGGTTCTTATCTTTACTTATATTGAGTTTATAGCCCCCTAATAGTTCAAATCTTTTCCTATCAATACATGAAGCATGATTAATACCAAGCCATTCCAACTCCATATCCTCTGCACATGTTTCAATTTGAATATCAAAAGCATTAGCAATTTTTATTAAATGCTGCATTAATTCAATTTTTTCATTTGCAGATGGTATAATAATGTTCATTTTCTTGGTATTTCGTTCTGTATTTTTATATAAATCCAAGAAACTTATTATGCACTTATCAGTATAACCAGAAAGGTTTTTTGCTATAGCTTGGAAATATTGAATGTGATATTTCATTGTATACTTACTGTTCAATAATATTGGATCATACCTCCATACAATTCTATCCTTCCCAATCATTTTTGAAAGTCTTTGAAACGAAGGTATTACAATATCTTTCTTTGACGGCACATTTGGTTCGATATCTTTACCATAAGCATTTAAGGTGAATTGAAAATAGAAGACGTAATTCTTAAACTCTTCAAGTTTCTCAATCATTGGTATTGGATTCTTCGTCCAAAAGACTATACCATCAATTACCTCTGGTGCAAGGTTAATCCTGCTTATTTGATGTACATTCATTGGGTTTCGTACAAGAACATATCCCTTTTTAATTCTATCCGCAAACCATTCTGAATAATATGTGGGGATATCTGTTCTTCTACTAGCACTTATAATCATTATTGAACCTCAATAATATATTGTATACTTCTACACGAGCTATCCAAAATATGATAATCTCGTTTTATGTTATCATCAGTTTTAAATAGGCAGTATTTTGAATCGTATGGCGTACCAATCCTCTGATAATAATTAAGATTGTTATTATCAAAATACCTAAACTCATCTTCTATTCTCAGCCCATTTTTCTTGAGCTCTCTTGAAATATTTCTAAAATAGTCACGACCTCTCCTATTACTGTTTACATCGTTAATAATTATAAGGAAGGGTAACCCTAGTTGTTTTCTCATAACAACATTTTTCACAAGATACCCGAACAACCGATCTATTTCTTTTATTTGATTTGTATTATAAAGATATGAAATCAGATAGCTTACTATTAAAATATTAGCCTCAGGTACATAATACTCTGAAAAATAAGTAATTGCATCTTTTTCTCTAATTCTATATTTTATTCTGTTCTCATCACAGTATTTGTGTATTCTGTTATGTATCGGTGCCCATAAAGGATTGGGGTCATAACCTCGATATTGAATTTGTTTATTAAGATCATTCTTGTTACAAAACTTTTCTAACGCGATAAGATCAGGGCATGCACCGCAACCAATTGAAATCAAATGATATTTTTTAAACTCTTTGAGATAATCTTGATGTGCATTTAAGGCATATAATATCTCAGATGCGTATATATACGAATATTCACATACATAATGGTAAATTAATTTTTGGCAATCATATTGCGATTTTTTCCCACCTGTAAATCTACCCGGATAATGAATCTGATATAAACAATCATAGCAACTGCCACTACATTTTTCTGAAGGATGATTGCATGGATCGCAACTACATTCTCTACCATACCCCTTGTATTTCTGGTCACAAAACCTTATTAAATCATCTATAAGCATAATAAATTTCCTCGGCAAATTTACTTTTATAACTTACTATATCAAATCCTACACATTATTTCAATTTATACCCTTTCTCGCCCTAAAAAGACAGCATTCCTGCCGCCCATCGTGTTTGCACAAATGTCACTATTCCCGTCATTCTGAGGACGGCTTTTAGCCGGACGAAGAATCTGTTCCTTTTAGTTGCTACCTAACAGATTCTACTCGAGCTTTGCTACTCACCCGCTCGCGGGTTCAGAATGACAGGGAAGTTAATGAGTGCAAACAGCACTCTCCGCCATTTCGTCTTGCCAATGCATATACCTTCACCGCACCGCACGCTAATCTCCCCGAACGCATAAAATGGGTTGTCGGATGGTATGCCCAGCCGATATATCTTTAAGCGAAAGCGGATTTGCCATGTCTCTCTATGCCAATCTCTATTGCCGGTTCTGCCCCCGGCAGATTGAAACCGGCAGGATAAAAAACACGCAGCAACATACCCACGCGCTGCGGGCGCTGCTGCCGCGCGACAGCGCCGAATGCCGCCGTCGCTTGGCCTCCAAAACCGCGGTTGTTGTGGGCGCGGGTTTTGCGGGGCTGTCCGCAGCAGTATGGCTCAAGCGCCTTGGCGCAGGTCAGGTAATTGTGCTCGAAGCGCGCAGCCGTGTCGGCGGGCGCGTCCGCAGCGATACCGGGTTCACCCCCGGGCGCATCATTGAAGCCGGTGCGGAGCTGATCGGGCTCAATCATCCGCTGTGGCTCGAATACGCGCGCGAATTCGGGCTGGGGTTCAGCGTGATCACCCCCGAAGATTATTTTACGAAAGCCGGCCTTGAGGAGCCCGTTTCAATCGGCGGCACACTGCTCACACCCAAGGAGCAGCGCTTCGTGTTCGATGAAATGACCGCTCTCACCCGGCAGATCACGCAGGATGCCGTGCCCGTCAACGCGCGAGCGCCGTGGACGTCGCCCGACGCCGAGGCGCTGGACAATATGTCGCTCGGAGACCGGCTGAGCGAGCTTGATATCAGCGAGCTGACGCGGCAGCTGTTCACCGTGATGATGGAGAACGACAACGCCGTGCCGGTGGACCGGCAAAGCTATCTTGCGCTTCTCGCGACGGTGAAGGGCGGCGGCCTGGATGATTACTGGACCGATTCGGAGATATTCCGCTGCGAGACGGGCAACCAGAGCCTCGCCGCGTGTATGCAGAGTGAACTGAGGGCGTGCGGCGGCAGCGTGCATTGCGGCTGCCCGGTTACCGACATTGAGATATGCGACGGCTATGTGCGCGTGGATGCGCGCAATATGAGACTGAGCGCGGATTACATCGTGCTGGCGGCACCGCCGAGCGTTTGGCCTGCTATCCGGGTCACGCCGCGTTTCCCTGCCGGTTTATGTCCTGCGCACGGCCCGGCGCTTAAATACCTCTGCAATATCAAATCGCGCTTCTGGATATGTGAGGGGCTTGCGCCGACGGGGTTTTCCGATGAGCTTGGGCAGACATGGGAAGGCACCGACAACCAGATGCAGACTCAGAATCAGGGGCTGGAGATGTCTGTGTATGCGGGCGGGCCGTATGCCGCAGCCGCCATGAATGCCCCGGATACGCGGCAGTATTTCACCTCACGCATATGTCCGCTTTACAGCGGCTTCAAGGAAAACGCGCTGACGGATTGCTTTTTGGATTGGCCGCGCATGCCATGGACAATGACCGGGTTCTCCTGTCCCCGGCCCGGTGAGGTGACCACCCTTGGGCCTGTTTTGGCAAGGCCGTATTACGGCAGGCTGTTTTTTGCGGGTGAGTATGCCTCGCCTGACTTTTTCGGGTATATGGAGGGTGCTTTGCAATCCGGGTTGTTTGCTGCGCTGCGGATTTTGGAGCGGGAGGGAATGAGGAGCGGATTACATATGGGATGGAATTTTTGAAGATGGGGTTCAGCGCGAGACGGGCTTCATGCCAGATTATGAATTGGCTTCTTGCGTATGGTTTTTGGATTAAGACTCTAACATTGCAGGAAGAATGGGTGCAAGGAGGAGTATGGGAAAATATAGGGATGCGTAAAACGTAATGACTAATAATTAAGACGGTGAGCTTTCTTCAGCACTATTCATTAATTTGTTTTGTTCTTAAATAATACTAAAAAAGGATTAAGAAAAAGGAATATACCCTTAATCTAATATAAATAAGATTTTCTTTTCACCCTATCACATTACAACCTTCCATATCTCTTGGTCTTCTACTCTTCAGCAAATAACAGCAAGAGTTGTCAAGTGGAATCGCAATATAATTCGATTTGCTTTTCTTGCCAAGTAGTAATGGATCTTTGATCAACCTGACTTTCCAAATTGGCATATCTTTAGGCGGATTAAAATCAGAAATTATTTGCTTTAAATCTTTCTCAGTTAACTGAATAATTAACTTCTTGAAATATTCTCTTTGCTCACTATAAATAAAATACTCAAGCTCTCTATATTTATCGAATAGTTTTCTTTTAGTAGCATTTACTACGTTCCAAAATGACCACCAGTAATCATAAAAACAATATTCTCCATCAACCTCAATTGTTAACATTGCTCTTCTTAAATCAGGTGATATTTCAGCTTCATTATTAAAGTATTTTTCAAATACCTCCTGTATTCTTGACAACATTGTTACATCTAGTTCATCATTAATTTCTCTAAAATTTATACAATAAAACACAAAGCTTATGCGGCCTCTAAGAAGCTCATTATCTTCTGTTTTCCAAATTAATTGTCTCAGTTCTGGTCTGCTTACGATAATTCTAGACTTTAGCTTTTCTTCATCCAACTGCTCTTTGGCAAAAGTTGATTTAAGAGAAGTTATTGAAGATAGATAACTATAAATATCACTGCAACCTTCAGCCAACTCGTTTATTAGACTTATAATACCGTCAAACGTCTGTGGACTTCTTATAATATCTGGCCTTTTCCCATCTTTATCAACATCACCCCGAGAAATAATATTTCTAATAACACGCATCCAATCAGAGAATCTTGAATAATCAAACTTATCAATTCTTCTCAAGTATTCAGTTTGTGCATAGAGCAAAACCTTTAGTGTATATGATGATCTTTGCGTCTGAGAATATAGACTATCTTCATATACGATTTCCGAGAGAATAGAAGATTTTGGCTGATGTCTCCAAAAAGGTACATCAAGAAGAAGATTGTAACCCCGTTTCTCTATATTGCAATATATTTCGTAACAAGTATACAAGTATTCAAATGTAGATTTTGTATAATGGTACGGTCTTATATAATCAGGATCATCATTAAGCCTTTGAATAGTCTGATATCGTTCCTCAGCTTTTATCGACTTGTCAAGCGCAATCTTATACATTGCAACAGTAGAAATCAACCTCATATGTGCTGTATCAACACTGCTATTTTTTTTAAAATTAGCCCAAAAATAATCTGTCCAACAAGTATCAATTTTAAATGAAAATTTATCTTTAATGTCCTTCTCTTCTTCCCAACCGTTTTCATTTATTATTTGTTGAAAACTTGCTTTAAAATTCTCAAATCTAGTTAATAATTTCCCTCTTGCATTCATTCTAATGTATAGATCATCTGTTAGACCAATATTTTCTAATTCCACATAATAAAATTTAACCAAATTATCCGCGGTAAGTCTTTCCCATAAATCGTCTATTTCAAAGAAATCCCTATGTATATCATCAATTGTACCTAGCATTGAATTAATTGTCGGATCTTTTTTCCATGACAAGAAAAACCAGCTCGAATTAATAATAACATTGCTTAATATAGTATTTTCTACTATTTCAGAATTACCAATATTACAACTTACTAGAGCATTACAGAATTCTCTTGATGAAATTCTAGTTTCATAAGTAAACTTTGACAAGAAATTTATATCTGATATCGGTGAATTAATCCGTTTTGCAGCATACCAATGAAGAAGAAATAGTGTAGTTAACCGTTGTTGACCATCAAGCGGTTGGAAAGTCTCACCATCAATATTACCGTAAATAAAATCAAGATTAATAATTATCTTATTTGTTAAGCAGTCTTTTATAGCATGCAAAAAATTTTGACGGATATCCGTATTTTCCAACCTTCCTTGTGCATAATCACGTTGGATAATTGGGATTTCGATCTTATGTTCATTAATTAGTTCCCAAAAGCTTATAGTCTTTCCTTTATAAACAGTATTCATATTAATCTCCACAAATATAGTTACTTAATGCATCATATAAGTCTTCTTCATATTTTTGTCTATCATCCTGCGTCCAAAATGATATTTTTGGAGGATATTCACTGAAATATTTTAAGAATACATTCTTCGTACATATTGGAATAAACACCCCAGCTTTATCTCTATTAATAATAGTCTTTCTCTTGAATGGGAATACAGCATTCTTATACCCTCTATTGGTTTCTGAATCTAATAAAGAAAGATTGGAAATATCATTTATATCCTCACCATTAATATCGGAATTGAAGTGGGCAACAATTTCTTCAAATAATTTTCTAAAGGCCATTTCATCGGTGGTATCACAAGTATTGCATTTTTCCTTTAAGACCTTACCATCGGGTTGACTTTCATCAATGAACACTTTTGCATCGGCTAACCACAACTCTCTATTTTTGTCTGGAACGGTATCTTTTACAGAAGTTATATGTTCAATATCCCAGTTCCCATTCTTATAAATATCAAATGGAAAATATGAATTGTCTTGATTGTTTTTTAACATAGTAAGGACATTATATAATAATAAGATTTTGCCTACATTTTTATCGCCATATTGAAGCTCATCTAATTTTACATTTTTTAAATCATTTTTTATTAATTCATCAAGGAAATCTCTAAATTCGCTTTTAGTCATAGTACTTGATATTTTATATAGCTTTTTGATATCAGTCACATCTACACAGATAAGATAGCCTATTTTGTGATATAAATCCCTTTCATCAAACCATTCAATAAAACGTTGAAAATAGTCCTTTATTTCTTTCCAATTCCTTTCTATGTTCTCTTGAGATTTTATAGTGAACTTTTTACTGAAGTATCGAAAAGTTGAATACGTATCATTTTTATCTTCATCTTCATTCATTAGATCAAATATAAACTCTATTCTATTTGTTGTTGTCTTATTTCCAGTAATAAAGTACCACAGTCTATTGTTTTGTAAAGTGGATTCAATTGAGTCCCATTCAGTGGCAATTTCTAATTGCTTTAGTCTTAACTTATCTTTTGCATTTTTATCAAAGTTTGCACTATTTAAAAATAGTGCTTTTATTAATTCTGCGTTTGTAAGAGGTATCTTCCCTATATTAATCCTTGTAAAAATAGAGATGGGGTCATCTTCTATACTTTCATACCATATAATCTTCGTATTAAATTTAAACTTCGAACGAAATTCACCTTTATCAAAATTAAAATCTTTACTTTCAAACCAATTTTTTATTGTAACATATGCTTCATGTATATAATAAAAATCAATGTATTTGTTCTTATAGCCGTGGTCACCCTCAAGATCACTTAAGAATTCCCGTGTTTCGTTTCTTGTTTCATAATCTAAAACGAAGAGTTTATCTCGCTTTGACTCAACAAAATCTTGATTTAAATAATTTAAAACGAGAAATATTGTTGTCAATCTTTGTTGTCCGTCAATTACTTCAAATATTCTATTGTCTCGCTCTTTTACAACAATGGGCTGTAAGCAATACCATGATTTCTCATCAGTTTCGTCCATTTGTTTCGGTTTAAAATCATTAATATCATTTAATAAATCTGTCACTTCTTTTGAAGTCCATCTGTAACCTCTTTGATAAGAAGCAATAAAAAACGAGTACTCACATAACTCATTAATAATTTTTAATTCAAGTATGTTTTCCATTAGTCTTTTCCTTCTGTTTTCAATAATTATTTTTATTATTATATCAAATCCTACACATTATTTCAATTAATCCCCTTATCCGACATAAAAAAGGCAGCATTCCTGCTGCCTTACATCAATACCCTATTGACTATGCCGAACGGTCACTTCTTCTTAAGCGCAATCTCGCCATGCTCCTTCTCAAACTGCGCTATGCGCTTCTTTATAAGTTGCTCTATTTCCCTGTTCTTCGTGCGGCCTTCATAATCCGCGACAAATGCCAGCTTATCCAGCAAAACAGAGTCTATTCTCAGCGTATACGCCAATCGATCCTCATTCATATTGACACCTCTCCACCTTAGTATTGACATAATATTAGCGTCAAAGTATACTCAATTGAGTATAATGATGTCACTTTGAATTTTTTATGACTTATATTCGGCTTATAATAATCTGATTCATTTACGGATGGTTTATGCAAGTAGCGGTAATCGGCTCAAGAAATCTGAATATCGACATCACAGCTTACATTCCGGCGCAAACCACGGTGATTCTGTCCTGCGGGTCACGCGGTGTTGAAGCGCAGGCGGAACGCTGGGCGGACGACAACAATATCCCCAAGCTGGTGATCCGCTCGGGCTATTCTGCGCCGCAAAGACGCCGCCTTATCATCGATATGGCGGATTATGTGATGGTGATTTGGAACGGGACATCGAATTGCATGAAAGCGGCCATCAGCTATGCACAAAGAACCGGAAAACCGGTGCAGATTCTTACTGTAAGTGGCTGAAGCTTCTTTTAAAGGCACCTTTTCCAAGGATCTGGCAACGCGGTTGGCTGAGAATTACGGAACACCTACACAAAAACATACGCAATTAAAGGGCTGAAATATATCACAATATAAATCAGCGTAATCCACGGCTGATAATCCACATAAAAATCCTTAAACGTACAATGCCACGGATGCGGTATCAATACCCACCCAACCAAATCAAAAAGCACCGTCATCGTCCCCCATACCGCGCCCGTCATAAGCGCATCATGAATTGATGCGTCACTCAAACCGGAAAGGTATAGCCACGCAAACACGGGAAATATAACGATATTGTACAACGGATGAAACGGCATCGTTTTTGCATAGCTCTCCATCTCCTTCATCGGCTGCCCTTTATACGCCATGCCTTTCAGATGCAGCACTTTCCCATTAAAAACTGTGTGCAGCACGCCCACTGCGGTCACCGCAAAATACGCTGCCCAATACCACAGCATCGAATATCCAAAGCTTCTCATTTCTTTTGGCCTCTTTTCTCATTTTCTGATGATATCCACTATCCACTCAGGCTCGGGAAGCGGCACGCTGCTATTAATGGCATACTGCGCCATAATGCCCTGAACGCAAAACCAAAACGCCATAGAAAGGGCAGCTGGGTCACCGGCCTTTATTGTTCCGTTTTCCTGCCCCTTTCGTATGATGTCAACGGTATATTCGATTGTGTTCACTTCCTTTGCCAAGGCATAGGCCTCCGGAGGGGTGCCCTCCTTGTGTTGCGCCTGCTGAATAAGCACAAACATTTTTGCAGTCCACGATTGCTCTTTGGCATATTGAAAAAGCGCCTTTAAAAAATCTGTGAAAAAGGCGATAGGCTCGGTTTCTTGGCCAATGCTTACCGACTGAGTGCCTTGAAGCCCCATTCTCACCAGCTCATTATACAGTTTCTCTTTCGATTCAAAATAATGGAACAGCAGCCCCGTGCTGATGTCTGCCGCACTCGCGATATCTATAATCTGCGTTGCAGCATATCCTTTTTTAACAAACAGCTCTAAACCCGTCAGTAAAATCTGCTTTCTTCGCTGCTCTTTTTGTTCTTCTCTTGTCATATGAAATTTCCTCATTCCTGTTGAATATATTTTCATTGAATTTTAATTCAATGTATTACATGAATCCACTTTTGTCAATACCTTCTTTCCGGGCAAACCAAAAAAAGACGGCATCTCTACTGCCCTTCGACTTTGCAATAAAAATCACTATTCCCGCCATTCTGAGGACGGCTTTCAGCCGGACGAAGAATCTGGCCAAATTCACTGCCTTCTCAGATTCTTCACCCGCTTGCGGGTTCAGAATAATACGCCTATCCATATACCATCAGTTACAGTTTCATCCGTCGCGCATACAATAATAGCGACCGAATAATAAATCGAGTCTACTCTTTCAAGCAGATTATCCAACTCGTTTTTGGAGGTAAATAATGAATCCATATTACGAACGTTATTTATATAATCAGTATATCGCAGACCGCGATATGCCACCCGGGCTGCCGTCACCGACGCCAATGCCGGGGCCGATGCCGGGACCCATGCCGGGGCCAAGGCCGGGGCCGATGCCGGGGCCAATGCCGGGGCCAATGCCGGGACCAAGGCCGGGACCAAGGCCGAGACCAAGGCCGCCGATACCGGGACCTATGCCGGGGCCGAGGCCGCCAAGACCAATGCCTTGGCCAAGACCGCCGATGCCCGGACCGTGGCCGATACCAATACCGGTGCCGATACCGGGACCGAACTATCGCCCTATCAACGTTTATCTTTGCAGACAGTTCAGCCCGGCGGAGGGTGTCAGCTATTGCCGCTATACAACCGCTTACGGGAATCAGCAGGTATCCATCAGCCCCGAATGCACCACGTTTGTGGCGGGCCCCTTCTACACGATGCGGGATGCCGATGCCTATATCGAATCGCTCGGCGTAAGAAGAGGCCAGGTTTTCAGATGCTGAAAGCGGCGCTGAATACGCCGCTCAAAACGAATGCCTTGAAGGGGTTGCCTCACGGCATACAAAGCGTCGATCCTTGGGATACGGCGCTTTTCATTGAAAGGAGAAGCTCATCCGGCGATTGATTATCCCCATTCCCGGCATAAAAAAGACAGCATTCCTGCTGCCTTTCGACTGAACGATTCATTTGCGATCCCATCATTTTGCGGGTTTAGCGGGCTTGAACAGCCTGAAAATAAGACCCGGAATAATGAATATGACCGGCTGTTTAATCACAACATCTGCTAATATAGCGGAAATCTCGTTTAATACCGGAATAGGGTAGCTCCATTCATAACTGAAGGAGCTTTCCGTTAGTTGAGCCGCTTTTTGCATATAGGCAGACCATTGAATCCAGCCATCTATTGTGCTTATTAAATACGGTATCATAATGGCTGAATAGAGCAGCACAATTGAGAGCGCAGCGATACGCACGGCTTTGCGGAATTTCGCATTTATCGGTTTGATTATGCCCCAAAAATCCAGGCACTGAATAACGACAATGCCGAGAAAGAACCAGAATAGCGGCAGAAAAAACATGCGCGACAGCATGAAAGGTGCATTATTATAATACCTTTGAAGTTCGCCAACGGCATAATGGTCCAAAAAATATGCGCCAGCGCCAACGATCAGCAGCGCACCCGTAAATATCATGAGACGGATTCTATCTTTCTTCCGATCGGTCGATTCGGGCATGCCGTAGATGAGCACTGTTGTATCTGTATTTAGTATGTCTGCGATGCTGATCAGCGTATCGATATCCGGCTGCGACTTCCCGTTCTCCCAGTTTGAAACGGTTTGTCTTGTGACAAACAGCTTTTCGGCCATTTCTTCCTGAGTGAAATTTTTCTGCAGCCGAAGCTTTTTTATGTTTTTTGATACCGCGTTCATTTGATCACCTCGATGAAACTTTACAGGATTCCCTGATTATTGTCACGCAAATATCCTTTGCTTAGCGCAAAACCATAAGCGCCCGGCATAAAAAAGACAGCATTTCTGCTGCCTTGAGCTTGATGAAAAACCCCTACTTGTCATGCTGAGGAGCAAAGCGACGTGACTACGAAGTGGAAAGCATCCCATGGAAAAACGCTTTAAACATGGGATTTTTCGCTTCGCTTACGCTCACTCAAAATGACATTAACCACTTTGTCAGCATTCTGAAGACAACTTCCCTGCCGTCTTCTATAATTGATATGCATTATCTATTCCGTCAATTCTGAGGACGGCCTTTAGCCGGACGAAGAATCTGTTTAAATCGCCCTGCCCTATGCCGTCTCCCCCATCGCTTGGGAAAGCTCATCAAGCAGCTTCTGCCGCAGCTCTGTCAGCTCCTCCATGTCCACATCCATGCGCTGGGCGATGTACTCCTCGGGCGTCAGCATATACGAATGCGCCGACGCAAACTCAAATGCCTCTTTGATAATGCTCTCGCATTTGTACAGCTTGCAGAGCGTCCCCTCAATGCCGTCGTCCTGCGTGCTCATCGAGAGATTCTCCATCGCGCTCGCAAAATCGCGGTCGTCCCGCATGTACTCCTCAATATAGTCCATCGCGGCGAGCGTCGCATCATCCACGGCCTGCATCGCGGCGCTCAGCGCGTCAACCGCCTCCTGCTCTGTCTCGTCGGTCAGCAGCGCCTCGCACTTTTGCAGCCGCACCTCGAGCTTCTTCGCATAGTAAAGCCGCAGCAGCGCGGTCTGCACGTCAATCGGCAGCGTGCCGTCAATGGGCTCCGCCGCCTCAAACGTCATCACATCCTGCGCGAGCTGCAAGTATTTATTCGCCGTTTCGAGTATTCTGTCGTCCACATTCATCACACTCTCTGCTTTTTGTTATAGATTACCATACTCAGTGCGAACAGCACAAGCGCCATGCCGAAAAGCACGCCGAGGTTGAGCACGATGTCGCCGAAGCCCGCCCCCATTGTCGAAAGGTTCTCCGCCGCGTCGAGCGCCCAGAACTGCGGCATGCCCTTCGCAATGCCGAGCAGTATGTCCGACCCCACGATGGACAGCGGCCACATGCAGCCGCCGAGCATGCTCGTGCCCACAATGATCACGGGCACCGCCGCGTTCATCTGCTCGTACGCTTTAAACACGGTCGCGAGCAGCAGCCCGAGGCACGTGGCCGCCAGCACGAACACGGCGAACACCGCAAACACGGGCAGCAGCGACGCGCCGAGATTGATGCCGAACAGCAGCTGCCCCAGGAACAGCACAATCGCCATCTGCGCCACGCCCACCGCGTAAGCCGGAATGAAATTGCCCGCGAGCACCGCGCGCGTCGAAAGCGGCGATATGCGGATGCGGTTCCACGTATGCAGCTTTTTGTCTTCGAGTATGCTGCTCAAGGTGAACACGATGCTGAACATCACAAAGAAGATGTTGAAGCCCATCATGTAATGAATGTTCTCCGCGTACTTTTCGTCGTAACCGTCCGCGCCCTGGAGCGTGTAATTCACCGTCACCGGTTTGTCTTCCAAAGCTGCTGCGAGGCTTTCCTGCACCTTATCGAGCGGCGGCGCTTCGATGCCTACAGCCCCGAGCGTTTCGGTCAGCGCGCCGTGCAGCTTAAAGCCGTGTACGGCATTCTGATATGCCGAACTCACCGCGTTTTGCAGCATGAGAATATCGGCGCTATCCGCCGTGCGCAGCACGGAAACCGCCGCCGAGCCTGCCAAGGCGCTGTCTTCAAACCCTTGGGGGATCACGAGCGCCGCGAGCGCTTCACCCTTGGCCACCGCGGTCTGCGCGTCCGCTTCACTCATCTCTTCGAGCGCATACGCGTCCTTATCAAACGCATCAATCAGCGCGGCAGAGAGCGCGGACCCGTCGTTATCGGCCACGTAAACGCGCTGCGCACCGGCTCCGCCGAACATCGCATTGCCGAATATAAACGTTAAAAACAGGGCCATAAACGTCATGATGACATACATCACGATATCTTCGCGCATGCGTTTAAATTTAAGCCAAAGTATCGCCGACATGTTACGCCCTCCTTTCTTTGGGAAACAGCATCAGCCCCAAAAAGTAGAGCAAAATGCCCATCAGCACGCTGCCGCCGAGGTACGGCAGCAGCTCAGTCAAAGGCGCGCCTGATACGTTGCCCGTATACGCCATCACTGCGAGGCCGTTGGGCGTAAACAGCGCGACCGTCGAGAAAACCGCCGGCAGCACCGTGAGCGGCAGAAAGCTGCCGCCAAACAGCGCGAGCACCTGCGCGATCACGCTTTGGAACACGCTGCCCACAGCCGGATTGCCCGCGCGGTAGACGAGCACCATCAGCAGCACGCCCAGCCCCGTGATCGAGACGGCGACGCAGACGGATATGAGTATAAAGACGAGCGGGTTGCCCCATTCGATGCCGAACGCGATTGTGGAAAACCCGAGCAGCACAATAAGCTGTATGATGCAGAGAAAAAACACCGCGACGGATTTGCCGAGCAGCAGCTTTTTGACCGAGACGCCCGCAGCCCTTAAGCGCACGAGCGTTTTCTCGTGGCTCTCGGTTAACAGGAACGAGCTGCCCTGCCCCGCCGAATACAGCAGAAACATGCACGTAATCGCGATGGAATAGTACGAGAAGCTGCCGAGCGCCTTACGCGCTTCGATGCCCTGCATGGTCACCGTGATATCACCGGGCTGTGACAGGCTCTGCATGAACGAAGCAAAATCAAGCTGTGCAATCGTGTCCGGCGCGATGCCGCCCGAAAGAGCCGTGCCAATCAGTATATTGATATCGGCCGACAGGGTGGAAAGCGTATCCGTGTACGCGCGCACAATCCCGGCCACGATGCCCGACTGCATCGCTTTGTTCTCAGCGCCCGTCACGCTGAGCTGCAGGTCCCCGCCGCTGCCCGTCATCACCTTGAGCATGCCGTCCGTGAACCCTTTGGGTATCACGACGATGGCATCAATTTTGCCGTCCTCAAGCTGTTGCTTTGCCGTCTGTTCGTCCGCCACGGTATAGCTTAAAAACTCGGAGACTTCCTGCGAATCGAGCACGGCATACAGCGACATCGACCGCGCGTCGAACGCTGTCGCGTCCTGCCCTGTATACTGCTGAAAATCCTGCCCTTCGTCCTCGCCGGTGTTATCCACCACGGTGATCGTGATGTGCCCGATTGACACGCCTTCCGATGTGAACACGCCGCCCAGCGCAAAGCTCAGTATCGTGATTAGCACGATGGGCATTAAGAATATGAATATCAGCGCCGCACGGTTTCTCAGCACCACGCGAAGGTCCTTTGAAATGATATCCGTCATTCTCATGGCTCAGTCCCTCAATGCGCGGCCCGTGAGGTTTAAAAACACCGTCTCAAGGCTCGGCTTTTTGGTATCGAACGAGAGCAGCGACGCGTTGCTTTCGCTGACCGCATCGAGCACGGCGCGTGCCGCCTTGTCGGCGTCGTCCGCCACGATGAACACCATGTCACCCTCCGCGCTGAGCTTTTTCACCTCGGGCAGCGCCGCGAGCTTTTCGCAAAGCGCCGCATCGGGCTTTGAGAGCCTGAGGCTCAGCTCACTGCCGCCGCCGAGCGACGACGTGATCTCGTCCTTCGTGCCCGCCGCGATGATTTTGCCCTCGTCCATGATGCAAACGCGGTCGCAGAGTATCTCCACCTCTTCCATGTAGTGGCTTGTGTATATGATCGTCGCGCCCTGATTGGCGAGCGTCTTCACCGTATCGAGAATGTGGTTGCGCGACTGCGGGTCGATACCCACCGTGGGTTCGTCCATGATGATGACCTCGGGGTTGTGAAGCAGCGCAGCGCCGATATTGAGCCGCCGCTGCATGCCGCCCGAGTATTTCTTGACGCGGTCTTTGAGCCTGTCGGTGATGCCGATCACTTCGGACACATCGTCGATGCGTTTTTTAAGCTGAGCACCCGAAAGCCCGTATGCCCTGCCCCAGAACTGCAAATTCTCAATGCCCGAAAGGCTTGGGTACAGCGCGATCTCCTGCGGCACGAGCCCGAGGCACTGCTGTATGACTTTTGGGTTTTTCGCAATGTCCTCGCCCTTGAACCGAATTGTGCCGCTGTCGGGCGCGGTGAGCGTCGCGATCATCGAAATGGTTGTGGATTTGCCCGCGCCGTTCGGGCCCAGCAGCCCGAATATATCGCCTTTTTCCACGCTGAAGGAAATACCGTCCACCGCTTTGATATTCTTAAAGTATTTTTTCAGATCCTGAATGTCGAGCAGCGCCATAACGCCCTCCTTATAAATGGTAATAAATGATTCCAGCAATGATCATATCATAGAGGTATACTCTTATGCAATTTTTTGAAAAAATGCTTTGAACGGCGGAGTACGAATACTACTCTCCTGCCGAATGGGTTTTTATCAACGGACTGAGCTTTATTCCTATGCCGGAACACCGTGTGTTTTAGCCGTTGACGGTTTTTTTATCCTCTCCGAGGAAACCTGCCGCCGACAATTGAATGGATAGCTTTGAAATCTTAAAAATTAAGACGCACTGATAAAGCCTTCTCCTTCGAGGAGAAGGTGGTGCGTGGCACCGGATGAGGTGTAACAACAGAAGTTGTCAATATTCACACCTCATCAGCCGCCTTTATACAAATAAGACAGCCGACTGCATATGCAGCCGGCTGCCCGATAAGTGTCAGCTTTTTACAGAGTGTTACATCATACCAAACAGGGACACGGTGCTGAAAAGCACAGCCGTCAGGTTCGCAACGAGCGAAACCACCGTGATCTGCGTGTTGATTGACGGGCCCGCCGTATCCTTGAACGGATCGCCGATCATGTCGCCGATAACGCCGGCTTTGTGAGCAATGCTGCCCTTGCCGCCGAAGTTGCCCGCTTCGATGTATTTTTTCGCGTTATCCCATGTCCCGCCCGCATTGGACATGAACAGGGCAAGCAGCAGGCCGGAAGCGATGTTGCCCACGAGGAAGCCGCCGATTGCGGAAATGCCGCCGAGGAAACCAACAATAAGCGTCACCACGATGGTCATGAGGCCGGCCGGAGCGAGCTCGCGCAGCGCGCCTTTTGTGGCGATATCGATGCACTTCTCATATTCGGGATGCACGCCTTCCTTGCCCTCTTTGAGCCCGGGGATTTCGTTGAACTGCCTGTGAATCTCCGCCACCATGCGCTGAGCGTTTTTATCGACGCCCATAATCAGCATCGCGGAGAACATGGCGGGAATGCCAAGGCCGACGAGCAGGCCGAAGAACACCAGCGGGTTCATGATGTCAAAGCCCGTGATACCCGTGTTGTTCGCCTTGGCAATTTCGAGGAACGATGCGAGCAATGCGATAACCGTTAAGCCCGCAGCGCTGATGGAAAAGCCCTTTGTAATCGCTTTGACGGTATTGCCTGCCGAGTCAAGATCATCCGTGATTCTGATGACGTCTTCACCGAGGCCGCCCATTTCGGCAAGGCCGCGCGCGTTGTCCACAATCGGGCCGAACGCGTCGTTGGAAACGATCATGCCGACGATGGACAGCATGCCGAGCGCCGCCATCGAAATGCCGAACATGGCATACTGTACGCTCTCTTCAGGCGTTGCCCCCATCGGATAGCAGAGAAAGTACGCGATAGCCGCCGATGCGCCGATACCAATCAGCGAGGGCAGCGCGCTCTTGAAGCCATACGCAACGCCGCTGAGCACCGTAAACGCCGGGCCGGACTGACTGGCTCTGGCCACATGCTGAACAGGCTTGCGCATGTCGTTTGTGAAGTAGTCGGTCGCGAGCCCGATGATGACGCCCACGAGCAGGCCGACAAACGTTGCGCCCCAGAAGCGGAAGTCGTAACCGAACAGCAGCGAAGCGCCCGCTGTCAGCACCGCGTACAAAGCGGTGGTGATGTATGTGCTCATATTGAGGGCTTTGCCCGGATCATTGCTTTTGCCCATTCTGGCCATCAGCACACCGATGATGGAAGCCAAAAGGCCAAGAGCGGTGTAACAAAGCACCATATCCACTCTGTGCAGTATCACGCCGATAATCGAAGCCGCCGCAAATGCCGCCACATTCGAGTCGAAAAGGTCCGCGCCCATGCCGGCCACGTCACCCACGTTATCGCCCACGTTGTCCGCAATAACAGCAGGGTTTCTCGGGTCATCTTCTTCGAGGCCGAGCTCCACTTTGCCGACGATATCCGCCGAGATATCCGCCGTTTTGGTAAAGATGCCGCCGCCCGCTTTCGCAAAAAGAGCGAGTGTGGACGCGCCGAACGAGAAGCCGAGCACGGCGCTTTCATTGTTCGTGATGAGCAGCAGCAAAGAGCAGCCGAGCAGCGCGGAACCCACAACGGCCATACCCATCACGGCGCCGCCGCGGAAGCCCGAGACAAAAGCCTTTTTAATGCCTTCCTTGGCTGATACTGCGGTTTTGACATTCGCGATGGTTGCGACTTCGATGCCGATTTTACCGGCAAGTGCGGAAAACACGGAACCGGCCACATAGGCAACCGCCATCATGATGTTGAGCGAAATATCCGTGGTTGACCATATCGGTGCAGGCAGGAACATGAATATCAGTACGCACGCTCCAAGCACAAACCATGAGAGAGTCTTATACTCTCTGCTTAAAAAGGCCCGCGCACCTTTTTTGATCATCATGCCGATATGTTCCATATCAGCCGTACCTTTGGGAAGCTTTTTAATCCAAAGGTAGAAATACACAGCTACAGCAAAAGCAAGCAAGGAAATGATGACGCCAACGAGTTCAAATAGAAGCAGATTGCTCATAGTATTCTCCTTTTCGTTATTTTAACCTGGTATTCTGCGGTCTACGAATTGCAGTACAAATTTTTTGTATTTTTCATCGCTCTGATCCCACTTATCCGCTCTCAAATAACATTTTGCTCATGCTGTAACCTCCTGTTGAAAGAAATAAAAACAACCGGGGCTTAAGACATCGACGGCTTGTCCCCGCATATTTGTATTAACGAATGGTGGAAGGTCTAGTCTATGAAGGCTTTCTTTTGACTAATGATGAAGCAGTTTCAAAAGCAAGTTTTCAAAAACAATGTGAAAATCTATTTCCAATCCCCCGCCATTCTAAATGATATACCTTGTTATGTAAATGTCAACTGTTTATTTGTCGATTTTGGCAAAATAGGCGAAATATCTGCGGATTTGGCACGAAAATCTTCGAATTGCGGCACTCTGCTCATAGACTCACCATGTCTGCCTTATCCTATAGAGTATCACAAGCCACCCAGCCAAAATCGTCGGTTGCCCGTCCGCCCCTGCTTTATATGGCAGGAGGCGAAGAGCTGGAAATTACAAAAATTACAACGAGATTATTTTTCTTATGAGGCACACATTAATGTGAGAAACGTTTATTTCAGCACGGCATAAATTATATAGAACCGAAAAAAAGGATGACGTGAATTGGATATCGTAATTGGAATTGAAGATCAGGGCCTCGAACTCGCGCCGCTCATCACAAACAGAATGCACGATGCGATGCGGCAAGGTTGCATGGTCAGCATAAATGAGAGGGACGGATCAGACGGGCGCATCGCAAACGTCTGTCTTTCCGACTGTGAGCACAGCGCCGATAAAGAGCGTACGATGCTATGCGCGATACTCGCCGACATCATTGTGGAAAACCTGCAGATTCGCCATATGGTGAAGCTCTTAAAGCAGGACTACTATTTTCTTTCGGAAAAAGAACAGTGCGATATACTCGTTAAGGCCCTGAAAAGACTCTGGTACGGCACGTCGGGACAAAAAAACGAGGTCGCGATGTGCAAGATTGATGTCAAGCAGCGGCTGTCGGATATGCTCGCTCAAAACGAAGCGGATACCGTGATGCTTGAGGGATTCATGCGTTTTCGCATGAAGGATTACCTTGAGACATGGGAAAAAGAACTTGCGCTGTGCGTAGAGGAATACGTCAGAAAACGTGAATACGTAGAGTTCGTTGAAATTCTGCGGCTTTTTGTAAAAATACGGATACCGCGCGTCCGTCAGGTTCACATATGTGTGGACGGCAACGGCCAGTACTTGCTGCTGGACGACCGGCTCTGCCTTTTGAAATGCCAGTACTCCAGCCAAAGCATGGATAAAGACGACGCGCTGCTAAGCGCGCTTGTGAACATGGCGCCGCTGTCCATTATCGTTCATAATAAAGATCGTTTTTTTGACGAGCGCATTATTGAAACCATCAAGGATGTGTTTGGCCAGCGCGTAGAGTTCTCCGAAGACATGATATAGGCTGCCCGGGCTTTCTCCGGGCAGCTTGTTTCGTTCCCAAACCCTTTGTCAAAATCTTATAAGATATTTGATATTAAATTCAAGACAAATAATATCAGCCCCTATAAGTTCGCCTTCATTGACAGATACAAAAATCGGGTTGTAAAATAATTCCGACAATTATTAGCGTTTTTAAGTATTGACTGAGAAGGAGGCAATTTTATGGGCTTTGGCAACACACATTTTGCATATTTTAAAGATGAGTGTATCAGACGGTATGGACAAGTTGACGGCATGCGTATTTTCAGGCGGGCTGACGAAATGCTTGAGAGGATGACCGCAGATATAACGCCCGAAACAACTCAGGTGATAAGAAACCATATGACGGGCAATATGCTTCCCACAATAGCCATGTACCTGGCGCTCAAAGAAAATGAAACGACCATGCAAAAGGCTTATGATGAGACGCTGGTCATCGTACAGATTGCGGCAAACAAGGCCAAAGAGAAAAACAGCAGGCTCAAAAAGCTACCTTTCACTTTTCAGATTTTCAAACTGTTCTGCAAATATATCACGTCTAAGCAATACCCGGATGAAGGCTGGAACATTGTTTGGAGACGATATGATAGCAATGAAATTCACGTCGACTTCACAAGCTGCATTTATCTCGACACGTGCGTGAAGTACGGCTGTCCCGAGGTGTGCCCCGTTTTCTGCGCCAACGACGACACGACCTTCGCCGGATACAGCCCCAAGATTATATTTGAGCGCTCCTCCACGTTAGCCAGAGGACAGCACCTGTGCGATTTTCATTTCATAAACGGAAAGGCAAAGAAAAACGCTTAGCATATGGCCCGTATGCTGTCAAAAACCTCTTGAATGGTGTAAAATAGCTGTATCATTTACGGGGAGTACGGAAGAATGGTTATCGATTTTCACACACACTGCTTTGCGGACGCGATTGCGCCCGCCGCCGTCGCCACGCTCGAAAAGAACGCGAAGATTACGGCGCTGCACGACGGCACGCTGAGCGGCCTCACGGCTTACATGACCGAATGCGGCGTGGACAGGTTTGTGGTGCAGCCCATAGCGACCAAGCCGTCGCAGGTTGCCGTCATCAACGAATGGGCCAAGGCCAATTCCGGTGAAAAGGCCGTTTTCTTCGGTGCGCTGCACCCGGACGACCCGGATTTTTTAGCCGCCGCGCAAAAGCTCGCAGCGGACGGCATCAAGGGCGTTAAGTTTCATCCCGATTATCAAAATTTTTATACGGATGATGAGAAAATGATGCCGCTTTATGAAGCCTTGCGCGATTTGGGGCTCATCGTGATGCTGCACGCGGGCTGGGACATCGGAATGCCCGCGCCGATACGGTGCACGCCGCTCATGATCAGGTGCGTGATCGAAAATGTGCCGGGCCTAACGCTGGTCGCCGCGCATATGGGCGGCCACGCGCTATGGCGCGATGTGGAGGAGGTGCTGCTCGGCCTGCCGATTTACATCGACACCTCGTATTCGCACTATGTGCTGCAAAACGAGGGCATGATGCGGATGATCCGCAAGCACGGCGCGGACAGGGTGCTGTTCGGTTCGGATTCGCCATGGACGCGCGCCGATGAGGAAATCGGCCATATCATGGATCTTGACCTGCCTTTGGAGGACAAGGAAGCCATTTTATACAGGAACGCGGCTGAGCTGCTGAAATAGTCCGAGATGGCGCGCTTGGGAAATCGCGCCCTACAGAAAACCGCGCACTACAGAAAATCGTGCCCTACAGAAAATCGCCCCCCCACAGAATCAGGTTTATATAATCATGCCTGTACCGTAGTGTGCGGCATCCACCTGTGACCCAAAGGGTTATGACGCACCTGCTGCAAAGACGCGCTTGGGCAATCGCGCCTTTCAGCATCTTGTCACAGCTTCATGTCTTTAAATAATTCGCATATCAAATTTAAATTCCCCGGTTCCCAAATGGGGATAGCCCCCCTTTCGCCCTGATATTAAGCTGAGGGGGCTTATATTTCAGGCGCGCTTGCGGTTGTAGACGCGCATCGCGAGCGCATAGAACACAATCCATATCCCGATGCACCAGAGCACCGCAACCCATACGCTGTCTCCCGACGGCTCGTTCATCAGCAGCGCGCGTACCGCTTCAATAATCGGCGTCATCGGCTGATGCTCCGCAAAGGCTTTCAAAATGCCCGGCATCGAGTCCGTCGGCGCAAACGCCGAGCTGATAAACAGCAGGCCGAGTATCGGGTAGGCAAACGCGGAAGCCCCTTCGGCGCTGTTGGCAAGCAGCCCGAACGTGACCGAGAGCCATGTGAGCCCGAGCGAAAAGAGCAGCATCAGCCCGGCCGCTCCGAGCCAGCCGAAGAACCCGGCCTCGGGACGGAACCCCACAAGAAACGCGACAATGAGCACCGCCACGGTGGAAACGGCGCTGAACACCACCGATGTGACCACATGCCCGCCGAGTATTGCGGATTTCGCTACGGGCATCGAGTGAAAACGGTCGAACATGCCGCCTGAAATGTCGTTGTTGATCCGAAAAGCCGTGTAGGCCACCACGCTCAAAATGGTAAACATGATGATGCCGGGCACCACATAGTTCACATAGTCGATAGAACCGGGCTTCATTGCGCCGCCCAACACATACACGAACATCAGCATGATCAGCACCGGCATGATGATGACGGATATCAGCGTGTCCACGCTCCGGAACGTATGCCGCAGCACGCGGCCGCTCATCACCGCCGTGTCGCCGAAATAGCGCTTGATACGTGTGATCATATTAAACGGCCTCCTCTTCGTTTTTCTGAGTGACAATGCTCAAGAATACATCCTCAAGCGTCGGCTGCCTGAGCGCAAACTCGGTTACCGTCACCGCGTTTTCGAGCAGGCTCAATACCTTTGTGATGTCTTTGACGCTGCCGTCCGTCGTCACCGAAAGCGAGAGGCTCCGGTCATCGGCGGCCGTTTCAAAACCGTGCAGCAGCTTTTTGGCCTTGCGCACCTCATCAAGGCTGTAAAACGTGAGCTCAATGTGGCTGTGCGGCAGTATTTTTTTAAGCTCTTCGGCGCTGCCCTGTGCCACAATTTCTCCCTTGTCGAGTATCGCGATATGGTCGGCGAGCTGCTCCGCCTCCTCAAGGTACTGCGTGGTTAAAAACACCGTGGTGCCGCGCGCACCGAGGCCTTTGATGATATCCCACATCGCAATGCGGCTTTGCGGGTCGAGCCCCGTTGTCGGCTCGTCGAGAAACATCAGCGACGGCGAACCGAGCAGACCCATCGCGAGATCAAGCCGTCTGCGCATGCCGCCCGAATACGCCGCGACTTTTCTGTCGGCGGCATCCGTCAGGTCAAAGCGCTCAAGCAGCGCGTCGGCCTGCTGCTTGGCGTCGTTCAGATGGCGCAGCCTGCCGATCATGCGCAGGTTCTCGCGCCCGGTCAGCACGTTATCCACCGCAGCGTTTTGCCCCGTGAGGCTGATGGCTTCGCGCACGCGCTCGGGCTGCCGCGCCACGTCGAAGCCGCACACTCTGGCCTCGCCCTTATCGGCTTTGAGCAGCGTGCTCAGTATGCGGATCGTGGTGGTTTTGCCCGCTCCGTTTGAGCCGAGCAGCGCAAAGACGCTGCCCTGCTTCACGGTCAAATCGATACCGCGCAGCACCTGCACGGTCTTGAAGGATTTCTCGAGACCCCTGATTTCTATCGCGTTTTCATTCATACATTTACCTCGTCATCGGCGTCACATTCGTAAGGTCTGCGCCGTAGGATTTAAGCACGGCATATGTCAGCTTATCCATCTTAGCCCCCTCGAACGTGGCTTTCTGCACATCCTTCTTGCTGTTATGATGAAAGCTCACATCAAAAAGCACGGTGTTTCTGAACGAAGCCTCGCTGATTGAAGCCATATCGAATTTCACACCGGTCAGTTTGGAGCCGTCCAGCTTCATACCCCGCAGGTCCGAGCAGTTCAAATCCGTGCCGTTGAATGTGCAGTTTTCAAACACGGCTGTTCTCAGATCAGCCTTCGCGAGCTTCGCGCTCGTCAGGTCGGCCCCGGTAAACACCGCACCGCGCAGATCCGAGGTGCTGAGGTCCGCGCGTTCGAGCTTGCAGCCGATAAAGCTTGCGTTCTCGAGAGAACCCATGTTGAGCTTGGCACCGGTCAAATTGGCACCGTCGAACTTCGCGTTTCTTAAATCGCTGGCTTTGAACGAGCTGCCCGAGAGGTCAGAACCGCTGAAATCCGACCCCTGGAGGGCGCTGCTCGAAAATTTGCCGTCGTGCACGGTCACATTCTTTAAATCGGCATTCTGCAAATCCGACGCGGAGAAGTTGATGTTCACCATCCGCTGCAGCGCGCGCGACTGCTCCGCGATATCGCCGATGGTTTGCTGAATATCACCGACCGAATCGATCGTCGCCGAGAGCGCGTCCTCATCGCTCATCCCCTGCTTTTTGAGGTCATCCATCCGCTCCTGCAGATCGTGCCCCAATTCTTCCTTGAGTTCTTTGACTGTCCTGAGCTCCTCGTAAGGAGAGAATATCTCATCAAGATATTTGTTCAGTTTTTCGTTCATATCATTTTCCGCCTTTCTTACAGCAGTCGGTCGAGCACGCGCTTGGCGTACTCCCAGTTTTGTTTGTTGTCTGCATAGAGCAGCTTGCCTTTTTCCGTAATCTTGTAATACTTTCTTCTGCCGCCCTGGTTTTCATCACCCCAGTACGATGAGATGCACCCATCGTTTTCGAGCCTTTTGAGGCTCGAATACATTGTCGCTTCCTTGATCTCATATTCGCCGCCGGAGTGCTGGAATATCAGCTTTGTGATCTCATAGCCATATTGATCGCCGCCCTGAAGCAGCTTTAATATCATCGTATCCGTGTGCCCCCGGAGCAGATCGGATGAGATTTTATTGTCGGTCATTATATCGCCTCCTTATGTATAACATACACCATATTACCTCACCTGTCAAAGTATTTTTATAACTTATGTACTCTGTTTTTCGTGGTGGTGATTTTCGTAGCTTCAGGCGGTTTGTAATCTATCAAATTTTTTGGTCTGCGAGGGGCTAACACATAGCCTCCCCGGCTCATATGATAGTAAGGGAAACCAAAACAGCATACGCGGGGTGAAATATGATAGAGCGAGGAGATATATTTTACGCGGATTTAAACCCCGTTACCGGATCTGAGCAAGGCGGCATAAGGCCTGTGC
>JAEYKW010000011.1 GCA_023408075.1 Bacillota bacterium | reverse complement strand
CGTGCACCCGGAGATCGACACGACATTACAAGAGGTATTCCGGCAGGTTGCTCGGAGCAGACTGATCCGAGGCACACGGGCAGATCCGCTTACTGCTGCTCCCGTCAGGGCCTGACAGGGTTCACGGGTGTCCGTTGCACGGGGCCCACTCTTCAACGCCCCTTACCGGCTCCATACCTTACAATATCGTGCCTCAAACCGGGGATCAAACCCTGCTGTAGCGGATTGCAGGTTCAGGGCACCGCTAGCTCCCCGTCTGGCACGGCAAACTTATGATCTATTATATTTTAATTCCGGCTCTCTATTCAAAATACTTATGCCGGACGATGCATTCGCTGCGTTCGGGCCCCACGCCGACCATTCCGACGCTCGCACCCGTCTCTGCTTCAATAAACTCGATATAATCTCTCGCGGCCTTAGGCAGCTCGTCATAGCTTCTGATATGTGAAATATCGCTGCTCCAGCCCTCAAACTCCCGGTACACGGGCTTGGCTTTGGCGATTTCATCGAGCGACGCCGGGTAATCTTTGGTGATCTTCCCGTCGATTTCGTACGCGGTGCAGACCTTGACCTTGTCGAAGCCGCCAAGCGTATCCATTCTCGAAAGCGCGATGGACGTGATGCCGCTGATGCGCACCGAAAAGCCCACGATCACGAGATCGAGCCAGCCGCAGCGGCGGGGACGCCCCGTTGTCGCGCCGTATTCATGACCCTTTTCGCGTATCGCTTCGCCGGTCTCGTCGAGCAATTCCGTCACAAAGGGCCCTTTGCCCACACGCGTCGTATACGACTTCACCACACCGACCACCTCGGTTAATACCGCAGGCGGCAGCCCGGTGCCCACGCTCACACCGCCTGAAATCGGGTGCGACGAGGTCACGAACGGATAGGTGCCAAAATCGATATCGAGCAGCATGCCCTGCGCGCCTTCAAAAAGCATCTTGCTTTTCTTCGCGTAGAGGCAGTGGCACAGGCTCACTGTATCGCAGATATACGGCTTTAGTTTAATCCGGTATCCGAGGAACTCTTTTAGTATCTCATCGTAGCTGAGCGGTTCCTTGCCGTAAATTTTTGTAATAATCGCGTTTTTCTCATCCAACGCCTTGCGCAGCTTCTCCGCAAAGGTATCAGACAGCAAGTCACACATGCGAAGGCCGACGCGCGCCGCTTTGTCGGTATAGCAAGGGCCTATGCCGCGTTTGGTGGTCCCAATCTGCGCGTCCCCCGCGTTCTCCTCGGCCAAGCCGTCGAGCAGCTTGTGGTACGGCATCACCATATGAGCCCTGTCGGAAATCTTCAGGTTCTGAAGCGAAAGCCCCTGCTTTTGGAGCATCTCCATTTCCTCAATCAGCCCGCCCGGATCAACCACCACGCCGTTGCCGATTACGCAAAGCTTGCCGTCGTATAAAGAACCGGCAGGTATCAGGTGAAGCGTGTATTTCACATCATCCACGATGATCGTATGTCCCGCGTTGTTGCCGCCCTGATAACGAACCACAACATCGGCACCGCTTGCCAGATAATCGACAAAACGGCCTTTGCCTTCGTCTCCCCACTGGGCGCCAAATACTGAAATGCCCGGCATGTGTTTACTCCCGAATCAAAAAAAGATGATAAAAGCGGGGTCTGTCGCATCCCCGCTTAAGTCCTACGCTATCGTATCAGAAAATATGATCTGCGTCAACTGTCTACTTATCTTAATTCTGGCATTTTCTATATATTGTCTTTTTGTGATTCAGTCGGCGCCTAAAAAATAGCTTCTTTTGTCCACAACGTCGTACTTGCCAATGTCAAACGTATCCGCAAACAATTGCCTGCTGATATTTGCCTTCTCTTTGAACGTGCCGTAATCGGAGAAAACCTGCATTGTGGCAGACGCGTAGTCATAAAAGAAAAAGTAAAGGCTTCCGTCCACCGGATTGCCTATGGCCGCAGCCAGGCTTTCATCGTCCACAGCGCAAATCGGGCCGGGCGGCAGGCCTTCGTGCGCATATGTGTTATATTCGCTGTCTATTTTGATGTCATCGTTCGTCAGATACGGCCGACTGAACCCGAGCGCGTATTCGACGGTCGCGCAGCATTGCAGTTTGTCTCCGTCTTGCAGGCGGTTGAGCAGCACCGCCGCAGCCTCCGGCTGAAACGCATCGCTCAAGCACTCCCAATCCACAATCGATGCGAGAGCAAGCCGCTGCGGGTCGCTGAGGGCGTTGGCGTCGCTGTTGGCCGCAGCAAGGCCGGTGTAGCGCTGCTCCGCGCCGCTTATCCAGAGTGCGACATAATCTTCGAGCGTTTGATCCGTCACATCATAGCTGCCCGGCACGATGATGCCCTCCATACGGCGAAAATCCGAAAGCGAATCGCCGATCAGAGAACTCTGCGCTGCAGACAGCGCATCTTTTGCCTGATCTTCCGTGACTGAGAACACTGCACATAGCTGCGGAATGATATCACGCTCGAGCGTATCGCCGCCGCGCACCGCGACCGTGCCTCTGACGGGAACCGGCGTGGCTTCGGGCGCCGCGGTTGGCAGCGGTGACGGCTTTGGTTCCGCAGACGGCTCTGCGGAGATCTCCGGCAAGGATCCGGCCGATTCCGTCTGCGTCACAGACGATTTGTTTTCTGTGGCTGCGCAGGCGCTCAAAACAATCAATACACATATGATTCCTGTGATGAGGATGCCTTTTCTCATGGCCGTTTCCTTCCTGCTTTTTTGGCCATTATAGCATGGCGCAGCCGCTCTCTCAATGCCGTTCTCATCGATTTGTGATATACTGTCAATGGGGTGAACGTATGAAAATAGACAGGCTGATCGCCATTATCACGCTGCTGCTGCAGGAAGACAAGCTGACGGCCCCCGAATTGGCGCGTCGGTTTGAAGTGTCGCGCCGTACGATCACCAGAGATATCGACGATATCTGCCAGGCCGGTATCCCTCTGGTGACAACGCAGGGCTATGGCGGCGGTATTTCAATTGCCAAGGGATATAAGCTTGATAAGACGGTGCTGACACAGGACGAATGGCAAACGCTTTTCGCGGGGCTCAAAGGCATGAACAGCGTGATTACCCCGCTTGAGTCAATGTCGCTTTTCGAAAAGCTGTTTCACCGCGACACCGTTATGAACGACTGCTTTATCATCGACCTCGCATCGTTTGGCCGGCCTTCGCTGTCCCATAAAATCGCATTGCTAAAAACAGCCATATCGAAAAGACATCCCGTTTCCTTTCGGTACGATTACAGCAAGGGTGAAAGCAGCCGCGTGATTGAGCCGTATCATATCGTCTTTAAGTGGTCGTCCTGGTATGTGTTTGGGTATTGCCTCAGCAGGCAGGATTTTCGGCTGTTCAAGCTCAACAGACTTTGGGATTTGACCGAGACGCAAGACACGTTTTTGCCCCGCGCCATTCCCGATGAGAAGCTCGATTTTGATGATCACTTGTCACACGTTCAAGCCCGCTTAAAAGCCGTGTTTGCTGCAAGCGAACGGTACCGCCTGATCGACGAATACGGAGTGGACTGCTGTACGGCTCTGGAAACCGGAGACTTGTTGTTCGAGCGCGAGTTTGCGAGTTATGACAACATGCGCGAATGGATATTGAGTTTCGGCAGCCGGGTCGCCGTTTTAGAACCGGCATTGCTCAAGGAGGACATCCTCAGCGAAGCGGAAAAAATTCTCGCGGCTTATCAAGAGACATGACATACTGATGTCCTGTTCCTTTTGGTATTATGTGAATGGTTTGTTTATGAATCTTAAAAAAAGGGGTGAAAGACAATGTTAACCTTTGACGCTGTGGGTCTGTTCGTCACCGATATGAACAAAATGGTGACTTTTTACCGCGATGTGATGGGAATGAGCACGGATTGGCAGGGAGCGCCCAACGCCGAGCTGTTTTCCGGCACCATGCGAATGATCATGTACAGCCGGAATGATTTCGAGACGATGACCGCCAAGGCCTATACCTACCCTTCCGGCATGAACGGCACGCTTGAGCTGTCTTTCGGGCTGCCCGCATTCGAGGATGTGGACCGGGAATACGCGCGGATCGTTGCGGCAGGCGCTGCGCCGGTTTTCCCGCCGACAGATGAGCCGTGGGGACAGCGCACAAGCTTCGTGGCCGACCCGGACGGCAATCTGATTGAGATTTCATCGTTTAATCAGGGTTAGAAAAAGAGCTGCGCACTGTTTGCCGCCAGAGCTTCGCGGCGCATTCGCTTCCCCTCGAGGGAAAGCTGTCGCCGACAGGCGACTGATGAGGTGTCTCTGTAATTAACTTACCAACCTCATCCGGGCTGTGCACCACCTTCTCCTTGAAATGGATGGCTTTTTTATTTCTCAGCGGCTTATCTGCCGCTATTTTTTTATATGAATTACTGCTCACCGGCGGCGATCTTTTCCATCGTTTGTTCGATCAGTTCGCTTTCCATCAGCCCGATAACACCGTATGCGATATGGCCCTCGGCATCGAACATGATCTGGCTCGGAAACGCGTTGATGCCAAAATCGGAAACGATCTTCGCTTCGGGGTCCAGCAGCACAGTGAGGTTCTCGTATCCGAAATCCTTATACCATTTTGAAAAGTCTTCGGCACTCATTTCCCCGCTGTAGCCCGGCATCACGACGCTGAGCACCGCAAAATCCTCGGCCTCACCCGCCAGCTTATCGAGATTCTCAAGTGACGAGAGACAAACGCTACACCACGACGCCCATACACGCAAATACACGGGTTTGCCGCGGTAGTCGGAGAGTTTATGCACATTGCCGTCCAAATCGGTCAGCTCAAATTCATAGACAATGTCGTCAATGGATTCGCTGCCGCCCGATACCGCCGCGGCTGGGCTCTGCTCTGTGGACTGTGGCACAGGCGTACTTTCAGATGCAGCTGGGCTCTGCGATACCTCCTCTGACGGTCCGTTGACGCCACCGCATGAAACCAGCGCTGCCGCAAGAAAAACGGCCATTATCATGATCAATAATTTCTTCAAATTCTTCACTCCTTTTATTTTGTCAGCGTATCGATAAGCAGATAGAGCCCCATGGCCACAATGATCAAGCCGCCGACAATCTTGATCGCCTTCATATGCTTATACAGATTTTTTATTTTCCCCAGCAGCAGGTCGGAGAACACCGCCGCGATGAAAAAAGGAATCACGAACCCGAGCGAATAAACAAGCAGCGTCACCGCCGCAACGAGAATGCCCTGCGGAGTCACATATAGCAGCACGCTGCCGAGCGACAACCCCACACACGGTGTCCAGCCAAACGCATAGGTAAACCCGAGCACGAATGCGCCGAATGCGCCGCTGCGGTCTTTCAACGCAAAGCGTTTCTCCCTCATCAAAAACGGAATGGATATAATGCCCGTCTGATAGATGCCGAACAATATCACAACCGCCGAACAGACAATCAGAAACCATGTCGAATTGATCAGCTGCCCAAGCGCGCCGAATGCGAGCCCGAGTATCGAAAACGTGACGGCCACACCGAGCGCAAAAGCGCTGACCCGCCAGAGAGGCTTCGTTGAAACCGCGAACCGCCCGATTCTGATAAGCTTTTGCTGCCCGTCCATGCTGCCGATCAGCGTGGAAATAAAGACGGGGATCACAGGCAGCACGCACGGCGAAAAAAACGCCGTGAGCCCCACCAAAAAAGCGCCGCTGATACCAGCCAAAGACATATGTCTCCTCCTCATATTGATTTTGCCCACATTCAGACAGCAACATCAACTATTATCATTATAACCGCAAAAACGGCAATGAACAGTACCAAAGTCACGTTGTCCCTATCTGTACAAACCATGCGAATTTTAGTAGAATGATTCTGTCATTTTTATTTACGGTACCGCGTAAAAATTAAATTATTTTTGGGGCAGGGAACGCTTATGTATTATATTATTTTTAACCCCACTGCCGGCGCAGGACGGTCACAAAAAGCCATGCAGGCTGTCGAAGCTCATTTAAAGCTAAAAAACGAAAACTATGAGGTTGCGGAAACAAAATACCCGAAGCATGCGGCGGAGCTCGCACGCGAAGCGGTCGGGAAAGGATACAAAGGTATTTTATCTGTGGGCGGAGACGGTACGCTGCTCGAGGTGGCAGGCCAGCTCTATGGCACGGAGGAAGCGCTCGGCATTATACCGGCCGGTACCGGCAACGATTTTCGTCGAGCCGTTTACGTATCCAAGGATTCCACCGAGGCGCTCGAGGTTATTCTCGCGGGCCGCACCAAAAAAGTGGATATCGGCATGCTCGGTGACGATCTGCCGTTTCTCAACGTAGCGGGCACGGGCTTTGATGTGGAGGTCATACGCAATACCGAAAAGGTGCGCCGGATATTCACGGGCGGCCTCGCCTATTTTATCGGCATACTGCTCTCTCTATTCAAACACAGAAGCATCGACTTAACGCTCACGGCGAATGGCGAAACGCTGCACCGCAAGGTGCTGCTCGTGGCGGTGGCCAACGGCAAATGCTTCGGCGGCGGCCTGCAGGTGGCTCCGGACGCGAGCGTACTCGACGGCCTTTTCAATGTGCTGATCATCAATCAGGTGCCAAGGTGGCGCATACTGTTTGAACTGCCTAAGCTCAAAAAAGGCCAGATCGACAAGATCACCGTGTCCGAACAGCTCATGTGCAGCGAGATTGCAATCAACTGCGAGGAAACGCTCAATTTTGAGATCGACGGTGATATGACCGGGCAGACGCCTGCGCGTCTCAAAATCAAGCCGTCTGCGCTGCGTGTATTCTGTCCCGACTTTGAATAGCATTTATTAAGCGTCTGAACGGCTCCTTTGTGAGCCGTTTTTCTTTTATGCAGCTTATGTTATAATGGTTTATCATCCGAATCAACGAGGTGCCTTGTGTACGTAAATCAAAAACCAAAAAAGAAACGCCGTCTGCCGCGCAAAACCATCGTCTTTTTCACTGCTGTGGTTGTTGCCTTTGTTGTGCTGTTAACGGGCGTGATCGTTATATTGACAGCGGGAAAAGACCTGAAAGATACGATGAAAGATATGCCCTTCGCACCCGGATCCGGCCATTATGTGGTCGGACAGAATATTGTCTATACCGATAACGACCTGTTGTCTTGCGTCAACGGTTCGCTCGGAACCGTCTGGCAACTGCGGCTTTTTTCCGGCGGCCTTAATTTCACCGTTAACGACAGCCTGATTGCGGCGACCGGCCAGGGAGTGATACAGGTCATCGATGCAAACGGCCAGCACCAGTTTTCTAAGCAGCTCGACGGCGATATCGTGTCCGCCCGCGTCGGCAAGGATATGGTGGCGGTTTATACACAGCAGCATCTGGAGAATAAAACACCGGCGTATATCATCGTTTTCGATTTGACCGGCAATCAGCTCTTCCTGCTCGAAGTGACCGACAGACATGTCCTCGATTACGGCTTTGATGAAATGAGCGATGCGCTTTATGTGCTTGAGCTTGATGTATCGGGCAGCGTTCCGATATCGTGCATCTCCACATATAAGCCGGATACGCAGGCGATTACGATGATCAAAGAACTCAAGGATCAGCTTGTCAGCGACGTTTTCTGGATTGATAACAAGATCTATGCCATCGGCACCAACCATCTGACGGTTTATCAGTCTTTGAGTTCTGACGACCAGACGCTCACCACTTACGGCTGGATGCTCGAAGACGCTTATCGATCGGACGACCCCAAATTCGTCTATGTGCCGTCGAGCAACGAAAATAATTTTGACGTGGCGCGTATCATCCGTCCGTCCGGCAGCGAGATAAAAATCAATCTGCCTCCGGGTGTTTTCAGGATACTCCACCAGGGCGAAAAGATATATTGTTTTGCAAACAAGCAGCTTTTCGTATATACTGGAGAAGGAAAATACTTGAGAACGTACGATTTTCCATTTGAGATTGTCGGCGTTGAAAGAGCGGTTGACGATCAGGTCTTTATTGAGCACGACGATAAGGTTTCAATGATGCCGCTGCCATAAAGGCCTATTTGGAGGAATGCTATGAATCTGGTCACTGTGGTTTTGATATTGCTCATACTGATAATGGCGCTTGAGGGTATACATCGCGGTTTTTTAAGATCCGCATTGAACCTCGGCGCGTTTTTTCTTTCCGTCATCACCTCGTACCTGTTCTATCCAGTGGTATCGTCCGCCGTTAAAGCAAACGCGTCGCTTTTTGATTACCTGACCTACTACACCGAGGGCGCTGAAAAGATTGCTTCGTTTGAAAGCTCTCAGATGCTTGTAAACCAATTGTCGCCTGCGCAGCTCAACGATATCATTTTAAAGTCTGATATCTCAGAGCCGTTTACGTCGCTGGTACGGCAGAACGTGGAAACGAAAGCGTTTGCATCGAGCGGCCTTACCACCATCGGTCAATATTATAATATGACGATCGTTTCTGCGGTGGTCAACATACTGGCTTTTCTGGCCGTCTTCTTAATCGCGCGTGTGATATTTGCGTTTGTGCTCGGCGCGATTGATTATACGGTGGAGTTTCCGGAGCTGCGCCAGTACGACCGCACGACCGGCGCGCTTTTCGGCGTGCTGCGCGGCCTGATGTTTTGCTTTTTGATCATGACGATCGTTCCCGTCGTGTTCCTCGTGATGCCCGTCGAAAAGATCACCGACTATTACAACGCGTCCGGTCTGGCCTTGTTCTTCTCCGATAATAATTTCTTCCTGCATTTCATACGCGGTGTTGTATAACGAAATGGCTCACCCTGCCTCCGGATATTGCCCGGGGGCTTTTTTTGTATGTGCACGCAGACGAGCGCTATTCCTTTAATCTTTTGCGGATGGGTTTCATGTTTTACAGAATATAATTAAGATGCATCTTGTCTGGCGACAGTCTCTGCTTGTCGTTCGCCAAAGTGCGCCTTAATACGATATTTACCGTACATGGTTTTGTATATTCTCCATTTCAAAGGACTCTGCTCATGCCCGCAGGGTTCAATTGAATGCAGCGTATCGAGACGAGCTGATGTTTCACGTGAAACAATTTGTCTGATCACGGCTTATCAATGTTTCACGTGAAACAATTTGTCCAAGAATGAACTTGTGGATTGTGATGTAAAACAAAAAACCACGCAGCCCGCGTGGCATCTGTGCTGCTTATTATTTGCTTGTCATTAAAAAGTCAAACAGTGAATTGAGCTGCTCGGGATTGTAATATTGGAGTATGATCTTGCCGCGCTTTAAATCCCCCGCGATCTGTACGCGCGTGCCGAGCGCCGCCGTCAGCGTTTTTTCGGCTTCCTCTATTTCGGGAACCGCACCCTTTTCTTTTTGAACGGGGGGCATCGTCTTGCTTAAAGCCTTAATCAGTTCTTCCGTCGCCCTGACCGAGAGCCCCTGGATCACGATCTTCTGAGCCAGCCGCAGTTTGTCTTCATCCCTTTCGAGTGCCACGAGACAGCGCGCATGACCCGAAGATAACTCACCGGCGATGACGAGGCTTCTGACGCTTTCGGGCAGAGACAGCAGTCTTAATGTATTGGCCACGGCACTGCGGGATTTGCCAAGACGGCTTGACAGTTCATCCTGCGTCAGATGGTGTTCGTCCATCAGCATGCGCATCGCCTGCGCTTCTTCTATCGGATTCAAGTCCTCGCGCTGCAGATTCTCCACCAGCGAAACTTCCATGAGTTCTGCCTCGGAAAACTCTTTGACAATAACGGGCACGTCTTTTAAACCCGCAAGCCTTGCCGCACGGTAGCGCCTCTCACCCGCAATGATCGTAAACCGGCTGCCGCTTGCCTGCACAATAATCGGCTGAACAATACCGTACGTTTTTACCGATTGCGCGAGCTCTTCAAGCTTGTCGCTGTCAAAATGCTTTCGGGGCTGGCCTGCATTCGGGTCAATATCGTTGACACTGACCAACTTCATCCCTTCGGCCTTTTCTTCTGTGACAGAAGACGCATCTTCGATCAGCGCGCCAAGCCCTTTGCCGAGCCTTTGCTGCTGCTTCATTATAAACCGCCCCCGCTTTCAATGATCTCTTTCGCAAGATCGTTGTAGCACTGGGACCCAAGGCACGCCGCATCATACCGGATGACCGGCAATCCAAAACTCGGCGCTTCTCCGAGACGTACATTTCTCGGTATTATTGTTTGATACACCTTGTTTTTAAAGTATTTCTTGACTTCCTCCACAACTTGAATGGAGAGGTTGGTGCGCCCGTCAAACATCGTAAGCACAACGCCTTCCACCTCAAGGCTCGGGTTCAAATTCGTCTTGACGAGCTTGATCGTGTTGATTAGCTGAGACAGCCCTTCGAGCGCATAATATTCACACTGTATGGGAACGAGAATCTTATCTGCGGCTGTCAGCGCGTTGATCGTGATGAGCCCGAGAGACGGCGGGCAGTCCATGAATATATAATCGTAATTGTCGCGGATGGATTTGAGTGCCGTTTTTAAAATCTGCTCGCGTGCCATACGGGACACCAGCTCTACCTCTGCACCCACAAGGTCAATGTTGGCGGGAATGATATCGAGCGTATCGATCATCGTGCCCATCACAGCTGTTTTGGCATCCGCACCATTAATCAATACATCATATACGGACGTTTTGAGTGTGCTCTTCTCAATGCCAAGACCGCTTGTCGAATTTCCCTGAGGATCGATATCGATAAGCAGAACTTTCTTCCCCTTATCTGCAATACAGGCGCTCAGGTTGACAGCTGTTGTCGTCTTGCCAACGCCGCCCTTCTGGTTGGCAATGGCGATAATTTTGGACATATGCTAACCCTCCGTTTCGTTGATAACATTATAAAGCAAAAGCGCGAAGTTGGAAAGAGCGCCCTGTAAAATTGCAGATATATCATTATAACCCGATTCATTTATCACAACGAATATATAATAATATATTTATTTAGATACTCCATAATAATTTACTCAGCGATTTTAAAAAGTTAACAGTTTTTTCATTCCGTCAAAAAGAAACAGATGGCACCGCTTTTGAATTATGGTATACTAATTGATATGAAAATTACAAGAAAACAGATAATTTGGCTGGTCGTGCTCATTGCCATACTTGCGGCTGTGGCCATTCTCTATTATATCGGCAAGAATAACGGATGGTTCACGCTGTTTGAGTCTAAAGAAAGCCTTCAGCAATATGTCGCATCTTACGGCGCATGGGCTCCCTTGGCCTTTTTCACGCTTCAGTTTTTGCAGGTGATTATCTCTCCTATACCCGGCAGTGTCACCACATTGGTGGGCGGCGTGCTTTTCGGCTTTTTTCCGGGCTTTATATTGTCATTTGCAGCCGTGTATATTGGTTCGCTCGGGGCCTTTCTTCTCGGCAAAAAATTTGGACGTCCGCTGGTGGAGCGCATAGCCGGAAAAAACATCGTCGAAAAATATATGGACACCGTTTCATCGCGCCAGCGCATTTTGCTGATACTGATGTTCCTGCTTCCGTTCTTTCCGGATGATGTGCTGTGCTTGATTGCGGGCCTCAGCGCGTTGAATCTTCCGTCTTTCGCGCTGATTATGCTTTGCACCCGGCCTTGGGGCCTGCTTTTTTCCGCGCTCGTGGGATCCGGCGTTATTTCCGTTCCCGTATGGGTCTGGTTCATCATCGTCGGGGTGGCGATTGCCGTTATCGTTCTTGCATCAAAATACGCTCCTCTTATCGAGGAGCGCATTCATAATTGGATGAAAAGAACCTTTCAAAAAGACAATTAGCCGTTGCTTGTTTTTACAGGCAGCACGAGATAAAGATAACTGTCACCCGACACGGGATGAATCACACTCGGACTGATATTCGTATTGAAATCCATCACCACTTCGTCATCCGCAGCTTCTTTTAAAACGTCAAGCAAATACCGCGCGTTAAAAGCTATGTTTAAGTTCTTGCCCGTCAGACGAATATCAACCTCTTCTCTCGCTTTGCCGACTTCCGAATCCGACGTAATCGTCATCGTGTTGCCATCAATGGCTAAATTGACGAGGTTAGTTTTAGACTGGCGAGCCAATATGCTTGCGCGCTCCAAGCTGTTAAACAGATTCTGCCGGCTCACGATGACACGCGTCATAAATTCTGCCGGCAGTATGCTTTTATATTTCACGTAATCGCCCTGCAGCACGCGTGTGACGATCTCAATATTCTCACAGACAATACCGACCATGTTTTCTGTCGTATAAACCTTTATCGTTGTCTCATCTTCGGGAATGATGCGCGCAACCTCTCTCATCGATTTTGAAGGCACCACGACTTCTTTTTCAGCATGCTCTGTACCCAGCGCTTCTTTTCTTATCGCAAGCCGGTATCCGTCGAGAGCCACCATCTTGAGGCTGTTGCCGCCAAGTTCAATCAACAGGCCCGTCAATATCGGTTTTTCTTCACTGGCCGATGTTGCAAACACGGTTTGGTCTATCATGCTCACAAGCTGCCTTGAATAGATATGAATACCGTCCACGGTATCAAACTTCGGAAACGCAGGGTATTGTTCCGCGCTCATAAAACAGAGCGTGGTTCTGGAATGCCCGCATTCAAGCACAACGTTGCTTCCTTCCGTATAGATACTAATATCGCATTCTTCAAATTTGGTGAGCACTTCACAAAACAGCCTTGCGGGAAGCACGACATCACCCGGCTCAAGCACATTAGCAGGGGTGATGCATTTGATCGACATCGTCCCATCATTTCCATATAATGTTAATGACTGATCTTTCGCTTCTATCCGTATTCCCTCAAGCAGGTAAACGGGAGATTTCATCGCGACAGCCTTCGCGGCTATGTTTGCATTTTTTTGCAGTTCGCTTTTATTACAAATTATCCTCATATGCGGCTCCTGAAAAACGTATTTTCTCTGACACGGTATCATTACTTAATTAAATAGTATTAGCAGCAGTAGTGTATGTTGATAATGTGGATATCGCTCTTTTTCCCTGTTTCATCGTAAAAAACACATCCGGAAGACGTCCTGATTCATGTGATTATGCGTGCATCTGCTGTCGATGGAGTGGGGATGAAAAATATGCGGGTTTTGCTGCCGTTTTTTTTATCAACAATGTATCCACTATTCTTTCAGCTTTACTATGAAATCATCCACAAGTGTTTTGGTTTCAATATTTGTCTGGACTTCATTTTCAATCTTTTCAAAGGCATGCTTCACGGTTGTATGGTCGTTCTTTCCATATATTTCGGCAATGGCTTTGTAAGACAGATCCATGAGCTTGCGCGTCAAATACATCGCCATCTGCCGCGGATAAGCCACGCTCTGGCTCTTCTTGCTGCTCGTAATTTCATCCTCAGATATCTCGTAATACTCGCAAACCGTCTGTAAAATATGTTTTGAGGTAATTTTCTTTGTGTTCGTCGTAAGAAAATCGCGTATGGCAATTTCGGCCTCAACAAGATTGGGCGAGCGACCGTTCAGAACGGTATAGGCGATAATCTTTTTCAAAGCTCCTTCAAGTGAGCGGATATTCGATGATACCTTGGTCGCAATCAGGTCAAGTATCTCTTTGCTGACTTCACACTTTAAAGATTCTTTTGAGGTGATGTCCTTTGCCTTCTTTGTGAGTATAGCAAGCTTCGTTTCATAGTTCGGGGGCTGAATATCGGCAATCAGCCCACCCTCAAAGCGCGACTGAAGCCGTTCCTCAAGCCTTGCGATCTCTTTTGGCGGCTTGTCGGAAGACAAGATAATCTGTTTGTTGTTTTCGTGCAGGTCGTTAAACGTATGGAAGAATTCTTCCTGCGTGCTTTCCTTGCCTGCAATAAACTGAATATCGTCAATCAGCAGTACATCGGCTTTGCGGTATTTTTTTCGGAATTCCTCCGTTTTGGATGTACGGATCGCGTTGATCAGGTCGTTTAAAAACGGTTCACTTTTAACAAACATCACGGTGGCGTTGTTGTCTTTAATCGTGATGTGATTGGCAATGGCCTGCATCAAATGCGTTTTGCCAAGGCCGGTTTTGCCGTAAATAAAAAGCGGATTGTATGTGAGCCCCGGGTTGTCCGCCACAGCTCTGGCCGCTGCATGCGCAAATTCATTGGAGCTGCCGACGACAAATGTATCAAATGTAAAGTAAGGGTTCAGCGTGGAACGCGAGCTGTTGGTGTTTTCAACTTCGGGCTGCTGAACAGCCGTTGTTTGCTTTAATTTCGAGGCTTCTTCAGTGTTCAAAAAAAAGACGTTGATATCCTGCCCGAAATCCAAAGAATCTGCCGCATCGGTCATCGCGTTAAGAATTAAATTTTTATAGCTCTTTTCAACCAATTCCTTGTGAATCGGATTCAACGTTTGAAAGTAAAAGTCGCTGTCGATTTTTTTGACAGGAGACAGCGTTTTGATCCATGTATCATAACGGACACTGGCAAGCTCCTGCTTGAGTATTTCCAAAGCTTTTTCCCAAATAATCAAGAAAGTGTCCACAAGAATACCTCAGAACATTATATAATATAAAATCATTCTTCCGACATAAAAAACACGATTTACTCAACTCATCCACATGGTTGTCCACACAATGTGGATAACATGTGGTTTCATTGAACAGTTATCATTCTATCATAGAATAGGCAAGCACTCAACATACAAACAAAGAAAAAGAAGCCGGAGGAAATGCACCGACGTTAACACAAGGTCTCCAGTTGAGATTGCCGGGGATTCATAGTCTAGAAAAGACGGCGCGCAAAGCGGAAATTGCGCTCGTAGTCATCGGAGAGCTCGCTGACTGTGACGCAATTATTGCTCGAACTCGCATGAATAAAAAGGTTGTCTCCAAGATATATGCCCGTGTGGTTGATGCGCGCGCTCAGGTCGGATTGAAAAAACAAAATATCACCCGGAACGAGGGAACTAAGCTGGGAAATCTTTGTCCAGCTCTCTATTTTGGATAAGCTGTCGGCGCTGCAGCGTTTGACGGATACACCCGAGCACCGGAGCACATAGCTCACGAAACCGGCAGCATCAAATGCATCCGGCCCCTCTGCGGCATAGGCATAAGGTTTGGTAAGCTGAGCATTCGCATAGGCCACCAATGTATTTGCTGAGGCATCAGTGTCCGACGGCCTGTTCTCGTCAGCTACCCTATCTACCTTATCCCAGCTCAAAGCGGCATCCGAATAAAGCTTGGAACGTGTATCTTTTCCGGCTTTGGCATCAACCGATAAGCCGTTTCTTGCCTGAAACTCGTTAACTGCGTCCAGCGTGACCGTACCAAAAAAGCCTGTGACGGCGGTTTCTTCCATATATCCGAGTTTGCTGAGGTACATTTGCAGCGTTAAGACATCGTCGCTTTTGTCGCCGTAACGGATGCAGTAAAATTTCGCATTTCCCGAATTGAGCAGAGATATGGTTTCGGACCCCGTAATTCCGTCAGCTTTTAGCCCGTTGATATTTTGAAACAGTCTCACAGCCTGCTCGGTAACCGGCCCGTAATAGCCGGTGATGCTCGGGTAATCGTAATAATCAAGGTCTTTGAGCTTGATTTGAATATCCGATACGGCAGAACCTTTGTCACCAGGCTGCGGATAGTCCGCACTTGCTTCGCTGGCTGAAAAGATGCGCTTGTCTCGTGCCATCACAAAATCCCGTCCCATAATTGAGGACAGCGTTTCCGGGCCGGCTTTGCCGTCGATTCTAAGCGAATGAGCCGTTTGATAGTCGATAACGGCCTGCTGAGTTTGCGTACCAAAATAACCGGTCGCCGTTCCGCCGAAAAAGCCAAGCTCCTTGAGTTTGTTCTGAAGAGCCTGAACATATTCATCCTTGTCACCGATTTTGAGTATCTGATAACGTTCAACGGCGAGAGCGGTGACGGGAAGGAAAGCGAAAATAAGGACCGCACAAAAAAGAAGCAGACCAAGATGTATAAAGGTTTTGAAAGACAATTTCCGCATCATACAAAAATTATATCCAATGTCACTGACGGCTGCAATGAACGTATATGCGCATAGAATGCGAAAATGAACATCGTGATAAGATTATTACGATTTTATTACGGTTTTATTAATAATGGTGCATATATATCGTTTTTTCGTCTTAATAGACTTTATGAAAAGGAATTCAACACCGTATCACCGGGCCAACAACACCTGATCCACACGGTTATCCACATTATCCACATCATATCCACATTATACAATCAACCCTTGTATAAGCTGCGGCGGCTCTGCGGCATTGGCCAAAGTGATGCATGGCGCGAGCATATTCTGCGCGTGTTCGAGCTTTGAAGAATCGTTCGCATGTATTTCGCAGAGGACATCTCCCGGTTTTACCGCATCGCCGATACGCTTTTTCATAACAAAACCGACAGCCGGATCAATCGTGTCGTCCTTGGTGATGCGTCCGGCGCCCAATATGCCTGCGGCTTCGCCAAGGCCTCTGCAATTGAAGGCGCTTAAAATACCTTCTTTGTCAGCACGCAACGGCTGAATGATACGCGCGCGCGGCATCAGAGACGTATCATGAATCACATGCCGGTCCCCGCCCTGTGCGGCGATAATATTACCGAGCTTATCAAGAGCGCGTCCCGATCGGAGTGTATCCACAAGCATGTCCTTTGCGGTCTGCCCGTCTTCTTCAATACCGGCGAGGCGCAGCATCTGTGCAGCCAGCGCGAGCGACACGGTGAGAAGGTCACCATCCGTTTTTCCGGACAGCACGTCAATGGCCTCGATGACCTCGAGTGCGTTGCCCACAGCCAGCCCCAGGGGCTGGCTCATGTCGGTAATCAATGCGGCGGTTTTGCGGCCCGCCATTTTGCCGATGCTCACCATCGCCTCGGCAAGCGCCCTAGAGTCCGCCGGGTTCGTCATGAATGCGCCGTTGCCTGTTTTGACGTCCAGCATGATGACACCCGCACCTGCGGCCAGCTTTTTGCTCATAATGCTGCTCGCAATGAGCGGTATGCTCTCCACCGTCGCCGTCACATCGCGCAGCGCATAGAGCATTTTATCGGCAGGACAAAGCCGCATCGTCTGCCCCATCACCGCAGCGCCTACGTTTTTCACCTGCGTCATAAAAGCATCCGTGGAGAGCGACACCGATACGCCGGGAATCGACTCGAGCTTGTCAAGCGTACCGCCCGTGTGCCCGAGGCCCCGGCCCGACATTTTAGCGACCTTGAGCCCGCACGCACAGACAAGCGGGACAACAATCAGCGTGGTGGTGTCGGCCACGCCGCCCGTCGAATGCTTGTCGGCCACTGTGCCGAGTGCACTGAAATCTGCCGTATCACCCGATGTAGCCATCACTTTTGTGAGCCATACCGTTTCTTCATCATTAAGGCCGTTAATAAATGCGGCCATCAAAAAAGCCGATGCCTGATAATCGGGTATGGTTCCCGATACATAGCCGTTTATAAAAAATTCGATCTCTTCGCTCGTCAGCTTTTTGCCGTCGCGCTTATTGGCAATGATATCGTACATTCTCATTGGGAAAATCCTTTCAGCGTTTCGCAGCCTGCGCGGTTTCGTAGTCGCTGCGCAGCAGGCCATAGCAGAGCACGTCCTGAACAACGCCCATACGGATATGGTGGGCACGCAGACAGCCCTCAAGCACGAAGCCGCTTTTTTCGAGCACGCGCGCAGACGCCTTATTGGGTTTAAAGCAGCGCGAATAGATTTTCTGTATGTCGAGCATGGAAAACGCATAGCCCACCGTGAGCGCCGCAGCGGCCGTCATCACCTGCTTGTTCCAATACGGCGCGCCAAGCCAATACCCGAGCTCGGCGCGCGCGTGCTCCGGTTCATGCACAAGCCCCACCACGCCCATAAATTTGTTGCTGCCGGTAATTGCAAACACATGCTCATTCTGCGTCGCTTCCACATAATCAAGCCAGGTTGATGCATGTTCGAGCGTATAAGGAAAAGGAAGATTGGCCGTCATCTGCGCAATCGTAAAGTTGTTGGCCAGCCGGGCGATGTCGTTCAGATCGGCCCGGTCAATACATCTGATGCTGATATCCATGTCACTTTCTCCCATCATGCCTTTCATCATATCATAAATCTATCGCGGCGAAAATAAGCATATTGGCCTTGAGGTTGCAGGCCAGAGAACAGGCAAGTATAATACTGATATCGAACAAGGCGGAGGCGTTTATGATATTTACCAAGATGCACGGGCTCGGCAACGATTTTTTGGTATTCGGCGACGGCGGAGAAAACCGCGACTGGCGCGAGCTGGCCAAGGAATTATGCCGTCGGCGTCTCAGTGTGGGTGCTGACGGCATACTGGTCGTTCTCCCGTCCGAATCGGCGGACATCCGTATGCGCATATTCAATGCGGATGGCAGTGAAGCGGAGATGTGCGGCAACGGCATCCGCTGCTTTGCCAAATACGTTTATGAGCGCGGCATTGTGGCCAAGCAGCAAATGACGGTGGAGACGCTCGCAGGCATAATGGTGCCGCGCCTCAAACTGGAGGGCGGCAAAGTTACTCAAGTCACCGTGGATATGGGCCGGCCGGAATTCGAGCGCGCACGCATACCGATGACGGGAGAAGGCAGAGCCTTTGATGTGCCGATTACAGCAGCCGGTCAGCCGGTAACCGTATCGGCGCTGCTGATGGGTGTGCCCCACGCGGTTGTGCTCACACAGGATATCGATTCGCTGGATACGGCGGCACTCGGCCCTGCGATAGAAACCCACCCGTTGTTTCCCAAAAAGACAAACGTGAATTTCGTGCAGGTGCTGGACCGTGACAATATACGGGTGCTCACATGGGAGCGCGGCGCAGGCCTCACATTGGCCTGCGGAACAGGGTCCTGCGCGAGCGTGGCGGCGCTGCATCAAAAAGGGCTGATCGGCCGCAGTGCAGATGTGCATCTGGCGGCAGGCAAGCTTTCCATCGAATGTTTGGAAGACGGCCGCGTGATGATGACGGGCCCCGCCGAGGACGTTTATACCGCGGCGCTCACCGGACTATGATTCCGGCAAGCTTAAAACACCTATCCGAAATATTTGCCGCGAGAGGAACTGCGCTTTATCTCGTGGGCGGTTATGTGCGCAATATTGTGCTGGGGCTGCCCGGGGGCGATTTTGATGTATGCTCGCCCGCGCCGCCCGATGCGGCAATTGCGATTGCGCACGATGCGGGTCTCAGCGTGATTGAAAAGGCATTGCCGCTCGGCACGGTGGAGCTGCGGCTTAAAACCCAAAGCGGCTACGACGCATTTGAACACACGACATGGCGCCGCGATTTTTACCCGCCCGGCGGTGACCACCGCCCCTACCGCGTCGAATTCACAGAGAATATGGAAGAAGATGCGCAGCGGCGTGATTTTTCCGTCAATGCGCTGTATATGAACATCGCAACCGGCGAGATCATCGACCCCACGGGCCGAGGTTTATTCGATGCAAAAAGCAAACGTCTGAGCGCAGCGGCGGATGATCCCGATATCACGATTCGGGACGACGGCCTGCGCATTATGCGCATGGCGCGTTTTGCCGCGGAGCTTGGCTTCGGCGTGGCGGACAGCATCAAAGACGCGGCTTTCAGGCATGCGGCGCTGCTTAAGGATATATCCGCAGAGCGCAAGCTCATCGAACTCAAAAAAATACTGATGGCTGATATCAAATACGAAGAGGCGGGCGGCAGTCCGTTGCGCGGCCTTAAGCTGCTGCAGGAAACGGATGCGCTGCGTTATATATTGCCGAGGCTCAGCGAAGGCAGCGGCGTCAAACAGTCTGAGCAGTATCACGTGTATGATGTGCTGAATCATGGCCTGCATGCCTGCGCGGCGGCGCCGCCCGTTTGGGAGCTGCGCATCGCGGCGCTGCTGCACGACATCGGCAAGCCGGAGGCACTCCGGCGCAGCGGCAGCATGCACGGCCATGAAATCATCGGCGAGCAGCTGGCGCGCGACGAACTCAACGGCCTCAAGGCGGACAACAAGACCAAAGCGGCGGTGCTGCCGCTTATCCGAAACCATATGTTCGACCTTGAAGCCAAAGCCAAACCCAAAACGATCCGCCGGCGCGCGGTTAAGCTCGGAAAAAAAGGCTTTGAGATGCTGATTGCACTCAGACGTGCCGATGTGGTCGGGTCGGGCAAGCCGGTTGAGACGGTGGCATCGGCGGATAACTGGCAAAGGGAGCTTGAACGCATGACGGAACAGCATGTGCCTTGGCGTATTCAGGAGCTGCAAATCACGGGCAGCGACATTGCGGCGCTGCTCGGCATCGAGCCGTCGCCCGTTATCGGGCAGATCCTTCAGGAGCTGCATAAGCATTGTATCACCTTCCCCGCTCAGAATACGGCGGAAGAGCTCGCACGCAAAACGCAGACAATCTACAGAAATATGTTAACATAATGTGACAATTATTGCATCGTGATGACAGGTGTACTTGAATTGTCGGCCCTGCCGTAGTATGATGAAACCGAAAATGATAGGGTTGGGGGCGTTTGAATTGTCAAGATACAGACGCAAAAAAGAAAAACTATTTGAAAATAATGAATATATGGGCGCGTATGCGGACATTTCTTTTGATATTTTCAGCGAAACCGAAATGGGTAAGGAAGCGCTCCGTTTTGAGACAAAGCTGCACTACCTTGAAAAAGGCGAGGGTGAACCGCTTTTGCTTGTTCACGGCCTCGGGCAGTCGCTTTATACATGGCGGAACAGCATTGACTACTTTGCGGAAAACGGCTACTGCGTGATTGCGCCGGACTTGGCGGGGTTTGGATACAGCGGGCATCTTAACATTTATTATACGGTGGAAGAATATGCGCTGGTTCTCAGGGCGTTCCTCGACGCGATCGGGGTTAAAAAGACGCATATTGCCGGATTTTCTACCGGGGCGCTCAGCGCGTTGGCGTTCGCTGCCACACACCCCAAAAGGGTCGGCAGGGTGGTGCTCGTGTCGCCGGGCGGCCCGAACAGCCATTATCCGCTTTCTCTGAAATTGCTGAGCACACGTTTGGGTGCGTTTTATTTCAAGCATTTTTTAAGCGAGACCACCGCGCGTAGCGTGCTTGCCAATTGTTATTTTGATGCGACACAGCTCACGGACGATGTGCTTGCAGGCTACTATGACCCGTTTTTGAACAAGGAGACAAGAGAAACGCTCGTGCGCTCTATGCTGCATTTTGACGATACAAATGTCCGCGCAATGCTCAAGGGGATAAAAAAACAGATACTGATATTCCAGGGGCTTGATGACCGTATTCATCCGGAGGAAATCATTCGGTCCATCACAACGCCGCTCCAGCATAAGCGGTTTGTGCGCCTGCGCAACTGCGCACATTTTGTTCATGAAGAAAAGCCCGAAAGGTTTAACGAAGAGACGCTCGCGTTTTTACGTGAGGACAAGCAGCCGGAACAGGCCGAAAGCTGGCCGGTGGTTGAATAATGCGTTTTATTTGTTATAATAGATAGGAAATGACACAGGATAAAACTCGCTTGGAGGGTATCAAACGTGTTTGGATTTGGTGACAGAATGAGAAAAATGCGAAGAAGGCGCAACATGCGGATGCGTACAGGCCGCAGCTCCAGGCGGATGTCCCGTTTTCGCTTGTCAAACTTTGGGCCGCTCCTTAAATTCGGCGGTATCGGTGTCGGTGCCATTGCGCTGGTGCTGCTTATTATCTTCGTGATTGTTCCGCTTTTCGGCGGCAATGCAGAGCCCGTTGAAACCCAAACGGTCACTGAAACGCCCGCACCTGCGGCGACGCCTGTGGCCCGGGCAGACATGTCCGACCTGGATAAAGAGCTGACAACCGCAAACCAGTCGATAAACGATCCTTATATATTCGGACAGGAAGCCGTGTTTTCCACCGGGCAGACCGGTGAGGCAACGCCGGATATCAATAAAATTGCAATATACAGCCTTGATACTCAGCAAACTGCGGAAGTGACGGGTATCACGAAGAAATATGCCACGTTGTTCGAGCCCAAAATGAACGACAAATATATCGTCTATCTCGACTGCAAGGATGAATACGGCGGTGCCGTCTGCGGCTTCGACCGCGCGACAGGCGAGTCGTTCGTGATGCGCGAGTATGCATACGGCAAGCCCAAGGTTTCTCTTTCGGGGGAATATGCGCTGTGGCTTCAGCAGACGAGCAAGGGTACCGATCGGTTGATTCTTTATCATCTGCCCACGCGGGAAACCGAAGAAATAGAGGTTTTCGTTAATACACCGTTTGCGCTGAGCTCGCCGTATATGTCGGACAGCGCCATCGTTTATGTACAGCCCAAACAGGAGAGTTCACTGCTTGTCGGTTCGAGCAACACGGCGGAAGCCGAAATCTGTGTGATTCCCCTCACGCAGGGCGGCGACCAGCAGCGGATATTGTTCTTGCCGGGCGTCAGTGTGCTGGATCCGAAGATCACCGGCGACAATATCGTGTTTGTGGATACCTATGCCGATGTGAACAAGCTGTATTTGTGTACGAAGCAGGGCGATACGTATTCGGCCCCGACCGTGATTGCAGAAAATGTCGTCAATTATGATGTGGGCGACGGGTATGTGGCATACACCAAGGACGAAGCCGTGTTTATCTACTATTTTGCAGATCAGAGCTCGGGACGCTTGACAGCTGACAGCAAACGCGTGCTGCTTTCCAGCGCGTGCGGCAAGAATGTCGCATGGTACGATATCACCGATTTGACCGGCGCGAACATCGTGTTCTACGCGCAGGTGCCGTAAGCGAATCCTAATAAGAAGATCAGGCCGCATTGAAACAATGCGGCCTTTGAATTAAGTTTTTTTCTTTCATTGAAATATACCCCGGCCTGTTTGACCATACTTCTTTGTTTCACTTCATACTTATTCATAAAGTCCGGCTGCCAAAGAATGCGCATTCTATTTGTTTACCCAAGTCTATCGGTGGAGACCGGCTTAATAGTAATGACTTAATTCCACGGATAAGTAATTATACAAAGAGGTTAAGTTATGGACCAAAAAAAGCTGACCCCTGCTATTATGCTCATTTTTTCTGTCATCATTGTTCTTGGAATGGCCCTGTTATTTATCAACATCACAAACGACAGCCTATGGTATGACGAATCTTATACGGCGGCAATCGTGGACCAGCCGGTTGGAGACATCATCACCATATCGGGCGGTGACAGCCATCCCCCGCTTTATTACCTGCTCTTAAAACCGTTCTGCCTGCTGTTCGGAACGTCCGTGTTTGTTCTGCGGCTGTTTTCGGTGCTCGGCACCGCAGCGCTGGCCGCGCTCGGTATCGGGCCGGTGCGCCGTGCCATTGGAACGCGGGCCGGTATCCTTTTCTCATTGCTGACGTTTATACTGCCGATCACAATTGCCATGTCGCATGAGGCGCGCATGTATACGTGGTCGGCCTTTTTTGTGACGGGCAGCGCTTTATACGGGTATCTGGCTCAAAGGGACGGCCGGAAGAAGGACTGGGTGCTGTTCATCGTTTTTTCGGCAGCCGCCGCTTATATGCATTACTATGCATTGCTTGCGGTTGTCATGATCTTCGCCGTGATGCTTGTTTACTGCATCCGGGATAAAAAGAAGCGGAATCCGTTTTTGATTGCGGCGGGCATTTTGGTTGTCTTATATCTGCCGTGGGTGCTCACGCTGACCGGCCAGATGAGCCGCGTATCGGGTGATTTCTGGATATCCCCGGTCACCGGAAAAATCATTTTAAGCGTTTTTGTGTATCCGTTCGGAGATAAATTTCCGGACGTGAATCATCTGACCGCGGGAATTATCCCGTTTGCCATCTGTGCAGTGTGGATCGTTTGGGGCATTATTTATCAAATAAAGAAAAAAGACGCGGATGTGAAAATGCCCATTCTGGCAATCAGCGCCTATGTGCTCACGATAGCGGTCGGCATTGCGGCGTCGTTTGTGATTCGCCCGGTGCTTGTCGAGCGGTATATGGTGCCGGTACTGGGGTTGTTTTTGCTGGCCGTCGTTTATGGCTTGGCAACAAATAAAAGAATCGTCCTGCTTGTGGTTGCAACCGGTGTGCTCGCAGCCTTGTGCGTGCCTCAAACCTACGCAAATATGACCGAGCGCGTCAACGGCCCCATGAAAGAGGTTGAAGCCAGAATGTCCGATCAGGCTCAGCCCGGCGATGTGTTCCTGCATACGGACGAGCACACGTTTGGCACCTTCAGCTACTATTTCCCCGAACAAAAGCATTACTATTATGAGCGCAAGGGCTATGAAGGCTTCAGCAACTTTGACGCGTTTAAGCCGAACGGTGTTACCATAGACGCACTGGATGATATTGAAGGAACACCGCGCATTTGGCTTGTGCAAAGGCAATATGCCAGTGACAAATATTCCGTAAGCCAATGGATTTCGTCCAAAGCGCTCACGGTTAGCCAGACGCTGGGGAACTTTTCAGTTCCGAACTCGTGGTACGCCGTCTCGGTGATGCGCGTGTCCATTGGTGATCTGGATGCTCTGAGCGAGGAGGAAGCGCCCGCGCTTGTCGGAAGCGGTACCCTGACCGTTAAGGTGAACTGTCTGCGAAGCGATGCGGGCAATGTGATGGTGATGCTGTATAATCAGGCGCCCATGGCGCAGGAGCCGTATTTATTTCTTGCGGGCACTATCATAGAAGGTCAGTCCGAAGTCGTATTTGCCGATCTTCCGTACGGTGAATACAGCATACTGGCCGTTCATGACGAAAACGGCAACAGCGCTGTGGATATGAACGGCGAGGTGCCGAGCGAGGGTATGGGATATTCCAACATCACTGCGCCGCCGGCCGGGCCGCCCGATTTCAATTTCTGCAAGTTCCGTTTTGATGCTGCGGACGAATCACAGTCCATCAGCATGCATTACATCAACTAAGCCAAAGCTGCCCCAGAGAGGTCTGTGAAATCCTTTTTCTCTCTCCAAGCACCTGCCGGTGACAGAGGGATCAGACGTTTCTTGATATGCCGGGCCGGGCATCCAACCGGGTGACCGGCTCTTTGCTTTTTGGTGCCGCCGGGGGCTTTTATCCACAACAGCCGGCTTCTTGTGGACAAAATGCACGGTGCAGCACCGGATGAGGCCACAAAGATTGCATGTATAAACATCTCATCAGTCAATAACGGCGACAGCTCTCTTCAGAGGGGTTTGTCGCGCGATCTCTACTGTCACGCTGAGCGTGCCGCACTGCTGAAATAAAGGACAATCCCATGTGAGTGCCGCATAAGCGAACGAGTCAATAGCATTTGGCCTCTCCCTCAGTCGCTTGAAGGCGAAAGCTCTCAGCCAGCATCATTATTTTATGAAAAGCATAAAAAACCCCCCGTTAAGGGGGATTCAGAACTTTATTTCGCTTTACCAATTGAGTTTAGGTTTTTTTCCTGAGCTTTTTGTACATGTTGAAATAAGCGTACTGCGCGAGCGACGCGATGGTAATCACCAGCGCAAAGCAGATGAAATAAATATGCCACGGCGAGACCAGCTTATAAAGAAACGTCAGGCCAACGGACACATTGAAAATAAACGCCGCGATTTTGCCGAACGTATTGGCCGGTGCCACGATATCTCTGAAATAGAGAAAAACACCGCCCGAAACCATCAGCAGCTCTTTTACGAGAATGATGATAAGCACAAGCCAGGGCAGCACACCCGTGACGGTGAAAGCGATCACCGCGAAAACAGACATCAGCTTGTCCGCCAGCGGATCCAGCAGCATACCCGCCTGCGTCACGAGCTTGTGCTTGCGCGCAATATAGCCGTCCAGCAGGTCTGTCCCGCACGCGACGATATAAGCGATCAGCGCGGGAACCAGCATATCAAAATAAATCAGTATCGTCGATACCGGCACCAAGGCAAACCGAAAGAGAGTGATGATGTTGGGCAAATTCAAAGGTATTCTGTGCAATACGAACACGCTCCCCATGCAGATTAGGCGGCAGCGCCGTTGGTTGCAAAATGGTCCAATAAAATATAAAAACTGCGCTGTCTTTGCTTATTATACCAGACAGCGCAGCGGTTGACTATCCCCACGTTATTCTATGGGCTTGCCGTGTGCGAGCAGATACTTTTCCGCCTCGGCGCACCAGAACCCTCCGTTGGCCGATGTGATTTTGGCGAGCTCCAAAAGCACGGGATCGTCGCTCTGCGCAAGATCGTCAATAGCGGTCAGCGGCATTGAAATATGCGTATAAATGAGCTTTTTGCCGCCCGGTATCTTCGCGAGATTGTTTGTGGCATCCGGTACCGCATCGAGCCCGCCCACGTGTGTGATCATCGACGCGGGATTCAACAGGCCTTTGGATATCATCTCAAGCGCTTCGCGCATATCGTCCGTGTTGCCGCCCGAGGTGCCGAGCGCGTGTGTGTATGAATAGTGGACACTGTAGAAATTGAGCTTCGCCGAAAAGCCGGTATCCGTGGGGCCCGCAAAAAAGCTCAGGCAGCCGTCAAAGCAAAGCAGTTTGTCGCCCATTTCAATCACAGACGGCACGGGCGCCATCACAAGCACATCGTTAAAGCCTTTGCCGCCCGTCAGCGCCATAATTTGCTCGAGCGATGCGGGATCACTCGTATTAAAATAATGCAGCTCCACGCCATAGCGCTGCGCTTCCTCCGCCGGGTAGATGCACTGAGCGCGCGCCAGACGTTTATCGTCGATGTCTGTGACAACGAGCAGCCTCGGGCGGCGGCTGCAGTGTATCGCGTAATCGATAGCACCAAGACCCATCGGCCCCGCCCCCGCGAGTATGGCCATATTGCCGCCTTCCACAACGCCCATATCGTGCACGTATTCGCCCAGACGCGTATGGTAAAAGGAATGAAACGTCCCGATGATGCAGCTTAAAGGCTCGGCAAGCGATCCGTAGAAAAAAGCATCGGAATCGTACTTGAGCAGACACTGCTGCGTCATCACCTCTTGAGGGATCACCACATAGGTGGCGTCTCCGCCGATGTAACGAAACGAATAGCCGGGCGCATCCTGAGAGCCTTTGTAATTGAGCGCGGGCTGTATGGAAAACTTATCGCCCGGGGAGAACTGACTGCGCCACTTTGCGCCGACTTCGATGATTTCGCCGCAGAACTCGTGTCCGAGTATCGTCGGGTTCTGCGCCACGTCATTCGGAACGCGCTTATGCGCCGTCCCCAGCTCCGCCGCTTTGTACGACGACATGCACAGGCTGTCGGATACGACTTTGGCGAGAATTTCATCTTCCTGAATGGGCGGCAGCTCAAAGGTCTCGAGCCGAAGATCATGAGCGCCGTATATTCTGACTGCTTTGGTTAACATCTTTATCTCCTTTAAATTGATTAAACGGCAGTCACAAGCGTGTCTTGCCGTATCGTGTCCAGTATGTCGCTCTCAATGCGATTGTCGGTAATCAATTCGTCGATGTCGCGCCATTTCGCAAACTCAATCACAGCCTGCGTCGTGGATTTATCCGCGTCACCAAGGACGATCACGCGGTTGCCCGCACTGATCATCGCCCGCTTTAAATCGGCCTCCTGAAAGTTTTCCACGCACGGGCCTTGCCGGCCTAAAAAACCGCTCGTACCGAGTATGGCGATGTCCACACGGATCTCGGCAACGTTTCTTAACGCCCAGCCGCCGACAATCGTGTTGCTGTAGTGGCGGATCATGCCGCCCGGCATATAGGTTGTGATGCCGTAATCATCGAGAATCTGCGCGGCCTTGAGCCCCACGGTAAACACGGTTAAGTCCTTTTTGATGGCGAGCGCGCGTGCGAGCGTAAACACGGTGGAGCCGCCGTCGAGAATCAGCGACATGCCGTTTTCAATACGGTCAATCGCCGCTGCGGCGATGCGCGTTTTTTCCTCGAGGTTCTTGACAGACTTTTCTATAAAGCTCGGCTCGTGCGCGGTATGCAAGGATACCGCGCCGCCGTATGTTTTTTTGGCGACACCTTTTTGCTCAAGATAAATAAAATCCTTGCGGATCGTCTCTGAGGAAACCGCAAACAGCTCCGCCAGCTCGGATGCCTTCACACTGCCCTCGGCATATAGCTTTCTCTCAATGTAATCGCGTCTGTCCTGCGTTAAAAGATCGCTCATTTTGCCCTCCAATCCAAACGTAAACCAATTAACTGCAACCAAACACAATTATATTATTGCTTTAGATTTGTGTCAATGGAAAAAGATGCTTCATGTCGAATTTTATTGTATAATAAGGGTAACGCATATATAATAAAAAGCAGTGTGAATAAAGGGGTAGGGTTAAAAGATGTTTGAGCAATATGATATTCACATCATATCGCTGTTAATCCTGGCTGTGGTTTTATTCAATAATGTCAGAAATGGCGGAGAAAACAGGGTCCGCCAGCGTTTGTTTCGCTCGTTGATCATATGTGATATGCTGCTCCTCGTTGTCAATGCGGCTATGACCATATTGAAAAAAAGCGAAAACGGCCAAGCAGACACTGTGGTTTATTACCTGCGCACCGTTGTCCTGTTTCTTTGTGTGCTGTTTTGCGAATTGTGGGCATTATTCTGCACTTACCGGAGCGGACGCAGAGTTAAAGGGCGCGGGTTTTTCGTGATGAGCCTGCCGCTTTTTATAATATTGGGCCTTTTAATTCTCAATTTTGGCAATGGAGTGGTCTTTAAAAGCATCGCCGATCGGGGGCCGTTGTTTCACATCATCAGCGGTGCAGTCATCTTTTATATCGGCTACGCATTTATTATTACGTGGCGCGGTAAAAAAAATATGGACCAAAGGGAATACTATCCCTATATCGTCGGGCCGATATGTCTTGCGGTTTTGGGTGTTGTCAAGTTCATCTGGCCGTTTGACGCGGCTGTCGTGTGGCCTGCCGTGACCGTGGGGTTGCTTATGCTTCAGCTGTTTGCGCTCGATGAAAAGATGAACCTCGATCATTTGACAGGGCTGCACAACAGAAAATATCTCGATGCGTATATTGAGGACCTCATCGGCGTCTATAAGAATGTGCAGGGGCTGCAGGAAAACAGAAATTTCGCGGCACTGATGCTGGATATTGATAATTTTAAGACCATCAACGATACATACGGCCATGTACAGGGGGACAAGGTGCTTGTCAATGCGTCAAAGCTGCTCAAAAAAAGCGTGCGGCGCGGCGATTTTGTGGCACGGTACGGCGGTGATGAATTTATGATCGTGCTCGACAGATGCGGGCCGCAGACGCCCGACCGCGTGATGCGCCGACTCAAGGAAAACGTCTGCCAATACAACACCGAAAGCAAGCTGCCTTATGAGCTGAGCTTCAGCATCGGCTGCAAGATATTTACCAATGTGAAGGGACTGACCGCCAAGGATATATTCAAGACGATTGACGAGCTGATGTATGTCCACAAGCAAAACAAAGCGGCGGCGACATCCAAATATTTAGGAATCCAACAGTAAAATAAGAAAGAGACAACACGATGCAACACAAAACGGATCTTCAAATCGCAAGGGAAGCGGAATTGGTGCCCATCTCCAAGATCGCGCAGAACACGGGTATACTCGAAAACGAGCTGATACCGTTCGGCAACAAAAAAGCGAAGGTATCGCTCTCGATACTGCAGCGCATGAAGGGAAAGGGCGACGCCAAGCTGATACTGGTTTCCGCGATTAACCCCACCCCGGCGGGCGAGGGAAAAACAACAATATCGATCGGCCTTGCCGATGCGCTCAAAAAATGCGGCAAAAAGGTGTGTCTGGCGCTCCGCGAACCGTCGCTTGGGCCGGTTTTCGGCATGAAAGGCGGCGCGGCAGGCGGCGGCTATGCGCAGGTGATACCGATGGAGGATATCAACCTGCATTTCACGGGCGACATCCATGCCGTTACGGCGGCGAACAACCTGCTATGCGCGCTTGTTGACAACCATATTCAGCACGGCAACGAGCTCGGTATCGATCCGCGGCGAATCACGATCAAACGCTGCATGGATATCAACGACAGGCAGCTCCGGTCCATCACATGCGGGCTTGGAGGCCGGGCCAACGGCATGCCGCGTGAGGACAGCTTCGATATCACGGCGGCGTCCGAGGTGATGGCGGTGCTGTGCCTTGCGAGTGACCTGCACGATTTGAAGCAGCGGCTTTCGCGCATCAAGGTGGCGTATACATACGATGAGCGGCCCGTCACGGCGGGCGAGCTCAAGGCTGCGGGCGCAATGTCCGTGCTGCTCAAAGACGCGATTATGCCAAACCTCGTGCAGACGCTCGAACAAACGCCGTGCCTGATGCACGGCGGGCCGTTTGCGAACATCGCGCATGGTTGCAACAGCTATATTGCGACATACATGGCGATGCACCTGGCCGACTATGTGGTGACCGAAGCGGGCTTCGGGGCCGACCTCGGCGCGGAAAAATTCCTTGATATCAAATGCCGTCAGACGGGGCTCTGGCCCGACGCGGCAGTCATCGTTGTGACGATTCGCGCGCTTAAAAGCCACGGCGGCAAATTGAAGGACGCGCTGGCCGAGCCCGATGAAGATGCGCTGATTCGCGGTATGAGCAACCTCGATAAGCACATCGAAAATTTGAAGGATTTTTATGGTCTTCCGGTGACCGTGGCTATCAACCAGTTTTCTACGGACAGCCCGGAGGAGGTGGCGCTTGTGCAAAAGCTCTGCCGTGCGAAGGGTGTGACGGCGGTGCCCACACAGGTGTGGGAAAAGGGCGGCGAAGGCGGCGTGGCGCTTGCGGAAGAGGTGATCCGCATCGCAAAGAAAGGCAGCGCGAAGCATCCTTACGAGCTTTGCGACGATATACAGACGAAAATTGAAAAGCTCGCGAGAACGATTTACGGCGCGAGCGAGGTGCACTACTCGGCGGGCGTCGCCAAATCCATTGAGGCACTCAGCAAGAACGGTTATGCGCAGCTGCCGATATGCATCGCGAAGACGCAGTACTCGCTCTCGCATGACCCGAAGCTGGCCGGACGTCCGAGCGGCTTTATATTCACGGTGCGCAACATCAAGCTCTCGGCAGGCGCCGGTTTTATCGTGGTGCTCGCGGGCGATATGATGACGATGCCGGGGCTGCCAAAAAATCCGGCGGCGGAGCAGATCACGATTGACGACGAAGGGCGCATCGACGGGCTGTTCTAGTAAGCACAAAAATCAAAGTAAAATTGAACAAAAACGGAGCCCGGCTGCGAAGCCGGGCTGATTTTTTTCATTTAGAGTAATTGGATATCAAATGATGAAGATTGCGAAAAGAAATGCGCTGAGCCGGTGCCGCGTCTTTAAATTTTCTGTTTTATGGTAGCGGTAGAGGTCTTTGATCATTGATTTATGTGATCTTATGCGGGCCGTAAAAGCGAACAAAAGCATCGCCCTTCGGTGTGAGAGCGAAGAATGGGCCGCACGGCTCAGTTGATCAAAAGAATATTATTCTGGAACGCTGTTTTTTTGTTTAGTTATGGTGGTATAATGAGACAGCAATCATATCTAAGGAGCCGTAAGAATGAAAAAAAAGACTGCCGCGATGCTTGTGTTGATTCTCGTTGTTGTTGCCGGTGCGGCTGTGGGCGTGATTTTCTTTCTGAGTCAGGTGCAGATAGTTCCCTCTGCAGGGCTGTAAACCAAAGGAATAAAAGAGCGGCTAAAAAACGGGTATTCTTACACGGCAGAAAAATTATGGATAGCCGGAAAAACGTATTGTTCGGGAAGCAAGGGGATATCTCACCCTTGCTTTTTTGTGCTGATTTATTTATTCTGCTGTCTGCAATCAGTCGTTAATCGCCTCAATGCCAAGACGCTTGAGTTCATCGAGATGATCCCGCATTTTTTGAAGCGTTTCCGCGGAGTGCCCTTCCCAATCAGAAATTTCGCCGACGACTCGCAAAGGATGCCGGGTGCGATAGGATCGCGTCGGGTTGCCCGGAAACTTCTGATCCGTCAGATTGGGGTCATCCTCGAATGCGCCGGTGGGCTCCACAAGGTAAATGCGGCCGGGCCCGTCGCCCATTGCAAGCTCCGCTCCCCATACGGCTGCATCCAAGGTCGCGGTCAGATAGACGTAATTGGCCTTTTTTCGCACCCCATAGTTAGAGCTGTAGCCGGGCTCGAGCAGATCCCCCGGTTTTAAGCAGACTTTTGTTCCGTGGTAAAAAGGCCCGGGGTCCAAGGCCGTGCCGTCCTGCGGCGATGCGGATAATTTTGTTTCTTTCTTGTTCACTTCAAACACCCCATTCTGATATGTCGTGCTCCTCGTGCAAATCCGCTTGGCTGCAAGCCAGAGTCAAATCAATCCGCCTTCATAAAATCGGCCCACGGATACGGATTGTCGTTACAATGCGTCCGCCAATAATATATCCGCTCAATATATTGCTGCTTGCGCGCCTCGACAGCCCTTTGACATTCCGGCACGCCATAGCGTCTGATGATCGATGTTAAATCATAGATCGGGAATCCGATAGCATGTCCGTTGGCATGAACCACACCGCAAGCTTGCCCGATGGCGTGGCATAAAGCGATATCTTCCAGCGAATCGATTTCCTTTGCCACCGCGTGTGCCTGCAAAATGGCGCGCTGCGCCACGGGCATTTTGATTTTACCGGCAGCCCAATCTTTTGATGTCAGCACAGAGGATTCGAGCCGCTTTTCATTCGGATAACGCGTTAATAACTTCAGAATAGTTTCATCGGCAAACTCAAATGCCCACAAAACCATTGTCCGATGATTCTGTTCTTGAATTAAGACAGTCAAATCGGCCAGAAAGTCACTGTTTCTGGTAAAGAGGACCTGATTTTTTCTATAAACTCTGTTTTTGCACGTCGCTAAGCCAATTCATATCATTCTCCCAGAGAATTTCTTGTTCACCTGTGATTGTCTCCAATATACCACAATACAGCGCGAAAAAAAGTCTCCATCAAACCACTGCTTGATAACTGTTTCGGCCCGCCGACAATGCCAAAAGCTTTTTTACAGATTGCCAACCGCACATTTCCTATGTCCGCCGAAAGGCTGCCCTGCTCAGCGGCAATAAACAACAAATCGGTATAGCTGAATGGCTATACCGACTGCATAAACGGATACGGTTTCTTTGCTGTCCGAACAACAGCTTATGATGTTTGATCAATGGCTCACTGGCTGAGCTTTTTGAGGCTGAAATCAAGCCTGCGCAGCGTCTCCTCTTTTCCCAAGAGACACGCCGCTTCCACAGCGCCGCCCGGCGTGACCTCGGTGCCGGTAATCGCGATGCGCAGCGGCCAAAGCAGTTGGCCGTTCTTGATGCCGAGCTTCTCCACGAGCGTGTGCAATGCTTCTTTGAGCGGTTCAAGTGCATAATCGGTCTGCGCCTCGAGGAGCGCCTTGGCTTCTTTGAGCATGGGCACCGACGATTCCGCATCCGTCTTCATCTTTTTGTGCGTATACAAAGCGACATCGTAGTCGGGCATCTCTTTAAGGAACGCGAGCTTGCCGGGTATCTCGTCGAGCCGCTCAAGCCGCGGCTGTATGAGTTCGGTAATCAGCTCAAGATCAAACGCTGCCACGCCCGCTTCCTTGAAATACGGCATCGCGGTTTCGATAAACGCATCTTTGCTGAGCGCGCGAATATACTGTGCGTTCATCCATGTGAGCTTGTCCACATCGAATATCGCGGACGATCTTGAGAGTCCCTCGATATGGAACGCGTCGGTCAGCTCATCGAGCGTGAAGATCTCCTGCTCGGTGCCGGGGCTCCATCCGAGCAGCGCAATGTAGTTGATCAGCGCCTCCTTCAGATAGCCTTTTTTAATAAAATCGTCAAACGATGCGTCGCCGTGGCGTTTGCTGAGCTTTCTCTGTTTGTCCTTCATCACCACGGGCAGATGGATATACGTCGGTATCTCCCACCCGAAAGCGCGGTAAAGGTGGTTGTACTTGGGCGTAGACGACAGATACTCGACGCCGCGGATCACATGCGTGATGCCCATCAGATGGTCGTCCACGACGTTGGCGAGGTTGTATGTCGGCATGCCGTCCGCTTTTAACAGCACGTTATCGTCAAGGTCGACATTGGGCACCGTGATATCGCCGAAAACAACGTCGGTGTAGGTTGTGTCGCCCGTGCGCGGAATGTTCTGGCGAATCACATACGGTTCGCCTGCGTCGATGCGGCTGCGAATTTCCTCCTCGGACAGCGAAAGGCAGTGCTTGCCGTAGGTGTAAGCTTCTCCTCTGGCTTCGGCTTTGGCGCGCTCGTCCGCCAACTGCTCCTTCGTGCAAAAGCAGCGGTACGCCGCGCCGGACTTCACAAGCATTTCCGCGTGCTCTTTGTAAATATCTGCGCGCTCGCTTTGTATGTACGGGCCGAACGGACCGCCCACATCGGGGCCTTCGTCGTAGTTAAGCCCCGTCTGGCGCAATGTTGAGAATATCACGTCTTTCGCGCCTTCCACCTCGCGCCCGGTATCGGTGTCTTCAATGCGCAGTATGAACGTCCCGTTGTTCTTGCGCGCAAAAAGCCACGCATACAGCGCGGTTCGAAGGCCGCCGATATGCAGATAGCCTGTGGGGCTCGGTGCAAAACGTGTGCGTACTTGACTCATAAACATGACAATGCGGCCTGAAGGCCGCATAATCTCCTTTCCAAAAGGTCGGTTCTATTCGTTATTCCTTATAGCTGTCCTTCAAATTCACAATCAGGTTAAATACGGGCTTTCCGGGCGTGCTGTCCGAGTCCACACAGAAATACCCCTGACGCAGGAACTGAAATCTCTCGCCCACGGCTGCAGCTGCCCCCGCCGCTTCAATCAAAGCGTTCGGCAGTATTTTGAGAGAGTCCTCGTTGAGCCTCGTAGAAAAATCGCCTTCGCCTTCGTTGAGAAGAAAATCGTACAGGCGCACCTCGCAGGGCAGGGCGCTCGCCGCGTCCACCCAGTGCAGCGTGCCTTTAATCTTGCGGCCTGCCGTCGCCCCGCCCGTTTTGGATTCGGGGTCGCAGGTGCAGCGCAGCTCAGTGACGTTGCCGTTCTCGTCCTTAATTATCTGTTCGCATTTGATGATGTATGCGTCTTTAAGCCGAACTTCCTTGCCGGGCGCAAGCCGAAAGAACTTGCCCGGCGGGTCCTCCATGAAATCGGACCGTTCTATAAATATTTCCCGGGAGAACTTCACATCGCGCAGGCCTGCTTCGTCGTTCTTGGGCAGGTTTTCGGACTGTACTGTTTCGCCGTCTCCCTCGTAGTTCTCAATCACGACCTTTAAAGGATCGAGCACGGCCATGCGGCGCAGCGCGGTTTGGCCGTGCTGTTCGCGCACGCAATGCTCCAGCAGCCCCGCATCCACCTCGCTGTTCGACTTCGCGACGCCGATGCGCTCACAGAAATCGCGGATGGCTTCGGGCGTGAAGCCGCGGCGCCGGAGCCCTGAGAGCGTGGGCATGCGCGGATCGTCCCAGCCCGAGACGAATTTCTCGTCGACGAGCTTTTTCAAATACCGCTTGCTCATGATGGTGCGCGTTAAATTGAGCCGCGCAAATTCGTACTGGTGCGGCGCGGGGTTGCAGTCGCAGTGCTGCACCACCCAGTCGTAAAGCGGGCGGTGGTCTTCAAATTCCAGCGTGCATATGCTGTGCGAAATGCCTTCGTGCGCGTCCCCGAGAGGATGCGCATAATCGTACATCGGATAGATGAGCCATTTATCGCCCGTGCGGTGATGCGTTGCGCGCAGTATACGGTATATAATCGGGTCGCGCATGTTAAGGTTCGGGCTTGCCATGTCGATCTTGGCGCGCAGCACCTTCTCGCCGTCCGCATATTTGCCGTCGCGCATGTCAAGAAACAGCTTCCTGTTCTCTTCGATACTGCGGTCACGGTACGGGCTGTTCTTGCCGGGTTCGGTCAGCGTGCCGCGGTATTCCCTGATCTGCTCGGCATTCAAATCACAGACGTAGGCAAGTCCCTTGTCGATGAGCTTTAAGGCGCATTCGAACATATAGTCGAAATAATCGGAAGCAAAGAATATGTTGGCAGGCGTAAACCCGAGCCATTCGACATCGCGCCGGATGCTTTGGATGTACTCGTCATCCTCCTTAACCGGGTTTGTGTCATCATAGCGCAGGTTGCATTGACCGCCGTATTGAATTGCCATCCCAAAATCGATGCATATCGCCTTTGCGTGGCCGATGTGCAGATAGCCGTTGGGTTCGGGCGGAAACCGCGTGACCACATGGCTGACGCGTCCCGATTCAATATCGGCGTCGATGATCTCCTCAATAAAATTCCGTGCTTTCGATTCTGTCATAAACAATGTCCTCCAATGGATCCTTGAACGAATAAGCCCGGCTTATTCGCCGGACTTTTTGTTCTTTTTGCTGTCTTCGTAGCGCTTGGCCGCAGCCACGAGCTCTCTGAACAGCGGATGCGACCGTATGGGCCGCGATTTGAACTCGGGATGGAACTGCACGCCCACGAACCAGGGGTGATCGCCGATTTCCATGATCTCCACGAGCCCGTGATCGGGGTTGACGCCCGCCACGCGCATGCCCGCCTTCGTGATCTGTTCAAGGTACATGTTGTTGAACTCATAACGGTGACGGTGGCGTTCGTTGATCTCCTCGGTCTGGTAAGCGTCATAGGCATATGTGCCCTTGTTAAGGCTGCATTTGTAGCTGCCGAGGCGCATTGTGCCGCCCATATCCGTGATATTCTTCTGTTCGGGCATAAGGTCGATAAACGGATACGGCGTATCAGAGCAATGCTCCGTCGAATTGGCTTCGCGGTGCCCGAGCACGTTGCGCGCAAATTCGATGATGGCGAGCTGCATGCCGAGACAAATGCCAAAGAACGGCACTTTGTTCTCTCTGCAGTATTGTATAGCCTTAATTTTACCTTCTATACCTCTGTCGCCAAAGCCGCCCGGTACGATCACGCCGTCCGCGTCCTTGAGTATGGCGGCGGCATCGTTTGTTTCTTCAATATCCACGGCATTGATCCAGAGTATTTTCACGTCGAGCTTGTTTGCGATGCCCGCGTGCGTGAGTGACTCCGCAATGCTGAGGTATGCATCGTGCAGCTCGATATATTTGCCGACGATCGCGATTCTGACCTGTTCTTTTTTCTGCTTTTGTATGCGCACGATGCTTTCCCATTCGGGAATGTCGCTCGGCACATTCGGCAGAGAGAGCCGCTCGCACACGAGCTTATCAAGCTTCTCGTTGCGCAGCATGATGGGCACCTCGTAAAGCGAATCCGCATCGAGGTTCTGCACCACGCTCGCGGGGCTCACGTTGCAGAACAGCGCGATTTTGCGCTTGATATCGTCGGTCAGCTCCAGCTCAGTGCGGCATACGATGATATCCGGCTCGATACCGATGGTACGCAGCTCCTTCACGCTGTGCTGCGTGGGCTTTGTTTTGAGCTCGCCCACCTTGTGCAAATACGGCATCAGCGTGACGTGGATATACATGCAGTTCTCTTCGCCGACCTCCCATTTGATCTGGCGGATCGTCTCGAGGAACGGCTGAGACTCGATATCGCCCACTGTGCCGCCGATTTCCGTGATCACCACATCGGGCTTTTCCTTGCTGGCCACGCTGTATATGCGCGATTTGATCTCGTCGGTGATATGCGGAATCACCTGAACGGTGCCCCCAAGGTAATCGCCGCGGCGTTCCTTTGTGATGACCTTCCAGTAAACTTTGCCGGTGGTCACATTGGAATCAGCAAACGAATTTTCGTCGGTAAAGCGCTCGTAGTGGCCGATATCAAGGTCGGTCTCGGCACCGTCGTCCGTCACAAAAACTTCACCGTGCTGAAAAGGGCTCATCGTGCCGGGATCGACATTGATGTAAGGATCGCATTTTTGCAGCGATACTTTCAGGCCGCGGCTTTTGAGCAGCAGCCCAAGCGACGCAGCCGTGATTCCCTTTCCGAGTGAAGATACCACACCGCCGGTAACAAAGATAAATTTCGTGGACATGAACCCCTCCATAAATAACAAAACAATTTTTTAAAGTCTACAGATATTCCATCACAATAATGCGCGTGCGCTTTTTGAGCGTCGCCTTATCGATATTGATATAGCACTTGCCGCGGTGCGACACATCGTACTCCCGGCCTGCGGCTTCGAGAAAATCGCTTAAGGGCGCGAGGTCAAGGCCTGTCTCCGCTGTCTGAAAGTGCATCGGAATGATGATGTTGGGCTCGATCGCTTCGCAAACCTGCAGCGCTTCGCACGCATCAATCGTATAAACGCCGCCCACGGGAAGCAGCAATATTTCGGTGCCTTTGAGCTTTTCGATGATGTCGGCGGACGGAATCACGCCGATGTCGCCCATGTGGCAAAGCCGCATGCCGCGGACGGTCAGCAGAAAGCAGATGTTCTCCCCGCGCCGCGCACCGTTTTCTTTGTCGTGCGAGGTTTGAAGTCCTTCGATGGTGAGTTCGCCGAACGTATACACGCCGGGTTTATCCACCACCGTATAATCACCGGTCACACATGATAAGTTGTTGTGGTCGTGATGCGCATGGCTGATTGTCACGATGTCCGCCTCCACGTCCTGCAGGGTGTGGCCGGTACGGTCGTCGTAGGGGTCCAGCAGTATGCGCGTGCCGTTTTTCAGCGTGACTTTGAAGCAAGAATGACCGAGCCATTCAATAAGCATTTTATCACCTCAGTTTCCGATTCATATTTAATTTACGCATTCTTCCATACTTTTAAACGAGAGGTCAAGCTTGTTAAAAGTTGAAAGAGTGCCAAGGCTTAATTCATATTCAAGACGCAGGCGGCCGTCGTTTTCATTAAGCTCGCTTTCTACACGCGACGCAAAAACGTGAAGGCTGATGGAACCGTAGGGCGTTTCGAGATTGCTGTCGAAAACGCGGCCCGGAGAAAACACCATCTGCATGTTAAGCGTGCCGTTGCGCTCAATCGTGACGCTGTCGCCCGAGAACACAAGCGTCGTGGTGCAGCCGTCGATTCCGGTGAGTTCGCTTTCGTCATATTCGATGAAAAGCCCCTCGGGCTTTTTGATCAGGCGGCCTTCGGTGATTAATTCGATACGCTCGTCCGAATCACCTTCACGCTGGGTACCCGTTATGTTTAGCAAAACCCGCTGCATTTTGGCCTCCTTAAAATTTTCACAGACCATTATAGCACAAAAGCTTTGCGTAGAGAAATAGCAAATGAATGATATATCAATAAAATACACACAAGTTTAAGGCCATAATCAACAAATTATGGCATGTTGCGGAAATATTTTATCAGATGGTCACATTGGCTCTAATGAGTCGGCAGATGATATGCGTTTGTAAACCAAGTGGGATAAAAGAAGGACTGTGACAACGACTTGAGATAGACACGAATTAACAAATCTATCTGTGGCATATTTCTCACCGTATGACGGACGATAATCGGAGACGCTTTCGTCCATAAGCAATAAGTGGTAACAGTGCGGTTATTAAAAAATATGGACAATCAGATGGTCTCGCGATAAAAAGACAGCTCATGTATATAATTTGTGTATGTGGTCATAATTGATAGCGCATATATATGACACTGATACAAAAGGTAAGGAACAATGACCACAAATAAAAAGCTCTCGGCGCTTGCAATCGTGATGGCGCTGGTGCTGCTCATGAGCGCGTGCGCGCCCACACCGTTTCGCCTGCACGTCATCGCGAATTCAGACAGCGATGCGGATCAGCAGGTGAAAATGCAGGTGCGTGACGCGGTGCTCGAAGCCACAAAAGACGGCATTCTCACATGCACAAACGCGCAGGAAGCGCGCGCATATATCGAAAACAACCTTGAGATAATAGAAAAGACGGCAAATGAAACGCTGGCCGCGAACGGATTTGATTACACGGCCACGGCACAGGTGGGCACGTTCCACTTCCCCGAAAGAACCTATCAGGACGTGACATACCCCGAAGGCGACTATCAGGCATTGAGAGTGACGCTGGGCAAGGGAGAAGGACACAACTGGTGGTGCGTAATGTTTCCCCCGCTCTGCCTCACGGAGATTGATGGGCTTGACGACGGTGAAACACAGGTGGAATACACATCGTTCTTCGCGGAGCTCTTTGGAAGCCTGTTTGGATAAACTGCCGTACATCTTGCATCAAGGAGACCGGCGAAATGAGAAAGAAACTAAAACCGCTCGCATTGATATTGCTTGCGGTTTTGTTTTGCAGCTGTTCGGTTGCGGTACCTGTCGCGTCGTACAAAATGGGCTCGAGCGGCGACGCGATCAGGGAGATTCAGCAGCGGCTTAAAGACTGGGGCTATTACAAGGGGACTGTGGACGGATACTACGGCGCTCAGACGCAGGACGCCGTGATCGCGTTTCAAAAGAAACACGGCATCACGGTGGACGGCATCGTGGGCGCGCAGACGGCGGAAAAGCTTGGTGTTCAAGCCCCTTCCGGGGCAAGCGGCGGCGGCTCAAGCGAAAAGGACGTGTATCTGCTCGCGAAGCTCGTACATGGCGAGGCACGCGGCGAACCATATAAGGGCATGGTGGCTGTGGCAGCGGTGGTTTTGAACCGCGTGGAAAGCTCGCTGTTCCCCAACAGCATTGCGAAGGTGATTTACCAAAGCGGTGCGTTCTCGGTGGTGGATGACGGGCAAATTAACCTCGCGCCCGATGAAAGCTCACTGCGCGCGGCAAGGGACGCGCTGAACGGCTGGGACCCTTCGGGCGGTGCGCTGTTTTACTACAACCCGGCCAAGACCAGCAACAAATACATCCGGTCGCGCCCGGTGATCTGCACCATCGGCGACCATGTTTTCTGCAGCTAGGAGGGCAACATGAAAAGAGTGTACAAAATTATCGCTGCGGCAGCGGCAGGCGTACTGATTGTGGCGCTGACGGTGACCACCATCGTGTTTCACAGCCAAAAGCAATCGCTTAAAAACCAGCTCGGCGCGCTTTATACCAAATCGTTTGAGCAGCTGATGACGGATGTGACGAGTCTTGAAGCGAAGCTCTACAAGCTCAAGGCCTCATACGGCGTCAACCAGTATACGATGCTGCTGATGGACGTCTGGCGGCAGACGGGCGATACCGAAAGCTCGCTCGCGGCGCTGCCCGTATCGTTTACGGGCACATCAACGCTCACGCAGTTTGTCAACCGTACGGGAGACTATTGCCGTTATCTGACGGACAAGCTCGCGCGCGGAGAGGCGCTCACGCAGGACGATTTTGGCCAGATTCAGCAGCTGGCTTCATCGTGCAGCGAGGTATATGACGAACTGAATACGATGTGGAGCAGCGGATATCCGAGTGACGGCGGGTTTGCGGAGGAGGTGTTTCTCGCGTCGGATGAACAGGCGGGCAACCTCGATTTTACAAACCAACAGTTTCCGCGCCTCGTTTACGACGGGCCGTTTTCGGAAAGCACCGAGGACAAACAGCCTGAAGGCCTCGGTGGCTTTGAGGTATCGCGCGAGCAGGCCGCCCAAACCGCCGCTCAGTTCTTAGGCATTGATGTGTCTGCGCTCACGGACGCGGGCGATCAGGACGGCGTGATCCCAAGCTTTGGCTTTACGGGCACTAAGGACGCGGCGAATTTTGAAATCTATATCAGCAAGCAAGGGTCTCAGGTGCTCTGGTACATGGCCGCCATGGGCGGCGGAATTTCCGCCGTGCCCACCGATGAAAAATACGCGCAGCTCGCGGACGCGGCGCAGCAGTATCTGATTGACAAAGGATACGGGCCGAGCGCGGCAAGCTATGCGCAGTTTTACGACGGCATGGCGGTCATCAACCTTGCGCCGATGCTGGACAATATCGTGCTGTATCCCGATCTCATCAAGGTTTGGGTGGATATTCCGACGGCCACTGTGGTGGGCATCGACGCGCACAATTATCTGATGTCGCATAAATCACGTACGCTGGCTCCCTCCGCGCTCACGCAGGAACAAGCCCGGCAAATGCTTACCGCCGGCATTCAGGTGCAGGCTGTGCGCCTCGCGCTGATACCGATGGATACGAACGAGGAAAAGGTGTGCTGGGAGTTCACCGGCGCGATGGACGGTCAGGACTTTATCATCTATGTCAACGCGCAAACAGGCGTGCAGGAGGATATCTTCATGATCCAGCACACAAACAACGGTACGCTTGTGATGTAGTTTTACGCGTACTCCTCCCACCAGCCGAACGCGAGCTCGGCATTAATCCGCTGGCTGCCCGGGGAAAACAGGTAAACCGCAAACGATGAGCCGGGCGGTACCACGATCTCGCCGTCGTATTCGGCCACAACAGTCGCGTTTGGCTGCGCTATGCGCGAGAGCAGGCTGACGCCGCATGACGGCTGGCTTGAGCTGGCTGCGTAAAGCAGGCGCACGTACGGATCCCGAAGCGGCTTTTTCGCGATATTGGACGGCGACACATGCGGAGAGACTTCCGCATTTTCGAGCGAAGCGCCGAGCCAAACCTGCGATTGGAATGCGGTAGCCGAGTAATTCGAAACGGTGAATACTCTGACGTACAGGTTCATGGAAGAATCGACGGGATTCAGCAGCGCGCCCCATGCGGTGGATGTGAGCGGCAGAACAGGTGTATGGCCGATATAATATCGGCCTTCAAAAGCCTTGCTGACGGCATAATCAAGGCTGACGTTTCCGGTATCCATATGGTAACGCTCCTTTTATATATTTCGTATTATTTTATGAAGCCCGGAAATACAGTATGATTGCGGGTGTAAGGCTCCTTGGAAAAGAAGCGCCAGCTTTGCTGACTGAGGATTAACAAAGAAGCAATAAAGTCCGCTATAAAAATCTCCCCTCGGAAGGAATCAATAGATGCGATTTGCCTATGCTTCACGCACCGCGTGACAGAGGATTGCTTTTTGTTAAGCAGACCCAATCGAGACTGCCTCAGTGGTCGTAGGCTAAGTGTTGTTGATGCAGGCAATAAAGCAAGCTTGCGTTGATAACTTCCTCTAAGGAAAGACACATTCATAGGGCGATGCAAAAAAAAGCTCCCGATATCGGAGCATTTTTCTTTGATAAAGCCTCGCTCATCGAGAGAGATCGTACATCAGATCTGGTGGCTATTTGATGGAGAGAATGCTTATGGAATTTTGATCTCGCTGACGAAAATCACCTGACCGTCCAGCCAATACAGTGTGAAAGGGGCGCCGCTCTTTTTGGCTTTGATATAATCCACGTAGCTTTTATCGAGATAGGGCGAATCCACTTTGGAGCTGCTCAAATAAGCGTCGTAGACGGCGGTTTGTTCGTCAAGCTCCTCTTCGTTGTAGAAATAAGATTCTGCGGGATCCGAGCTGCCGCGCACGTAGTTTTCATTGTAGGCGAGTTTGTCGTAATGAATGAGGCAGCCCTGCCGGACAAGCTCCGCGCTTGTCACCTGCACGGGAAACGATTCAACTTTGTTTGGTGAAGCCATGATGCGGTCGAGCAGGGTGCTGATGATGCTGCCGTCGTATGCGAACGCAGTTGGAGAAGCGGGGTCGCTTACCGATGCGGCAGTTTCTACCGACCCGCAGCCAAGAAATGTGAGCAACGGTATCACGCAAAGCATCAGATATAGTGACTTTATTTTCACGTATATCCCCTCTTTCAAAAAAGAATATGACCTCTTCTTGTATTTAAGCCTCCCGTTTGGCAATCATGTCCTTGGTCTTCATGAGCCGCGTCAAGTTGCCGCGCTCGTTTTCATCGAGCTTCATGCGGATATAACGGATGGTTTCCTGCAGCTGCGGGATCATCACGTATTCAAGCGCATTGACGCGCCGGCGCGTTTTCTCAATTTCGTCCGCCAGCATGTTGCATGTCTTTTCGAGTTCTGTGAGCTCTACCATCTGCGGCAGCACACCGGAAAGCTTGGTTGTCGCGTTGTCGAGCTCGGCCGAGGTGCTCAGCAAGCCATACGGAAAAAAGGAACGCTCCTGCTTTTTTTCTTTGTAGCTGATTTTGGGGACATCGACGCTCATGATGTTTGCGCGGCTGATGGACAACTCCACCTCGCGCACCGGATACATCAGCGCTTCGTCCATTGTATCTTTCGACATGGCGACGCGCGCGAGCACAAACCCTGAGAGAGCGGCGCTCAGCGCCGCCTCCACCTCTTCGCGCAGCGCCTTGTTGCGGCGAATCAGCAGCATAAACTGGCGCACCATTTCGTCGCGTTTGTCCTTTAACAGCTTGTGCCCCCGCGTGGCCGTCACCAAGCGCTTCTTAAGCTTGGTCAGCTCCATACGCGTCGGGTTCACTCGTAAAACAGCCATTGTCTAATCCTCGTCCGCCGGCAGGTATTTTTCTATATATTCGTCCTTGATACGCTTGAGCTCCGATTTGGGCAGAATCTTTAAGAGCCGCCACCCGAGATTAAGCGTTTCTTCAATCGTGCGGTTGGTCTCATAGCCCTGCGAAACGTATTTCTTCTCAAACGCATCCGCGAATTTCGCATAAAGCTTATCCACATCAGACAGCGCCGCCTCGCCGAGTATCACAGAGAGCTCCTTCGCATCCTTGCCGCGTGCGTACGCCGCAAACAGCTGGTTCATTGTGTCCGCGTGGTCCTCACGCGTTTTGCCCTTGCCGATGCCCTTGTCTTTAAGGCGTGAGAGCGACGGCAGCACATCGATAGGCGGCGTAACGCCCTTTCTTAGCAGCTCGCGTGAGAGTATGATCTGCCCTTCGGTGATGTAGCCCGTGAGATCGGGGATCGGGTGCGTTTTGTCGTCTTCGGGCATCGAGAGTATCGGTATCTGTGTGACGGAGCCTTCGCGGCCCTTGATGCGGCCTGCGCGCTCGTACATCGTCGCAAGGTCGGTATAGAGGTAGCCGGGATAGCCTCTGCGGCCCGGCACTTCCTTTCTTGCGGCGGAAACCTCGCGCAGCGCTTCGGCATAGTTCGTGATATCCGTGATGATGACGAGCACGTGCAGGTTTTTCTCGTACGCAAGATATTCGGCGGCTGTCAGCGCCATGCGCGGCGTGGAAATACGCTCGATGGCGGGATCATCCGCGAGGTTGATGAAAAGCACGGTACGGTCAATCGCGCCCGTCTTTTTAAAATCGCTGATAAAGAAATCGGCTTCCTCAAACGTGATGCCGACCGCGGCGAACACCACCGCGAAGTTCGACTCGCCGCCGAGCACCTTCGCCTGACGCGCTATCTGCGCGGCAAGGCTCGCATGCGGCAAACCGGAGCCTGAAAACACGGGCAGCTTCTGCCCGCGCACGAGCGTGTTAAGCCCGTCAATCGCGGAAATGCCCGTCTGTATGAACTCCTCCGGGTAATCGCGCGCCGCCGGGTTAATCGGTGCGCCGTTGATGTCCATGCGTTTTTCGGGGATGATGGCGGGGCCGTTGTCAATCGGTTCGCCCATGCCGTCGAATACGCGCCCGAGCATGTCGTACGACACCGCAAGCTCAATGCTGCGCCCGAGGAACCTCGCTTTGGAGGTGGAAATCTTGAGGCCCTGAGAGCTTTCAAACAGCTGTACGAGTGCCTTGTCGCCGTTGATTTCGAGCACCTTGCCGCGTCGTGTTTCGCCGCTCTGCTGGACGATTTCCACAAGTTCGTCGTATTTGACGCCGCTGACGCCCTCGACGAGCATGAGAGGGCCGACAACCTCGCTGATCGTGCGGTATTCTTTAAGCAACGTCTATCCCACCTTCCTCATATAACGCGTTCATCTGGTTCTCCAGATTCTGCGTGATGGCTGAAAATTTCTCCGCTGTGTCTTTTTCGGCGACATACTTCGCGCGGCCGATTTCCTCACGCACGGGCAACGTTGTGATTTTAGAGAGCAACGCACCGGCAGCCAGCGCCTTTTCGCCAAGCTCGCCCCATAAGAGGATGAGCTTTAATATGCCGTATTGCTTGTTTAGAGACGTATAGGTATCGGTATCGTGGAACGCATTCTGATGCAGATAATCCTCACGGATGCTGCGCGCAGTCTCAAGCTTTAAGCGGTCTTTCAAAGACAGCGCGTCCACGCCGACGAGCCGGACGATTTCCTCCAGCTCGGCTTCTTCCTGAAGCAGCTGCATCGTTTTTTGCCGCAGCACCACCCATTCGTGTGAGACGTTCGTATCAAACCAACCTGTCAAGCGGTCAAGATACAGCGAGTACGATGTGAGCCAGTCGATGGCGGGGAAATGGCGTTTGTAGGCGAGCTGGGCGGAAAGCCCCCAGAACACCTTGACAATGCGCAGCGTGGCTTGCGAGACGGGCTCCGAAATATCGCCGCCGGGCGGCGATACCGCACCGATGGCTGTGACCGCGCCGATGCGACCGTCGTTTCCGAGCGCTTTGACAATGCCCGCGCGTTCATAGAAGCCCGCAAGACGCGACGACAGGTACGCCGGGTACCCTTCGTCGCCCGGCATCTCCTCGAGACGTCCCGACATTTCGCGCAGCGCCTCGGCCCAGCGCGAGGTGGAATCAGCCATGATGGCCACCTTATATCCCATGTCGCGGAAATACTCCGCAATCGTAATGCCTGTGTAGATCGATGCTTCGCGCGCCGCCACCGGCATGTCCGATGTGTTCGCGATCAGCACCGTGCGCTTCATGAGCGGTTCGCCGCTGCGCGGGTCTTTAAGCTCGGGGAACTCCATGAGCACGTCGGTCATCTCGTTACCGCGCTCGCCGCACCCCACGTAGACGATGATATCCGCGTCGGCCCATTTGGCAAGCTGATGCTGCACCACCGTTTTGCCGCTGCCGAAAGGCCCCGGCACGGCAGCCACGCCGCCTTTGGCGACAGGGAACAGTGTGTCGATCACGCGCTGGCCCGTAATCATCGGCTCCGACGGCGGCAGTTTTTCGGCAAACGGACGCCCACGGCGCACCGGCCATCTCTGCAGCATTGCGACATCTGTTGTGTCGCTGCCGTTTTTGAGCTTGGCAACAGGCTCCGTAATCGTGGCTTCACCGCCCGCAATCCACTCGATCGTGCCCTGTGTATTCGGCGGCACCATGATGTAATGCTTCACGAGCGTGGTCTCCTGTACATAGCCTAAAAAATCGCCCGTCGAAACGGTATCGCCGATCTTCGCGGTCGGCACGAATGTCCACTTCTTTTCGTGATCGAGCGGAGACACGTTGATGCCGCGCGTGATGCGGTCTCCCGCAAGGGCTCTGATCTTATCGAGCGGACGCTGAATACCGTCGAATATCGATTCAATGAGCCCGGGCGCGAGCTCCACCGAGAGTGGGCTGCCTGTGGGCGTCACCGGTTCTCCGGGCCCGAGGCCGCTTGTCTCCTCATACACCTGTATTGAGGCCATGTCGCCCCGAAGCTCTATGATCTCGCCGATAAGCTGCTGGCCGGAGACCCTCACCACATCGTACATCTCGCTGTCCTTAAGGCCGCTGGCAACGATGAGGGGGCCGGAAACCTTGACGATTCTGCCTTCCATAAGCTCTTCCTTCCTGTATAATCTCTTGCGCGCTTTTCGCGCGGGTTATTCGTCCTGAAAAAGGATGTCCGCGCCGATCGCCTTCTCGACGTTTGCGTGGATGCCCTTCATGCCAAAGCCTGTTGTGCCGCGATTGCCGGGGATGGGGATAATCGCGGGGAAAGGCGATGTCTTATAGCGGTCAATTGTCTCGACGGCCGTTTCGGCGGCTTGTTCGGTCACGAAAATAATTGCGTATCCACTGGTGGCAAGCCGGTTGAGTACGGCGGTCACTTCGGTTCCCGTCGCCGGATACACATCGATACCGAGCGTTTTAAAGCCGATGATGCTGTCCAAATCGCCCACGACACCAATCTTGTTCATCATTCTTCCTCACTAATAGAGCTCTTTCAAGCGCTTGGTCACCACATCCGGGTCAATGCCGCCCTGCTTGGCCGTCATCACCATGCGCACAGCCGCTGCCTCGCGCTGTTTGGCTATGTAATACCCGAACAGCGGGCCGATACCGAACATATCGTGACGCTGCTCTTTTAAGAGCGAGAGCAGATAATCGTCGCGCTGCTTTTCGAGCATGTACAGACTGCCGGTTTTTAAATAGTCTTCAAACGCTTCGGCGAATATCGCGGCATAGCCGCCGCGGCCAGCCGCTGAGAGCACGCTTTCGTCCGCCGCGTCAAAAGCATCGAGCAATGTGCGCTTTTCGATCTTACCGCCTTTGAGAAAAGCACGCTCAAACGTTTCTTTGGCTGCGCCTGCCGCACGTACGCGCAGCATCGCGATGATATTGCTCAAATCGAAATACAGCGTAAAATACGTCGCAACGAGCTCATTTTTCATCTGTGCAACAAGATCGCGGATCTCCTTGGCATAGGCACGATCCAACGCGACGCCGATCACGGAAGGGTCCGCCGCCACGGCAAACTGCTTGTCGATGTAATTGAGTGCATTCGTCATGTTTTCGGGCAGCTCGAAGTAGTTGTTCTCAGAAATCGCGCGGCGCAGTGTTTCCACGCTGATATTGCCCGAAACGAGCGGCACACTCTCAAGGCTTAAATCGCGCATGAGCAGCTTGATGATAACTTTTAAGTTGTAATAATCGCGCTCGGCACGAACGATGCGCGTGAACACATCGCTCGGAGAGAGGGCTGCCAGCAGCGCATCCGTTTCCTCGAGCTCTCTTTGTATCATTGCTTCAAAATCCGCTGCGGATTGGCCGTAGCCAAATTCAACGAGCTGGCGCATCGCCGTCTCAAAATCCTTGGCTTCTATGAGCCGGTTCAGCTTTTCTTTTGTAATCAGCCTTGGCTCGAGCGCCTTGATACGCGCCGAGGCAAAGGGGTAGCTGCTTTGAATTTCAGACATCTTTCATCCCATCATGCGCCGAACAGGACGGACGCAACCTCCGTTTCGCTCTGCTGCCAGGCTTCACCGAGCAGCGCTTCGAACGACATATCGATTTCCAGACCGCCGTCTGCATAGACAAACCCGCCTGTGATATCGCGCTTTTCGTTTAACAGTGTGACTTCGCCTTTGCCGTATTTGGCCTTGAGCGCTTTGTTAACGTCATCAAGGAACGGCTGCCCGATCCGCTTCTCGCTTTTCGAGACGATGATGCCGCCCGTTCCGGAAACAGCGCAGGCAATCAGGCGCTGCTTTAACAGAGAAACGTATTGATCGTCCGGGAGTCCGGCGAGCTTTTGCATCGCGAGCGCTTTGGCCTGCCCCATCATTTCCTGTTTGGCGGCAAGAAGCTGCTTTCTGTATTCAAGGTCGTAAACGGCAGCCAGGCGCTTTTTATTTTCGCGCACGGCCTCATCCGCCAAACGGTCGATCTCGGCTTTGCGCTTTTCAATGTCTTTATTCAGCTTGTCGCGCATGGCTTTCTTTTTTTCTTCGGCGTCGTGCCAATAGCTTTCTGCATCGCGCTGGGCGTCGCTGAGGATTTTTTCAATGAGTTTTTCCGCTCCGGCCAATTTATATCACGTCCTTCGATACTGTTTTGTGTTTAAAATGATAACATTTTAAACCACCGCACAGGCGGCAAAGGGACAAATCCCGCAAATATTGTCCTAACGCTGAACGCATTCACGCTCAAACGCTTTTAGATAGTTTACCGTGTTTAATGAGTGAAAATTATTAAGCGGCTCTGCCAAGCAACACGATCAGCATGGAAATCAGCAGCGAGAAAACGGCATACGTTTCCACGAGTATTGCCATTGTGATCGCTTTGCCCTGCTCTTCGGGGCGCTTGCCTAAGAGGGCGATACCCGCAACCGCCGTTTTCCCCTGATGAATCGCCGATGTGAGGCCCACGAGGCCCACCGGCAGAGCACCGAAGAAGTATATCCAGCCTTGCGCCGGGGAAATGGGGCCGCCGCTGACCACACCGTTGTTAAGCAGTATCAAAAACGCGACCAGCAGTCCGTATATGCCCTGTGTACCGGGCAGCAGCTGAAGCACGAGCGACTGGCCGAATTTATCGGGGTCTTCGGATATAAGGCCCGCAGCGGCCTGTCCGGTTAAGCTGATGCCCTTAGCCGAGCCGATACCCGCAAGCCCGACGGCCAGCGCTGCGCCGAAAGTGGATATGATCATGCCGAAGTATTCACCAAAAAAGTCCATTTTGTTCCTCCTTAATAGGTTACACTGTTATCAATTTCGTTAAACCGCTATGCGGTATGTCTGACGCTATTCTTCCAAGCGGTAGTTTTTTGTTTTCACACTCAGCGGCATAAACGCATGGCCGTCGCCTTCATAGAATTTATTGAAAAACTCGATGTACTGCAGCCTTGCGGAATGCACAAACGCGCCAAGCGCATTGATCATGATATTGAACACATGGCCGATTGTCATAATGATGATGCCGAAAATGTAACCGAACCACTGTCCCATCATCAGCCCCGCAATCGTATTGAATACCATTGCAATAACTGTGGTGGACAGGCCCATGCCGAATATACGTGCATAAGAGAGAATGTCGCTGATGTAACCCGTTACATTATAAAGGCTGGCAAGCCCACCCACGGCTTTGCGCACGATGCCCTTTTTGCTGCGTCCCTGCGTCAGCAGCAATATGATTGCGCCGCCGAGTGCAAGATAAGTGCCGATTGCTCCGAGCGGCCCGCCTACGAGCAGCATAATCAAGCCGACGATGACCATGATCCATGAAAAACGGTCGAACAGCGCCGCCCAGATTTGCCCGCGCTTGATATCCATATAGATACCCACGCAGATGCCCGTCAGTATATGCAGGATACCGATGCCGAGGCACATGCCGAGGGTGATCATCGCGCCGTCTCCGTCGAGCGGATTGATCACAGCCGGGATACCCGGAATGCTGAATACGGTGCCATAAAACAGTCCCCAGAAAGTGGTGGATACGCCGCAGATTAAAAACACCGTGGTGATCTGCCGGAACATGCCTGTGGGCTTTTTGAGCTTGAGTATTACGAATGCGCCGATGGAGAGTATCACCCCATATGCGGCATCACCGATCATCATGCCGAAAATGATAAAATAGAATATCGACATCAAGGTGTTCGGGTCAATGCCCTTGTAATGCGGAGTGGAGTACATATTGGAAACCCCTTCAAAAGGCCTGACGACCTTTGAATTGTGAAGCGCAGTCGGCGCGACTTCATCTTCTGCGGGGTCTCTGAAATCAAGGTATGCTTCAGGCGCAGTCTCAAGAATTGCTTTCTCCACATCCGGCTGGTCGTCGGCCACAATCCAGCCCTCCAGCGCAAACGCGCTGTCCGTTTCGCCGAGATGGCTGAGGCAGCGTCCGCGCGCAATTTCGTTGGCAAGGTAATCCTCAAGCGCGGTCAGCAGCGGCTTATGATTTACATACGAGCGGGCTTTATTTTCGTATTCGGCTGTTTCTTCGTCGAGAGAAAGCAGCTCGTTTTCACAGTCGGCTATGATATCGGCGGGAGTGCCGATGAAGTCTTTGGTGAACGCTTCTGAAAAACCGATATATTTAAGCTCTCCAATGAGCTTTTCCTGCACACTTTTAAGCATCACCACAAACACGGACGATTCATCCTTGTGATCGTCGATCATTTCAAAATAAGCTGATTCGGCATAATCCAAAGTGATCTGGGCGTATTTTTCTTTGCTGTTTTCGGGAATGGTGCCAAGAAGACAGGTTGTATATTTATTTTCGCTCACGCTCTGAAGCGGCACATCAAAATGTGCGTATGGCGCGAGCTGGGCAATGCGGTTTTTGAGCCGCTGACGGCGCGCTTTCACCGCGTTGAGGTCGTCGGCAAAGGCTTTGATTTGCCCGATGATCTCATCCGCCTCGGCAAAACGCGCTGAGATGTTTTCGAGGTCTGTCCGTGAAATGGGAGGCTTCGGGGTTAGGAAGGACGGCTTATTTGCGTCATACGGACGCAGTGTCTCAAGCGCTTCGCGGACTGAGGTATAGCGTGTATCCAGCTCCGAGAGCGCGGTGCTCTGCCGCGCCTCAACAAGCCCCTCGAGTGTCACCCGAACAACTTCCACCGCGCCGAGTTTCTGCAAATTTTTGAGCAGCTTGTCCCGGCTGTCCTGATGCGCAACAAGCGTCATTCGTTTCATACCGAGTATTGCCATTTTATGCGAGTATCCTCTCTAAACACACATCCGCAGCGGCGGAAAGCTTCTGTCCTGCGTTTGATTTAAGCATGTCGCATTCTTTAAGGCGTTCCGCTTGCATGCTGTCAAGCTCCGCTTTTGCTAAAGCGCGCCCTTCATCCACCTTTTTAAGGCTGTCGTGGCGCGCTTGCGCCAGCGCTTCGTCCTCAAGGGCGGTATTCTCCTGCGAAGCGGCTTTTAACGCGTCTTTGGCAGCGATTGACGCCACTCGCCTTAAATCCTGCGCTTTTTCTTCAGCGGCTTTGATTTCGGATAACACATCCATTGCCATTCGCTTTACTCCTGTTATTTTGTACCAAACAGCCTGTCGCCCGCGTCGCCAAGACCCGGAACGATATAGCCGTGATCGTTGAGTTTTTCATCAACAGCCGCCACAAATATATCCACATCGTCATGCTCTTTTTGTACGGCGGCAATACCCTCGGGCGCGGCGATGAGGCAGACGAGCTTGATATTCTTGACGCCGCGTTCTTTAAGCAGCGTGATGGCGCCGTTGGCGCTGCCGCCTGTCGCGAGCATCGGGTCCACGATGATGAGGTCGCGCTCGGATGCATCGGTGGGCAGCTTGCAGTAATATTCCACGGGCTGCAGCGTTTCGGGATCGCGGTATAGGCCGATATGCCCGACCTTAGCGGCGGGAACAAGCGATAGTATGCCGTTGACCATCCCCAGCCCGGCGCGGAGAATAGGAACGATGCCGATCGTTTTGCCCGATATCACCTTGGTTTTGGCCTTGGCGACCGGCGTTTCGATTTCGACTTCCTTTAAGGGAAGATCGCGCGTCACCTCATACGCCATCAGCATCGCTATTTCCTCAACGAGAAGACGAAAATCCCTCGTCCCTGTCTGTTTGTCTCTGATCAGCGATATTTTATGCTGAATGAGCGGGTGATCCATCACGACTAACTTGCCCATAATATTCCTCCGTATTTGATATAAGTTTAATTGTGCCCAACATTTATCCTGTGATGTGATGCCATCATTTTCAAAATAAACCGTTTGTTAAAAAAAGAAACGTTTAACGTTTCTCCAAAGCCATAATTTTTTCGACTCTACGGCTATGGCGCTCGTCATGCGAAAAATCCGAATCTAAAAAAGTATCAACGATATCGAGAGCAAGCCCGACGCCCAAAACGCGCGCACCAATAGCCATCACGTTTGCGTCGTTGTGCTCGCGCGCCATTCTGGCCGAGTAGGTATCATTAAGCAGCGCACACCGGATGCCGTGAATTTTGTTTGCCGAAATTGAAATACCGATGCCTGTTCCGCAGATGACAATGCCAAAATCCGCTTCACCCGAAAGAACGGCATTGCAAACCGGAGGCGCATAGTCGGGATAGTCGGAAGACTCGGTGTTATATGTGCCCATATCCAGCGTTTTAATGCCTTTTTTCTGCAGATGATCGATAACCTGCAATTTCAGTTCGAATGCGCCATGGTCTCCGCCGATTGCGATTGTCATAGTTGTGCCCTTTCTTATGTCATATCCTTGATGTCTGCCGATTGAAAGATCATGTCAGAGTTTTCTTATGCTAAAGGATATCAAAGACGTATGAAAAAATCAACCCGAAGATGGCTCAAATGCACCTCTTTGGGTAAGTTTGTGTTATTTTTCACAGAGCTATTGACCTTCCCCTTCATAGAAGGTATACAATTAATCTAAGTAAAAGGGGGACATTCATTTGAAAATCAATGAGGTCGAACAAGCCGTCGGCATCACAAAAAGAAACATACGGTTTTACGAAAAAGAAGGGCTGCTGGCACCCGGCCGCAATACGGGCAACGGATACCGCGACTATGACGCAAGCGACGTGCTGCTGCTTAAAAAAATCAAGCTGCTGCGTAAGCTCGCGATGCCCATTGAGGAAATTCTCAAGGTGCAAAAAGGCATACTGACGACCGAAGATGCCTTACGGCGGCACCTGATTAAGCTCGAGCGTGACAGCGTGAACCTCGAACAGACAAAAAGGCTTTGCACGCAAATGGCCGAGGATGCGCAGCCTCTCGATAAGCTTGATCCCGATGTGTATTTAGCGCAGATCGAGAAGATGGAAAGGGAAGGAGCGCGCTTTACAAATATCAGCAAGGACAGAAAGCGACGTTATACGGCTATCATAGCGGCGTTTTTGATCGTTGCGTTTATGGTTGCGGTCACAGGGCTGCTGGTATGGGGCTTTATTGCCGGCCATGTGCCGGGGCTGGTGGCGGCGCTGATTCTTCTTTTCCCCACCGCCGTCATTGTCGGCGTATCGCTGGCATTAAAGCAGAGAATAAAAGAAATCAAGGAGGGCGAAGAAAATGCTGCTGCTAAATATTGATTATATTCCGGGAAAGGAAATCGTCGAGTCGCTTGGCCTCGTCAAGGGCAACGTGGTGATGTCCGAGCATTTCGGCAAGGATTTTATGGCCGGTATGAAAACGCTGGTGGGCGGAGAAATCAAAAGCTACACCGATATGCTCAACGAATCCCGCCAGATCGCAATGAAGCGTATGGTGGATGAAGCGCAGGCGCTCGGTGCCGACGCGGTGATCAATATCCGCTATGCGTCGGCATCCATCATGCAGAGTGCGGCGGAGGTCATTGCGTACGGTACGGCTGTGAAAATTAAAGGCTAAGGAGGCATTATGAATACGATGACGACAGGCAAAAGGATCGCTGTCTTTCTTGTGTTCACGTTTGCGGTGACGTATGCGCTCGAGATTTTCGTGATCGGCAATATCGTGAACAACGCCGCACTTGCGCCGGTATTGTCGCTGCTGGTCGGCGCGATGATGTTCGTTCCCGCGCTCGGCGTGCTGTTCACGCGTCTCGTGACGAGGGAGGGCTTCAAGGATGCGTGGATACTGCCCAATTTCAAAGGGCATGTCCGCTTCTATATTCTTGCGTGGCTGCTTCCGGCGGGGCTCATCATTGCTGGTGCGGCGGTTTACTTCATCATCTATCCTAACTTGTTTGATCCGAACATGGGGTATATGGCGCAATCGTATGCGGCGCAAGGGCTCAACCTTGACACCCCGGCGGTTCAGTCAATGACGCTGCTCTCAATCGTGGTGGGGCTTGTGCTCTCTCCCGTGATCAATATATTAAATGCCACGGGTGAGGAATGGGGCTGGCGCGGTTATCTGGTGCCCAAGCTTTCTGAAAAAATGAACGTTGTGCCGACCGTGCTGTTGAGCGGCGTGATATGGGGAGTATGGCATGCACCGCTGACCATACTCATCGGGCACAATTACGGCTTCGGCTACGCGGGATACCCGCTTACCGGCATTCTCGCGATGTGCGGCTTTTGCATCGCCGTGGGCACGCTCCTCTCTTATTTGTCGCTCCGGACGCGCAGCTGTCTGCCCGCCGCGATTGCGCACGGTTCGCTGAACGGCATGGCAGCGACCGGGGTTGTGTTCGTCTCGGGTGCGGACGCCGTGAACCCTTTTGCAGGTCCCGTGCCGACGGGCATCATCGGAGGAGCCGGATTCATCGCGGCCATGATCGTCTGTATTGTGATCATGGTGCGGCTTGAGAGAAAAGGAAAGCTGATTGCGCCCGTGAAGCAGGCTCCCGTGGCACAGGACGTTCAGGCCGAAGTGGCACAATGAAATTTGAGCTATGGCAGAGGGATCATATTTTTATGTGTTTCCTCTCCTTACATTGGAAGGGGGATAATCTCTCCCCTTTATTTTAACACCTGGTATTGGTCGCTTGCGGTGTTTGCCGACCATCACTTATAATATATAATTGAAGCAAATAAAACGCCATACAGTGTGAGGGGTAAAATGAAAATTGGCATCATCCGGTGCATGCAGACCGAAGAAGCCGTTGAGGCCTCTGTCGGCGCAGATGTTGTCATCTTCGACCATACGCACTGATGTAACAACAGCTTTACATTTATATGTGGGATGATTATACTGATATCGTTATTTACCGCAACCAAGGATAGGAGCAGTGACGCTTTTGGAAAGTGCTTATGATATCGTCGTTAAAATCGGTTCGATGGCGCTGATCCGCCATGATGACGGCGATCTGGATTACAATATATTCTCGCGGCTCGGGAGTTCGCTGAAGCCCGGCATGCTGCTCGTGAGCTCGGGCGCGACGGAGATCGGCCGTATCGATTATATAAAGCGCAACGGCAGGGAACTCAGCGGCGACGAGGAAGACGTGAAAACGGACTACAGCGCACAGGGGCAGGCAATACTGATGGAGAATTACCGTCAGTTTATCAGCCCGCAGTACTCGGTGCGCCAGGTGCTTGTGGAGCACAGCCACTTTAACGATGCGGAAAAGCGCGAGCATATATTAAAGCTGTTAAACCGCGCGCCGGCACAGGGCGCGATACCGATCATCAACTACAACGACCCCGTCTCGAGCGAGGAAAACCGCAAGATGGAGCTCAAACGTATCGGCGACGACGGCCGTGAGGTGGTGGAGTGCGTGGACAACGACGAGACCGCAGCGGTGGTCGCGATGCTTGTCAACGCCAAAACGCTTGTGATACTGACGTCGGTGGACGGCATCTATCAGGACCCGAAGGACTCCGCCACACTGATTCGCGAGATTACGGGCAGCAGCCCCGAGGAGCTTGAGGCAAACGTGAATGAGGCCATTTCCTGCTGCAGCGGCGCATCGCGCGCGGGCGCGCAGGGTGCGGGCGCGAAGCTCAAATATTCGCTCGGCCCCGCCAAAGCGGGCACGCATGTGTATATTTCGAGCGCCGTGAACCGCATAGCGGATATCGTTTCGGGCAAGGCGGCGAGCACGCATATCTATATCAAGAATTAAGAACGGTTAAGAATTAAAATAGCCGTAAAGAAGCGTTCCGTGGCTGAAAGCAACGGGGCGCTTTTGCTTAAACGGCATTTAAGGTTTGAGCAGCAGTCGCCCGAAAAACACTTGGCGCTTCTTAAAATGCTCGGTTTCAGCGGCGCAGACATCTCGTTTTTCAGGAAGGAATACTCACAAAGCTGACCGCGCCAATTCTGCATTGCTTAAGAACATAGGTGCATGATAAAATAACGGCGATATGAACGACGAAAAGCAACGCTTCACATACCATTTCATATTGGCGGCGGGGCTGCTTGTGTGTGCCTACATCATCATGTACCGCGTGTTTGAGCAGGGCATTCTCTCGCACAGCGATTACGATTCGTATACGCGTCAGGCGGCGGCTTGGTGGGAAGGGAAGATGTATCTTCCCGAAAACGTCTCATGGCTCGAGCTGGCGTGGTACGGCGGGCATTATTATGTGAGCTTCCCGCCGTTTCCGAGCGTGATTCAGTTCCTGCTCGTGCCGTTTTTCGGCATAAATACGCCGGACAACCTCATCAACACACTTTTCGGTTTCTTTTCGTTCGTGCTGATTTACCGGTTTATGCTGCGGCGCGGCTTTGACGGGCTTTATTCCTCGCTCACGGCGCTGCTGATGACGCTCGGCTCCAACCTGTTTTATATGTCACTGACGGGCTGGGTGTGGTTTTCCGCCCAGACTCAGGGGTTTTTCTTTCTTGTGCTCGCCGTTTATCTGATGGACAGCGAAAAAAAGGCCGCGTGGGCGTTCTCGTTCCTCTGTCTCGGCGCGGCGTTCGCGTGCCGCCCCATGAACATTGTCTATGCTCCGTTGCTTTTTTATCTGCTGTATAATAAAATCAAGGACGGCAATATAATACGAACGTTTGTTCGGTCGATCAACTATGTATTGCCGCTTGCGGCATTGGGTATAATCGCTGCCGTCTATAACGCTGTCCGGTTTGGCAATCCGTTTGAGTTCGGTCATAATTACCTCCCCGAGTTTTTAACGGCGCCGCAATTCTCGCTTGATTATGTCCCGGGAAATTTCCTTGAGATATTAAAGCTGCCCGGGGGAGAGCGGTTCTGGCCCGAGTTCAACGGCACGCTGTTCTTTCTCGTGAACCCGGCGTTCGTGCTGCTCGCAGTACGGCTGCTTCAGCGGCGGCTCAATAGCACGCGGATCATCTATTTAAGCTGTCTCGCGCTGCATCTTTTGCTGATACTCTCCCACAAGACCATGGGGGGCTGGCAGTTCGGATGCCGATATCTTGTAGACATGCTGCCGTTTTCGCTGCTGGTCATCGGCGAACGGCCGCCGGAGGCGCTGTCGCGCAGGCAGACGGTGCTGCCCGCAGTGCTGACCGTAATCGGCATTGCCGTCAATGTGTGGGGCGCGGTCTGGTATTACTCGTATTTTTAGGAAGTGACTTATGCATCTTAATAGCCTTGTGCTTAAAAACTTTCGCAGCTATGAAAGCCTGAACGTCTCGTTTTCGGATGGCATCAACATTCTGCAGGGCAAAAATGCCGCCGGCAAAACGAACGTGCTTGAAGCGGTGGGTTTTTTGAGCATGGGCAAATCGTTCCGCACGCAAAAGGAAGCCGAGTGCATCAAGGACGACGCGCAGTCCGCTTACATCAAAGGCGGTGTCGTCAAGAAGCAGGGACAGTTTTCGGTGGAAGCCCTGCTCTCTGTGCTCGAAAAAAAGAGCCTTAAACTAAGCGGCCAGCCCGTGAAGAAGATGGGCGAGCTGTTCGGCAACTTTATCGCGGTGGTGTTTTCACCCGAGGATTTGAAGGTGCTCAAAGAATCGCCGTCTCTGCGCCGCCGCTTTATCGATATGGAGATCAGTAAGCTCCGGCCCGCTTACTTTTACGAGCTGCTTGAATACGGCAAGGCGCTTGCACAGAAAAATGCGCTGCTTAAATCGCGCATGGCCGAGCATCAGCTCAAAAAGCTCGTGACGATATTCAATGAGCAGCTGGCCGACCATGGCGCACGCCTCATCGGCACGCGGCAGGTGTTTTTGCGGCGGCTCGATGAAATCAGCCGCGCCGTGCATCATGATCTCGCCGGGGGCGAAGCGTTGAGCCTTAAGTATAAAAGCAGCGTGACCGGGGAGGATTTGAAAACGGCGCTGTTTGAAAAGATGGATAAATCGTTGTCCTCCGAAATTGAGCAGGGCTTTTGCCTTTACGGGCCGCACCGCGAAGATTTGGCGGTGGCGCTCAACGGTGGTGAGATCAAGGCGTATTCGTCGCAGGGGCAGATAAGAACGGCGATGCTCTCACTAAAGCTCGCGACGTTCGAGATCGCGCGGGCAGACTTTGGGGAAAGCCCCGTGCTGCTGCTCGACGACGTATTTTCCGAGCTGGATACCGCGCGTCAGTCCGCGCTGCTCGAACGCATCCGCGGCGCGCAATGCTTCATCACCACGGCGGTGCCACTAAAATGCGCCCATGCCCATAGCTACACCGTTGCGGAAGGAGCGGTTAAAGAGGTGCCCCTTAAATCAGTTCCGTCATAAAAAAGCCGATGCAAAGCCCCATCAACGACCAGAACACCTTGTGTTTGCCCGCCGCGGGAATCAGCTCTTTGAGTGAGATATACAGCATGGCACCGCTCGCAAACGCAATGCAGAACGATATCATTTCCCTGGAAATGCTGCCGATTGCTGTGCCGAGGACCGCGCCGAGCGCCGTGGGCACACCCGTCAACAATGCGAGAAAGAAGATACGCCGTATCTTCATTCCCGAAAGCTGGAGCGGCAGGCATACCACGATTCCCTCGGGGATGTCGTGAACGAGCATAAGCAGCCCGAGCGACAGCGCCATCTGCTGGCTTTCCACGAGTGACGAGCCCACCGCAAGCCCTTCGGGCAGATTGTGCAGCGCAATGCCGATAAGCACGAGCAGCCCCGTGGAATAGAGCGAAGGCTCTTCGCTGCGGTTAATCAGCGGATCCGCAAGCGCAAAAAAAACGCCGCCTGATACCGTGCCGAGGCACATGCGCACCATGCCGCCAAGCGCCTCGCTTTCCAAAAGCATATCAAAAAACACGACGGCCACCATCATGCCGCCCGCGAAAGCCAGAAACGGGCGCGGCTCATGCGCATGCCTGCCGATCAGCAGAGCCAGCAGCCCGCCGATGATGGTGCCCACCGCACCGATCACACTGCCAATTATGCCGCTTAGTAGATACATCAAAAACCTCTTTGATAAGTGATCCCTAATGTATACGCGGCGGCGGGGTTTGGGTATGCGGAAAGAGAGCGATTAAACAAAGTGCGACAATGAGATTTGAGAAAAAGATATGAGGTGAATTCTGATTCACTCATGAAAGCTTCCATCGTGTTTTCATCTTGCTTAAAAATACAATTAACATTATCAGAATATGATCGGGCGCCTCATTCAGATAAGAGTCCCGGTAAAAAGCGTCAAGATTGATCATTCTTAGTGTCTTTAGCAGATATGATGGATTGGCTTGCCGCTTATATCAATAGCCGCTTGGGGAGCATCATGTGAATGCGACTACCCCTGCAAATGAACTTCGGTTTCGAGCTGGCGGCTCCAGCCCAAGGCCTCAAGATAGATATCCGATACCTTGCCGCAGTCGAATCCCAATTCACCGCACAGCCGCGTCACTGTGTCCCAGTCCGCTTTTTCATAGGCGAGTATCAATAAAAATGCATGCCCCATTCGTCCGCCGTTGTGGATAAGCGCCTCCGCAATCTCATCGGTGATCGCGATCTCCTTCAATATGTCGCTCATCGGACGGCTCATCAGCACATCAAGCGTGGAAAAAAGGCCGATCAGAAAACACTCGTCGTGATTGGCGGCTTTGCTGTAGGCAACGGAAAGCTGTTCCAGAAAACGAGCTCTCACCAATGAGGTCGTGATAATCTCGTCGGGATGGTCTTCGCCGATTCCTCTGATGGCAATGAGCGACACCCATTTTCTGATTTCTTCCGTGCCGAGTATCATCAACGCCTGTCTGACCGATTTGATGCGGAAGCGAAACCCGAACGCGGCCGAGTTCATGAGCCGCAGCAGCTTATAACTCAAAGAGATGTCTCTTGATATGATATCCGCAACTTGCTCAAAATCGAAGTCGGGATGGTTGGTTTTTTGTATCAGCAGCAAATAATTGAGCTTCGAGGGCGATACATCGTAAACTGACATAATGACAGGCTTGCTGAAAAAGTACCCTTGAAACAAAGTGTAGCCGAGCTTTTTGGCCATTTCAAAATCTTCAATAGTTTCAATCTTTTCAGCCAGAAATTTTATGTTTCTGTTTTTGAGCGTTTTGACAAGCATTTCGCGTATATGGGGAGGGGTGCTTAAAAAATCAACTTTAATGATATCCGCCATAGCGATGAGCGGCATATATTCTTCACTGAAAACAAAGTCATCAAGCGCGAGCATATAGCCTTTGCTTTTGAGGCTGCTGCAACTCGCAACAATATCACCGCAGGGCTGAACGGTTTCGAGTATCTCAACAACAAGGTCTTTACTCGGAAACAGCGTTGCGATTTCTTCTTTAATCAGTTGGTCGGTAAAATTAATGAAGGCCTTCTTCCCGCCGGTGATATTTTCAATACCGATGAGATGGAAGCTGCTGATCATCACATCACTGGATGCTTTGTCGCCGTCGCTGCAGTGAAAGCTGTTCATCTGACTGCTGCGATACAGCAATTCATACCCGTATAACTTCTGGCTTTTTGTGAATATTGGCTGACGCGCAAGATAAACATCCATACATCATTGCTGCCCATCTAAGTTATTCATGACCAGAAATAGAAATCGTTTATAAGAATTCGACTGAAAGTCAGGAAAACCCTTTTTACGGAAAATAAATAAGCGGTTTTCTTAACCGAAAACCGCCTGTTTTTTCCCGGGAAACTAACGCCTGAATAGTTTATCCTTGTTTTTGTTGAGTGCGAGCAGCAGCGGCAAGCCGAGTGCATAGCACGCGATCAACTGCCCGGCGGCAACCCAGAGTACGGATTCCCAGTACAGGATGCCCAAATAGTATTCGAGGATACCGGCCACAACAAACGCGTTGATCACGACCGCAGGCAGCGGCACGAGCCACTTCGGGCGGATATAGCGCGCCGCAAAGGCCGCAGCCAGCGTTGCGAGCGAGCCGAATAAAATATCATAAGGCCCGAGCGGACTGCCCGCGAGGTTGGACAACAGACAGCCGATGAACAGCCCCGGAATCGCCGAGGGCGTGAAGAACGGCAGCACGCACAGCGCTTCGGAGATGCGCACCTGCGGCGTCATGTAGCTTAACGGGATGCTGGCCATCGTCAGCGCAAAATACAGCGCGGCGATGATGCCTGTTTCCGCCATGAAGCGTGGAGTCAATAACTTTCTTTTCATTTCATTCTCAACGGATGCCATAGAAGGCATCTGTCCGGACTTATATCCGGCCTCCTAGTTTTATTTATGGACAGGATGGTTTCGAACTGTCCGCCGGGCTTTGCGCCCAACCGTGGCATTGTACCACACAACATAAAAAGCGGCAACCGGTGGCTGCCGCTTATGCGTGTCAGATATGTGATTCGCCGGATCAGCCCACCACGATGTTGGCGATCTTACCCGGTACGATGATCATCTTCTTCACAGTCTTTCCTTCAAACAGCGCTGTAAGCGCCGGTGTGCTCATGATCTGCGCTTCAATGTCTTCTTTGGTGGCGCCCGTCGCCACATTAAACTTGCCGCGCACCTTGCCGTTAATCTGCAGCGGCATCTCAACCGTATCGAGCACGAGCGCGCTTTCGTCGCAGACGGGGTACGGCTGATTAAATACCGAGTACTCTTCGCCGAGCATCTCCCAAAGCTCTTCCGCAAAATGCGGCGCGAACGGCGCAATCAGCTTGGTGAGCGTTCTTGCGGCATCGGCCGAGACCGTTTCGTCGGGCGACGCATCGAGATATTTGTTCAAAAAGTTCGTAAACTCCATGAGCCGCGCAATCGCCGTGTTGAACGAGAACGCTTCGATATCCGCAGACACATGCTTGATGGCATAGTTCTGCGCGTAGAGCAGCTCCTTCTTGCCCTCGTCGCTCGTGGCTTTGATATCTTTCAAGCGCAACACGATGCGCTCGACACGCTCGAGGAAACGGTGAACCGCCTTCAGGCCGTCCACGTTCCATGGGCCGCCCTCGATATACGAAAAGCCGAAGCCTAAGTATGTGCGCAGCACATCGCTGCCGTATTTTTGTATGTATTCGTCGGGCGAAATCACGTTCCCGCGCGATTTGCTCATGCGCGCGCCGTCCGGCCCCAGTATTACGCCCTGGTGCACGAGGCGCGTGAACGGTTCATCAAAGTTCACATGGCCCATGTCGTGCAGCGCCATTGTGAAGAAGCGCGCGTACAGCAGGTGCATGCATGCATGCTCCGCGCCGCCCACGTACGTATCGACGGGCAGCATCTGGTTGATCCATTCGGTATCAAACGCGTTTTGCTCATTTCTGCTGTCCGGATAGCGCAGGAAATACCAGGAGGAACACACGAACGTGTCCATCGTATCCGCGTCGCGCACGGCCTTGCCGCCGCATTTGGGGCAGGCGGTATACAAAAAGCTCTCGGATTTGAGCAGCGGCGATGTCCCGTCCGGCGTGAAGTCCACATCGTAGGGCAGGCGCACCGGCAGCTGATCCTCGGGCACCGGCACTTCTCCGCAGGTGTCGCAATAGACGACAGGGATCGGCGTGCCCCAATAGCGCTGGCGCGATATCAGCCAGTCGCGCAGGCGGTAGTTGATTTTAAAATCGCCCTTGCTCTGAGCCTTCAATTTTTCGATAATTGCCTTTTTGCCGTCTTCCACGGGCAAACCGCTGAATTCCTCGCTGTTTACGAGAAAACCGTACTCAACATACGGCAGCGTATCGTCCTCCCCCTCGCGGCCTTTGACCACGCGCTCAATGGGCAGGTTGTATTTCGTCGCGAATTCGTAATCTCTTTCGTCGTGCGCGGGCACAGCCATCACAGCGCCCGTGCCGTAGGTGGCGAGTACATAGTCCGCCGCGTACACGGGGATGCGCCGCCCGTTGACCGGGTTGATCGCGTAAGCGCCCGTGAACACGCCCGTTTTTTCGCGTGTGGTCGAGAGCCGGTCGATCTCGCTCGCCCGTGCGGCGTAGGCAATATACTCTTCGACGGCGGCTTTCTGTGCGTCCGTCGTGATTTTCAGCGTGAGCGGATGCTCGGGCGCGAGCACCGCGTAGGTGCAGCCGAATAGCGTATCGGCGCGGGTGGTGAAAACGGTGAAGCTTTCGCCGTTCTCGAGCGCGAATGTGATCTCGCCGCCCGTCGATTTGCCGATCCAGTTGCGCTGCATCATCTTCGTCTTCTCGGGCCAGTCAAGCCCGTCTAAGTTCTGCAGCAGGCGTTCGGCGTAGTCGGTGATTTTGAAGAACCACTGTGTGAGGTTTTTGCGCACCACGGGCGTGCCGCAGCGTTCGCAGCCGCCGTCTACCACCTGCTCGTTGGCGAGCACGGTGTTGCAGCTTTCGCACCAGTTTACGGGGGCCTGCTTGCGGTAGGCAAGGCCGTTTTTATAAAGCTGCAGGAAGCACCACTGCGTCCAGCGGTAGTAATCCGGCAGGCAGGTTTTGATTTCATAGTCCCAGTCGAACATTGCGCCCATGGCCTGCAATTGCTTTTCCATGGTTTCAATGTTTTTGAGTGTGGAGTCTTCCGGGTGGATGCCCGTTTTAATTGCGTAGTTTTCAGCAGGCAGGCCGAAAGCGTCAAAGCCCATCGGCTGGAATATCTCGAAGCCCTTCATACGCATGTAGCGCGCGTAGGAGTCGGTTAAGCCGTAATTATACCAGTGCCCAAGGTGCAGCCGCGCGCCCGAGGGATATGAGAACATCTCGAGGATGTATTTCTTTTTATCGACGCGGGATTTATCAAAGCTGTAGAGCTTGCTCTGCTCCCATTTGCCTTGCCATTTCTTTTCGACTTGCGTTAAATCCATTTTGTTCACTCCTAAAGCGTTTCGCTTCGAACATTATTATATATATCGACAAAAAAATCAAGCATTATACCGCTTGGAGGACATTGGGTGAGCTTAATGATAGGAACGTGGCTTAGGGAAGAATAATATTTATCCAACGAAGAAGTTGTCTTGTTAAGATAACAAGCAATCGGTCATCGCATCACTATTAAAATAATGTTGCCCATAGTTTATGTAAGTGCTGTATTTATCAATTCTTATTTGAAAATCATTTAATACCCATACATTATGATTATCCCATCTTTTTGTCGCATCAAACAGGAACATTTTTATGGTATTTAGATATATCTTATCTGTAATCATTTCTTCAAATTTCTCATCGGCAATTAAAACATAAAAACAATTCCAGAATGTTAAATGCCTAATTTCTTTAAACTTAGTTAATATAGGTTTATTAATGTACTTCCATGTTAAAGAAAGACTGTGCTCCTTGGCGACTTCTTCAAAGCTTTTTACAATAAACTGTATATCTGTTTTTTGGGTAACAGCTATTAACTCTCTTTTTTTTATGGTTTTATAGAAGCATTCTACAAATATATTATTACTATCTTCTATTCTGTATTTTATACCTAAGTCTTCTTGCTTGGTGTGGAGTAAATAAATATAGAAATTTAAAAAATTGGCATCGGCTCTTGGACGATTAAACCGACAGTTATAAATACTAATTCCCGTTTTTTTTTGAAGGTTTTTGATATACTCTTTTATAAATACAGCGCGGAAATCGGATGGTTCATATTGAGCTGTGGCAAAGTTATAATCAAGGCTATCCATCACAGACGACTCTGGCTCGCCCCATTTTCTATCGTAGATTTCTAGACCCATGTTTGAATTGTTTTTTGAAAAAATAGTCCTCAGAGTCACAATAACACCTCCGGATAATTTTACCCCACAATCGTGGCTGTCGCCATTGCGCTCGCGCCTTCCCCGCGCCCTTCAAAGCCCATGCCCTCTGTCGTCGTGGCCTTCACGCCTACGGCGTCGATATCAATGCCGAGCGTCTGCGCAATATTGGCACGCATCTCATCAATATACGGGGCCACTTTGGGCCGCTGCATAATCAGTGTCGCGTCAATATTCACCACGCTAAAGCCCTTTTCGGCCAATATATCTTTCGTACGCGCGAGCAGCTCAATGCTGCTTGCGTCCTTGAACTCCTCCGTGCACGGAAAATGCCTGCCGATGTCCCCCAGCGCCGCCGCGCCGAGCGTCGCGTCCATTATGGCGTGCAGCAGCACGTCTGCGTCGCTGTGCCCTAAAAGTCCGTGCGTATGCGGCACCGTCACGCCACCCAGTATCAGCGGCCTGCCTTCTACAAGCCTGTGCGCGTCATATCCCGTTCCGGTGCGGACAGTTTCCCCCGCTATTTGTCGTCCGAGCAAAATATCCTCCTGCGTGGTGACTTTGATATTGTCGTATCCTGCTTCGACGAAGCTCACAGGCACGCCGAACCGCTCCACGAGCCCGCAGTCGTCGGTGCCGATAAACCTGTCTGCGGCGGCAGCTTCATGTGCCTTCTTAAGCAGGTCAAACCGGAATACCTGCGGGGTCTGTATGTTGACAAGGCGGCTGCGATCGAGCGACTCTTGTATGATATCGCCGTCCACCACCTTAATCGTATCGCGTGTTTTCACGCCCGCTGCGGCTGCCCCTGTTTCGCGCGCCTTATTCACACACGCGCGGATCACCTCGGGTTTGATAAAACACCGCGCACCGTCGTGCACAGCCACAATGTCCGCACTGCCGATCGCCATCAGCGCTTTTTCCACAGAAAACTGCCGCTCGCTGCCGCCCTCCACGAGTGAATACGGCAGAGTCAGTACACGCCGCGCGGTCTGATCCGTTTCGTTCCTGTCGCAGGTGCGGTAAACGAGCACAATACGGTCAAAGCAGCCGCTCTGCTCAAACGCGTTGAGCGTGCGCTCGAGCACGGTATAGCGGCCGATACGAATGAACACTTTATTCTTATCCTGCCCCATCCGCGTGCCGCTGCCCGCGGCAAGCACAACGGCGACGGTCTCAGCCATTCTTTGTTTCCTCAAGTATTTCATACATATCGCCCGCAGCTTCCTTGCGGACTGTTTCGGCAAGGCTTAGCACCTTTACCTTAAGCGAGCCGGACCCGAAACGAATCTCCAGAATATCGCCGATTTTTAAATCCTTGCCCGGTTTAGCGGGATTGCCGTTCACAGTTACGCGCTGCTTGTCGCACGCCTCGCTCGCGACCGTGCGGCGCTTGATGATGCGCGATACCTTTAAAAATTTATCCAGTCTCATAAAAGCCCTCATATTCTTATTGCTTGTTTCATTATAGCAGAAAAAGAAAAATGGACAACGAAAAAGACTGTGAACGCCGTCTCAGTAAAGATGGTAACGCCTTGCGCCCGCAAATAAAAAACAGGCCGCGTATACTCTCGCGGCCTGCTATTTATTTTTTCTGCTTTAGCTCATGATGAGTATTTTCTGTCCGGATTCGGCGGTGTCACCGATCTCAGGATTGAACTTCTTCACGGTCTCCAGCGTGGTAGAAAAGCGCTTGGCGATATCCCAGGTGGTTTCCCCGCCGTCCGCAAAGTAGATTGTGATGCCATCGTTGTGTTTGGGGGCTTCGTCCGTCTCGGCCATATCCGAGACGAGCCGCATCCGGCTTTGCGAGAACGCCCTGATTTCCACATCGAGCATATACTTGACGCTGATATCGCGACCCGTGCCCTCATAGCTGCAGTATTCCACCTCGGCATTGATTTCCACTTCGTGATCCGGCATGATGCCGTCCATCTGCACCTCGGCTTCAAACGGCGTTTCACCCGAATAGCTCCACAGCCCCTCCACAGAGGTATAGCACAGAGAGAACATCATGAGCCCTTCAATATAGACGCGGTCGTTGTGCGGATGGACAGCGGTGACGGCGGGCCTTGCTTTGAGGCACACGATGCGCGATACGCTGGGCTCGGTCTGTGGCACAGAAATGGTGCTGCGCGCAATGGCCTTGGTGCTCTCCGCCAGCACGAGATGGCGGCAGGTCTGCTCGTCGTATTTTAATTTGAGCCTGTTTTTGAGCGAATAGGCATCTTCGAGATACTCGACGTCGCTGTTCGCGCGGGCAGCACACATGAAACCGAGCTTTGCCGAAATGCGCAGTATGTCGCCCGCTTCCTCCGCGATTCTGACATTCAGATCCGAAAGGTTCACATCCGCCGATATCATATCGTCCGGAGACATCCCCTCCGAGTTGATGATGTGCCCAAACGGTATGGATTCGTTGAACTGCTGCAGCGGCGCACCTTTGTCTGTGCTTAAATACAGCACGCTGAGCTTCACGTCGCCTTCTACAATGATCTTGAGCTCTTCGGTCTTCACGCTTTTCACAACGGCGTAGGCATCCGCATTGAGGATTTTTTCGGCGATGGGCAGCGTTTGCGGCAGACGGAGGTCTTCGCGCATCATCATCGTGTCCCGCTTCACATCCTTGGTGACCTTAAGCCGTTTTTTAGCCATTTTCATCTGGAGGTCACTGTCGGCTCCCGTAACGGCTTCGTAGTTTTTTGCCATGCTGCCTCTTAAGGACACGGACACGATCCCCTTTACATACACAGAGCGCGCGTCTTCGAGTGAAAAGTTCACTTCCTTGACGCTGCCCTTCGCCGTGAGTACCATTCCCGCTCCCGCCCCCGTCATTTCTTCCGAATGCCGGAACGGCGAAGCGGCTTCAAATGCGTCGATGTTGCCATCGGCCGTCATATAAACCACGCTGAAAACCACACTGCCGTCCATGAACACCTTGCCGTCTGCGGGTTCCGCATTCACATTGATACGGCCCTGTATAAACAAAACGCGGTCAATTTCGTTTTTTTCCGGCGGCAGAGACAGCCTTCCCTCAACGAGGCTTTCGCTTAAGCGGGGCTGGCAGGCCGTTTCCGTTTTAAAAGACGCTTTTTTAATTTTCATACCGGTTCCCTCTCTTTTTACGATCGTTCTTCGTAATAAATATATAGATAAATACGCAGGATTATTCCGCCAAATTTAAGCTCAGGCAAGGGAAATTCACAGAATATTCACATCAAAGACATAATGGGTTTGGTATAATCGGGGTGAAAAATCGCGATGCCAAGCGGCCTGGCAAAGGAGGGGAAATTGTGATCGAAGCTCAAGGCGTATCCAAAAAATTCGGTTCGCTTATTGCCGTTAATCATGTTTCGTTTACAATTGACCCCGGTGAGCGCGCGGCGTTTTTGGGCCGCAGCGGCGCAGGCAAAACGACGCTCATGAATATTCTCTCCGGGTTTATCGCGGCTTCGAACGGCAGCGTGACGGTGAAGGGCATCGACATGCTCAAAAACCCATCCAAAGCCAAACAGAATATCTGCTATCTGCCCAAAAATGCGCCGCTTTATCTTCATATGACCGTTGAAGAGCATTTGCAGCATGTGTGCGCGTTGAGGCGTGTTCCCAAAACCCGGCGCGGCGAGATTATGGCAATAGCGCTCGAGCGGCTCGCGATCCAAGACCAGCGAAGGCTGATAAGAAACCTGAGCAAGCCGGACCGTATGCGGGTGGCGCTGGCGGGCGCGCTTTGCACCGGCGCAGATGTGCTGATGCTCGATGAGCCGACGGCAGGCCTTGAGCCGGATGACGTGGCGCAGATTCGGTCGGTTATCCATGGCATGCAAAAAACGCTGATTGTGGCGTCGTCCAATATTCAGGAAGTGACGGCACTGTGCAGCAAGGTCTTCATTATGCACGAGGGAAGCATTGTGGCAAGGGATGCGCTCGAGAACTTTTCCCAGGCGGCAGGCGGCCGCAAGCGCGTTTCCGTGCGCCTCTCGGCGGGACGGGCCACGGGCCTTGCGCTGCTTAAAAACATAGACGGTGTGGATAGCGTGGAGTGCACCGGCAGCAAGGAGCCGGGCACGTTTGATTATACGGTAGACGCTCTCAAAGATGTGCGCGCGGGCATATTCGGCGCTGCGGCCAAGGCGGGCATCGTGCTGCTTGGTTTAAAGCCGTTGTCTGTTACGCTCGAGGACGTGTTTTATCAGCTGACCAGCGAGACCAAGGGGATGGCCATATGAGTGCGGTATTTAAAAAAGAGATGGGTCAATATCTGCATACGATGCCGGGCTACCTTTTCGCTTCGGGATTTCTGCTGGGCGGCGGGCTGTTGTTTTCGTCGTACAATATACTCGGAAGAAGCATGGATTTGAAGCCTGTTTGGCACGGCCTTGAGTATATCCTGCTGATTCTCGTTCCCGTGCTTACGATGCGTTTGCTCGCGGGTGAGCGTTCAGGCAAAACCGACGTGCTGCTGATGACGGCACCTGTGTCCGTATGGGCGGTGACGGCGGCCAAATTTCTGGCGGCGCTGTGCGTGTTTTCCTCGGCACTTTTTATATCGTTGCTGTACCCTCTGATTTTGTGTCTTTACGGATCGCCCTCGTGGGGGCAGATACTGGCCGGATGCCTCGGCTTGTGGCTGCTGGGCATGGCGGTGATTGCCGTCGGCTTATTTGTTTCGTCGCTGATGAAGCGTCCGCTCGCGGCGCTGCTGTCGGCTCTTGGTGTGATGCTGTTCATTATGCTGCTCGACTCAGTAATATCCTGGCTCCATGCCGGCTTTATCAAATCGGTGGTGCTGTGGGCGGCACCGCTCAGCAACGGCACGTACTTTTTGAGCGGTTTTTTAAGCGTGCCGTCCGTCATTTACTTTTTAAGCGTGACGCTGCTATTTCTTTACCTGACCACGCGGAGCCTTGAACATGCGAAATGGTCGAAAGGACGGCGCACATGAAGCCGGACAGATGCGGTTCGCGCCGCAGAAAACATGCCTTTTGCGCGGCGGCTTTTGTGACGGCGGCCGCGATGCTCACGCTTGCGGCAAACGCCGGTTCCATATTGCTGAACAACAGCCGGGGTTGGCGCGCGGATATTTCAAAGGAGCAATACACAACGCTGACGGAGGAGACCAAGGACATTTTAAACCGTCTCCATAAGGACGTGTTTCTTTATTACACAGGCGAAACCGAGCTCGATGACCTGCGCGTGACCACACTGCTGAAAAATTACGCCACAGCTTCAAAACACGTGTCTTATCACCTTGTGGACCCGTCGGTACACCCGGGCTTCACACAGCTTTTTGATCCCGATCAAACGGGTATAGAAAAGGGTTGCGTCATCGTGTCGGACAGCGACGGCATGAACGGAGCTGTGCCGAAGCGGTACAAAGTGCTGTCAGGTAACGACCTTTACGCAACGTCCGAGCCGTATTACAATGATGCAGGAACGCTCGTGTCCGATTACCGGTATTTCACCGCCGAAAGAAAGGTGACGTCCGCCATTGACTACATTATGACGGATAAAAACATGACGGTTGTCTTTTCGAACAGTGAAGGTGAAAAGCCGCCCTGCCCGAGTCTGGTTAACGATCTTGGCGGGCAGTATTATGAGATACGCACAAGCGATTTATCGGGCACGTCTTTAAACCCGGGCAGCGATACGCTGATTGTCATCGGCCCGCAAACCGACTTAAGCGCTGAGGCCTACCAGACGGTCGATTCGTTTTTGGTTCAAGGCGGCAAAGCGGTTTTCTTTATGGATATGCTGCAATCCGGGCTGGGCGCGCAGACGCGCTGGGATGAGTTGTTTTCGGGCTTCGGCCTTCACGTGGAGCGCAATGTGATCGTCGGTGACGATCCGAGCTTTACGTATATGTCGCGCATGAATTTGATGCCTGAGCTCAGTGCGGATTCCCCCATCACGGCATCTTTGCTGCAGCAGGAGCAAGCCCCCGTGCTTTCTTACGCGGGTTCAGTGGCTGTTTCAGCCGTGCCTGATGTGAAGACGAGCGAGCTGCTGAAGTCGGATCAAACAAGCTATGCAAAGCAGTGCTTAACAGACATCGACAAGTGCAGCAAGCTGAAAAGCGACGCGTCCGGCCCGTTCGTTATCGGTGCGCTCGCGCAGCAGGGCAATGCAGCCATAGTGCTGTTCGGAACGTCGTCGCTCGTGAGCAGCGATGAAAGCTACGGCATACCCGGCAACCGCCAGCTGCTGCTCAATACGGTCGGGTATTTGAACGGGAGACAGGAAAACGGTTTGATTCCGATGCGGACGGTTTATTCCGCTTCCGACAGTGCGTACAAACTGAATATTTCTTCGGAAATAGAAAAGGTTTTTTATATCGGGCTCACGGCGGCGGCTGTGCCGCTCGCTGTGCTGCTTATCGGGGTATCCATATGGTACCGCAGGCGGCATCAGTAACCGCTGAACATTTTCGCTTCAAACATTTTTTCATATATACCATCAGACGGGTCACCGTCTCTTTTTTTGCAAAATGGACTGTGCGGGTTATTCAAGGGAAAGACTAAATGGCCATATCTGCCGGTGCCGGGCAAACAAACAGCATTTTTCGCAATCGGCGACAGGCGAGGCTGGCCATAGTGGGCTTAGCCGTTAATGATCTCCCGTCGTGTCCGAAAAATCGTTCAGTTTCTCATATTGGCGGAATGAAACACCGCCCCGTCAGTTGACTGGACGATGGATTTGCGAAAAGACTCTTCGTTTTCAAACATCACCGGGTGGCATCTGCTGAATAAATTCATCATCTTCGCGCGGCTTTGCGTAATCGAACAGCAGCAGTACCGGCTTATCAAAGAGGCAGGTAAAGTCGGCAAGCACAAACCGCCGCTCCGATTCACGGGCAGACACGCCTTTAGCAAAGGTGCCGTGCGGCAGATCACGCAGACTGCTTGTTTTAACAGATATCCCTTCGGGCCAAACGCTCGGCTTGCCAAGGCTCAGCCAGTCATAGCTCAGCGCTTCGCGCAACAGCGCCTTTTCAATATGGGGCTCCGCAAAAACGAAAAGCTGCTCGAATAGCGCCTGCTTTTTCTGAGGCCGGTCAAAGTACCGCGCCTTCTGCAAATGACGCGTAAAACCGTCGAAAAAGGCAAACGGTGAACCGAACGCGCGGATCAGCAATGCGAGCGTTTTGATGGCCTGCCGCTCGTTGACAAGCAGGTCGAGAATCTGCTCAATGCGGTGAAGCTGCCGCAATTCACTGTAAGACATTGTACCCGTTTTGAGCACCTCGTACGGCGCGTGATCCGCATAGACGATGCCGTATGTCGAGGCCCTCTCGCGCATGCGCGATCCGCGCAGCAGCTTTAAGAACCCGAGCTGCAGTCTGTCGGCGCCGAGACTGTAAGCGTCGTCAAACGAATGCGCGAAAGTCTCCAGTGTTTCCAACGGCAGCCCCGCAATCAGATCGACATAAACGCGAAGATTCTTGGAACGGCAGAGCGCCGCCGTGTTATCGAGCAGTGTTTTTGTATCATGTGCGCGGTTCACGGCAGACAGCGTTTGACCGTGGGTGGACTGTATGCCGATTTCGAGCTGGATCAGGCCTTTGGGCGCAGAAGCGAGCAAACGGATTGTATTTTCGCTCAACAGGCTGGCTGACACCTCAAAGTGAAAGTTCGTCCGGCTCAGCGGGTATTTTTGCTTGAGCGCAATCAGCGCGGCCCAAATCTCGCGCGCGCGGCTGTCGGGATGGTTGAACGTTCGGTCCACGAGCTTGACCTGCTGCACATCGGCACGCAGAAAAAGCTCAAGCTCATTCTTGACGCGTGTGACGGGCAGAAAATCGAGAGCCTCTCCCGCCGACATGCAGTATGCACAGCGGAAAGGGCAGCCGCGGCTCGTTTCGTAATAGATCATCTTGTTGTCGAAGGCGGCGATATCGCCGTATAAAAACGGCTGATCAGCTATCTTTACAGGCGGGGCGTCCGGCGTTGTGATGATGCCGCCGGGTGTGCGGATGCATGCGGACGGGGTGGACGCGATGCTTTGCCCCTCCGCAAGGCATTGGGTGAGATGGGCGAACGGCGCTTCGCCTGCGCCACGCACGAGGATGTCCGCAAACGGCCATTCGCGCATCAGCGCTTCACAGCCGAACGACACCTCGGGGCCGCCGAGAATGATGAGGCAATCGGGCAGCACCGCTTTGACAACCGACGCGATTTTAACCACGTGTTCAATGTTCCAAATGTAACATGAAAATCCGGCGGCATCGGGCCGTCCGGCGATGATGTCTGCGGCGATGTCCATGGCGCTGTCGTTGATGTTATATTCTTTTGTATTAACCGCCTGTTTATCGTAGGCTGCGTGCTTCAGGCACAGCAGCGCGAGACTGCTGTGAGAAAACCGCGCGTTCACGGCGGCCAGAATGATCGTTTTATTCACAAGTGTATCATATCAAAAACGGACGGACTTAAAAAGCGCGAAGTACTGTTGCAGCCGTTTGGACATGCCGAAATGGTGGTAAAGATGACACGATTATTTTTATTTGAGGTGGCATATATGGATATTCCTGATATTTTTGATTATGGCTACGACTTTGGTTACAGTCCGTTTCAGACAATGAATACCATTATCATCGTTTTGGGCGTCATAGGTCTTGTTTTGGGCATCGTTCTGCTGTTTGTGTTTTTACCGGCAAAAAACAGAGGCCGCTATACGGGCGGTGCGAAGTGGCTTTACGATTTTCTGAATTTCAACCGGTATTGGCTCTCCTCCATCATTAAAGTTTTATATATTGCGGCCACCGTGGTCTGTCTGCTGGGCGGCCTGATCTGCCTGTTTATCAGCCCGCTGACGGGTCTGATTATGCTCGTATCGGCTATCGGTGTGCGTCTGGTTTATGAGCTCATTATGGTGCTGCTTTCCATCAGGGAAAACACGGCGCAGCTGAATGACACGATGCTGCGAATGGCGGGCGGACAGCCCTTTCAGAACCAGGGCTATGCACCGGCACCGATGAATGTACCTGCTCAGCCGACCTGCGCAAGCTGCGGAGCGGAAAACGCCTCCGGCTCGGCATTCTGCATCAAGTGCGGCAGCAAGCTGTAAAGAGAAGCAAAGGAACAGGCTTCGAAAGGGGCCTGTTTTTTTATTCCGATAAATAAAGTATTTTTTACATAATGTAAAAAATATTTGACATTATGTAAAGGTAATGCTACTTTAAAATCATAAGAATACCATTAAAAGGAGTAAAAAGCTATGTCTTATCAGGAAAAGAAACTGATTGCCAGCATCGTCTCAGGCGTGCTGGTGCTCGCGGCATACTGCATCTATGTGTTCGGCATCCAGCAATCTCTCGGAGATTTGCAGCAATGTGCCGCAACAATGCTCATATTCATCGGCATCGGCGTGGGCGTGATGATCGTGATTCAGATCATATTTCACATGGTCTATGCGGCATCCCTTGCGATTAAGGAAGGTGACTGCGATGATGAGAAAATTGAGAACGAGATGAAGGCGTGCATGGTGGAGGATGAAATGGTGAAGCTGATTGATCTCAAATCCTCGCGCGTGGGGTATGTGATTGCGGGGATCGGTTTTGTGGCGGGGCTCGTGTCGGTTGTGCTCGGTGTATCGGCGGCATTGATGATCAATATCTTCTTCATATCGTGCAGCGCCGGGTCGATCATCGAGGGGCTTTCGGGCTTGTATTACTACCGCAAAGGTGTGTGACCAATGGCTAATAAGATTGTGATTACAAACAACATCCGCAAGCTGCGCTTTTTTGCGGATGAGATGACGCAGCAGGCCTTGGCTGAAAAAACGGGCGTCTCGCGGCAGACCATCATTGCGATTGAGGCGGGCAAATACTCTCCCTCGCTCGAGCTGGCGTTCCGCATTGCGGACGCGTTTCATGTGCCCGTCGGCGAGGTGTTCGATTATGAGATGGAGGGAGACACGACATGAAAGCCGTTGTGTATGAAAAAAAGCAGCTTGTATACTGCGACGTGCCCACACCTGAACCTCAAGAGAACCAAGTGCTTGTGAAAATTCATGCCGCGTCACTGAACGCGCTCGATTACCGCTCGATGCGCATGGGCCTCATACCGAAAAACAGGGTTTTCGGTGCCGATATAGCGGGCGTTGTGGAGGCCGTGGGAGCTCACGTGACGGATTATTGCCCGGGCGATAATGTGGCGGCCGATATCTCCGGCTGCGGCCTCGACGGTTTTGCGCAGTTCGTGGCGGTGCCGCTTGAGCGAAACGCCCCGGGCGCTGGAGGAATTGAGCCGCGGGCATGCGCGCGGCAAAGTGATGATTATCACGCAGGAGGGTTAACATGAAAGCGGTTATAGTAACCAAGTACGGAAGCCCTGACGTGCTCCGTATTCAAGAGGTGAAAGACCCGGTTCCCAAAGAAGGCGAGATGCTGATCCGCATCAAAGCGACGGTCGCGGCGGACCCCGACTGCGCATTCCGGAGCGGAAAGCCGTTTATATCGCGTTTCTTCACGGGCCTCTTAAAACCGAAAGTGATTCCCGGCGATGTGTTTGCGGGGATTGTGGAGAAATCAGGCGGCAGCGCGTTACGGCCGGGAGATAAGGTTTTTGGCAGCAGCGGCACAAACTTCGGCACCAACGCGGAGTTGATCGCGTTGAGCTCGGCGGAGGCGGTGGCGCCCATGCCTCAAACGATGACGTTCGAGGAGGCCGCCGCCGTCAGCGAAGGCGCCCTCACGGCACTGCCTTTCCTGCGGGACCACGCGAAGGTCGAAAAGGGCCAGCGCGTCCTCATCAACGGCGCGGCGGGCGGCGTCGGCGTGTATGCGGTGCAGCTCGCCAAACACTATGGCGCCACGGTCACCGCCGTCTGCGGGCGCGACAATGTCGAGTTTGTGAAAAGCCTCGGTGCAGACAGTGTGATCGACTATACCAAAGAGGATTTTACACAAAGCGAAAATTCTTACGACGTGATATTCGACGCGGTGGGCAAAAGCTCTTTTGGCAAGTGCAAAGCGGCGTTGACGTCAAACGGCATCTATTTAACCACCGTACCGACACCCGGCGCAATGCTGGCGATGATGCTGACAGCTAAATCGAAGGGACAACGCGCCGTGTTTGCGGCGACCGGCCTGAGAAAACCGGTCGAGAAGAAGAAAGACTTGGACTTCCTCCGAGAGCTGATCGAACAGGGGCAGCTCAAAGCTGTGATCGGCCAGAGCTTTGACTTTGAGCAGATGGCGGACGCGCATCGGTACGTGGAAACACGGCACAAGCGCGGCAGCGCCGCCGTGCGAATTGGCGGATGAAGGAATTTTGCCCGGGCGCTGCAATGTACGGAACGGTCGCCTGTACTCCGCAGGTGTATCGGCGGGAGTGAAGATTTACAGTTTTTCTCCCTCAGTCGCCTTGCGGCGACAGTGCCCGGCTCACCCTTCGGAGTATTCACAGAAGGAGCCAACAGTATGAGCAAAAAGTTAAGTCGATGTCATTACAGTCGATAGAGACCTTGCCATGCAGATAAAGCCGATGAGGGAGGTGGCAATGAGCGGACGCCAGTCCGTCATTGACGGAAGGAGTCACTTGATAGCAAACTATTGATGCAAACGACTCCCTCAGTCGCCTTACGGCGACAGCTCCCTCCAAGAGGGAGCTAAAGGTTTGAGCAAATATTTAAGCAGGTGCCATTACCGTCCATAGAGAGCTTACCATGAAAAAAGCGAGCTGTTATGCAGCCCGCTTTGCCTATGCCGTGTTACATGTTCTTCTCAATCACGCCTTTGAGTATATCCATTCCCTTGTCAATCTGTTCGAACGACGCCATCGAGAAATTGAGTCGCATCGTGTTTTCATGCCCGCCTTCGGGGAAGAAATGCACGCCCGGCACGTAAGCCACGCCCGCGTCGACACTCTGCTGGAACATGCTCACCGCGTTCATGCCTTCGGGCAGCACCACCCAAATGAACAGCCCGCCGTCCGGCTTGGTATAAGTGACGCCTTTGGGGAACGCATCGAGCTTTGAGAGCATCGTGTCGCGTTTGCCGCGGTAGTTCGCGCAGACCGTTTCGATATGCTTCTCTATTTTTCCGGAGCGCATGTACGCATCCACAATTTCCTGGGAAAGGTTCGCCGTGTGCAGGTCTTCGCCCTGCTTGGCAATGTTGTACTTCGCAATGACGCGCGCGTCGGCCACGGTAGCCCCCACGCGCAGGCCCGGCGAAATGATCTTGGAAAAGCTCATCAGGTAAATCACGGTGCCGTCGTCGTCAAAGCTCTTGATCGGCGGCACGGGAGAGCCCGAATACCGAAGATCGCAATACGGGTCGTCTTCGAGTATCAGCACGCCGTGCGCTTTGCAGAGCGCCATCATCTGCTTGCGGCGCTCCAGCGACATCGTCCGCCCCGTCGGGTTCTGAAACGTGGGTATTGTGTAGACGAATTTGGGCTTATACACCTTGAGCTTGCTCTCAAGGTCGGCCATATCCATACCCTCGTCGTCCATTTCCACGCTTTTCACGTTGGCTTCGTATGTAAGGAAAGTCTGCAGCGCGCCGATAAACGTCGGCGATTCGGCGAGCACCACATCGCCCGGGTTCACGAGCGTTTTGGCCGCAAGGCCGATGCCCTGCGTAGCACCCGAGGTGATAATGACCTCATCGGGTGTGGCGTTGATGCCGCGCGCAGCCATCATCTGTATCACGGTGTCCTTCAGGCGGCTGATCCCCGGTGTGCCGCCGTACTGCAGGATATGGCTGCCGTTTTTGTTGATCAGCGACGCGGAGATTTCCGCGATATCGGCAGACGGGAAGCATTCGGGAGCCGGATTGCCGCCCGCGAATGAGATCATGCCGGGCTGGCCGATCAGCGCGAATATCGCGCGGATGGCGCTGCCTGTCACATTGTCGAGTCTTTTTGCGAATTCCATGAGGATTCCTTCCTTTTGTTCAATATCAATACTTTATCAATACTTTCGGCTTGCCGCCGTAAATTTATCCGATATCCTTTGCCCGCGCAAATGTGAGCACCGTGACGCTTGCCGCGCCTGCGGCTTTGAGCACGCCCGCGCATTCGGCAGCCGTCGCGCCCGTGGTGAATACGTCGTCCACGAGCAGCACGCGCCCGGTGACGGGCTGCACCGCTTCGAACGCGCCGCGCATGTTGTCTTTGCGCTGAACCGCGCTCAGTTTCGTTTGGGACGGCGTGTTGCGGATGCGCCGGATGGCGTCCATGTGCGGTTTGCCCGTGAGCGCGGCCAAACGCTCTGCGAGCAGCGCCGCCTGGTCGAACCCGCGCTTGCGCCGCTTTTTCCTGTGCAGCGGCACGTGGCAAAGACAATTAAATTTGACTTCGGCTTCAATGGCCGCGCGCAGCATGGCCTGCGCCATGAACGCGGAGAGATATCGGCTGCCGCCATATTTGTAGCGCTGCACTGTGCGTGCCGCCGGGCCGTCGTAGACATATGCCGAAACCGCATCCAGTCCCACGGCCTGCGTTTTGCCCGCCGAGAGCGCACGCATTGTGCCCGCGCAGGGCGGGCAGAGATAGTCCGTTACGTTTTTCTCAGTGCCGCAAACCACGCATTTGGGTATGTACGGGAACAGTGTTTCCCATATGACGGAGAACAGCCGCACTTACATGGCCCCCAGTATCTCTGTCAAGTCTTTAATCTCATAGTCAAGCGTTGTGTAGCGCCCGCGTATGCGGTTGTTTTGCACCATGTATTCCACTGTGCTCTTCTGCCCGATGATGATGACCTTCTCCATCGCGCGCGTGAGCGCGGTATATAAGAGGTTGCGCGAGAGAAACCGCCCGCCGCCCGCCATGAGCGGCATTATCACAACAGGAAACTCGCTGCCCTGTGATTTGTGCACCGTCACTGCGTACGCGTGCTCAATCTGTTCAAGCTCGGCGAACGCGTATATCGCATCGCGGTTGCCGTCAAAGCGGATTGTCGCTTCCTTCACGTCGTTGTCGATGCGTAAGATTCGCCCGAGGTCGCCGTTGAAAACGCCCTGCCCCTTGTGGTGGAACAGCGCTTCGTCGGCATAGAACCATTCCATTTCGTAGTTGTTCTTGGTTTGCATCACCTTATCGCCCGTGCGAAAAAGCGTATCGCCCACCTGCACTTCTTCACGCGAGGCGAGCCGCGGGTTCAGCAGCTCGCGCAGTTCCATATTGATGTTGTAAACGCCGAGTATACCCTTTTTAATGGGACAGAGTATCTGCGTCTGCTCCAATATATCATACTTCTCGGGCAATTCCCCTTCACTGAGCAACTTTTTGAGCCTGAAAATCACATCGTTCGGCTCGCTTTCGGGGATGAACAGAAAATCGCCCGTGAGGTAGAATTCGGGGCTTTCGCCGCGGTTCACGCGGTGCGCGTTTTCCACGATGCTGCCGCCTTCCTTCTGGCGGTAAAAGCGCGTGAGCTGCGTCACCGGGAACGCGCCGCTCTTGATGATGTCTCTGAGCACGTTGCCGGGGCCCACCGAAGGCAGCTGGTCCGCATCGCCCACAATCACAATCCGCGTGCCTTCGGGCAGCGCGCGCAGCAGCGCCCGCATCAGAAATATATCGATCATCGAGGCCTCGTCCACAATCACGGCTTCGGCTTCAAGCGGGTTGTCGTCGTTGCGGATAAAGCGGATGCCGGTGTCGAAATCCTCGTCCGCACCCGCGCCGTATTCGAGCAGGCGGTGTATGGTTTTGGCTTCGCGCCCGGTAGACTGCTCAATGCGTTTGGCCGCGCGGCCTGTGGGTGCGCAAAGCGCGGTGGTAACGCCGCACTGTTCGAAAATTGAGATGATCGCTTTGGTGATCGTCGTTTTGCCGGTGCCCGGCCCGCCCGTAATGACGGCGACCTGGTTAGAGAGCGCCATCAGCACCGCACGTTCCTGTTCCTCCGAAAGGGCCACATTGCCGATATAGCGCGTATAAGCCTGCGATACATCCGGGATTGGAATGCGCGGCGTGCACCGTGAGAGCATGAACAGCCGCCGGGCCACGTCGCTTTCGGTGATGTAAGCGGCCATGTGGAACACAGCGGGCGTGTTGTTGATGAACTTTTGCGCAACCTCATCGGCCAGCGTCAGCGCACTGATGCGCGCGTCGATGAGCTTTTCATCCACGCCGAGCATCTTCGCGGCGTGGCGGCGCAGCTCCTGGCGCGGCAGGCATGTGTGCCCCTCGCCCATCGCGTTCAACAGCTCGTATTTGATGCCCATATCAATCCGGTACTCGGAATTTTTGTCGATGCCTATGGTGCCCGCAATCCGGTCGGCGCGCTCAAACCCGATGCCTGAGATATCGTCGATCATGCGGTACGGGTTTTCCTGTATCAGCATCGGCGCGGCGGCACCGTAGCGCTCGAACACGCGAAACGCCTGCCGGACAGAGAGGCCGAGGTTCTGCAGATCGATGATGACCTGCTTAACGCCGATGTGCTCCTCAAAGCTTTCGGCAATGCTCATCGCAAGCTTATGGCTGACGCCCCGGACTTCGGCAAGCAGCTCCGGGCTGTTTTCAATCACGTCAAACGTGTTTTCACCGAAAGCATCCACAATGCGCCCTGCAATTGCGTCGCCCACGCCCTTAATGAGGCCGCTTGATAAAAACATGCGGATGGATTCCGCCGTGTTGGGCAGCCGTGTTTCCACCGACTTGACGGAGAACTGGCGGCCGTACAGCCGGTGCTCGGTCCACGCGCCGAAAAGACGCACAAACTCACCCTCGTGAATGTGCGGCAGGCAGCCGACTGCGGTGGTTAAGTCGCCGTTAAAATCGATCGACATGACCGTCCAGCCATTTTCGTCATTGCGGAAATTAATTTCGAGGACGGTGCCCTCAATACTCGTCATAAACCCTCAAACATAGGATCGGTTTTTGTCATTATACCATACGGGTTAAAGATTGTATGCCTTTTTAAAAGCGCCACATAACCAATGTCGCTTGATGGATGGATTAATATACCAATGCGCTGCGCGCAAAAATAGTTTGACATTCAAACAGCGCGCATGGGATAATGACACAAATTTATATCTCTTCTGGAGCGTTCTATGATGCCCAAACGGCAGTTCACAAAATTTGCAGACCTTATTGGCCGATTTACTATTATAATCGGGCTGTTTATTGGGTTGTGTCAAGTTTTGTGGTAAGAACGCACTCGGTGCAGGTAATCGTCCGATTCGGATAAAAGCCCTTACTGCAAGCAGTGAGGGCTTTAATTATAACTAAGGAGGATTTATGAAGTCATCAAAAAGAACCGGACCCATTGCAGCATCCATCGCGATACAGCTATGCCTTGGTATCGCCTACATCTGGAGCGTATTTCAAACGGGTATTGCCAACAGCATTTTTAACGGAGACAATGCTGCGGCCAGCCTCACCTTCTCGCTGCTGCTCGCCACGCTCACCGTGGGCAGCGTGATCGGCGGAAAGCTCGCGGCCAAATTCTCCACGAGAACCATCGTGATGATCGGCGGCTTTATTTTGAGCGCCGGTTTTCTGCTCGCATCGTTCGCCAATGCGAACATTCCGTGGCTGCTGTGGGTGGGCTATGGCCTGATGGGCGGAACCGGAATGGGCTTCACCTATTCGACAACGATCGCCTGCGCCCAAAAATGGTTTCCCGAGAAAAAGGGTTTCGTCACCGGCCTTATCGTATCCGCTCTTGGCTTCGGCGGCGTGGTATTCACACCGATTATCGAGCAGCTGATCAAAGCTTTCGGCGGCCCGGAAGTGGGTGAACCCGGCACTTTCATGGTGCTTGCGGGTATTTTCCTTGTGGTTTGCACCGTGGGCGCGCTGTTTCTCAAAAATCCTCCGGAGGAATCGAAATCCGCTTCCGCCGTGTCGGTTTCGGACAACAGCCTGACGCCCGGCCAAGTGCTGAAAGACCCCCGGTTTTATATCATCACACTCTCTTTAATGCTGGCCTGCATGGGCGGGCTCATGATGATCGGTTTTGCGAAACCCATTGCTGTGGCCAAGGGTCTTGGCGAAACGGCGACCATCGGTGTTCTTGTGATATCGATGTGCAACTCGCTCGGGCGTTTGACGTGGGGCGCGGTCTCTGACAAGCTCGGCCGAAAGAAAACGATCATCGTGCTGCTGGCGGGTTCCGGAATCCTGTCCGTGCTGGTCAGCAGTGTAAGCGGCTACTTTATCTATGTCCTCATCGGCCTTATCGGGTTCTTCTACGGCGGGTTCCTCAGCAACTTCCCGTCGCTGACTGCCGATCTTTTCGGCCCCAAGCACATGGCGACCAACTATGGCATGGTGCTTTTGGGGTTTGGCATCGGCGCGGTGGCGTCGTCGTACATCGCCGGATACTACAAGAATATAGCGGCACAGGATATTTCGTTGATGTCGCCCGCGTTTTTCATCGCGGCGGGCTGCGCGGTTGTGGGCATACTGCTCATGCTGATGCTTAAGAAAAAAGCCGTCAAAGAATAAAAACAATATAAAAGCGTCTATTCCAAAAGCGGCGTGGCATCATGCCGTTTTTTGGCTGCAGACAAGGCGGTTAGTGTCATTTTGAGTGAGCGCTAAGCGATCGAAAGATCCCATGTTAAAAGCGTTTTGCCATGGGATGCGGTCCACTTTGTAGTCACGTCGTTTTGCTCCTCAACATGACAAGTGGAGGCTTTTCATCAAATTGAAAGCGGCTATATGCCGCTCTTTTGTTTTGTACCAAAAATGCCACCTACATACCAAAAAGTGCGTACTTGTTTTTTAACTACTTTGGTATATATTGAATATCAAACAGAAGTTTTGGAGGGTAACGATGACTTTTATTGATTTGGCGGCCGACAGGTATTCGGTCAGAAGATTCAGCGAAAATAGCGTGGAACAGGAGAAAATCGATCTGATACTCAAGGCGGCGCAGCTTTCGCCCACGGCGTGCAACAACCAGCCGCAAAGAATTCTCGTGATACAGAGCGAAAGCGCTCTTGAAAAGCTCAAGGAATGCACATCGTATCATTTTCATGCGCCGTTGGCATTTTTAATCTGCTGTGACAAATCGGTATCGTGGGTGCGTCCATATGACGGCGACAACAGCGGAGAAATCGATGCGAGCATCGTGACCACGCAGATGATGCTGCAGGCTGCGGAAATTGGGCTCGGCACAACGTGGGTTGGGTATTTTGACCCCGAAAAGACGAGAAAAGCCTACAACATTCCCGAAAGCTATGTGCCGGTTGCGATCTTGCCCACAGGTTATCCGGCGGATAACGCGGTGCCGAGCGCGAACCACGGCAAGCGGTATCCGATTGAGCAGACCGTAGTTTACAACACGTTTTAAGGCAAATGGATGTTCCCCGACGCAAAGAATGAAACACTGCCGTTGATGAAAATCTCGCCGGATGTGGGGTTTGCCCATGCCCTGATGACGGAGGGGCGGTGCACAAAACGTCCCTGACGGATGTTGACCGTTTCTCCGGTGCGCGCAAGCCCATGTTTGATCAGGTAGGCGCAGAGCGGCCCTGCCGCACTGCCCGTTGCCACATCCTCGGCGAGGCCGCTGTTGTTCCAAGTGCGGCATTCGAGTGACGCGGCATCAAACACATAGACGAACTTCGCACCGAACTGACCGAGGAAGCTTTCAAAGCCGCCGATGCTGATTTTGGCGCGGTCAAGGCCCTGCTTCACCGGAACCAGCAGATAATGAAGTCCCGTGGAGACGACCTCCACGGGCAACGTATCGTGAATATCAGCCGGATCAAGGCCCAAAGCGCCCGCAATTTGAGCGTGATGGTTTTTATCAACATGTGAAATGAATGCGGGTGTACCTTGGTTCATCGTGACGCTGCAGCTACTGCCGTTAAATTCGGATGAAACGAGGATGTTGCGGCCCGACAGATCCAAAATCATTTCTGCGTTTTTTGCAGCGGGAAAATCAAGGCGGTGAAGCACGGCTGCCGCACCGAGTGTGGGGTGGCCTGCAAACGCAAGCTCCTCATCCATCGTGAAGATGCGCACAGGATAAGAGCCGTCCGCGGTTTTATCATAGATGAATATCGTTTCAAACTGGCGAAGCTCCTGTGTGATCTTCAGCAAATCGTCATTGCTGAGCGGCTTGTCCGGAAAGACAACCGTGAGGCCGTTTCCGCTTAGCGGTTTATCCGAAAACACATCAACATGAAAATATTTCAATGAAAAACTCCTTTTCTATGGGGGCATCTGGTATCAGAAATTGATACCAGATATAACTATATTATATCACCTTTCTATAGCAAACGACATATAACCTGAAGCGGCACGATGAGGCCGCTTTTTTTGCGAAGACAACAGCCTGAAAAAGGAATAGGGAGAAATATGTAGAATTAGGGATATAGAGGATGAGGGATATATTATTAAACTCGATGTTATCGCAATAATGTGCAAAACAATTGGGTATTTGAAAATATGTTCTTATAAATATGACTAGAAGGTCATGAGATTAAATGCAAGTTACGTTAGGTGAATTCATCATAATGGCTTTTATAATGATAACGGGACTTTGATGCGCAGAAATTCACAAAAAGAAAAACTTAATGGGCTATCTCAGGAATGGATTAACCCTCAATTTATCTACTAAATTTCACATACCTCACATTTCAAACGCCCGGAATGCCTTTCCGTTCGGCTTCGTCTCAAACGTCATTCTCTCCCCCGTCGTCGGGTAATCAAGGCTGATACGACATGGCTGTTATATTTTTGTTTTATTGTGTCGTTTGTGGATATGGGTTATAATATTATGTCCATACTTCTCGTGTCAATAGTACGGTAATCCCATCGGGTTATCTATTAATACCGATAGCAAACAGGTTTGGTATAAGGGTTTATATTATGGTATATCACACATTTGGAGATAGCTATGAAAAAGAACTTTAACATTTTAATATTGAGCCTCATTATAGAGTGCCTGATCATTACTTGCGTTGCCATATCCGCTTTGTTTGATGGATATGGGTATTATGTTTTTTATAATATTTGTTACGGCCTTCTTTTAAGCACAGCCTTTCCTATATTTTTATTGTTGAGAAATAAAGAAGATTTCATTTCAGTAGGCATTAAAAGAATGAGGGCTCGCCAAACCATAGTATTAATATCATTTGTCATATTCTCTATCGGTGGGCAAGTGATACCTAAAATCATAGCAGGAGAGCACATAGCGTGGGACCTGTTGCCGCTTTGTATATTGCCTCTTGTGATGACGACATTTTTTGAGGAGTTTCTTTTCCGGGGCTTTTTTCAAACAAGAATAGAAAAAAGATATGGTAGTCTTATCGCGATATTTATTTCAGCCGCTATGTTCTCACTTTATCATTTGGGTTATCCGGGATTTAGGACGTTTGAAGACCTCTTGCTGTTATTTGCAGTAGGGGCAGGGCTTGCTATTGCATTTAAGCTTTCAGGCAATAATTTAATTGTATCTTATTTTGTAAATCTGCCGAACGCATTTATTACATACATTTTTAAATCAAAACAATTCCCTGAGCTAACAGAAGCAAGCAATATATTTGCAGCCGTTAGTATTGTATTGATTGTGGTTCTGCTGATTTTCGGAAAGAGCAAGATGAAGCATATGAGTATACAGAATAATGAGCAAGATACTTTGCAGTCTTGAAATGCAGTTCATTCAATGAAATTGCCATTATAGCAATAATGTGAAGTTAAATTGACTTTTCGAGCAAGAATAAAAATTTGGATTCGAATAATAGGTTTCCATTTTCATTTTCTTAAAGTTTCTTAAAAGCGGAGATATTATATTAATATGGATAAAACAAAATACGAGTGTAAGTTGTGTGGAATGTATTATTCCGAAGATGAAATGAGTAAAGAACACTATCCAGCTCGAAGCGTAGGTAACGAGGACATTGTTGCTCTTGATATCATTAAAATGTTCGATTCATTTCAATCTAAAGAAATGCGAAATGACGTTTTGAAAAGGTTATCTGAGGGTGAAAATACAGATGATATTTTGGGAAATATATTCGATACCAAGTTATCAAAATCACTATATCCGGCAGGAAGAACTGCAAAAACACTGTGCAAAAGATGCAATACATTTTTGGGTAAATATGATGAAGCATACTTAAAATTTTTTTTACTTGATGGCAATCCAAAGAGAATAAAAGGATTCAAAAATAGCACAAGACTTCAAATAATAAAATCCATCTTCGGTAAATTTCTCTCTGTGCCGGAAGCAGGAAATGAAGAATTCGATTTTATAGATTTTATTAAAGATCAGTCAGTTACAGAATATTATGGAAAATGGAACTTATATTTCGTTACAAGAGATTTTAGCTCTGATCTTATGGGCTTCAAAGATATTGGCACTGGAAAAGCAACATTTGATGAAGGGGTTGTTTACGAATTCTCAGACGATAAATTTATATTTAATCTTATGAATTTTGAAAAACATTCCTGTTTTTCTATGACTAACATCTTTGATATACTTAATAAAAATTACAAATTAATAGAAGGCGTTGGAAACGGTGGCGGTTATCACGCTCAGATTCTTATGACGCGTTTATTTCAAAGTGTTGATGGAAATATAATAGATTAACATGGTGTGCGTTATTTTTGATTTTAACTAAAAGGTTAATGTGTTGGTGATTATAGAAAGTCTTGAAACGGCTGAAATCTTTTACTATATTATTAGAATTCTAATACACAAGAATACTTTTTGTTAAGTATTGAATTACCCATTATGTTTATTAGGAACTGGTGTTTTACCTTTGCATTATCCATATAATCTCCCCCCTCGCATCGTTTCTCTGGCATAAAAAAGCCGGGTACCTTCGCGATATCCCGGCTCTAAGTTTATCTCTGTTTTCTGTGTTTATTTGCTGAGCTTATCGACCAAATCGAGCCGCTCCCACGGCAGGTCAAGATCAGGCCGCCCGAAGTGGCCGTACGAAGCCGTCTGCCGGTATATCGGCGCGCGCAGCCCCAGCCGCTCAATGATCGCCGCAGGCCGCAGGTCAATGGAATTGTGTACAAACGCCGCGAGCTTGTCGTCGTCCATTTTGCCGGTGCCGAACGTATCCACATAGATCGAGACGGGTTCGGCCACGCCGATTGCGTAAGCCACTTCAATCTCACAGCGCTCCGCAAGCCCCGCCGCCACAATGTTTTTGGCGATATGGCGCGTGGCATAAGCCGCGCTTCTGTCCACCTTAGACGGGTCCTTGCCCGAAAACGCGCCGCCGCCGTGGCGTGCATAACCGCCGTAGGTGTCCACAATAATCTTGCGTCCGGTCAGGCCCGAATCGCCCGCAGGCCCGCCAATCACGAACCGGCCCGTCGGATTTACAAAATACTTCGTGTCAGCGTCCAGCAGCTCTGCCGGAATCACGGGTTTAATCACATGTTCGATGACGTCGGCTCTGATCTGCTCCTGCGTGACATCATCCGCGTGCTGCGTCGATACCACAATCGCATCAATGCGCACGGGTGTGCTTCCTTCGTATTCCACTGTTACTTGGGTTTTGCCGTCGGGACGAAGGTACTCAAGTTTGCCGTTTTTGCGCACCTCGGCCAGCTTTCTTGAGAGCCTGTGCGAGAGTGTAATCGGCAGTGGCATCAATTCCGGCGTTTCGCTGCACGCAAACCCGAACATCATGCCCTGATCGCCCGCGCCCTGATCGGCCCGGTTAACGCCCATCGCGATATCGCTGGACTGCTCGTCGATGCTCAATATCACGCCGCAGGTGTTGCCGTCAAAGCCATACTTGGCGCGCGTAAACCCGATATCAAGAATCGTGCCGCGCACGATTTTGGGGATATCCACATAGCAGCCCGTCGTGATTTCGCCCATGACGAGCACAAGCCCTGTGTTGACGGCTGTTTCACATGCCACGTGGGCATTGGGGTCCTGAGCCAGTATCGCGTCGAGCACGCTGTCGCTGATCTGGTCACAAAGTTTATCCGGATGTCCCTCCGTGACCGATTCCGAGGTGAAAAGTCTTCTCATATCTATCTCTCCTAAAAGTTTCTTAAATAAAAAACCCCGCGCTAGCGAGGCTCGAAAAAAACATTTTCTTAACCTCATCTGTCGGGAATTGGCACCTTGACAGCTATGTCCGGTTGCCGGGTTTCACAGGGCCCGTCCCTCCACCACTCTTGATAAGGGTTTTTTATTTGTGATTTAATCATACCATATCCTGAAAGGAAATGCAAATCAACTGTATAAAATTTTTATATCAAAGACTTCGGATTTCACTCGTTTTGGGGAACGAGCGGCTCTTTCTCCGTATCATTTTGAAGCTTCTGGCCGGCCTTGTCCATCAGCCACGCGATAAAGAAGCCGCCGACGGCACACGCCGCGCACGAGGCGATTTCAACAAATGTGCCCGTATACTGTATGCTCTCCGACTGGCTTGTCGGCACAACGGTCATGATGGTGGATGCAAGCACAAACCCCAGCACGATGTGGAAAACGACGGAATAATATTTGTCGAAAAGATGGTTGATGGCCCGCGCTGAAACGAGCACCAGCAGCACTGCGCCGATGCCGAGCGGGATAATCACGCTCATATCGAGATTGCCGATACCCGCAGCCATCGGTTCATAAAGCCCGAGGAATATCAGCAGCGACGAGGAACTGAGGCCCGGCGCGATGAGGCTGACGCCCCACATCAGGCCGCAGACAAAGAACCACCAAATATTCGGCTGAATGTTGAGTGTGGCGGAATTGCCGAGATAAAGCAGCAGGCCGAGCACCACAATAAAGCTGATGATAAAAGAAAGCAGTGCCGATTTCGGGCGCCCCTGTTTGCCGGCTTCCTTGTAAAGCGACGGCCCCATACCCGCGATCAGGCCAAAAAACAGCCATATCGTCATGCTGGAGGATACCTTGAAAAGCCACTCCACGACGCGTGCCAGCCCCAAGAAACCCAGCACAAAGCCGATCAGGACGGGCAGCAGCAGCCATACATGCTTTTTAAACGCGCGGAACGGATGGGCGATGAGCTCCATCATCGGCTGGTAAATGCCGAATATCACGCATAGCACGCCGCCGCTGATGCCCGGCAATATGGCGCTTCCGCCAATCAGTGAGCCCTGCACCACGCGCAGCAGCCACCGCAGCACAGTCCGGCGCGAGACTTTTTCATTCAGTTCTTTTTCCACAAACAGTTCTCCCCATCGTTGTTTTATCTTTTGTATATCATTATCAGCCTATGTCCGGCTGATATAGATAAAAAATGTCGAAAGATTATCTATAAAAAGTATTTTATACTAGGTGACATTGTTTTGGCAATACAGTTGTCACCGTCAGGTTTTTAATAATATGGAAACAAAAAAGGCCGCTTTCGCAAAAGAAAGCCGCCTTATTGATACGAATATTAAAGCTATCAGAAGAACCGGGCCGCGTTATTTGGATGAGGGCAGTATCAGCTGCACCACAGGCTGCTCTGCTGATTTTTCATAATTGTTGTCGGTCACCTCAAAAACAAGCCCGACTTGTTCATAAGCGTTGTCAACCTTTTCAAAAGACAGGCACTTCAAATCGTAGGTGGTGTCTGCAAGCGTAGCCTGGGTGCCTTTGAAGAAATAGTCTTCCGCCGTATCAAGATCGAGCGTCGTCCCCTTTGCGGGTTTCAAGTAAATTACGAGCAGCGTGTTGCCCTGCGCCGCCGCCACATCATCGATGCTAGACATGAACTTCTGCGAATATTCAAATGACCCGATCTCTGTGACAATCGGGTCTGCCTTGGCACACGCCGTCACGAGAAGAACCAGACACACGATCAGAATTATTAAGTTGGTCTTTTTATATACTCTCATTACTGATTTCCTTTATCTTTTTTTCGTTGAGCCCCTCCGAAACGGAGAAAGGTATATATTTTCCTGTCAATTATATATCAGTAGGCTGTGCGGCGCAAGAATTTTTGGACTTTTGAATTGTTATTTCCATTTGCGTATGCCATAATTTCGACATGGGAATCACAAAAGAGCAGCTCACAGCGTTTGCGAAGCCGCTCGGTTTTGCCGATATTCGGTTCGCAAGTGCAGATGATATGCCGGATAAAAGTGGGCGTGAGCAGCCGCGCACGGTGCTCCGCAGCACCGCGTGCATCGTTGTGCTCTTTGCGCCCTACCGCCCTTCATCGCCGCCTGAGCCCGGAAGCATGGCACTTTCGGCTTATTATATTGCATCGCACAGGTCATATCATGCGGCGCGTGCCGTGACGGATTATTTGCAGCAGCATGGCGCGCAGGCGCTGCATACCGATGCCGTCAGCGCAAAAGGCGCGGCGCTTCGAACAGGCGGTTTTTTGGGAGACAACGGGTTTTATTATCATCCGGATTTGGGGTCGTATGTCTGCATACAGACGGTGCTGACCGATGCGTTTGAGCCGGATGAAGCCATATTGGAAACAGGCAGCTGTCTGCATTGCGGAGCGTGCGCGGCGGCGTGTCCGTCGCAGGCCGTGGGCGATATCGAGCGCTGTCTGCGTTATCATATGAACGGCCTTGTGCCCGAAACGCTGCGCGGTGATGTTTATCAGCTGCTTGGCTGCGAAAAATGCCAAAGTGCGTGCCCGCTCAACGATGCCGCACGCAGCGAGCCCGTCTGCTTTGCGCTGGAGCAGCTGCTGAAAGGGGACGCGACCAAAGCGCTGCGCGAGCTCGCGGGGCCGAACATGGCGCGGCGCGGGCGGATTATCTCTCAGGCAGCGCTGTATGCCGCAGCCGCAGAGCAGCTTGAGCAGGTGAGCCTGTTAAAGCAGCTTGCGGAAAATGAGGACGACCTGATCGCCACGCATGCGCGCTGGGCAATCGGGCGGCTGAACGGAGAAAACGAATGATTCGATTGAAAGCCTATGCCAAGCTGAACCTGTCTCTTGATGTTACAGGCAAACGCAGCGACGGGTATCATGAGCTGGACGGCATCATGCAGACCATTTCGCTCTGTGATACGGTGGAGATGGAAAAAGCGGAAGGCACCGCTGTCGGGATGGATATAGGCGGTATTGACATGCGGCGCAACACCGCGTACAAGGCTGCGCTGGCTTTCAGAGAACAAACGGGCTGCGGCGGTGCGGTAATCCGCATTCAAAAGCGCATTCCGTCCGAGGCGGGCCTTGGGGGCGCGAGCGCGGATGCCGCAGCGGTGCTTTATGGGCTCAATAAGCTGTATGGCACGGGGCTTGGCATGGAGAAACTCAGCGCTATCGGCGTCAAAGTGGGAGCGGATGTGCCGTTTGCGCTGATGGGCGGCACGGCACGCGCCAAAGGCGTCGGCGAGCGGCTTACGCGCATTGAGCTTGGCAAGCCGCTGCATTTTGTCATTGTCAAGCCACATGCGGGCGTATCGACGGCGGAGGCGTTCAAAAGGTATCAAAAATCCGAACCGCTGCATATCAGCACGGTGGAATATGCGCTCGCCAAGGGCGATATCGCGCTGTTCCTGCGTTATGCGGGCAACGCGCTCGGTATGGCGGCGCTCAGTATTGCCCCGGAAATCATGACGGCGGCAAACGCATTGATGGCAGCGGGCACGCCGCGCGCGCTGATGAGCGGCTCGGGCAGCACAATGTTTGCGCCGTATGAGAGTTTGGAGGAAGCCAAGGCGGCTGTTGCGCACGTTAAAGGGAATTTTGCCTATGCAGGCGTGGTGAGCGCGGTCAATACGGGCATCGAGGAGATGGATACATGACGCTTTTTAAAAAGACACTGGCAGAAAAACTGGATAAGCTCGGTTTACAATATGACGAAGCGGTGCTGGACGGGTGCGCCGCTTATTATGAACACGTGGTCGAAGCAAACAAACATCTGAATTTGACGCGCATCACCGGCGAGGCGCAGGCGGCGGAGCAGCATTTTGCGGACGCGATGGCGCTTTGCGCCGCGCTGGAGCTGCCGCAGGGCTGCCGCGTGATCGACATCGGCACAGGCGCGGGGTTTCCGGGCGTGCCACTAAAACTGCTGCGGCCGGATATTGATCTCACATTGCTCGATGCCGCGGGTAAAAAGACGGACTTTATCAAGAGTGCGCTCGGGCAGATGAACGTGCAGGCGGAAGTGATATGCGGCCGCGCCGAGGAGCTCAGCAGGGGATCGCTGCGCGAGAGCTTTGATATCGCGGCGTCGCGTGCGGTTGCGCCGATGCCGATGCTGCTGGAGCTCACGGTGCCGTTGCTGAAAAACGGCGGTATACTCGTCGCGTGGAAGGGCGAAACGTTTGCGCAGGAGATGGAAGAGGCCGCTTCGGCGCGGGAGACCCTCTCGTGCGCTCATACCGGCAGCTTTGCCGTGGGGCGCGGCGCGATGCTGCTTATACAAAAGCAAAAGCCCACACCGGACATCTATCCGCGCCGGTTTTCGAAAATCAAGAGCGCACCGCTATAGACTGGCGTCGCCTTAAGGCGTATCCACGGTCAGCAGCCGCAAATGCTTATGATTGACTGTCCTTTGAAGAGGCGAATTATTGTTAAATGCATTTAAGTTAACGAAGGCGCTTTTTTATTATTCTCCTCGGAGGAGAAGCTGTCGCCGACAGGCGACTGAGGGGGTATTCATTTTGACAGCTTTCTATTGACACCTCATCCGGCACTGTGTGCCGCCTTCTCCTCAAAGGATTGAATTTAATGATTTGCCTTTTTGGGGAGCGGATTTCAATTCAAAGCTCAAGCCTATTGAGCGCGCGGCATAGAGTTCAATAAAAATAAAAACCGGCTCTATGGGCCGGTTCATAATTCAATAAACGATATGTGGTTATTGCCCAGAATAGCAGCTCGTTTGATCAATGCCGCTGTCTTCCTTCGCTCTGCGCTTGCGATGCAAGTACAAATAGCCTTAAGACCATCCCGCAGGCCGGTTTTTCAGTTCCCCCGGTTACCGGCCGATGACAGCTCACTGAGCAATTTTTAAATTCTTTAGCACGCCGAGCTGTCGCACCGGTGTGTTCGCAATTTATGACTGCTTGCTGTCTTTATTCAAATCGATCTTATATGTTCTGTACGTGCGGTAGTGCCGCCCGCCCACGCGCTCCACACTGCGGCGCGACGCGACGTTCGTTTCGTCGATGCACGATGCTTCCACATACTTAAGCCGCGTTTCCTGCCAGTCTTTATAGGCTTCATAATACATCGCGTAGTTGACGCCCATGTTGTGATATTCCCGATCCACCATTTGAACGAGAGCCCTTGCACCCGTGATTCTGCGCTTGAAATAGAGATACTTGGCCCATCCGAGCGGCAAAATTTTTCCCTTCATGCGCTTTAACACCTGGTTATAATCGGGCAGTGCCACCATGAAACCGACGGGTTTGTCTCCTTTGCGGGCGATATAGCAGTAATGCCCGTCATAAAACTGCAGCAGGCTTTTGAACTCGTCGATCACGGCCTCCAGCGACGGCGTCACAAGATAGTCCCACTCTGCGGGCACGCTGTTGTCGAGAATCTCTTTGATGGCGGCCGCTTCATTGACGATATCCTTTGAATTGAGCTTATCAACACGGAAGCCGCCCTTCTTCTTCGCGTATTCCACCGCTTTTTCATGGCGCTGGATGTCAAAATCCTCAGGGTTAAACAGGTACGCAAAGTGATCATCGTTCTTTGTGAACCCGTAGCTTTCGATGAGCTTTGGATAATAATCCTTGGTGTGCGCGTTTAACAGCACGGGCGGCCCGCCGTCGCCCATCACCACGAACCCCTTGCGGTCGTCTCCGTTTGAAGGGGAAAGCGGCCCGATCACGCGGTCCATGCCTTTTTCGCTGAGCCATTGAAGCGATACGTCGAGCATCGCGCTGCACGCCTGCGGATCGTCGGCGCATTCAAACATGGAGAAAAACCCCTGCTTGAAGCCCCTGACGCGGTTCAATTCCTCATCAATACCCACAAGAACGCGGCCCACCGGCTTTTTATCCTTATAGACCATAAAGAAAGCCTGGTCGCCGTTTTCGAACAGCGGGTTGCCTTTGCCAAGCAGAACCTTTTTCGTGTCCGACTTGAGCGGCGGTACCCAACTCGCGTCATGCCTGTAAAGCTTAAATTCAAGATTGATGAATTTTTTTAAATGACGCGACTTCTTTTTTAATTTTTTAATCTCGTACATTTGGTGCTCATCTCCCCCGGATGCCGTTATATATGCTTAAATTTATCATACACGAGAGCTTTCTTTTATGACAACTACAAAAGTATGAATATTTTGAGGCAAAGGAAAAACTTTTGTATATCAGATAATATGACGATAACGGAGCATAATATGGCGTTTACCCATAATTAACGTAACTTTAACCTATGCCGCAAGATGTCTGCCGCAAAATCGGGGATGATGAAATAAATACCGAAAAGAAGCGAGGATACCCTCATGAACGAGAAAAAGAAAATACGGGCATGGTGCCTGTACGACTTTGGCAATTCCGCATTTGCCACCACGATACTCGCGGCGGTGCTGCCTGTTTATTTTTCCAGCGTGATATACACGGGAACGGAAACCGCGGCGACGGCCATATGGGGCATCATCACGGCAGTGTCGATGGCGGTGATGGCCGTGATTTCGCCGATACTCGGCGCGATTTCTGACAGCGCCAACTCAAAGAAAAAGTTCTGGACATTCTTCATGGGGCTGGGCTGCTTATCGACGGGGCTGCTGTTTCTTCCGAACCCGGGCGACACGTTGCTGTTGAGCGTAATATTCGTGCTTGCTAACATCGGCTTTGCGGGGTCTCTCACCTTCTACGACGCGTTTTTGCCGCACATTGTGACGGCGGAGCGCCTCGACAAAACATCGTCTGCAGGCTATGCATGGGGCTATATCGGCGGCGGGCTGCTGCTGATCGTGAACATGGCCATGATCATGAACCCGGGGTATGTGCTGGGCCAGAGCGATCCCAATATCGGCTACAAGGTGTCGTTCGTGAGCGTGGCGCTCTGGTGGTTCGTTTTCTCGATTCCGATGATGCGCCATATTAAGGAGCCCGTGATCAGCGAAACGCCCAAGAAAGCAGGCGCAGCCATCAGGGACGGGTTCGTGCATCTGAAAAATACGTTCTCTCACATCCGACAGTACAAAGAGCTGTTTAAATTTCTGATTGCGTTCTTCTTCTATATCGACGGCGTGGGGACGATCATCCGCATGGCGACGGTGTTCGCGAGCGACAAGCAGCTCGCGCTTTCCAATACGCTGGAGGCGGCGACGGGCGGGATACTGACCATGTCGATGGTGATGGCGCTGGGGCTGCTCATTACGCAGCTCGTGGCGTGGCCGATGGCATTTGTGCTCGGCCGAGCGGGAAGCAGATGGGGCGCGAAAAAAACACTTTACCTTTGCATTGTTTCCTACATTGTGATCGCAACGCTCGGCACATTCATGTTTGCGGATTGGAATTTCCTTGTGCTTGCGGCGCTCGTGGGCACGGTGCAGGGCGGCGTGCAGGCGCTCTCCCGCTCACTGTTTGCCGCGATGGTACCCAGGGAGAAAACGGGTGAGTTCTTCGGGTTTTTCGGCATATTTGAAAAGTTTGCGTCGATTTTGGGGCCGCTGCTGATGTCGCTCGTCACGGTGCTCACGGGCAATGTGCGGCTCTCGGTGCTCGCCGTGATCCCGCTGTTCGTCGTCGGCATCGTGTTGCTGATCAAAGCAAAAACACCTGACACGCGGTTCAAAATAGCGGGCTCTGCGGAGCTCAATGAAACCTCCGCGAGTCTCCAATCTGAACAGCCGTAATTCCTTGAATAGTAAAAACCCGGTATGCGATGCGCACGCCGGGTTTAGGCTGCTGACAAAGTCACAAGCGTCATTCCGATGGAGCGCAGGCGGAAGAGGACTCCCATGGTCAAAAGCATAAAAACATGGGATGCGTAGATAAGGCATCTCGCTCCTCGCTGCGCAGTGGAATGCATGACAGAATGGGCGCATAAAACTGAGCCCGGCACGCCATGCTTTTTGAAAGAGCGATAGGCGGCTTAATAGCTCATAATTGTGCTGCCGTCCACCGCGTTGATGGTCAGCAGGCTGCCGGACGAGAAGCCGGAGCCGTAACCCAGGTAATCCTGAATCAGCATCTTGTTTTCGGGAGGCAGGTTTTCGTCTTCATGCCATGTGGTGACGGTGCCGAATATCTCAAAGACGGGGACGAGTTCCCAGCTTTCCGGATGATCCTTCACCTGTACGCGCGCCATGGAGAGTTCAATGCGCGAAACATTGATTTCCCGCTTGTTCTCTTCGCCCCAATTTTCATCCCATGCGTAGCGCGCGGCGATACCGTTTTTGATAGACGCGGCAAGGTCATCGAACGGCAGCAGCGGTACGTTTTCAGAAAGCGTGGCACCAATTTCACCGTAGCTGCTCCACTCGACGGCGGAGATGCCCGTGTCGTCCACATAAACCGTCAGCACTTCGGGGTCCCACTGGTTGGCATACGCGGCTTTCATTTCTTCAGATGTCAGGTTTGATCTTGACATGTCCACCGTGACGCCGTTTGTTGCCGATGTGATACAAAAATCTCCGACGCGCCGGATGCATTTCACCGCATAGCCGCCGCTTAAATCGTCTCTGACCACTTCTCCGCTCTCCACGACCTCTCCCGCATACGCGCCGACCGGCTCCATGAAGTCAAAACCGCAGGTTGCCAGCATGTTTCGCGCAATTTCTATGGCTTGCCCGGGCGTTGTTTGGATACCCTTCGCCTGCGTATCGGACGATTGATTGGATGACGGATAATAGCGGTTGCCGTTGATGAGCATGAGACTCGAGGAATTCAGTTTTTCATATATGGCCGCGCTAAAGAACCGCGTGTCCCCCTCGGTTAAGTCTGGGGCCACGTTGAATCCTTTAAAGACGACGTCTCCGTGCTCCCGGGTTGTGAATGTGCCGTCCCATGCCGATGTATCTACCGTCTCGGGTGCGCCCTGCATGTCCTGCTCCAGCATGGCAATATTGGCCTGCACGTCCTCGGCGGACATTTCGTATTTGGGGTTTCCGGCGGCATTGGTTGTGCCGTCTAAAATCTCCTGCTTGATTTTTTTAAGCTCGACGATCTTTTGCTCGAACTCGGACTTGGTCCATTCCTGACCCTTATTGTAGAGCGTCTGCCCTGCATAGAAGTAATTCACCAAGGCGTCGATCTGCTGTTGAGTATAAACAGCGGGTAAGAATTCATAAGCCGGGTATGTATCCGTGTTGGGGATATCGACCGCTGCGTCCACGCTGACGGTCAGCTTATCGCCGACCGTGAAAGGCGCCATATTGAGCGTCTCCGGTGCTTCATATCTGGCGGCCGGTGCGGGCGTTGCCGCCACCGCCGATTCGAGCACGCCTTCGTTTTTGTTGACGACGACGGGTTCTTCGGGTGTCGGTTGGCAAGCCGTTGTGAAGCACGCGACAAAAAGCAGCAGTGCGAGCACAAAGGCGGACATCCTTGCGGTGGGCCCGGTACGCCTGGTCATGAATATGCCCCTCACGCGCTTTTCTAGCGCCCTGCGGGCGTTTCCCGCGCTCATGCCGAGCGTGTACAGCGGCTTGGCTGCGCGGCCCATATCGATCATCATGTGGATATAGCGCGTGCGCCCATGTAGGGTCATACCGGCTGTCACGGCGGCATCGCAGGCCGATTCCATGTCGGCCTGTATGCGGCGGAACGCAAGCCAGACGACCGGGTTAAACCAGTAGACGCAGCGCAGTACCAAAAGCAGCAGGCTGAAAAGGTGGTCCTTGCGTTTGTAGTGCGTGAGCTCATGCCGGATGCCGAACGCAAGGGCTTCCTTGTCAGGCAGAAAAGCGGCAGGCAGCAGCAGCGACGGGCGCAGCGACGCGGACAGTGCGGGCGACACGAGCCAACTCTGCACGGTAACGCGGATGGAACGACGGATGTGCAGGGCTCTTTTTTCCGTGTTCACCATGGTCCGAACGAATTCGGGGGTCTTTATGCTGCCGCGTTTGATGCTGCGGCTGAGCCGCAGCCATTGCACCGATGTGTACGCCAATAACCCGAGCGCCACTGCTGCCCAAGCCATCACGGCGGCTGTCTGCCAATCAATTGGCTTCGAGTAAGCAGGAGATTGCGGGCTGAAATTTTCATCGGAAGCTCTCCGATCTGTCATTTGAGCCGGAGTCTCGCTGATGTCGGATACAGGCAATAGGGATGAGGGAGCCGCCAAGGTTCCGGTCGTATCGGATTCTGAGGACTCCTGAGCCTGTATTGTTTGTGCTGCCTGACTCTGCGGCACCATGAACAGGTGCCAGCCGCTGTCTATCGTAACGGGAATCATGAGGCGCAATATCAGCAGCGCCCACACGGCGCAGTTCATTGCCGCAGAAATACGGCGGCGGAAAAGCCGCTGGAAAATGAGTATGGCTGCGAATAATACGGCGGAGAACAGCGTGATGTCAATCAGCGCAGAGAGGATATTTGCCATCTTTGTTCACCTTCCTTGTGGCCGGTGCGCCAATAGCGCACCGGTTGATGCAGAATTATTATTGCGGCACGTCTGTGCCGTCGCCCGAGAGCATATCGATATTCTGTCCGTACACAACACTGCCGTCGAGCGCGCTGAACGCAGGGCTTAAATAGCTGAATGTTTCATTGTCGCCGTTCTCATAGTGATAAGTCACAGCGCCTTGCGCAATCCAGACGGGGATATCCCAAACGCTGTCGATGTCGTCTTTGGTGTTGATATAGCCGGAGACCAGCCGGACGTTGTCAATTTGAACGTCCACGGCATCGGTTGCATATTCGTATTTGAGCTGGCTGACTATGCGCTCCTGAATATCCTTGAAAGGCAGCAGCAGCGCATTTTCGCTGACCGTCTCCGCGACCTGCGCCATCTGATTCCACCACACCGCTTCAATGCCGTGCTGCGTGACCACCATCGAAAGCGTCTCCATGGTGAACGGCGGCGCATATGCTTCATTGTTCTCGCTGACGGAGATCTGAGATTGATTGTCGTAGCCGCTCAGTGCACCGAGCATGCGCGCGCATTGCACCACGTATCCCTGATCCTGCGCCACCACGTTGGAGAATCCGGCCATGCCGTCGTACCTTTCGATCATCGCCTTTTCCGCGCTCACGATTCCCATGCCGTCCATTTTAAGGTCGGTGATGGCTTTGCCCGTTTGCGCGACGGCCTCGTCCTGCGTGAGCGTAAAATTATCGAAGAAACCGCTCTGAAGCAGCGCCATCGTCCTGTCGTGGGCGGCCAGCAACGCGTCATCGTAAAATTCTCTTTGGTCGTCGGGTATTTCGGGTTCGTTTTCAAGCATCGACTGTGCAAAATAATTGATATTTGTGTTGAAAGTAAATTGATTGCCTGCGGTATTGCCTCTTTCATACCGGGTGGCGAAAATGCTGCCCGACTTGCCGTCTGCGGAGAAGTTGACGTCCACGAAGTTCCTGCCGCGGCTTTCGTCCACGTTGCCGTCGTAATCGCGGTAATAATCGTAATCTGTATCGGCAGGCGTCACGTCATTGGCGGCCGGGGCGTTTGCGAGTTTTTCTTCGATGCTCTTCACCCACGGGTCGTCCGCCGCCGGCGGAACATAGTCACCGTCCACAAGCTGGCCCCGTTTTGCTTCAATCAGGCGCTGCTCATAGTATTCCTTTGTGAACACATCATGCGAGGAGAACGTCGCGCCCGGCGCAAAATAATTGATCAGCTCATTGAGCCTGTCCTGAGTCAGCTCTTTGCGTTCGAGCCGGTACACGGGGAAAGCTCCGGTACCGGGTATGCTAATGTCGGCATTGATATTGGCGCTGCTGGCCTCATTGAGCGCAACGTCATCCGTCCACGTATCGGGCACGTCGATGAGCGGGCTTTCGCTCGGCTGCTCGTCTGCGCCGGTTTTGAGCGCTTCGGAAGGCAGCCCTTGCTCCTTATTGACAATGACGGTTTTCTCCGGCGTCGGCTGGCACGCCGTCGTGAAGCACGCAATAAGCAGCATCAGCGCAATGAAGACGGCTGCCGTGCGCGTGGCCCCGTTTGTGCGCTTCGCCATAAACAGGCCTCTTACACGCTTTTCCAGCGCTTTGCGGCCTGCACCCATACCGAGCGCGTACAGCGGCTTTGCGTCGCGGCCGATGTCGATCATCGTATGGATATAGCGTGTCAGCTCGCTTGACGCCATGCGGACTGTGACGGCGGCATCGCAGGCTGTCTCCATATCGGTTTGTATGCGCCTGAACGCAAGCCACACGACCGGATTGAACCAGTACACACAGCGCAGCGCCAAAAGCAGCAGGTTGATGATATGGTCGCGCCGTTTGTAGTGCGTGAGCTCATGCCGAATGCCGAAACGCAGCGCTTCGGTGCTGCCGAGCATGCTTTGCGGCAGCAACAGCGTGGGCTTTAACGATGCGGACAGCGCGGGAGAAATGAGCCAGTCTTGAACGGAGATTTTGATGTCTCTGCGGATACGCAGATCCCTCCGGCATTGATCCGCCATTGTTTGAACAAACTCAGGGATGTCGGCTGAACGACGCGCGATTCTGCGGTTCAAACGAATCCATTGTATGGCTGTGTGCGTTAAAATTCCGAGCGCCCCCGCCGCCCAGATGATAGCGATCAGAAGGGTCCAGTCAAACGGCTTGGCTATAGCCGGTTGCTGTGTGTTTTGGTATGAGTCGGTGCTCGGTTTTTGCCCGGTCTGCGGGTCCGTGCTCCCGGATATGGGCTGCACGGAAGCGGAGCTGCCCAACGCTTCGGCATCGCCCGAAACAAGCGCTTGAGGCGTTTGGGCTGCGGGCTCAAGGCCCATCTGTCCGGCGGATATAGCCTGCGGCGACGGGACGGTGAACGCATGCCAGCCGCTGTCGATCGTCACGGGGACCAACAGGCGTAGAATCAGCAGCATCCACACCGCGTAATTGAGCGCGGCGGAAATACGGCGGCGTAAAAGGCGCTGAAATATAAGAATCGCTGCGAAAATAACCGCAGAAAACAGCGTGATGTCGAGCAGTGCGGTGAGTATGGTCGTCATTTGCGGTTACCTTCTTTGTTTAAGGTATCGAGCAGCGCTTTGAGTTCCTCGCGGTCTGTGGCAGTCAGTTCGCTGTCGCGAATCATGTGCACAAGCAGGTCTTTGGCGGAACGGCTCGGAAACTTATCGAGTATATGGCGGCTCTCCTCCATAAAGCACTCGTTTTTTTCCGCAAGCGGATAGTAAAAATTGTCGCGCCCGATGCGCTTGTAACCAATAAGCCCTTTGTCGCCCATGCGCTTGATATAGGTGACATACGTGTTGTATTTCCAGTCAAACGTTTCGCCCATTGCGCTCACGATGCCGGACATCGTGAGGTTCGGCGCGGCCCACAGCGCCTCCATCAGCGCCCATTCGGGTTTGGATAGTGATCGTTTCATAGTGTCCTCTTTTCAGGCTTAACCCTATAACGGTAAATTGATACTTACAATTGTAGTGTTAAAAGGGACAATTGTCAATAGTTTTGTCACGCCAAATGAGAAACGCTCTTGACCGGGTATGCAAATAGAAAAACGGAAATATCGATCAAATGAGGCTCGCCGGGCTGACGAAGATATCTTGTATTTCTGTAAGGTGCAAAATTGAAATAAAAGCAGGCTCAATAAGGGTTTGAAAAAATAGGCGGCGGCTGACCTGGTCTTTGCCCCCACATCCGCCGGCTGGGCATTTTGCTCATAAGGCACTATGGCCTCCCCACGACTCTGCCTCTCGGGAATATCCCGGCCGGGCTGACCACTAAACCGCGCCATGCTCACAGGACTTTTGCCTGCTTACGTGGGTCGTTTTGCCCGCGACTGGCATCGACTTTCAACCACAGACCCGCCGCCATAAGGGAATTATAAGCGGCGGTTTTCAAATAGTCAAATATGGGAAGTTTTTGTATCTCCGCTTAACCGTCTTAAGATTGATTTATTCGCCCGCCGTGTTATAATGAGTGTGGCCCGAAGGTTGGGCTTGTCCGGCATAGCCGGATTGATATGATTCTCAAGGAGGTGGTATGCGTGGACGCAGACCCTACATTAAGATACACACATTCCGGCGGCGTGCATACCAGCTGGCAGGCATAGGTATACGCTGCTATAAGAAAGGCGGTGCTTGCCAATGATACAGTACAACAAGACGATAAGCGGCATGCTCAAAGAGCAGGACAATGCCGGCGACGGCGTTTGGATTCACCTTTTGAATCCCACGCGCGACGAATTGGAGCAGGTGTGCGGGGAGACGGGCGCTCAGCTCGATCTGCTGCAGGCCGCGCTCGACGAAGAGGAGACCCCGCGTCTCGAAAAAGATGATGATCAGGCGTTGATCCTCGTGGACATCCCCGTGGTGGAGCCCGAGGGCACGTCGTTCGTGTACAACACGATACCGCTCGGTATCCTGCTTATGGACAAGATGGTCATTACCGTTTGTCTCGAAGAAACCACAATCATTGATGACTTTTTGGAGAACCGCGTGCGCGGATTTGACACATGCAAAAAAACGCGGTTTATTCTGCAGCTTTTGTTCAAATCGAGCACAAAGTTTCTGCAGTACCTTCGCCAAATCGATAAAGCAACAACACAGGTGGAAAATGCGCTGCGCAAGAATCTGCGCAACAGCGAGCTGATGGGGATGCTCAAGCTGGAAAAATCACTCGTGTTCTTTTCCACATCGTTAAAATCCAACGAGGTTGTGCTTGAAAAGCTGTTAAAGCCCGGCATGATCAAGCAGTATCCTGAGGATACCGATCTGCTGGAAGACGTTATTATTGAGAACAAACAGGCGATGGAGATGTCCGCAATATACCGGGATATTTTAACGGGCACAATGAGCGCGTTTGCATCGATGATCTCCAACAGCCTCAATAACGTCATGAAATTCTTGACGGCCGTCACGATTATTATTGCGGTGCCCACGCTGATTGCGAGCCTTTGGGGCATGAACGTGATTGTGCCGTTTGAAAACACGGGGTACGGGTTTTGGGTGCTCGCGGGTTTTTCTCTGGTAGGTGCGGGGCTGACAATGTATATCCTGTGGCGCAGGAAGATGCTTTAAGGAAAGGAAATCCGGCGTATGCCATTGCTGAAGTACATCTGCGAAGACTGCAAAAATGTTTTTGAAGAGCTGACAACGGCGGATAAAAAGCCGCCCTGCCCGAAATGCGCGTCGGCGAATACCGAGAGGTTTTATCAGGGCAAATGCTATTTTGGCGGCAAGGCCGACGGTGGGTGCAGCGGCGGGAGCTGCAGCGGCTGCAAGGGCTGCGGAAGCTGAAGACTTATGCACGAAGGACACAGGCAGCGGCTGACAAACCGGTTTTTAAGTGAAGGGCTTGAGGGCTTCGAGGAACACGAGATACTCGAATTTTTGCTGTTCTATGCGCTGCCCCGCGTGGATACGAACGCGATGGCGCACGAACTGATCAGCACGTTTGGGTCGCTCGCGGCTGTTCTCGAAGCGGACACGAAGGACCTTGAGCGTGTGGGCGGCATCGGCCCGAAGGCCGCAGTATTTCTTGCCATGATCCCCGATGTGTTTCGTGCGTATGAGCGCAGCAAGCTGGGCAAAAAACCCGCGCTTCGCTCGATTGCGGATGCGTGCGGGTTTGCGAGAACGCTGCTGTTTGGGAAGCCGTATGAGCAGTTTTATGTGATATGGCTCGGAACGCAGAACCGCGTGATCCATTTTGAGCGTTTGAGCGAGGGCAGTGCGAATGAATCGCCGGTCTATATCAGCCGTCTGGCGTCCAAGGCGCTGCGGCATCATGCCGTTAAATGCGTGATTGCGCATAATCATCCGGGCGGCAGCGTGATGCCGTCTAAAGCGGATATCGAGACAACGCAGAGCGTGCTGGGGGCGCTGGCTGTGCTGGGCATCGAGCTTGTCGATCATATCATCGTCAGTGAAAACGAGGCTTTCAGTTTTCAGGCCGATTCTTTGATGGGCAAGTGCGAACTGGCGGGCCGGGAAGCGTACGCCGCCGAATACGCAAGTGTGCGGCAGCTTTCCGAGGCATTAAAAAGATAAATTTGGAGGACACACATGACACTGACATTTACCGTACTGGAAAAGCCTGAAGTGAACATCGTCGGCAACATTCTTGATATTGAGCAGGAGGCTTTTGGAGACGGCGCGCTGAACGAATATGTCGTGGTGCCGCTGCTGCGCTACGGCAAGGTGTATGCCGCAGTGGATGAGGAAGGCACGGCGGTGGCGTGCGCCTATTTCATGGCCGATATGAACAACCCCGACAACGCATACCTGATGAGCGTCGCGGTGCTGCCCGACTTCAGGGGGCAGAATGTGGGCACAGCGCTGCTTGCCTACGCGCTCGATGGGCTTAAGGAATACGGCATTTCCAGAGTGACGCTCACCGTAGACCCCGCGAATTTTACCGCGCTCGCCGTATACCGCGAAAAGCTTGGGTTTACCGTGGTGGATAGCGCCAAGGATGAATACGGCGAAGGCGAAGACCGGCTGATTATGACCAAAGATATTTAGAGGTATTTACAAAAATTCAACGTTGTGTTAACATATTGTTCATAATCATTCTCTATAATAATACTCAGTTAACAAGGCAGTCATTAATAAGGCAGCCAGCAATTTATATATATTGAAAAGAGCGCAGCCAATGTATGCGCTCTTTTCATTTGTGCCCAAAATTAGCTTAGATCATCTGATCAATGTGCCTTCACATTAACCGCCATAACACATATTGACAAAAAGAACGCTTATAACTACAATTGTAATTGGAAATATAAATCTAGTGTTGTTGAGGTGCCGTCATGAAACATAAACCGGCCTTTTTGATGAAAAGAGCGTTCACTTTGCTTGCCTGCCTGATACCGGTCGCTTTTTTCTTGACGGCGTGCCAGCCGACGCCGGAAACGGCGCCCGTGGTCAACAAGGGCGACAGCCGCCTCGAAGAGATCATCGCGGCGTCCACACAGACGCCGCTGCCCGCCTCCACGGTTGACCCCGCAAAAACCAAAGAGGAGCAGGATGAAGCGCTTCGGTCAGCGCTGCGCGAAAAGCTCGGCGCTCCGCAAACGTACTCGGACAGCTTTGAAAACAAAAACGGCCGGGTCACGGTGTCGTTTGACGACGCGGCGGTGCTGGTGCCCGCGGTGCAGAGCCTGCCTGCCGTTGCGCTCAAACCGTCCGTGTTTTCTCAGGATATGGTCGATCGGTACGCGGCTTATTTTCTGAAAGGTGCTCCCGTTTTCACGCAGGAGACTGTGCGTACCAGAGAGGAAATCGAAGCAGAAATTATCCGATGGAAGCAAGATATTCGCAGCACGAAAAACGAGGACGAACTCAGCCAGAACATGAAGGACTATCTCAAGGGGGCAGAGCAGCATCTTGAGGAGCTTGAAAATCAATACGTGGATGCGCCCGAAGAGCGTGCGAAAACGCCCGCGACGCTGGATTTTATTGAGACAGAGTACGGGCGGGAAATCGATGTTGTCGCGGATCTTGGCAAGGACGACGTGGCTGATTTCAGCGTGTTTAATGGCGAGCGGGAAAGCCATTTTTACTTCTCCAACAGCGGTAAAGGATTATATCATTTTTGGCTTGATTCGGTGACGGATGAAAGCCCCAAAGGCATGGCGATGACGCTTGAGGAGGCAACAGCGCTCGTGAATCAGACCATGGATGATCTGGGCCTAGAAGTCATGCGGATTACCGCCGTTTATTATGGTGACTACACGGATTTAGGACTGAGCACGACAAAAAAACAATGCTATCACTTTGAATTGGAGCGTCTGTTTCACGGGATTCCGGTGACGAGAATCGATGCCGCGACGCCCAACAGCGGAGATGATCCGTCGATGGAAGCGCCCAAAGAGCCTGAATATACCGATGTGGTGCAGCCGGAATGGCTGTTTATCGATGTCGACGACACGGGCATTGTTCAGATGCAGTGGACAGCGCCGTTTGAGGAGGACGAGGTGTTGTCGCAAAACGTCACGCTGCTGCCGTTTGAGCAAATCGTGCAGAAAGCCAAGGACAACATATTTTTTCAAGGGTATTCCGCATCCAATTGCACCGCGCATGTGCATATCACGCGTATTGAGCTTGGCATGATGCGGATTATGAGAAAGGATAAGCCCGGCGACTATATGATGGTGCCGGTTTGGGATTTCATCGGAAATCGTGAGCAGACTGTGTATGGCGAAACGGATTGGCTTCCCTTCGGGGACCAGAGCTATGTGACGATCAACGCGATCGACGGCAGCCATATCAACCGTCAGTGGGGCTATTGAGCCGTGAGAGCCTACTTCTTCCGGTGGTCTGCTATCAGAAACGCGGCGGCTGTGATGGATGTGATACATGTGGCCGCCACGACGACCTGAATAAACGTCTTGCTCCATATCGGGTTGAACTGAGCCAACACGAGAAACGTGAGCGTGGCCAGTGAAAAGATGATGCACAGATGCGGTATCAGTCTTTTAATCATGATCATTTTCCTCTATTCGGCGGCAATATAGACTATGTCGCTGACGCTGCGGCCGCTGCCGACCGGATTGTTGTAAAGCTCTCCCCTGAATGCCATCTCAGAGGTTTTTCCCCCGTCGAGATTGTAGGCCACCTTGCACCCAAGCTCCTCAAAAAGCACGGACATCTGTGCGCAGCTCATCCCGGGAAACGAATATCCTTTCTGTCTGCCGTCCACCACCAAAAAGCAGTAATGCCCCGGCTCATAGTACCCGACTGCCGTTCTAGGGTTTTCGGGGCTGCCTGCGATACGATTGGGCGAGTTGAATTCGGTCATCGCCTGGCCGTTTTTAAGCAGCATCGGCCCGAAGGACCAAACCTGATAGGGCGTCTCGGCAATAATTTCGTCTCTGTCGGCATCCTCGGGAGCGAGCGTGACCATTGTGCCGTCCTGATACATAACGAGCATATCCGCTTCCGTGGCTTCCATGGGATACAAGCTGCCATTGCGTATGATGAGCCCATGGTTGCCGATGCAGGAATCGCCGTTGATGGCAAGTATTGCGCCGACCTCTCTGGCAATCACATCGGTGGGCTCTTCGTGGGCAAGCACGTCGGCCTCTTTCGCAAATGCCGTTTTGAAATATTTGATGTCGGCGACGTAAATATCCGCAAGGAAATACGTGACGCCGTCTTTTTTCACCGTATCGATTGTGACGCTGATATTCGCATTTTTGTACGAATTGGCTGTCTTTTCAACCGTCCCGCCGGTGAACTTGTCCGCGAATTTTTGGCGCAGCGTGAGCGGCCCGGCTGGAGGAGAAGCTTGCGCTTGCGACTCCGATGGCTCACTGGTCTGCAGGGTTATATCGGAAACGGCGGGAGCGGCAATTGGCGTTGCGAGCGGCTGGGGTTTTATTTCGCTGTGCCAGCTGTATGTTGTGAGGTAAAAGGCCAGCAATATTATCGCCGCATAAAGGACGTCAAAGAATATCAGCAGTACGACGGGTACCCTTCGTATGTTTTTTGTGTCCGGCGTCTCCTTGAGCTTTTCGGATTGGTCATTATTAGAATCCATTGCCATCATTACCTTAAATTATTTCCATATGAAGTATACATTACCCATTTGCGCTTGTAAATGAAAATAAATCATATAAAAGGATGCGGCAGACTGATCGCATTGATGCGATTGATCAAAAAAACCGGTATACAGCCGGTTCAGCTTGATGAAAGCCCGCTCAGTCATACTATCCACTGCGTAGTGAAGTGCTAAGGGACATGACTGCGAAGCGGAACGCATCCCATGTATTTAAGCTCTTCGCCATGGGATTTCTCTTCCGCTTACGCTGCATCGGAATGACACTTGCTGCTTTTGTCAGATGCCTGGACCGGCGTATGGCCGGTTTCGTTCGTTGCTTGATTGTGCGTGGGCACTAGAACGGTGCGGCTTCCGTTTGGTTCGAAAGCTCCGCAAACCGCGTCTGATCGCCGCGCCATCCCACATTGACTTCGCCCGTGGGCCCGCTTCTCTGCTTGGCGATGATGATCTGCGAGACGTTGTCGGCCTCTTTGTTGTAATAGTTCTCGCGGTGCAGGAATATGACGACGTCGGCGTCCTGCTCAATACTGCCTGATTCACGCAGGTCGGACAGCAGCGGGCGCTTGGAATCGCGCTTTTCGCTTGCACGGCTCAGCTGCGAGAGCAGTATCACGGGTATGCCGACCTCTTTGGCCATGATCTTGAGACTGCGCGTCATGCTGGATATCTCCTGCTGGCGGTTTTCGCGGCGGTCTTTGCCCGACATGAGCTGTAGATAGTCGATCACGACGAGCCCAAGCCCTCTTTCTTTCTTAAGACGCCGCGCTTTGGCGAGCATCTCCATCACCGTGATGGTGGGTGAATCGTCGATATAGATGGGCGCTTTGGCAAGCACGTCCACGGCGTCGGCCAGCCTGTCGTAATCATCCGGGGTGAGGCCACCGATTCGCGTCTTCTGGCTGTCTACAAGCGCTTCGCTGCACATCATGCGCATAGCCAGCTGCTCGCGTGACATTTCCAGAGAAAAGATCGCCACAGGCACGTCGAGCTCTACGGCGGCGTGCTGCGCAATGTTGATCGCGAAGCTCGTTTTGCCCATGCCGGGTCGCCCCGCGACGATGATAAGCTGTGATTTCTGCAGGCCCGACAGCATTTTATCTAGCTGCTTAAAGCCCGTGGGGACGCCGATAATCCCTGTTTTGCTGTTCATGGATTCGCTGATGGAGGTATACCCTTCAAGCAGCGCCTGCTTGATATGCGTCAGCGTATCGCGTTCGCGCTTAACCGCAATTTTGTATATCAAATCGCCCGCGCGGTTCACGATGTCCGCCACTTCCTCTTCCGAGCCCGTGGCATCCTGTATGATCGTTTGTCCTGCGCCAATGAGTGCGCGCAACACGGCTTTTTGTTCAACAATATCGATATAATAGCCGACGCTGGAAGCGCTCGGCACGCTGCCCGCGAGGTCCGCAATGTAGAGCGTGTCATCGGTGCCGCCCAATTGCCCCTTGCGGTCGAGCCGGTCCACCACGGTGACGGTGTCGATTGGTGCGCCTGTTTCGCAGAGCTCGCACATCACCTCAAATATCTGCTGGTGGCGGCGCGCGTAAAAATCGCCCGAGTGGAGCCGTTCAATGGCAGAGAAAACAGCCCTTGAGTCTAAAAACATGCTCCCAAGGACGCTGCGCTCCGCTTCCTGATTGTTTGGCGGCACATAGCCCGCCGTTTCAACCTGCTCCATAAAACCCCTTTATAAACCGATTGGCTTAAACGCCGCATATTGTGGCGCGTTTCACACGTGCATGACCATGCAGTCTGCAATCTCGCACACTGCCGCGAGACTTTTGTTTGTTGATATTAAGATAGAATTGTCTTATAAGTCTCCAAAATGCTATTCATGGTGCCGGACAGGATTTACTCCGCCGCTTCGACGCTGACGATAATCTCGGCGGAAATGCCCGCATACACCTTGATTGAGAGCTTTGTCTCGCCCAGTTCCTTGATATGATCGTCCATCACGATGCGCTTTTTCTCAATCTCAATGCCGTGCTGGTCGAGTATCGCATCGGAGATCTCCTTGGCCGTGATGGACCCAAACAGGCGGCCGTTCTCGCCGCACTTGGCTTTCACAACCACTTTAAGGCCGCTCAGCCGCTTGGCGGCTTCCTCTGCCGAAAGGCGCTCAAGCATGCGGCGCTTTTCGTTGGCCTGCTGCTGCTGCTTCGCAATGTTCAAATTCTGAGCCGACGCTTCCTTGGCAAGTCCCTTGGGAAACAGAAAGTTTCTTGCATAGCCGTCGCTCACGTTGATAATATCTCCGGCAAACCCGGTGCCTTTTATGTCCTTAATCAATATGACTTTCATTTGACTTAACCTCTTTTCACATATTTATTAATCGCTGACTTAAGCCGCTTGATGGCAGTATCCATATCCATATTCTCCAGTCTGACGGCAGCAATGGTGGCATGTCCGCCGCCGCCGAGGCTTTCGAGTATGAGCTGAACGTTGACGTCTCCGAGCGACCGGCCGCTGATGAGCACATTTGAATCCACATGGCATAAAACGAACGACGCCTTGACGCCGCGTATGGTCAGCAGCGCATCCGCTGCCTGCGCCGCAATCAGTGACGCTTTATCGATGCCTTCCGGACAGGCCGCCACCGCATATCCGTTTTCTACAATTTCCGCCTTGCGGACGATATCCGTTTTGGCGGTATATGTCTTAAGGTCATCCTGCACGAGCAACCGCGTCACGGTGGTATCCGCCCCCTGGCGGCGAAGGTATGATGCCGCTTCAAACGTGCGGACGCCTGTGTTGAACGTGAAGCCTTTGGTATCCAGCGTGATGCCGCACAGCAGCGCCTCAAGGTCGATCGGCAGCGGCTTCAAATCATCGTCAAAGTATTGCATCACTTCCGTCACAAGCTCGCATGCGGATGACGCATACGGGTCATGATAGAACAGCGTGGCTTTTTCAATCGTCGAGGTTCCGCGGATATGGTGGTCAATCACCACCACGGTATCCGCCATTTCGAGCAGTCCGGGTGAAATTGTAAACGCGGCGAGCTGTGTGTCCACAATCACGAGCATGCTTGTGGCGCTCATGCGCATGGCCGCATCCTGCCCCGTTACGAGCCCCGACGCATAGACGTCAATGGTCTTGAGCTTATCGAGCAGCAGGTCAATCGACGGGTTCGGATTGTCCATCACGATATACGCTTTTTTATTGACATGGCGCGCGCAGGCACAAATGCCGAGCGCTGCACCCATGCAGTCAAGGTCGGGCCCATCGTGACCCATCACATACACATCGCTGCACTGTTCCATCAGATTGCGCAGCGCATGGCTGATCATGCGCGCCTTGACCTTGCTGCGGCGAAAGCCTGTTTTCGTGGTGCCGCCGAAGAACATGAAATTGTCGCCCTGCTTAATAACCGCCTGATCGCCGCCACGGCCCAAAGCCAAATCCATCGCTTTGCCCGCGTATTCGCCCGACTGTTCGGGCGTTTCCCCAACGCCCAAGGCAATGGAGAGCGTGGGCGACAGCGTCTGATTGATCTGACGGATGTCATCGAGTATCGCGAATTTGCTTGTGCGCAGTGTGGATAAAAACCGCCGTTCGAATATGCACAGGTACCGCCCGCGGTCGGTGCGCTGGAAATGGGCCGAGAGATTTTCGGCAAGTGTGGACAACCGGCGCTCCACCGAGGCGACCACCTCGGAAAGCTCCGACTGTGTGAGCTTGGCTGCCAGATCTTCATAGTTGTCGATCTGTATATGACAGATCACCGGCAGAAAGCTTTGATAAAGCTTTTTTGCTTCTACGGTGTTTTCAATATCCACGAGACGGTGCAGCAGGTATTCCCCACCGCCGAGCCGGACAGTCGCAAGCTCCTTCTTATAGGGCTTGCCGCCGATCAGTATCTTTTTGTCCTTGTCGGGCACGCTGATGCCCGCAATCATCTTATTGATGTTTCGCAGGGCTCCAAACCCCGTGATGCTGCGAAATGCAAGATTGGCCCACTTAATATGGCCGGTGAGAGATGTCAGCACGGTGGGAATGGCCATCGTATTGAGATAAGTCGGCAGTTCTTCCTGATTGAACAGCGTTTTGATGACAAGTCGCTGCCACTGCACCTTTCGATAGACGACAAAATAAAGATAGCAGACCGCTGCGATGGCACCGGCAGCCAGAGCCGCTGCACCGAGCGCGACGCTGTGCAGAAAAGCAAACACGCAGGCAAAGCCGAGCGCGAGTATAAGACATAAAAAATCTGTTGTGAAAAAACGGATCTTGTTTTTCACGACACAATACCGCCTTCCGTGTTCATCCGTTTTCGCAGGCTTGCCATATTTTCAAGCATGCCCACCCAAACGAGAATGAAGCCTAAAAACAGCGTAACAACCACGTGGAGCAGCACGCGCACTGCAGACGCCATGCGTCTCTTCTTGTAAAAAAAATCGAGCAGGCTCAAGGCCTGAACGGTAAACACAAAGCCATACACATCCGTTATCGTCTGGGCCACAATATCAAAAGACGGCCAGCCAAAGCTGATACCCGCGAAAGCAAACAAATACGAGAGCAGGTAAGCCAGCCAAAATCGCGGCGGCAGCGTCAGTGCGTCAAACGACGGTACTTTAGCCACCCTGCGCCGCTTTTTGACGAATGCACGCGTGACCGTAAAGCTCACCAAACCCATCAGCAGCGCGTAACAGACCATGCCGCCGACGAGATAATAATTGAGCGCCTCCCGCAGCCTTTCCTGTATGATGACAATGGCTTCGGGTGCCGGTGTGGAGAAAACGGCAGCCTGTGAAATTGCGCCTGTCAGCATGTCCACAAAACGGACATACTGATACACAAGCTGGACGAGCCCACTGCTGAGAGAGCTTAAATAAGACCCAAACCGGCTGACGGCATAATCAATGGGGCCAAGGCCCGTAAAAAGCCACAGCACACCGATTGCGGCAGCCAGCCCCAAAAGGGCGGCACCGCTGGCAGCGAGCACGCTGTGCCGCATGCGCAGCTGTTTTCTGATGACGAAACCTGCTGTCAGGGCAAGCGGCACAAAAGCAGCTGCCAGAAACGCGGTCAGCTCGATATCGAGCAGGCAGCCCGCAGCAAAGCTTATCACCGTCATGAAAACGCTAAGCGTGCCCCACACAGCCACCGCATATGCGAGCACAAAGGCGGCCACAACTGCGACTACGGGCGCATACATTGATATCAATATTAAAACAGCAGCAGCAAAAAAGATAACCGCCACGGCACTATAATCGTCTTTTTTTGTCCTGTCCAAATCCCCTTGAATTACCGCCTTCAAAATGTTTTTTTATCAGAGAGAGATCACCGTAACCCGTTTCCAGTGTGTGTCCGTCGGTGATGCCGGATTCTGCCTTGCTGACAACGTCCTCGTCGAGCTCGCTGAAGGAAATACCGCAGCGGCGCGCGAGCACGTAAGCAAGCAGCACGGCCCCTCCGAGAGCGTCTTTGAGTTCCCCGCGGCCCCCCGGAGAGAGCGATGCCCGCAGGACATCGGCCGATTCGCTGATGAACTCGGCCTTTAATACTTCGATCATTTTTGCATTAGAGGCCACATTAACAGATTGATGCATTCGCATAACCACCTTTTAATGAAATTGCCCCAATACCTCTGCTGCAAGTGTCTTTATTCTATCCGTAAAAGGGTCAATAGTCAATGGCGGCGGGGGCGAACGCACCGTATCGCTTGACAGACCATGCGTAAAAGCTGTAATCTACATGAGTATATTTTGCCCTCACAGGAGATGTATCTATGCTGACGAACATATCACAATTGATTACGCCTGAGATTTATGAACTGATTTATCGTATGGGACATCTCGACGAGCTGGTGATTGCGGACGCGAATTACAAAGCGTCAGCGATGAGCCAGAAGACGGTGCATTCTCAAGCCCAAAACAGCCATATCCTGTTGGCCGAGATTCTTAAATATTTTCCTCTTGATGTGGATGAGGAGTTTCCGGTTACCGTCATGTCGCTCGATTACGGGATATACGAAGAACCGGGAGTCTGGCATGATTTTCAGGATGTGCTGAACGCATCTTCCCCAAGGCCGGTCATACTGAACAAAGTATCCCGAAAAGAGTTTTATCAGCGTACAAAGCAAGCCTATGCGACCATACAGACTGCCGACCCGCGTGTCATGGCGGATATCATCGTTAAAAAAGGCTTTGTATTCGAAACGGAATAAACAGATTCAGAGTGTCAATTTCTGATTTATTTCGGCTCCCGCTGACGTTAACCTTTTAGAGGCGGACTGCGCGCTGTCACCGGTTGGTGACTGAGAGACAGATGCTTGGCAGCTTATCGACAGTCTGCAAAATTCTTTTTCGCAAAATAAAAAAACCGCACGCAGTTTTTGTTGACGTGCGGATTTTTTGTTTTTTTAAGCGCTCCTGTCCATGATGAGTTTATCCGCCATCAGGGCGATAAACTCGCCGTTTGTGGGCTTGTCCTTGTTTGTGTAGATATTGTACCCGAGGAAATTATTAATGTTCTCAATTTTCCCGCGTGACCAGGCCACTTCGATGGCATGGCGGATGGCGCGTTCAACCTTGCTCGCGCTGGTATCAAACGGCTCCGCAATACCGGGATACAGCTTTTTGGTAATTGAATTGATCAGATCCGGGTTTTTGACGACCATTTTGATAGCCTCCCGGAGGAAGTGATACCCTTTGATATGGGCGGGGATGCCGATCGACAAAAACACGGCTGTGATTTTCTCGTCGAGCGTTTTCGACCGGACGGGAGCCGGTGTCCGGCGGGTGGCAATCACGCGGTTGCCGAACATGTCCTGTATCCTCTTGTAGAGGATGTCCTTGTTGAAAGGTTTAATCATGTAATATTTTGCCCCCAGATCACAGGCCAGTTTTATGAGCTTCTCGTTGCCAACGGCCGAGACAACGATGATGGCGGGCATCGTTTCGAACTCGGAAGTATTGAGCCTTTCGAGCAAAGACAACCCGTCCGCTTCTGGCATAATCATGTCGACTATGAGGGCGTCTGGCGCCACTTCTTTAATTAAGCCGACAGCTTCTACCGCATTATTGCATGACCCCACTACCTCTACGTCATTCTTCGTGCTAAAAAACTTGGTGAGCATTTCATTGAGTTGCACATTGTCTTCGATGATGAGAAGTTTGATTTTTCGATCCATTGATAATACTCCTTTCGTTTGCTGTGTTTTTTAAATCTAATCCTCAACCCTTAAAAAAAATGACGTTTCGTGTCGAATCGTTCCACTAAAAGAAATATTTGTTAGTATATTAACACGGCTTTTCGCGTTTGACAATGCAATAACGCAAAGTTCAAGACAAAAAAAAATAAATTTCTTAGGAAATTGAATAAAGTTCGTCACGAGGCGAAATTACGACAAAAAGAGCCAAAAAACGGCATCGGCGTGATATGAGGACTGCTCAGGCGTCTGCAAAAAATGCAGACGCCTGAGGACGCATCAAAGGGCATCCGCGCTGCCGAGCGTGTCTTCCTTGAGCCATTCACCAAGAGCCGTAAGGCTTTCTAAGTCCTTGGTTTCAATCGTCTTTGTCTTTAAGTTCATAAGCTGCTCAAACAGTGAGGCGGCCTTATGGCTCTTCTCAATTTCTTTCTTCAAACGGGTATGCAGCGCTGCATTTTCCTTCTTGATGGTTTCGCTCTGCATCATCAACTTGCCCATTTCTTCCTCGGTATGCACCTTGATGACGGCAAGCCCGGCCACTTTGGCAAGCCCTTTGAAGAAGCTCTTCACATCGACATCGCAGGCAATCAGTGCCTTGATGACGCTTTCGGGTATGTATTTGCTTTCCTTGCTGGCGGGTGCAGCCATTTTGGGCGTGTCATACGGGTTTAAGTATTTCTCACTGGTGTCGTCCATGTCTGCCATCACCTTTTCAACAAGCGGCCGACCGTTTTTAATGAGGCTGCGGTATTTGTTCTGATAACGCAGCATCAGTGTTTTGTCTCCGCCTGCCAACCGCAAGCTTGCGCCTCTGATCGATTCACCTTTGGAGCCCGCACCAAGCAGCGTTTTGAGAAGCGTGTAGATTTCTTCCTTTGAGAAGGGCGTAAATGAGGAAGGCTTCTGCTCGATTTCCCCCGTTTCCTTCACCTTCATATAATAGTAGTTTCTCACGCTGTTGGGCTTGCGTCCTGTTTTTAAGGCGACAGTTTCAAAAACGCGTTTGAGCGGCGCCCCGATTTTTTGCGCTTTTTTGACTTCGTCCCATAGCATCAGCTTTTCTTCGTCCTTCCAGCCGGTTCTCAGAGCGATATCAAAGCTGTGCAGTCCTGTTTCGTTGTTAACGTCCATGTTCCTAACCCCTTATCATAGATTTTGATGCATATTATTCTCTTATACCATTCGTTTTATTCCGTAATTTAACAAAAAAATTAAAAAGCAAACGTGCCATATTCGTCTGCTTTTGTATACCGGTTTTCCTTTTGTATATAATTATGCACCACATGCCGCCATTAGAATTGTGTATCAGCGCCGCGCAAACTGAATATATATATGGTACAAAGGGGGAGCTATGGAAGACAAGGCCATTAAATTACTTTATATCACATCAAAGGTTCATGCGCTTATTTGCATCAATCAGGCTCCGGCAGGAGAAACGGGCGCAGGTGCCGTGACACAGCCGATTGCGGCGAACTCGTCGTTTTTTTTAACGATGCTGCCGCTGGAGAACGACCCGAATTACGTATATCTGCCCTATACGCGGCGCATATCCATTGCGGCCAAAGGGGCCGTGTTTGCGGGCGACGGGCTTATTGATCTTTGCATGTGGCCGGATAACATTGTGGAGCTCACGCTGTATCCCGAGACGGTATACCGCAACGATGAAACGGAGCTGCATCCGGCCGTCGTGTCGCCTTTTGATTTTTACATCAGCGGCGAAAGGCACACGGCCTTTATTTACAACGAAGCGTGCTCGAGCTTTGTGGTGGAGCATTCCGCCACCAGCCGCCTCAAGTTTGTATCGCCGCTGCCGTTTTTTGTGGAAAGTGCGGACTTGGGGTTTGTCAAATTCGGCGATATGCCCGTGCTGCACGCCTCGGGAAAAACAATGGACGGTCTGCACTACATTTGTGCGGCGCATATTCTGCCGTCGTTCGCACTTGATCTTTGCACGGTTTGCGAGGAATCCAGCGTGGAGCCGGGCGGTATCGTCGTGGTTACAAACGGTGAATTCCGGCAGACCAAAACGCGCTGGGAGAAAAGCGGCGGCAGCCTTGCGCCCTGTGCCGCAGAGCTCGGGTGGTTTACCTGCCCGCAGAAGCTGGCCGCAGTGGCCTATGATGTTTGCGTATCGCTGCTGGAAGCACTGAAAGCCGACAATGCTGGTGCTGCGATGAGCTGCCTGACGCCGTCGCTCGCCGAAGGGCTCTCGTTTGCGGACTTAAAGGAGTTTTTCGGAGATTTTGTTTCGTTTACGCAGACGATATCGCCCGCGTGCGGCCAGGGCGGCATCGCACTCAAATACGAGGCGGGCAAGAACCTGTATATGGCGCGCGAATTCTGTGTGGAAACGCGGCAGAGTAATGGCGGCCTGCTGATTGACAACATTCGTGAGCCTTAAAATACAGAGGTGCGGGCTTGTTATATTGCATAGGCCGATATGAAATGGCAGCAGAGAGGCTAATAATGACAAAAGATGAACGAAAGATGCTCATAGCGAAATATAAGCGTCAGTTTATTGCGATAAAATCAGCAATAGATCAATGGGATCCATTTGATCTGAATTGCTATGCGCCTGCGGATGAATATGATGAAGAAATCGCCATGATCTTGTCAAGAATCAGTACTGACAGCGGTACTGATACAATTGCCGATGTGGTAGCTGAGGTTTTCAGCGAAATGTTTCATGACGATTTTGCACCCGACGAGTGCAGAAGTGCCGCTGCGGCAATCAGGAACAATTTGAATCAATTATAAAGATGGCTTGCAGCTTTATTATGGAAGGAAACAGAGCTGATGATGTCGAATTAAGACGCATCAGCTTTTTGTATAAGGAGAATTTTTATGATTGAGCATGTGGCCATTTGGACAAGGCAGCTTGAGCAGATGAAGGATTTTTATATATGGTATTTTGACGGCACAGCGAATCAAAAATATGTGTCGCCGCGCGGGAACGGCGTGTGCTTTGAGTCATACTTTATCTCTTTTGAATCGGGCGCGCGGCTCGAAATCATGCAGATGAGTACGATTCCGGAGGGCCTTGGGGAGCAGGCGCTCGGGTTTTCACATTTCGCATTCAGCCTTGAGAGTGAAGACGCGGTTTGTGCCCTCATTCAAAGGCTTAAAGACGACGGGCTGGAGATCGCCGGAGAGCCGCACCGTACGGGCGACGGTTATTTTGAAGCGAGCGTATACGACCCGGACGGCAATCTGGTGGAGATCACCTGTTAATTAAAACAAATTGAAGGATATTGATATGGAAGAACAACTGAATTTTGAGCAGGAAGTTATCCGGGACAGAAGAGAGGGAAGACAAGCAAGGCGGCCTGCCAAAAAAGGCATGAAGAAAGGGCTTAAGGTGCTGCTGATTATTCTGGGCGTCATGGTGGCGCTGATGATTGCATTTATCGTGTTTATCATCGGCGGGAAGGACGCTTCAATCAATGCGAAAATCGGCGATGTGAACCTCGCCGTGGTGGATGACGGCGTTTACACGGGCAGTTATGCGGCGCTTCGGTTCAGCAGCACGGTGGAGGTGACGGTGCAGAACCATCAGATCACGGGTATCAAGGTGGTAAGTCCGCAGGTGTTTGCAAAGCCCGAGACGATGGACACGATGACACAGGAAGTGCTGGATGCGCAGACACTTCAGGTCGATGCGGTCTCCGGCGCGACGGCAGACAGCAAGGCCTTTCTTAAGGCGGTGGAAAATGCGCTTGTGAACGCGCTCGGTTAAGGAATAATAAAAATGAGCATCCGCAGGGTGCTTATTTTGTTATTAGTGAAGAGGCGGGTATGGGCAATTCTTTTGAGAAAGGAAAGACGCTTGAGTATTCCGTTGATTCCCGCAAAAACCATCATTTCCGGCTACAGCGACCACGGCTGGTTCGGCGCGAACTACAACATGAACATCTACAAAGGGTGCTGCCACGGCTGCATTTACTGCGACAGCCGCAGCGACTGTTACCGTGTGGATCATTTTGATACTGTGCGCGCGAAGGAAAACGCGCTTTTTGTGATCCGGCGCGATCTCGAAGCGAAGAAAAAGTCGGGCGTGATTATGACGGGCGCAATGAGCGACCCGTATAACCCGCACGAACAGCGAGAAGAGCTCACGCGCGACGCGCTCGAGCTGATTCACCGGTTTCATTTCGGCATAGCCGTTCTCACAAAATCAGCGTTGGTCTGCCGGGATACGGATATGCTGCTGAAAATTAAAGCGCATTCACCCGTTTTTGTGAATATGACGGTAACGACGGCGGATGATACGCTCTGCGCCAAAATCGAGCGGTTTGTGAACCCGTCAAGCGCGCGCTTTGAGGCGGTTCGGCGTTTAAGCGACGCGGGTGTGATGTGCGGCGTGCTGCTGATGCCCACGCTGCTGTTTATCAACGACGACGAACAAAATATCAGAGGCATCGTGCGGCTGGCGGCGGATGCGGGCGCGAAATGGGTGTATCACGGCGAGGACGGCGGGTTTGGCGTGACGTTGCGGCAAAACCAGCGCGATTATTTTTACGACCGGCTCGACGCGTTGTTTCCGGGCACAAAGGAGAAATATATACGCGCTTTCGGCGACAGCTACGCATGCTTTTCACCAGACAGTGCCGCGCTGCACCGCGCGTTCACCGAGGAATGCGATAAGCATGGGCTGCTGTACAAAATGAATGACATCGTCAAACTGACGAGAGAAGGATATGAGCAACAGCAGATGTCGCTGTTTTAATACCCCTTTTGCCGGTCAATCACCGCGCCGTCAATCGCATTGATGGTCAGCAGACTGCGCGTGGCACTTTTGTAGGTATCCACATACTCTTTGCCGTCTTGGACGACAGTCTGTGTTTCGGAGCCGAAGAAATCCCAGACGGGAATCAGCAGGCCTGTTTTGGTACCGTTCTGTTCAATCACGCGCATGAGCCCGAGCCGCACTTCGGACACGGTCATATCAAGGCTCTTTACATCCATCCATGCGTTGATGGTGACGATTTTTTCTTTGAAAATATCCGCGATATCGGAAAACGGCAGCATCGCGGCGCTGTTCATAACGGTGTCCTGCATTGTGCAGGGTGCCGCCCATTGCAGCTCCGCAATGCCGCTGTCGTCGATGATGAATGTGAACCTTTCGTAATTCCAGTAGAAAAAGCTCTGATCGTCTCGGCTGCCCGATGCACTTTCGGCATCCGTGTAGGTGACGGGCACATTATTGACCATACGTACATACTGCAGCCGATAGCCTTTGAGTAAATTGCCGCGCAGCACGTCGTCTCCGTATGTCTGCCCCGAGCCGCCGATCACCTTTTCGCTGCGCTCGCAGGCGAACCCTTCTATGCCGACTTGCTGCAGAAAATCGTCCGCCGTCTGCTGCGCCTGCGCCATTGTGATGGAGGGAAACGAAAGGCTTTGGGCCTCAGCAATTTCAGCGGCAAACATATCCGGATTGTTGTTTGCGTACCAGTTTTCTTCCGTATCATAAAAACCAAAGCTAGGATCGAAGTCCCTGCGGTTTGTGAAATATAACAAATCATTTTGATCACGACCGGCATTCAGTGTCCGCATACCGCCGTCAGGGTTTATCTGCGCAAAAAATATATATTCCGAGGCTCCGCCGAAAGTTTGCCAGTCGGTAGGCACTTCAATTTTGTTTTTCTGTTCCAACGCGTCGGGCAGCTTCTTTTGTATAAATTGAATGCTTTGATTGACCATGTCGAGCATATTGTATGCCGACATTTGAACGGTCTCATCGGAATCATCGCTTTGAGCGCCGTTTTGCTCATCGTCACTGCTGCCGGTTTCGAGTTCCGGGTGCAGCGGATTCATGCCCTTCCCTTCAAGCTCGGCTTTTCTGGCCTTGAGTTTTGCAAGGATATTGATAAGCTCTGTTTTGGTTTCTTCGTAGAGGGCTTCGGGGTCGTAATATGGGCCGTCATCGAAAAAATAATCTTTAATCTTTTCCACCGTGTCATGGTTAAACGGCTGCGCTTCCACGCGCACGATCGGGATATCGCTCACACCGGGGAGTACGATAGCCGCATCCATCTCGGCAGCAAACCGGCCGGACGCATCCTGCGCGCTGCCCGTAAAACGGTCGGGAACGGCGAGCCTTTCCTTGAGGCTGAGGCTTGAATCGTGAGGAGCCTTCGCTTTGTCGAGCATCTGCTGCATATCCTTGCCGATGACCACCGCATCCGCCGGTGTGGGCTGGCAGGCTGTGGTAAAGCATGCGAACAGCATCACAAAGGCGAGCATGAACGCCGCCATACGAACCGGTGCTTTGGTCGTTTGTCTCATGAACATCCCCTTGATCCGTTTCTCCAGCATCCGGCGGCCTTTGGCCATACCCAGCACATGGCGTATTTTCATATTGCCGCTTAATTCCACCATCGTATTGATATAAATCGTCCGCTCCGTTTTCTGAAAGCCGGATGTTACGTTGGCATCACATAAAGTCTCCATATCCGTTTGTATTTGCGGAAAAGCAATCCACACAACGGGATTAAACCAGTGGACACAGCGCAGGAATATCAGCAGCAATATGGTCAGATGATCTTTGCGCCGGTAATGCGTGAGTTCATGCCGGACGGCATAGGTGATCTGCTGACGGCCCATGGACAGCAGATTTTCCGACAGCAGCAATTTCGGGCGCAGCGACGCAGTCAGTGCGGGAGAACTGAGCCAGCTGTGCATGCTCACTTTAATCGTGCGGGCAATTTTATAATCTTTTTTGCATTCGTCTATGATATCAAGCACGTAGACGGGGATTTCCGTGCTGCTGAGCTTGATTTGGCGGTTCAGACGTGCCTCGCTGGCCACCGCAAAAGCCAGAGAGCTTAGGATGCCTCCCGCCCAAAGCAAAATGAGTGCCGTCTGCCAGTTTATTGTCAACACGGTCGGCTGCACCGGGGTGATTTCAACAGTATCACTTGATTGGTTTTTCATTGTCTCATCGCCTGATATTTCAGCGGATGATGCGGGTTGGCTGTCAGCCGCACTGGTGGTCTGTGTTTCACGGGTGGCATTGTCGGCATCAACGTTCTGCGTTATGGGCGACGGAGCTGCCGAAACCACGATCAGAGAAAAGCCGCTGTCGATCGTCACAGGAATAAGCAGACGGATGATCAGCAGCGCCCAGACCGCGTAGTTCATTGCTGCCGAGATAGTTTTGTGAAACAGCTTCTTGAATATCAAAATGGTGCCATACAATACTGCCGAATAAACGGTGATTTCGAGCAGCACGTTCAATACTGCCGTCATTCGCCGTCACCTTCTTTATTCAACTCGTCAATGAGCTGTTTAATTTCCGTCAGGTCTTTGGGCGAGAGGTCGCTGCCTTTTATCATTTGAATCAGCAGCGCTTTCATCGAACGGTCGCTGACTTTTTCAATAATGCTTTCACTTTCCGCCAAAATGCACTGTTCCCTGTCCACAAGCGGGTAATAAAAATTGTCCCGTCCGTAAACACGGTAGCCAGCAAACCCTTTTTCGCAAAGCCGCTTCGCGTAAGTTACATAGGTGTTGTATTTCCAGTCCATTTTATCGCCCATGGCTGCGATGATGCCGGAGATTGTCAGTTCGGGGTGCTCCCACAGCACAGACATCATGGCCCATTCGGGCTTGGTTAAAGAGTTTTTCATAAGCGCTTCTTTCAAAAAAGAGTCTTAGATTTTATATATAAAGTTTATATTTTAAATTGTAGTTATAATAATGCCGTTTGTCAAGAAAAACAGAGAACATTCTGCAATCCTGAATAAAAGCAAAGCCTTAAAGCAGTGTACCATCCCATTAAAAAACGGCCCCTGCGCTGCCGCAGAGGCCGTTGCCGTATTTGCTTAAAGTGCCTTGATCCAGCCGAACTCGTCCTTCTCTTTGCCGTACTGAATGCCTGTGAGCTTGTCATACAGCTTCGAGGTGAGCTCGCCCATCTGGCCGCCCGATATTTTGATGCTCTTGTCGCCCCAGGTCATGCCGCCCACGGGGCTGACCACGGCGGCGGTACCCGTACCGAACACTTCCTCGAGTCCGCCGGATTCGTTTTCCTTAAAGATGTCCTCGATCGCGATGCGCTCCTCACGCACGTTGACGCCGTAGACGTCTTTGGCAAGCCGCATGATCGAATCGCGCGTGATGCCCGCGAGTATGCTGCCGCCAAGCGGCGCGGTGACAAGCTCGCCGCGTATTTTGAAGAAGATATTCATGGAACCCACTTCTTCGATGTACTTTTTCTCGACACCGTCGAGCCAGAGCACCTGCGAATAGCCCTTTTTGTGTGCGATGTCGCCCGCCAGCAGGCTGGCTGCGTAATTGCCGCCCGTTTTGGCAAAGCCTGTACCGCCTTTAACCGAACGCACATATTCGTCTTCAACGTAGATGTCAACTGGGGCAAGGCCCGATGCATAGTATGCGCCGACGGGGCACAGTATGATATAGAAGATGTATTCCTCGCCCGCGCGCACACCGAGGAACGGGTCCGTCGCGATGATGGTGGGGCGGATGTAAAGCGACGTGCCTTCGGAACGCGGCACCCAGTCCTGCTCGATACGCAGCAGCTCTTCGAGTGCCTCAAGCGCGAAGGCTTCGTCGATTGGGGGCATGCACAGGCGCTTTGCCGATACGTTCATACGCTTGAAATTATCCCACGGACGAAACAGATTGATGCTGCCTTTTTCGGTGCGGTACGCCTTCATGCCTTCGAATATCGTCTGGCTGTAGTGCAGCACGCTGCACGCCGGAGACAGCGAAAAGTTCTCATAGGGACGAATCTTGGCATCATGCCAGCCTTTGCCCGCTGTATACTCAATCGTGAGCATATGATCGGTGAATATTTTGCCGAAACCGAGATTTGATTTGTCTTCCGGCTTTGGTTTTAAACTCTGCGCTTTTATGACCTCAAGATTCATGATGCCTTTCTCCTCTTTCGGAATAAAAAATCGATTATTGAAGTATTTTATACCCGTTGATACCGATAGTCAACACCGCTCGACGGATGACGCAAAAGGCCGGTTCTGTCGTTCGCGCAAACAAAGAGTTATCCGTTAGTCAACGCGGGTTTTACATAACATCCCTATGCAAATCATATCTTTACTGATATAATAGCATGGCGAAAATATGAAAGGAAATTCTTATGAGTATACTCGATTCGATCGTTTTGGGCATTGTGCAGGGACTAACGGAATTTCTGCCCGTTTCCAGCAGCGGCCATCTCGTTCTGCTGCAGAATGTTTTCGGCATCAGCGGGCCGCAGCTTTTTTTCGATACGATGCTGCATATGGGCACGCTCGTTGCTGTTGTGATCGTGTTGTGGCAGAACATTGTGGATATATTTAAAAACTTCTTTTCAAAAATGACGCTGTGTCTGATTATTGCGACGATCCCCGCTATTGTGGCTACGCTGTTTCTGGGGGATTTCTTCGAAGAGACATTTACAGGCATATATCTTGGGTATGAATTCTTATTGACGGCAGTTGTGCTCGCATTGTCTGAAGTGATATCAAAGCATGTGAAAAGCAAACGTGAAATTGGCATAGGCACGTCGCTCACAATGGGTGTGGCGCAGGCCATCGCGATATTGCCGGCTGTTTCCCGCTCGGGCTTAACCATTGCGGGCGGCCTCGTTTCGGGCGTTGACCGGCGCAAAGCAGCCAGCTTTTCATTTCTGATGTCGATACCGGCTATTATCGGGTCGGTGGTGCTGCAAAGCTCTAAGATTTTCAAAGATACGTCGATTCATGTGGAATGGCTGCCGACGCTGATCGGCACCGCATGCGCGGCTGTATCGGGCTATTTTGCAATTAAATTTATGCTCGCGCTGATTTCAAAAAAACGGCTGTATGGGTTTGCGATCTATGTTGCGGTGCTGGGCGTGTTCGTTTTGCTGGATCAATTCTTGCTAAAAACGATAAACTGGGCATATTAATAGGTGAAGGAGGCTCATAGACATGCTTGACTTTTCCTTAGAGCCGTACAGGCGGGAGATGGTGGGGATTCTTAAGAATTTCCTCAAAATAGAGAGTGTGAAGGGTGAGAGCCAGCCCAATATGCCATACGGTAAGGGTATTTTTGACGCGTTGATGTTTGTTCAAAGTACCGCGGAAGACATGGATCTCGATTGTGTGAACCTCTTTGGACATCTTGCCTATATTGATTACGGCTACGGCGATGAAATGCTCGGTATATTGGTTCATATTGACGTGGTGCCTGAGGGCGACGGATGGACGGTTCCTGCCTTTGAAGGAGTTGAGAAGGACGGAAAGATATTCGGACGCGGCGCGATTGACGATAAGGGCCCATGTGTGGCGGCGCTTTATGCCATCAAGGCACTGAGAGACAACTGTGTGCAGCTGAATAAAAAGGTCCGCCTGATTATCGGTGCTGACGAGGAATCCGGCTGGGCGGATATCGATTTTTACAAAAAGCATGAACCGCTGCCCGATATTGCGTTTTCGCCCGACGGTGAATACCCTGTGATCAATGCCGAAAAGGGGCTCATGCATGTGGTGCTCAGCATTGATGGCCTGGACGACGGCGGTGCGCTGAGCGTGAGAAGCTTTGAAGCGGGAACACGTATCAATGTGGTGCCGAATAAAGCGGAGTCGGTGATTGCCGCACCGTTTGCAACCATACAAAAAAGCCTTGAGAGCTACCGATGCCCCATTGGTGCAGAACTGACAGCGAAGGACAGTGGCAGCGGTCTGGTGACGGTTACGGCTGTGGGCAAGAGCGCGCACGGGTCACGACCCGATCAAGGTATCAATGCGGCGGCGGCGCTGCTGCAATATTTAGGCACACTGCCCTGGTCGCCCGGTAAAACGGGAGAGGCCGTCTACGCACTGGCGCAAAAGATCGGTACCTATTTCCATGGCGAGGCGGTTGAGCTGAATCTTGAGGACGAGGTATCCGGCAAGCTGACATTCAACTTGGGAACGCTGTTTTTGAGCGGCGGCGTATTAAAAGCGGGCATCGACATCCGTTACCCGATATCCATACAGCGCAAAGCCGTGGAGGAGAAGCTCCAGAAGCACTTCGGAGACCTGTTTAAAATCACATACCAGCACACGCTCGATTCGCATTTCGTCAGTGAAGACAGCCCGCTTGTGACAACGCTTAAAGAAGCTTATACCGAAATCACTGGTGAGGATGCGTACTGCATATCCATCGGCGGTGCGACATACGCGCGCGCCTTTGAAAACGCGGTGACTTTTGGATCGCTGTTTCCCGGGCAGCCCAATACGGAGCATGGACCGGATGAATATATTGAGATTGACAGCTTGGTTAAAAATTCAGAAATCATCGCCAATGCGATCGTGAAGCTTTGCGGAGAGTCCATTTGAGATATTGGGGTAAAATTAAAATTGAAGACAGGATCAATAAGGATGTCGCGCTCGAGGAAAAGGATTTTATAAGCGCTTTGTCCGCCGTCTGCGATGCCTTTGATCTCTCAAAGCCGGTTATCTGTGCCAAGCATCATGCGGAAATCAAGTCGTTTTCCAGAACGGTCTTTTTCCCGGATGATTTTGTGGAAAGTGTCGATTTTGATACATTGGAAATAGAAGTAATTGGAAGGAAGAAAAAAGACGATAAAGTGATAACTCCATAGTGTTTTGCGGATAATAAACACGAAAGGAGTTGATTTGCTTGAATATCTTAGCAATGATACTGGTCATAATCGGTGCCATCAATTGGGGCCTTATCGGATTTTTCCAGTTCGATCTCGTAGCCGCAATTTTTGGCGGCCAAGCGGCAATTGTCTCCAGAATTATTTATGCGCTGGTCGGACTCGCCGGATTATGGGCAATCATGTTAGTACCCAGAGTCAAACACAGAGACAAATAAAGATAGAAATACAAAGAAGGCGGCTATCAGGCCGCTTTTTTCGTCGCCTTATGTACTGCCTGATTTGGCCGGGATCTCAGAAATCTTCAGATTTGGAGATAGGAATATTAAAATCAAATATTTGAAGCAATTAAAAGAGAGATTACCTTCCGACTTAACCCAAAGGGCCATTACATTATGTCATAAAGTGTTTGAGCAATATAGAAGTCTCGTCAGGAATTCTTTGTTAACAGGCAATGAAACGTCATTTGCAGAAACCATGCCTCTGTTCGAATCGGAATAAGCTTTCCGACAAATCTGCTGCGTCTTAGTCTCGATATATCTTGTGAGGGAGCAAAGGAGCCGCAGGCAACGCAGCATATGTGAACATGTGGCTGATAAGATGAATTTATGTGATCGACAAGACACATGTCTCATCCGGTGTTTACGCGCAACATATTCTTCAGCGGAATAGGCTAATTTGTTAAAAACCAGCTGCAGTGCTTTCCACAATAAGTAACTTTTAAAGCAAAAGAGCCGTTAAGGTTTCTCTTAAGGCTCTTCTAAGAGTTGAGCATATGCCGCTCCTTTCGCGTTTCTTGTCTTTATCAGCCGCCCATGCCCACAACGTAATACAGACCCGCAAACAACACCATCGCACCCGCTGCAATCAGCTTTTTCATTGACCCTCATCCTTTCGTTTTGATTTCATATATAATATCGGTTCAATTTGAAACGCGTAAACACGTAAAGAGGTTATTTAACTTAAGATTCATACAATGTTAGCAATGGTAATAATTATGCAATAAATCGAATCCTTTTAGCGTTTGCAAGCCGCTTCTCTCTGGTTTATAATAGCTCATACGGAGGAGGCCTTTCCCATGAAATTAAGATTGCTCACAGTGATGATCTTGATTGCAGCGATACTGCTTGGTGCCTGCACGGCCATTGCGGACGGTGCGGTGGATATAGCGGCTGTCGAGCAAAAGCTGAATGCAATTGATGCTTACAAAGAAGGCGTGCCGGATAACGAGGCGGGGATGAATGACATTAACCCGCAAGAAGGTATTTTCCGTTCGTTCTCTTTCGGCATGTCAAAAGAGATGGTGCGATCGGCCGAAACGCTGATGCTTGACGAAAAGTTCACCGACGCGCTTGATTATTTGGGCAGCGAGGTATACGGCCACGACATGCTGCTCACATACTGGTTCAACAGCGATGATATGCTCAGCAGCGTGAGTTATAGCATGCAGGGCGAAAAGTACTTGGAAACGGTGAACAGTTTGATGGAAGGGCTTCGCGGCGATTACGGTAAACCGGTATCCGCCGGCTACCATGACATGTCCGATGATAATGTCACATTTGATTCGGATGATCAGGTGCTGCAGGCTGTTGATTCAGGCGGTGCATACTATAATGCGGTCTGGTGGCCGGATAACGATATTCGCATGGAAATGTATGCAAGAAAGATAGATACGGGCTATAGTTACTGGATTTATTATACCGACTATACCCTCTACAAGAAATAAATAAAAACAACCGGAGGAAGACAGATTGATATCCAAATATGAGGTGCTAGATACCATAAAAATGATCGACACTGAGAATCTTGACGTGAGAACCATCACGATGGGCATATCGCTGCGGGATTGCGTGAGCGCAGATGCGGGTATTTGCTGCGACAATATAAAAAGGAAGATCGTCGAGAAAGCAAAAGACCTCGTACGCGTGGGCGATGACATCGCACGTGAGTTCGGCGTCCCGATTGTCAACAAACGTATTTCCGTCACGCCCATTTCGGAGATTGCGGCAGCGAGCGGCATCAATGATTACACGGTGTTTGCCAAAGCGCTCGATGAAGCGGCGGCGGATACGGGCGTTAATTTTATTGGCGGCTTCGGGGCCTTGGTTCACAAGGGCGAAACGAAAAGCGATACGGTGCTGATCGATTCGTTGCCGTCGGCGCTGGCCGCGACACAGCGCGTGTGCGCATTTGTGAATGTGGCAAGCACGCGCAGTGGCATCAACATGGATGCGGTTGCGAAGATGGGACGCGTGATCAAGCAGACCGCAGAGTTGACGGCGGCTGACGGTGGCATCGGCTGCGCCAAGTTCGTGGTGTTTGCGAACGCGATCGAGGACAATCCGTTCATGGCGGGCGCGTTCTGCGGCTCGGGCGAGCCCGAGTGTGCAATCAATGTGGGCGTCAGCGGGCCGGGCGTTGTGAAGGCGGCGCTGGAAAAGGTAAAAGGCGAGAGCTTTGACGTGGTGGCCGAGGTGATCAAAAAGACGGCATTTCGCGTAACGCGCGTCGGGCAACTAGTGGCCAAAGAGGCCTCTCAGCGGCTCGGTGTGCCGTTTGGCATTGTGGATTTGTCGCTTGCGCCCACGCCGGCCATCGGAGACAGCGTGGCGCGCATTTTAGAGGAAATCGGCGTGGATGTGTGCGGCATGCATGGCACCACGGCGGCGCTGGCGCTGCTCAACGACGCGGTGAAAAAAGGCGGCGTGATGGCGTCGTCGCATGTGGGCGGTCTTTCGGGCGCGTTTATCCCCGTCAGCGAAGATGAAGGCATGATTGAAGCTGTGAAAAAGGGCGCACTCTCGCTGCAAAAGCTTGAGGCGATGACGGCTGTGTGTTCCGTTGGGCTGGACATGGTGGCTGTGCCGGGCGATACGCCGGAGTCGGTCATATCGGCAATTATTGCGGACGAGGCAGCGATCGGCGTGATCAATTCCAAAACAACAGGGGTGCGCATTATTCCTGTGCCGTATGGCAAGGTGGGCGAGTGCGTGGAATACGGCGGGCTGCTCGGCAGCGTGGTGGTGATGGACGTTGCCCAAGGAGGATCGAATCGGCTCATTGAACGCGGCGGCCGTATCCCTGCGCCGTTACAGGGTATACGAAACTGACGTTGACTTTTAAACCGATTGTTTGTAAAATGACAAGGTGCGCGATTTCGTGCGCACCTTATACTTTGTTCCCGTAGCTCAGGCGGATAGAGCGGTCGCCTCCTAAGCGACAGGCCGCGCGTTCGAGTCGCGCCGGGAACGCCAGAAACCCCGTTGTGAAGCCACTTTCGGGGTTTTTTTGTGTCCAAAAATTCTTCGAGTTTTATACTACACAAAAGTAAAAACTGCCTACCCTTCGAGGCTGATTTTTAGCGTCTGATAACAAGGTAAAAAACCGCTGTCAGGAGGCTTTATACTACATTTTACTACACTTTTTATATAACGCCTTATCATTCTATAGACTTTATAGTACAAAACTGATTAACCGCAGCTCTATTTGAGTGTTGAAATACACTCGTATTCATCAATTATACAACCAATATATGAAGAATTATAGGAGGAAACAAAGTCATGGAACAAATGAAAGGAAACGAATTGCGCAGTGTTTTGATTGAAAAGAATTTGATCGACGAAGCCAGAACAGTCAATGCTTTTAAAGTTAACATTACTTCCGGTGCGCAGACTTGGCCACTCTTGAGCGAAGTATGGAATCTATATCAGAATGATGTAACGCAAATGGAAGAATTGCAGTCTTCTTAAATGCTGTTTATGAAAAGGCACAATATGATATTCTGATCGGCGTACTGAAAATTCTGTATAGCTGTTGCGGGCTGCTCTTTCCCGACGATTTACAGATAATCTTCGATTGCGAGGAGAAAGAACTGAAGGAAGTCTATCTATATGAGTTTTTGGAGGATTTTCAGGATATTTTTTTCTCTAAAGATTTCTTGTAAGTTTAATGGTTTGGATATAAGTAGGGTCTGCTGATTTACAAAGCAATTTGCAAGTACCGAGCCGTCTTGGCACAGATGAGGATCCAAACCGTATCGGAAAGCAAACTTTGCAGCTGGCGTAAAAAACTCTTCATCTTCTTCCACAGGT
>JAEYKW010000035.1 GCA_023408075.1 Bacillota bacterium | reverse complement strand
ATTCATTGAATGATACCCTCCAAAAAAAGTAGTCATTCAATTTTTGGCGTCTTTTGTATTTGTCAAGAGATCGTATGTTCTGTATTCATTCCACTCCTTTACATTTTAACTTTATGACATTGCCTCGGAGGGGAAGGCTTCTTCAATTCCAAACCTCCCGCTTCATCGGTATAAATCGAATGCCGTTCACGGTCTGCTCCGTGTCCGTATTGGCAAAGCCCATACGGCGGTAAAACCCGGCGGCATAGGGCGATGAGTTTACGGTCATCTCTGTATGCTCAGTATTCTCTTTGATATATGCCAGCACATGCTCAAACAGCGCCCGCGCGGTGCCCTGACGGTGATACCGCTTATCCACAAACAGCAGGCTGATGTGGCAGGGGGCACGCAGCGCAATCACGCCGGTCACGCGGTCGTCGTCAATGCAGGCCCACATCTGAAGCTCGCCCTTGCCAAGCTTTTCGCGTATCGCGTCGGGCTCGATATAGTGCTTGAATTCGGCAATACCCTCCTCGCAGTATTCGGGCGCTTCAAACTCAAGAAAAACATCCCAGACGAGGCCGAGCGCTTCAGCCAGAAGCTCAATATCCTTTGACGTTATATTGGTGATATACATATTCCACCCTTTTAAAGAATTTTATTTCAGTGACTGAGTTGTAATTGTTTATATTTCTATTTTTGGTATAATAAAAGAGTATATGCATATTGTCAATACACACATTTACTACGTGAGCGACCAATGTGCGACAATCAAGGAGGAAAAAAGTGAGTCGAGCCGCAATCAGGAAATTGATTATATTCAATATCATCATCTTTGCCGTCAATATTGTCGTTTTCTCCAACGCTTTTTTAAAGGTCCGTTTGTTTGCCGACAGCACTCTTGAAACAATCGTCGGTATTGCCGTCATATTGGGCAGCGTATTCTTTTTCTTCGCGATCAACCTGCGCCTTATCAGGCCCAGACCGCCGGTTATTGACCCTGCGACAACCGTTGAAAAAATAACCGACCTCGAATCCTGCTATCAGACGATCGCGCACCTTGATTACTCAGGCACTTTTTCGGAAAAGCTCGAGGAGGTGTCCGCGCAGATCAAGAAAACACAGAAAAAAGAAGACCTCATCAATGATATACTGCTGCAGAAATTTTCGGCAACCGAATTGAGCTACGGCAAATTTACCGGTGTGGTTCAAGGGGCGGAAAAAATCATGGTTGCCAACATCAAAAGCATGCTGAATAAAATATGCGCCTTTGACGATGAGGAATATACCGAAATCATGCGCAACAAATCATCGCTGCGGGCCAATATCGCAAAACAGAAGCTGGACATATATAAAGAATATATCGACTATGTCGATCAGGCCGTTTACGGCAACGAAGAGATTCTCTTAAGGCTCGACAAGCTGCTGCTCGAGATATCCAAATTCAACAGCCTCAGTATCAGCGAACTCGAAAGCATGCCGGCTTTGGGCGAGCTCGATGCGCTGATTCGTGACTCGAAATGGTATAAGTAGCGGGCCCGGGATGATATTCACGTCAGCGCTGTCCGGGTTCAATAATTTTTTATGATCAAAAGGAGTTAAGAAATGGCCAATAACACAAAACGACTGCTCATTGTCGTCGGTATTGCCGTTATTATGATTGCCGGGATATTTGGAATCATCGGTCTGACGGAGAACGCCGGTAAAACGTTGAAACAGATTACCAGAGAAGAAGCGATGTCTGACCTTGACAGGATGTACAGCCAGATGGAGGTCACGACGCTGGAACCGGTCAAGGAAGCGGTGGAACTGCAAACCACCGACATGAAGGACGTGCTGCCCGATATATCTAAATACCCTCAGCAGGTGGAGAACACGACATCCGACTATGTTGAGATCATATCATCAACCGAAAAAGCGGGGACGGGCAAGGACGGGTGGCTTGTGGAGATGGCTCAAAAATTCAATGCGTCGGGCGCCACCGTTAACGGCAAGCCTGTGTCGGTTGCCATACGGGGGATTGCCTCCGGGGCGGCTGTCGATTACATCGCGTCCGGCAAATACGTGCCCGAGGCTTTTTCGCCTTCCAACGAGCTCTGGGGCGGGCTGCTGACCGCCAAGGGCATCGATGTGACACTGGTGGAAGACCGGCTGGCCGGCAACGTGGCGGGCATCGCGCTTTCGAAGGAAATGAATGATGCGATTATTGAAAAGTACGGAAAGATCAACGTCGGGACCATCGCAGAGGCCACCATCGCGGGCGAACTGGCCATGGGGTACACGAATCCGTTTGCAAGCTCCACCGGTGCCAACTTTTTAATGTCGCTCCTGTATGCCTGCGACAAAGACGATCCGTTAAGCGATACAGCAACCAGCCAGTTTGAGAAGTTTCAGGCCAACGTACCGTTCGTCGCGTATACCACGCTGCAAATGAAAGACTCGGCGTCGTCGGGCGTGCTCGGCGGTTTTGTGTTTGAATCCCAGCAGTTTGCAAATTCGGCGGATCTTATTGCCGATTATACGTTTACGCCGTTTGGCATGCGGCACGACAACCCCGTCTACGAAATCGGGAAAATCTCCGAGGAAAAGCAGCAGATTCTGCAGCAGTTTATTGATTTTTGCAAGTCGAGAGACTCTCAGCAGAAAGCCACCGAATACGGATTTAATCAATACGATGATTATACGCCGGATATCGCGGACATGGACGGGTCAAAGCTCTCCCAGGCTCAGAAACTCTGGAAGGACAAGAAGAACAGCAGTAAGGAGATCGTCGCGGTATTCGTGGCCGACGTATCGGGCAGCATGGACGGCGAACCGCTCAACAACCTCAAAAGATCACTGCTCAACGGCTCCAACTACATCAATCAGGACTGCTCTGTCGGTCTCGTCACATTCAGCGACGAAGTCAGCATCGCGCTGCCTATCGGCAAATTCGACCTTAACCAGCGCTCGCTGTTTACCGGCGCGGTGAAGAGCATGAGCGCCTCGGGCGGCACCGCAATGTTCGACGGCATCATCGCCGGGGAAAAGATGCTTCAGGACGCCAAGGCCGACCACCCCAACGCGAAGCTGATGCTGTTCGTGCTCACCGACGGGGAGACGAACACAGGCTACACGCTCGGGCAGGCGCAGAATATGATCGCGGGGCTCAAGGTGCCTGTCTGCACGATTGGGTATAACGCCGATCTTGATGTCCTCCAAAGCATTTCCTCCATCAATGAGGCTGCCAGCATCAATGCGGATACTGAGGATGTCGTTTACAAGATTACGAATTTGTTTAACGCAGAAATGTAAGAAAAAAAGGAGGATAAGATATTGGGCTTCAGTATGCAGATATCAGACCCGGAACAGGTGAAAAAAGAAGTCGTCGAGGAACTCGGCAGTACCACGGAAGAACAGAAAAAGCTCAAAGCACAGGCTGACCAGAACGTCACGGCGCTGATGCAGGCCGATACGGGAGCGACAGGCGAGAGAATGTCGCTCGTGAAAAGTATTGAGGCGTTCGGCCGGGATACCATGCAGCAATCCGCATCGAAGAATTCACTGATGGCCATCACTGTGGGCAAGCTTTCAAAAGCGGGCAGCGAAGGCGGTCAGGTATCAAAAAGCCTGATGGACCTCCACCGCGAAATCAAAGATCTTGACCCGAGCTTGCTGGATTTTGCAAAGACGGGTGTCCTCGGCAAGATATTCAACCCCATACGCGCCTATTTCCAGCGTTACGAGAAGGCGGATACCGTTATCGCAGACATCATTTCATCGCTCGACAAAGGCCGCAGCGCCCTTAATAACGACAATACCACGCTCGAAATAGAAGAGGGAGCCCTTCGAGAGCTGACGAAGAAAATCAATCAGGAAATTGCGCTTGGCACGTTGATGGACGAGGAACTGACGGCGCGGCTCGAAAAAGCCAAGGCCGAAGGCATCGATGCCGAGAAAGTCAAGTTCATCGAGGAAGAGGTCATGTTTCCGCTGAGGCAAAGGCTTATGGATATGCAGCAGATGATCGTCGTGAACCATCAGGGGATCATTGCGATGGAAATTGTGCGCCGCAACAACAAAGAGCTTATCCGCGGGGTGGACCGCGCCAAGAGCGTGACGATATCGGCGCTGCGCACGGCTGTGATGGTGGCGAGCGCGCTTTACAATCAGCGTATCGTGCTTAAGAAAATTCAGATGCTCAACGAAACGACGAACAATCTGATATCCAGTACGTCGAAGATGCTCAAAGAGCAGGGCGCAGAAATCCATACGGAGTCGATGCAGACCGGCGTTTCCGTGGAAACGCTCAAAGCATCGTTTGCCGACCTTATGGCGGCGGTGGAAGCCATCAGCACCTACAAGCAGCAGGCATTGCCTGTGATGCAGCAGACGATTGCGGCCTTCAAGCAGATGGCGGATGAGGGCGAAGTCCAGATACGCAAGCTCGAAAAGGGCAGTGCAATTAATTAGAAAAAAAGAAGAAGTCCTGACTTCAAATGCTGATGTCAGGGCTTTTTTTATTAACTTTACGATTTATAATGGTGAAATATGTGATAATATAAACAATGCGAAAGTGTAAATATAAAATGAAGTATACTGAATAAAGAGGTTATAAGAGAAATGAGTCAGGATATTGTTCAATGTCTTATGAACCTGCACAAATCGGATATGCAGGCTAATGCCATACATTTTGGTGAGGACATGCCGTCATCTTGGAACAAAGAAAAGATGGCACAAAAGCTTGCGCAAATCTATATGGAAAACACAGAAAATTTTTTATCAATGCTGAGCCTTCACGCTTTATTGTTTATCAGTGAGGTTTTCGAGCAGAAAATAAACGGTCAGGTGCCGCTGCAAAGTAAGGAAAAAAAGGCGCAGGCCATGCTCGATGATGTGCGCCCGCAGCTTGAGGTGTGGGGGCTCGTTCAGTATAAAAACGGAGGAATTCACATTGCTGATTTTTTGGGAGAATTCATTCGCAAAAGATTACCAAGTATTAAAGATATTGCCGTTGAAATGCAGGAAATGGAGAACTGCGTGCTGGGTATTTTCATTGCATACGGCTTCATAGAAGAAGGACAGTTCATTAAGATACTTAGCAGGTGCTTTCCTCAGATAGAAGCGGAGAAAATCAGATCGTTTATATACCACAGAACAAATTTGCATTTGGTATTGATATACGTTTCCGTTGAGGATGAAACATGGTGGTTTTACCATACTGTTGATAATATGTCGGAATGGTATTCGGCCATACGGGAGCGCACGCATATTCCGTACCGTGAATACAGCAAAGAAGAGTATATCGATATGTTTTTAAGGGGTTTTGTGAAAACACCGAAGAATTTTGATAAGCTCGTTAAAATCATGTGCGAAAAAGGTATGAGCAAGCAGGAAGCGATGTTGAGCCTTATCATGGAGGCTGTAGATTATGGCTGTCAGCTGGAGATGAGTCGTTTTGATCCTGAATTTATGCATGAACTGATTTGGGATTCGGATGAGGAGATTAAACGCTTCTTCGATTTGTTGATGGAATTTTACAACGACACGCCGCTGTGGATCAATAAAGGCTTTACGCCGAGAGAATTATCTCAAAGAGCGTTCGGGCCTAAGCCGCAAAGTGCGGCACAGAGAAAAAGCAATGTGATCGCTTTTCCGCAGAAAACAGGAAGAAACGAGCCATGCCTTTGCGGCAGCGGCAAGAAATACAAGAATTGCTGCGGAAAAGAGCAGCAGGACGAGTAAGAATTGAAACAGCCCCGGAAATTTCCGGGGCTGTGAATATCAAGAAGCAGTCAGTAAGGTTCATTTAATCGCAATATTTTGGTCCTTCACCCATTGCGTGTACAGACGGATGAAATCATGTCTGTCCGCGGCGCCGCACTTTCTGAACAGGTTTTGTATGTGCTTTTTCACCGTAGACTCGGAAATATAGAGCTGGCTTGCAATCTGCTTGTTGGGTAAGCCTTCGAGCAGCTTCAGCGCGACGTGACATTCACGCTCCGAAAAGCCCTTTTGCCTGAACACAGGCAGCGCTGTTTCAGTGTTAAGCAAGTCATTCGTGCCCGAATCCGTGCCCCGATCGCTTTTCGTGAAGGATAACACGAGAGAAAAAAACATGTATACAATCATGCCATAGATAAGCGGAACAATATTTCGCAGCAGCACTGCGGTATTGACCGCGCCTTTGGATATCGCGGAAAGCAGCGAGAGCAGCGATATAAGCGCGCCCGAAAAGAGCGCGTTCCAACGCGCGAATTTGAGTACCCTGCGAAGCGGCATTCCTTTTTTGTACCGGAACAGCGTGAGTATGACAATGCCGGCCGCCACACAGGCGAGCGGCAAAGGCTGTATCATTAACGTGAGATCAAACCGCATCAAAACCGTCAGCATTGCGAGATAAAGCACAAAGGCGGATATGAAGCCTAAACGTTTCTTCATAGAGCCGCCCTGCTATTCCAGCGTTGCGAGAACGGCTTTGGCTTTGGCTTGCACCGGCAGAAGTATAAAGGTCAGCACAATCGCATAGAGCAGCGTCAGTGCCGCTGCGCCGAAGCTTTGCGGTATGGAAGCCGGGTCGCTGAGATTACTAAGAGACCCTATGAGTCCCGTGAGAGTGCCGAAAACGCCGGACAACAAAACTGTGCGGATTGATAGTTTTAAGGCTTCACCTATTCTTTTGAGCTCAATTGAGGAGTATATATTTTCTTTTTGTGTCATGAGCTTAAAGCCTTTAAAGAAATCACCGAGCAGACCGGAGATCAGCAATACAGCTAAGGACAGCGTCAGAATCACAGCTAGGCTGGGAAGATCCAGATAAATCAGCGGCGCTCCGGATAAAAACGCCACACCAGCGAGCAGCGCCAGAAAGATCACAATTCCTATGATAAACATCGCAATACCTCTAGAAATGATGGGGTTTGCTCATATTATCGCGGAAATACGCAGAAATTGCCATACTCCCAAGGGAGAATTTTTCAGTAGATATGAAAAGAACCGCCGGATGGTCCGGCGGTTCTGTAAAGCTTACTGGTATTTCGGTCTCGCGTGATAATGCGTGTGGAGCAGCTCGTGGGCCTTGTGGCTGTTGGGCTCGCCGAGGAACTCCTTATAGAGCAGCTGTATTTCCTCGTTCTGATGCGATTTTCTCTTGGGTTTCCTCGCATCCTCGGCATAGGTCGCCTTGGCGCGCAGCACATACGGGTTGATGCTGAGCTTATCCTGTGCGGAGACAATCGGCTGTCCGCCGCCCGTCACGCAGCCGCCGGGGCAGCCCATCACTTCGATGAAGTGATATTCCTTCTCGCCTCTGCGCACGGCTTCGAGCAGCTTCTTGGCGTTGCCTGTGCCGCTCGCGACCGCGACCTTGATGTCCATGCCGCCCACGCACACCGTGGCTTCCTTGACGCCGTCAATGCCGCGTACGCATTCGTAGTCGATGTCCTGTAAGTCTTCGCCGGAGAGGATATCGGCCACGGTACGAAGCGCCGCTTCCATCACGCCGCCTGTTGCGCCGAATATAACCGCCGCGCCCGTCGATTCGCCGAGCACACGGTCAAAATCGGTTTCGGGCAGGTTTTTAAAGTCGATATTGGCCTGCTTGATCATGCGGGCGAGCTCGCGCGTCGTCAGCACGGCGTCCACGTCCCGAAGGCCGTTCACCGCCATCTCGTCGCGTTCCTTTTCAAACTTCTTCGCGGTGCACGGCATGATGGAGACCACGTAGATGTCCTTCGGGTCGAGGCCCATCTTCTGCGCGTAATAGCTCTTGATCACCGCGCCGCCCATCTGATGGGGCGATTTGCACGACGAAAGATTGTCGAGGAAATCCGGGAAGAAATGCTCGCAGTATTTGATCCAGCCGGGACTGCACGATGTGATCATGGGCAGCTTGCCGCCGTTCTTGATGCGGCCGATCAGCTCGGTGCCTTCTTCCATAATGGTTAAGTCCGCGCTGAAATCGACGTCGAAGGTTTTATCAAAGCCCATGCGGCGCAGCGCCGTGGCCATTTTGCCCGTCACGCTGGTGCCCACCGGAATGCCAAACTCTTCGCCGAGGCCGAAACGCACGGCGGGAGCCGTCTGCACGACCACATGTTTTTGGGGATCGTTGATCGCATCCCACACGTTTTGAATCTCGCTCTTTTCGGTCAGCGCGCCGACCGGACAGGCGATGATGCACTGTCCGCAGTTCACGCACGGCACATCCTTTAAAGATTTGCCGAACACCGGCTCCACAATGGTACGGAAGCCGCGTTCGGTTGCGCCCACCGCGCCGATTTTCTGCACGTTGCCGCAAACCGCGACGCAGCGGCGGCACAGTATGCATTTGTTGGGGTCTCTGATGACCGAGGGGGAACCCGTGTCGAGCGGACGGTCGAAGCTGTGGCCTTCATACGGCACGTCTTCCACGTTGAGCTCTTCACAAAGCTGCTGCAGCTCGCAGCTGCGGTTTCTCACGCAGCTGAGGCAGCGCTTGTCGTGGTTGGAGAGTATCAGCTCTAAGTTTACGCGGCGCGCTTCCTGCACGGCTTTGGACTTCGTGGAAATCACCATGCCGTTCGCAGCGGGCAGCACGCAGGCCGCCTGAAGGCCGCGGCCTCCTTCAATCATTTCGACGAGGCACATGCGGCAGGCGCCGATGGCGTTAATGCCTTTCAAATAGCAAAGCGTCGGTATTTTAATGCTGGCAGCCCTGGCCGCTTCGAGAACCGAAGTGTTATCAGGAACTTCCACTTTGACTCCATCTATCGTTAAAGATATCATAACCTGTCTGCTC